>NZ_BMNH01000032.1:647-67240 GCF_014646355.1 Nonomuraea cavernae
AGGACCGCCGCCGGCCTCTGACTCACGTCAGCGGGCGAACGCCGCCTCGATGTCGGCGCGCGACGGCATCGAGGTGCTGGCCCCCTCCCGCTGGACGGACAGCGCCGCCGCCGCCGAGGCGAACCGCAGCGCCTCGGCCATCGGACGGCCCTCCACGCGGGCCACCGCGAGCGCGCCGGCGAACGTGTCACCGGCCGCCGTGGTGTCGACCGCCTTCACCCGCACGGCGGGCACCCGCAGCCGGTCGCCCGAGCGCGAGCCGTACAGGGCGCCCTCGGCGCCGAGCGTGATCACCGCTTCGGGAACCCGGTCGAGCAGCGCGTCCAGGGCCGCGTCGGGAGAGGACGCGCCGGTGAGATCGGCGGCCTCGTGCTCGTTGGGCACGATCAGCGCGACCGCGTCCAGCAGCTCGGCCGGCAGCGGCCGCGACGGGGCGGGTGTGAGGATGGCGGGCACGCCCGCGTCCCTGGCCGCCCGCGCCGCGGCGACCACCGCCGGCATGGGGAGTTCGAGCTGGAGCAGCAGCGCCCGCGAGGCCGCGATCACTGCCTCGTCCTCCTTGCCGGGGCCGGTGACGGCGCCGTTCGCGCCGGGCACCACGACGATCGAGTTGCCGCCCTCGTCGTCGACCACGATGTGCGCGATGCCGCTCGGCCCCGGCACCCGCCGTAGCCGCTCGACGTTCACCCCGGCCACGGCCAGCGTCTCGCGCAGCTCGGTGGCGAAGCCGTCGTCGCCCACCGCGCCGAGGAACGCCACCTCCGCGCCCGCCCGGGCCGCGGCGATCGCCTGGTTGGCGCCCTTGCCGCCGGGCACGGTGCGGAACATCCGGCCGGTGACCGTCTCACCCCGCCGGGGAGCCCGCGACGCGTACGCGACCAGGTCCATGTTGGCACTGCCGAAGACCGAGATCATGCGCCCATCATCTCCTGCGTGCGGCGGGCCAGCTCCGCCAGGCCGATGCCGTCGAAACCGGTCAGGCTGGTCGCCAGGCTGTCACGGGTGCGCCACCGCCGGGGCACCCCGCCGTTCAGCGCCCCGGCGAGCGAGCCCGCCGTCGCGCCGGCCGAGTCGGTGTCCCACCCGCCGGCGACCGCCCCGGCGATGGTCGCGGTCACGTCACCCTCGCCGTGGACCAGGGCGGCGGCGACGAGCGCGGCGTTGTTGACCGTGTGCACCCAGTGCAGGCCGCCGTGCCGCTCGTGCAGCCGGTCGACCACTGTCTCGAAGTCGCTCTCCCGCGCGGCGTCCTCGACCGCCTGCCGTACGGCCCGGTGCAGCCGCGAGCCCGGCGGGACGACCGACAGCCCGGCGTTCACCACCTCCTCGGCCGAGGTCGCGACGAGCGACTGCGCGCACATGGCGGCGGCGAACATCGCGCCGTACACGCCGTTCGCCGTGTGCGTGAGCCGGGCGTCGCGCCACGCGTACTCGGCCGCGGTGGCGGGGTCGCCCGGGTTGACCCAGCCGTACACGTCGGTCCTGATCATCGCGCCGATCCACTCGCGGAACGGGTTGCGGAGCGTGGCCGTCTCCGGGGGCTCCACACCGGCCAGCAGATTGCGGTACGCGACGCGCTCCGCGGTGAACGTACGGCCCGCGGGCAGCTCGTCGAGCCACAGCCTGGCCACGTCGTCGGTGGTGAAGGCGCGGCCGTGGCGCTCCAGGACCGTCAGGGCGAGCAGCGGGTAGTTGAGGTCGTCGTCCTCGGGGACGCCGTCGATGTTCTCGGCCAGCGAGTTGACGGCGCTGCGCCGGTTCCACGGCCACCGTTCGGCGATCTCCGGCGGCAGGCCCCTGGCGGTGAACCAGCCCCGGATGGGCCAGTTGCCGGTCGCCTCGGCGATCGCCCTGATCCCCTCGCGCGGGATCTTCTCCACCGGCTTGCCCAGAACGCACCCGGCGACCCTGCCCTGCCAGGCCCCCAGCACCCGCGCGGGGTCGACCCGCCGCCCGCCCGGAACCCGGTCCAGGTCGGGCCGCCGCCCGCCCGGCACCCGGTCGCGGGCCGCGGGCCAGGCCGGGGTGGCGGCGATGATGGCCGCCAGGTCGGTCGGCTCGTCGAGCGGCGACGGGATCGCGGCCAGCTCGTCGAGCAGCCGCTCGGCCAGCGGCCGCAGCCTCGCCGCGCCGGGCTCGGAGGCGCCGGCGCGCGGCGGGGCGTCGTGCCCGCCGGCCGCGTGCCATCGGGCGGCGACGTCGCGCACGTCCCTGCCGTCCTCGGCGGCCTGCCGCAGCTCGTGCCCGACCAGGTCCTCGGGCTGCACCCAGGTGAGCCGGATCACGCGCGCCCCGTCGTACCGGGACAAAGCACCACGGATCGCGACACGACCACCGCCGTACCCGGACCGGGCACCACGGACCGCGACACAACCACCGCCGAACCCGAGCCGGGCACCACGGACCGCGACACGACCACCGCCGAACGCGGAGCGGGCATCGCGCCCGAAGCGAGCCTCATCGGGGGCCGTCCGTGAGGAGGGTGGCGAAGGCGGACTCGTGGACGTGGCGGCGGGCGCGGTCGTCGGCGTGGACGCGGCGGGCCACCTGGGCGATGGCGCGGCCGGGCGCCAGCAGGTCGATGCGGCTGGCCTCGGCGACCCCTTCGAGCCACTCGGCGGGAACGGCGGCGAGCCCGCCGAGCGCGCCCGCGATGGCGCCGCCCATGGAGGCGATCGAGTCGGCGTCACGGCCGTAGTTGACGCCGCCGAGCACCGTCTCCCGGAAGTCGCCCTTGGCCACGACGAGGAAGGCGAGCGCCAGCGGCAGCTCCTCGATGCTGTGCACGCGGCTCGGCCGGCGAGCACCGAGGCCCTGGTCGCGGTAGGTGTCGGCGACCGTGTCGTAGGGCCGGACGGCCGCCCGGAGCGCCGCGAACGAGCCGTCCCAGTGGCCGAGGCCGCGCGCGGTCTCGCAGACGGCGTCGATGGCGGCCCGGGTGCCGTCCTTGGCCAGCCGCAGGCAGGTCGCGACCACCGAGTCGACGCTCGCGCCCGGCCGCATGGCCTCGGCGACGGCGGCGGCCATCACCCCGGCCGCCTCTCTTCCGTAGCTCGACTGGTGGGCGCCGGCCAGGTCGACCGCCTCGGCGTAGGCGGCGTCGGGGTCGGCGGCGTTCACGACGCCGACGGGCGCCATGTACATCGCCGCGCCGCAGTTCACGATATTCCCGACGCCGGCCTCGCGGGGGTCCACGTGGCCGTAGTGCAGCCGGGCCACGATCCACTTCTCGGCCAGGAAGATCCGGTGCAGCGGCAGCGCCTCGGTCTCCAGCTCGGGGATCCACCGCCGCTCCCCCATCAGCTCCGGCACCAGATGGTCGGCCATCGCGTAGGCCCCGAGGTGTCCCTGGACCTTCTCGTAGACGCGGATCAGCGCGTGCGTCATCAGGGTGTCGTCGGTGATGTGGCCGTCGCCCTTGTGATAGGGCGCGATGGGCCGGGCGTTGCGCCAGTCCTCGTTGTACGGGGGCACGATGCCCTGCACCTGGCCGCCGTACCTCTTCACGATCTGTTCGGGAGTCCAGCCCTCGGTCGCGCCGCCCAGCGCGTCACCGACCGCCGCCCCCGCCACGCAACCTGTGGCCTTGCTCGCGAGCAGGTCGGCAGGCTGGTCTTCAAGCGGCGTCATGCGAATTCCTCCGTGAGTTCCATCAGATCCTTCCCCGCCAGCGCCGGCACGCAGCAGCCGGCCAGCGTACGGGCCGACGCGATCCACCCCTCCGGGATCGCGGCGAGCCCGCCACACGCGCCGGCCAGCGCTCCGGTGAGAGCGGGGGCCGAGTCGGCCAGCGCGGCCAGGCACGCGGCGGCCGGCACCGCCCGGTCGAGCGCGCCGCCCGACACCTCGGCCAGCGCCAGCGCGACGGGCACCGTCTGCGCCGCGCCCACCCCGTAGCTGTAGACGTGGTCGAGCAGGGCCGCGTCGAGCGCGGGCACGGCGGCGAACGGATCGCCCGCCGCGCGGGCCACCTCCAGCGCGAGCCGCGCGTTGTGGCCGATGGCGGTGTCGCCGGGCAGTACGGTCAGCGCCGCCCGGACGGCCTCGGCCGCCGATCCCGACGCGACCGCCTCGGCCACGGCCAGCGCCATGGCTCGCGCCCCGAGCAGCCCGTCACCGGCGTTGGTGACCTGGGCGTCCTCGGCGGGGTCGCGGCCGAGCGCGCCGAAGGCGACCGCCCTGACGGCCGCGGCGTCGTCGAAGTGGTGCGGGTTGTCGTGGCCGCTGGCGGGTGGCTCGACGCCCCGGGCCAGGTTGCCGATCGCGGTCGCGACCGAGATGCGGGCCCGGATGTCCGGGCCGAGCGCGCGGAACGCCGCGGCGCGCGGCTCGTCGACGGTGAGCAGCGTCCAGGCGAGCCATTCGGCGTCGTCGGACGGGCCGACGGCCAGCGGTGCGACCGGCTGGTTGAGCGCGAACGGCACCGGCAGCGTGGTGACCCGGTGCTCCTCGGCGAACGCGTCGAGCTCGCGGTGCAGCCGCCTGCTCCACGGCGCGTGCAGGGCCGCCCGGTGCCTGGCGGCGGGCCAGCCGGCCGCGTCGCCCACGGCCAGCCCGAGAAAGGCGCCCCTGATCCTGTCCCCCGACATGCGCTCTACCGCCCTCCCCCCGGCCCATCGGCCGTTCCGTCCGCCCAGGCCCCGAGTCCGCCCAAGTCCACCGGATCCACCGGATCCACCGGATCCACCGGGTCGGTCGGCAGGTGGGCGGCCAGTTCGTCGGCGACGTCGAGCACGTGCCTGCCCGCCACCACGGGCAGGCACTTTCCGGTCGCGGGGCCGATCCGACGGGCCCACCGCTCGGGCACGCCGCGCTCGCCCTGGCCCGCTCCGGCGACGGCGCCCGCGATGGCGCCGATGGTGTCGGCGTCCCGCCCCAGCCCGACGCCGAACGTCACCGACGCTTCCACGTCGCCCTCACCCACCAGGTAGGCGGCCAGCGCGAGCGCCACCGCCTCGGGAGCCAGGTCCGTCCAGGGGTAGTGCCTGACCACGACGGCCGCGTGCAACGCCTCGACCAGCGCGTCCTGCGCCCCCGGCGCGCGGGCCGGCGCGTCACCGGAGCCGGCGGTGGGCGGCCGGTCGAGCACTTCGCACACCCGGGTGATGTTCCGGGCGGTCCAGGAGTCGGCCGGCAGCACCGACAGCGCGGCGCGTACCGTCTCCCGTGGTGAGGCCCCGGACATGGCGGCGGCCACGGCCCCCGCGACCGCGCGACCGCCGAGCACGCCCTCGCCCGACTGGCTCACCAGACCGTCCTGCTCGACCAGCCGCGCCGCCTCGGCCGGGTCGCCGGGGCAGAACACGCCGTACGGAGCGGCGCGCATGGCCAGGCCGTCCGACCAGCCGTGCAGGTGCGCCCGCCCGGTCAGCGGCGGCTCCAGCCCCCGGCGCAGCGCCTCGACCGTGCCGAGCTCGGAGAAGCCGGCCCCGCGCATCGGCCCCGTCACCAGCGGCACGATCTCCGCCCGGTAGGCGGCGGCCACGTCGGCCGAGGTCAGCGCGTGCCCGTGCCGCACCAGCAGGGAGGCGGCGAAGACGGCGTACTCGGTGTCGTCGGTGCCCCCGCCCTCGATCTCGGTGAGCCGTCCCCACCGCCGGCGGATCTCGGCCGGAGAGAGGTTCTCCGCCGGCGCCCCGAGGGCGTCTCCGGCCGCCAGGCCGAGCAGACACCCCCGGGCTCTGTCGCGAAAGGTCACCGCTGGTACCGCTCCAGCACCTTGTTGCCGTCGTCGACGAGCCTCTTGGCCGCCTCGTCGATGGTGATCTTGTTGGCGTAGAACTCCTGCAGCACCGGCGTCGCCACCTTGCTCTTCCACTCGTCGAACCCGTTCACCTTGAGGAACGGCGCCACCACGAGGTTCTTGCCCGAGGCGGTGGCCACGTCCCAGCCGTTCTCCTCGGTGGTGAGGACCGGGTCGGAGGCGGCCTTGACCGAGGTGGGCAGCAGCCAGTCACCCCTGGCGAGCTTGGCCTGGTTGGGGCCGTTCAGGAAGAACGAGATGAACGTGACGGCCTCGTCCGGGTGCTTGCTGTCAGCGGCGACCGACAGGGTCTGCGAGACCGCGCCCTGCTCGGCGCTGACGCCCTTGAGCGGCGGGAGCGTCACCCACTCGAAGCCGTCGGGCGCCTGCTCGGCGACCTGCTGGCGCAGGAAGACGCCGACCGGCAGCATCGCGTACTTGTCGGCGAAGAAGCCGGGCAGCGGGTCGGCGGTGCCCATGCCGAGCGCCGCCGTGTCGGCCGACTTGTCCTTGTAGAGCTGGTCGTGGATGCGCTGGAGGACCTCCTTCTCCTCCGCGCCGACCTTGACCGTGGTCTTGCCGCCGGTGGTCTGGAAGAACGTGCCGCCGAAGTTGAGCGCCAGGTTGAGCGTCTTGTTGACCGGCGACTTCATCGGCCAGGCCACGCCGTACGTGTCGCCCTTGGTGAGCTTCTTGCTGATGTCGGCGAACTCGTCCCACGTCCACGGCTCGCCGGAGGTGGGGATGCGCACCTTGGCCGCGTCGAGCAGCTTCTTGTTGGCGATGATGACGTGCGACTCCTGCAGGAACGGCACGCCGAACACCCCCTCGCCGCCCTTGCCGTCGCCGAAGGTGACGGTGTCCCAGGCGGGCTGCGGGATGTCGCTCCTCAGCTCGGCGGGCACCTTGTCCTTCAGGTCCAGCAGGTAGCCCTTGGCGGCGAACCCCGACAGGGCGGGCGAGTCGTCGTGGATGACGTCCGGCGCGTCGCCGCCCTCGAACGACGTGACGAGCTGGTCGTTGACGGTGTCCCAGCTGCCCTGGACGTAGGTGACCTGGACGCCGGGGTTGGCCTTGTTCCACTCCTCGACGAGTTGCTTGTTGGCCTCCACCGACTCCTTCTGCCAGGCGAGGCTGAGGAAGTCGAGCTTGACCGGCTCGCCCGAGGAGGGCTCCTGCTCCGCACCTCCCCCACCGCACGCGGCGGTCAGCGCCACGATCGCGGCAGCCGCCAACGCGGACTTCAAACGCATGAGAGCCTCCTAGCCCTTGACAGCGCCGGCCATCAGACCGGACCTCAGCCGTCGCTGGATGATCGCGAAGAAGATCAGGCTCGGGATCGTCGCCATGAGCGACGCCGCGGCGAGCGGGCCGAGCCTGGACACCCCCTCGGGGCCGGTGAACCTCACCAGCGTGAGCGGAAGTGTCATCACCTCGGGGTCCTTGAGGACCACGAGTGCGAAGAGGAACTCGTTCCAGGACGAGATGAACGAGAACAGCAGTGTGGCCACCACTCCGGGCGCGAGGAGCGGCGCGACGACGCTGACGATCGAGCGGATCCGGCCCGCGCCGTCGACGGCCGCGGCCTCCTCCAGCTCGCGCGGCACCGACCGCACGTAGCCCTGCAGCATCCACAGCGCGAACGGCAGCGTGAACGTCACGTGCACCACCACGAGCCCGGTCAGCGTGTTCACCAGGTCGAGCCGCCGCAGCACCATGAACAGCGGGATGATGATCAGGATGAACGGGAAGACCTGGCTGACCAGCACCCAGCCGAGCGTGACCTGCTTGAGCAGCCCTCGGTAGCGGGCCAGCGCGTAGGCCGCCGGCAACGCCACGGCGACCGTCAGCAGCGAGCTCGCCAGGGCCACGACCAGGCTGCGGGCGCCCGCGCCCACGAGGTCCTGCTCGCCGAACGCGTCGCCGAAGTTGGCCAGCGTGGGGTCGCGCGGGATCCAGGCGGGGTCGAGGGCGGCCATCTCCTGCGGCGTCTTCAACGCCGTGGACAGCAGCCAGACCAGCGGAAACGCCAGGAAGACGAGGTACGCCAGCAGCGCGGCGTACTGCGGGACCCTTCTCACGAAACCTCCCGCAGCTGCCGCCACAGATAGAACCCGAGCAGGGCGAGCACGACGATCACGATGGTCAGCCCGAGGGTCGCCGCGTAGCCGAAGAAGCCGTAGCGGAACGCCTCCTCGTAGGCGAAGAGCATGGGCAGCCGGGTCCGGCCGCCGGGCCCGCCCTGGGTGAGCACGTAGACGAGGCTGAACTGGTTGACGTTCCACACGAAGTCGAGCGAGGTGATGGTGACGATGATGGGGCGCAGCTGGGGCAGGGTGATGTTCCAGAACCTGCGCCAGGTGCCCGCGCCGTCGACCTCGACCGCCTCGTACAGCTCCCTGGGCACGCCCTGCAGGCCGGCCAGCAGCACGACCGTGGTCTGCGGCATGCCGCTCCAGACGCCCATGACGATGACGGCGGGCAGGGCCCAGGTGAAGTCGGCGAGCCAGTTGACGTCGGTGCCGAGCGTGCTGTTCAGGATGCCCGCGTCGGGGTGGTAGACCAGGCGCCACATCAGGCCGATGACCACGGGCGGCATCGCCCACGGCACCACGGCCAGCACCCGGGCCAGGCCCCGGAACCACAGCCTCTGGTTGAGCAGCAGCGCCAGGCCCAGCGAGGCGAGAAACTGCAGCACGGTCACGGACACGGCCCAGACCAGGCCGATCCTGATCGACGACCAGAACTCGTCGTCGGCCAGCAGGTCGCCGAAGTTGGCCAGGCCGACGAAGCTCGTGACGTGGTTGCGGCCGGCCTCCGCGTCGGTGAACGCCAGGCCGATGCCGTACAGGAGGGGGCCGACGCTGAACAGCAGGACCGGCACGAGGGCGGGCAGCATGAGCACCCACATCTCGCGGTCGCGCCGCGAGCCACCGCCGTGCCCGGCCTGCCGCCTGGGCGGCGCGGGCCGCGTCACGGTCGCCGTCACGGGGCGTCCCCCCGCGGCTCCTCCGCGCCCGCCCGGCCGGTGGAGGCGCGCACCACGAGGTGGGGCGGCACCGTGACCAGGCGGGGCTCGCGCTCGCCGTGCCGCAACCGGTCGAGGAGCAGCTCGGCCGCGGCTCGGCCACGTTCGGCGGAGCCCAGGGAGACGCTGCTGAGCGACGGCCAGGACGCGGCGGCGAGGTCGGTGTCGTCCATGCCGACCACCGCCACGTCCCGCGGCACCCGCCGGCCGGCGGCGCGCAGCACGTCGAGCGCGCCCAGCGCGATCAGGTCGTTGGCGCACATCAGCGCGTCGAGGTCGGGCACCCGGTCGAGCAGCGTCGCCACCGCGCGGCCCCCCTCCGCGCGGTAGAAGTCTCCGATCTCCACCAGCTCCTCGTCGTACGGCAGGCCGAGCGCGCCGAGCGCCTCCCGGTAGGCGGCGCCGCGGGCCGCGCCCGGCACGGTGTCGAGCGGGCCGTTGACCAGTCCGATGCGGCGGCGGCCGAGCGCGTGCAGATGGTCGAGGGCGAGCCGGACACCGGTGCGCGAGTCGGCGCGCACGTTGTCGACGGGCGTGCCCTCGGGCACCGAACCGATGATCACCACAGGGGCTCGGGCGGAGGCGAGCATCGCCAGGTGCGCCTCCGTGACCCGCAGCGGCACCATGATGAGCCCGTCCACGTATCTCTCGCCGAGGCTGTGCAGCACCTCGATCTCGTCGGCCACGACGGCGTCGGTGGAGTGCAGCACGAGCCGGTAGCCGGCCGCCTTGAGCACCGGCTGGATCTCCCGCAGCATGGCCAGGTAGGCCGGGTTGCCGACGTCGGCCATGGCGAACGCGACCTGGTGGGTGCGGCGCGACTTGAGCGATCTGGCCACGGCGTTGCGCACGTAGCCGAGCTCCTCGGCGGCGGCCAGCACCTTGCGCTCGGTCTCCTGCCGGGTCGGCAGTCCGTTGAGCACCCGTGAGACCGACGCGATGGAGACGCCCGCGCGCTGGGCGATCGTGGTGATCGTGGGTCCCTGGCCCAAAGCTGTCCTCCTGTGGACGTAAACGTTTCCAGCGCGTTGCTGTAAACGTTTACCGTGTTTCGGACATGAAACCGGCAGCCGACCGCGAGGTCAAGTCACGATCGCATAACGCCAGGTCAGGGTAGGTGTCGGTGAGGAGGTGGTTCGACGATGGCCCGATGTCTTGTCACGGGAGCGACCGGCTACATCGGCGGGCGGCTGGCCCCCGAGCTGCTGGCCGCCGGTCATCAGGTGCGGTGCATGGTGCGCACCACCCGCAAGCTGCGCGACCTGCCGTGGTCGGAGCGCGTCGAGCCGGCCGAGGCCGACGCGCTCGACCCGGAGGCGACCCGGCGGGCGCTGGACGGGATCGAGGTGGCCTACTACCTGATCCACACCATGGGCGCGCGCCGGGACTTCGCCGCGGCCGACCGGCAGGCGGCCGCCGTGTTCGCCGAGGCGGCGCGGGCGGCCGGCGTGCGCAGGATCGTCTACCTGGGCGGGCTCGCCTCCGGCGAGGCCCTGTCGCCGCACATGCGCTCGCGCGCCGAGGTGGCCGACACACTGCTGGCCTCCGGAGTCCCGGCCGTGGTGCTGCGGGCCGCGGTGATCATCGGGTCCGGGTCGGCCTCCTTCGAGATGCTGCGCTACCTGACCGAGCGGCTGCCGGTGATGACGACGCCGCGCTGGGTGCGGACCCGGACGCAGCCCATCGCGGTGCGCGACGTGCTGCGCTACCTGGTCGCCTGGGCGTCCGTGCCGGACCGCGTCGACCGCGCCTTCGACATCGGCGGCCCCGACGTGCTGACCTACGCCGACATGATGCGCGGGTACGCCGCCGTGGCCGGCCTGCCGCCACGGCTGATCATTCCGGTGCCCCTGCTCAGCCCATGGCTGTCGGCCCACTGGGTCGGCCTGATCACACCGGTGCCGGCCGGCATCGCCCGCCCGCTGGTGGAGTCCCTGCGCAACGAGACCGTGTGCCGCGAACACGACATCGCCCGCTACGTCCCCGACCCGCCGGAGGGCCTGACCGGCTTTTCCCGGGCCGTGTCGCTGGCGCTGAAGAAGATCAAGGAGGCCGACGTGGAAACGCGCTGGACCTCGGCCTCCGTCCCGGGCGCGCCCAGCGACCCGCTGCCCACCGATCCCCACTGGACGGGCGGCAGCCTGTACGTCGACCGGCGCACCCAGGTGGTCGACGCCGATCCGGCCACGCTCTGGCGGATGATCGAGGGCATCGGCGGCGAGAACGGCTGGTACTCCCTGCCCGTCGCCTGGCACCTGCGCGGAGCGATCGACCGCGCCCTCGGCGGGGTGGGGCTGCGCCGGGGCCGCCGCGATCCGGCGCGGCTCAGGGCGGGCGACGCGCTCGACTTCTGGCGGGTGGAGGAGGTCGAGCGCGGCCACCTGCTGCGGCTGCGGGCCGAGATGCGGCTGCCCGGTCTGGCCTGGCTGGAGCTGAGCGTGTCGCGCGAGGACGGCCGCACCGTCTACCACCAGCGGGCGATCTTCCATCCGCGCGGGCTGCTGGGGCATCTCTACTGGTGGACGATCTCGCCCTTCCACGAGCTGATCTTCGGCCGGATGTCCCGCAACCTGGCCGCCGCCGCGTCCGCGGCCGAGCCGCGTCCCGGCGAGCCGGCCGCGCGGGTGTGACCGGCCGGGACGCCGCGCCCCACGATCTCCCCGCCCTTGGTTGCCCTACCGCTTCCCCTCCGGATATGAATAAGTTTTGACGAACTTATCTATCCGGAGGAGGCGGCGATGAACGCGCTCCCCGCCATGGCCAGGCCCAGGGTGGCCGTCTCGGGCTGCCTGCTCGGCGAGCCGGTACGGTTCAACGGCGGCCACAGCCGCGACCGGTTCCTGACCGGCGCCCTCGACCCGCACGTCGACTGGGTGCCGATCTGCCCGGAGATGGAAGCCGGGCTCGGCACCCCGCGCGAGACGCTCCGCCTGGAGAGCTCCGGCGACGGGCCGCGCCTCATGACCCGCAAGACCCGCGTGGACCTCACCGACCGGATGACCGCCCTGGCCCGCGCCCGGGCCGCCGCGCTCGACGTGGACGGGTACGTGTTCAAGGCCAAGAGCCCGAGCTGCGGCG
Organism: Nonomuraea cavernae; assembly: GCF_014646355.1. Lineage (GTDB taxonomy): Bacteria > Actinomycetota > Actinomycetes > Streptosporangiales > Streptosporangiaceae > Nonomuraea > Nonomuraea cavernae. The sequence goes on from NZ_BMNH01000032.1 coordinate 12,497, forward strand.
TCCACGGCATCCCCGTGCACCGGGAGTCCGGCCCTCCGGCCGACCGGCGCGGCCGGGGCGTCTACGCCGGGGTCGTCATCTCGGCCGACCCGCTGCTGCCGGTCGAGGACGAGGGGCGGCTGCACGACGCGCTGCTCCGCGAGACGTTCGTGGAACGGATCTTCGCCCACGCCCGGCTGCGCGAGTTGCTGACCGGCGACTGGCGCCCGCGCGACCTGGTCGCCTTCCACGCCCGGCACAAGATGCAGATCCTCGCCCACGATCCGGCGACCTACCGCCTCGCCGGGCGGGTGGTCGCCCAGGCGGGCGTCGGGTCGCGTGACCGGCTGGCCGCCGACTACGCCCGGGTGTTCCGCATGGCGCTGGCCAGGAAGGCCAGTGTCGGCCGCAACGTCAACGTCCTTCACCACTGCCTCGGCATGATCAGCGTCGATCCCGTCCAGCGGGCCGACCTGGTGGAGGTCATCGCCTCCTACCAGGCGGGCCTGGTGCCGCTGAGCGTGCCCGCGACGCTCCTGCGCCACCACGCCCGCGGCGAGGACAGCGGTTACGTCCTCGACCAGAGCTACTTCGCGCCGTACCCGGCGGACCTGGCCCTGCGCAACCACGTCCCCGCCTGACCATCTCGTGCGGCCGCCTGGACGCCCGGCGGGTCACTCGCGGGCGGACGCCTCGGCCGGTTCGGACTCCCCTGCCGCCGAAGAGGCGACCGGCAGGGCGCGGATGGCCGGGACGCCCGTGAGGGCGACGACGGCGGCGAGGACGCCGGGCACGATCAGGGCGACGGGAAGCGACGACGCCTCCGCGATGTAGCCGAGCAGCGCGGGCCCGACCAGCAGCCCGCTGTAGCCGAACGCGGTCACCAGGGACAGCGCCCGGCCGACCCGCCCGCCGGCCGCGCCGACGGCGCTGAAGATGACCGGCACCACCGTGGCCAGCCCGACGCCGGCCAGCGCCCAGCCGGTCCAGGCGCAGACCACGCGCAGCGAGGCGCCGGTCAGCGGCGCGGCCAGCACCAGGCCGTATCCGCAGGTGGCGATGATCCCGGCGAGCCGGATCGTGTTGACGGAGCCGAGCCGGGCCCGGATGGGGTCGCCGAGCAGCCGGATGGTCGTCATGGCCACGGCGAAGATCGTGTAGGCGAGCGGCGCGGCGGCGGCGTCGGTGTCGAGGACCCAGCGGGCGTGCAGGGCGGCCCAGTCGATGGCCGCCCCCTCGCTCAGGTGCCCGGCGAACGCGGCCACCCCGAGCAGCGCGATCAGCCCCCAGCGCAGCCCGCCTCCCGTGCCCCCACCGGCGGCTTCCTTCCCCGGCTCGGGATGCGCGGGCGGCGCGGGCAGCAACAGCGGAGCCAGCGGCACGTACAGGAACGGCACCACGATCGCGGCCGCGATGAGCAGCGTCTGCGCGTCCAGGTCGGCGCGCAGCACGATGGCGGTCAGCGCGCCGCCCGCCGCGCCGCCGAGGCTCCACGTGCCGTGGAAGGCCGAGATGATCGGCCGCGCGTAGGCGCGTTCGACCTCGACGGAGTGGGCGTTCATGGCGACTTCGGTCACGCCCAGCCCGAGGCCGAAGACCACCGCCAGGCCCGCCAGCGCCGGGTACGACGGCGCGAGCGCGGGGCCGAGCAGCACCACGGCCGACAGCGGGCCGCCGACCCAGCACACGACCCTGCTCGACCATCTGTCCACCAGCGGCCCGGCCACCAGCATCGACACCAGCGCGCCGGCCGAGATCAGCAGCAGCACGCTGCCGATCCTGCCGGCGCCCAGGTCCAGCCGCTCCTCGAGCGAGGGGAGGCCCGAGGCCCACAACCCCATCACGAACCCCGCCAGGAAGAAGTAGCCGAACACCCCGATGCGGGCGCGCCGGGCGTCCGCGAGACTTATGTTCATGGCTAGAGCATAATGAGTATCATGAGGCGTACACAATGAGCGGGGCGACGACCAGCGTCGAACTGCGCGCGCACAACCGGGTCCGGCTGCTGCGCGCCGTGCACGACTGCGGCGCCACGCGCACCCGCTCGCAGCTGACCCGCGACCTCGGTCTGGCGAGGGGCACCGCGTCGGTGCTGGCCGCCGAGCTGGCCGGCGACCGGCTGGCGCACGAGGCGCCCGCGCCCGAGCACGGCCGGGGCCGCCCCACCCAGGTGCCGGGCCCGCACCCGGACGGCCCGCTCGCGCTGGCCGTCGACCTGCGCGAGGACGGCTGGGAGGTCGCCGCCTGCGAGCTGGGCGGCCATCCGACGCCCCTCGGCTCCGCCGGCCACGACGGCACCCCGGCGGACGCGCTCGGCCCGCTGGGCGAGGCGCTGCGGGGCCACCTGGCACGGCTCGGCCACCGGGTGGTCGGCGTGGGCGTGGCCGTGGCGGGCCCGGTGCGCGCCGGAGGGCTGGTCGACGTGGCGCATCTGCGCTGGCGCTCGGTCGACGTCCCCGCTCTGCTCGGACTCGGCGCCACGGTGCCGAAGGTGGGCAACGACACGGCGTTCGCGGGGCTGGCCGAGGCTCGCCGGGGCCTGCTGCGCGACGCCCGCGTGGGGCTGCACCTGCACGTCGACTTCGACGTCGGCGGGGTGCTGGTGGTGGACGGCCGGCCGCTGGGCGGCGCGGGCGGGATGGGCGCCGAGTTCGGGCACATGCCGCTCACCGGCGGGAGCGCGCCGTGCATGTGCGGGGCGCACGGCTGCTGGGGGATGGACGTGGGGGCCAACGCCCTGCTGCGTCACCTCGGGCTCGCCTACGGCGGCGGGAGGGGCCGCGCGCGGGCCGAACAGATCCTCGCCCGAGCCGCCCCGGCCGCCGCCGCGAGCGCGGAGGCGCGGGCGGTGCGCGCCTGCGCCCAGGCCCTCGGCCGGGGCGTCGCCGCTCTGACGAACGCGCACGACCCGGAGGTGGTGACGCTGTCGGGGCTCGGCGCCGACCTGTACGAGCGGGCCCTGCCCGCGCTCGTGGAGCCGTTCGAGACCGGTCTCATGACGATCCGCCGGGAGCGGCCGCCCCGGCTGGCCGCCTCCGCCCTCGGCTGGCGCGGTCCCCTGATCGGGGCCATGGAGTCGGTCTTCGACGACTTCCTCACCGTCCGGGGCGTCGAGGCCTGGCGCCGGCTTCACACCTGAGAAACCCCTGCGACACGCCCGGAATTCGGAATGTGATGGATACCACGCGGGAGGGCGGAAAGCACCCACAGGTCGCCGGCGCGCGGCACCGTACACGATCTTGCGGAGCCGCCCGCCCGGCGGTACGGATGGAGGCGGACGATGGGTGCGGCGGCAGGTTCCTGAGGGGAAGAGAACACGTGGACCTTGAACTGGCGCTACGCGTGTGCGAGGCGGCGTTGAAGCAGGCGGCACGCGAAGGCGCGCTGATCTCCGTGGCGGTGGTCGACGCGGGCGGCCATCTGGTGACGTTCCAGCGTATGGAGGGGGCGCGGCTCGCGGGGCCGGTGCTGGCCCCGGGCAAGGCCTACACCTCGGTGGCCCACGGCAGGCCCACCGCCGACCTGGCGGAGCTGGCCCGCCCGGGAGGCGAGCTCTACGGCCTGGCCGGTGATCGTTTCGTCTGTTTCGGGGGCGGCGTCCCGCTGTGGGCGGACTACGGTGAGGGCGAACGGGTGATGGGCGGCGTAGGGGTCAGCGGAGGCACCATCGCGCAGGACGTGGCGTGCGCCGAAGCGGCCGCCTCGGTCTGGCACACCCGCTGAGCGGTGACTTTCCGCACGGGGAATGGCAGGGATCCGCCATGATTAGCCCCTGCACGACGGGTAACAGGAAACCCCGAACGTCAATCCCCGAGGAGAGATCCGAGATGGCACTTCCCACGCTCACCCCCGAGCAGCGCAAGGCGGCTCTGGAGAAGGCCGCCGAGGCGCGCGCGGCCCGCACCGCCCTGCTGGCCAAGGTCAAGGCAGGCGAGCTGTCCTTCGCCCAGCTGCTGGAGCGCGATGACGACATCGCCAAGAAGATCAAGGTTTCGCAGGCCCTGCGCGCGGTCAAGGGCGTCGGCCCCGCCAAGGCCACCGCGCTGATGGAGGAGGCGGGCGTCGACGAGAAGCGCCGTCTCGGGGGCCTGGGCGCCCAGCAGCGCAAGAAGCTGGTCGACGCGCTCGGCTGACACCGGGCGGCCGGGTCCGCGCGGAACCGACCGCGCGGACCGGCCGGCGTTCCGGGCCGGACCGCCCGGACCGTTCCCGAAGGGCGTCAGGACCGCAGGTAGGTCAGCACGGCGAGGACCCTGCGGTGCTGGTCGCTGTCGTCGGCGTACAGGCCGAGCTTGCTGAAGATGCTCCGGATGTGCTTCTCCACCGCCCCGTCGCTGATCACCAGCTGCCTGCCGATGGCCGGGTTGGACCTGCCCTCGGCCATCAGCCCCAGCACCTCCCGCTCGCGCGGGGTCAGCTGGGCCAGCGGATCATCCCTGCGCCTGCGCACCATCAACTGCGACACCACCTGCGGATCGAACACGGTCCCGCCCGCGGCGACCCGCCGCAGCCCCTCCAGGAACTCGTCGACGTCGACCACCCGGTCCTTCAGCAGGTAGCCCACCGCGCCCCTGGCGTCGGCCAGCAGGTCGTCGGCGTAGGAGACCTCGACGTACTGCGACAGGATGAGCACGGGCGCGCCCGGCACCCGGCTGCGGGCCTCGACCGCCGCCCGGAGCCCCTCGTCGGTGAACGACGGCGGCATCCGCACGTCCACCACCGACACGTCCGGCCGGTGCTCGGCCACGGCCGAGACGAGGCCGTCGCCGTCGCCGACGGCCGCCACCACCTCGCAGCCGAACTCTTCGAGCAGCCTGACCAGGCCCTCCCTGATCAGAACCGCGTCATCGGCCACGACTACGCGCACGGCACCTCCGCCACGATCACTGTCGGCCCGCCGTCCGGCGACCGGACCGTGAGCTCCCCGTCGACCGCGCGGAGCCGGTCGGCGAGGCCGGCGAGACCGTGTCCCTTGGCGACGTGTGCGCCGCCGACCCCATCATCGCCGATCGTCAGCATGAGGACGCCGGCGGCCCGGGTCAGCTGGACGGTGCAGACGGTGGCGCGGCTGTGCTTGGCGACGTTCGTCAGCGTCTCGGCGACCACGTAGTAGACGGCGTTCTCCACACTGGCCTGGTAGCGCTCGGAGACCTGCACGTCGAGGTCGACGGGGACGGTGCAGCGGCCGGCCAGCGCGGCGAGGGCGGGAGCGAGCCCGCGGTCCGACAGGATGGGCGGCGCGATGCCGCGCGACAGGGCGCGCAGCTCGTCGAGCGTCTCCCGGGTGGCCGTGATGGCCGAGTCGATCGTGGCCTGGGCGGCCTGGGGGTCCTTGTTCATCTGGCGCTGCGCCCGGGACAGCTCCATGGCGAGCGAGACGAGGCGCTGCTGCGGGCCGTCATGGATGTCGCGCTCCAGCTTGCGCAGCGCGTTGGCCTCGGCCGATACGGCGGCGGCCCGGCCCTCGGCCAGGTCGTCGATGCGTTCGTGCAGCTCGGCGACGCCGGTCAGCAGCGCCCGGCCGAGACCCGCCCGCAGCAGCGCGGACCCGCGCACCAGGAACGGCAGGAGCAGCGCGCTCACCAGCCCGAGGCTCACGTAGAACAGCACGTTGGTCCAGTAGCCCGCGCCGAAGCCGAGGAGCTGGGGCAGCTCCGTGTTGCCCGGGATGCGTGAGGTGACGATGCCGTAGATCGGGTAGGTCAGGCCGGCCAGCGGCAGCGCCCAGAAGACCACGGTGACCACGAACGAGACGATCGAGATCGGGAAGTTCAGCAGGCCGTGGAGCAGATCGAGCCATGACTGCCCGCTGGTCAGCGGGTTGACCAGCCTGCGGAAGCGGCCGGCCCCGGCGGGAGCGGGCTTGTAGCGGGGGCGCACGGGCGGGCGCTCCAGCACGTCGGCCAGCCAGGCTCGCTCCGCGTCGGCGAAACCGCGAGCGACCATGAGGGTGCCGACCAGGATCGGCACCCCGATCCAGACGACCACCGTGCCGACCCCCGCGGCGAACCCGGCCACCAGGAGCACGAAGGCGATGACGGCCGTGGGAAAGCCGACGAGCGTGTAGCGCGTGTCCAGCAGGACACGCCTCTTCAGGGAGCGCATGGCCTACACGCTATGACTCCCGCCATCCGGCGGCGATCCGGTGTGCGGGCGTCCGGTGGTAGGGCCAGCCCTACCCGGCGTGGGGGTGTGATCTCGACCCGGACAGGGTGGCTCGCGGCAATGTGCGGGGCCGGGTCCGGCGGGAGCCTTGGATGACCCGTTGACGAGGAATCGAGGCCCCGAATGACCGTCCTGCTCGACCGTCCGCTCCCCCGAGCGGGCGCCGTCGCACCGGACCGACCGGCGCCTGCGCGACCGGCCGCCAGGGACCCGTTCCTCGACCTCCTGCGGGTGTTCGCCATCGCGCTCGTGGTGCTGCAGCACTGGACGATCCCGGTCCTGTCCTTCGACGGCGTCCGGCTCAGCACGGGCAACGCGCTGGCCACGCCGGGCGTGTGGGCGGTCACGTGGATCAGCCAGGTGATGCCGCTGGTGTTCTTCGCGGGCGGCGCGGCCAACGCGATCAGCCTCGGCCGCGCCGCGCATGACGCGCCGCGGTGGCTGTTCGCCCGGCTGCGCCGGCTGGCCTGGCCGCTGCTGCCGCTGGCCGCGGTCTGGATCCCGCTCCCCCAGGTGCTGGCCGCGCTCGGCGTGCCCGAGCAGCCGCTGGACGTGGGGGCGCGGCTGACCGGCCAGTTGCTGTGGTTCCTCGCCGTCTACCTGATCGCCGTCGTCGCCACCCCCTGGCTGCTGGGGCTGCACCGCAGGCACGGCGCGTGGGTTCCCGTGGTCCTCACCGCCGGCGCGGCGCTGACCGACCTGCTGCGCTTCTCGACGGGCCTGGACGCGCTGGGCTACCTCAACATCGTGTTCGTCTGGCTCGCGGTGCACCAGCTCGGTCTCCGGTACGCCGACGGGCGGCTGAGCCGGCCGTGGGCGCTGGCCGCCGGCGGGTTCGGGGCCGCGGCGCTGCTGGTGTGGGCCGGGCCGTACCCGGGCAGCATGATCGGCCTGCCCGGCGCCGAGGTGTCGAACATGGCCCCGCCGACGCTGGCCATGCTGGCCGTGGCGTTCGGGCAGATCGGGCTGGCCGTGACGCTGCGGCCGTGGCTCGCGCGGTTGCCGGTCGGCCGCCTGCTCGCCTGGGCCGGGCCGCGCGTCATGACCGCCTACCTGTGGCACATGCCCGCCCTGTTCGCCGTCACGGGCGTGGTCGTGGTGGGCCTCGGACTGGACACCCCGGCTCCCGGCGGCCTCGGCTGGTTCGCCGGATGGCCGCTCTGGCTCGGGGCGCTGTGCCTGGTCATGTGGCCGCTGCTGAGCTGGTTCCGGCGCTTCGAGGAGCCGCCCGCGCTGCCGTACGGGGAGGCGACCTGGCGTGGGGCGCTCACCTCGGCCGCGCTGGTCGGCGGCGGGCTGCTGACGCTGACCGTGGCGGGGTTCGCGCCCGGCGGCGCCCCGTTCCTGGCGATCCTGGCCATCCTCGGCGGCCTGCTCATCACGGGGCCGCGCGCCCAGAGCTGAGCGGCCCGGCCGGGCCGGCCGGTCCGACCATGGCGCGGACTTCGGCAGGATAGAGGGGTGAGCCTTCTCGTAGACCGCCTGCCCGAAGAGATCGACGCCGAGCCCGACGCCATCTTCGACGCCTTCGTCGCCTGGAACTCCGAACGGGGGCTCACGCTCTATCCCGCCCAGGAGGAGGCCCTGATCGAGGTCGTCTCCGGGAGCAACGTGATCCTGGCGACCCCCACCGGATCAGGCAAGAGCCTGGTCGCCGCCGGCGCCCACTTCGCCGCGCTGACCCGCGACCTCCGCACCTTCTACACCGCGCCGATCAAGGCGCTGGTGTCGGAGAAGTTCTTCGACCTGTGCGCGCTGTTCGGCACCGACAACGTCGGCATGATGACCGGCGACGCGAGCGTCAACCCGGGCGCGCCGATCATCTGCTGCACCGCCGAGATCCTGGCCAACGTGGCGCTGCGCGACGCCGCCGCCGCCGACATCGGCCAGGTGGTGATGGACGAGTTCCACTTCTACGCCGAGCCCGACCGGGGCTGGGCCTGGCAGGTTCCGCTGCTGGAGCTGCCCCGGGCGCAGTTCGTGCTGATGTCGGCGACGCTCGGCGACGTCTCGATGTTCGAACGCGACCTGACCCGGCGCACCGGGCGGCCGACGGCGGTGGTCAAGCACGCCGAACGGCCCGTCCCGTTGATCTACTCCTACCGGATGACCCCGCTGCACGAGTCGCTGGAGGAGATGCTCAGCACCGGCCAGGCGCCGGTCTACGTGGTGCACTTCACGCAGGCCGCCGCGATGGAGCGGGCCCAGGCGCTGATGTCGATCAACATGTCGACGAAGGCCGAGAAAGAGGCGATCGCCGCGATGATCGGCGGTTTCCGGTTCACCACCCGCTTCGGCCGGGCCCTGTCGCGGCTGGTGCGCCACGGCATCGGCGTGCACCACGCCGGGATGCTGCCGAAATACCGGCGGCTGGTGGAGCGGCTGGCCCAGGCCGGGCTGCTCAAGGTCATCTGCGGCACCGACACGCTCGGCGTCGGCGTCAACGTGCCGATCCGCACGGTCCTGTTCACCGCGCTGTCCAAGTACGACGGCAACAAGGTGCGCCGCCTGCGGGCCCGCGAGTTCCACCAGATCGCGGGCCGCGCCGGGCGGGCCGGCTTCGACACGATCGGCTACGTTGCCTGCCAGGCGCCCGAGCACGACATCGAGAACGCCAAGGCGCTCGCCAAGATCGGCGACGACCCCAAGCGGCGCCGGGGCTACGCCCGCAAGAAGCCGCCGGAGGGGTTCGTCGGCTGGAGCGAGGACACGTTCGAGAAGCTGCAGACCGCCGAGCCGGAGCCGCTCAACTCCCGGTTCAAGGTGAGCAACGCGATGCTGCTCGCGGTGATCAACCGGCCGGGCGACTGCTTCCAGGCGATGAAGCACCTGCTGACCGACAACCACGAGGACCGCAAGTGGCAGCGGCGGCACATCAGCCAGGCCATCGCCATCTACCGGTCACTGCTCGCCGGCGGCATCGTGGAGCAGCTCAAGGAGCCCGACGAGCAGGGCAGGCGGGCCAGGCTCACCATCGAGCTGCAGGAGGACTTCGCGCTCAACCAGGCGCTGTCGACGTTCGCGCTGGCCGCGTTCGAGCTGCTCGACCGCGAGGCGCCCGGCTACGCGCTCGACATGGTGTCGATCGTCGAGTCCATCCTCGACGATCCGCGCCAGATCCTGTCGGCCCAGCTGAAGAAGGCCAGGGGCGAGGCCGTGGCGCAGATGAAGGCCGACGGCATCGAGTACGAAGAGCGGATGGAGGCGCTGGCCGAGGTGATGTACCCGATGCCGCTCGACGACCTGCTCCTCGGCGCCTACGAGACCTACCGGCGGGGGCATCCGTGGGTGGGCGACTACACGGTCAGCCCCAAGTCCGTGGTGCGTGACATGTACGAGCGGGCGATGACGTTCGGCGACTACATCCAGTTCTACGAGCTGGCCAGGTCCGAGGGCACGGTGCTGCGCTACCTGGCCGACGCCTACCGCACGCTGTCGCGCACGGTGCCCGAGCATCTGAAGACCGAGGACCTGGTCGACCTGATCGAATGGCTCGGCGAGCTGGTGCGGCAGGTCGACTCCTCCCTGATCGACGAGTGGGAGAAGCTGGCCAACCCCGAGGAGGCACTGGAGCGGCAGGAGCAGCTGGAGGCCAAGGTCCGCCCGGTCACCGCCAACCCGCGGGCCTTCCGGGTGCTGGTGCGCAACGCGATGTTCCGGCTGATCGAGCTCTGCGCCCTGGAGAAGGAGGACGAGCTGGAGGAGCTGGCCCCCGACGTCGACTGGGGCGCGGCGCTCGACGCCTACTACGACGACCACGAGGAGATCCTCACCGGCGCCGACGCGCGGGGGCCCGCGCTGCTGCGCATCGAGGAGGAGAGCGGGCTGTGGAAGGTCCGCCAGACCGTCAAGGACCCCGCGGGCGACGGTGACTGGGGCATCGACGCGCAGGTCGACCTGGCCGCCTCCGACGAGGAGGGCCGCGCGGTGCTGCACGTCGTGGGGCTCAACCGGCTCTGAGGCGGGAGCGTAGGCGTGTGCCGGGACGGACTGGCAAGGGCGCCCCGGCACACGTCTGTACCTCTTAGTCTCCGGCAGAAAAGTTCGTCATCGTGTCATGACAATGTCCCAAGATCGGGACATTCAACACAAGGCGCGGATGCGGTATGTGCCGGCCGCCGTACGCGGATCCTCCACGAGCAGGTGACGGCCGGAACGTACAAGACTCCGGTCGCGAGGCCGGGGCAGGATCGGCGTATGGAGCTCGATCTCGACGCGGCCGCCGACTTCATGGCGACCCACGCCCGCATACTGGACCGGCACCGCTTCCACCTGCTGCAGGGCGGAGCCGATCCGACGGCCGCCCTGGCGGCCGTCGGCGCCTACCGCAACCCCGACGGCGGCTACGGATGGGGCCTGGAGCCCGATCTGCGCTCGCCCGAGAGCCAGCCGGGAGCGGCGTTGCACGCCTTCGAGGTCTTCGAGGACGTCGCCCCGGCCGTCGCGCCGCAGGCCGCGGCCCTGTGCGACTGGCTGCAGTCGATCAGCCTCCCCGACGGAGGGCTGCCGTTCGCGCTGCCGGTCACGTCCACCGCGGGCAACGCCCCCTGGTGGGCGGACTCCGACCCCACGGCCTCCTCCCTGCAGATGACCGCCTGCGTCACGGCGGTCGCGCTGCGCGTCGCCGCCCACGACCCGGCCGTCGCCGCGCACCCGTGGCTGGAGCGGGCCACCCGCTACTGCCTCCGCGCGATCGAGGCGATCGAGGAGACGCCGCACGCCATGGTCCTGGCCTTCGCGATGCGTTTCCTGGACGCCGTGCACGCCACCCGTCCCGAGACGGCGGCCCTGGCCGAACGGCTGGGCCGGTTCATCCCCGCCGACGGCATGATGCCCGTCGCGGGCGGCACGGCGGACGAGAAGATGCGGCCGCTGGACTTCTCCGTGTTCCCGGACGGGCCCGTACGGGCGGTGTTCGCCCCGGACGTGATCGACGCCGAGCTGGACCGCCTGGCCGGGATGCAGCAGGACGACGGTGGCTGGACCGTGGACTACGCCAAGATCTCGCCGGCCGGCGTCCTCGACTGGCGCGGCCACGCGACCGTCCACGCGATCACCGTCCTCCGCCTCAACGGCGGACTCTGACCCGCACCGGGGCTCGCTCCGGGAGGCCGGCCGTGGTCAGAGGCTCCTGACCGAGGTCACGGTGATGCGCATGGGCACGGAGTATTCGCCGTCGAACTCCTCGACGCTGCCGACGATCCGCTCCATCTCCGACTGGTATTTCGCGACGTACGCGGGATGGTCGACCGGGCTGCCGTCCAGGATCTCGGCATCACCGATCAGCACGAGCACCTCACCGCCCTTGGGCGTGCTGTTGAGGTTGAGCGAGACCCTGGGCCTGGCCTGGACGTGGCGGAGTCGCCTGGCATCCGGTCTGCTGAAGGTCAGCACGGAACCGTCGCCCTCCCACAGGAACCAGACCGGCTTCGGCTGCGGCGTGCCGTCGGCCGCCACGGTCGTCAGCCAGACCACCTCGTCCTCGGCCATCCGCCCGCGAAACGCCTCGGGAATCAGATCATCAGCCATCCTCTGATCGTAGGTCACCCGTCGCGACGATCACGGACCCGCCCGCCGAGACCGGTCGCGGCGGGCGGGTCCCTGCCCGAAGGGCCCGGGCGCGACGAAGCCCCAGGCCGGTGGCCTGGGGCTTCGTCATCTGGTGGACGATACTGGGATTGAACCAGTGACCTCTTCCGTGTCAGGGAAGCGCTCTCCCGCTGAGCTAATCGTCCTTGGAGGTGGAGACGGGATTTGAACCCGTGTGGACGGCTTTGCAGGCCGCTGCCTCGCCTCTCGGCCACTCCACCGAGACAGAATCTCCGAGCGGAAGACGGGATTCGAACCCGCGACCCTCACCTTGGCAAGGTGATGCTCTACCACTGAGCCACTTCCGCGTTGCCCGACTACTCTAGCGGGTTTTCGGACCAGATGCTCACTTGCGCAGTCGCCGCGCCACGCTCCGCTCGGTGGCGGGCAGGCTGAGGAAGATCTCAAGGATGCGCGCGAGCCGGTGAACCTCGGTGCGGTGGAAGGCCGGGCCCTCGGAGCGGGCCAGCAACAGGCTGAGCGCGAGCGGCGGCAGCGGAGCGTGGATGACGTGCAGATCTCCGGCGAGCGTGCGGGCGACGGGGCGCGGCGGCGTCTCGGCCGGCAGCGTCACCTGCCGCGGCGCGCGCCAGCTCGCGTAGACGACGCCCTGCTCGGCACTCGTGGCGGCCCAGTCGGCGCTGAACAACACCGGCAGTGAGTCGACCAGCGTGGTCAGCCCCCGATCGCCGGCGGTGGTGATGTACTTGAGGATCTCCAGCTCCGGGTAGGTGCCCGGCGCCTCGCGGGTGGTCCAGACGCCCTCGACCGTCACCTCGGCGACGCCCTGCAGGCTCTTGGCCAGCGAATCCTTGGAGGTGCTCTCGGGACAGAAGACGGTGATGTCGTCGACCGCCCGGCCCGCGCCCCGGTCGAGCACGGTGACCTGGGTGATGTCGGCTCCGGCGGCGCCGAGCACCCGGGTGACCTGCGCCAGCGACCCGGGCCGGTCGGGCAGCGCGACGCGCAGTCTCAGGAGCATCCGGGCCCCCTCCCCACGTAGATGCCTGCTCACAGCCTATCGGCGAATACCGGTCATGGCCTGACCTGCGCTACAACTGACGGGGTGAAGATTGGGCCGATAGAGGTGTGGCCGCCGGTGGTGCTGGCGCCGATGGCGGGCATCACCAACGCGCCGTTCCGGGTGCTCTGCCGCGAGCAGGGGGCCGGGTTGTTCGTGTGCGAGATGATCACGACGCGGGCGCTGGTCGAGCGCAATCCCAAGACGTTCCGGATGATCAGGTTCGCCGAGTCCGAGCAGCCCAGGAGCATCCAGCTCTACGGGGTCGACCCGGCCACCGTGGGCCGGGCGGTCAGGATGATCGCCGACGAGGACCTGGCCGACCACATCGACCTCAACTTCGGCTGCCCGGTGCCCAAGGTGACCAGGCGCGGCGGCGGTTCGGCGCTGCCGTACAAACGGCGGTTGCTGCGGCGGATCCTGCGCGAGGCGGTGGCCGGCGCGGGCCCGCTGCCCGTGACGATGAAGATGCGCATGGGCATCGACGACGACCACCTGACCTACCTCGACGCGGGCCGCATCGCGGTCGAGGAGGGGGTCGCGGCGATCGCGCTGCACGCCCGCACGGCCAAGCAGCACTACGGCGGCGTCGCCGACTGGGACGCGATCGCCCGGCTCAAGGAGGCCGTGCCGGAGATCCCGGTGCTCGGCAACGGCGACATCTGGTGCGCCGACGACGCCCTGCGGATGGTGGCCCGCACGGGGTGCGACGGCGTCGTGGTGGGGCGGGGGTGTCTGGGGCGGCCGTGGCTGTTCAGGGATCTCGGCAACGCGTTCAACGGGATCGCCGACCGGGTCCGGCCCACGCTGGGCGAGGTGGCCGCGGTGATGGCCCGGCACGCCGAGGGGCTGACGCACTGCTTCGACCAGGAGCGTTACGCGGTGGCCGACTTCCGCAAGCACGTGGGGTGGTATCTCAAGGGGTTCGCGGTGGGCGGCGAGCTGCGGCGCGAGCTGGCCACGGCCGAGTCGCTCGACGGGCTGCGCGCGGGGCTGGCCAGGCTCGATCACGACCAGCCGTGGCCGGCCAACACCGACACGCCGCGCGGCAAGTCGGGCGAGCGGGGCAAGGTGCAGTTGCCGGACGGCTGGCTGGACGACCCGTGGGACTCCGTGGTGCCCGAGGACGCGGAGTCGGATATCTCCGGCGGCTGACCCCGGCATCATCCAGGACGGCCCGGTCCGGGACCGCCTGCCCGGCGCGGCTCGCGGGCAGCGCGGGCCGTCGGCACGGTGACGCGCCGGGGGCCTGGGTGTTGACAGTCACCATGGACAGCCTTGATCGCCTGAGTTAGGTTGCCCGGCATGAAACGTGGATTAGCGTTCGGTGCCCTGACCGTCGCCTGCCTGCTCGCCGCTCCGCTTCCCGCCCACGCCGACGTCCCCGCGCTCGGCTGGGAGCTCACCGAGACCGGGGTGAGCGCGCGGCTGCGCGGACTGTCACCGGTGAGCCGCGACGTGGTGTGGGCCTCCGGGTCGGAGGGCACCGTGTTGCGCACCGTGGACGGCGGGCGGAGCTGGCGTGACGTCTCGCCGCCCGGCACGGACACGCTGCAGTTCCGCGACGTGGAGGCGTTCGACGCCGACCGGGCCGTGGTGCTGTCCATCGGCGAGGGGGCCGACTCGCGGGTCTACCGGACCGACGACGGGGGCCGCACCTGGACCGAGACCTTCAGGAACGACGAGCCGCGCGCCTTCTACGACTGCATGGCGTTCTTCGACCGGCGTCACGGGCTGGCGATGAGCGACCCGGTGGACGGCAGGTTCCGGATCCTCGCCACCGATGACGGCGGGCGCAGCTGGCGGGTGCTGCCGCCCGACGGCATGCCCGAGGCGCTGCCCGGTGAGGCGGGGTTCGCGGCGAGCGGCCAGTGCCTGGTCACGGCGGGTGGGCGAGACGTCTGGCTGGCCAGCGGCGGGGCCGCCCGGTCGCGGGTGTTCCACTCCGGCGACCGGGGCCGCACCTGGACCGTGGCCGACACGCCGATCCCGGCGGCCGAGCCGGCGCGCGGCGTCTTCGCCCTGGCCTTCCGCGACCCTCATCGCGGCATCGCCGTGGGCGGCGACTACCGGCCCGGCGAGCCGTCGCCCCAGGCCGGAGCCTTCACCCGCGACGGGGGCACCACCTGGCGGGCCGCCGCCGCGCCGCCCCCGGCCTACCGGTCAGGGGTCACCTGGCTTCCCCATCTCCCCTTCGCCGCGATCGCCGTCGGGCCGTCAGGCAGTGACGTGACCCTGACCGGCGGGCAGGCGTGGCGGACCTTCGACGGCGGCTCGTTCGACACGGTGTCGTGCACCAAGGATTTGTCCTGCTGGGCGTCGGGCGAGCAGGGCCGCCTCGCCCGCCTCACCGTCAGGCTCCGCTGATCCGGCGGTGGGCGTCGGGCTAGATGGGCCGCCTGGCCCGCCTCACCATCAGGCTCCGCTGATCCGCGGCGTCAGGTCTGGCCGGGCCGGGCGCCGATGACGACGGTGGCGTTCAGCTCCTCACACCTGGCCACGCGCGCGACCAGGCCGTGGCGGGCGACCGTCCGCGCCGTCGCCGTCGCCTGGCGCTCGCTGGTCTCGACCAGCAGGTGACCGCGCGGCGACAGCCACGCGGGTGCCGCCTCGGTCACCCGCCGCACGATGTCCAGCCCGTCGGCGCCGCCGTCGAGCGCCACCCTCGGCTCGTGGACGCGCGCCTCGGCGGGCAGCAGCCCGATCTCCTCCGTCGGTACGTACGGGGCGCTCGCGACCAGGACGTCGACGCGCCCGCGCAACGAGGCGGGCAGCGGCTCGTACAGGTCGCCCTCGTGCACCTGGGCGGCGGCGAGGTTGCGGCGGGCGCACCGCACCGCGGCGGGGTCGATGTCGACCGCGTGCAGCGTGATCTCGTCGAGCGCCGCGATCACCGCGGCGCCCACCGCCCCGGACCCGCAGCAGAGATCGACGACCACGGCCCCCGCGCCGGCGGAGCCGTCCCGAGCCGGGGTGGTGAGCCGGCGGGCGAGGGTGAGGGTCTGGGCGACGAGGAACTCGGTGCGGCGGCGTGGCACGAAGACACCGGGGTCGACGGACACCCGGAGGCCGGAGAACTCCGCCCAGCCGACGACGTGTTCGAGGGGAAGGCCGGCCACTCGTCGTTCGACCATGGCGGCGAGTTCGTCGGGGGTGCGGGCGGCGGAGACGAGCATCGCGGCCTCGTCCTCGGCGAACACGCAGCCGGCCGCCCGGAGTGTGCTGACGATGGCGGCGGGAGGAAGAAAAGGGGGAGGAACCGACACGGGAGAGCCTTTCGGAATGCCGAGGGGCGCTCTCCTCCGGTCGCCTACGACGGGCGAACCGTGCGGCCGCGAGATGAGAGCACCCGGCCTGATATGGCGTTGATGGGTCTCACCTCCTAGGACATTCGCTACTGAGAACGGCAACTTTAGCGCATCCGGCAACCGCCCATGATCCGGACGGCCCGCCGCCGCCCTTCACGGGCGGACCTGCCGTCCGATGGTAGCCCCGCGCCCGTCCGGGCGGTGGGATCGCGGGTCAGCGCACGCCGCGCGGGCGGAACTGGACGCTGATCCGCGGCCCGGTGGGGCGGGACGTCTTGGGCACCGCGTGCTCCCAGGTGCGCTGGCAACTGCCGCCCATCACGATGAGGTCGCCGTGGCCCAGGTCGTGGCGGATCGAGTGGCCGCCGCCGCGCGGCCGGAGCAGCAGCGGACGCGGCGCGCCGACCGAGATGATCGCGACCATGGTGTCCTCGGCGGCGCCCCGGCCGAGGGTGTCGCCGTGCCAGGCGACGCTGTCGCGGCCGTCGCGGTAGAAGCACAGGCCGGCCGTGCGGAACGGCTCGCCCAGCTCGTCGCCGTAGTGGGCGTCGAGCGCCCGCCTGGCGTCGTCGAGCACGGCGTCGGGCAGCGGCTCGTCCTCGTCGTAGAACTTCAGCAGCCGGGGCACGTCGACGACCCGGTCGTACATCCGCCGCCGCTCGGCGTGCCACGGCACCGACTCCGCCAGCCGCTCGAACAGCGTGTCGGCGCCGGTCACCCAGCCGGGTCTGACGTCGATCCAGGCCCCGCGGCCGAGGATCGTCCTGCGCACCGTCGCCCCCAGCGGGCCGAGGCCGATGTCCTCGTCGAGGCCGAGCAGAGAAGCTTGGAAAACAGCCTTCATATGGCCGATACTATGCCACGATTCAAACACCCATTCGACTGGTGCCGGATCGGCGGCGGGCCGCTCGCCCGGCCCGCACGGCACGCGGTCCGTACGGGCCGGGCGAAGATCAGCCGCCGCAGGCGGCGAAGACGTAGCTGTCCTTCGGCACCGAGTAGGCGTCCCTGGTCGTGACCGTGCCGGTGCCGGTGTCGATCTGGACGATCGTCATCCGGTCCGCCTTGCCCTCGCGCTCCCGCAGGAGGTGCAGCGTCACCTGCGACTCACCGGTCCAGTCGATCATCTCGACCGACCCGGCGGGCAGCCTGACCCTGGTGCGGCCGACCACCTCGTCGGTCTCCATGTCGTACAGGACCAGCTCGGGCTCGCGGGACCTGACCACGTTCGCCACGGTCCGGCCGTCGGCGGAGAGGGCCTGCGGGCCGGTCGACACGACGACCTGGGGCGGCGTGACACGCCGCAGCGGCTCGCCGGCGTCGCTGTAGACGGCCAGGTCGGTGACCGACTCGTCGGCGTCCACACTGGTCAGCACCTCGCCGCCGTCGCCGCTGAAGCCCATCATCCGCTCGGCGCCCGGAAGGGTGCCGAGCAGGGCGCCGGTGGCCGTGTCGAAGACGCGGGTGCCTTTGCGCATGTTGTTGTCGAGGACGGCGAGCCGGCCGCCGTCGTCGGACAGCTTGAACGCCAGCTCGTACTGGGCCACGCGCGGCAGCGCGTCCTTGGCCAGCAGCTTCACGCCGCCGCCGAGAGTCCGTACGGCGAGCCGCCCCGACGTGGTGATGTAGGCCAGCCGCTGACCGTCGCCGCTGACCGCGATGGGCGCGACCCCGGTGACCGACGACTTGCCATTGGCCTTCAGGGCGACGGTCCGGGCGTCGGGCAGGGCGCGCCGCGAACCGTCGTGCATCACCAGCCGCCAGGCGCCGCACGGCCGGGGGCCGGCGTCCTTCGTCTCGCACCCCTTGACGGAGACGTACCGCACGCTGTCGTGCCCGTGGTGCGGGTCGGCCTGCGCCGGGGCGGGCGAGGTCAGCAGGGCCAGCCCTGCCGCGACGGCCACCGCGATCCTGATCCTCATGGTCGTCACTCCCCCGCCTTCGTGGACTCGTAGCCGGTCTTGCTGATCGAGTAGTGGTCCGTCCGCGTGACGTCGCCGGTCTCGGTGTCGACGGTGAGCACCCGCACCCTCTCGGGCTCGCCGTCCTCCTGTGACACGACGGTCGCCACGAGCCGGCCGTCGACGGTCCACCGGGCGACGTACGGGGTGGCGTCGGGCTTGAGCGCCAGGTCGACCCCGGCCGACAGCTCGCCGGTCTCCAGGTCGTACAGCCGCAGCCGGGGCGGCTTCCCACGGTCGGCGTCGCCCGAGACGAACACGGCGACGGTCCTGCCGTCGGCCGCCAGGGCGGTGGCGGCGGCGTTGGCCACGACCTGCGGCGGCGTGCGCCTGATGGAGGCGCCGCCGAGCCGGTGGGCGACCAGCGCGGTCGTGTTGTCCCGCGCGCCGCGCGTCGCGAGGACCTCGTCGCCGTCGGCGCTGAAGCCCTGGACGCTGTCGCGGGCGGGCAGCTCGACGGTCCGGCCGGTGGCGACGGTGACGACCCTCGTGGGCTGCCTCTCGGCGTCGTCCAGGTACTCGACCAGCACCTTGTCGCCCGACGGCGACACGTACAGGAGCAGGTCGTCGGTGCCGATCCCCTTCGGCACGAGCGACGCGGGCAGCTCCTTGACCGGCCCGCCGGCGACCCGCCGGACGACGAGGCGGTGGTCGCGGGCCCGCTCGTACGCGACGACGCGGCCGTCACCGCTGATGGCCAGCCTGCCCGGCTCGTGCACCACGGCTCCCGTCGCGTGGCGCCTCGTGGCCGCGGCGTCGGGGAGGGCGAGGCCGCCGCCGTCCCGCGTGATCAGCCGCCAGTGCCCGCAGGGGGCGTCGACGTCCTTCTTCCTGTCGTGGCAGGACTTGATCCAGGCCGCGCGGGCCACGGCTGGCCCCTCCTGGGCCGCCGCGGTGGCGGGTGTGGCCGCCGCCCCGCCGATGACCGCCGCGACCAGGAGCGCGGCGGACACTGTGGTGTGCCTCATAGCTGTGATCCCTTCGTTGCCCGGTTAGACAACCCCCGGGCGGGACCGGTTGGTCACAGCTCAGCCACGACCACGGCCGTTCTCCTCAGGTGAGTGGGCGGCGGCCGGCGAAGCCGAGCTCGGTGCGGTGATACCAGGCCAGACCGGGCTCACCCTCGATCCAGCACAGCCGCACGGACTCTCCGTCGAGCAGCGACGGGAAGTCGATCAGGACCGGGGCCAGGCCCTTCACCTCGATGCCCTGGTCGGTCCAGCCGCTCAGGATCTCCTCGATGCGGGCCTCCAGCGCCTTCAGCTCGGCGATGCCGCCCAGCGCCGAGGAGCCGGTGGTCCTCCGGTCGAGCGCGATCTCGGCGAGGTCGGCGCGCGCGGCGACCAGCTCGCGGGCCTCGTCGAGGATCGACGGCATCAGCGAGCGGGCCTCGTCGAGGGTGAACAACCTGTCCATGCGCGAACGTTAGCGGTTGGGCTCGTAGGCGCGGATGAGGAGCTGCTCGGCCTCGTCGAGGTAGCCGTCGAGGAAGGTCGCGGCCTCGTCCAGCCGGCCGTCCTGGAGCAGGTCGAACAGCCGCCGGTTGCGCTGGACGAACGGCTCGTGGAAGTCGCGCGGGTTGGCCATGACGTGGAAGACGAGCCGGAGCTCGGCCAGCAGCTGGCGCATCGCCTCGTCGAGCCGCGGGCTCTGGTTGGCCGTCACGAGCGCCTGGTGGAACCGGATGTTGGCGGTGCCGACGGCCTGCCAGTCGTCGGCCGCGGCGGCCCGCTCGGCGTCGGCCACGGCCTCGGCGATCAGCTCCAGCGCCTGCTTCGACGGGGGGCGGCGGACGGCGGCGCCTTCGAGCACGCGGCGCACCCGGTAGAGGTCGGCCACGTCCTCGGCCGACAGGACCCGGACGAACACCCCGCGGTTGAGCCGGTGGTCGAGCAGTCGTTCGTGGCCGAGCAGCCGGAACGCCTCACGCAGCGTGTTGCGCGACACGCCGAGCGCCTCGGAGATCGCCTCCTCCGACAGTCGCTGGCCCGGCTCGAAGAAGCCCTCGCTGATGCGGTCGCGCAGGATGTCGGCCACGCGCTCGGCGGTGCTGCTGCGCCCCAGCCGGCCGCGGTCCTGAGCGAGATCAGCGACGGCGTCGTCCACAGACGACAGATAATCATCCAACAAACCTCTTGTCGAATTGTTCAACGATCCTTACGTTGAAAGGAACCCCCTGACCCTGAGGAGCGATGAGATGTCAGGCTCCACCCCACAAACCCGGCGGGTGATCCTCGCCAGCCTGATCGGCACGTCGCTGGAGTGGTACGACTTCTTCCTCTACACGACGGCCGCCACCCTGGTCTTCGGCAAGCTGTTCTTCCCCACCTTCGACCCCCTCAACGCGACCCTGCTGGCGCTGACCACCAACGCCGTCGCGTTCGTCGCCCGGCCGCTCGGCGGCATCGTCTTCGGGCACTTCGGCGACCGGGCCGGGCGCAAGACCGTGCTGGTCGTGACGCTGCTGGTGATGGGCGTCGCGACGTTCCTCATCGGCGTGCTGCCCGGCTACGACGCCATCGGCGTCGCGGCCCCGATCCTGCTGGCCACGCTCCGGTTCGTGCAGGGTCTCGGGCTCGGCGGTGAGTGGGGCGGGGCGGTGATCATGTCGCTGGAGCACGGCGACGACCGGCGCCGCGGCTTCAACGCCAGCTGGCCGCAGGTGGGCGTGCCGGCCGGCTACGTGCTGGCCACCGCGCTGCTGACGGTCATGTCGTTCACGCTGTCCGACGCGGCGTTCCTGGCGTGGGGCTGGCGGGTGCCGTTCCTGCTGTCGGGCGTGCTCGTGCTGGTCGGCCTCTGGGTGCGGGTGAAGGTGTCGGAGTCGCCGCTGTTCGCGGAGGTGGCGCGCACGGGGGCGAAGGCCAGGATGCCGCTGATCGAGGTGCTGCGCACGCACCCTCGCGCGCTGCTTTCGGCCTTCACCGCGCGCATCGGCGTGGACGTGGCGTTCTACACCTTCACCGCGTACATCCTCGTCTACCTGACCGGGTCGCTGGGGATGGAGCGTTCGGTGGGGCTGAACGCGGTGCTGATCGGGTCGGCGCTGCAACTGGTGCTGATCCCGCTGTTCGGCGCGCTGTCCGACCGCGTCGGCCGGCGGCCGGTCTACCTGGCCGGCGTGGTCGGGGCCGCGGTCTGGGTGTTCGCCTTCTTCCCGCTGCTCGACACAAGGTCGTTCCCGATGATCGCGCTCGCCGCGGTGGTCGCGCTGGTCACACACGCCGCGATGTACGGCCCGCAGGCGGCCTTCATCGCCGAGCTGTTCAGCACCCGGCTGCGCTACAGCGGCGCCTCGATGGGCTACCAGGTGGCCGGGATCGTCGGCGGCGGGATCGCCCCGATCATCGCGATCAAGCTGTTCGACGTGTACGGCACCACTCTGGCGGTGTCGATCTACGTGGTGGCCGCGCTGGCCGTCACCGCCGTGGGCCTGGCCATCGCGCCGGAGACCCGCGACCTCGACCTCACCTCCGACGACGGCCAGGTGCCGCAGCGGGCGTAGGGGCCGAGCCTCCGAAATCCTGCCGCGAAAACCGCGGGCGGCGGCTGCCACCGCCGTCCGCGCGGGAGGTCCCCTGTGAGAATCTCCCTGCTCGTCCTCGCCGCGCTCGTCACGATCTCTCCGCTCGTCGGAGGCCTCGTCGGAGGCATCGCCGGTCTGGAGCGCACGGGAGGCGGCGAGGTCGCCGTGATCCGCGACGGCGGCCCGCTCGACGACAACAAGGTGCGCCAGGTCATCGACCCGGGCTCCGGCCTGACCTGGACCGGCCTGTGGTCCTCGACCCACCTCTATCCCGCCCAGCAGCGCTTCTGGGCGGCGACTTCCTCACCGGGCTGCGGTTCACCCTGGTCAAGGTGACGCTCCCGGCGGAGGTGCAGCGGGCGGTGGACCGGTCGCCGGCCGCGGGCGCGGCCGTCTCCGAGGCCCAGGCGAGGGTCGCCCAGGCCAAGGCGGAGGCGGACGCGAACCGGGCCCGGCAGGAGGGTTACGACAAGTGCCCCGCCTGCGCCGAGATCGAGAAACTCAAGTCGCTGCCGCAGGGCATCACCGTGTACGCGCCGGGCAACCCGCGGTCGGTGGTGGTGCCGGCCCGCTGACGGTCAGGCCGAGACCTTCGGCGTGCTCCGGCGCCAGTCGCCCTTGTAGACGAGCATCGAGAGCAGGAAGAGCGCCTGACCGCCCAGCGCCACGTACAGCCAGGCGCCCCAGCCACCGGACTCGACGACCATCGGCGAGACCACCAGCAGCACCACGATCATGATCCGGACGACCATGCCCCAGATGCCCAGCGCGGCGCCCTGCAGACGCGACTCCACGTCCTCGGCGTCCTCGGAGAAGTTGGCCATCCACGGGACGTAGGCGATGCCCAGGCAGAGGAAGAGCGCCGCGTAGACCACGGTGATGTGACCGGCGGAGACGTCCTGCCCGATCAGGCTGATGTAGTAGGCGAGCACCGCGATGGTGAGCGCGGTGCCCACGGCGGTGAACGGCTTGCGCAGCCGCAGCCGGTCGGACACGCGGCCCACCACGATGACGGCCACCGCGTTGACCACGATGCCCAGCGCCACGACGCCGTTGGCCGCGGCGGTCTCCATGCCGAACGCGCCGGCCAGGATCGTCTGCCCGAAGATCGCGAAAGTCCAGTAGAGCACCTGCCAGGCGGTGTTGCCGAACACGTGCGCCCACAGGTGGGGATGCCGGAACAGCTCCCTGACCTTGCCGGGGTCGATCTTCTCCTCGGCGGTCACCGCCGACTCGGCGTGCATGACCTGGGCCCGCAGCGCCGCGGACGGCTCGGCGATCTGCCAGATGATGACGCCGCACAGGGTCAGCGAGACGATGCCCATGATGATCGCCTGCGACTGCCAGGCGTTGCCGAACAGCGGCAGCGTCAGGGAGGCCAGCGCGGAGGCCAGGAAGGCCGCCCCGACCGGGCCCCAGGTCCAGAAGCCGAACGCCTGCGCCCGGCCCAGCCGGGGCGAGAAGTCCCGGACCAGCGACGCGGTGATCGTGATGCCGGCGCCCTCGATGAACAGCATCAGGCACCGGATCGCGAACAGCTCGCCGACCGAGTCCACGGTGGCGAGCAGGAAGTTGCAGGCCGCGGTGATCGTGAGCGTCGGCACCAGGATCGTGACGCGGCCCCAGCGGTCGGACAGGATGCCGCCGAACGCCGCCGACAGCCCGCCGACCAGCACGGAGGCGGCCGCGATCTGCCCGTAGACCGTGAGCGACATGCTCAGGTCCTCCATCAGGAGCGGCAGGATCGTGGCGATCGTGGTCTCGAAGTTGGCCACCAGGCTCGCCAGCACGGCGATCGCCAGCAACCAGATGCGTCGCCGGCCCACCGGGTAGACGCTCAGCTCGCGGACATAGAACGGCTTCATTACCCATCCTTCTGGGGACGGAGCGTGACACTCGCTCTAGAACGCGTTTCTAGTTGATGTTGAGTTTGCCGTTCCGCACCGATAAGTCAACGACTCGGGGCATCACGATGTGATCTCGGCCACACCGGGAGCGTTGTGATTGAATCTCTGCCGAATCCTGGAACAAGACACCCTCAATAGGCATAAACTGCGCGCCTGTGAGCCTGCCTGTACGCGAACGTTCCCCCCGGCCGGGCGGTGGCCGGCACCGCCGTCCCGTGCCCACGTCCCTGCCGCCGGACGCCCCCCTCCTCGTCCTCGCGGCGCCGGGCAGCGCCTCCGGCGTGGCCGCCGAGATCGCGGCCGTCGTGCGCGTCGACAACCCGCATATCGAGGTGCGCCTGACCACGGTCGCCGACCTGGCCGACTCGCTGCCCGGCGACCGCGACGCCATCGTGGTGCCCCTGCTGACCTGGGATGATCCCGTCGTGCTGGCGGACATCGGCAAGGCCGTCGCCGCGAGCGGCTCCGGCGCCGTGGTCACCGAGGCGCTCGGCCCGCATCCCCTGCTCGCCGAGGCGCTGCACATCCGGCTGGCCGAACGCGGCCTGGCCCGGGCCGACCGGGTGCGCGTGCTCAACGTCGGCAGCCCGGTCGACGCGGTCATCCTCGGCACCGTCGGCGGGGCGCGGGCCGTACAGGCCGTCCAGGCCACCGCCGTGCTGCTGGCCTCCAGACTCACCCTGCCCGTGGTCGCCGCCTCGCTGGACAGCGAGCCCGGCGTGCCGGTGGCCGCCCAGCGGCTGCGGGCGGCCGGCGCCGCCCGCCTGGCCATCGCCCCCTGCCTGATCGGGCACGAGGCCCCCGAGGACCTGGTCGAGCGGGCCGCCGCCGGGGTCGACGCGGGGCACGCCGCGCCGCTGGGCGCGCACAGCGCGATCGCCGAACTTGTCGCGCGAGCTTACGGGAGTCAACTCGCGACTTGACAAGGGGTTGTAGAGATCACAAAAGTCGCGTTTACTTCTGCGCATGCGTCTCGTGCGGTGCGATGGTGTGCGGCTGGGACTGCGTGACGTCTCGGAGGCCGACGTGGCGGCACTGCACGCCATCTACGGCGATCCGGCGGCCACGCGGTACATGCCGTTCGAGCCGCTGACACCCGCTGAGGTCACGGCGCTGGTCGAGGAGGCCGGGCGCGCCGCCGCCGCCGAGCCGCGCCTGCTGTACGTGCTCGCGGTGGTCGACGCCGACCACCGCGACGTGATCGGGGTGGCCCGCCTGCACATCGAGGCCGACCAGCCGCACAGCGCCGAGATCGGCCTCGGCCTGCGGCCCGACCAGTGGGGCCGGGGCATGGGCACCGACCTGATCAAGCTGCTGCTGTCGTTCGGGTTCAAGCAGCTGGGGCTGCGCCGCATCTGGGGCGCCCGTGCGCCCGCCAACCTGCCCGCCCAGCTGGCCATGCTGACGGCGGGCATGATCGAGGAGGGGCTCGTCCCACGCCAGGTGCTCACGCCTGAGGGCTGGCGCGACTCCGTCGTCCACGCCGCCCTGAAGGACAGGTGGATCGACCGCTAGGGGCGCCGACGGCCCGGCCCGCTGGGAGCTCCGGGGCTCAGACCGGCGCGTAGGTCTTGCAGTCGGCCCTGTCGCTCACGTAGCCCACCTCGATGCCGGGCGCCTGGCATTCGAACTGGCTGTTGTGCCGGCAGTCGGCCACCTTGCACGCCCCGACCCGTCCGACGGTGGAGGGATCGCCGCCCTTGGCGGACGCCGTGAAGAACGTGTCACAGTGCGCCTGCTGCGGCGCGTCGCCGACGGTGATGGCCGAGGCGTGGCAGACGCGCTCACGGTTGTAGACGCAGGCTTCCGCCTCACACTGGTTCACGACGGGCATCTTCATCGCGGGTCTCCTTCCGCGAGTTGCCACGGGATCGACGGGCTCTCCGGCCGGCGTGGGCGCTCGCGCCTCTCTCATACCGTCTCCGATCAGACCGTTAAGCCCAAGAGAGTGCCAAAGCCTCACCGTCTCCGGCGGGGGCTCCCGCTTGACGACACGGTCCGGAGTCCCGTGGGATTGTCGGTGCCGCGCCCTACGATGAGCCTCCTCACGGAGGGATCTGTCACATGCTCGACTCGCTGATCGTGCCGTTGTTCGTCACCACGGATCTGCCGCCCGGCGCCGACCTCGCCGGGTTCGGCGAGCTGCTCGCGGAGACGGCCCGCACGCTCGACCATGACGGCGTGAGCTACGAGGCGTTCCTGGCCGGCAAGGTGTTCTGGCTCGACCGGCCGGTGATCCCCCGGCAGCGGCCCGCGGCCGACGCCGAGCTGCGGTTCGCGGCCATGCTCGGCTACCTCGCCGCCTCGGGGCCCGGCCACACGCCGGCCGGCGTGGTCGCCGACGTGCGACGAGCCGTCTCCGCCGCCGTCACCGCCCGCTACGGCGAGGTGGGCGCGGCCCCGGCGGTGTTCGCCATCCGCGACCGCGACGTCCGCGAGCGCACCCCCGGCGCCGCCCTCTACGTCGGCACCCGTGACGCCACCCCCGACCTGGTCACGGCCGCCCGCTCCTACCTGTGACCCCGCCCCGCCATCCGGCGGACACCTGGCCGGCCGCCGTGCGGAGCCCGGCGATGATCGTGACCTGACGCCGTCAGCGGGTAGCCTCTCCGGCATGCTCTATGGCAAGGAACACGTCCAGCGTTACCAGCAGACCGACGGCCAGGAGGGGCACGACTGGAACAACACCACCGTCCTGCTCCTGACCACGAAGGGCCGCAACTCCGGCCGGTCCTACACCACGCCGCTCATCTACCAGCGGCACGGTGACGACCACGTCGTCGTGGCCTCCAAGGGTGGCGACCCCGACCACCCCGAGTGGTACAAGAACCTGCTGGCCGACCCCGAGGTCGAGGTGCAGGTGAAGGGCGAGAGGTTCACGGCCCGCGCCCGTACGGCCGGCCCGGAGGAGCGGCCGGAGCTATGGCGGCTGATGAACGGCACCTGGCCCCACTACGACGCCTACCAGCAGAAGACCGATCGCGAGATCCCCGTCGTGGTGCTGGAGACCGTCGGCTGACCACCGAACCGTGGTGCTGGAGACCGTCCGCTGACCACCGGGTCATGACGCTGGAGACCGTCCGCTGACCGGAGCCCCCGCCGAGCGAGCCCGCGCGGCGCGGACCCCCGGTGATCGCCACGGGTCGCGATGCCCCAGGATGGTGGCATGAGCCGCGAACACCGCTATCACACCACCGTCACCTGGACCGGCAACCTCGGCGAGGGCACCTCCGGCTACCGGACCTTCAGCCGTGACCACGAGGTGTCCGCCGAGGGCAAGCCGGCCGTGCACGGCTCCTCCGACCCGGCGTTCCGGGGCGACCCGGCCCGCTGGAACCCGGAGGAGTTGCTGGTCGCGTCAGTCTCGCAGTGCCACATGCTGTGGTATCTGCACCTGTGCGCGACCAACGGCATCGTGGTGACCTCCTACGTGGACGAGGCCGAGGGCACGATGGCCGAGGAGTCCGGCGGCGCCGGCCGCTTCACGTCGGTGACGCTGCGGCCGACGGTCACGATCGCCGCGCCCGAGGTGCACGACAAGGCCGTCGAGCTGCACCACGAGGCCAACCGGATGTGCTTCGTCGCCAACTCGGTCAACTTCCCCGTGCGTCACGAGCCGCGGATCCTGCACGCCTGAGCGCCGGAACCGAACGCTAGAACGTCACCAGCGGGTCGCCGACGAAGTCCGCGATGAAGTTGACGAAGAAGAAGCCGAAGAACAGGAAGTTGAGGATCAGGATCACGTAGTGCCACGGGCGGGGCCGGGCCGGGCGCGGGAGCTTGCTGTTGAGGTAGATGAGCAGGAAGGGGTAGACCAGCGCGCCCAGGTTCGACATGTTGGCCGACCACTCCACGAGCCCGACCGGCAGCGAGAAGTGGATGACGATCGAGATCACGATCAGCAGGACGATCATGAACGGGTAGTAGAAGCGGCGCGGGTCGCCCTCCACCAGGGCGCGTAACCGGGGGCTGGTGGCGTGCGCGGCGTCGGTCGTCACCCTGACCATGGCCTCGAAGATGCCGAGCTGGGTGGAGAAGAGCACCAGCACGCCGAGGACGAGCGCCACGTAGAACATGACCTGGCCGTACTCGTCGCCGAGCGCGGCGGCCACGAAGGTGGGGACGTTGGCCCGCGTCGGCCGCTCCCCCGACATGGCCACGGCCTGCGACATGAGCAGCGTGGGCAGCAGCATGCCGAGGATCGCGCCGACGAAGAACACTCCCCACATGTCGACCATGAGCAGCCGATACCACCGGCGCCACATGCTCCGGTTGCGCTCGTCGTCCGGGAACGTCACTCCGCTGGCCAGGATCTCGGTGCGCTCGCCGCGCAGGCCCGAGATGTATCCGGCCCGGAAGCCCATGCCGTAGCCCTTGTCGCGGTAGTGGCCCATGACGTACCAGTTGAGGCCGGAGGCCAGCGCGGTGAAGCCGGCCAGCCCGCCGAGCTGGGTGGCGGTGATCCCGCTCGGCGGCGCGGCCGGGGTGACGAACCCGCGGATGCCCTCCCACCATTGGCTGAGCGGCACCACGAACAGGCAGATGCCGAGCAGGGCGATCAGGATGGCGCCGACCATCACCCAGTTGGCCAGCTCCAGCGCCCGGCTGATCCGGCGCGCCGAGGCGGTGATCAGGAAGACCAGCACGAGCAGCGCGATGGCCCACAGCCGGGGCTCCTCGGCGCCCACGGGCGGGGGCTCGCCGTGGAACAGGGCATACACGCCCTGACCGGCGGAGGCGGCCCAGCCTCCCGCGATGAACGCGAAGATCACGACGAGCACCGAGAGCGGGATCCAGAGCTTCCACCCCGGGGGCACCCGTCCCCAGCCGACGACCGGCGTCTCGCCGGTGGCGAGCACGTAGCGGGAGCATTCCACGTTGTAGAACGTCTGGAGCAGGGCGGACACCAGGATGACCCAGCCGACCCCGACGAAGCCGTACTGGCCGACGCTGAGCGGGCCGAGCAGCCATTCGCCGCTGCCGATCGAGATGCCGAGCGCGATCAGGCTCGGGCCGACGGCGTACTTGAACAGCTCCTTGGGGCCGATCCTGGAGACCTTGAACACCTCTTCGGGTGAGGGCAGGTCGGTGACGGTGAGATCCGGGCGACTGACTCCGAGCGGATGCGACATCTCAGGCCTCCTGCCGTTCAGGGTGATCCCCTATCCAGTCGGCTACAAGACCCAAATGCCGCGTATGGAACGCCACGCCCCGTCCTGCTCGTTCTCCTGGCATGGCTGACATCCCCTACGACCGGAAAGAACAGCTCAAGCAGATCGAGAGCGGGTTGCTCCAGGGCGAGCGGATCCTCGCCGTGTACGACGCGATCGGGGCGGGCACGGGCTTCCTCGGACTGACCGATCGACGGGTCATCGTGCAGGACAAGTCGTTCGTGGGCAAGCGGATCGCGCTCACCAGCATCCCCTACGGCAAGATCTCCGCGGTGAGCGTGGTGAGCAACAAGTCGTTCGCCGGCGGCTTCTTCTCGTCGGGTTCCATCGCCGTCCATGTCGGGACGCACACGTACGAGGTGGATTTCCGAGGCGACAACAAGGCCCACCACGTACATAACGTGATCCTTCACTACATTTCGCAGACCTAGTGGATCTTCCGCCGACCTGAGCGGCAGAAGACGCCGGGGCCACGCTGGCCTATCGTGCGGGAGCATGAGATCTCTCGGGGAGGCCGGCGGGCCGCGCGCGGCCGGAAGGCTGGGAGCGGCCACGGCCGTGATCGCGTTGGCGGCCGCCTGCGTCCAGCCGCCCGCGCGGACCCCGGCCGCATCCACGTCCCCGTCCACGCCGGGCATCTCGCCCACGGGGACCGTCGGATCGCTGACCCCCGTGCCCGTGCCGGGCCCGACGCTGCCGCCGCTCGCCGCCCGGCCGGCCCGCTGCGCCCAGCCACCGGCCCGCGCCGACCGGCTGCGCGCCAGGCCGGTCAGGACGACCTGGCGCGCGGTCTTCACCGACCGGGACCACGGCGGCTTCGGCGACCTCGCCGTGGGCGGTGACGGCGCGGTCTGGACGACCCACTTCACCCAGCGCGCGAGCGGCGGGACCGTCGAGACGGCGTTCGCCGGGCTGCGCCGCTGGGACGGCGCCCGGTGGCGGGCCTACCCCCTGCCGGACGTGCGCGTGACCGCGCTGGGCGCGACCTCGGCCGAGCAGGCCTGGGTGTTCGGGCTGGCGGACGGCCAGGCCGGGCTGGTGGGCGGCTTCCAGCACGGCACGTTCGTCTCGTCGCCGCTCACCGGCCGGCCCGCCGGCACGATCGGCACCGGCGGCACCGCCGCCCGGGGCGCGTGGGCGGTCAACGGCACGGAGGCGCTGTCCTGGGACGGCTCCACCTGGCGGGCGCACGAGCTGCCCGCGCCGGCGGGCGCCGTGGGCGGTGAGGACACGGACGTGTGGACGGTCAGCGGCCCGCTGCGGGAGGCGGGCCCGGCCGCCCGGTGGAACGGCTCCGCCTGGCAGCGCGTCGGCGTGCCCGAGCTGGGCCTGCCGCCCGCGGCCGAGTCGCCCCGGATCCACCTCAATGACGTGGCCGTGCTCGGCCCGCGCGACGTGTGGGCGGTCGGCGGGGTGTCGTGGCTGGTGCCGGGCCGGTTCGACGAGCAGAACGAGCCGCTCGAACGCCACCGGCCGGTCGCCCTGCACTGGGACGGCCACGGGTGGCGGTGCGACTGGGGCTCGCTCGGCAGCACGTTCGCGCAGGCGGAGCCCGACGGCCGGGGCGGCCTGTGGGTGCTCGACTCGACGGGCTCACGGCTGCTGCGTCACTCCGGCGGCCGGTGGACCAGCCAGCGGCTGGCCGGCCAGGTCGCCGCGCTCGCCTGGCGCCCCGGCACCGCCGAGATCTACGCGGCCGGCGCCGTGGGGGGCGCCGTGGGGGGCGAGCTCACCCGGGCGACCCTGTGGCGGAGCCGGTGAGCGAGGTGTAGAGGTCGAGGGTGCGCCGCGCGATGCGCTCCCAGGAGAAGTGCTCGACGGCCCTGGCCCGGCCCGCCTCGCCCATGGCGCGGGCCCGCGCCGGGTCGCCCAGCAGGCTGTTGACCCGTTCGGCGAGGTCGGCGGCGAACCGGGCCGGATCGTGCGGGCTGCCGTCGGCTCCCTGGTCGATCGGCGCCAGCAGCCCCGTCTCGCCGTCGGCCACCACCTCGGGGATGCCGCCGGTCGCCGTGGCCACCACGGCCGTCTCGCAGGCCATCGCCTCCAGGTTGACGATGCCCATCGGCTCGTAGACCGACGGACACACGAACACCGTCGCGTGCGTGAGCAACTGGATCACCTCGGGCTTGGGCAGCATCTCGGAGATCCACACCACGCCCTCGCGCCGCTGCCCGAGGTCACGGACGAGCTCGGTCACCTCGGCCGCGATCTCCGGCGTGTCGGGCGCGCCGGCGCAGAGCACGAGCTGCGCGCCGGGGGCGAACTCCCGCGCCGCATGCAGGAGGTGGATCAGCCCCTTCTGCCGGGTGATCCGGCCGACGAACACGACGTACGGGACGCGCGGGTCGACGCCGTGTTTGTTCAGGACGTCGTCGCCCCGGTCGGGGGCGTATTCGGTGGTGTCGATGCCGTTGTGGATCACGCTCACCCGGCCGGGCGGGATCTCGGGGTAGGCGGCGAGCACGTCGCGCCGCATGCCCTCCGACACGGCGATCACCGCGTCGGCCGCGGCGAGCGCGGTGCGCTCGGCCCAGGACGAGAGCGTGTAGCCGCCGCCCAGCTGCTCGGCCTTCCACGGGCGCAGCGGTTCGAGGCTGTGCGTGGTGACGACGTGCGGGATGCCGTACAGCATCTTCGCGACATGTCCGGCGAAATTGGCGTACCAGGTGTGCGAGTGCACCAGGTCGGCGCCTTCGCAGGCGGCGGCCATCTCCAGGTCCACCCCGAGCACCTGCAGCGCGGCGTTGGCCGGCTCCAGCGCGGCGGGCACCCGGTAGGCGGCGACACCGGGCTCGTCGCGGTCGGCCCCGAAGCACCGCACCCGGACGTCGGCCAGCCGCCGCAACTCCCGGGCGAGGTACTCGAGATGGACGCCGGCCCCGCCGTACACCTCGGGTGGGTACTCCCGGCTGAGCAGATCAACACGCATGAGACGACCTTACGAGCTACCAGGGTGCCCAAGCACACCGACAAGCCGGTAAATATCCACCCCGCAGGACGGTGGAGCGGGACGCGTGGCCGCTCACCAGGGCCGCCTGCCCGGAGCGGGACGCCCAAGAAGAGAGCCAGTGCGGGGTTTCGTCGATAGATCGGCGATTTGGGGGTAGCGTCCTGGACATGAGGTCCCGGAGGGTGCTTGCGGTCGTGCTGGCTGGTGGAGAGGGCAAGAGGCTCATGCCTCTCACGGCGGACCGGGCCAAACCGGCCGTGCCGTTCGGGGGGATGTACCGGCTCATCGACTTCGTGCTGTCCAACCTCGCCAACGGCGGTTTCCTGCAGATCGTCGTGCTGACCCAGTACAAGAACCACAGCCTCGACCGGCACGTCTCACGCACCTGGCGGCTGTCGGCGATGCTCGGCAACTATGTGACGCCGGTGCCCGCGCAGCAGCGCCTGGGCCCGCGCTGGTTCTCCGGCTCGGCCGACGCCCTGTTCCAGAACCTCAACCTGATCTATGACGAGATGCCCGATCACGTGATCGTGTTCGGCGCCGACCACATCTACCGGATGGATCCCCGGCAGATGCTCGAACAGCACGAGGACTCGGGCGCCGACGTGACGGTGGCCGCGATCAGGCAGCCGCTGTCGCTGGCCGACCAGTTCGGCGTGATCGAGACCGACCCGCAGGGGCGCCGCATCGTGGCGTTCCGGGAGAAGCCCAAGGACGCGGTCGGCCTCGCCGACTCCCCCGACGAGGTGTTCGCCTCGATGGGCAACTACGTGTTCAAGACCCAGTCCATGATCGACGCGTTGCGTGAGGACGCCCTCGACCCCACCAGCAAGCACGACCTGGGCGGCAACATCATCCCCATGCTGGTCAAGTCGGGCGGAGCCGACGTGTACGACTTCGCCCACAACGTGGTGCCCGGCTCGACCGAGCGCGACCGGGGCTACTGGCGCGACGTGGGCACGCTCGACGCCTACTACGAGGCCCACATGGACCTCATCTCGGCGCACCCGATCTTCAACCTCTACAACGACAAGTGGCCGATCCACACCGGTCACGACCCGCTGCCGCCCGCCAAGTTCGTGCACAACGACGGCGACCGGGTGGGCCGGGCGATCGACTCCCTCGTCTCACCCGGCGTGATCGTCTCGGGCGGCACGGCGTTGCGGTCGATCCTGTCGCCGAAGGTAGTGCTGCACTCCCACTCGCTGGTCGAGGACTCGGTGCTGATGGAGAACGTCAAGATCGGCCGGGGCGCGGTGGTGCGCAAGGCCATCATCGACAAGAACGTGGTGATCCCCGACGGCGCCCGCATCGGCTTCGACCTCGACTACGACCGCACCCGCTTCGCCGTGACCCGGGAGGGCGTCGTGGTCATCGGGAAGAACGAGATCGTGGACCGCTGACCGGCGGGCTGAGCCGTGCGCGTCGCCCAGGTGCGCCGAGGGTGCCGCCCCGGGGATTCGAACCCCGAACCTCCACATCCTGAATGTGGCGCCTCTGCCAGTTGGGCCAGAGCGGCGTGGGCCCCGGGCCGGCTGGCGTGGGCCGGACCCGGAACGAAGGACCGGATCCAGCCGGGGGGCGCCATTCCCGCCGGTCAGACCGTGGTCCGCGGCCTTGATCGCTCAGGGCCGTCATGCTGCATGTCCTCAACGGTAACCGGGTGATCATCGGCCACGCCACGCATTTAGCGCCGCGGCCGGGCCTCAGCCGAACGTGGCGGGACGGCTGGGCCACGGGACCCCGCGCGGGCACCCGCCGTCAGTGGCCGTTCCCGCAGCTCCCCCAGCACGTCGTGCCCGGCGTGTTGAGGAGGCCGAGATCGCGGAGCACCGCCTTGGTCCGGCCGACCTCGGAGCCGAGCCACACCTTGAAGTCGTCACCCGCCAGCGGGATGGAGCTCCATCCCCGGACGCGGCAGGTGGTCTGCCAGGCCGCCGAATCGGCGACCGTCTCGCACAGCTCGAGGGCCGAGGCGCGGCTCTCCTCGGTCATGCCGGTCGGCCCGACCGCCGCGCACCAGTCGGCGAAGTCGACGCGCACCCCCGACTCCAGCAGGCTCGGCGCGTCGATGCCCTCGACCCGGCGGGCGCTGGACACGGCCAGCGGCCTGACCAGCCCCATGCGGATGCTGCCGCGCCAGTCGGGGAGCGTGCCGGCGGCGGCCGCGGCCCGGCCGCCGAGCAGCGCGGTGGCCGCCCCGACGGCACTGGGATAGCCGGTGTAGTCGACCCGCCGGGTGTCGGCGCCCAGCCCCCGCGCGATCAACCCGAACAGCAGGTGGTCGGGCTCTCCCTGAGGCCCGCCGGCGAGCAGCGTCTGCTCGGGCCGGGCCAGCAGGTGGGCGCCGAACTCGTCGAAGTCCTTGAACCGTGAGTTGGCGGGCACGACCACCACCTCGACGTCGCCGACCAGCCTGGCCAGCGGGGTCGTGGTGTCGAGCAGGCCGGGCCGGCCGTTCAGCTCGGCGGCTGCCAGGACGGACAGCCCGGTGACGGTGATCGGGGTGGCCGCTCCGGGCCCGCCCGGCCGGGCCGACACCGTGAATCCGGCCCGGCCGCCGGCCCGCACGAGCGCCTGGACGACGCCCTCCAGCCGGTCGGTGGCCGCCGTGACGGAGAACGGCTGCCGCGGCCTCGCGGGCACGCCGCGCTCGGTGCCGCACCCGGCCGCGCACGCCGCGACGCCGAGTCCCAGCGCGAAGAAGTGCCGTCGGCGCATGACGTGCCTCCCCGAGATGCGGCAAGACCTCCTCTTACTACAGGTTATTAACACATCACGTACGGTCACACGCCGGGGTCGCCGCAACCCTGATCCCGAGAACCGGACTTACCGCTTCGCGCCGACGCCGGCCAGGAGGTAGGACGACGTGGACGGCTCGCCGACCAGCCTCGGCCGGTCCGGACGCCAGTCGGGGGCGTTCACCAGGCCCGGCTCGACCAGCGCGAAGTCACCGAAGAACGTCCTGATGCCGGCCGGGGTGCGGTCGGCCCCGGCGGCGGAGGGCCCACGCGAGATCACCTTGGCCGCGTCCTCGGGGCTCAGCCGCCCGACCGAGGTGGCGTGCGTGATCACCAGATGGCTGCCGGGCGCCAGCGCGTCGCGCAGCCTGGCCACCATCCGCTGAGGATCGGCCGAGTCGGGGACGAAGTGCAGCACCGAGGCCAGCACCACTCCGACCGGCCGGTCGAGGTCGAGGTAGGCGGAGGCGCGCTCCAGCACCTCGCCCGCGTCGAACAGGTCGGCCTGGACCAGGACGGCCCGGCCCGACTCCTCCAGCAGATCTCTGGCCCGGGTGGCCACGACCGGGTCGTGGTCCACGTAGACGACCCTGGCGCCGGGGGCCACCTCGTGCACGTGCCCTCCGGTGGGCAGGCCGCTGCCCAGGTCGAGGAACTGGCCGACCTCGGCCTGGGCGAGGTAGCGCACCGCCCGCTGCAGGAACTCCCGGTTGATCCGCGCGAGGGGAACGGCTTGCGGGAACAGGGCCGCAAGCCGGTCGGTCACCTCGCGGTCGACGGCGGTGTTGTCATCGCCGCCGAGCATGTAGTCGTACATTCGCGCAAGGTTGGGAGCCTGAGGATCGAACTCGACCACACGAGGAGCTTAAGTCGCTATTCCAGGAATAACGAGAAGTTTGTCGGATTGTGGCCATCGTGCCATATGAATTTATTCAACTGTGACACTCTTTGCCAGATTGCGCGGCTTGTCCACATCGCGGCCGAGGGCGACCGCCGCGTGATAGGCCAGCAGCTGCAGGGGGATCGTCAGCAGGATCGGGTCCAGCTCGATCTCGTTGCGGGGCACCACGATCACGTCGTCGGCCAGCTTCGCGTCGGGCTCGCGATGACCCACCATGAGCACCTGGCCGCCGCGGGCGCGGATCTCGCCGAGCGTGGTGAGGTTCTTGTCGAGCAGCTCGTCGTCGGGGACGATCGCGACCGTCGGCATCTCGGGGCCGATCAGCGCGAGCGGCCCGTGCTTGAGCTCGCTGGCCGGATAGGCCTCCGCGTGCACGTACGAGATCTCCTTGAGCTTCTGGGCGCCCTCACGGGCCACGGGGTAGCCCCGCACCCGGCCGACGAACATCATGCTCGGATACTTCGCGTACTTCTGCGCCAGCTCGGCGATCTTGTCGCCCTGGGCCAGGATCTCCTCTATCTGCCCGGGCAGCCTGCGCAACCCCTCGCAGATGCGCCGACCGTCGGCCGGCGACAGGTCGTGCACCCGGCCGAAGTGCAGCGCGAGCAGCGCGAAGGCCAGCGACGTGGAGGTGAACGCCTTGGTGGAGGCGACCGACACCTCGGGCCCGGCGTGCAGGTAGACGCCGCCGTCGACCTCCCGGGCGATCGCGCTGCCGACCGCGTTGACGATGCCGATGACCCGGCCGCCCTTGCGCTTCAGCTCCTGCACCGCGGCGAGCGTGTCGTAGGTCTCGCCCGACTGGCTGATCGCGACGTACAGGGTGTCGGGGTCGACGACCGGGTTGCGGTAGCGGAACTCGCTGGCGGGCTCGGCGTCGGCCGGGATGCGGGCCAGCTCCTCGATCAGCTGGGCGCCGATCTGACCCGAGTAGTAGGCCGAGCCACAGCCGATGATCTTCACCCGGCGGAAGGACCGGGTCTCGCGGGCGTCCATGTTGAGCCCGCCCAGGTGCGCGATGTGGAAGCGCTCGTCGAGGCGGCCGCGCATGGTGCGGGAGACCGTGTCGGGCTGCTCGGAGATCTCCTTGAGCAGGTAGTGCTCGTAACCGCCGGTGTCGTAGTGGCCGGCCTCCCAGTCGACGGTCAGCGGCTCCTTGGCCGTCTCGCGGGCGTCGCTGGCGAAGGTGTGGAAGCCGTCGGCCTTGAGCACGGCCAGCTCGCCGTCCTCCAGGTGCACGACCTGACGCGTGTAGCGGACCAGCGCGGCCACGTCGGACGCGGCGAACATCTCCTTCTCGCCGATGCCGAGCACGATCGGGCTGCCGTTGCGCGCCACCACGACCTCCCCCGGCCGCTGGGCGTCGATCACCGCGATGCCGTACGTGCCGACGATGCTCTTGAGCGCCTTCCTGACCGCCTCCTCCAGCGTCTCGGTCTCCTCGGCGGTGCGGGCGATCAGGTGGGCGAGCACCTCGGTGTCGGTCTCGGAGACGAACGCCACCCCGTCGGCGACCAGCTTGGCGCGCAGCTCGTCGGCGTTCTCGATGATGCCGTTGTGCACGACCGCGATGCGCTCGTCGGTCGACAGGTGCGGATGCGCGTTGAGGTCACTGGGGACGCCGTGGGTCGCCCAGCGCGTGTGACCGATGCCGAGGCCGCCCTTGAACCTGGCCGGCATCACCTTGGCCAGATCGGCCACCCTGCCCTTGACCTTGCGCAGCTTGAGGCCCTTGTTCGACACCACGACACCCGCCGAGTCGTAGCCGCGATACTCCAGCCGCTGCAGGCCCTCCAGCAGGATGGGCGCCGCGTCCTTCGATCCGACGTAGGCGACGATTCCGCACATCCGAGGTCTCCTCTGTCCGCTTATCCGTAGACGATCCGGCGCAGCTGCCGCAGAGACAGCTGGGGCGCCGCCACCGGGCGGCCCCGCAGCTCCGCGGCGACCCTGGGGAAGATCTCGTCGTTGGTGAAGCCGTGAGCCTTCAGCTCGGAATGACGCCGCCGTACGAACTCCTCGACCGGCTCGGAGAAGTACGCCAGCACGTCGGCCACCACGCGCGCCGCCTCGCCCGAGCCGAGCCCGCTGGTGCGGGCCAGATGGGCGATGAGGTCCTCATAGGGATGCCGTGCCATGGACACAGACGAGGACACTACGCATGAGAGACGAGACATGCCAAGGTCCTGCCCGAAATCGGGCAGGATTACCGCCTAGTGGGCTCCCGAACGTGTCCAACCTTTCGCCAAGCACCGGCCCACGGCCGTCACCGTGGCCGGCCTCATCCGCATCATCCGTCACGTCTGACACATCCCTTTCTGGGAATGGTTACGGCGGGTGATCGAGCAAAGCCGCTACGTGGGGGTATTTTCATGCTGCACTGGGTCGTCGCCGGACTGGCCGCGAGCGCTCTGGCCGGGCCGAGCCAGCCCGGCAGGCAGGCCGAGTTCGCCGCGGCGGCCAGAGACTACGGCGTGCCGGTCAGCGTGCTGCTCGGCCTCTCCTACCTGGAGTCCCGCTGGGACGGCAACGCCGGCGAGCCGAGCGTGGGCGGCGGCTACGGGCCGATGCATCTCGTGGACACCGACGCCGCGCGAGCCGGCGGACACGCGGCGCCCCCGGCACCGCCGGCGCCCGCATCGCCCGCATCGCCCGCATCGCCCGCATCGCCAGCGGCGCCCGTCTCCCGGCAGGCGACGGTGCGGGAGGCGGCGCGGCTGACCGGGCTGCCCCCGGACAGGCTGCGCTCCGACCCGGCGGCCAACATCCGGGGCGGCGCCGCCGTCCTCGCCTCCTACCAGCCGCACCGCAGCGCCGACCCGGCCGACTGGCACGACGCCGTCACCCGCTACTCGGGCTCCCGGGCCTTCGCCGACGAGGTGTTCGCGGTCATCCGGGAGGGCGCGGCCCGCCGTACGGACGACGGCTTCCGGATCCGGCTGGAGCCGGATCCCGATGCGCGCCCGGCGCCTCGGGCGGACCCGGACGCACGCCCGGCGCCGCGAGCGGACCCGGACGCGCGCCAGGCGCCGCGAGCGGACCCGGCCCAGGAGACGGAGTGCCCCGCCGCGCTGGCCTGCGAGTGGATGCCCGCCGCCTACCGGCGCACCGGCGGCGGTGGCTACGGCAACCACGACCGGCTCGACCGCGCGCGGCGCGTCGACTACATCGTGATCCACGACACCGAGGGCGCCTACGCGGGCCTGCCGAAGCTCGTGCACGACCCCGAGTACGTGAGCTGGCACTACACGGTCCGTTCCCGCGACGGGCACGTCGCCCAGCACGTGCGGACCGGGGACATCGCCTGGCACGCCGGCAACTGGGACGTCAACACCCGCTCGATCGGCATCGAGCACGAGGGCTACCTGGCCACGGGCGGCACCTGGTACACCGAGGCGATGTACCGGGCGTCGGCCAGGCTGGTGCGCTACCTCGCGGCCCGCTACGACATCCCGATCGACCGGGCGCACATCCTCGGCCACGACACCGTGCCCGGCACCACGCCCGAGGCCCTGCCGGGCATGCACGAGGACCCCGGCCCCTACTGGGACTGGGCCCACTACTTCGACCTCATGGGTCACCCGATCGAGGGCTCCCGCCGCGGCACCTCGGTCGTCATCCGGCCCGACTACGAGACCCACCGGCCCCGCTTCACCGGCTGCTCCAAGACCGGCTGCGAGCCCCACGGCGCCTCGACGGTGTGGCTGCGCACCGAACCCCGCGCCGACGCCCCGCTGATCGACGACATCGGCAAGCGGGTCGGCCAGCCCAGCACCCGCAGCGTGTACGACCACAGCGCGCGAGCCTCGACCGGCCAGCGGTTCGCCCTCGCCGGGACCCAGGACGACTGGACGGCCATCTGGTACCTCGGCCAGAAGGCGTGGTTCCGCAACCCGCCCGACCGGCCCACCGCCGTGCCCGCCAGGGGCCCGCTGGTCACCCCGATCGACGGGCGCGTCAGGGTCTACGGCCGCGCCTACCCCGAACGATCCGCCTACCGGGGCACGCGCGCCGCCTACCAGCAGGAGGTCGCCCTCCCGTACGTGATCCGCCCCGGCCAGTTCTACTCCCTCGGTCTGACCGTGGCCGGCTCCTACCAGGCGACCGGCTCCTTCGTCCCGGCCCGGCATGTCAGCGTCCAGGGCGACCAGCGCTTCCACCAGATCCAGCTCGGCCACCGCATCGCGTTCGTCATGGCCAAGGACGTCCGCGTGATCCGGTCGGCTGCTCGGTCCCACGCCGGATCACGCTGAATCACGCCGGAACCCGGCCATGTCGCGGGCGGGACGCGCCGGGCACTCCGCGAAGACGATATGGTTTTCCCGTGGACCGGCACCTCGCCGGAGACACGCGGAAGTGGCTCAGTGGTAGAGCATCACCTTGCCAAGGTGAGGGTCGCGGGTTCGAATCCCGTCTTCCGCTCGGAGTTCAACACTCCTGGTGGAGTGGCCGAGAGGCGAGGCAGCGGCCTGCAAAGCCGTCCACACGGGTTCAAATCCCGTCTCCACCTCGGGCGGACGGCGGACCCTCCGGGATCCGCTAAGGTAAAGAGCAAGCAGCGCCACGCGGAAGTGGCTCAGTGGTAGAGCATCACCTTGCCAAGGTGAGGGTCGCGGGTTCGAATCCCGTCTTCCGCTCTGAGTGACAACTCAACATGTGACAACTCAACACGGACGATTAGCTCAGCGGGAGAGCGCTTCCCTGACACGGAAGAGGTCACAGGTTCAATCCCTGTATCGTCCACCGAGAAGAGCCCGGCACCCTTGTGGTGACCGGGCTCCTTTCTTTCGTGGTTCAAGGGCGTAGAGGTCCGGGGCCCGGGATCAGCTCTCCGCGAAGTTGCGGTCCGCCCCCTGCTCCTGCTCCTCGTCCGTCATCCGCATGCGGAAGAGCCTGTCGATGACGTACCCGATGGCGTACGTGAGGACGAACGAGTAGACGCCGACCACCACGATGGCGACCGCCTGTTTGCCGAGCACCGCGACCGAGCCGCCGTGGAAGAGGCCGGGCACTCCGCGCAACTCGCCGGTGGCGAAGAAGCCGAGTGACAGGAGGCCGACGATGCCGCCCACCCCGTGGATGCCGGTGACGTCCAGGGTGTCGTCGTAGCCGACGACGAACTTCATCTCCACCGCGTACGTGCAGACGATGGCGGCGATGATCCCGATGAAGAACGCGCCGACGGGGTTGACGAAGGCGCACGAGGGGGTGATGGCCACGAGTCCGGCGAGCGCGCCGCTGGCGGAGCCCACCTTGGTCAGGTGCCGGAAGCGGATCCATTCCAGCAGCCGCCAGGTCAGCATCGCGGAGCAGCCGGCGATCATGGTGCTGACGAAGGCCCTGGCGGCCGTGGCGCCGTCGGTCAGCGCCGAACCGGCGTTGAACCCGAACCAGCCGAACCACAGCAAACCCAAGCCAAGCATGACATAGGCGATGTTGCCCGGCCTGGGCCCTTCCTGGCGGCGGAAGGCGACGCCCCGGCCCAGCACGAGCGCCATGGCCAGCCCGGCGATGCCCGAGTTCAGCTCGACGACCAGGCCGCCGGCGAAGTCCATGACCCCCCACTTGCTGAGCCACCCGGACTGGGCGAACACCCAGTGCGCGATCGGCGTGTAGACCAGGGTGATCCAGACGACGACGAAGGCGATCCACGGCCCGAACCGGGCGCGTCCCGCGATCGAGCCGCTGATGAGCGCGACCGTGATGATGGCGAAGGTGGCCTGGAAGGCCGCGTAGACGTAGATGGGGATCCGTCCGAACACCTCCGTGGGAGCCATGCCGGGGAAGTTGCTCCAGCCGATGAGGCCCACCCCGCCGGCGTCCGTGCCGAAGGCGAGCCCGAAACCGTAGGCGAACCACACGACGGTCACCAGGCTGATGCAGATGAAGCTCATATAAAGCATCGTCAAAAGGTTTCTGGAGCGGACCATGCCGCCATAAAAAAAGGCCAGTCCAGGGGTCATCAGAAGCACCATCGCGGTGCTCACCAGCATCCAGGCAGAATCTCCGGTGTTCAGACCGGTCGGCATTTCTTCCCCCTCGTTCGAGCTGCATTTTCGAATTGCGCTCACAGGCACATGACGAGGCCCTGCCCGCTGTCTTGACCTTGGCACCGAGGAGGCAAACGCGACGTTTCATTACTTTGCCCATCATTAACTCTCGTCTCTTTTCAGTGGACCGGGCCAGGGAAGTTAACGGTGCGACCCCCTCGATTCGTGTTTTTCCTGGCGGAACGGAGATCTGCGCACATGAGCTCGGCGTCGCTACCGGGGGACAAACCTGGCGGGACCGGCTCGACAGGGGGCAATCGGCTGACCGACCTGCTGTTGACCGTTCCACGCGGCGTCGCGCAGGTCGACTTCCAGCCGAGCTACTGGACGGGGCTGCTGTTCATCGTCGCGCTGTTCGTCGGCGGCTGGCAGTTCGGCGTCTTCGGGCTGCTGGGAACGGTGGCCGCCACCGCCACCGCCTACCTGCTGGGCGTCACCTGGGATCGGGTCGGCCTCGGTCTCGAAGGTTTCTGCGGAACGCTGATCGGTGTCAGCCTCGTCCTCTACCTCGGTGTCAGCTGGATGACCGTCTTCCTGGTCATCGGGGGCGCGATCGCCGGAAGCGTGCTCACCTCGGCCATGGTCACGGTGCTCACGCCGTACAACCTGCCGACGTTCACCGCCCCGTTCTGCGTGATCACCACGGTGATGGTGATCGGCGCGCCGTCGTTCGCCCGCGTCTGGGCCGGGCACGTCAACACCAGCGCGCCGTCCGTGACCCACCCAGGCACGGCGGTCACCTGGACCGACGTCTGGCAGGGCACTTTCAACGGCGTCGGCCAGGTGTTCTTCCAGAACAAGTGGTACGTCGGCGTCATCTTCCTGCTGGGGCTGCTGGTCGCCGGCCGGCGGATCGCGCTGGTGGCCTTCCTGTCCAGCCTGCTCGGGCTGCTCGTGGGCTGGTCGTTCGGCGCCCAGGCGGCCGACCTCGGAGCCGGTCTGTACGGCTACAACTCGGTGCTGACCGGGATCGCGCTGGCCGGGACGTTCGTCGTGCTGACCCCGATCAGCGGGGTCTACGCGGCGATCGGCGCCGCCTCGGCGGCCGCGCTGACCGCCGGGATCGGCAACCTGTTCGCCGTGGTCGGCGGCCACACCCTGACCTGGCCGTTCGTACTGATCACCTGGGTCTTCCTGGCCGCCGTCCCGATGCTCGCCAAGATCCACCGGGTCGCCGACTGAGGCGCCGGGAGGAGAAAGAGAGAACCTGAATGAACCTCACACCACGAGAGATCGACAAGCTGCTGATCTTCGTCGTCGCGGAGCTGGCGGACAAACGCAGGAAGCGCGGGCTGAAACTCAACTACGGCGAGTCGGTGGCACTGATCAGCTCCGCCATCGTGGAGGCGGCCCGTGACGGCAAGACCGTGGCCGAGTGCATGGAGCTGGGCAAGAACATCGTCGGCCCGGACGACGTCCTGCCCGGCGTGCGCGGGATGCTCAAGCTGCTACAGGTCGAGGCGGCGTTCGACGACGGCACCAAGCTGGTCTCCTGCCACGATCCCGTAGGCGGGAAATGACGATCCGGCCCCGCGACGTCCTGCTGGCCGCCGGGCACGAGAGTCTCGGCGGCCAGAGCCTGCGCGACCTGGCCGGGCCGGGCACCGAGGCGCACGCCGCCGGTCGCGACCTGGCCGCGGCCGTCCGCGACCACGCCCGGGCCGTGGTCGTGCCGATGACGCTGGGCCGCGACCCGGGCCTGTCCGCCACCGCCGCGCAGACCCTGGCCTGGGCGGCCCGCGACCGGACGCCCGGAGATCTGCTGCTCGCGCCGCCGCTGGGCTCGCCGGAGCACCTGGTCGGCTGGCTCAAGGCGGCGATCGGCAGGGACCTGCGCGCCGGGCCGCCGCCTCAGGCCGTGGTGCTGTCGGCCCCGTCCGCCGGGCCGGAGCAGGACGCGGAGCTGTTCAAGGTGGCGTACCTGGTGGGGCGGGGCCTGCCGGTCCGCTGGGTGGAGGTGGCGTTGACCGGCGGCAGGCCGGACATGACGGAGAGCCTGGCCCGCTGCCACCTGCTCGGGGCCGTGGACGTGCTGCTCGTCCCCGCCTCCTTCGTCCCGGCGCCGGTCCTGGACGGCGTGCGGACAGGCGGACCGCTGCTCGGGCCGGCCGGGCTCGCGGCGCTGATCAGAGACCGCGTGGCCACGGCGGAGCGCCGGTGGCGCCTCGACGGCGACGACGGCCTGTCCGGCGAGAGGAGCGCGCACCACCACCACGACCACCACCACGACTCCCTAGAAAGGGCGACGTTCCATGTCGGATGACGATGTCTACATTTACGGCGAAGGAAAGATCGAGCTCAACGCGGGACAGCGAAGAGTGATGCTCACCGTGCACAACACCGGTGACCGGGCGATCCAGATCGGCTCTCATTTCCATTTCTTCGAGACCAACCGCGCCCTGAGCTTCGACCGGGAGAAGGCATTCGGGATGCGCCTCGACATTCCGTCGGGCACCGCGGTGCGTTTCGAGCCGGGTGACACCAAGGACGTCCAGCTGGTGGAGTACGGCGGCGGTCTGAGAATCGTCGGATTCGGCGGGCTGCTCAACGGAAGCGTCCGCTCTCGCGAGGCCCGGCGGGAGGCGATCGTGAGAATGCGCGCCCGCGGCTACCGCGACGAGCCGGGCGCCCCGGAGAAACCGGCGAAACCCGAGAGGAGCGAGAAGCCCGAGAAGGCGGAGAAGGCTGAGAAGGGCGCTGCCAAGACGAAGCGCGCACCCCGTACAGGCAAGAAGGGCTGACCTCGATGACCAGCATCGACCGCAAGCGGTATGCGAGCATGTACGGCCCCACCGTGGGCGACCGGATCCACCTGGGCGACACCAACCTGGTCGTCGAGGTGGAGAAGGACTACACCGAGGGCCACTACGGCGACGAGGTCCAGTACGGCGGCGGCAAGACCGCCCGAGACGGCATGTCCGCTGATCCGGGGTCGCAGAACGCCACGACCGCCCTCGACACGGTGATCACCAACGCCGTGATCATCGACCCGGTGCTCGGCATCATCAAGGCCGACATCGGGATCAAGAACGGGCGGATCGCCGGCGTCGGCAAGTCCGGCAACCCGCACACGCAGAAC
The DNA here is from genome assembly GCF_014646355.1 of Nonomuraea cavernae. Taxonomy (GTDB): domain Bacteria; phylum Actinomycetota; class Actinomycetes; order Streptosporangiales; family Streptosporangiaceae; genus Nonomuraea; species Nonomuraea cavernae. The sequence goes on from NZ_BMNH01000032.1 coordinate 56,845, forward strand.
GGCGTGGACCGGCGGCTGATCGTCGGCGCGGGCACCGAGGTGATCTCCGGCGAGAACCTCATCGCCACCGCGGGCGCCATCGACACCCACGTCCACTTCATCTCCCCGCTGCAGGCGGAGCACGCGCTGAGCAACGGGATCACCACCCTGCTCGGCGGCGGCACCGGGCCGGCCGACGGCACCCGGGGCACGACCTGCACGCCGGGCCCGTGGAACATCAGCCGCATCCTGCAGGCGTACGAGGAGATCCCGATCAACGTCGGGCTCCTCGGCAAGGGCAACAGCAGCCTGCCGAAACCGCTGGAGGAGCAGCTCCGCGCGGGCGCCTGCGGCCTGAAGGTGCACGAGGACTGGGGCACGACGCCCGCCGTCATCGACTGCGCGCTGTCGGTGGCCGACGCCTACGACATCCAGATCAACATCCACACCGACACGCTGAACGAGGCCGGGTTCGTCGAGGACACCATCAGCGCGATCAACGGACGCGCGATCCACACCTACCACTCCGAAGGCGCCGGCGGCGGCCACGCGCCGGACATCCTGCGGGTGATCGGTGAGCCCAACGTACTGCCCGCCTCCACCAACCCGACACTGCCCTACACGGCCAACTCGGTGGACGAACTGCTGGACATGACGATGGTCTGTCACCATCTCAGCTACGACGTCCCCGAGGACATCGCCTTCGCCGAGAGCCGGGTCCGCGCCGAGACCATCGCGGCGGAGACGGTGCTGCACGACCTGGGCATGATCAGCATCATCGGCTCCGACTCCCAGGCCATGGGCCGGGTCGGCGAGTCGGTCACCCGGGCCTTCCAGATCGCCCACCACTGCAAGGAGCAGCGGGGCCCGCTGCCGGAGGACTCCGAGCGTAACGACAACTACCGGGTGCTGCGCTTCATGGCCAAGGTCACCATCAACCCGGCCCGCGTCAGCGGCATGGCGGACCTGATCGGCTCGCTCGAGGACGGCAAGCTGGCGGACATCGTGCTGTGGCCCGTGCACTCGTTCGCCGTCAAGCCGCTCATGGTCGTCAAGGGCGGGTTGATCAGCTGGGGTGAGATGGGCGATCCGAACGCGTCGCTGCCCACCCCGCAGCCGGTCTACTTCCGGCCGATGTTCGGCGCCGTCGGCAAGGCGCTGCGCAAGACCTGCGTCACCTTCATGTCGGACGCGGGCATCCAGAACCAGGTGCCCGAGCGGCTCGGACTGGAACGGCTGGTCGCGCCGGTGCGGCAGTGCCGGACGGTCGACAAGCGGCACATGCTGTACAACTCGACGCTCGGCGACATCAGAGTCGACCCGGAAACCTACAAGGTCACGCTGAACGGCGAGCTGATGACCATCGAACCGGCCCGCAAGCTCCCGCTCAACCGGCTCTACTTCATCGCCTGAGCGAGGAGACGCGATGAGGCTGTCTCGCGGTGGCCTGGAGCCGCTGTTCGCCCAGTTCCAGCTGACGGACTCGGGTTTTCCCAGCGGGCTGTACACGCTGTCGCACGGGCTGGAGGGATACGTCCAGGAGGGGCTGATCGGCTCCGGCGAGCTGGACGTCCCGCTGACGGACCTGCTGACGGACCTGCTGGAGAACGCGGTGGGCCCGGCGGACGCCACGGCCCTGGTGCTCGCGCACCGCGCGGTCCAGTCCGGCGACTGGGACCGGGTGGTGGAGGTGGATCAGCGCCTGCACGCCGTCAAACTCGCCCGCGAGCCGCGCGCGGCCTCGACGAGGACCGGCAGGCAGGTGCTGGCCACGGCCGTCTCGGCCCTCGGCTCGGCGGCCGCCGCCCGGCTCGCCGACCTGGTCGCGCGCGAGGTCACCCCCGGCAACCACGCGGTCGTCATCGGGGTGGTGCACGCGGGCGGCGGGGTGCCGGTGACCAACGCGGTCGCCGGTGACCTGCACGCGTTCGCCGCGAGCTTCACGGCGGCGGCGGTGCGGCTGGGCCGTACCGACTTCCGCCGGGCGCAGGCGATCCTGCGCGAGGTCAGGCCGGTCCTCGTGCGGGTCGCCCGGGCGGCGCTGGACGCCACCGATCCGCGCGACGTGCACGGCTGCGTGCCCGTCGCCGACACCGTCTCCGCCGCCCACGAGCGGGCGCCGGCCCGGCTGTTCATCACCTGAAGGGATCGACTGAAGGGAGTGACATGGAACTGGAAACGGTGTTCAAGGTCGGCGTCGGCGGGCCCGTCGGGTCGGGCAAGACCGCGCTCATCGAGGCGCTCATCCCCATCCTCGTCGAGCACGGCCGCAGACCCGGTGTCATCACCAACGACATCTACACCCAGGAGGACGCCGACCACGTCCGCCGCGCGATGGCCGGCATCCTCGACCCGGAGCGGGTGGTCGGCGTCGAGACCGGGGCCTGCCCGCACACCGCGGTGCGCGACGACCCGACGATGAACCTCGCCGCGGCGGCCGAGCTGCTCGACCGCTTCCCCGACATCGACCTGCTGCTCTTCGAGAGCGGCGGCGACAACCTGACGCTGACCTTCAGCCCGGTGCTGGCCGACGTGTACGTGTTCGTCCTGGACACCGCCGAGGGCGAGAAGATGCCGCGCAAGCGCGGCCCCGGCACGACGGACTCCGACCTGCTGGTCATCAACAAGATCGACCTCGCGCCGTACGTGCGGACCGACCTCGCGGTCATGGAACGCGACGCGCACGCGGTGCGCGGGAGCGGGCCCGTCATCCTCACCGACTGCCTGACCGGCACCGGGGTCGGCGACGTCGCCGACTTCATCGAGGCTCGTCAGGGGGCGGAGTGGGTCTCGCAGAACTAGCGCGCCGGCCCGGCGGCTCACCCGACCCGCTGGTCCCGGAGAGCTACACCGCGACCTGGCTGCCGCACCAGGTCGCCCGCCACGCCTCCGGCGTGGACATGCTGCCCGTCGGCAGCCCCGGCAAGGTCGGCATCCTCGACCTGGCCTTCGAGCGGATCGGCGACCGGACCGAGCTGACCGCCCTCTACCAGAAGGCGCCCCTGCACACCACGCGCCCGCTGTACTACGACCCCGAGTGGCCCGGCCTGCCGTACGCGATGCTCCTGTCGTCCAGCGGCGGCGTCATCCAGGGCGACCGGTACCGCGTCGACGTGACCTGCGGCGCCGGTGCGGCGGTGCACCTGTCGACCGCGGCCGCCACACGCGTCTACCGGATGGACCAGGACTACGCCTCCCAGCTGGTGAACCTCACCGTCGGACCGGGCGGCTACCTGGAGTACCTGCCGGAGCACACGATCCCGTACGTGGACTCGCGCTACTACCAGCGGATCGGCGTCACCATGGCCCCGGACGCGACCGTCGTGCTGGGCGAGACCGTCATGGGCGGCCGGCTGGTTCGCGGCGAGCGGCACGCCTACGCCGCGTACTGCGCCGACCTGGAGGTGCGCGGCCCGGACGGGCGGCTGATCTTCGCCGATCCGATGCGCCTGGCGCCGGCCGAGCGAGCGGTGACCGGCCCGGCCGTGCTGGCCGGGTTCGACGTCGTGGCCTCCTTCTACGTCGTCACCGGTGACAGGCCGGCGCGGGAGCTCGCGGACGCGCTGCACGACGCGCTCTCGGGGACGGGGCTGCGGGCCGGCGCCGGCGTGCTGCCCGGGGAGCGGGGAGCGTGGGCCCGGATCCTCGGCGGCCGCTCCCCCGACGTGACGGCCGCCCGGCACCTGGCCTGGGACGTCGTCCGCAGGCTGCTGAGGGGCGTGCCGGCGCCGGACCGCCGGATCTGACCCACGAGGAGGGAGAGCCATCCATGGAGAGCGATGAGCACCTGGGCCGGCGCGAGCGCGCCGAGGCCGTCTCGCTGCACCCGCACGGCCCGCCGGCCTGGCAGCCGGGCGTGTTCCTGGACATCGCGATCGGGGGCGCCGTCGGCGCCCTCCTGCGTTATCTGCTGACCGCGGCGATCCCCGCCTCGCCGACGGGTGTTCCCTGGGGCATCTTCACGGTGAACATGATCGGCTGCCTCCTCATGGGCCTGCTGACGTCGTACCTGCTGGTGACCAGGCCGCGGCCGTTCGTGCGCCCCTTCGCGGTGACCGGCTACCTGGGTGGTTTCACCACGTTCTCGCACCTCATCGACGGCGTCCACAGCCTGGGCGACGCGGGCAGATGGGGTCTCGGCGTCGGCTACGCGGTGGCCAGCGTGGTGATCGGCTGGATCGCCGTGGTGGCGGGCCTGATGCTCGGAAAGCACCTGCCGCACCACAGAGACAGGACGGTGTGAGATGGCGATCCTCATGGTGCTCATCGGCGGCGCGCTCGGCGCGATGTCCAGGTACGCCCTGGACCGCTACGTCAAGCAGCGAGCAGGCCGGGCCTTCCCCTGGGGCACGCTCACGGTCAACCTGCTGGGCTCGGGCTTCCTCGGCGCGCTGCACGGGGCCGGCACGGGCACCGAGGTGGAGGCGCTGCTCGGCACCGGCTTCTGCGGCGCGCTGACCACGTTCAGCACCTTCGAGCTCGACACCGTCCACCTGATCCAGGACGGCTCGTACGGCAAGGCCGCCGTGAACGCGGTCGGCAGCCTGATCCTCGGCTTCGTCGCCTTCGCCGTCTGCTTCGCCATCGTGCGCGCGCTCATCTGACCGCCGGCCGGACCGGCCCGCCGTCACAGGAGCCGGGTCCGATCCACCGGAAGGTCTTCCAGAACACGGCGAAAGGTCCGGCATGACCGTCAGGGAGCCGATCCGGCGCGCGAGGTGCCAGAGGTGAGCAGCGGCAACCTCGGCTGGCCCTTCTGGGGCGCTCTCACCGTCATCAGCGGGATGGTCGACGCGATCACCTACACGGCCCTCGGCCAGGTCTTCGCGGGCAACATGACGGGAAACCTGCTCATCATGGGGTTCGCCGCGGGCGGGGTGTCCCAGTTGTCGGTCGTCGCGACGCTCATCTCGCTGGTGAGCTTCGTCGTGGGGGCGGCGCTGGGAGGCCAGCTGACCGCGCGAGTGGGAGACGTCGGCCGTCGACTCAGGATCGCCTTTCCCGCCGAGTCGGCCCTGCACGTGATCGCCGCCGTGGCCGCGTTCCAGCTGCCCGTCAAGACGGCCGCCGGCCAGTACGCGCTGATCGTCATCCTGGCGGTCACCATGGGCGCCCGCAACACCGTCGTCCGCCGGCTCAAGATCGCTGACATCAACACGACGGTGATCACCGGCACGTTGACCAACCTGGCGGCCGACTCGCCGTTCGGGACCGGCGCCAGCACGCGGTCGGGCCGCCGCGCGGGCCAGATCGGGGCGCTCGTCGTCGGCGCCTTCGCGGGCACCGTCTGCCTGCTGAAGCTCGGACTGCCCTGGGCGCTGACGATCATGGCCATCTTCAGCTGCCTGACAACGGCCGGACACATCGTGTTCGACGCGGTGCGTGCCCGGTCCGGGCCGAGGTAGCCTCCCCGACCTGCAAGAGCCTGCTCCGACGCGTCCTCTAGCTGGACGCGCGGCGGATCGGGCGGCGGCCGGGTGGCTGCGTGGGCTCCTTGGACGGATGCGTCGCCGGGATCGGGCGGCTGAGCGGCGTGCCGACGGAGAGCTTGCCCGGCCGTCCATGGTGCCGGATCCGGAGAGGGGCGCCGTCGAGCAACGTGTAGGTGGCGCTTTTCTGGTTCATCTCGACCGTCAACCGGCGTCCCAGCATGGAGACGGTGAAGGAGAGCCGGGTGAGTCCCGAGGGCAGGCGCGGCGCGAAGCTCAGGACGCCGGCGCGCTGCCGCAGTCCGGCGAACCCGTCGACCAGCGCGATCCAGGCGCCGACCAGCGACGCGATGTGCAGCCCGTTCCTGGTGTTGTGCTCGACGTCGTCGAGGTCCATCAGCGCCGCCTCGGCCAGGTAGTCGTAGGCGAGGTCCAGGTGACCGACCTCGGCGGCCACCACCGCCTGGGTGCAGGCCGAGAGCGAGGAGTCCCGTACGGTGATCTGCTCGTAGTAGGCGAAGTCGCGTGCCTTCTCCTCCGGGCTGAAGGCGTCGCCGCGGCGGTGCAGCGCCAGGACGAGGTCGGCCTGCTTGACGACCTGCTTGCGGTAGAGATCGAAGTAGGGGAAGTGCAGCATCAGCGGATACTGCTCCGGCCTGGTCGCGCCGAAGTCCCATCTCTGGTGGCTGGTGAAGCCCTCCGACTGCTGGTGGACGCCGAGCCTGTGGTCGTACGGCAGCGACATCGCCCGGGCGGCGTTGCGCCAGCCTGCCATCTCCTCCTCGCCGACCCCCAGCCTGCCAGCCCGATCGGAGTGGCGCTCGGCGGCCCGCGCGGCGGCGAGCAGGTTCTGCTGGGCCATCAGGTTGGTGTAGACGTTGTTGTCGGCGACCGCGCTGTACTCGTCGGGGCCGGTGACGCCGTCGATGCGGAAGGCGCCGTCGGCGTCATGGTGGCCGAGCGAGCGCCACAGCCGGGCGGTCTCGACGAGGAGCTCCATCCCGGCGTCGGCCTCGAAGGCGTCGTCGCCGGTGACGTCGAGGTAGCGGATGACGGCGTCGGAGATGGCGGCGTTGACGTGGAACGCGGCGGTGCCGGCCGGCCAGTAGCCCGAGCATTCCTCGCCGTGGATGGTCCGCCAGGGGAAGGCCGCCCCACCCAACCCGAGCTGCGCCGCCCTCGTGGTGGCCATCGGCAGGGTGGTGTGCCGCCAGCGCAGGGCATGGGCGACGGCGTCGGGCATCAGATAGGTCAGGACCGGGAGCACGAACGCCTCGCTGTCCCAGAAGACGTGCCCGTCGTAGCCGCGTCCGGTGAGGCCCTTGGCCGGAATGCCCCTGCCCTCGGCTCGGGCGGTGGCCTGCAGCATGTGGAACAGCCCGAACCGCACCGCCTGCTGGATCTCGGGGTCGCCGTCCACCTGGACGTCGGCCCGGCTCCAGAACTCGTCCAGGTAGCTCCGCTGGGCGGAGAGCAGCCCCTCCCAGCCGGTGTCGCGGGCCCCGGCGAGCGCGGCCTCGGCCTCGTCGCGTACCGCGGGGCGCGAGCGGGACCCCGACCAGGAGTGGGCGACGAACTTGACCAGCCGGAGAGTCTCCCCGGCGGCGAGCGACGCCGTCACCGTCACCCGGCCCAGGTCGGCCGAGCTCTCCGCGACGACGTGGGTGCCGGGCGGCCCGTCGACGAGATGGTCCATCGCCACGGCCACGCGCAGGCCGCTGCGGCGGGTGCAGTGGACCAGCACCGAGCGGGCGTCCCCGGCGGAGTTCTCCTCGCCCACCAGCGGCGCGTCGAGCACCGCGGCGATCCGGGGATCGCCTCCCGGTTTCGGCAGCGGCTCGTTGGCGACGAGCTCCGACTGCACCACCACCCGCAGGGGCTCATCGAGCGGCGTCACCTCGTAGCAGATCGCCGCGATCGCCCGCTGGGTCAGCGACACCAGCCGGACCGAGGTCACCCGCACGGCGGACCCGTCGGGCGACTCCCATTCGGCCCGCCGGCTCAGCACACCCGCCCGGAAGTCCAGTGCCTGCTCGTGATCGCGCAGCCGCCCGTAGCGGACGTCGAACGCCTCGTCGTCGACGAGCAGGCGGATCACCTTGCCGTTGGTGATGTTGACGACGGTCTGCCCCGACTCGGGGAAGCCGTAGCCGGCCTCGGCGTACGGCAGCGGGTGCGACTCGTAGACGCCGGACAGGTAGCTGCCGGGCAGGCCGTGCGGCTCGCCCTCGTCGAGGTTGCCGCGCCAGCCGAGGTGCCCGTTGGACAGCGCGAACAGCGACTCGGCCTGGGCTAGCACGTCCAGGTCGAGCCGGGTGCTCCGCAGCGCCCACGGCTCGCAGGTGAACGCCCCATGCGTGATCACGACTGGTCCAGCAGGTCGGCGAGGTCGGACACCACCGTGTCGGCGCCGTGCTCGCGCAGCGCGGCCGCCTGCCCGCTCCGGTCGACCCCGACCACGAACCCGAACCCGCCCGCCCGTCCGGCCTGGACCCCCGACAGAGCGTCCTCGAACACCGCCGCGTGCTCCGGCTCCGTGCCCAGGGCCCGCGCGGCGGCCAGGTACATGTCGGGCGCCGGTTTGCCCGCCAGGTGGTCGCGTGCCACGGTCCGCCCGTCGACGCGTTCCTCGAACAGGTCCTCGATGCCCGCGCCGGCCAGCATCTCCCGGCAGTTGGCGCTGGACGACACGACCGCCCGGCGCAGCCCGGCGTCCCGCGCCGCGCGCACGTAGCGGACCGATCCCGCGAACGACTCGACTCCGTCCGCGCGGACGTGCTCCAGCACCAGCTCGTTCTTGCGTTTCGCGAGGTTGTAGACGGTCTCCGCGTCCGGTGGATCCTGGGGGCCGCCTTCCGGCAGGGTGATCCCGCGAGAGGCCAGAAACGCGCGGGTGCCGTCGGCACGGGTCCTGCCGTCCACGTAGGTGTCATAGTCGCCGACCGGGTCGAAGGGGACCGGCTGCTCGCCGGTCCGTTCGGCGCGTTCGCGGAGGAAGGCGTCGAACATCTCCTTCCACGCGGCCGCGTGCAGCTTCGCCGTACGGGTGAGCACGCCGTCCATGTCGAACAGGCACGCCCGGATCCCGCCCGGCAGGCCCAGCCTCTCGGCCGCAGACGGCTCCATCGTGGTCGACCTCCCTGAGCATCCGCGAAACACGAACGTCAGGTGGCTCGTGCGCGCATGGAGCACCGACCGACCGTCACCAACCCCCCGACGTTCTCGTCGTACCCGCCCTTCGCCCCGGCTACCAGCGGAAACGGACCCGGCGGCGGGTGAACGACCGGACCGACGCGCACGAGGAGCCGGGCCCTCGACCGAAAGGGCCCGGCTCCGCCAGTGGATCAGCCGGTGGATCAGCCGAGGCCGTTGCGCATCGCGGTGATCAGCTCTCCGTTGGTGGTGTCGCCGCTGAGCTCCCAGAAGAACGCGCCGCCGAGGCCCTGGTCCTTCGAGTAACCCATCTTGCCGCCGATCGTGCTCGGCGTGTCGTAGCTCCACCACTGGTTGCCGCAGTGGGCGTAGGCGGTGCCGGCGATGGTGCCGGTGGCGGGGCAGCGGGTCTTGAGCACCTTGTAGTCCTCGATGCCCTGCTCGAACGTGCCCGGCGCCGGGCCGGTCGCCGTGCCGCCGGGGGCCGACTGGGTGACGCCGGTCCAGCCGCGGCCGTAGAAGCCGATGCCGAGCAGCAGCTTGCTGGCCGGGACGCCCTTGCTCTTGAGCTTCTGGATGGCCTGGTCGGAGTGGAAGCCGGCCTGCGGGATGCCGGTGTAGGAGGTGAGCGGCGAGTGCGGGGCCGTCGGGCCCTGCGCCGCCCAGGCGCCGAAGTAGTCGTAGGTCATGACGTTGTACCAGTCGAGGTACTGGGCGGCGCCGCCGTAGTCGGCCGCGTCGATCTTGCCGCCCGAGGTGCCGTCCGCGGTGATGGCCGCGGTGACCAGGTTGCCGGAGCCGAAGCGGGCGCGCAGCGCCGACATCAGGTTGCGGAACGAGGCCGGTCCGCTGGTGTCGCAGGTGAGGCCGCAGGCGTTCGGGTACTCCCAGTCGATGTCGATGCCGTCGAAGACGTCGGCCCAGCGCGGGTCCTCGACCAGCCGGTAGCAGGACTCGGCGAACGCCGCCGGGTTGGCCGCGGCCTGGCCGAATCCGCCCGACCAGGTCCAGCCGCCGAACGAGAACAACACCTTGAGGTTCGGGTACTTCTGCTTGAGCTTGCGCAGCTGGTTGAAGTTGCCGCGCAGCGCGCCGGCGTCCCAGGTGTCGGCGACGCCGTCGACGCTCTCGGCCGCGGAGTAGAAGCGGTCGTAGTCGGCGTTGCTGTCGCCGATCGTGCACTGGCCGTTCTGCACGTTGCCGAAGGCGTAGTTGATGTGGGTCAGCTTGGCCGCCGAGCCGCTGGTGTCGATGTTCTTGACGTGGTAGGCGCGCTGGTAGACGCCCCACTGCACGAAGTAGCCGAGCACCTTCTTGCCGCCCCCGCCTCCACCGGTGGTGGTGGTCGCGGTGATCTGGTTGCTGTTGGCGGACTGGTTGCCGGCCGCGTCACGCGCCCGGACCGTGTACGTGTACGCCGTGCCCGCACTCAGCCCGGTGTCAGTGAAGGACGTGCCCGTCACCGTCGTCACCAGCGTCCCGCCCCGGTAGACGCCGTAACCCGTCACCCCCACGTTGTCCGTCGAGGCGTTCCACGCCAGCGACACACTGCTCGACGACACCCCCGTCGAACGCAGGTTGCCCGGCACCGACGGGGCCGTGGTGTCGCCTCCACCGCCTGAGGTCGTGGCCGTGATCTGGTTGCTGTTGGCGGACTGGTTGCCGGCCGCGTCACGCGCCCGGACCGTGTACGTGTACGCCGTGCCCGCGCTCAGCCCGGTGTCAGTGAAAGACGTGCCCGTCACCGTCGTCACCAGCGTCCCGCCCCGGTAGACGCCGTAACCCGTCACCCCCACGTTGTCCGTCGAGGCGTTCCACGCCAGCGACACACTGCT
>NZ_BMNH01000032.1:67381-81585 GCF_014646355.1 Nonomuraea cavernae
GCCGCCGCCGGTCACCTTCCAGAGTGCCGGGACGACGGGCGGCTCCCAGCCGGGCTGGGAGGTGTGGCTCTGCACGCACTCGTACTCGACGCCGTTGTAGGTGACCCGGGTGCCGGCCGTGTAGGCGGTCCACGCCGTCCACTCGGCGAGGACGGCCGAGCCGGCGGAGCTGGTCGTGGTCGTGGCGCCGTACGCGCCGGGTGGGGCGGTGACGGCCGCGGTGAGCGGCAGCAGTAACGCCGTGAGTCCTGTGAGGATCTTGCTGAGGGCTCCGTGTCTCATCGCATCTCCTTGAGGCTGGAGACCCCGTCCTTCAGGACGGGGAGGAAAGCCGGAACAATGCCATCAAATCGAACACGTGTACGAAATTTGGCGGATCTTGAGGTACGGTGTGCGGCGTGGCGCAGATCGTCAAGCGGGCCTACAAGTACCGCTTCCACCCGACTCCCGAGCAGGCAGTGGAGCTTGCCCGGACGTTCGGCTGCGTGCGCCTGGTCTACAACAAGGCGCTGGAGGAGCGGAGCCGGGCCTATCGGCTGGAGGGCCGCGGCGTCTCCTACGCGGAGTCGTCGGCGGCGCTGACAGCCTGGAAACGCACCGAGGAGTTGCGGTTTCTCGCCGAGGTGTCGTGTGTCCCGTTGCAGCAGGCGTTGCGTCATCTGCAGGCGGCGTTCGCCGGCTTCTTCGCCAAGCGGGCCATGTATCCGGTGTTCAAGTCCCGTAAGAAGTCGCGGCTGAGCGCCGAATACACCCGTTCGGGCTTTCGCTGGCGTGACGGTTCGCTGACGTTGGCGAAGATGGGCGAGCCGCTGGACATCGTGTGGTCGCGTCCCTTGCCTGATGGTGCTGAGCCGTCCACGGTGACCGTGTCGAAGGACGCGGCCGGTCGGTGGTTCGTGTCCATCCTGGTGGAGGAGAAGATCGCTCCGCTGCCCCCGGTAGAAGCGGTGGTGGGGGTGGACGCGGGCATCACCGCTCTGCTCACGTTGTCCACCGGGGAGAAGATCGTCAACCCCCGCCATGAGCGGGCCGACCGTCGCAAACTGGCTCGCGCTCAGCGGGCACTGGCCCGTAAACAGAAGGGATCGAACAACCGGGTCAAGGCCCGGCTGAAGGTGGCTCGCGTGCATGCGCGGATCGCCGACCGCAGACGTGATTTCCTGCACAAGGTCAGCACCCGGCTTGTTCGCGAGACTCAAGTGATCGCCGTGGAAGACCTGAACATCCGCAACATGGTCAAGAACCACAACCTGGCCCGCGCCATCTCGGATGCATCCTGGCGCCAGTTGCGCGGCATGCTGGAGTACAAAAGCCGCTGGTACGGGCGGCGACTCGTCGTGGTGGACCGCTGGTTCCCCTCCTCCAGGCTGTGCTCGGCGTGCGGGACACTCCAGCCATCCATGCCGCTGAACGTCCGGACCTGGGTGTGCGCCTGCGGCACCTCCCATGACCGGGACGTCAACGCGGCCAAGAACATCCTCGCCGCCGGGCTGGCGGAGAGCTGAAACGCCTGCGGAGCCGATGTAAGACCTCAAAGGAAGTCCTTTCCTGGCGGGCGACCGGCGGTGAAACAGGAACCCTCACGGGCGACCGTGGGAATTCTCCTCGTTCACGAGGGGAGGAGGTCAAGATGCTCCGGCATCCGTTCGTTGGGGGGCGGGATGGGAGTGACCGAAGGAAACTATTAGGAAGGTTTCCTTTTAATTTAGAGACGACGATAGCCCGTACCTGCGGACCAGTCAATAACGAATTGACAACCCGGCGATCAGAGTGTCTCGGCGAGCGTGCGCTGGGCCACGGCGAAGGCGGCGTTGGCGGCCGGGACCCCGCAGTAGACCGCGGTCTGCAGCAGGACTTCCTTGATCTCGTCGGGAGTGAGCCCGTTGCGCAGGGCGGCGCGCACGTGCATGGCCAGCTCCTCCAGGTGGCCGCCGGCGACCAGCGCGGTGAGGGTGACACAGCTGCGGGTGCGGCGGTCGAGGCCGGGACGGTTCCAGATCTCGTCCCAGGCGTAGCGGGTGATGAGGTGCTGGAAGTCGGCGGTGAAGCCGGTGGTGGCGGCCACGGCGCGGTCCACGTGGGCGTCGCCGAGCACCTCGCGCCGCGTGCGCATCCCCGCGGACCAGCTCGCGGAGCCCGCGAGGTGGTCGCCGATCGCGGCGGTCACGTCGCCGGCCCGCTCGACGCTCGCCAGGTGGGCCGCGCCGGGGATGACCTTGAGCAGCGCCCCCGGGATGCCCGCGGCCAGGACGACCGCCTGGCCGACCGGGGTCGCGGGGTCGTCGGCGCCGGCGATCACCAGCGTGGGGGCGGTGATGGCGCCGAGGCGGCCGGTCAGGTCGCACTCGGCGAGCGCCTCGCAGCAGACGGCGTACGACTCCGCGTCGACCCGCTCCAGCATGGCGACGACCCAGCCGCCGTCGAAGCCGGGGGTGAACCACCGGGACGCCAGCACCGGGGCGAGCGTCGCCGGGCCCCGCGTCCGGACCGTCGCCGCCCGCTCGCGCCACGGGCCCGGCTCGCCGAAGCGGGCGGCGGTGCAGCACAGCACCAGGCTGCGCACCCGGCCGGGCTCCCGCGCGGCGACCGCGGTGGCGACGGCGCCGCCGAGCGAGATGCCGCCGACGGCGAACCGCCCGTCCGCCGCCCCGTCCGCCGCCCCGTCCGCCGCGAGGTCCAGTACGGCGTCCGCCAGGTCGTCGACGGTCATCCCGGCCGTCGCCGGGGCGGAGCCGCCGTGGCCGGGCAGGTCGTAGCGGAGCACCCGCCACTCCCGCGTGAGGGAGGCGAGCTGCGGCTGCCAGACGTCCAGCGTGGTGCCGAGCGAGGGGCCGAGCACCAGCAGCGGCGCGCCGTCGGGACCGTCAACGCGGTAGTGGAGCTTCACCGAGGCTCTTCCTTCGACTGATGAGCGGCCGGCCGGTGCACGGCCAGGATACGGTCGACCAGCTCGGGGGCCGCCCCGAGGTACTGGGCCGGGTCGAGCAGCTCGCCGGGGACCTCCGGCGGCCCGTCGTCACGCAGGATCCGCTCCACGGCGTCGCGCCCGTAGTGGACGGACAACCGCTCGGACACCAGCATGGCTCCCGTCAGGTCGGCGTTGGCGCGCATCCGGTCGGGGAACACCTTCAGGCCCGCCAGCAGCTCGACGGCCGTCTCCGCCGCTCCCCCGGTCAGCCTCAGGCACTCGCGCAGCGGCAGCCACTCCGCCTGCCACGCGCCCGCCGCCCGCTCGTGCTCGCCCGCCGCGCCGAGCACGCTCGCGTACGCCGGCACCTGCAACGACGCCGCCCTGACCAGCACGGACAGGGCGGGGTTGCGCTTGTGCGGCATGGCCGACGAGCGGCCCTTCGAGGACTCGGCCACCTCACCCACCTCGGTCTGGGCCAGCCAGACGATGTCGGTGGCCACCTTGCCCAGCGCGCTCGCCGCCGCCGCCAGGGCCGACCCCAGCTCCGCCACGACCGACCGCTCCGCGTGCCAGGGCGCCGGCGGGGCGGCCAGGCCCAGCTCCTCGGCGTACAGCCTGACCACCCGCAACGCGGCGCTCGCGGTTTCGAGGTCAGGACGCGCGGATTCGGCACCGGGGCGCGTCGGGGCGCGGCCTTGATGCCGCAGAGCCTCGTGTTCCGTGAGGGCGGCCAGGGTGCCGGCCGCGCCGCCGAGCTGGGCCGGGAGCCGCAGGGCGCGGAGCCGGTCGCGGGCGCGCAGCAGGCCCATGAGCCAGCCCGCCGCCTTCAGCCCGAACGTCGTCGGCACGGCCTGCTGTCCCAGTGTCCGGGCGGCCATCGGGGTGTCGCGGTGCCGCCGCGCCAGGTCGGCCAGCACGCGCGTGGCCTCGTCCAGGTCGGCCACGATCACGGCGACCGCCCGCGTCGCGACCAGCATGGCCGCGCTGTCCATGATGTCCTGGCTGGTCGCGCCCAGGTGCACCAACCTGGCCGGACCGCCCGGTGGTTCCACCCGCCCGGCCCGCGAGCCGGGCTCGTCCCCGGCGGCGCTCTCACCCGTGTCACCCGCCGGCTTCCCGGCGCTCGGGCCGATGTCGCCCGCCGACCTCCCGTCCCCGGGTCCGGCGGCGTTTCGTACCGCCTCGCGCAGGTCGGAGACCAGGGGCACGACCGGGTTGGCGGAGTCGCGGGCGCGCCGGGCCAGGTCGGCGACGTCCACGACGAGTCCGGCGGCCGTGCGGGCGATCAGCTCGGCCGCCTCTCCCGGGATCAGACCGGCGCGGGCCTGCGCACGGGCGAGCGCCGCCTCCGCCTCCAGCATCGCCCGGAGCCACGCCTGGTCCGAGGTGACCCCTTCCGCCCGGGTCCCTGCCCGCACCGGCGCCAGCAACCCGCCATCGGCGACGCCGCCGGGAGCCCCTGTCGCCGAAGCGGCGCCCCCGCCCGCGACCGGTCCAGCCGGCCCGCCAAGAGTCGGTGGGACGTCAGAAGTCGGTGGGACGTCAGAAGTCAAGGAACACCGTCTCCCCCGTCCCCTGCAGTCGTACGTCGAAGTGGTAGGAGTCGCCCGAACCGGTGGCGATCAGCGTCCGGCGCCGCGCGGGGTCGAGGCTGTCGAGCAGCGGGTCGGGCCGGTCCTCAAGGTACACGCGGGTGAGCACGGACCGGAGCAGGCCCCGGGCGAAGATCTGCAGCGACAGGTAAGGCCCGGAGGGCCGAACCGTCCGAAACCGGTAGGAGCCATCAGGAGCCGTGCCGCACCGCCCGAACCCGGATACCAGCCCGTCGCCGCGCAGCAGCGCGCCACGGTCGCCGGTGAACCCGAGCCAGAGCTCCAGCAGCGCGTCGGGCACCGGTTCGCCGGCCCCGTCGAGCACCCGCCCGGACAGCGTGATCGCCTCGGGGTGTCCCTCCGCGACGAGCTCCCAGTCGTGCTCGTACGGCAGCGCGTAGCCGTAGAACGGCCCCACGGTCTGCGAGGGCGTGAGCGTCATGGCGTCTCCATGGGGGTGTCGCCGAGCACGATGTCGAACGCGTAACCGAGCGCCCACTCGGGCTCGGTGATCTCCAGGCAGAAGTCCGAGACGAGGCGTTGCCTGGCCGCGGCGTCGGGGATCGACTGCAGGATGGGGTCGAACGGCATCAGCGGGTCGCCGGGGAAGTACATCTGGGTGACCAGCCGCTCGGTGAACGCCCGCCCGAAGACGGAGAAGTGGATGTGGGCGGGGCGCCAGGCGTTGCTGTGGTTGCGCCACGGGTAGGCACCGGGCTTGATCGTGACGAACCGGTAGCGGCCCTCCGCGTCGGTGACGCAGCGGCCGGCGCCGGTGAAGTTGGGATCGAGCGGCGCCGGATGCTGGTCGCCCTGGTGGATGTAGCGCCCGGCGGAGTTGGCCTGCCAGACCTCGACCAGCGTGTCGCGCACGGGCCGGCCGTCGCCGTCGAGGACGCGCCCGGTGACGATGATCCGCTCGCCGATCGGCTCACCGTGGTGCTGCCTGGTCAGGTCGGCGTCGAGCGCGCCGACCTCCTCGTGGCCGAAGACGGGGCTGGTCAGCTCGATCGCGTCGGGGTCGGTCTTGAACGGCACCGGCGCCTGCGCGGGCGCCCGCAGGAGCGTGCTCCGGTAGCCGGGGCTCTGGTTCGGCGGATGCGGCGAAGGGGGCATGGCTGTCCTCAGGGGGTCACGATTCGGTTCGGGTTCGGGGTTCGGGGTTCGGCGCGGACCGGGACTCCGGGGTGATCTCACTCACCACGGGAGTCCCACGTAGTTCTCGGCCAGGGTGGTCGCGGCGGCTTCGGAGGAGGTCACGTAGTCCAGGTGGGAGCGCTGCAGCCGCCGGCCGTAGTCGTCGTCGGAGTCGAACGTGTGCAGGAGCGTCGTCATCCACCAGGAGAAGTGCTGGGCCCGCCAGACCCGCTTGAGGCACGCCTCGGAGTAGCCGTCGAGCAGGTCGGCCGAGCCCGTCGAGAAGAAGCGGTCGAGCGCCTCGGTCAGCACCCGCACGTCGGCCACGGCCAGGTTGAGCCCCTTGGCCCCGGTGGGCGGCACGATGTGGGCGGCGTCTCCGGCGAGGTAGAGCCTGCCGTACTGCATGGGCTCGGTGACGAAGCCGCGCATCGGCGTGACGCCCTTCTCGATGATCCGCCCCGTGGTGAGCGTGAAGCCGGGCACGGTCTCCAGCCGGGCCCTCAGCTCGTCCCAGATCCGCTCGTCGGGCCATTCGCCGGTGGTGGCGTCGGGCGGCACCTGCAGGTAGAAGCGGCTGACCGTGGGCGAGCGCATGCTGTGCAGGGCGAAGCCGCGCTCGGTCTGGCTGTAGATGAGCTCCTCGGACGACGGCGCCACCTCGGCCAGGACGCCGAGCCACGCGAAGGGGTAGTCGCGCTCGAAGAAACGCAGCACGCCGTCGGGGACGGCCGGCCTGGACACGCCGTGGAAGCCGTCGCAGCCGGCGATCACGTCGCAGTCGAGCCGCTCGCCGCCGAACGTCAGGTACGGCTCCGCCTCCAGCCCGTGCAGGGCGACGTCCTCGACCTCGAAGCGGACGTCGCCGCCCGCCTCCAGCCTGGCGGCGATCAGGTCCTTGACCACCTCCTGCTGGCCGTACACGGTGATGGACCTGCCGGGCACGAGCTTCTCGAAGGCGATGCGGTGGCCGGCGCCGCCGTACCTGAGCTCGATGCCGTGGTGCGGCAGGCCCTCGCGCAGCAGGCGGGCGCCGACGCCCGCCTCGACCAGCGTGTCGACGGTGCCCTGTTCCAGCACCCCGGCGCGCACGCGCCGTTCCACGTAGTCGCGGCTGCGCTTCTCCAGCACCACCGACGCGATGCCGCGCAGATGGAGGAGGTGGGACAGGAGCAGTCCCGCGGGGCCCGCCCCGATGATCCCGACCTGAGTACGCATGGGGCAAGCATCCCCCCTCGCCGGCCCGATGGCCGAGGGCCCTCTTCCGCTGAGTGGAAGAACCATGCAGGATTCACCCTGTGGCAGGTGGTTCGCGACAAGCGGGACGAACGGTGACGTCAAAGGTGCTGGCGATTCTGGGCGCGTTCGACGCCGCTCACCCGCAGCTCAGCCTGACCGAGCTGGCCGGCCGCGCCGGGATGCCGCTGAGCACCGCGCACCGGCTGGTGGCCGAGCTGGAGCGGTGGCAGGCGTTGAGCCGCACGCCCGACGGGCGGCTGCGGATCGGCATGCGGCTGTGGGAGCTCGGTCAGCTCGCGCCCGCCCGGCTGCAGGACGTGGCGCATCCATGGCTGCAGG
The DNA here is from genome assembly GCF_014646355.1 of Nonomuraea cavernae. Classification (GTDB taxonomy): domain Bacteria; phylum Actinomycetota; class Actinomycetes; order Streptosporangiales; family Streptosporangiaceae; genus Nonomuraea; species Nonomuraea cavernae. Next base: position 74,600 of record NZ_BMNH01000032.1, read on the forward strand.
AGCTGTTCGCCGCCACCGGCGAGAACGTGCACCTGGCCGTCCGCGACGGGCTGGAGGTGCTGTACGTCGACAAGGTGCACGGCCGGCGGGCGGTGCCGATCGTGTCGAGGACCGGTGGCAGGCTGCCCATGCACCCGACCGGTGTGGGCCGGGCGCTGCTGGCCTACGAGCCCGACTGGTTCGTGCAGTCCTACCTGGCGCGCGAGCTGGAGCGGCCGACCCCGCACACGATCGTCGAGCCGGGGCGGCTGTCGCGCGAGCTGGCCCTGGTGCGCGCCCAGGGCTACGCGACGACGTACGAGGAGATGACGCTCGGCTCGTGCTCGGCGGCGGCGCCGGTGCTGGTCGACGGCCGGGCGATCGCCGCGCTCGGCATCGTGCTGACCTCCAGGCGGGCCCGCGAGCTGCACCGGCTGATCGAGCCGCTGCGCGCCGCCGCCACCGAGATCGCCCGCGCCTGCGCCACCGCGGCCTGACCCGGCGCGGCGGGCCCGGTCGGGATGGTCAGTCCCCGAGCCGCTGGATGCGGTCCTTGAACAGCGTGGTGGCGATGGCGGCCTTGTGCGGCTGGCCCTTCAGGAAGGCCTGCGCGAACTTCGTGGCCTGCTCGTAGGTGACCCGGCCGGGCATCGGCGGCTCGTTCGGGTTCACGCTCACGTCGACCAGGGCGGGGCCGTCGTGGGCCAGCGCCTGGCGGATCGCGGGCGCGACCTCCCCCGCCGTGGCGACCTTGGCCCCGAACCCGCCGCACGTCCTGGCCCAGGCGGAGAAGTCGGGCTCCGGCTCGGGGAAGCGCACGCCGTGTTCGGGATAGCCGAGCACCATCTGCTCCCACAGGATCTGGCCCAGGGCGTTGTTGTTGTTGATCACGACCTTGATCGGCAGCCCGTGCCGGGCGGCGGTCAGGAACTCGGCCATCAGCATCGCGAATCCGCCGTCTCCGACGTACGCGATGACCTGGCGGCCGGGGAAGGCGTGCTGCATGGCGATGGCGTACGGCAGGCCGGGCGCCATGGTGGCGAGGTTGCCCGACAGGTAGAAGCCACGGCCGTCACGCACCGTCCAGTGCCGGGCGGCCCAGGTGGCGATCGTGCCGCTGTCGCAGGTCATGATGGCGTCGTCGGCGGCCAGGTCGTCGAGCACCGACACCACGTACTGCGGGGCGACGGGGTCGCGGCCGGCGCTCTCCAGCGCGTCCATGTCCGCCCGCCATTTGGCCATCTTGTCCTGATATTTCGACAGATGTTCGGTGTCGGTGCGACGGTTCAGCAGCGGGAGCAGCGCCCGCAGCCCCTCCTTGGCGTCGCCCACGACGGGCACGTCGGTCGGGATCCTCGTCCCGGCCCTGGTGGGGTCGGCCTCCAGTTGCACGACCCGCGCCCTGCCCGGCTCCGGGAGGTACTTGGTGTACGGGAAGTTCGTCCCGACCATGAACAGCACGTCCGCGTCGTCCATCAGATCCTCGCTGGGCCGGGTGCCGAGCAGCCCGATGCCCCCGGTGGTGTACGGCGAGTCGTCCGGGACCACGGCCTTGCCGGGCAGCGTCTTGACCACCGGGGCGGCCAGCAGCCCGGCGACGGCCAGCACCTCCTCGCGCGCGTGCAGGGCGCCGGCGCCGACGAGGATGGCGGGGCGTTCGGCGGTGTTCAGCACCTCGGCGGCCCGTTCGAGGTCCTCCCGGCGGGGGACGCCGGGCGGGCTCAGGTAGCGGGCCGAGGTCGCGGGCGGCCTGACCGGCCCCACCTGCTTCCAGGGGTCGGCGTCCGCCTCGGCCACCTGCAGGTCGTTGGGCATGGTGAGGTGGGCGACCCCGCGCCGGGCGTACGCGGTGCGCACCGCGATGTCCACCAGCGCGGGCAGTTGCACGGGGTTGGTGACCATCATGTTGTACTCGGCGACGTCGTCGAAGAGCCGGTCCAGGCGCACCTCCTGCTGGTAGGCGGTGCCCAGGACGGAGGTCTCCTGTGTCCCGGTGATGGCCAGCACGGGCATGTGGTCGAGTTTGGCGTCGTAGAGCCCGTTGAGCAGGTGGATGCCGCCGGGGCCGGACGTGGCCAGGCACACCCCCAGCCTGCCGGTGGCCTTCGCGTGGCCGGTGGCCATGAACGCGGCGGCCTCCTCATGGTGCACGAGGACGAAGCGCACCCGGTCACGGTGCCGCCTCAGCGCCTCCATGATGCCGTTGATGCCGTCTCCCGGGATGCCGAAGACGGTGTCGACGCCCCACTCCACGAGCCGTTCGATGAGGGATTCCGCTGCGATTCGAGCCATGGCGGCGTCCCTACCCGCCACTCGCCGCCACAGACGCCGCCCGAATCATGGCCGGTTATGCATTTGTTATGTAACGTCCCCTTGCTGGGGTTTCAGCATCGTCTGTACGGTCCTTTCATCGACACTGAACAGTCTGTTCAGTGGAGTCGATCGAGAGGTTCGATGACGGAGTCGGAGACCGTCCGGCTTGGCGCGCGCATCCGGGCGTACCGGACCATGCGCCGGCTGACCGTGCGCGGCCTCGCCGGCCTGGCCGGAGCCAGCCCGAGCTTCGTCAGCCAGCTCGAACGCGGTCGCACCAGCGCGAGCGTCGGCATGCTGCGCCGGATCTCCGGAGCCCTCGGCATCACGGTGGCCGACCTGTTCAACGAGGACGACGGCGCCGGTCACCGAGTCGTGCGCCGCTTAGAGCGCCCCGAGCTGCCCGCCGGGCCGGGCACCCGCAAATACCTCATCTCCCAGCGTCCGCTGCAGAACCTCGAGGTCTACGCCGGTGAGTTCGAACCCGGCGCCTCCACCGGAGGCGAGCCGTACTCACATGGCGACTCGCAGGAGATCCTGCTCGTGCTCCGCGGCCGGGTCACCGTCTGGCTCGGACCGCCGGCGGAGGCGGTCGCCAACACGCTCGCGCCGGGTGACAGTGTGGAGTACCGCACGTCGATCCCGCATCGCGTGGTCAACGACGGCGACGGGACCGCCGAGGTCCTGTGGGTGGTCAGCCCGCCCACGCCGCTCTGACCGCCCCGCACGTCACGCGCGTCGCGGAGTCCTCGTGCCCGTTCCTGAACAACCCGATGTGGAGGCATTCCTCACGTGAAACACGGCATTCCGCTCACCGGCGACTTCGCCAACGGCGGCGTCTCCTTCTGGTACCGGCAGATCGGCCTGCCCGGCCGCCGGGCGGCGCTGCCCGGCCCGCGTGAGTACGACGTGGCGATCGTCGGCGGCGGCTATACCGGCCTGTGGACCGCCTACTACCTGAAGAAGGCCGACCCGGGGCTGCGCGTGGCGATCCTGGAGAAGGAGTTCGCCGGATTCGGCGCGTCGGGGCGCAACGGCGGCTGGCTGTCGGCCGAGTTCGCCGGGTCCCGCGAGCGGCATGCCAAGGCCCGCGGCCGGCAGGCGATGATCGACCTGCAGCGGGCCATGTTCGGCGCGGTCGACGAGGTGATCGACGTGACGCGCGAGGAGGGCATCGACGCCGACATCCACAAGAGCGGGATGATCAACGTCGCGACCAACCCGGCGCAGCGCCGCCGGCTGCGCGAGGAGGTCGCCCACCTGCGCGGCTGGGGCTACGAGGAGGACGACTACCGGCTGCTGGACCGCGACGAGCAGGACGAGCGGCTGCGGGTGGCGGGCGCGCTGGAGGCCGCCTACTCCCCGCACTGCGCCCGCATCCAACCGGCGAAGCTGGCCGTCGGGCTGGCCCGGGTCGTCGCCGGGCTCGGCGTGGACATCTTCGAGGACACCACGGTGACCGAGATCCGCCCCCGCCAGGGCGGTAAGGCGTCGGCCGTCACGACGCGCGGCGTCGTCTCCGCCGACTACGTCATCCGCGCCACCGAGGGCTTCACCGCCGGCCTGGCCGGTCAGCACCGGCAGTGGCTGCCGATGAACAGCTCGATGATCGTCACCGAGCCGTTGCCCGCCGAGCTGTGGAAGCACATCGGCTGGGCGGGGGGCGAGCTGCTCGGCGACCACGCGCACGCCTACATCTACGCGCAGCGCACCGCCGACGACCGGATCGCGATCGGCGGTCGCGGGGTGCCCTACAGGTACGGCTCCCGCACCGACGACCGGGGCGCCACCCAGGCGCAGACGGTGGCGCTGCTCTGGCGGATGCTGGTCAGGTTGTTCCCCGCCTCGGCGGACGTCCGGGTCCAGCACGCGTGGTGCGGGGTGCTCGGGGTGCCACGCGACTGGTGCTCGACCGTGCACCTCGACCACGCCACCGGTCTCGGCTGGGCGGGCGGCTACGTGGGCAGCGGGGTGACCACCACCAACCTGGCCGGTCGCACCCTGCGGGACCTGGTGCTGCGCCGCGACACCGAGCTGACCGCGCTGCCGTGGGTGGGCCGGCAGGTGCGTCAGTGGGAGCCGGAGCCGCTGCGGTGGGCCGGAGTGCAGCTCATCTACACGTTGTTCCGCGCCGCCGACCGCCACGAGAACGAACGGGGGACCACCACCTCGGTCTACGCGCGGCTGGCCAACCTCATCTCGGGTCGCTGAGGCCGCCCCACGGGTCGTAGTCGACCTCCAGCGGCTCCTGACCGGGCCGCTCGGCCTCGGGCACGTGCTGGAGGTTGACGCGGATCCGATACCACACGCTGCTGCGCCCGCGCATGCCGTCGACCAGCACGTCGGCGGGCCGCAGCAGCGCGGCGACCTCGGGGTGGCGGGCCTTCCAGCGCTCGAACCCGGCCATCGCCTCGTCCTTGTGCTCGGCCCTGGCGATCTCGATCACCGGAACCACCTGACGCCTGCGGCCCTCGCCCTTGGGCGGTTTGGGCGCGGGCCCCAGCGACTCGGCCAGCTCCAGCAGCCCGTCGAGCGAGCCCGCGTGCAGGTCGATGTCCTCCCACGGATCGCCCCTCTCGGCCAGCCGCGCCGGCACGGTGCCGACGGTGAACGCCTCGGGCCGGCAGCCGGGCACCTCGTCCCAGGTCAGCGGTGTGGACACCCGGGCGTCGGGCACGGCCCGCACGGAGTAGGCGGAGGCCACCGTGCGGTCGTAGGCGTTCTGGTTGAAGTCGACGAACACCCCGTGGCGCTCCTCCTTCCACCAGCGGCTGGTGGCGATCTCGGGGGCGCGCCGCTCGACCTCCCGGGCCACCGCCTCGGCCGCCCTGCGCAGGTCGGCGAACGGGCGGCGCGGCTCGATCCGGGCGTAGACGTGGAAGCCACGCGACCCCGACGTCTTGGGCCACGCGGTCAGCCCGTGGTCGGCCAGCACCTCGCGCGCCACCTGCGCGGTGCGCAGCACGTCGGCCCACTCGACGCCGGGCACCGGGTCGAGGTCGATCCGCAGCTCGTCGGGGTGGGCCAGGTCGCCCGCCCGCACCGGGTGCGGGTTGAGGTCGACGCAGCCGAGGTTGACCACCCAGGCGAGCTGGGCCAGGTCGCGGGCCACGACCTCGTCGGCGCTCAGCCCGGACCGGTAGCGCAGCGTGGCCACCTCGATCCAGTCGGGCCGCTTGGCCGGGGCGCGCTTCTGGAAGAACGCCTCCTCCTCGATGCCGCGCGGGAACCGCTTGAGGATCATCGGCCGGCCGGCCACACCCCGCAGCGCCGCCTCGCCCACGGCCAGGTAGTAGCGGATCAGGTCGAGCTTGGTGTGCCCGGTGTGCGGGAAGACCACCTTGTCAGGATTGCTGATGTGGACGTCGCGGCCGGCGACCTCGATGTCAGACATGTGGTCAAGATACGCGCACGCCCCGACAGAAGGGCCAAGGCCTCGCCCCGGATTCTCACCACTCAGCACAGGCGCAATGACAGGATGTGACCATGCGCCCACCCCGAGCGAGATACTTCAACACCACCGGCCCCTGTGACCCGCAGCGTCACTACATGCTGCCTCCCACGCCGCGGCTTCCCGAGGCGCGGGTGCTGATCGAGATGGATCGTTACTTCGTGGTCCACGGGCCCCGGCAGACCGGCAAGACGACAGGTCTGCGCACCCTGGCCTCCGAGTTGACGGCCGAGGGGGACATCGCAGCCCTGGTCTTCTCCTGCGAGCGTGCCAAGGTCGCCCACGACGACGTCGGCTGGGGGGAGTCGCTGATTCTGGATTCGATCCGTGCGGCCGCCGAGCGATCGGGCTGGCCGGACGAGCTGCTGCCGCCGGATCCCTGGCCGCAAGCCACGCCGGGCAGCCGGATCGCCACCGCGCTGAGCGAGTGGTGCCGTCGCTGCCCGCGCCGGGTGGTGCTGTTCTTCGACGAGATCGACGCCCTGCAGGGCGACAGCCTGGTCAGCTTCCTCTGCCAGCTCCGCGACGGCCACAACGCACGGCCCGAGGGGCACCCGTTCCCCACATCCGTGATTCTGTGCGGGCTACGTGACGTCCGCGACTACAAGATCGCTGTGGGCGCCGACCCTGGCCGTTGCAATCCCACCAGCCCGTTCAACATCATCACCAAGTCGCTGCGCCTGGGCGACTTCACCGGCGACCAGATCGCCGAGCTGTACGACCAGCACACCCAGGCGACCGGGCAGGAGTTCAGCAAGGACGCGGTGGACCGGGTCTTCGAGCTGACGCAGGGACAACCGTGGCTGGTCAACGCCGTCGCCCATGAGATCACCTTCGAGATGGGGGTGTCCGGCGCCATCACCGCCGGGCAGGTGGAGGAGGCCAAGGAACGGTTGATCCGGGCCCGCGCCACCCATCTCGACGCCCTCGTGACGCGGCTGCACGAACCACGGGTGGAACGGGTGATCGAGCCGATCGTGGCGGGAACGTGGCCAGGCACGGACACCTCCTTCGACGATGACGTCTCCTACGTTCATGATCTGGGCCTCATCCGGGGGACCAGGGACCTGGAGATCGCCAACCCGATCTACCGAGAGGTCCTACTACGGGTCCTAGGCGATCGCACGGAGCGGTTCGTGAAGGCCGATCCGCGCAGCTTCGTGCTGCCCGACGGCCGCTTCGACCTGCCGCGCCTGCTGCAGGAGTTCGTCGTCTTCTGGCGCGAGCACGGCGAGGTCCTCAT
>NZ_BMNH01000032.1:81720-84560 GCF_014646355.1 Nonomuraea cavernae
CGGCACCAAACGCCTGGACGTGCTGATCCGCTGGCCCCACACCAGCCCGGACGGCGAACGACTGCTCCAACGGGAGGCGATGGAACTGAAGGTCTGGCGGACCGGCAAAGACGACCCACTGCCCGACGGCCTCACCCAACTCGACGGATACCTCGACCGGCTCACCCTCACCACCGGCGTACTAGTGATCTTCGACCGGCGCCCCGAAGCCCCGCCCTGGAAGGAACGAGGCACGTTCGAGCGGGCGACCACCCCGTCCGGCCGCCAGGTCACCGTTCTGCGCGGATAGCGGCGTGGCACGCAGCGGTTCGGATCGGTGTCGCCGAACTGAAAGCGCGGGCCGCGCGTAAGCGAATGTCTCTGTCCGCGTACGTGGCCGACCTCCTCACCGAGGTCGCCGCCACTCCAGCCCCCGACACGATCAGAGGACGACTGGAGGCCCTCCGGACGCTGGGCGGCGGTGCGAGTCATGACGACGTCGTCACCGAGATACGAAAGATCCGCGAATCTTGATCGTCTTCGACAGTCCGGCGCTGGTCGAAGCCCTGGCTGGAGACTCCCCTGAGCGCTACGTCCAGGCCGCGGACGCGCCGATATCTCTGTACGGGGATCAGCGCGCTTCGCCGCACAGGATCTGCGCGAAGATCCGTATGGCGGTCGCGGTCAACGTCCACGAGGTCTCGCGTACGGTCTGCTTCGCGCGGTCGGTGCGGCAGACGAAGCTCAGGCCGGCGGCGGCGCACAGCTCGTAGATCGTTTCGCGGCATTCGCAGGTGTGCAGGATCACCCGGATGCGCGACGCCCGTGGGTTGGGTTCGTACCAGGTCAGCTTGACGTGCTCGGCGGTGGGCGGCTCGACGTGCGGGCCGTGGAAGTCGGGGATCTTCGGCATGTCACGGGTTCCTTCCATCGAAGATCTCGACGAGGTTCCCGGGTGCGCAGTCGAAGCGGGCCGACTGGACGGGAAGCTCGAACCACACGGTCCGACCGAACCAGCGCCTCTTCACCCCCCAGTTCGCCGCCAGGGTCGCCAAGATGAGCAGCCCGCGCCCGCTGGTTCCGTCGGGGTCGGCGCGGAGTCGCGGCCCCGACCACCACCCCTGGTCCATCACCTCGACACGGACCCGCCCGGCGCCGAGCCACATACGGACCCGAAATGAGCCTTTGCGCCATCGTCCAGAAAATGTGTGTTTTATCGCGTTAACGGCTAGCTCTGTCGCGAGAAGGCGCACATTGTCCACCAATTCTCCGTCGTCAGCCGCTTCAGGAAGCTCGATCACAAGCCATCGAGACACATAAATGCGGACGTCACTTACAATTTCTGGACGTCCGGGGAATCGCAGCTCGCCGATAACCTGCATGTCGAGTGCCGCCACGTTGACCGCCTATGCCCAGTTTGAGAATTATGCATGCCAGCAATGACCCAGCGGAGGTTCTGCCATACGAGCGATGGGTGGATCGATTTCCTTGAGGCACTCCACAGACTGCCTGCAAGTCGCTACTTTGTCTTTGAAAACATTCCCAGAGTGATCCCAGACTTTTACTGCCACCAAGCCAGAGAGCTGGGATCGGCCTGGCGACGGGAGCAGAGATGCCAGCACCCAAAGAGCTCGATCCAACCGCCAGTCCAGCAGCGCGTTTCGGCGCAGAACTACGCAAATACCGATATGCCGCTAAATTGACTCAAGAGCAGCTCGCGGACCGCATCGGCTACAGCAAGAGCCGCATCGGCAACGTGGAACGCGGCGACGAGAAACCCACGCGGGAGTTGATCAATCTCTGCGAGAAGGCGTTGGATCTCGACGGCGTTCTCCTCACCCACTGGCCCGCCATCAGCGGCAACCAGGTACCCCAGTGGTATCGGCAGTGGCCTGCGATCGAGCGAAGAGCTGATCAGATCATCAGCGTCGCCCCCCTCATCATGCCGGGGCTGGCACAGACCGAGGAGTACGCTCGCGCTATCTTCGCTGGCGAACCGGACGCGACGCCTCAGCAGATCGAGGAAGCCATCCAGGCCCGGCTGGAACGGCAAACCATCTTCACCCGTCCCGCACCGCCCCAATACCTCGCTGTCATGGACGAAGGCATCCTGTATCGTCCGATTGGAGACAACTCGGTGACCCGGCGCCAACTAGAGCATCTGGTCACTATGGCCGAGAACAACTGGTTCAGCGTCCAACTCATCCCGTACGAGGCCCTGTGCACAGCAGCGCTGGTGGGGCCGATCGTTCTGGCCCAGGAGGATGGAGTGCCGATCGCCGCGTACGTCGAATCAGCCCTCCATGGTCGCGTCGTCGACAAACCCGATGAGATCAAACGACTCGTGGGCCGACTCGAATGCGTACGAAAAGCGGCGCTTCCCGAGTACCTGTCGATGCAACGGATCAAGGAGAGAGCGGCGTCGTGGAATTAAGCGCACACATCACGAGAGAAATCGCGGATCCTGCAGGATGGGTCACCGCGTCCAGCGGTCAGGGTGGCGAGTGCCTGGAGGCAAAGCAACTATCCGATGGCCGCGTCGCCTTGCGCGACACCGAGCAACCTGATGCCGAGCCGTGGGTTCTCCGCCGGGCGGTCTGGGACAAGTTCGTAGCCGGCGCAAGGAACGGCATCTTCGACTTCTAGCATCCCGACAATGCGGCCCCCAGGCGATCGCCTGGGGGCCGTCTTGCTGTGGAATGCGACCTCATTTGGGCTTGTCCAGTAGGAGAGGCTTGAGCTGGCGGCGAGCCGCCTCTAGATCGCTGATGTGAAATTCGGTAATCGGCTGCGGGCGTGACGAAGGGCGTCCATGGTCGGTGTGTGAAGACAGACTTGGACGCCCTTCTGATCGCACTCTA
>NZ_BMNH01000033.1 GCF_014646355.1 Nonomuraea cavernae
CGATGCTGAAGCGCCCGCTTCCGGCCCTTTGGGCCTGCTCGCCGTAGCTGAAGCCGTCACTTGCCGGCACAGTGCGGGCCGGGCGCCGTAGCCGTGGCTCTTGCATTCGCGGACCTGGCCCGCTTCCTAGCAGCGGACAGGCCGCCGTCGCACGGGCGGATCTGGCCGATGCCGCGGCAGGTGCGACGGTGGAGGCTCCCGCTCATGCGGGGCGCATCTACGAACTCGTCGGTGAGTAGCCCATCGGCGGCACCGATCTGGCCCACGCGCACGGCCCGCACGTCACCCATGAGCCGGAGACCCTCGCCCAGGCCCGTATGCGTATTGCCGCTTCCGGCGCTGAGCCGTTCCAGGTGCCGATGCTGGTGGGCACCTACTCCGCCATCGCGCGGCCGGCTTCATGTCCCCGTACCGGCGGTGACCTGCGTCAACTGCTGGATCGCACATCCCGCTCCGCGCTCGCAGCAGCCCTCGAATAGCTCACACCGCACCAGTCCGCGCCGCCAGGAAATGCCATGCCCTGCGCAGCCGCTTCGGTGGTGGTGGAACTTGTCGAGTCGGTGTGTCCATGCCCGCACAGGTCTCGGCAGGCACTCCCGCCCCGTATCCAGGGGCGGTAGGTGCGCGTCGCAGTAGTGGCCTCCGTATCCGGAGTCGTCTGGTCGCACCGCGCGATCGCCGTGTAGGTGGCGGGCACGCCGTCTTCGCCGCGATCTCGCCGTCCCGGTCGGTCGACTCCGGGCGGATCTGGATGTGAACCGCACCGGGTGCGCGGCTGCTGACCCGCGGGGACATCCCGAACTTCTGGCTGCGGACAGCCGACGAGATCGGGCACGCTTGCGTGACCACCGAGTCCTACACCCGGCGGCCACCGCTGGAGACCAGGGAGTGGGAGAAGGTGGTCGAGGTCGCCTACGAAGGCCCGACCGGTTCGCTGACACTTATCGACGGCAAGGGAATCACGTTGCCCAAGCTGACGACCAGCGGTCCCGGGGCCTACCGAGTGCGGGTTCACCTGCGCGGTCGTGATCTCGTCTACCAGGCCCCCTACCCTCCGGACGGCGCCGTGGAGCTGCTGATCATGGTGTTCCCCGGCGAGTGGAGGGAGCCGACCGTACACCGGTGACGTCGTGCTTCAGAAGGCGTCACCGGATAAACAGGGCAGGGCATGCAGCGGGTTGCGGAATAACGTTCGTCGTCTGGCATGGCGATCGGGATCTCTGCCCGAGGTGGGCCGCGATCGATGGGTCCGACTCAGGGACCCTTTCCAAGGTCCCAGCGACACATCAACGGATTTAAGCGTAAGGGCGTCGCCAAGTAGTGCGGCCAGGCCCGCGAGCGCAAGAGCCACGGCTACGGCGCCCGGCCCGCACTGTGCCGGCAAGTGACGGCTTCAGCTACGGCGAGCAGGCCCAAAGGGCCGGAAGCGGGCGCTTCAGCATCGGCGGGAAGGAAGGCGACGGTCCCCGGCCCGTTCTGCGGTGGGCAGGCAGCACGGCGGGGGCGGTGAAGCGGAGGTGGGTGGGCGTTCCGGCCGACTTAAGACCGTGCCAAGTACCCCCGCGCCCGAAACAACGCCGAAGGCGAACATCACCAGACCCCAGGCAATCGCGGTCGGCCGGAACGCCCACCCACCTCCGCGGCCACCCAGACCAACCCAGACCAGGGGCCACCCAGACCAACTCAGAGCAGGGGCCACCCAGACCAACTCAGAGCAGGGGCCACCCAGACCAACTCAGAGCAGGGGCGGCCCAGGCCAGCTCAGGCCAGCTCAGATCTGCGGCCTCTGGGGCGACCCGGAGCAGCTCGGGGCCGGCCAAGGTGTACGGACGGTCAGGTTGGTCAAGGGGGCGGGCGTGCAGGTCAGCCCGGTCTCGCGGCGCCCACGGCTCGGAGATGGGCGGCGGCAACTCGGCAAACCCAGGCAGGGCACGGAGGGGTCGCCGATCAAGGAGGTGAAGGGCCAAGCCGGGCCAGGCTACGGTGCCAGGTATGCGGCGTTGTGATGCCTGCAAAAACTGGGAACCGGCCGGAGCCCCCGGCTGCGCCGGCTGCGCGGCCGTGGTCGACGAACTCGTCGAGGCGGGATGGCGGGAATTCGTGGCGGGGGAGTTCGCCGGGGCGAGCGCGGCCGAAGAGCGGGACCTCGCGGAGATGGTCGTCGACGAGCCCGACAAGCATCTGTGGCGGGTCGTCGACGCCGCCTACGACCGGCTGACCTGCGCCGAGTGCGGCGGCAGGCTGAGCCGGGGCCCGGCGGGCTGCACCGGGTGCGATCTGGCCAACGGCTTCAGGTACGTGGCGATCGAGATCGACCGTCCGGGAGTGCCCCCGGGCAACGAGCACGCGCTCAGGGTCAACGTGTCCGTGGTGCGCAGGCCGTACGGGATCTCGGAGGGTGAGCTGTTGCTGCGCCGGCTGTCGTTGCCGGTGCTGCTGGAAGGGCTGCTTCCCACTGTGAAACAGGCGCAGGCGACGAAAGCCCTCTACAACAAGGGCGCCGGCATCGACGAGCTCACTGCCGCCGTCTATGACGGGTGGGGCGGGGTCAGCCCATGACCCGGTCGAGGTCGAGATCGATCTCCACGTCGAAGCCGATGTTGGCGCACAGCCGCTTGCGGTGGATGCCGGTCGGCACGTAGGCCCGCACGACGGGTTCGAGCTCGAACGTGTAGACGACAGGGTTGGTGTCCTCCGCCTCCACTCGCCAGAAGTGCTGGATGCCGGCGTTGGAGTATTTGATCGGCTTGGTGACGCGGTCCCTGTCTCTGGACTCCTCCGACACCACCTCGACGACCAGGTGGACGTCCTCGGGCTTGAACGAGGTCACCTTCGGCGCGAGAGCCGACCGGTTGACCAGGAGAATGTCCGGCTCGGGCCGCTGACGCAGGCCCAGCGTGACCGCCATCTCGCGGGCGACGACGAACTGCTGGGGCGGTCGGAGTGACTGCTCCAGCAACCGGAGCGTGAGCATGTGGAAAGCCGTCTGTGGCGACATCATGATGAGGGACCCATCGATCAGCTCGACGTGCGGGGGCGCGTCGGGGGGAAGGTGATCGAGCATGTCGGCGGTCCAGCCGCCGGGAGGGCCGGGATAGAACCACTCCGGAAGGGCGGTGCTCATCGTGGTGCCTCCTCGGACATGTCACGCCGTGGATCCATCGTGTCACGTAAGGTAGCGCTCAGGGGAGATCTTTTCGTTCCTGCACGGTGCGCCTGTAGAGCTCGTCGATCTCGTCGAGCGGGTCGGGGGCGCGGCGGCGTGACTCGATCTCCAACTCGGTGCGCGAGTGGAGGTCGTCGATGCCGGTCGCGGTGTGGTGGACCTGGTCGCTGAGCAGGTCGGCGCGGATGCGGGCGCACATCGCGGTGAGTTTGGCCTGGTGCTCGCGGAGCCGGTCGAGGGTGACGTGGTCGACGTAGGGGGAGACGCGGCGCTGCTGGGCGTACATCGCGAGCTGCCCGTCGTGCACGTCGGCCTGGCGGACCAGGTCGGACAGCAGGTCGGGCAGGTCGCCGAGGCCCCAGCCCTGGCGCTGGGCCTGGTCGACGGCCTGGCGGGTCAGTGACACCTCGCGGCGCAGGTCGAGACGGAGACGTTCGACCTCGGCGGCGTCGCCGGTGCCCATGGCGTTGACGTGGGTGGTCAGCCGCGTCGTCGCCTGCCTGGCCTTGGTCGCCGCCTTCCGGCCCACTTTGACCAGGAAGTAGACGCCGACCCCGGTGAGCAGGAGGAAGAACGCCAGGATCACCAGCACGATGAGAAGGAGCTCGCTGATGGTGCCCACCTCCTGATTGGTCGCTGCCTTCGAGGATAGTGCGCCCGGCGGGTCCGTTGACGGGTGCGGCGGTGGCCCGGCGACTGCTCTTGATCAACTGGTGCCGCTGTGGTTCAGTCCTCGTACTTACCGCCACGGCTCGTCGGAGGTGTGGGGGTGCTCGCGGGATCCGGGTGAGGAGTGGGCATGCTGGACGGCAAGGTAGTGATCATCACGGGTGGCGCGCGGGGGATGGGCGCCGCGACGGCCCGGAGGTGCGTCGCCGCGGGAGCGCGGGTGGTGATCACGGACGTGCTCGCCGAGGAGGGCGCCGCCACGGCGAAGGAGCTCGGCTGCCGCTTCCTCGTTCACGACGTGACGCAGGCCGAGGGATGGGCCTCGGTGGTGGCGACCGTGCTGGAGGAGTACGGACGGATCGACGGCCTGGTCAACAACGCGGGCGTCTCCACGGTGGCCTTTCTGGAGGAGCAGTCGGCCGAGGACTTCGAGCGGGCGATCAGGGTGAACCTGGTCGGGCCGTTCCTCGGGGTGAAGGCGGTCATCGAGCCGATGCGGGCAGGGGGCGGCGGCTCGATCGTGAACCTGTCGTCGGTGGCCGGTCTCACCGCGCTCCCGGCCACGGGCGGCTACGGCGCCTCGAAGTGGGGGGTACGCGGGCTCACCAAGATCGCAGCCATCGAGCTCGGTCCGCGAATCCGGGTCAACTCGGTGCATCCCGGGATGATCGTCACCCCGATGACCCAGCAGCATGGAGCGGTCTCCGGCGAGGGCGCCTTTCCCCTCGTGGCGGCCGGACGGTGCGGGGAGCCGGAGGAGGTGGCCCAGGCGGTGGTGTTCCTGCTGTCGGACGCCGCCTCCTACATGACCGGAGCCGAGCTGGCCGTGGACGGCGGGTGGACGGCCGGACAGACAGCCCTGCTCAACTACTACATGGACGCCGCCAACTCCTGACGGGACGTGTGGGCGCGAGGGCGGGGGACCACGAGGCGCCCACACGTCGTTCAGGAGCGTACGACTCGCGCCCGCCGCGCGAGTCCTCCCGGCGGCGGATGCGGGGTCAGCCCGCGGAGCGACTCCGCCGCTCGGCCCGGCGGCGGCGCACCTTCCGGAGCGCCCACCACGCCAGCAGCGCCAGCAGGGCCAGCGCGACGATGACCAGAATCGGCAGGAACACCGCGACGAGGCTCATGCCGAGCGATCCGACGTCCTCCACGGTGCTCGCGACCGGCGCGCCGACTCCGGCCGTGCCCGCGTTGAGCACCGGCCGGGCCGTCGCCTTCAGAGCGTGTACGGCCAGCGCCACCACAATGCCCAGCAGCCACCCCGCCCACGGATTCTCGACCATCCATGTCGACTGGTCGAACTCGGCCGCCGCGTTCGTGGCGCTGAACACGACCCCGCCCGACGCCGGCCGTACGACCGTCTGGATCATGTCGTTCACCGTGTCGACGGCGGGCACCTTGTCCAGGACCATCTCGGTGGCGAGCAGCACCGCGATGACGCAGATCACCCCCCAGTTGGACAGCCAGTCGTAGCCGTCGGGCAGCTTCACCGCGTCGGTGAAGTTGGCCAGCACGCCCACGACCAGCAGCGGGATGTAGGCGTTCAACCCGGCGGCCGTGGATAACCCCAGCCCTGTCAGCGCAGCGAACATGGCCCTAGTCTGCCCGGATCGCGTCGTTCATGAGGCGTGGGAGGTCGGGCCCGGTGAACTCGGCGACGGCCCGCTCGTACTTCTCCATCCCCCACGACCAGAAGTCGAAGTCGATGGACTCGTTGGCGCCGTCCTGGATCGAGGCCCACAGGGTCCAGCCGTACTTCGACATGAGGCCGAGCAGCCGCGCCCGCGCGATCCGATTGCGCAGCCGGCGCCCGTAGTAGGCGGTGACGAGCTCGTCGAGGTGGTCGAGCGGCAGGTCCGACTCGCTCCAGATGTTGCCCAGCTCGAAGCAGGGGTCGTTGTTGCCGGCGTACTCGTAGTCGATCAGCCAGAGGCGCTCGCCGTCGTCGATGATGTTGCCGGGCAGCAGGTCGTTGTTACACGGAACGGTAATTTCCCGCCGTATTTCCAGACATTTCTGGATCTGGGCTACGTCGGGCATGAAGTCGAGATACCGCGCCGGTAGCCGGAACCCCCGCTCCCGCACGATGGCCAGGTAGCGACGCTGCACGTCGAACATGTCGAAGTCGCCGGTGAACCGGGGGCCCGCGTGCAGCCGCCGGCACGCCCCGGCCACCCGGGGCAGGTTCCGCGTGTCACGTAGATCGGCCTCGGTGAACGTCCGCCCCGGCAGGAAACCCACCACCAGCACCCCGGCGCCCGGCACATAGTCGTGAACCGCGGGCCCCACGCCCGCGCGGAAGGCGGCCAGGGTGTTGGCGTGCTCGGCGTCCCGGTCGATGGCCAGCAGCGCCCCGTCGCTGGCCGAGACGCGCACTACGTACGCGCCGCCGGGGACGGTCACCTTGTAGTTGCGGTTGGTCAGCCCGCCGGGCAGCTCCTCGACGGAACGCGGAACGCCGGACAGCAGGGGGATGCGGTCGAGGACCTCGCTCAGGGCCATGGTCGATGCTAGCTCCGCAACCCTAAACGGTCTAGACCTTTTAGTGCCGAAAAGGTTAACCTCGCGACCATGAGCGACTCGGCGCGCATCGTGATCATCGGCGGCGGCGTGGGCGGCGCCTCCGTCGCCTACCACCTGACCCGGCTCGGCGAACGGGACGTCGTCCTGCTGGACCGTGACGAGCTGACCAGCGGCTCCACCTTCCACTCCGCGGGTCTGGTCGGCCAACTCCGCGCCGACCCGACGCTCACCCGGATGAACCAGTACTCCGTCGAGCTCTACCGGGAGCTCGACGTCGGCTGGACGGAGTGCGGGGGCGTCAAGCTGGCCTCCACGCCCGAGCGGATGGCCGAGATCCGCCGCCAGATCGGCTGGGCCCGCGCGTCCGGGCTGCCGCTGGAGGAGATCTCCGTCGCCGAGGCCGTCGAGTTGTTCCCGCTCATGGACCCCGAGGGAGTCGTGGGCGCCGCCTACCTGCCCACCGACGGCCAGGTCGACCCCTCGCGACTGTGCTACGCCCTCGCGGCCGGGGCCCGCGAGGGCGGCGCGCGGATCCGTACGAAGACGCGCGTGCTCGGCATCGACGTCAAGGACGGCAGGGTCACCGGGGTCCGCACCGACCAGGGCGACCTCGACTGCGAGATCGTGGTCAACTGCGGCGGCATGTTCGCGGCCGAGATCGGCCGGATGGCCGGCGTGCGGGTGCCGATCGTGCCGATGTCGCACCAGTACGTGGTCACCGACGCCTTCCACGACCACGCCGGGCTGCCGACCCTGCGCGACCCCGACCTGCTCGTCTACTACCGCCAGGAGGTGCGCGGCCTGGTCATGGGGGGGTACGAGCGCACCTGCGCGCCGTGGACCGCCGGTCCCGGCCGGTTCGACGCCGTGCCCGGCGACTTCAACGGGCGGCTGCTGCCGGAGGACTGGCCGCGATTTGAGGAAATATCCGACAACTCCAGGATCCGGGTCCCGGCCATGGCCGACGTCGGCATCCGCAAACTGATCAACGGCCCCGAGGCGTTCACCCCGGACAACGAGTTCTGCCTCGGCGAGACCGAGGTCGGCGGGTTCTTCGTGGCGGCCGGGTTCTGCGCGCACGGCATCGCGGGCGCCGGCGGCATCGGCAGGGTGATGGCCGAGTGGATCGTCGAGGGCGAGCCCGGCATGGACCTCTGGCACATGGACATCCGCCGCTTCGGCCGTCAGTACCGCTCGCCGTCCTACACGCTCGCCCGCGCCGTCGAGAACTACGAGACCTACTACGACATCCGCTACCCCGGCCACGAGCGCTCGGCCGGCCGCCCGCTCAGGGTCTCGCCCGCGTACGGCTGGCACGCCGCGCACGGCGCCGAGTTCGGCGAGAAGGCGGGCTGGGAGCGGGTCAACCACTATCGCTCGAACGCGCCGGACGACGCCGGTGAGCGGCCCAGGGGGTGGGCCGGGCGGCTGTGGTCGCCCGCCGTCGGGGCCGAGCACCGCGCCACCCGTGAGGCGGCCGGGCTGTTCGACGAGTCGTCGTTCGCCAAGATCGAGGTCACCGGCCCCGGTGCGGCCGCCCTGCTGGAGTGGGTCTGCGACAACCGCGTGGCCCGCCGCGTCGGCGCCGTGACCTACACCCAGGCGCTCAACCGGCGCGGCGGCATCGAGTGCGACTTCACCGTGACCAGGCGGGCCGAGGACGAGTTCCTGGTGGTCACCGGCACCGCGTTCGGCTCCCACGACCTCGGCTGGCTGCGCCGGCAGGCCGCGCTGACCGGCGCCGACGTCCGGATCGCCGACGTGACCGGGCAGTACGCCTGCTTCGGGCTGTGGGGACCGCGTGCCCGCGAGGTGCTGTCCGAGCTGACGCCCGATCCGCTCGACTTCCCGTTCATGAGTTCGCGCGAGATCACCGTGGGTGACGTGCCGGTGCTGGCGTTGCGGGTGACGTTCGTGGGGGAGCTGGGCTGGGAGTTGTACTGCTCCAGCGAGTACGGGCTGGCGCTCTGGACGACGCTGTGGCGGGCCGGCGGGCCGTACGGGCTGACGGCCGCCGGCTACCGGGCCATCGACAGCCTGCGCCTGGAGAAGGGGTACCGGGTGTGGGGCGCGGATGTCGGGCCCGAGACCACCCCGTACGAGGCGGGGCTCGCCTTCTGCGTCAAACCGGACAAGGACTTCCTCGGCAGGGACGCGCTCGACCCCGAGCCCAGTCGCAGGCTGCGCTGCCTCACCCTCGGCGACCCGCGCGCCATCGCCCTCGGCAACGAGCCGGTACGCGTGGACGGCCAGGTCGTCGGCCGGGTCACCTCCGGCGGCTACGGCTACACGGTCGCCTCGTCCATCGCCTACGCCTACCTGCCCGCGCGCTGCGAGCCGGGCACCCGGGCGGAGGTCGAGGTGGAGGGCTCCTGGGTGGCGGCGGACGTGGTCAGGGACCCGCTCTACGACCCGGCGGGGGAGCGGGTGCGCTGACGCCGCTGCGCACCGAGATGCGCACCCGGTCGGGCCGGAACAGGTCGCGGGCGTACTCGACCGGGGTGCCGTCGGCCGCGTAGGCGGTGCGTTCGATCGACATCAGCGGCGTGCCGGGCGCGATGCCCAGCTCGCCCGCCTCGCCCGGCCCGGCGATCACCGGGTCGAGGTGCTCCACGGCGGTGCGCGGCTCCAGGTCGTACGCGCCGGCGAGCAGCGCGTAGAGCGAGCCGCCCAGGTCGGCGTCCAGGAAGCCGGGCAGCGCGGGGAAGAACGAGTGTTCGAGCGCCACCGGCGACCGCCCGGCGGAGCGCACCCGGGTGACCTCGTGCACCGGCTCGCCCTCGGCCAGCCGCAGGGCGGCGGCGACCCGCGCGCTCGCGGGCACGGTCGCGGCCACCAGGACCTTCGCCTCGGCGTGCAGGTGCGCCCGGCGCATCTGCTCGGTGAACCCGGTCAGCCCGGTCAGGTCGCAGTCGACGCGCGGCTCGGCCACGAAGGCGCCGCCGGACCTGCCCGGGACCCTGACCAGCACACCGTCGCGCTCCAGGGTGGCCAGCGCCTGCCTCAGCGTCATCCGGCTCACGCCGAGCCGGCCGGCCAGCTCCCGCTCGCCGGGCAGCCGGTCGCCGGGCGCCATCTCGCCGCCGGCGATCGCGTCGAGCAGCCAGCGCTCGATCTGCACGTGCGCGGGAACACCGGTGCCACGCTCCAGCTCGGGTGTCCCGACCACACGCGCATCGTAGCCGTCAGCCGGAGAGCCGGGCCAGCCGCTCCACGGCGTCGGCGAACTCGCTCACCATCTCGTACACCACCTCGCGGGCGGGCTTGATCTGGTTCATCTGGCCCACGACCTGCCCGACGAAGTAGTTGGCCAGCTCCAGGGCGCCCGGCTCGCCCCGTTCGGCGGCCGCGGTGACCCGGGCCATCGTGCCCTCGGCGACCAGCATCTGCAGCGGCATCGGGAGCGGCCCGGGGCTCTCCTGGCCGGAGTCCCACTCGTCGGTCCAGGCCGACCTGAGCTGACGGGCGGGCTTGCCGGTGCGCGAACGGGAGCGGACCGTGTCCAGCGACGAGGCGGTCAGCATCTTGCGCTTGACCGAGGGCGCCGTCTCGGCCTCCTCCGTGGTCAGCCAGACCGACCCGCACCACACGCCCTGCGCGCCGAGCGCCATCGCCGCCGCCATCTGCCGGCCGGAGGCGATGCCGCCGGCCGCCAGCACCGGCAGCGGCGCGACCGCGTCCACGACCTGCGGCACCAGCACCATCGTGGCGATCTCGCCGGTGTGCCCGCCCGCCTCGGTGCCCTGCGCCACGATCAGGTCGGCGCCCGCCGCCACCTGCCTGCGCGCGTGCTCGACGGTGCCGACCAGGGCCGCCACGGGCACCCCCGCCTCGCGGGCGCCGGTCACCATCTCCGGCGGGGGCGGTCCGAGCGCGCTGGCGATCAGGCCGATCGGGTGCTTGAGGGCCACGTCGATCAGGCCGGTCGCGCCCGCCGCCGTCACCCGCCTGCCGAACTCGTCCGGCGACCCGCCCATCGGCTGGACCGGGCCGGTCACGCCGTACTTGGACAGCAGATGCGTGACGAAGTCGCGGTGCCGTTCGGGGATGAAGTCGGCCAGCCGAGCGTCACGGTCCAGCGCGGAGGCGTCGATCTTGCCGGGGACGAGCACGTCCACTCCGTACGGGCGGCCGCCGACCCGCTCGTCGATCCAGGAGAGCTCGGTGTCGAGCTGTTCGGGCGTGTAGGCGATGGCGCCCAGCACCCCGAAACCGCCGGCGTTGGTGACGGCGGCCACCACGTCGCGGCAGTGGCTGAAGGCGAACAGGGGGAACTCGACGCCGAGGCGCTCGGTGATTGCGGTTCGCATGAACCGACGCTAACTGCCAGAACGATGTTCGGTCCAGATGTCCTGTCCGGGCCGGGTCGTCAGGAGGCCCCGCGTTCGACCGTCAGGGTGATGACGGGCGTGTGCCAGCCCTGTTCCGGGTCGTAGCCGCGTACCCGCCTGGCGGGCACCCCGGCCACCACGCTGTGGTCGGGGAACTCGCCGCGGACGACGGCGCCGGCCGCCACCACGCACTGGCGGCCGAGCCGGGTGCCCGGCAGGATGATCGCCCCCGTGCCGAGCCACGAGCCCGCGCCGATCGAGACCGGGTTGTTGCGCGGCCACTGCCGGCCGATCGGGACGTCCGGGTCGTCGTAGACGTGGTTCTGGTCCGTGATGTAGACGTACGGGCCGGTGAAGACGTCGTTACCGATGTCGATCGACTGGTGGGCCACGATGTGCGTGCCCCGGCCGATCGAGCAGCCGCCGCCGATGCGCAGGATCGAGCCGGGGCCCAGCTCCGCGCCCGGCCACATGCCACAGGAGATCGAGACCCGTTCGCCGATCAGCGTGTGGTCGCCGATCTCGGTCCACTGCTCACCGAAGATGGCGCCCGGCGGGAAGGCGATCTTCGCGCCCTCTCCCAGCCTGCCGAACTCGTGCCCTGCCGGGCTGGCCGGGGTGATGGCGCCGGCGTCGCGGATCGCCGTGTAGGCACGGTGGACCAATGTGCCCAATGTCCGGCGTACAAGTGACATAAAGCCCAAAGTTACCGCTTGGTCCGACCGTTCGGGCATGTCGGGGACGATGTTTGATATCCTGAGAGCCCGTGGACACTTGACCACACCTCGAGCCACGGGAGCCCCTTTGCGCAGCGCATCGCAAACCAAGCATCTGTTCGTCACCGGCGGTGTCGCCTCAAGTCTCGGCAAGGGCCTCACGGCATCCAGCCTCGGTCGCCTGCTCAAGGCGCGCGGTCTCCGGGTCACCATGCAGAAACTCGACCCCTACCTCAACGTCGACCCCGGCACGATGAACCCGTTCCAGCACGGAGAGGTCTTCGTCACCGACGACGGCGCCGAGACCGACCTCGACGTCGGCCACTACGAGCGTTTCCTCGACACCGACCTGCACGGCTCGGCCAACGTGACCACCGGCCAGGTCTACTCCAACGTCATCGCCAAGGAGCGCCGCGGCGAATACCTGGGCGACACCGTCCAGGTCATCCCGCACATCACCAACGAGATCAAGGACCGCATCAGGGGCATGGCCGGTCCCGAGGTCGACGTGGTCATCACCGAGGTGGGCGGCACGGTCGGCGACATCGAGTCGCTGCCGTTCCTGGAGGCCGTCCGCCAGATCAGGCACGAGGTCGGCCGCGACAACGTCTTCTTCCTGCACGTGTCGCTGCTGCCCTACATCGGCCCGTCGGGCGAGCTCAAGACCAAGCCGACCCAGCACAGCGTGGCCGCCCTGCGCAGCATCGGCATCCAGCCCGACGCGATCGTGCTCCGCTCCGACCGGGCCGTCCAGATCTCCATCAAGCGCAAGATCAGCCTGATGTGCGACGTCGACGAGGACGCCGTGGTCAGCTGCGTCGACGCGGCCTCCATCTACGACATCCCCAAGGTGCTCCACTCCGAGGGCCTCGACGCCTACGTGGTGCGGCGGCTCGGCCTGCCGTTCCGCGACGTCGACTGGAAGGAGTGGGAGCAGCTCCTGCGCCGCGTGCACCGCCCGGCCAAGGAGGTCACCATCGCCCTGGTCGGCAAGTACATCGACCTGCCCGACGCCTACCTGTCGGTCACCGAGGCGCTGCGCGCGGGCGGGTTCGCCAACGACGCCCGGGTCAACATCCGCTGGGTCAAGAGCGACGACTGCGAGACCGCCGAGGGCGCCGAGCGCGAGCTCGACGGCGTCGACGGCGTGCTGGTGCCCGGCGGGTTCGGCGTGCGCGGCATCGAGGGCAAGATCGGCGCCATCCGCCACTCCCGCGAGCACAAGATCCCGCTGCTCGGCCTCTGTCTCGGCATGCAGGGCATGGTCATCGAGGCGGCCCGCAACATGGCCGGCATCGAGGACGCCAACTCCGCCGAGTTCGACCCCGACACCAAGCACCCGGTCATCTCCACCATGAGCGACCAGGAGGACGTCGTGGCCGGCGAGCGCGACATGGGCGGCACCATGCGGCTCGGCCTCTACACGGCCAAGCTCGGGGAGGGCACGCTGGCCAGGCAGCTCTACGGCGGCAAGGCCAAGGCCGACGAGCGTCACCGCCACCGCTACGAGGTCAACAACGCCTACCGCGAGCAGCTGGAGCGCGTCGGCCTGGTGTTCTCGGGGGTGTCGCCCGACGGACGCCTGGTCGAATACACCGAGCTGCCCGCCGAGACGCACCCGTTCTTCATCGGCACCCAGGCGCACCCCGAGTTCCGCTCCCGTCCCACGCGGGCCCACCCGCTGTTCAAGGGCCTGATCGGCGCCGCGCTCGTCTATGCCGACAGCCGCGTCAGCTCCAGCGTGGCCAAGTGAGTCACGGCCTGCCCGCACCGGAGGAGAATGGGCCCGTGATCAGAGACACGCCCGAGGCGTGGGACGTCGTCGCCTCGAAGCACCGGTTCAAGGGCTACGTGATCGACGTGCGCACCGACACCGTGCGCATGCCGCGCGACGAGGTGGCCGACCGCGACTACGTGGTGCATCCGGGGTCGGTCGCGGTGCTCGCGCTCGACGCCGACGACCGGGTCCTGCTGATCCGCCAGTACCGTCACCCGACGCGCCACCTGCTGTGGGAGCTGCCCGCCGGGCTCCGCGACGTGGCGGGGGAGTCGCTGGTCACCGGTGCCGCGCGGGAGCTCGCCGAGGAGGCCGGCTACCGCGCCGCCACCTGGCACACCCTGGTCGACCTGTTCCCCTCGCCGGGCATGACCAACGAGCGGATCCGGGTGTTCCTCGCCCGCGACGTGTCGAAGATCCCCGACCACGAGAACGGCTTCGTCCATCGCCACGAGGAGATCGACATGCCGGTCGAGTGGGTGGCGCTGGCCGACGCCGTCGAGGCGGCGCTCATGGGAATGATCCACAATTCCCCGACCGTGGCCGGTATCCTCGCCGCATATGCGGCGTCGGTCGAGGGCTACGCCCTGCTGCGGCCGGCCGACGCGCCCGAGGCGTGACGGAAGGACCATTTCGTGGAGGCGGTGCTCTCCAGCTACCTCGCCCATCTCGCGGTGGAGCGGGGCCTGGCTGCCAACACGCTCGCCTCCTACCGTCGTGACCTGCGCCGCTACCTCCAGCACCTGCGGTCGCGCGGCCGTGACACGCTCCGCGACGTGGGCGAGGCCGACGTCCTCGACTTCCTCACGGCGCTGCGCGAGGGGGACGGCGACCATCCGGCGCTCGTGGCCAGCTCGGCCGCGCGAGCGGTGTCGGCCGTGCGCGGGCTGCACCGCTTCGCGCTGCGCGAGGGCGTCACCGCGCACGACCCCGCGCACGAGGTCCGGCCGCCGCGCCAGCTCCGCAGGCTGCCCAAGGCGATCGCCGTCGACGAGGTCGAGCGGCTCATCGCCGCCTCCGGCCCTGAGGGCGCGCCACTGACCCTCCGCAACCGCGCCCTCCTTGAGGTCCTGTACGGCACGGGCGCGCGCATCTCGGAGGCGGTCGGCCTCGCCGTGGACGACCTGGAGACCGACCAGGTGTGGCTGCGCGGCAAGGGCGGCCGTACCCGGGTGGTGCCGCTCGGCCGCTACGCCCGCTCCGCGCTCGACGCCTACCTGGTCAGGGCGAGGCCCGGCCTGCTCGCCCACGGCCGGGGCACCCCCGCGGTCTTCCTCAACGCCAGGGGCGGGCGCCTCACCAGGCAGGGAGCGTGGGAGGTGCTGCAGGCCGCCGCCGAACGAGCCGGACTGGCCGGGATATCTCCCCATGTTCTACGTCATTCCTTCGCAACCCACCTGCTTGACGGTGGCGCCGACGTTAGGGTGGTCCAGGAGTTGCTCGGCCATGCCTCGGTGACGACCACCCAGGTCTACACCCTGGTCACGGTGGACAGGCTCCGCGAGGTCTACGCCGCCGCGCATCCCCGTGCACGGCAGTGATCTATAGTCTTTTGCGGCGCGCGGCACTTCGGCGTGCCGCCTTGCCGCGTTAAGTAGTGACGCCATAGTGTCCGTCCGGACGGTCCGGTTCGGGATCGTCAGGGAGGTTCGAGCTGGTGACTGTGAAGACCAACGGTTCGACCCCGGGGACCCCCGACAACCCCTGGGGTGACACGAAGACCAACGCGCCCTCCACCGGCGTCAATCTGGGGCCCACCCGGCGCCCCCGGCCCGTGTTCCCCGAGCCCGTGCCGCCGGAGACGCACGGGCCGGCCCGCGTGGTCGCGATGGTCAACCAGAAGGGCGGGGTCGGCAAGACGACCACCACCATCAACCTGGGCGCCGCGCTCGTCGAATGCGGCCTCAAGGTGCTGCTGGTCGACTTCGACCCGCAGGGCGCGCTCTCCGTCGGCCTCGGCATCAACCCGTTGCAGCTCGACCTCACGGTCTACAACCTGCTCATGGAGCGCAACGTCACCGCCGAGGACGTCCTGCTGGAGACCGGCGTCGAGGGCCTCGACCTGCTGCCCAGCAACATCGACCTGTCGGCCGCCGAGGTCCAGCTCGTCACCGAGGTGGCCCGCGAGCAGGTGCTCGGCCGGGTGCTCAAGCCGCTGCTGCCGCACTACGACGTCTGCCTCATCGACTGCCAGCCGTCCCTGGGCCTGCTCACGATCAACGCGCTCACCTGTGCCCACGGCGTCATGGTGCCGCTGGAGTGCGAGTTCTTCGCGCTGCGTGGCGTCGCGCTGCTCATGGACACCATCTCCAAGGTGCAGGAGCGGCTCAACGAGGACCTCGAGATCGAGGGCCTGCTGGCCACCATGTACGACGCGCGCACCCTGCACGGCCGCGAGGTGCTCGCCCGCGTCGTGGAGGCGTTCGACGAGAAGGTGTTCCACACCGTGATCAACCGCACCGTGCGCTTCCCCGACGCCACGGTCGCCGGCGAGCCGATCACCACCTTCGACCCGTCGTCACTGGGCGCCAACGCCTATCGTGAGCTGGCCCGCGAGGTGCTGTCGCGCTGGCCGGCGCCTGCCACAATGGCCAGGTGACGCAACAGGAGGCGGCGGGGTTCCACGTTCACCTTGACGTCTTCGAAGGGCCGTTCGACCTGTTGCTGGGGCTCATCGCCAAGCACAAGCTCGACATCACCGAGGTCTCGCTCTCCAAGGTCACCGACGAGTTCATCGCCTACATCCGCTCCCGCGGCCCCGAGTGGGACCTCGACCAGACCAGTCACTTCCTGCTGGTCGCCGCCACGCTGCTCGACCTCAAGGCGGCCCGGCTGCTCCCCTCAGGCGAGGTCGAGGACGAGGAGGACCTCGCCCTCCTGGAAGCCCGCGACCTGCTGTTCGCCCGGCTGCTCCAGTACCGCGCGTACAAAGAGGTGGCCAAGCTCTTCTCCGGCCGGATGGCCCAGGAGGCGCTCCGCTTCCCGCGTACCGTGCCGCTGGAGCCGCAGTTCGCCGACCTGCTCCCCGAGCTGATCCTCGGCATCGGTCCCGACCAGCTCGCCCGCATCGCCGCGCGGGCCTTCACCCCCAAGCCGGCGCCCACGGTCAGCATCGGCCACATCTACCAACCGTTGGCCAGCGTGCGGGAGCAAGCCGCTATCCTTGTCCAGCACTTGCGGCGCATGCGCAGGGCCACCTTCCGGGCCCTGGTTGCCGACTGCGACGGCACCTTCGAGGTCATCGCCCGCTTCCTGGCCGTGCTCGAGCTGTTCCGGGAGTCGGCCGTCACCTTCGAGCAGGTCGAGCCGCTGGGTGATCTGCACGTCACCTGGACGGGCAGCGACGACGGGGACGTCGCGGTGGGCGACGACTACGAGGAGAGCGCGGAGAAGGCTGCTGATGACTGATCGCCCGGACGACGTTCCGCCCCCGCCGCGCAAGTCGCCTGAAGCGGGGCTGCCCGCCTGGATGTCCCTCCCCGGGTCCCTCGCCACCACGCAGGAGCCCCTGGCATCGGAGCCGGACCCGCCCGTGCCGGCGGATCCTGTGCCGACCGTTCCCGTGCCGGACGACTCGGTGCCGGACGACTCGGTGCCGGACGATTCTGTGCCGGACGTTCCTGCTTTGGGCGATGCTGAGCCTGCCCTGCCCGTGCCGGATGTTTCCGAGCTGGACCGTCCCGAGTCGGGCAGCGGCGCGGAGGCGGGGGAGAGAGGGCCCCGAGATTCGGCTCCCGGCCTGACCACGACCGGTGCGGCGGCCGAGGGCGCGTGGGGCTCGGCCGCGCCGTCCTCGACGTCCGACGGCGACGAGAGCCCGGGGTTGAGCGCCGCGCTCGAAGCCATCCTCATGGTCGTGGACGAACCCGTCCCCGAGATCACCCTGGCGCAGGTGCTCGAACGGCCCACCCACGAGGTGGTCGCCGCGTTGCGAGCGCTGGCGGCGGAATACACCGAAGCCGGGCGGGGTTTCGATCTGAGAGAAGTGGCGGGCGGCTGGCGCTACTACACGCGTCCGGCATGCGCGCCGCTGGTCGAGCGGTTCGTCCGCGACGGCCAGCAGACGCGGCTCACACAGGCCGCGCTCGAAACACTCGCGGTCGTGGCCTACCGGCAACCGGTGAGCCGCGCCCGTGTCGCCGCGGTACGCGGCGTCAACAGCGACGGTGTCATGCGGACACTCGTCGCCAGGGGCCTGGTCGAAGAGGCCGGCTCCGACCCGGAGAGCCAGGCAGTGCTCTACCGGACAAGCTCATACTTCCTTGAACGTCTGGGACTGAGGGACCTGAGCGAGCTCCCCGAGCTCGCGCCCTTCCTCCCCGACGACGTGGAAAACCTCGAGGAGACGACAAAGTGAACAACAGGCGCAGCACCCCGTCCGGTGATGGACGCGGTCGTGGACGCACCGGCGGCTCCAGCAGCCGTGGCGGGCGTCCCGCCTTCCGCTCGGACGACACCCGTGGCGGCTCCCGCCGCGAGGGCTTCCGTGGCGGTTCCCACCGAGACGACACCCGCGGCGGACCACGCCGCGACGACAACGACCGCGGCTCGGGCCGCGACTCCAGGGGCGAGTACGGCTCGGGCCGCGACTCGCTCCGTGCCGACCGGGGCGGTTCGCGCGCCCAGTACGGCGCCTCCGATTCCGGTGGTGGCTCCGACCGTGGCGGCTTCCGCTCCGAGCGGCGTGACGACCGTGGCGGCCAGGGCCGTGAAGGTTACCGTTCCGAGCGGCGCGACGGCGCCCAGGGGCGTGACGGCCACCGCACCGATCGGCGTGACGACCGCGGCGGGTCTCGTCCGGAGCGGCGTGACGGCGGCGAGCGGGGTTCCAGGGGTGAGTACGGTTCGGGCCGTGACTCGTTCCGTGCCGACCGTGGTGGTTCCCGCGCCCGGTACGGCTCCTCGGATTCTCGGTCGGAGCGTGGTGGTTTCCGTTCTGACCGGCGTGACGACCGTGGCGGTCAGGGCCGTGAAGGTTACCGTTCCGAGCGGCGCGACGGCGCCCAGGGGCGTGACGACGACCGTGCGGGTTACCGGCCCGAGCGGCGCGACGACCGCGCGGGGTTCCGTTCCCCGAGCGGTGAGGGCTACCGGCCGGAGCGGCGTGACGATCGCGGCGGGTCTCGTCCGGAGCGGCGTGACGGCGGCGAGCGGGGTTCCAGGGGTGAGTACGGTTCGGGCCGTGACTCGTTCCGGGCTGACCGTGGTGGTTCCCGCGCCCGGTACGGCTCCTCCGATTCTCGGTCGGAGCGTGGTGGTTTCCGTTCTGACCGGCGTGACGACCGCGGCGGCCAGGGCCGCGACGGCTACCGTTCCGACCGGCGTGACGATCGCGACGGCGGCCGTACGGACAGGAGCGGGTTCCGGTCCGAGCGCGGCGGCTACGGCGGCCGCGACCAGGCCCGTGAGGGCGGCTTCCGGGCCGACCGGAGCGGGCGGCGGGACGACGGCGGCCAGCCGGGCCGCGCACGCTTCGGCAGGTCCGAGGGCGGCCGTGACACGGGCGGGCGACGTGACGCCGGCCGGTCGGCCGGGCGTGACGGCGTGCGGACGATCGGCGGATCCAGGAGCGGTGGCTCGCCCGCCGGGGCAGGCCGTGACCGGTTCAAGACCGCCCGCCAGCCGATGCGCGACCGCGACTTCTACCCCGAGGGCTACACCGACGAGCGCGACACCACCGAGGTGCCCGACGGCGTGCGGCTGCAGAAGGTGCTCGCCCAGGCGGGCGTGGCCAGCCGCCGCGCCTGCGAGGAGATGATCGGCGACGGCCGCGTGACCGTCAACGGCCAGGTGGTGCGGAGGTTCGGCGCCAAGGTCGACCCTGCCGCGCAGGTCATCCACGTCGACGGCAAGCGCATCCCGACCGCGCCCGACCTGGTCTACTACGCCCTGAACAAGCCGATCGGCGTCGTCTCCACCATGGACGACCCGCAGGGCCGGCCGTGTCTGGCCGACTATGTGGAGGAGCTGGCTCCGAGGCTGTTCCACGTGGGCCGGCTCGACACCGAGACCGAGGGTTTGCTGCTGCTCACCAACGACGGCGAGCTGG
This sequence comes from Nonomuraea cavernae, assembly GCF_014646355.1. GTDB lineage: Bacteria > Actinomycetota > Actinomycetes > Streptosporangiales > Streptosporangiaceae > Nonomuraea > Nonomuraea cavernae. The sequence continues at coordinate 19,238 of NZ_BMNH01000033.1, forward strand.
CCAACCGGCTCACCCACCCCAGTTACGGGGTGCAGAAGAAATACTGGGCCAAGGTGCCCGGCCCGATCCCGCGTGACCTGGGCCGCCGGCTCAAGCAGGGCATCGAGCTGGAAGACGGCCTGGCCAAGGCCGACAGCTTCGCGATCGTGCAGGAGCACGGCCAGCAGGCGCTGGTCGAGGTGGTGCTGCACGAGGGCCGCAAGCACGTGGTCCGGCGCATGCTCGAAGAGGCGGGCCACCGGGTGATCGACCTGGCGCGGATCGAGTTCGGGCCGGTGAAGCTGGGCCGTACCAAGCCCGGCACCGTCAGGGCGCTGAGCTTGACGGAGGTCGGCGAGCTTTACGCCGCGGTGAAGTTGTAACCTGGCAGGACGCAGGAGCCCGTGCGGAGGCCGCACGGGCTCCACCGCTTATGGAGGGACGGTTCAGATGGTTCGGGCGATCCGCGGGGCGATCCAGGTGGCCGCCGACGACCGTGACTCGATCATCGAGGGGACCACCGTGCTGGTCTCCGAGCTGATGGAGCGCAACCAGCTGACCACCGACGACGTGATCAGCGTGCTGTTCACCGCGACGCCCGATCTGACGGCCGAGTTCCCGGCGCTGGCGGCCCGCAAGCTCGGCTTCCACGATGTGCCGTTGATCTGCTGCACCGAGATCGACGTGCCAGGGGCGCTGCCCCGGGTGGTCCGGCTGATGGCCCACGTGGAGACCGACCGGCCGCGGGCCGAGATCCAGCACGTCTATCTGCGAGGCGCCGTCGCCCTGCGCCAGGACATCGCCCAGTAGGGACGACGGCTTCAGTCGTCGACCAACGTCAGGCAGCATGAGCTGCACCACCCAAACAAGACCGAAAAATCAGGACATCGACATGGCCTCCGCACTCCGTACCGTGCTGGTAGTCGGCACCGGTCTCATCGGCACCTCCGTCGCCCTGGCCCTGCGCCAGCACGACGTCCGCGTGCTGCTCGCCGACCGGGACCAGGCGGCGGTGCGGCTGGCGCGGGAGCTGGGCGCGGGCGAGGACTGGCAGCCGGAGAGCGGCCCGAGGGCCGACCTCGCGGTGATCTCGGTGCCGCCCGCCCACGTGGCCACCGAGCTGCTCGACCTCCAGCAGCGCGACGCCGCCGCCTACTACACCGACGTGGCCAGTGTGAAGGCCGAGCCCATCCACCGGGCCGCCCAGCTCGACTGCGACCTGCGCACCTACGTCGCCTCGCACCCGCTGGCCGGACGGGAGAGGTCGGGTCCTGGCGCGGCCAGGGCCGACCTCTTCCTCGGCCGCCCATGGGCTCTGTGCCCCACGCCGGAGGCCGCGCCCGAGGCCAGAGCCGCCGTGCTGCGCCTGGTCGAGCTCTGCGGCGGCAACCCGGTCGTGGTGGACGCCGCCGAACACGACCGGGCCGTGGCCGTCGTCTCCCACGCCCCTCACGTGGCCGCCTCGGCCGTGGCGGCCCGCCTGGCAGACGCGCCCGAGGTCGCGCTCGGCCTGGCCGGGCAGGGCGTCAGAGACGTCACCAGGATCGCGGGCAGCGACCCCGGCCTGTGGCTCGGCATCCTGTCCGGCAACGCGGCCCCGGTCGCCGAGGTGCTGGAGGCGGTCTCCCGCGACCTCGCCGAGGCCGCGACCGCGCTGCGCTCCCTGGCAGGCGGCGACGGCACGGCCACCGACGACATCACCCACCTGCTCAAGCGCGGCGTCGCGGGCCACGACCGCATTCCCGGCAAGCACGGCGGCCCGGCGCCCGCCTACGTGGTGGTCCAGGTCGTCATCGGCGACCGCCCCGGCCAGCTGGCCCGCCTGTTCCAGGTCTGCGACGAGGTCGGCGTCAACGTCGAGGACGTCCGGCTGGAGCACGCTCCCGGCCTGCCCCTGGGCATCGCCGAGCTGTCCGTGCAGCCCGACGCGGCGGCCGTGCTCTCCCAGGCCCTGCGGGAGCGCGGCTGGCAGGTCCCCTGACGCCGGACGTCACCTCCCGACATGTACGCCGTGAGCGGCGGCGCCGAAGATCGGAATGCGCGAGCCCGGCCGGGCGGAGTGCCGGGAGGCGGTAGCCTCTTGAGGTTGGGTAAAGAACGTGGAGAAGGAGAGCCCGTGGCCGGTCTGGTCATCGCCATGGACGGCCCCTCGGGGTCCGGCAAGTCGAGCGCGTCGCGCGGGGTCGCCAGGGCGCTCGGCCTGCGCTACCTGGACACCGGGGCGATGTACCGCGCGATGACCTGGTGGATGCTGCGGCAGGGCGTCGATCTGGCCGACTCCGACGCGATCGTGGCCAGGGCGGCCGAGCCCGAGATCGTCTCCGGCACCGACCCCGGCGGGCCCACCATCCACGTCGACGGCATCGACGTGGCGGGTCCGATCAGGGAGACCGAGGTCACCGCCTCGGTCTCGGTCGTCGCGGCGGTGCCCGAGGTGCGTTCGCGTCTCGTGGCGCTCCAGCGGGAGATCATCGGCGACGGTGACATCGTGGTCGAAGGCCGCGACATCGGCACGGTGGTCGCCCCCGACGCGACGCTCAAGATCTACCTGACGGCCAGCGCCGAGGCCCGCGCCCGGCGCCGGCACGCGGAGCTGGCCGGCACCACGGTGGAGGCCCAGCAGGCCGCGATGGCCAGGCGCGACACAATCGACTCCACGCGCCGGGCAGACCCACTCTCGATGGCGGCTGGCGCCGTCGAGCTCGACACCACCGCGCTCAACCTCGAAGAGGTCATCGCGGAGGTGCTGAGGCTGGCCGAGGCACGACGAGGCTCCGGCGCCAAGGGCGACGGATCCCGGAGTGACACCGGCCATACATACGAGCGCACCTGAGGGTGCGGGACTCCTAAGGATGAGACAACGTGTCAACGGGGGATTGGGTCGAGGCTGAGCTCGACGATCTCGAGATTTCCGGAGAGCCGGCCGACACCGGCCCGGTTCCGGTCGTGGCCATCGTCGGGCGGCCTAACGTCGGCAAGTCCACGCTGGTCAACCGCATCATCGGCCGCCGCGAGGCGGTCGTCGAGGATGTGCCGGGCGTGACCCGCGACCGGGTCACCTACGACGCCAACTGGCGCGGCCGGCGCTTCACCGTCGTCGACACGGGCGGCTGGGACCCTGACGCCACCGGCATGAACCTCCGCATCGCGGAGCAGGCCCAGGTCGCCGTCGAGCTGGCCGACGTGATCGTGTTCGTGGTCGACGCGACCGTGGGCGCGACCGACGCCGACGAGATCGTGGGCTCCGTGCTGCGCCAGTCCGGCAAGCCGGTCATCCTGGCCGCCAACAAGGTCGACAACCAGCAGCTGGAGCTGGAGGCGTCCTCCCTGTGGGGGCTCGGCCTCGGCGAGCCCCAGCCGGTCTCCGCCCTGCACGGCCGCTCCAGCGGCGACCTGCTCGACGTGGTGCTCGACGCGCTGCCCGAGACGCCGCAGGTGACCTTCGGGGCCGAGCGCGGCCCCTACCGGGTGGCGCTGCTCGGCAAGCCCAACGTCGGCAAGTCCTCGTTGCTCAACAAGCTCGCCGGCGAGGAGCGGGTGCTGGTCGACCCGATGGCGGGCACCACCCGTGACCCGGTCGACGAGCTGATCGAGCTCGGTGGCCGGACGTGGCGGTTCGTCGACACGGCCGGCATCCGGCGGCGCGACCGCGAGCTGCAGGGCGCCGACTACTACGCGGCCATGCGCACCAGGGCCGCGCTGGAGCGCTCGGAGGTGGCGATCGTGCTGATCGACGCCAGCGAGCCGCTCACCGAGCAGGACCTCCGCATCATCAGCCTGGTGATCGAGTCGGGCCGGGCCATGGTGGTCGCGTTCAACAAGTGGGACCTGGTCGACGAGGACCGCCGCCACTACCTGGAGAAGGAGATCGACAGGCAGCTCGTCCGCACCCCGTGGGCGCTGCGGGTCAACATCTCCGCCAAGACCGGCCGCCACATGGACCGGTTGGTCCCGGCCCTGGAAAGGGCCCTGGAGTCGTGGTCGACGCGGGTGCCGACGGCCAGGCTCAACGCGTTCCTCACCGAGCTGGTGCAGCAGACGCCGCCGCCGGTCCGGGGCGGCAAGCAGCCCAAGATCCTGTTCGCCACCCAGGCGTCGGTCGAGCCGCCCAAGTTCGTGCTGTTCACCTCGGGCTGGCTGGAGGACACCTACCGCCGGTTCGTCGAGCGCCGCATCCGCGAGGAGTTCGGCTTCGCCGGGTCGCCGATCGAGGTGACCATGAAGATCCGCGAGAAGCGCAAGGGCGGCCAGGCCAGGAAGTAGCCGTCGGTAATGGCGTTGCCGCCGGTCCTGCCCGGCGGCTAGCATCCCTCGCAACACGTAGACGGAGACGAGTAGCCAGGAGCCCGCGCGGGCCGAGAGAGCCGCCGGCAGCTGCGAAGGCGGCCCCGCGCCCTCCCGGCGAAGACACTCCCGAGTGCGGGGAGGAAATGCCCCGCCGGTCTGACCCCCGTCATCGGGTCCTGGAGGCCGCCTCGGCGGCGAAAGTGCGGTGGCACCGGGAGTTCCCTTCTCCCCCGCACTCCCAAGGGGTCATGCACTTCCTCATGAGGAGCTGTGATGATCTCTCGTGTCCTGTCGGCGGAGCTCGCGGAGCATGCCGGAGAACGAGTGACGATCGCCGGCTGGGTCCATCGCCGCCGGCGACTGAAATCCGTGTCCTTCCTCGTGGTCAAGGACCGCTCGGGGGTCGCCCAGGTGGTGACGTCCGCGGCCCTGCCCGCCGAGGAGAGCGCCGTGCGGGTCACCGGCACCGTGATGGCCAGTCCGCGCGCGCCTGGCGGCGCCGAGCTCGTCGAGCCGGAGATCGAGGTGCTGGCCGAGCCGGTCGAGGCGCCGCCGTTCGACCTCTACCGGCCGGTCGTGCCCGCCGCGCTGCCGACGATCCTCGACCACGCGCCGGTCGCGCTGCGCCACCCGCTGCTCAGGGCGGCGCCGGAGATCTCGGCGGCCAGTGCCGCGGGGTTCCGGTCCACGCTCGACGGGCTCGGCTTCACCGAGATCCACACCCCGAAGATCGTCGCCTCGGCCACCGAGTCCGGCGCGAACGTCTTCGGCATCGACTACTTCGGCCGCCCGGCCTACCTCGCCCAGTCGCCGCAGTTCTACAAGCAGGCGATGGTCGGCGTGTTCGAGCGGGTCTACGAGGTGGGGCCGGTGTTCCGGGCGGAGCCGCACGACACCGCCCGGCACCTCGCCCAGTACACCAGTCTCGACGCCGAGCTCGGGTTCGTCCGCGACCATCGCGACGTGATGGCCGTGCTGCGGGAGGTCTTGGCGGGCATGCTCGACGCCGTACGGCGCCGCGCCCCTGGAGCCGTGGCCGCCTTGGGCCTCGACCTGCCCGGCGTGCCCGCCGAGATCCCCGCCGTGCACTTCACCGAGGCGCAGCGGCTGACCGGGCAGGACGAGCCCGACCTGTCGCCGGCCCAGGAGCGGTGGCTCTCGGACTGGGCGCTGCGGGAGCACGGGTCGGAGTTCCTGTTCGTGACGGGGTACCCGATGGCCAAGCGGCCCTTCTACACCCATCCCGACCCGGACCGACCCGGTTGCTCCAACGGGTTCGACCTGCTGTTCCGGGGGCTGGAGCTGGTGACGGGCGGTCAGCGGCTGCACCGCCACCAGGACTACCTGGACGCGCTGGCCGCCCGAGGGGAGTGCGCCGAGCCGTACGAGGGCTATCTGCGGACGTTCGCGTACGGGATGCCGCCGCACGGTGGCTTCGCCATCGGCCTCGAACGCTGGACCGCCCGCCTCACCGGCGCCGCCAACGTCCGCCAGGTCACGCTCTTCCCGCGCGACCTGCACCGGCTGACGCCGTAACACCATCCGGCACGGCAGGGCGCGAGCCATGCGCGCCCTGCCGTGCCCGCGCCGGGCGTCCGGCGAAGCGGAGCGGTTACCCGCGGGACGGGCACGCCTGCGGCCGGGCTAGAGCGAGCGCCTGGGCAGGAAGCCCGCGACGACCGCGCCGATCGCGCACAGCACCGCCGTCACCAGGAACATCTCGGTGTACTCGACATGCAGCGCGGCGTCGACCCTGGAGAGGTACTCGTTCATCTGCCTGGTGTAGACGTCGGGGTCGAGGCCGAACGGCAGCGGGGTGTCGAGATGGGCGGTCAGCGACTGGAAGCGGTAGAACCCCCAGGCCGACACGCCCGCGATGCCGATCAGCATGCCCATCATCCGCGCCACGACCACCGCGGCGGAGGCCACGCCGTGCTGCGCGGCCGGCGTCACCCGGAGCACCGCGGCCGAGACCGGGGCGATGACCAGCCCGATGCCGAGCCCGGCCACGAGCAGGTCGAGGTCGACCATGAGCCGGGCACCGGCCAGGTCGAGCGGCCAGCGGCTCATCAGCGCGTAGCCCACCGTGGCGATCAGCAGGCCCGCCACGCAGACGATCCGGTCGCCGAGCCGGCGGGCCAGCAGGCCGCCCGCGACCGCGCCGACGGGCAGCGCGATCAGGAATCGGCCGAGGACCAGCGAGGCTTCGAGAGCCTCCAGGTCCAGCAGCGTCTGCGCGGTGAACTGGACGAACACCATGGTGACCAGCAGCGCGGCCCCGGTCAGGAAGCTCACTCCCAGCGTGGCCAGCAGGGGACCCTTGCGGGTGGTGGACAGGTCGAGCAGGCGGACGGGGGAGCGGATCTCCCACCAGACGAAGGCGGCCCCGGTCACGACGCCGGCGGCGATCAACGGCGGTCCCCAGGGCGGCAGGACGGCATGGGCCGGATCGGGGTTGTAGAGGCCGGCCACGAGCAGCGCCAGCGAGAGGGCCAGCAGCGCGCCGCCCACGCCGTCCACCCGGCCGCCCGTCGAGCGGCGCTCGCGATCGGGCGGGGGGACGGTGAGGTGCACGGCGACGGCGGCGAGCGCGGCCAGCGGGACGTTGATCCAGAAGATGGCGTGCCAGCCGCCCAGCTCCACGCCGCGCAGCAGCATGGTGCCGGGGATCACGCCCATCAGGCCGCCGGTGAGGGGCCCCTGAGCGCCGTCCAGCCGCACGCCCGCCAGGGTGAGGGCCGGGGCCAGCGCCAGCACGCCGCCGTAGAGCGGGCCGAGCGCGCTGCCCAGCTCCTGGGCCGCCCCGACCGCGCCGAGCGCCACCGGCCGCTCCCGCTCGTCCCACAGGTCGCCGATGAGCGCCATCGTGATCGGCAGCAGGGCGCCGCCGGCCACCCCCTGCACCGTGCGCCCCGTCACGACCATGACCTCACCGCTCGCCAGGGCCGTCAGCACCGAGCCCACGGCGAACGCCGCCAGGCAGATGTGGATCAGCGGGCGCCGGCCGTAGCGGTCGGAGAGCTGCCCCAGCAGCGGCATCGCGGCCACGTAACCCAGCAGGAACCCGGTCACCACGGGCGTGGCCCGCTCCAGCCGGTTGAGCGGGATGCCGACGTCCTCGGCGATGTCGATGAGAACGGTGACGACCACGTAGGCGTCGAGCGCGGCGAGTAACACGACCGCCCCGCCGACACCGAGCGCGACCCGGCGGGCGGCTCTCATCCGCTCGTCGGGGGCGGGGTGATCGTGACCGGCGCGTCGTAGTCGCTGAACGACACCGTCACCGTGCCGTCCTGCAACGGCAGCTCGATCTTGGTGAGCCGGCCGGTGGCCTTGTCGATCCAGACCTTGCCGTTGACGCCCTGGGTGACACCGGGCACCAGCGCGCCGAGGACCTGGCCGGAGAACGTGGTCGCGACCCGGTAGGCGCCGCCCTCCTCGGCCTCGACGCGCGGGTCGGTGGCCGTGCCGAGCAACTGCGAGACGCCCTTGGCCGGGTCGAGGATCAGCGACGGGTCGTAGAGCTGTGCCAGGTCGGCGCGGGTGAGCTTCTGGAAGCCGCCGGTCGGGCCCTTGAAGTGGACGGTCTCGCCGACCAACGCGAAGGTGATCTCCTGGAGGTTGCCGAGCACCTCGAGGGTGATCGTGCCGTCGGCGTCGCCCGCCGCGGTGAGCCGGCCGTCGGCCTTCTTCACCGGCACCTTGGGCTTGCCCTCGGTGGAGATCGAGAAGGCGGCCGACTTGACCGTCTTCATCGCCTCCGACGCCTTCTTCGTCAGATCGGGACCGGCGGGCAACTCGGCGCCGCCGCCCGACGAGCAGGCCGGTAGAAGCGCGAGAACGACGACGAGCAGCAGCTTTTTGAGCATGAGCGGATCGTAGCGATCGGCCGGGAGCGATCGTGAGCCGTCACCGATATCGGTTGGGTGTCAGCGCAACTTCTTCAGGTGCTCGACGATCGGCCGGTACGCGGCCTCGAGCGCGTCGAGCTGCTCGTCGGTGAGCCGGTCGACGAAGTGCTCGCGCACGCTGGCCACGTGGTCGGGCGCCACCCGCTGGATGGTGTCCCAGCCCTCCTCGGTGAGCACCGCGAACGTGCCGCGCCGGTCGTCACGGCAGTCTTCGCGGGAGACCAGGCCCTTGGCCTCCATGCGGGAGATCTGGTGGGACAGGCGGCTGCGCGACTGGATCGTCGCGTCGGCCAGGTCGCTCATCCGCATCCGCCGGTCGGGACTCTCCGAGAGGTTGACCAGGATCTCGTAGTCGTTCACGGAGAGTGAGTGCTCCTGCAGATCGCGGTCGAGCCGATGCATGAGGAGTTTGTGCAGGGCCAGGTGGGTACGCCAGGCACGTTGTTCGGTGGGGGAAAGCCAGCGAGGCGCGCTCATCGAACTCCCCTGAGGCTGGAGACCCCGTCCTTGGGAGCGGGGAGGAAAGCCGGAACAAAACCGCAAAAACGAACAAGTGTACGATAGTTCGCGGATCTCGTGCTCTGCGGGCACTGGCCCGTGAGGAGAAGGGATCGGCCGACCGGGCCGAGGCGCGGCGGAACGTGAAGGCGGCCGGAAACATCCTCGCCGCCGGGCTGGTGGAGAGCTGAAAGGCCTGTGGAGCCGACGTAAGACCTCAAAGGGAAGTCCTCCTTCCTGGCAGGCGGCCGGCGGTGAAGCAGGAAATCTCGCCCGTGAGAGTGAGAATCCCCTCGATCACGAGAGGAGAAGGTCAAGATCCCCAATCTAACGCACACGTAGCGTGATCTGGTGGCGAAGTGGCCGACTGAGAGCCGGCGCACGCCGGCACCGCTGAGCTCGTCCGTCTCCGGGGCAGTGGGCGGGCTCTCCTCGATGCCGCCCCGAGCCGCCACTAGCTGAAGGCCATCACGATCGCCACGCCCACCACGTGCATGAGCACGACGGCGACGAGCAGCGAGATGAACACGAACTTGGCGGGCCCGTGCTCGAAGGTCTTGCCCTCCTCGAGCGGCTTGCGCTGGGCCATGCGGTCGGCGATCCGCTCTTCGAGGGGTTTGCGGTGGAACATACCTCCAGCTTAACCGGGAATCGGGCGCCTTTCCGCTGGGGTGTCGGTAACGATGGCCACCCTGACGTCCGTCTCGGCGGTCCACTCCAGCAGGTGCCGCCCGGTCCAGTCGATCTCCACCGACCCCAGCAGGTCCAGCGACAGCTCGCCGCGTTTGATCAGCGCCTCCTTGCGGGTCCAGTGCCTGATCAGCTCGTCGTTGCCGCTCACCAGCGCGCGCTCGCGGGGGGTCAGCGCCGTGGCGGCCAGCGCCTCGTTCAGCGGCCCGGCCGGCACCCGCTCCGCGTCCACGCCCACCCGCCCCCGACCGGCCGCCGCGCACACGTAGCCGCGCGTGTGGCTGAGGCTGACGCCCAGCGACGGAGCCTGCCGGATGTACGGGCGGCCGTGGCCCGGGCCGTGCACCGCGCAGTGCTGCAGCAACGTGAGCCCACCGGGCTCGATGCCCAGCACGTCGGCGGCGCACAGGCGTACGAGCAGGTGCGCGGCGACGAAGGCGCGGCGGTCGGCGTCGAAGACGAACCGGGCGGCGCGCTCCAGCTCGGCCGGGGTCAGCCACTGTTCGGGGGCGCGTACCTCGTCCGGGCGGCCGCCCATGGCCACGGTGACGATGACCGGTCAGTCCTTCTTCTTCGCGTCGGTGCGCGTGCCGTCGAGGTTGTACTGGTCCTCCTTGGCCGCGCCCAGCACGGTCACCTCCTGCACCTTCCAGACGCCCTTCTCCTTGACCAGGGTGACCTTCAGGTGTGACCCGGTGACCGAGCGGATCGCCTCGGCGGTGTTGACCTGTTGGTCCACCACGACGATGGCGTGGGCGGTGGCCTCGTCCACGTCCGACAGGTAGACCTCGCGGACCGTGGCCCGGGACACGGCCTTGAGCTTGACGATGACCTGGGCCATCGCGCCGCCGAACGCCTCGTCGTAGGTGGTCAGGAAGTCGCCCGTGGCCTGGGCCATCAGGGTGGAACGGGTGGTCTGCAGGTCCTGGTAGTCGTAGCTGAGCAGGGACTGGCCGAACGAGGAGGCCGCGCCCGACACCTCCAGGCGCAGCGCGCGCTCGGACTCCAGCCTGGCCAGCGCGTCGTGCGCCCGGTCGGCCGAGACCCACTGCAGCACGGCTGTCGCGGCCAGCGCGGCGGTCAGCATGGCCGCCAGCGCCCCCATGACGCGCGCCCGCGTCACCCGGACCCGCCCCGTCGCCTCGCCGCCTTCCGTCGCCTCGCCGCCGCTCGTCTCGCCGCCTTCCGTCGCCTCGCCGCCGCTCGTCTCGCCGCCTTCCGTCGCCTCGCCGCCGCTCGTCTCGCCGCCTTCCGTCGCCTCGCCGCCGCTCGGCTCGCCATTGCCGCTCGCCTTGCCGTCGCCGCGCGGCTCGCCGTCTTCCGCCGCCGTGGTCTCGTCCTCGGGGGAGTCCGTCGCCGCGGACCGTTCGCCCTTGGCCGGTTCTGCGGGCCGTCCGGCCTCGGCCGGTTCGGCCGGCCGGCCGGTCCCGGCGGAGTTGGTCGTGGGCTCGGCGGCGGGAGCGGGCTCGGTCTCGGACGGCTGCCGGCCCTCGGTGAGGTCCTGCTGGGTGGTCACGTGCTCTCCTTACGGCGGCGGGCGGCCCGGCCCGCCGCGATCCAGCCCACGATGCCACCGGCGACCACTACGGCGAGAAATATCGCGACGATCAGCGGCGTGGTGTTCAGCGGGGTACGGGACGTGGCGCCGGTGGTGGCGGCCACGCCGGACGGCGAGCTCGACTCCTCGGCCTCGGCCTCCGGGCTCGGCGCGGGCTCGTCGGTGTCGGGCGGCGTCGTGGTCTCGGGCTGCCCGGTCCGCTTGTCGAGCCGCACGTCCTCGACGGGGTCGTCCGCGACGGGCGCGCGGTCCGGGCAGGCGCGCAGGCGTGGCACGGTGGGCGGCCCGACGGTGTACTCGTACTCCTCGGCCGGCTGCGGCCCGCCCGGGACGCTGAAGACGAACGCCACCTTGCCGTACACGGTGTCCCCGCGCTTGTCGCTGATGTCGTCGGCCAGGGTGAGCGCGGTCGGCACGACGCTCAGCATGCGGTGCGTGTTGCGTTCGGTCTGTGCGGAGAAGGCCGGTTTGTGGGGCAACCCGGCGGCGGTCAGCAGGCAGGACAGGCCCGGCCGGGCCCGCTTCAGGGCCTGGTCGAGCCGCCCGAACACGCCGGGCCCCTGATCGAGGAAGGCGTTGAGGTCGGCGCGCGAGGCGCGCAGCGAGCCGGTCACCGTGGAGAGATCGGTGATGCCCGAGGCGAGCTTGTCCTTGCGGCCCGCCAGGGTGTGGGTGAGCTGGGTGAGCTGCACCGACAGCTCGTCGAGCGTCTCGGCGTTGTCCGCCAGCGTGCCGGTCAGGTCGTGAGCGTCGTCGATGACGCTCCGGATGGACCCCGACCGGCCGTCGAGCGCCACCGCCAGCTCGTGCGTGATCGTCTTGGCGTCGCGGGGTGGCACCGCGTTCAGCAGCCTGCCGACGCCCTCGAACAGCTTGCGGTAGTCCAGCGGCACGCTGGTGCTGGACAGCGGGATCACGTCGCCTGCCGCGAGCGACGCCCCCGTCACGCCGGTGGCGGGCGGCGACAGCTCCACGTACGGCTCGCCGATGGCGGACTTGCGCCGCACCTCGGCCGTGCTGCCCTTCGGCAGCCGGATCTCCCGGTCGATGTCCAGTCCCACGACGATCTTGCCGGTGGCCAGCCGCACCTCGCCGATCCTGCCCACCCGGACCCCGAGGTAGGCCACGTCGAACCCGCGCATCAGGCCGGGGGAGGAGCCGAACTCGGCCGACACCCGGTAGGGCCGGGTGATCGCGTCCACCTTGATGATGGTGCTGAACGCCCAGACCGTCATCACGACGCCGAGCAGCACGAAGAAGCCGAGGTTGAGGTAGATGCGGTTCTTCATCGCGGCGGCTCCCAGAGCAGGCGGAAGTCCTCCTGGGGGGTGGCGGCGGCACGGGGTTCGTTCCGGGTGGTGCTCCCGCTCTTCGGCGGGAGCAGGCCCTTCAGCCACACGTACGTCATCACCTGCCCGTTGACCGTGATCGGAGGCGCGTCGATGAACTTCTGGACCTCGGCCACGAGCGCCTTGAGGTCCTCCTTGCCGCGCAGCATCGAGGAGTTGACGGCGTCGAGCCGGCGCAGCAGCGTGCGCAGCCGGGCGGCGTGGCGGGGGTAGACCGTCAGGTTGGCCTCCTTGGCGAGCCGGGTCAGCGCCACGACGGTCTTCTTGATGTGCTTGCGCCCGTGCGCGACGCGGGCCGTGGCCGCCGCCAGCGTGCCGGGCAGCCGGTCGAGCTCGTCACTGCCGTTGGCCAGGTCGTCGCCCAGCTCGGCCAGCGCGTCGATGGTCGTGCCCAGGTCGCGGCGGGCGGCCGCGTAGGCGTCGGTGACCTCGGCGGTCTGCTTGATCAGCTTGTTCACGGCGTCGCCCTTGCCGGCGAACGCGGTCGAGGCGGCGTCGAGGATGGCGTTGACGTCCTGCGCCCCGAGTGCCTCGATCAGCGGCCCGGCCTTCGCGGTGACCTGCTCGATGTCCGGCTCGACCGACGTCTCGGTGATCGTCGCCCCGTCGCCCAGGTACGGGCCCCAGGTCAGGTCCTTGCCGGGCGGCGGGGTGAGCGAGATGTAGTTCTCGCCCAGGACCGACGTCTTGGCGACCGTGGCCGTGCTGCCGACGGGCAGCCGGTGGCGCTCCTGGACCGACATCGTCACCCTGGCCCGGTAGCCTTCCAGCCGGATGCCGGTGACCGTGCCCACCCGTACGTCGGCGATCTGCACGCTGTGCCCGGCCACCAGGCTCTGCACGTCGTCGAAGGTGGCGTTGAGCGTCAGCTCGCCCGACGTGGCGCCGAGCGTCTGGATCGAGCACGACGTGGTGAGGGTCAGGGCCAGGATCGCGCCGCACAGGCGGGCCTTCATCGCCGCCCCTTCCGTTGTTCGAAGGGGCAGTTGCTCAGTCCGGACGGCAGGCACGGCACCTTGCCGAGGTCGAGCGCGTCGAACAGCGGACTGAGCCAGGCCCTGGTCATCGCGTTGAGCACGACCCGGATCTTCAGCACGTGGTGCTCGCGGTCCCAGGAGTCGATCAGGATGTCGGCGAAGTCGGCGGCGCCCTTGACCGCCTGGGCCATCGACGCGCTGTTGGCCCGTACGGTCAGCACGAGCTCGGCCAGGGTGCTGGTCGCCTGCGGCAGCCGGGCCGAGTACGCCTCGATGATCACGTCGCCGCGCCGGACGAAACCGGCCATGCCGGAGACGAACCCGCGCAGCCGCCCGCGCTCCTCGGCCAGGATGGCACTGGCCTCGGCGAAGGAGTCGATCGCGTCCGTCACCTGGCCCTGGCGCCGGTTGAGGCTCGTGGCCAGTCTGTTCAGGTTCTTGGCCAGGTCGATCAGCTGCTGGTCCTGCCGGGCCAGCGTGTTGGTGAGCTTCGCGGTGTCGGCCAGCGCGTTGTTGATCGTTTTGCCCCGGCCCCTGACCCCGTCGGCCAGGTCGCCCGCGACGTCGCCCACCTTGTCCGCGTCGAGCGCGTCGGTCAGCTTGGTGAACGCGTCGAGCGCGTCGTCGATCTCCACCGGCAGGTCGGTGCGTTCCAGGGGGATGGTCGCGCCCGCCGCGATCCGCTGGTCGCCGGGCTTCCACGGGGGATAGAGGACCACGTTGCGCTCGCCCAGCGTGTTCTGCGACGCGACCACCGCCTGCACGTTCGCCGGCAGCGGCACCTCCCGGTCGACCGACAGCTCGACCCGGACCCGGTCGCCCTCGATCCGGATCCGCTCCACGTAGCCGGCGTCCAGACCCATCACCTTGACCCGCGCCTGCTCGTACAGGGCGGGCGCCTTGCTGAAGATCGCCGTCAGCCGGTACGGCCGCGCCCCCAGCGGCACGCAGCCGCCGGTGGCGATCAGCAGGGCCCCGGCCAGCAGGATCACGAGCGCTCTCATCGGTCGTTCTTCCTGTCCTTGGCGATGGCGGCGAGCACCTCGGGGTTGATCGGGCCGAGGCCGGAGGCGATGGCCTCCAGCCACGGTCCCTGCCCGCCCATCGTGGACAGGCCGGAGAAGGTGGGGCCCGCCCAGGCCAGCAGCTCGTTGAACCGTTCGTTGCCGCCGCTCAGCCTGGTGGTGATCGCGCCGGTGTCGTCGAGCGCCCGGACCAGCGACCTCTCGTGCCGGTTGATCAGCCGGGTGGTGCTCCGCACCAGGTCGCTGCCGTCGCCCAGCAGCGTGCGCAGCTCGTCGCGGCGGCTGCGCAGCTCCTTCAGCATGACGTCGATGGCGTCGATGAGCCGGCCGAGCTGCTTGTCCTTGCGTTCCAGCACCTTCGTCACCCGGGTGCCGTTGTCGAGCAGCCGCTGCAGGTCGGGTTCGCTCCTGCTGATCGTGTCGGACAGGTCGCCGATGTTCTTCAGCAGCCGGGTGATCCGGCCGCGGTCGCTGGTGTCGATCTTGCCGAGCTCGGTCACCAGGTCGTCGACGGCGTCGGTGTCGAGCTTGTCCACCAGCCGGGTGGCGTCCTTGATCGCGTCGTTGACCAGTGTCGGCACGCCGGTGCGCTCCACCGGGATGCGCCGCGCGCTCTCCGGCAACTGGTCGACGTACGGAGCCGACACGGGGCCGGTCAGCTTGACGTAGCGGCCGCCGAGCAGGTTGGACAGCGTGATGTCGGCGCGGGTGCCGCGGCCGAGCCGCACGTCGTCGTCGACCCGCCAGGTGACCACGACGTTGCCCTGGCCGTAGTCGGCCCGCACCTCGGTCACCTCGCCGACGCGCACGCCGGCCACCCGGACGTCGTTGCCGGTGCGCAGGCCGCCCGAGTCGACGAACGTGCCGGACATCGTGTAGCCGCCCTCGAACAGGCCGAGGCTGCCCACGAGGAAGGTGGCCACCAGGATCGTGCCGAGCACCGCCAGCGACACCAGGCCGACGGCGACCCTGTTGCGGTCCCGGAAGGACTTGATCGCCATCATTCACCCACCATCAGTCTGCGCAGCTCCTTGGTGCTCTGGATCTTGGTGGCGCCGCGCAGCGGAGGTGGCGTCCGCATGGGGTACGGGCAGGGCGAGGGACCCAGCGCCAGGCAGGGGACCGCGGTGACGAAGTAGTGGCCGCGGCCGACGCTGCTGTAGGCACGGGCGAACAACGGCTGCATGGTGTTGACCGTCCGGTCGAGATCCTTCACGTTCCGCCTGACGCCGCCGGTCAACTCGGTGAGGCGGTCGACGACGGCGCCCAGCTCGTCGGCGTTCTTGCCGATCACCTCGTTGGAGGTGTGGAAGGTGGCCGAGAGCTCCACCAGCGAGTCGTCGATCAGCTTGCGGTTGTCGGCGAACGCCTCCGAGAGCGTGACCAGGTTGTCGACCAGCCGCTCGATCTGCTTGTCGCGCCTGGCCACCACGCCCGAGACGGTGGCGTAGTCCTTCAGCAGCCCCTCGATCGTCTCCTTGCGCTGGGTGACGGTGCCGGTGATGTCGTTGACGTTGTCGAGCAGCCGGGGGATGTTCTCGTCGTTGCCCTTCAGTGACGTGGCGGCGGCGGTCAGCAGCTGGTTGATCTGCTCGGGGTCGAGGGTGCGGGTCAGCGGCCCGAGGTCGCTCACCAGCTCGCCGATGTCGACCACCGACGAGGTGCGGGAGATGCGCGAGCCGGGCGCCAGCATGCCGGGGGCGGTGCCGGGCAGCAGGTAGACGACCCGCTGGCCCACCGCGTTGCGCCACCGGACGGCCGCCTCGGTGTCGGCGGGCACCCTGACCGCCCGCTGGACCTCCAGGGTCACCTCCGCTCTGCCGTTGACCACGCTGATCGTGTCGACCTGGCCGACCGGGGCTCCGGCGATCTTCACCTGGTCGCCCTCGGTCAGTCCCGACACGTCGTCGAAGGTGGCGATCAGCCGGTAGACGTCCGCGGTGTTGACCCGGACGATCTGCGCGGTGATGAGCACGATCAGGGAGAAGGTCACGCCGGCGAACAGCAGGACGCGGACCAGTGTCCACCGGCGGGCCGCGCGCTCCTTGGAGACCGCCATCTCAGCGCCTCCCGTCGCTCGGTCCGCAGGCGCCGACGACGAGCTCGCAGACGTCGGTCGCGACGAACGCCTCCGCCTGCAGTTGGCGGGTGCCGTTCGGGCCCGGCGCCTCGATCAGCTCGTTGAGCAGGTTGATCAGTTTGTTCAGGCCGCGTACGCCGTCTCCGGCCAGGCCGAGCTGGGCGTAGATGAGCGCGGCCACGCGCTCACCGGAGTGGACGCCGGCCCGCAGGTTCGGCCGGTGCTTGCGCAGCCCGTGCGCGGTCAGGTCGGAGACGGAGGTGATCTCCTTCAGCAGGACCCGTACCTTGTCGGCCCGCTCCAGCAGGTCGGGAGTGATCACGTTGACGTCTGAGGAGATCGACACCAGGTCGTCGCCCTTGTCCGACAGGGCGGTGGACAGCCCGGCGCTGTCGCGCAGGAACTGCCGGGCGCGGGCGCGCTGCCGGTGGGCGACGCCGACCACGGTTCCCGCGTCGTCGATCAGCTCGCGCAGCCGCGTGCCCTCGCCGTCGAGCCCCCTGGCCAGGGTGTGCACGATGACCGTGACCTCGCGCGGGTCCACCGCGTCGAGACCCTGGTAGGCGTCGCCGAGGGTGTCGGACAGATCGAGCGGGTCGCGCGTGTCGGTGATGACCGCCCCGGCGCTCAGGTAGGGGCCGGTGGCCTCGCCGGGGCCCGGCTTGAGGTCGACGTACTTGGGGCCGAAGACCGACGCGGGCTCCACCGCCGCGACCGTCGTCCGCGGCAGCCGTACGCCCGGCTCGACGTGCATGGTCACCACGGCCCTGCCCGTCCGGTCGAGCGACACCCCGGTCACGTCGCCCACGGTGACGCCGCGGATCTTGACCGAGGAGTTGGTGTCGAGGCCCTGCCCCGCCCGGCCGAACACCGCGTCCACCCGGATGCCGCGCACCTCCGTGGCCGCGCGCACCACGAACAGCGTCGCCGCGGCGAACAGCACGACCACCGCGAGCGCGATGCCCATCCGCAGCGGCAGCGAGAACCCGTCACGTCCCATCGCTCACCCCGTCAGTTTCACGCTGCCGCCGCCACCCCAGAACAGGTACGACAGGAGCAGGTTGAGCAGGACGATGGTCACGATCGACTGCCGGATCGCGCGGCCCGCCGCCACCCCGACGCCCACGGGGCCGCCGGTGGCGTGGAAGCCGTGGTAGCAGTGGATGACGATGACGGTGAACGCGAAGACCGCCACCTTGGCGACGCTGAACACGATGTCGCTGACCGGCAGGTACAGGTAGAAGTAGTAGTCGTAGACACCGGGCGCCAGCCCGAACAGGGCCGTGCACATCAGCCGGGTGGCGAAGAAGCTGGCGAACAACGCGATCAGGTAGATCGGCACCAGCGCCATCAGCGCGGCCACCACGCGGGTGCAGATCAGGTAGGTGAAGGCGTTGATGCCCATCACCTCCAGCGCGTCGATCTCCTCAGAGATCCGCATCGCGCCCAGCTCGGCGGTGAACGACGAGCCCACCTGGGCCGCCAGCGCCGTCGCCGCGATGATCGGGGTGATCTCGCGGACGTTGGCGAAGCTGCCGACCAGTCCCATGAACGACTCGGCGCCGATCGCCTGCAACCCCTGGTAGCCCTGCAGCCCCACGGTCGCGCCCACCACGAACGCCATGGTGAACACCACGAAGATCATGCCGCCGCCGATGACGGTCGCGCCGACGCCCACCACCACGTCGCTGACCTGCCGGATGACGACCTTGAAGTACTTCAGCCGCAGGATCACGTCGCGGACCGAGTAGAACAGCACCCTCCACACGAACAGCGGCCAGTCGGCCAGCGTGGCGAACCGCTCGGCCCAGTCGCGGCCGCGGCCCGCGAACCGGAGGCCGGCCGTACGGGTGACCATCACAGCGCCTTGGGCGGGTAGGCGAGGAAGTAGACCGCGGAGATGACGTAGTTGAACGCGAACACCAGCATGAACGTGACCACGGTGGCCTGGTTGACCGCGCGGCCCACGCCGACCGGGCTGGTGGCGCAGGTCATGCCCTTGTAGCAGGCGACGGCCGCGGCGATGAAGCCGAAGATCCACGCCTTGAACAGGGTGACGTACAGGTCGGAGCCGACGACGAGGGAGAGGGCGCCGTCGAAGTAGGCGCCGGGCGTGACGCCCTGCACGACCACGTTGAAGAAGTAGCCGCCGCTCGCCCCGGCCAGGATGACCAGCGGGCACAGGCAGACCGCGACCGTGCTGGCCGCCCACATGCGGGGCGTGACGAGGCGGTGGATGGGGTTGACCGACATGACCTCCATCGCGCTCAGCTCGTCGCGGATGTGCCGGGCGCCGATGTCGGAGGTCATCGCGCTGCCGCCGGCTCCGGCGATCAGCAGGGCGCTGGCCAGCGGCGCGACCTCACGGATGAGGCCCACGAAGACGGCGCTCCCGGTGGCCGAGGCGGCGCCGAGTTGCCAGGCCAGCTCGCCGACCTGGAGCGCCACGGTCGCGCCCAGCGGGAGCGAGACGAGCAGGACGGGCACACTGGTGACACGGGCCAGGAACCAGCACTGGTCGACGAACTCCCACCACCAGTGCCTGACGTCCCAGCTGCGGCGTAATCCCTCCAGGACGATGACGAACAGCTCACCCACCTGGCCCAGCGCGGACCCGGCGCGGCGGCCGAGGTATCCCGACAGGGCCATCAGCATCCCGCCCGCGCGCGTGTTGCCGTCATGACCACCCTCGTCACCCGCTGACTACGGATCAGTCACCCTACTGACGAGTTGTCCAGTAGGTCGATGCCTGGCGGGAAATTTGAGGAGAAGGTATGAGACGCACGTCACATCTTGTCAGTACTCCATGAAACGTGACCGTGCCGTGACGCGCGCGGCGATGGGAGCGCCGGACGGGCTCTCAGGCTCGATCGTGGGCGAGCTCCGACATCCAGGTCTCCACGTCGTCCGGATGGCGAGGCAGCGCCCCGGACATCAGCCGGGCGCCGTCCGACGTGACGACCAGGTCGTCCTCGATGCGGACGCCCAGACCACGAAACTCCTCGGGCAGGGTGAGGTCGTCCGGCTGGAGGTAGAGGCCGGGCTCGACGGTGAGCACCTGGCCCTCCTCCAGCACGCCGTCCAGGTAGACCTCGGCGCGGGCCTTCGCGCAGTCGTGCACGTCGAGGCCCAGCATGTGGCCGCTGCTGCAGAGGGTGTAGCGCCGGTAGAGGCCCGACTCCATGAGCAGGTCGGGGGAGTCCTTGAGCAGGCCCCACTCGTACAGCCCCTCGCAGATGACGCGCATCGCCGCCAGGTGGAAGTCGCGGAAGCGGGCGCCCGGTCTGAGCGCGCCGATCGCCGCCGTCTGCGCCTCGTACACCAGCTCGTACACCTGGCGCTGGACGGGGGTGAACCGGCCCGACAGCGGCAGCGTGCGGGTGACGTCGGCGGTGTAGAGCGTGTCGGTCTCCACGCCCGCGTCCAGCAGGAGCAGGTCGCCGTCGCGCAGCCGGCCGTCGTTGCGGATCCAGTGCAGCACGCACGCGTGCGCGCCGGAGGCGACGATGCTCTCGTAGCCCGTCGCGTTGCCGTCGAGGCGCGCGCGCAGCCCGAACACACCCTCCAGGTAGCGCTCCCCGCGCGGGTGACGGAGAGCCCGCGGCAGGGCGCGCACCACGTCCTCGAAGCCGAGCGTCGTCGCGTCGACCGCGGCCTGCAGCTCGCCGGTCTCCCACTCGTCCTTGACCAGCCGCATCTCCGACAGGAACCGCTCGAACTCGGCGTCGTCCGCGCCCGCCGGCACCGCGGCGTCCACCGACGCGTCCACCCCGCGCAGCACCCTCGCGGGCCCCTTCAGGGCCAGGTCGCGGACGTGCGCGCAGTCGATCTGGTACAGCTCCGCCGCCTCCGCCAGGGTGGGCCGGCGGCCCACCCAGAACTCGCCGTAGCGGCGGTCGCGGTAGAACTCCTGGCCCTCCTCGCGCGGCGAGCGCGGCCTGAGGTACAGCCTGGCCTCGCCGGACGGCTCGATCACCAGCACGTCGTCCGGCTCGCCCGCCCCGGTCAGGTACGCGTGGGCGCTGTGCGGCCGGAACCGGAAGTCGGAGTCGTTGCTGCGCACCTTGAGCGTGCCGGACGGGACCACCAGCCGCTCGCCGGGGAAGCGCGCCGCCAGCGCGGCACGCCGCTTGGCCGCCCACGGCGCGACCGGCAGCGGGAGCACGTCCGCGCGCCGGGTGTCGGCCCAGCCCGTACGCATGAACGCGGCCAGCTCGTCGGTGATGGGGAGATCGTGACTGCCGGTGTTGAGCTGCTCGGTCATCATCGTTCCTGGGGCTGGGCGGGCAGGGTGCTATTTCACACTTTAAAGCCGTCGTACGACAAGCAGCCTACGGGAACGCTTGACGCTTTCCTCCTGCCGTTGCTTGCCTGAGAGGGGACGGGCACGGGCTTAACGCCCATCCTCACCGGGTAACTGAGAGCCGAGGTGGTGCACATGCTCATTGGGACAATCCTGCGCGACAAGGGCAGTGACGTGACGACTGTGGCGCCGGAGGCCACGGTCCGCGA
Source organism: Nonomuraea cavernae (assembly GCF_014646355.1). Lineage (GTDB taxonomy): Bacteria > Actinomycetota > Actinomycetes > Streptosporangiales > Streptosporangiaceae > Nonomuraea > Nonomuraea cavernae. The sequence goes on from NZ_BMNH01000033.1 coordinate 40,104, forward strand.
GCTGCTCGCCCAGCTCGCCCGGCACAACATCGGAGCCGTCGTCGTCTCGCCCGACGGCGACACGATCGTCGGCATCGTGTCCGAGCGCGACGTCGTACGGCGGCTGCACGACCGGGGCGCCGGCGTCCTCGACGAGCCGGTGTCGGCGATCATGACCTCCGAGGTGCGGACCGTCGGTCCGCGCGACAACGTCGAAGAGCTCCGCAAGACCATGACGACGCACCGGTTCCGGCACATGCCCGTGGTCGAGGGCGGCCGGCTGGTCGGCATCGTGAGCATCGGCGACGTGGTCAAGAGCGCCATCGAGGAGCTGGAGACGGAGAAGGCGTCACTGGTCGACTACCTGCACCGTTGACACGGGTGGCACGCTGGTGCCCGTGATGTACGGAGCTCCGCCCGAGTTCCCCCGGGCCACCCGCAGTCCGACGATCATCCTGCTGGTCTCCGGGCTGACGGGGCTGCTGGGGTTTCTCGTCGGGTTCTTCGCGGGCCTCGGCACCGGTGAGACGTCCGCCGCGCCCGCGCCCCGCGTCACGGTGACGGTCGAGCAGCCGGCCGAGCCCACCGGCTCCCAGCCGCCGGCCATCGCCACGACCGGCCCGCCCGCCACTACCCCGCCCGCGACCAGCGCGCCCCCCGGCGCGCCGGCGGGCAACCGGACCCTGGTGGTCGGCGTCGACATCCAGCCCGGCACCTACCGCACCGCCGGACCCGCGGCCGGGCAGCCCGTCTGCTACTGGGCGAGGCTCAAGAGCACCACCGCGCGTGCCTCCGACATCATCGCGGCCGACATGCCCCAGGGCGCGGCCACCGTCACCATCGCACCCACCGACAAGGCGTTCCAGACCGGCGGCTGCGCCGAGTGGACCAGAGCCTGACGGTTGGCACGGCGGCCGCCCGCGTAGGAGGATTCTCCCAGGCCATCCCACGTAGGAGGACGAGATGTCGGTGTTGCGGAGCTTCGTGGACAGCGTGCGGAACGGCGCGATCGAGGTGATCGACCTCACCGCGCCCCTGTCGTCCGAGACGCCGATCCTGCAGTTGCCCGAGCCGTTCGGCAACACGATCCCGTTCCGGCTGGAGGAGATCAGCCGCTACGACGACCGGGGCCCGGCCTGGTACTGGAACGACATCCACACCGGCGAGCACTCCGGCACTCATTTCGACGCACCGATCCACTGGGTGACGGCCCGCGACGGCGAGGACGTCTCGCAGGTGCCGGTCCGCAGCCTGCTCGCTCCCGCCGTGGTGCTCGACTTCTCGGCCGAGGCGGCCAAGGACTCCGACTTCCTGCTCCAGGTCGACCACGTCAAGGAGTGGGAGCGGGCCAACGGGCCGCTGCCCGACGGCGGCTGGCTGCTCTTCCGCACCGGCTGGGACACCCGTTCCGGCGACCAGGCGGCGTTCCTCAACGCCGACGAGAACGGCCCGCACACGCCGGGCATCTCCGTCGAGTGCGCGCGCTGGCTCGCCGAGGAGACGCCGATCCTCGGGCTGGGCGTCGAGACCGTCGGCACCGACGCGGGGGCCGCCCACTCGTTCGACCCCGCCTTCCCCTGCCACTCCTTCCTGCTGGGGGCCGGCAAGTACGGCCTGACCCAGCTGCGCAACCTCGACCGGCTGCCGGTGACCGGCGCCGTCGTGGTCGCCCCGCCGCTGCCCATCGTGGGCGGCTCGGGCAGCCCGGTCCGCGTGCTGGCCCTGGTGGAGCGAGGCGCGGAGTGAGCCCCGCCGACGGCCCGGGGCGGGAGCCGTGACCGTCGCCGAGGCCGTCGGGCGGGCGCTGGCCGCGCTCGGCGTCCGGGCCGCGTTCGGCGTGGTGGGCAGCGGCAACTTCCACGTCACCAACAGCCTCGTCAAGCACGGCGTGCGCTTCGTCGCCGCGCGGCACGAAGGCGGGGCGGCCACCATGGCCGACGCCTACGCCAGGATGAGCGGCACGATCGTGGTGCTGTCGGTGCACCAGGGGCCCGGTCTGACCAACGCGATGACCGGCATCGCCGAGGCGGCCAAGAGCCGCACGCCGATGGTGGTGCTCGCCGGCGAGGCCACCGACCTACGCTCCAACTTCCACATCGACCAGGACGCCATGGTCCGCGCGGTGGGCGCGGTCCCCATGCGCGTCACGGCCGCGCACGAGGCGGTCGAGCAGACCGTGGCGGCCTTCCGCACAGCCTGGCACGACCGGCGCACGGTGCTGCTCAACCTGCCGCTCGACGTGCAGGGCGACCTGGCGCCCTGGGGCGGGCGGCTCGGCGAGTTCTTCGACCAGATCATCGCCGGCCAGCGCGTGGCCGCCGCCCACCCGCTGGGAGCATCCGGTCCGGCCGGAGATCCCGTCCCGGGCGCGGCACAGGCGCCTGCCCAGGGTGCGGAAGCACGCGCGAGCGCTCCGGTCTCGGCCGCTCCGGTCTCGGGCGGCCCTGCTTCGGGCGCTCCGGCGCGGCCGATCGGCGACGCCGCCGACCTGGCGCGGCTGCTGGCCGGCTCCCGCAGGCCGGTGTTCGTCGCGGGCCGGGGCGCCCGGCACGCGCGGCGCGAGCTGGAGGAGCTGGCCGACCTGACGGGTGCCCTGCTGGCCACCTCCGCCGTGGCCAGGGGCCTGTTCCGGGGCAGCCCGTGGGACCTCGACGTGAGCGGCGGGTTCGCCACGCCGCTGGCCGCCGAGCTGATCCGCGACGCCGACCTGGTCGTCGGCTGGGGCTGCGCGCTCAACATGTGGACCACCCGACACGGCCACCTGATCGGCGAGCACACCTCGCTGGTCCAGGTCGACGTGGACGAGGGCGCGATCGGCGCCCACCGGCCCGTCCGGCTCGGCCTGGTCGGCGACACGGCCGCCACCGCGCGGGCCGTGACCGCGGCCTTCACCACCACCGCCGACGCCACCGCCGACGACAGTGTGGTCGCCGAAGCCGAAGCCGAAGCCGAAACCGAAACCGAAACCGGCGCAGGGGGGCGGCGTTACCGCACGCCCGGGGTCAGGCGTCGTATTCAGGCCGAGGGCCGGTGGCGGGAGGTCCCCTACGACGACGAGGGCGGCGACGGGCGGATCGACCCGCGGACCCTCACCATCGGGCTCGACGACCTGCTGCCAGCCGAGCGGATCGTGGCCGTCGACTCGGGCAACTTCATGGGCTACCCGTCGATGCTGCTGGACGTTCCCGACGAGTACGGGTTCTGCTTCACCCAGGCGTTCCAGTCGATCGGCCTCGGGCTGGCCACCGCGATCGGGGCGGCTCTGGCCCGGCCCGACCGGCTGCCGGTGGCGGCCCTGGGCGACGGCGGGGCGCTGATGGGCGCCGCCGAGTTCGACACGGTGGCCCGGCTGGGCCTGCCGATGGTGATCGTGGTCTACGACGACGACGGCTACGGCGCCGAGGTACACCACTTCGGGCCGCACGGCCACCCGCTCGACCTGGTGCGCTTCCCGACGGCCGACCTGGCGGCGGTCGCCCGGGGATACGGCTTCGACGCGGTGACGGTGAGGGAGCGGGGCGACCTGAGCGGGGTGGCCGACTGGCTGAAGGGGCGGCGCGACCGGCCGCTGCTCATCCACGCCAAGGTCACCCGCGAGCACCCGTCGTGGTGGCTGGAGGAGGCGTTCAAGGGCCACTGACCTTCCGATACGTCCACGCGTCGGCGGCGGCGGCGAGCACGTCGGCGAGCGGCGCGCCCGCCGCGGCGCTGACCGCCGCCGCGATCGCGCCCTCCACGAACGGCACGTCGGCCAGCTCCACCCGCCCCGGTTCGGTCAGAAGCCGGGCCGTCAGCACCGAGCCGCCCAGGTCGGGGATGAGCACCAGGCCGTCGCCCTGGTCCACCGACGCGAGCGCCCGCTCGATGAGGTCGAGGCTGGTGCCGAGCCCGCCGTCGTCGGTGCCGCCCGCGCCCACCACGGGGGCGTCGGCGCCGGCGATGCCCCTGGCCAGCGCGGCCGTCTCCGCCGCCAGCCCGGCGCTGTGCGCGACCAGGACGATCCCGACCATCAGCTCACCCCGCCCGCCACGGTCGCCAGCGACGCGACGATGAGCGCCGACGAGGCCGCGCCGGGGTCCTCGTGGCCCACACTGCGCTCTCCCAGGTAGCTGGCCCGGCCCTTGCGGGCCCGCATCGGGATGGTGGCCAGCGCTCCCTCCTCGGCCGCGCGCGCCGCCCGCTCGAACGCCTCCAGCGGCTCCAGCCCCTCTCGCACGGCCAGCGCCAGCGCCCGTGACGCGGGAGCCAGCGCGTCGATCATGGTCTTGTCGCCCGGCGCGGCCTTGCCCAGCCGCTCGACCGCGACGACTCCCGCCTCGAACGCCCCGGCGAACCGGGCCAGCGTCACCGGCTCCTCCAGCGTCTTGCCCATCTGCCGGAACGCGGAGCCGTACAGCGGGCCCGAGGCGCCGCCGACGCGGCGGATCAGCGTCGTGCCGGCGGACACCAGCGCCTGTACCGGTGAGGCGGGCGGCCAGTCGGTCAGCGCCGCGCGCACCTCGGCGAACCCGCGGTCGAGGTTGGCGCCGTGGTCGGCGTCGCCGATCGCCGCGTCGAGCCGTGTCAGCTCGTCGCGGCGGAGCCGGACCACCTTGGCGGCGTCCTCGAACCAGGCGACGAAGAAGGCGGTGTCCATCACCGTCCCCATCGGAGCCCCGGCGTCTCGACCGGCGCGTCCCACAGCCGCGTCAGCTCGTCGTCCAGGCGGCAGACCGTGACGGAGAAGCCCTGCATGTCGAGGCTCGTCACGTAGTCGCCGACCAGCGACCGGGCGATCCTCGCCCCCTTGCCCCTGATGAACGCGTCCACCTCGGCGAACACGACGTACAGCTCCATCAGCGGGGTGCCGCCCATGCCGTTGACCAGGACGAGCAGGTCGCCCTGGAGCGGCAGGTCGCCGTGCACGGCCTCCATGGCGACCGCGGCCAGCTCGCGGGCCGGGGCCATCGGCGCCCGGCGGCGGCCCGGCTCACCGTGGATGCCGATGCCCAGCTCCACCCGGTCGTCCGGCAGGTCGAACGTCGGTTTGCCCGCCGCGGGTGTCGTACAGGAGGTGAGGGCGACGCCGAACGAGCGGCTGCGGTCGTCGACCTCGGCCGCCACGCGCGCCACCACGTCCAGTGGCGCGCCCTCCTCGGCCAGCGCGCCGGCGATCTTCTCGACGAACAGGGTCGCGCCGGTGCCGCGCCGGCCGGCCGTGTAGAGGGAGTCCTGGACCGCGACGTCGTCGTCGACGAGCACGCTCGCCACGTCGACGTCGTCGCACAGCTCGGCGGCCATCTCGAAGTTGAGCACGTCGCCGGTGTAGTTCTTGACGATGTGCAGCACGCCGGCGCCGCCGTCGACCGCCCGGGTGGCGTCGATGATCTGGTCGGGGACGGGTGAGGTGAAGATCTCACCCGGGCAGGCCGCGTCGAGCATGCCGTGGCCGACGAAGCCGGCGTGCAGCGGCTCGTGCCCCGAGCCGCCGCCGGAGACCAGCCCGACCTTGCCCGCCCGTGGCCCCGAAGCGCGGTAGACCACCTGGTCACGCACCCGCAGCGACGGGTGGGCCGCCGCCAGGCCCCTGAGCGCGTCACCGACGACGGAGTCCGCCGCGTTGATGAGTTTCTTCATAGAGGGGAAGATGTGCCCGTTTCAGGCGCCTGGCAAGCGCCGAGGCGGGCCGGTGCGGACCTCGGACGGCGTGGTCCTGCTGCCCAGCACGGTAAAACCTAGGCTACCTTCTGCACATGGCTGAGATCGTGTACCCGCCGGTGATCGCCGCCGCGCGGACCCTCTTTCGCGTGCTCGACTACCGTTTCCACCTCGAAGGGACCGAGCACGTTCCGCGCACCGGAGGAGCGGTGCTGGTGAGCAACCACATCAGCTACCTCGACTTCATCTTCGCCGGGTTCGGCGCGCTGCCGGCCAAGCGGCTGGTGCGGTTCATGGCCAAGAAGGACGTGTTCGACCACCGGATCTCCGGGCCGCTGATGCGGGGCATGCACCACATCCCGGTCGACCGGGGGGCCGGGGCCGGGTCCTACGCGACGGCGCTGCGGATGCTGAAGGCCGGTGAGGTCGTGGGCGTGTTCGCCGAGGCGACGATCAGCCGGTCCTTCACGGTAAAGGAGATCAAGAGCGGCGCGATCCGGATGGCGCAGGCCACCAAGACGCCGGTCATCCCGGTGGCGTTGTGGGGCACCCAGCGACTGTGGACGAAGGGGCGGCCCAAGGCGCTGACGCAGCGCCACGTGCCCATCACGATCATGGTCGGCGAGCCCATGTACCCCAAGCGCGGCGAGGACGTCGACAAGCACACGGTCGATCTGCACGAGCGGCTCACGGCGATGGTGGACCGGGCGCAGCGCACCTACCCGGAGATCCCGCAAGGGGTCTGGTGGCAGCCCGCGCATCTCGGTGGCACCGCGCCGACACCGGAGGAGGCCGCCGCGATGGACGCGGCCGAGGCCGAGGCCCGGTCCAGAAAGTCCTAGATCGCCGCCTGGTAGCTGCTGGCGCGCATCCCGGCGAGCAACCCGGCCGTCTGCTCGGGGGTGAAGCGGCGCACCGGATCGTGGTGCAGCAGCCCCTCGATCAGCGGCCGCATCACCCCGGCCCGGCGCGGCGGCGGGAATCCGCCGCTGCGCGCCATGCCGAGCACGCTCGCCGCGTCCTGACCCGGGTAGGGCGGCCGGCCCTCGATGGCGCTGTAGAGGGTGGCGCCGAACGACCACATGTCGGCCTCCTTGCTGGCCGGGCCGCCGTGCAGGCGTTCGGGCGCCATGAACGCCGGGGTGCCGCGCAGCCTGCGGGAGTTGGTCATCCGGATGTCGCCCTCGGCCGTGGCGATGCCGAAGTCGGTCAGCACCACGCGGTCGCCGGTGAGCATGACGTTGGCCGGTTTGACGTCGCGGTGCAGCACTCCGGCCTGGTGGGCGGTGCGCAGCGCGGCGAGCAGGTGCTGGCCGATCGCGGCCACCGACTGCGCGGGCAGGGTGCCGACCTGGGAGAGCAGTTGGTGCAGGGAGAGCCCGTCGAGGTACTCCATCACGATCCAGAGCTTGCCGCTCTTCTCGATCAGGTCGTGCACCGTGACGATGTTGGGGTGGGTGAGCCCGGCCGCCATCCGCGCCTCACGGAGCACCCGGCGGCGCACCATCTCCACCTCACCGGACAGGGTCAGCTCCTTCAGCGCCACCTCTCGATGCAGCAACTGGTCGAAGGCTCGCCAGACGACTCCCATACCCCCACGACCGGCCTCCTCACTGAGAAGGTACCGTCCGCCGATCTCCCGCATGCCATCCCCTCAACGCTTGGGGCAATGATGACATCTCACCACAAGACATAGTGTGCCTAACGTGATCCGGATGTGTCGGTAAGCAAAGGATCACTGGTCAAAGGTATCGAAATTTGATGACGTACGACACGCCACAGGAAGGCGATCGCGACCAGGCAGAGACCCGTGGCGCCGAGGAAGACGGCCGGCAGCCCGGCGCTCTCGGCCACCACCCCGCCCAGCGCCGCCCCCACCGGCATCCCGCCCATGCCGATCAGCCGGTAGGCGGAGTTCACCCGGCCCAGCAGCTCCGATGGGATGAGCCGCTGCCGGGTGGAGACGACGAGCACGTTCGCCACGGAGCTGGTCACTCCCCACAGCACGGCGGTCGGATAGAGCAGCCATCCGACCGGCGCGAGCACGGGCACGAGGTAGAGCAGGAAGTTGGCCAGCCAGGCGCCGATCAGTGTCCGGCCGTCGCCGGCCAGCCGGATGATCCGCTCCGCCACCAGCGAGCCGGCCACCGCCCCCGCCGCCATCGCGGTCATCATCAGCCCGTAGGCGCTCGGCTCCAGCCCCATCCGCGACTCCTCGCCGACGACCCAGAGCACGAACACGGCGAAGTAGGCGGAGGTGGCGAGGTTGAGTGTCCCGGCGGTGATGGCCAGGGTGCGCAGGAACCGGTGCGACCACAGGTAGCGCAGCGACTCGGCGATGTCCGCGCGCATCGACCGTCCGCGTGCCGTCGTTGTCGTCGCTGTCGCTGTCGCTGTCGCTGTCGCTGTCGCGGACGCGGGCGCGGGCGCGGGCGCGGGGCGGAAACCGCCGCGCATGCCCAGCAGGAGCAGGCCCGCGGCGCCGTACAGGAGGGCGGGGCCGCCGAAGACGGCGGCGGGCACGAGCATGACCAGCAGGCCCGCCAGGGGCGCGCCGACGAACTCGTTGCCGATCGTCTGCGCGCCGACCACGCGGCCGTTGGCGGTGGTGAGGTGGTCCGGTGACACGGTCATCGGCAGCACCGACTGGGCGGAGGTGTCCGCGAAGACCTCGGCCACGCAGGCCAGCAGCAGCGCCGCCAGCAGCAGCCACAGGTTCAGCAGGCCGAGCGCGGCCAGCGCGGCGGCGCCCGCGAGTAAGGCCGCGCGGACGATGTTGGCCAGCACCATGATCCGCCTGCGGTCCGCCCGGTCGGCGATCGCACCCGCGAGCAGCGCGAACAGCAGCCACGGCAGCGTGGCCGCCGCTCCCGCCAGCGACACCTCCGTGGGGGAGCGGGTCAGTGTCACGGCCAGCAGCGGCGCCCCGACCTTCAGCATGCCGTCGGCCAGGTTGGACAGCGCGGTCGACGACCACAGGAAGGCGAACGATCGCCCGAGACTCCGCATCGAGGACTCCGATAGTATGTAAGGGAAAGTGTGCATAGGTTCCTTTGCAAAGATAGGTGTGCACGGCATGGCAGGCAAGCGCTTCTCCGTCCGGACCCTCGACGCCCACGCGCTGAAGTCGTTCGCGCACCCCCTGCGCCTGCGCCTGTACGAGCTGCTCGAGGAGCACGGTCCATCGACGGCCACCCGGCTCGCCGGGCTGGTCGGGCAGAACACCGGGGCCACCAGCTACCACCTCAGGGAGCTGGCCCGGCACGGGATGATCGAGCCGGTTCCCGAGTTGGGGAAGGGCAAGGAGAAGTTCTGGCGGATCGTGCCCGGCGGGTTCTCCTACGGCAAGGCTCCGGCCGACGACCCCGAGACGGCCGAGGCCGTGTCGCTCCTGCTCGACGACCTCCTCCGGCAGCGCGCCGCCGAGCTGGCGCGCTGGCGCGAGGAGGAGCGGGACACTCCCGAGGAGTGGGTGCGGGCCAGCGGCCTCGGCCGGAGGTCGATGCGGCTCACCTCGGAGGAGACGGTGGCGATGCGGGATGAGGTGTTCGACGTGCTGGAGAGATACCGCCGGCTGGCCGACCGGCGCGACCTGGCGTCGCCGGACCGGCCCGACCCCTCGCTGGAGCAGGTGGTGGTCCACTTCGACGTCCTCCCGGTGGGAGCGCGCGCCTAGGGTCATCCCCAGGTCCCACCCTGACGCGCCGCCGCCGGCCGGTCCCTAGTGTCCATGCCGATCGGAGGCTGTCGAACGAAGGGGCCGGTCATGCCGCGCAGTGACGACCATCCCGCCCGCCCGGCCCATGAGGGCTGAGACGGCGCCCGCCCCGAGCTCCGCGGGCTCCGCGAGCTCCGCGGGGCGGCGCCATCCGGTGCGCACCGACGTTCCGGGCCCCCTGGCCGCCCTGCACGCGCTCATCAGACGGCACCGCCCCGACGGCCCCTACGACGGCAGGTCGCTGCGCAGGGACCACCTGGACGCCGTCCTCACCACCGCCTGCGGCTCGCACACGGGCTCGATCGAGGTGCGGCCCGCCGTGTTCGCGGTGGACGGCCTGCCGCCCGGCGTCTACCGCTACGCGGCCGACGAGCTGGAGCTGGTACGGCAGGGCGGCGCGCACACCGACGTGCTGGCCGCCGCCCTGCCCGCCGACCGGGCGACGATCGGCGGCGCCGCCGTGTTCGTCTGCCTGACCGGCGTGCTCACCCGCCACGAGCACAGGCACGGCCCGGGCGGCTACCGGCTGCTGGCCGCCGAGGCCGGACACCTGTCGCAGCGGCTGATCCTCGCCGCGACCGCGCTGGGCGTGGTCGCCCGGCCGTTCAGCACCTTGTTCGACGACCTGCTCAACCCGGCGCTCGGCCTCGACGGCGACGGTGAGCGGTTCGTCCTCGGCGTCCTCCTCGGTCACGCGGGCGAGGCCGGATAGGCGCGGGCGAGACCTCCGGGCCCACGGGGCATGGGCCCGGAACGGCGGCCCTCCCACTCCAGGCTGGTGGGGCGGGAGGGCCGGGCCGATCCCGGGGCTGACCTGCGATGACGCGTGCCGCAGGGTGCGGATAGCATCCTGGCATGACGCTTGTGAGGCCGCGGCGACGCGCACGTCCGGCGGCCGGGCGCAGGGGGAGACACGCGATGGCCGACGAAGGTCCGGCACTGCTGAAGGAGCTGTACGAGCACGCGCCGTGCGGCTACCTGTGCGGTCTGGCGGACGGCACGATCATCGCGGTCAACGAGACCTTCCTGGCCTGGACCGGTCACCGCAGGGAGGCCCTGCTGCGCGGCGTCCGCTTCCAGGAGCTGCTCACGATCGGCGACCGGATCTTCTACGAGACCCACTACGCCCCGCTCGTGCTCCGCGCGGGCGGTGTCCACGAGATCGCGGTGGACCTGCTGTGCAGCGACCGCGCACGGCTGCCCGTTCTGGTCAGCTCCGGCTTCGCCGAGGCGGCCGGCGGCCTGCCCGCCACGATCCGCGTCTGCGTGTTCCGCGCCACCGAGCGCCGCGAGTACGAACTGCTGCGCGCCCGCCGGCGCGCGGAGGAGTCGGAGGACCGGGTCCGCCTGCTCGCCCGGACCCTGCAGCAGAGCCTGATCCCGCCCGCCCTGCCGCGCATCCCCGGCCTCGACGTGGCGGCCGCCTACCGGCCCGCCGGGCGCGGCGACGAGGTGGGCGGCGACTTCTACGACCTGTTCGAGACGTCGCCCGACGACTGGGGGCTCGTCCTCGGCGACGTCTGCGGCAAGGGCGCCGAGGCCGCCGTCGTGACGAGCCTGGCGCGCCACACCGTGCGGGCGCACGCCGCCGAGGTCAAGCATCCCGCCGCCGTCCTGCGCGAGCTCAACACCGCCCTGGTACGCCAGCGCGCCGACCGCTTCTGCACCGTGGTCTACACCCGGATCCACCGCGTCCGGCCGGGCGTCTTCAGCCTCACCGTCTCGCTCGGCGGCCATCCCCAGCCGCTGCGCGTGAGCGCGGACGGCGAGGTGACCGCGATCGGGCATCCGGGGACCGTCCTCGGCCTGTTCGACGACGTCACCGTCTACGACGAGACGGTCGAGCTGTGCCCCGGCGACGCCGTCCTGCTCTTCACCGACGGCGTCACCGAGGCGCGCGACGGCGCCGACCTGTTCGACGAGTTCCGGCTGACGAGCCTGCTGGCCGGCGCGCGGGCCCTCGACGCCCGGGGCATCGCCGACCGGATCGTGGAGCGGGTCCTGGCCTTCCAGAACGGCCGGGCCTGCGACGACATCGCCCTGGTCGTGCTCAAGTCACCGCGCGGCCCGGCCGGGGCGTCATGAGGCGGCCGCCCTGAGACGTCGCGCCGGGGAGGGCCGCGACTGGGTCGCGCGGTAGTGCGACGGGGAGACGCCGTAACGGTCGGCGAAGGCCTGACGCAGGGTCTCGGCGCCGTTGAAGCCGCACCGGGCGGCGATGGCGGCGACCGGCAGGCGGGTGGCGACCAGCAGGTGCGCCGCCGCCTCCGTCCGGGCCTCGCGGACGAAACGGGCCGGCGTCCGGCCCAGGTGCCGCAGGAACAGGCGCGACAGGTGGCGCTCGCTCACTCCCGCGACGGCGGCCAGCGTCGCGGAGCCGAGATCGGTGGCGAGGTTGCCGGTGACGTGGTCGACGATGCGCCGGACCAGGCCGTCGCCCGGCGGCGGGGCCGCGGTGAACATGCTCATCTGCGCCTGGTTGCCCGGCCGCTGCAGGTAGGTGACGAGCTGTCTGGCGACCTGCCGGGCCAGGTCGGCGCCGTGGTCCTCCTCGACGAAGGCCAGGGTGAGGTCGAGGGCGCTGGTGACGCCGGCGGCCGTGGAGACCTGGCCGTCCCTGACGAAGATCGGATCGGGGTCGACGGCGACCGCGGGGTAGCGGGCGGCGAGGTCTGGGGCCCAGTGCCAATGGGTGGTGGCCCGCCGTCCGTCGAGCAGGCCGGCCGCCGCCAGGATGCTCGCTCCCGTGCACACGGACGCGACGCGGCGACTCTCCCGGGCCAGCCGCCGTACGTGCGCGACGAGACCGCGGTCGGCCGCCGCCGCCTGATGCCCGATCCCGCCGCACACCAGGAGCGTGTCGAGCGGCCCGGTCACGCGTTCGAGGGTCTCCTGGGCCTCGATCGTGAACCCGGTCCCCCAGGTCACCGCCTTCCCGCCGGGCGTGGCCAGGCGCACCTCGTACGGCGGGGCCGCCCCCACGAGGTTGGCGATCGTCAGCGGCGTGGTGACGCAGGCGAAGTCGAGTAATTCCGCGCTGTCGTAGGCGACGACGATGATCCGGCGAGCATTCATGCCCCACACCGTATGTCAGAAGGACCGGTATCCCAAGATTCCGGACACGTCGTCTGGCTTGCGTTGGCTCGCCGGCGAGCCGGCCCGACAGTGGGATCATGACGACCGAGACAACCCCTCGTATCGCCGCGAGTGGCGCCCGTAAGAGGTTCCTGTGGCACTACCTGGAGATGGTGCTGGCGATGTTCGCCGGCATGCTGCTCTTCGCGCCGGTCTGGGACGCCCTCACCGCGGGCTCGGCGCTGTTCGCCCGCCCCGACGTCGACGTGCTGGTGATGGCCACGAACATGACGCTCGGCATGTCCATCTGGATGCGCTACCGCGGCCACACCTGGGCGCCGATCGCGGAGATGGGCGTCGCGATGTACGCGCCGTTCGCCGTGCTGCTGGTGCCGTACTGGCTGGGAGCGCTGTCCGAGGGCGGCCTCATGATGGCCGGGCACGTGCTGATGTTCCCGGCGATGCTGCTGGTGATGCTGTTGCGCCGAGCCGAGTACAGCGCCCCGCACGCGGGCCCCGCGCCGCTGCCGGGCGGGCCGGTCGTCGCCGCGCTGGTCCAGCGGTGGCCGACCTGGCTGGGTCTGCTCATAACCTTCGACTCCTGGTTCGCCCCCGGCACACCGCCCCCGGTGCTCCTGGTGGTGCTGGCGGGCGCGTACCCGGTGATCGGCCTGTTCCGGCGCACCCTGCGTGACCGGCGGCTGCTCGCGCTCCAGCTGGCCGGGCTGGCCGGCTACACCGTCCTGGCGCTGGTGGCGATGTCGGCGGACCCCGTCACCGCCCGTTACCTGATCGCGGCCGGCTGGCTCGCGCACGTCCTGTGGGACCTGGGCCACTTCGTCGCCAACCGGGTCGTGCCCCGTGGCTACGCCGAACTGTGCATCGCCATAGACCTGGTCATCGGCCTGACGATCCTCTTCCTGCTGTGATCACCTGACCGTCCGGCTCCACACCTCCTGCCCGATATAGACGGTTTTGTCATGGTTTAGTGGGTACGCTCTGAACCCCGAAGGACGCGATGCCCCGGTCCATCCCGGCGTGTCGACGGCTCCGGACGCGCTCGGGGGGCGCCATGCAGGGTTACGCACTCACCTACGACCACTTCGACCCGGAGTCCGAGCTGCTGCGCGAGGCGATGACCTCGACGGGCAACGGCTACTTCTGCACCCGCGGGGCCGCCGAGTGGGAGGACGTGGGCGCCGTCCACTACCCCGGCACCTACGCCCACGGCGGCTACAACCGGGAGACCACGATCTTCGACGGTCACCCGGTGCTGAACGAGGACCTGGTCAACCTGCCCAACTGGCTGGTGCTGAAGCTGCGCATCGAGGGCGAGCCCGCGGTCCGGATGTCCAACGTCCAGGTGCTCGGCTATCGGCACACCTACGACATCCGCCTCGCGCTGGTGCGGCGCGAGCTGCGCTTCCGCGACTCCGCCGGCCGCGTGACGAGGCTGACCAGCCGCCGGTTCGTGAGCATGGCGCACAGCCACCAGGCCTGCATCGAGTGGACCCTGGTGCCGGAGAACTGGTCGGGCCGCGTCGAGGTGGTGACCGCGCTCGACGGCCGGATGACCAACCACATCGTCGCCCGCTACCGCGAGCTGGAAGGGCGCCACCTCGACCCCGTGTCACCGCGGACGTTCGGCCCCGAGGTCATCGCCCTCAAGGTGCAGACCCGCCAGTCGGACATCTACATCGCCCAGGCGGCCCGCACACGGGTGTTCCACGGCGAGGAGCCCGCCGCGGCCGAACGCCGCCTGCACCAGATGCAGGACTACATCCAGCAGGTGCTCGCCTTCGACGTCGAGCGGGGCCGTCCGGCGCGGGTGGAGAAGCAGGTCTCGCTGTTCACCTCCCATGACAACGCGATCACCGAACCCCTCACGGCCGCCGGCCGCCACGTGCTGCGCTACCCCGGCTTCGCCGAGGCGCTGCGCGAGCACGAGCTGGCCTGGACCGAGCTGTGGGACTGCTGCGACGTCCAGCTCCCTCGCGAACCCCGCGCGCAGCTGCTGCTGCGCCTGCACATCGCCCACGTCCTGCAGGTCTGCTCGCGGCACACCGCCCGCCACGACGCCGGGGTGCCCGCCCGCGGCCTCAACGGCGAGGCCTACCGCGGGCACGTCTTCTGGGACGAGCTCTACGTCTACCCGTTCCTCAACCTGCGTCTGCCCGAGATCACCCGCGCCCTGCTGCTCTACAGGTACCGGCGGCTGACCGAGGCGCGGGCGGCCGCCTCGGAGGCGGGATACAGAGGCGCGATGTTCCCCTGGCAGAGCGGCAGCGACGGAACGGAGGAGACCCAGCGGGTCCACCTCAACCCGCTGTCGGGAGAGTGGGAACCCGATCTCAGCCACAACCAGCGCCACGTCAACGCGGCCATCTTCTACAACGTCTGGCGCTACTTCCAGGCGACCGACGACCTGGAGTTCCTGCGCGACTACGGCGCCGAGATGATGCTGGAGATCGCCCGCTTCTGGGCGTCGATCGCCCACTACAACACGGACAGGCAACGGTACGAGATCCACGGCGTGATGGGGCCCGACGAGTTCCACGAGCGCTACCCCGGAGCCGAGGAGCCGGGCCTGCGCAACAACGCCTACACCAACGCCATGGCCGCCTGGATCGCCGCGACCGCCCCGCTGGTGCTCGACCTGCTGCCGACCAGCCGGTCCGCGATGCTGCGCCGGCACCTGGAGGTGACCGACGAGGAGCTGGCGACCTGGAAGGACATGAGCCGCCGGATGTACATCCCCTTCCACGACGGCGTCATCAGCCAGTTCGAGGGCTACGCCGAGCTGGAGGAGCTCGACTGGGACCACTACCGCGCCAAGTACCCCAACATCCAGCGCATGGACCGCATCCTCAAGGCCGAGGGCAAGGATCCCAACCGCTACAAGGTGGCCAAGCAGGCCGACGCCGTGATGCTCTTCTTCCTGTTCGAACCCGACGAGCTGCGGACGCTGTTCGAGGGGCTCGGCCACGCCTACGACCGGGACCTGGCGCGGCGCACCATCGAGTACTACGACGAGCGCACCTCCCACGGCTCGACGCTCAGCCTCGTCACCTTCGCCGGCGTGCTGGCCGGACTCCACCCGCCGACCTCCTGGGACCGGTTCATGGTGGCGCTGGAGAGCGACGTGAGCGACGTGCAGGGCGGCACCACCCAGGAGGGCATCCACATGGGCGTCATGTCCGGCACGCTGGACCTCCTGCAGCGGAGCTTCGTCGGCACCAGCGTCACCGGTGACATCCTGCGCCTGGAGCCGCGGCTGCTCGACCGGCTCGACGGCGTCTCGTTCCCGGTGCGGTTCAGGGGGACCTCCGTACGGGTGGCCGTCGACGGAGACAAGCTGACGGTGCTCGCCCACGCCGAGGGGTTCCGGGGGCCGCTGCGGGTCGCCGTCGGCGACGAGACCCGCGAGCTGTCCCCGAACGGCATGTGCGTCTTCACCCTCCCCCCGCAGGAGTCGTCGGCGCACCAGTGATCCGTGAGCGACGGCAGAGGGGAGCCGGCATGCCCACAGGAGGATTCGAAGGAGCGATCTTCGACGTCGACGGCGTCCTCGTCGACTCGCCACACGAAGCGGCCTGGAAGGAGTCGCTGCGCGAGCTGATGGAGGGCCCCTGGGCCGACGTCCGCGACCGGAGCCGATGGTCGGACGACCGGTTCACCCCGGAGGTCTACCAGCGGGTCATGTCGGGCAAGCCGCGGATGAGCGGGGCCCTGGCGGGCCTCGAGTACTTCAAGGTGCCCGATGCCGAGGACCGGGTCGAGACCTACGCGGCGCGCAAGCAGGAGCTGCTGATCCGGCTCGTCGAGGCCAGGCGGTTCAGGGCCTATCCCGACGCGTTGCGTTTCGTCCTGGCCGTCCGGGCGGCGGGCATACCGACGGCGGCGGCCTCGTCGTCCAGGAACGCGGGACTCTTCCTGCGGCAGATCCGGCTCGACACGTTCGCCGAGGAGCACGGCCTGACGTACGACTTCGTCCGGCCGGGCCTGACCCTGCTCGACTTCTTCGACGCCGACATGTCCGGGCACGACGTGGCGCACGGCAAACCGGATCCGGAGATCTTCCTGGACGCGGCCGCGGCGCTCGCCGTCGCACCCGATCGGTGCTTCGTGGTCGAGGACGCGGTCAGCGGGATCCAGGCGGCCAAGGGCGGCGGGATGGCCGCGCTGGGGGTGGCCCGGGCGGACGACGAGCCGCTGCTGACCGCCGCGAACGCCGACCTCGTCGTCACCACTCTGGACGAGGTCGACGTGCCCGCCCTGTCGGAGCATCGCCTCACGAGCCGCTCGCCCTGACGGCACGGGCGCCGCCGGGCCGTGACGGCACGGCGGGCTTCCGCCTTCGGCCGTACCGGGGAGGGGGCCACCATCACACAGTGACAAAGGAACGCATATGCTCACCACTCAGTTTGTGCCCGGCTCACCGTGCTGGATCGAGCTCGACAGCCCGAACATCGACGTCACGGAGCGGTTCTACGGCGGCCTGTTCGGCTGGGAATTCCAGGAGCAGGTGCCCGAATACGCCTTCTGCCAGATCGGCGGCAGGACCGTTGCCGGGATCGGTGCGCTCATGGGGGAGGCGGTCACCTCGGCCTGGATCCCCTACTTCCAGGTGCGGGAGTGCGAGGCCACCACCCGGGCCATCGAGCTGGCGGGCGGCGCCGTGCTGATGCCGCCGGTGGACCTGGAGCCACAGGGGGAGATGGCGCAGTTCGATGACCCGGCCGGCGCCCGTTTCGCGATCTGGCGTCCCGCCGGAATCCCCGGCGTGGAGCTGGTCAACGAACCCGGCTCGCTGGCCTGGATCGAGCTGCACGTGCCGGACACCACGGCCATCCGCGGCTTCTACGAGTCGGTCTTCGGCTGGCGGTTCGAGGACGTGCCGATGGGGGACACGACCTACGCGTTGATCTCACCGGCCGGCTGCGCCCCCGGCGCGGACCCGTCCGTGGGAGGCGTGACCCCGCTCGGACTCGGTGACCGGCCGCACTGGCTGGCCTACTTCGCGGTGTCCGACTGCGACGCGACCGTGGCCGGCTGCCGCGAGCTCGGCGGCACGGTGCACGCTCCGGCGGAGGACGTGAAGGGTGTGGGCCGGATGGCGCTCCTGGTCGACCCGCACGACGCCCGTTTCGCCGTCGTCTCCGGCTCCCCCTGACGCCGTGCCGGGCGGGGGCCGGGCGGGGGCGCGGGAGGGGTCAGGCGGAGAGGTGGCCGGTGGAGCCGTCCAGCAACGCCGCGCCGAGCGGGGTGAGCGTGTGAAGGACCGCGATGCCGTCGCGGCGGGTCTCGATGAGCCCGGCCTCGCGCAACACGGTGGCGTGGCGGCTGGCCGCCGCCGGTGAGATGCGCAGCATCCGGGCCAGCTGCGTGGTGGTCGCGCTGCGGTCGAGGGCGTGCAGCACGGCCGAACGGTTGGCGCCCATGAGCGCGCCGAGGTCCCGGCGGTGAGTCACCGGCTGCCGCCAGCGGTGCCGCTGTTCGATGGGATAGATCAGCACCGGCGGCAGCTCGGGATCGGCCAGCGTCAGAGGGGCACGGTGGCAGAAGTAGGAGGGCACCAGCAGCAGGCCGCGTCCGCCGAGCACCAGGTCCTTGTCCACGATGTAGTCGGTCTGCAGGACGGGGGGCGTCCAGCGGAACAGTGGCCGCATCCCGGCGAAGAGCCCGTCGACCCCGCCGCTGAGCATGCTGTGGGCCCGGCAGGCGCGGTCGACGGCGACAGCGGCGGTCATCAGCTCGTGGAAGGGGGCCACCGCGGCCTCGTGGTAGTCGCGCAGCGCGGCCACCAGTCCCTTGAGCGCGCCGAGGTCTCCCTCGGCCAGGGGCCGCACCCAGCCGGGCAGACTGTGGTGGCGGGCCAGTCGCCACAGCTCGGCCGCCAGCCGCCCTCGGGGCGTGCCGAGCAGCGCGGCGAGCCCGCGTTCGATGCTGAGCAGCCCCTCATGGGGGGTGAGGAAATCGGGGAAGTAGGGCCCGCTCGGCACGAGTGAGTCGAGGAGGCGGGCGCCCTGTCGCATCTGCGCGGTCCTGGCGGGTTCGGCATGGAGTTCTTCGAACCAGGGGCGGAAGGCCAGCGGACGGACCCGGTCGCGGAACCGGAACCGGGTGAGGATCATCTCCCAGAGAGGGTCGTGCGCATCGGCCAGCGTGACGCGCGCGAGGTCGTCCGCTGTGAAATGGATTCGTAAGGTGCCCATTCATCTCCCTTACGCCTCGACTGCCGTTTTATTCGGCACCTCACCATGTCAGACTGCGGCTAGTCAAGATCTTTTATGGTGATTTGTCGCTTTTTCTCTAGGGGGTAAAGGCTCTTTCCGTCCCTCCTTTTCGTCTTCACGATCGGACATCAAAGGCGTCGAAAGGCGCTTGCCCCCTGCCTGATGGAGGAAGTGCTCGTGACATCCCCGCATGTCCGCATGGTCCGACGCCTGATGACCGCCCTGGCCGCCGCGTCCGGCCTCGTCCTCGCCCTGAGCAGCGTGCCCCCCGCCGCCGCCGCCACCGCCGCCCCCACGGAGACCGTCCAGCGGCTGCCCGCGCGGAGCACCGCCCCCATGGGCGCCCAGGCCGGGGTCATGACGGCCAAGGCCCGCGGCGGCAAGGCCAGGCCGGCCGCCGCACCGGGCGTGCGACGGACGGACGGGGGCGCCACCGCGGCCGCGCGCCCCTTCAGGGAGCTCCACCTCAACCTGTGCAACAGCGGTCACGCCGGCTGCTACGCCGGCGGCCAGGCCATCTTCGAAGGCGGCGACCTGATCTACCACCTCGCCCCGGACCTGGTGACGTTGAACGAGATCTGCTCCAACGACCTGCCGAACTACCTGCATCCCTCATTGGCCGAGGCCTGGCCGGGCGACTGGACCTACTACGTTTTCTATCCGGCCATTCACCGCCAGACCGGCAATCCCATCACCTGCACGAACGGCGACAGCTACGGCAACGCCGTGCTCGGCAGGGTCCCCGCGGCGCAGTGGCGGGGAGTCAACGGCTGGGCGGGCCGCTACACGACCCAGGACTCCGGCAACGAGATGCGCACCTTCGCCTGCGCCTACGCCATCGGCGACCACCTGTCCTGCGCCACCCACCTGAGCTCCTCCAGCGAGCCGATCGCCCTGGCCCAGTGCCAGGCGCTGATGTTCAACGCGGTGCCCTCGATCAGGTCGCAGGAGGGCGTGTCCGGCAAGACGGTGGTCGGCGGCGACTTCAACCTGGAGTACGACACCGCCGACCCCGAGAACGTCCAGAAGTGCGTGCCGTCCGGCAACGTCCGCAAGGGCGACGGCGACGTGCAGCACGTCATCTTCACCAACGACTTCTCCTTCGTCGGTACCAACAAGTACGGGCTGACCCACACCGATCACGACGGATTCCTGGTCCGGCTGACCAAGCCGTGACCCCGTACCAGACAGAGGTCTGACCGCCAGGCCGGGGCGTCACCCGGCGGTGCGGGGGCGCAGGCGGCTGCCGAGCGCGGTGAACAGCCGTCTCGGCAGCGCCAGCGCCAGCACGGCCAGCACCACGTGCACGGCGATGAAGGCGAAGGCCTCCTCGCGGGTGGCCACGTGGCCGAGCCGGACCGTGATGTGGTGCGCCCAGCCCCAGACCTCGGGGATCCCGTCCAGGCTCCGGTTCATCAGCACCGCCATCAGGTCCTCCAGGCCCGACATCTGCAGGATCGTCATGGCCGCGCCGGTCCGCAGGACCCCCTCGCGCGAGCCGCCGCCGAGCCGGTAGGCCAGGGTGAGCGCGACCATGAGGAACGGCACGGACACCACGACGTGCAGGTAGAGGTCCTCGAACACGGCCTTCCCGTCGGCCATGTCCATGGCGGTGATGAACGTCGCCGGCACGAAGTAGCACAGGAAGGCCAGGAAGACCGCGGGCACGGCCACCAGGTGCAGTCGCAGCCGCCGAGCCCAGGCCACGTCCAGCCAGGCGACGGCGAAGAAGGCGGCGATCTGGGGTGTCAGCTTGGCCAGCAGGATCCAGAGAGAGGTGATCTCCTGCTCGTAGGGGATGACGAACCGGACCATGGCGGCCAGTGCCACCGCCAGCGCGCCGATGGCCAGAGCGACGCGGTTGTCCCGCCAGAATGAGGAGGTTGTGCTCTGCATGCGATCCCCAGTCAGTGTGTGGTGAGGACGGGGGTGCCGTGGTCGGCGCAGACGGCCGTGGCCGGCGTCCCCGTGGTGAGTGTCGTGGCGCCCGGTGTCCCGGAGCCGTCCGGGAGCACGTCGAGCAGTACGGGCCTGCGCCGCCGCAGCGCCGTGACGGCCCACGCCCTCCCGGCCGGGCGGGCGTGGAAGCGCCGCCAGAGCAGGTGGGCCCGGCCGCAAGCCGGGTGGGTGGCCGCGAAGTAACCGAGGTGCGGGTCGTACAGGACCCCCGGGCGAGGGTCCTGTACGGCGCTCGCGGCGGTCATGCGTTCGACGGCGTGCGCCCGGACGTCGTCGAGCTCGGGTCCGAGCGCCTCCAGCGCGGCCCGCTCGCCCACCACGATCACCTGCCCGGCCTGGGCCGGAGCCCCGAGCAGGGCGAGCGCGGCGGCGTTCAGCGCGCGGCGGCGGTCCTCGTCGACGACGTCGGCGCCCGGCGCGAGCAGCGCGCCGTACCGAGGGCCGCGCGGCCCGAGCGCCCGCCGGTCCAGCACCGCGGCGCGCACCTCGGCCACGGGCGTCCGGCGCGACGCGCCCGCCAGGGCGAGCGCGTCGCGCAGGTCACGCCCGTCGCCGATCCACAACGAGGGCTCCCTGGACGGGTCGAAGGGCCGGGCGAACGGGCACAGGCGGTGGAGCTGGCCGCTCAGGGCGGCTGACGGGGTCGGCTCCGGCTCCGCCAGGGCCCGGCCCGCCGCCACCCACTGGTCCCGGTAGAACGGCACCCGCCGGAAGGCCGACGCGACGACCTCACGGTAGGCCCGTTCCCAGCGCGCCGCCGAGAACCTAACCGGCATCGACGCCGACCCGCACCAGGTCCTCGACGGCCGCCAGCACTCCGGCGACCTCGCCGGCCGAGGTCCCCGAGGCGAGCACGTAGCCCAGCTTCGCCCGGCACTCGGTGAGGGGCGCGACCCGCTCGCCCGGTGAGACGGTGACCAGCACGTCGGCCACCCCGGGCAGGTCGAGCGCCGCCCGCACGCCGTCCAGCGCGACGAGCGTGCCCGCCCGGTCGGCGCGCAGCATCCTGACCGAGGCGTGCCGGGCCGGACCGGGCGTGAGCTCGGGCCGCTCGCCGATGGCCAGCAGCACGGCCGCGGCCACGGTGTCGACCCCGTACATCAGGCCGAGCGCCTCGCCCATGCCGTTGCCGCCGATCCGCGCGCCCATCTCGATCAGCACCACGCCGTCGCCCGTGACGAACAGGTCGAGGTTCAGCGGGCCGTCGGTGTAGCCGACCTCGGCGCAGACGAGTTCGAGCTGGCGGATGACCTCCGCCGTCAGCTCCGGGTCGCGCGGGGCCATGTCGTGGCCGATCGCCACGACGTGGGGAGGCGCCACCACCCGGTCGCTCAGCCCCAGCAGGGCCACCCGGCCGTCCTGGAGGAACGCCTCTCCGCACAGGTCCCGGCCGACGACCAGTTCCTCGGCGATCACCGTGGCGGTGGGCGAGACGGCGGCCGCGGCCTGGACCGCGGCGGCCAGCTCCGGGGCGGCGGCGCACACCGTGATGCCCCGCGAGCTGCCGGAGTCCACCGGCTTGACGATGACGGGGAAGTCCAGCCGTACGGCCTCGCGCAGGACGTCGACGGCGGGGCCGCCGACGTGGGCGGGCCCGGCCATGCCGAGCCGGGCGCAGACCTCGCGGAAGTACGCCTTGTCCGTCGAGGCCCGCAGCGCGGCGGGCGGCAGCCCGCCGGGCAGCCCGAGGCGGCCGGCCACCGCGGCCAGGGCGGGCAGGTTGACGTCCGACCCCGGGGCGAGCAGTCCCAGCACGCCGTCCAGCTCGCGCAGGGCGGCGGTGACCGCGTCCACGTCGCGGGTGCTCACGTGCAGGAACTCGTCGGCCTCGGGCACCGCGGGAGCGTCGGCGCGCATGTCGACGCAGACGGTGGTCAGCCCGAGTCGCCGGGCGGCTCGGAAGGCGCTGATCGCGCCGTCCGAGCCGCCCAGGATGACCAGTCGTTTCACGTGCCGGCCGCCGGCTCCGGGGAGTTCCAGTGGGTGCCGTGGGACTTGACGAACCAGTCCACGGTCCGGGCCATGCCGTCTTCGAGCGAGACGAGCGAGCTCGGCTCGATGCCCACCGACCGCAGGGTGTCGGTCCGGGCGGTGACGGCCGTGTCGGGCGTCTCGCCGGGGCGCATCGGCAGGTCGGCGATGGGCACCCGCTCGTAGCCGCGCTCCACGCACAGGTCGATGATGAGCTCGGCTACCTCGCGGATGGTGGAGGAGGTGGTCGGGCCGACCTCGACGACGTGGTCGAGCACCGTGCCCGCCGCGGCCGTCTCGAGGGAGGACACCAGCGCGCGGGCCACGTCGCCGACCCACACCATGTCCGAGACCTGGGTGCCGCCGCCGTACAGCTCGACCGGCATCCCGCTCAGCGCGCGGCAGATCACCGCCGGGGTGATCTTGCGGACCTTGCCGGAGGCGAAGGGCGGCGCCGCCTGCTGGCGGGGACCGTAGGCGTTGACGACCCGCACGTTGTTCACCCGGGTGCCGCGGTGGGCGTTGAACATGCGGACGAAGCGCTCGACGGCGGTCTTGGAGATGGAGTAGCTGTTGTCCATCCAGTGGTTGCCCACGCAGATGTAGACCCCTGGCAGGTCGTACTGGGCGACGGCCTCCAGGAAGTTGAGGCCGCCCACCAGGTTGGTCTCGGCGGCGGGGCGGGGGTTGGTGATGGTCTCCTGGGTGCCGAGGACGGCGGCCAGGTGGATGATCGCGTCGCAGTGCGCGGCCAGCTCGGTCATGGCGGTGGCGTCGCGGATGTCGCCCCGCATGACTTCCCAGGGGAGGTCGCGGTCCGCGCGTCCCCGGTGATCGAACACGAGCGGAACGTGGCCGCGGTCCGCGAGTTCTTCGCAGACGTAGCGACCGATGAACCCGTTTCCGCCGGTAACTCCGACCTTCATGCCACCTCTTGAGTGTGAGAGCCGTGAAAAGTGAGCCGTCCTCGGATGAGGCACGATATTGATCACAGCAGAAGTATTCTGTGAAGATCGTCATCGATTGATGGTTTGTGTCCATGTTGTGATGATTTCGCCGTGGGGGATTGCCGAGTGGAACTGTCCGTGCTGGATCCGTGCCGCGATCCCGAGCCGCCCGGCTGGGAGGACTTCCGTGAGACCGAGGGCCTGACCGCCATCTGGTCCTACGACGTCCTCGCCGCCTCCTCCGAAGGCTCATGGGAGCGACCCCTGCTGACCGTGTTCCGGGACGATGAGCGGATCGTCGGCGCGGTCGGCGCCGTCTACGTCGGGCTGCGCCGGCCGAGGGCCGATCGCCCCCCGCGCCCGCGCCGGGAGCCGATCCTCCTCGACGTCCGCCTGCCCGGCCACTCCAACAGGCCGACCTGGCACTTCAGCGCCGACGTGCCCGACGGCACCCGCCGAGACCTGGTCCGGAGGTTCGAGCGGGCGGCGAGGCGGCACCTCGGGCTGGGGCTCGCCGGCGTGCTCTACCGCATGGTGGACGAACCCCAGCTGTCCCTGGTGGCCCGCCGCGGTTCGTTCACGCGAGACTCTCCCGGCACCACCTTTCTGCGGCTGAACTGGTCCACGACAGAGGGCTGGATCAGCTCGCTCAGGAAGAAACGCAGAGCCTCACTGCGCCAGCAGATCGCCGCCATCGCCCAGGCCGACGATCTGGAGGTGCGCGAGGGAGGGCAGCGCCGCGACCTTGATCCGGTGGAGCTGGCCGAGCTGAACCGCCTGCACACCGACCGGCTGGCCACCCGCTTCGACCCCCGTCACCCGCTGCCTCCCGCGTACTTCGACAGCCTGCTCCGGCGCGACGACGTCACCTTCATCTCCTACCACTCGGAGGAGCGGTTACTGGCCTTCGGGATCGTTTACGAGCACCCGAGCTCGCCGGTGAGCGGCCCCTGGGCGGCCCTGCGGCCCGAGGAGGGCGGTCGCAGGGACCTCTACTTCGACGTCCAGGTCCGCATCGTCCGGCGGGCGATCGACGCGGGCGCCAAGCGGGTTCTCTTCGGCCGGGGCAGAGCGGAGATCAAGAAGACCCTCGGTTTCGAGTACGTCCCGATGAAGCTGGTCGCCGTGCCCCGGTGGGTGATGGGATGAGCCTCACCCTGCAGACGTTCGACCCCCGCCACGACCCCGAACCCGACGGCTGGGAGCGCCTGCGCGCCGCCGCCGGCCAGAGCGTCACCTGGCGCTACGACCTGCTGCGCGCCTACGCCTGGGCCGCTCAGGCGCCGCTCCTGCTCACCGTGCTGAGCCGGGCGGGCACCCCGGTCGGCGCCGTGGCCGCCTCCCTGCGCGGCGTCCGGCCGCGCCGGGGCGCCTACGCCGACAGTCGCGACCCGGCCGGCCTGCTGGACGTGCACGCGCCCGCCAACCGCTCCCAGAAGGGGTGGTGGTTCACCGGCGACCCCACCCCGGGCGAGCGGCGGGACCTGCTGAGCTTCTACCTGCGCGGCGTCCGCCGCGAACTCGGCCTCGGCTGGCGGGGCGCGGTGTGGCGGGAGGTCTCGCCCGGCGAGCCGCGACACCTGCCGGGCCGGGTCAAGGTCAGCCTCCCCACCGAGCCGCTGGCCAGGCTGGCCACCCCCTGGGCCGGCATCGAGGAGTGGTACGCCCTGCTCGACCGGGCCCGCCGGGACTCGCTCCGGCGGCGGGCCAGGAGCTTCGCCGCCGACCTGTCCATCCGGGTCGGGCCGGCCCGCGACCTGGTGACCCCGGCCGAGGCGGCCGACCTGCGCGCCAGGAACGACCTCAAGCACCGCAGCGCGCTCTTCCCGGTCGCCCCGCTGCCGCTGCCCTACTTCGAAGCCCTGGTCGGCGGCGAGGAGGTGGTGGCCATCGCCTACCGCGACGGCGCCGGGACCCTGCTCGGGCTCTCCCTGATCCTGGACCACCCCGCCTGGCCCATCTGCCTGAGCTGGGGCGCCCTGCTGCCCGAGGAGGGCGGCCGCAAGCATCTCTACTTCGACGGCTACGTCCGCATGGTCGAGTGGGCCATCGCCTCGGGCAAGACCGGACTCGTCCTCGGCAAAGGGCAGGCGGAGTCCAAGCGCGCCCTCGGCGCCGACCTGGTCCCCTCCGCCGCCCTGGCCGTACCCCTCTGATCCGTGGACACCCTCTTGACCTGCGTGCAATGCGGGCATCCGCATCCCGTGCCGATCAAACGGCCGCTGCGCCCGCTCCGCTACTCCTGCCGATCCTGCGGCGCCCTCTACCGCCCGGGCCCCGCCCCGTCCGCGTCGGCCGGCGCCGGGCCGCCCGAGCTGCCCGCGCCGCCCGAGCCGGTGGCCGACGACCCGCTCGCGGCGTACCTGCCGGGCAGGATGGTCCGCTGGGTACGGGAGGAAGCCGGCCCGGAACCGGTCCCCGAGGCGCCGGACCGGGCCACGCTGGCCGGCTGGTACAAGGACTTCGACGCGCTCACCGCCGCAGCCCGGACCTCGCCCGAGGCCCGCGCCAGGTTCGACCGGCTCAGCGAGATCCCGCTCGACCAACTGCCCGCCAAGCCGCCGGCGTTCTCCAAGGTGTGCGCCGCGCTGCACGCCACCTGCTACGACACCCGTCTGGCCGTCGCCAGGCTGGGCGGCCAGGACGAGCCGTTCGTCCTCGAACGCGTCACCCACCTGCGGCGCTGGCTCGCCACGGCGGGCCGGTCCACGACCTGGCCGGAGGCGCCCCAGGCCGCCGAACCCGCCCGCGAGGCGGTCGAAGGGCTGCTCACGCTGCCCGCCTCGTTCACCACCGAGCAGGTCAGGACCCTCTTCACGGCGCTGTTCGGGGTCGACAAGGGGCCGTCCCTCCCCGGCGTGCGCGACCGGTTCGGCGACGAGCGCATCCAGCGGGCGCTGCTCACCTACCTGGAGACCGGTGACCGCCCGCTGCGCCGGCTGGTCCGCGACGAGCTGGACGCGCGGTGACCACGGACGCCGTGGGCGCGGACGCGGCGCACCGCATCGGCCCGCGCCGCCTGCTGACGCTGCTGGGCGGCCGCGCCACCTTCCGCCTCCTGCTGTACGTCTCGGCGGGTGTGCTGGTCGCCGCGTGGAGCCGGGAGGACTTCAACGTCTACGCCGCGGCCGTGGGCGCGGCCGGCTGGCTGGCCATGGTGGTCCAGTCGGGCCCGGAGAAGGCGGCTCTGACGCTCATCCCGCGCGCCCGCCGGACCCGCGACCAGCTCATCGGCCCGCTGCGCGCGATCGTCGGGTACGTGCCGCCGCCCTTCGCCGCGGCCGGGGCCGTCGCCTTCGCGCTGGCGCCGGACTCGGCGGTCACGGTCTACCTGCTGGCGATCGCCTACTACATCAGCCTGGGCTGCGGCATGCTGGGCGTGGCCCTGCACCGCGCGCTGGGCGGCTACGGTCGCGACACGGTCCACTTCTCACTCCTCGGCCTGGGCATGATCGGCATGGCCGGGCTGGCGTTCACGGCCGGCATCGGGCCCGCCGGCTACCTGGCGGGGCTGGTGGCCCTCATGACCGTGCTGAACATCGCGCTGCTGCGCGGCCTGCCGCGCGGCTCCGGCGCCCGCCCGCGCCGGGCCGTGCGCCGGCTGCTGGCCGGGACGGTGGCGCTGATGGGCGCCGCCGACGTGATGGCCAACGCCATCGTGGGCACTCTCTTCGTGGAGCTGGCGCTCACCTCCCACGCCGGCCAGAGCGGCGACCTCTACCTGATGATCCTCGGCTGGGGATTCGCCACCTCCGTGGTCTACACCGTGCAGCGGATCTACCAGCCGCGGCTCGCCCTGCGGATGGTCTCGCCGGACGCCCCCGAAGCCCGCGCCCTGGCCCGCCGCATAGCCGGCCTGGCGGTCTGGGGGAGCGCCGTCTGGCTGGTCCTGGCCGGCGCGGCGCTGGCCGGCGGCCTGGCGGGGACACGCTCCCTGGTCGCGCTCGGCGTGCTGATGGCGACGCTGCTGCCCGCCAACGCGCTGGCCGGCTTCGGGATCTTCGTGCTGGAGAACGCCGGCGGCACCGGCCTGCGCGGCAGCGCGCTGGCCGTCGTACTGGCCTGGGCGGTGGTCGCCGCGCTGGGCGCGCTGGTGATCCCGCTCGCCGGCGCCGCCGGAGCCGTGTACGCGCTGGGAGCGCAGGGACTGGTGCTGGGACTCGCGCTGAGGAGACGGATGTGACGACCGGACTGACCGTTCTGGTGCCCTGCTTCAACGAGGGCGCGCAGGTCGAGGCCGCCTACCACGAGCTGGTCGCGGAGCTGAAGGAGATCGGCGAGCTGGAGATCCTCTTCGTCGACGACGGGAGTTCCGACGACTCCCTTGAGCGGATCCGCCGCCTGGCGGAGACGGACCCGCGGGTCCGCTACCTGTCCTTCACCCGCAACTTCGGCATCGACGCGGTCATGGCCGCCGGGTTCCGCTACGCGAGCCGGCCGTGGACGGTCCAGTGCGACGCCGACCTCCAGGTGCCGCCGGCGGAGATCTGGTCCCTGCTCGCCAAGGCCGCCGAGGGCTACGACGTGGTCTTCGGCGAGCGGATCGGCCGGCGCGACCCGCTCGTCCGCCGGGCCGGCTCGGCGGGGCTGCACTGGGCGGCCCGGCGGATCTTCGGCATCGGCATGCCGCGTGGCGCCTCCACCTTCCGGCTGGTGCGCACCGGCCTGGCCCGTACGATCACCGACCTGCGGCTGCCCTGGTTCATCCCGGCGGTGCCCCTGGTCGGAGCCCGCTACACGGCCACCCCGGTCGCGCACCGGCCCCGGACGGCCGGGCGGTCCAAGCTCCGCCTGGCCAGGCTCGCGGCGCACTCCTTCGAGCTGTTCTTCGGCTTCTCCCTGCGGCCGCTCGTCGCGTTGTACGCGGCCGGGGCGCTGGGCGGCGCGCTCGCGCTGCTGCTCTCGGCACTCGGCTACCTCGGGGTGGCGGGCGGCACGGCGTTGCCCGCGACCCAGCTTCTGCTCACCGGGGTGACCCTGGCGGCGCTGGCGGTGCTGGGCCGCTATCTCCACCGGCTGCTGCGCGAGTCGGACCGGCTGCGCACCTACTACGTCCGGGACGCCAACGTGCCGCTGCTGCCGGAGGACACGCTGACCGGCGGCCTGCCCGGCCCGCCGCCCCCGACCCGGACGGCTCCTGACCGCCTGTGACGGCACGGACGTCGCACTCGCCTGTTAGACCTGCGCTGACCTCGGCGGACGACTGCCGGGTGGCGGAACCTCCCCGCCATCCGGCATGAGAAGATCGGCACCGTGTCGCGAGATGTCCGGCGTCTGCTGATCGTGCACCACACCACCTCGCCCACGCTGCGGGAGCTCTTCGAGGCGGTGCGCGAGGGCGCCACCACCGACGAGGTCGAGGGCGTGGAGGTGGTCACGCGCGCGGCGCTGGCCGCCACCGCCGTCGACGTGTTCGAGGCCGACGGGATCATCCTGGGCACCCCGGCCAACATCGGCTACATGAGCGGCGCGCTCAAGCACTTCTTCGACACCGTCTACTACCCCTGCCTGGAGGAGACCCGCCGCCTGCCGTACGCGCTGTACGTGCACGGCAACAACGACACCACCGGCGCCGTCCGCGCGGTGGAGTCGATCGCCACCGGCCTCGGCTGGGAGCGGGTCCAGCGGCCGGCGACGGTGACGGGCGCCCCCGGCAAGGACGCGCTGGAGGCCTGCTGGGAGCTCGGCGCCACCGTCGCCGCGACGATCAGCCCCGTGTGAGGAGAATCGCGGTATCCGATGTGGATCGCGTACCCGTCGGCCACGCACGTTCCGCGGGGGGCGGCCCCCGCATGACGACGCCCGGGTCTCGCAGGTGAGACCCGGGCGTCGTTCCTTGGCTGCCGCGAAGGGTCAGCCCATGTGCGGGTAGCGGTGGTCGGTCGGCGGGACGAACGTCTCCTTGATCGTGCGGGCGTTGACCCAGCGGATCAGGTTGAAGATCGAGCCCGCCTTGTCGTTGGTGCCCGAGGCACGGGCCCCGCCGAACGGCTGCTGGCCGACGACCGCGCCGGTCGGCTTGTCGTTGACGTAGAAGTTGCCCGCCGCGAAGCGCAGCCGCTCCGAGGCGGACGCGATCGCGTAGCGGTCCTGGGCGATGACCGACCCGGTCAGCGCGTACGGCGAGACGCTCTCCATCTGGTCGAGCACCGCGTCGAAGTCGGCGTCGTCGTAGACGTGCACGCCCAGGAGCGGGCCGAAGTACTCCTTGACGAAGATCTCGTCGGTCGGGTCGGCGCACTCCATGATGGTCGGCTTCACGAAGTAGCCGGCGGAGTCGTCGTACGAGCCGGTGATCAGGTCGATGCCGGACGTCTCGCGGGCCCGGTCGATGGCGGCCTTGTGCTTGGCGAAGGCCCGCTCGTCGATGACGGCGCCCATGAACGTCGACAGGTCGGCCGCCACGTCGCCCACGGTCAGCGACTCGGCCATGCCCACGAAGTCGTCGCGCATCCGCGTCCAGAGCGAGCGCGGCACGTAGGCCCGCGACGCGGCCGAGCACTTCTGCCCCTGGTACTCGAACGCGCCCCTGACCAGCGCGGTCGTCAGCACACCGGGGTCGGCCGACGGGTGCGCGAGCACGAAGTCCTTGCCGCCGGTCTCGCCGACGAGGCGCGGGTAGCCGTGGTAGGAGGCGATGTTCGCGCCGACGGTGCTCCACAGGTGCTGGAAGGTCGGGGTCGAGCCGGTGAAGTGGATGCCCGCCAGGGCCGGGTGGGTCAGGGCGACCTCGGAGACCGCCTGGCCGTTGCCGGTGACCATGTTGATCACCCCGGGCGGCAGGCCCGCCGCCTCCAGCAGCCGCATGGTGAAGTGCGCGGCGAACTGCTGGGTGGGCGAAGGCTTCCAGACAACGACATTCCCCATAAGAGCGGCGGATGTCGGCAAATTTCCGGCAATGGCGGTGAAGTTGAACGGCGTGATCGCCAGCACGAACCCTTCGAGCGGCCGGTACTCCATCCGGTTCCACACCCCGGGCGACGACACCGGCTGCTCGGCGTAGAGCTGACGGGCGTAGGCCACGTTGAACCGCAGGAAGTCGATCAGCTCGCAGGCCGCGTCGATCTCCGCCTGCTGCGCCGACTTCGACTGCCCCAGCACGGTCGCCGCGTTCAGCGTCGCCCGCCACGGCCCGGACAGCAGGTCGGCCGCCTTGAGGAAGATCGCCGCCCGCTCGTCGAAGGAGAGCGCCCGCCAGTCGGGAGCGGCCCTCAGCGCGCTGGAGACGGCGTCACGCACGTCCTGAGCCGTGGCGTCGTTGGCACGCCCCAGGACGGCGGTCTTGTTGTGCGGCTGCACGACGTCGATCGGCGTGCCCCCGCCGAGCCGCCGCTCACCGCCGATCGTCATGGTCAGGTCGATCGACGACCCGGCCAGCTCCTTGATCCGGGCCTCCAGCGAGGCCCGCTCGGCGCTGCCGGGCGCGTAGCCGTACACCCGCTCGTTCGCGGGCACCGGCACGTTGCTGATGGCGTCCATGTCACTTACCCCCAAGGGCACGAAGGAAGAAGGCGATGTTGGCGGGGCGCTCCGCCAGCCGCCGCATGAAGTAGCCGTACCAGTCGTCGCCGTAGGGGACGTAGACGCGGACCGTGTGGCCGGCCCCCGCCAGGGCCTCCTGCCGATCGGTGCGGATCCCGTACAGCATCTGGTACTCGTAGTCGCCGGGGGTCCGGCCGGACCGGTCGGCGAGCAGCTCGGTGATCGAGATCATGCGGTCGTCGTGCGTCGCCACCATGGGGTATCCCTTCCCCGCCATGAGGATCCGCAGGCACCGTACATAGGCCTTGTCGACGTCCGTCCTGCTCTGGTGGGCGACCGCGGCGGGCTCCCGGTAGGCGCCCTTGACCAGTCGCACCCGGCTGCCCGCCGCGGACAGCTCGCGGCAGTCGTCCTCGCTGCGGAACAGGTAGGCCTGGATGGCCACACCGGTCGACGGGTGGTCGGCCCGCAGCTCACGCAGGATCTTGAGGGTCGAGTCGACGGTGGTGTGGTCCTCCATGTCGAGCGTGACGGTCGATCCGCCCGCCTCGGCGGCGGCGCAGATCCGCCGGGCGTGCTCGAGCGCCTTCCCCTCGTCGAACGCCTGCCCGACGGCCGACAGCTTCACCGACACCTCGGCGGCGCCCCCGAGACGCAGGGGCCGCAGCGCTTCCAGGAGCGTCACGTACGCCTGCGCCGTGGCCGCCGCGGCGTCCGCGTCGCGGGTCTCCTCGCCGAGATGGTCGACGGTCACGGTCAGCTTCGCCTCGCGGAGCCGTACGACGGTGTCACGGGCCTCCTGGACCGTCTCACCGGCGACGAACCGGTCGACGACCTTGCGGGTGAGCGGGAACCCCGACACGGAACGCCGCACCAGCCCGCTCCGGGAAGCGGCAAGAAGAAGTTGACCGACCATGTCTCCAGCCTAAAACCGCAGCTCACCGGGCAGCCATCGACGTGCGTAACGCCAGGTGTGGCAGGCTGTCATACACATGGACAAATCGGCTGATCTGCAGGACACCGTCGACGAGATCGCCCGCCTGCTGGGGGCGTCCGCGACGCTGGAGGACCGCTCGTTCCGCCTGCTCACGTACGGGGCGCAGCACGGCGACATCGACACCGTGCGCCAGGAGTCGATCCTGCGCAGGCGCGCCACCCCCGAGGTCCGCGACTACTTCGAGCGCTACGGCATCGCAAGGGCCGGCACCCCCGT
The DNA here is from genome assembly GCF_014646355.1 of Nonomuraea cavernae. GTDB lineage: Bacteria > Actinomycetota > Actinomycetes > Streptosporangiales > Streptosporangiaceae > Nonomuraea > Nonomuraea cavernae. The sequence continues at coordinate 72,321 of NZ_BMNH01000033.1, forward strand.
CCGCATCCCGGCCGACGCCGGTCTCAAGGTGCTGGCCCGGGTCTGCTGGCCGCTGCGCTACCGCGAGGTGACCTACGGCTACCTGTGGCTGCTCGACTCGGGCAGTCTCACCGACGAGGCGCTGCGCCGGGTGGAGCCGCTCGTCGCCCGGGCGGCCGCCGCGCTCGCCCAGGAGGCCCGCGGCCGCCAGGACCTCGGCAGTGGCCTGCGCACCCTGCTCTCCGCCGACCCCGAGGAACGCGCCGGCTCCTCGATCGAGATCGAGGGCCCGGTCACCGCCATCGCCGTGCGCGAGTCCGAGGAACGCGTCGCCGCGCTGTGGACCCTCCCGCGTGGCGTGCTCGCCCAGGCCGGCTCGCCGGTGGCGCTGCTCGTCCCCGCGCGCCTGGCCGGCGAGGTCGCCCAGACCACCCGGAGCGCGTACGGCACCGCGGCCGGCATCGGCGGCCCCCGGGACGATCCGGCCGACGCCTGGCAGAGCTGGCGGGAGGCGCGCCTGGCCCTGCGCGTGGCCGAGCACTTCCCCCGGTTCGCCTCCCTTGCCTGGTGGGAGGACCTCGGCGTGCACCGGCTCCTGGCCCGGCTCGGCCAGGCGGATCTGCGGGAGCTGGCCGGCGAGGTGGCGGCGCTGGACCCGGCGCAGGCCCACACCGTCGAGACCTACCTCGACCTCGGCGGCCATGCCCAGAAGACCGCCGCCGAGCTCGGCATCCACCGTCAGACGCTCTACTACCGCCTCGGCAGGGCCGAACGCCTGCTGGGTCGCGACCTGTCCGACGGCGACGACCGCCTGACCGTCCACCTCGGCCTCAAGGCGGCCCGCCTGCGCCCGCGCGACGGCGGGGGAGCGGTCCGGCCATCGCCGACGGGGTAGACGGCATCAGGCGCGGCGGACGGGGCCGGTCGCGGTCGATGGGCTCTGGCGAGTGCGGATGCGGTCAGGCGAGGTGGCGCAGTGCCGCCTCGTCGCCGGGGCCGCCGCGGCGTGCCAGCCCTTCGGCCACCCGCCCGCGGAACGCGGCGTCCCGGTGCCCGTCGTACTTGAACTTGCCGCGGACCTCCTCGACGGCCAGCCGCAGGCCCCTGATCCCCGACAGCAGCCGGGGCATCTCGGCGGGGTCGCCCGCGTCGGGCTCGAGATCGGCCAGCTGGTGGCGCAGGATCTCCAGCTTGCCGTCGTCGTCGGTGACGATCTCGGCGTGGCAGGTGAGCTGGACGGAGGAGTAGTAGGTGGTGGGGACGCCGAGCCTGGGATCGGTGCCGGGCTCGGCGCGCCACGCGCCGGGGATGTACGCCCACGGTGCGCCGACCGCGAGCAGCACCTTCGGATTCTCCTCGATCGCCGCCCACACCGGGTTGGGCCTGGCCAGGTGGAGCAGCACGGTCCGGTCGCCGGCCAGCGCGAACTGCGTGGGCACCACCACCGGGACGTCCCGGCCACGTCCGGCGGCGATCAGGTGCCCGAACTGGTTGTCGCGGACAAAGGCGAGGGACTCCGCCTCGACGACGGAGTCCCAGGGATGGATCAGCATAGGCAGACGATAGGGCCTGCGGTGCCGTCAGGCGCAGGCGGCCTCGTACACGCGGACGAGCTCCTGGCTGACGCGCTCCCACGAGTAGCGGGAACGGGCGCGGTCGGCGCCGGCGTAGCCGAGGGCGGTCCGCAAGGTCGGGTCGGTCAGCAGCTCGCGGGCCAGCCGGGCGGTGCGGGCGGGCCGGTCCGGCGGCACCAGCAGGCCGGTCACGCCGTCGATGACGGAGTCGAGGTGCGCGCCGACGGCCGAGGCGATCACCGGCACGCCGCAGGCCATCGCCTCCAGCGCGACGATCCCGGTCGAGGCCTCGCGCGGCACGGACACCACGGCGTCGGCGCTGCGCATGAGCTTCGGCACCGCGGCTCGCTTGACCTGCCCGAGCAGGGTGACCCGGTCGGCCACGCCGAGCTGCTCGGCCAGGGCGCGCAGGCGGCGTACCTCCCTGTCGTCGTCGAGCTGGTCGGGGTCGGGTCCGCCGGCCAGCACGAGCTCGACGTCCGACAGGCCCTGCAGCGCGCGGACGATCGTGTGCGCGCCGCGGTCCGGTGAGAGGGGGCCCACGTGCAGCAGCCGCTTGCGGGTGCCGCGCGCGGCCGCCGCGCCCTGGCGGTGGAAGCGCTCGGTGTCGACGCCGTAGGGGACGATGGCGATGTTGTTGCGCGGGACGCCGAGCCTGATCAGCGCCGACTCCTGGTCACCGGATCCGGCGATCACGGCGTCGGCCCTGCGGCCGAGCGCCCGCTCCAGCTTGAGATGGGTGGGGTCCACGGTGTGGAAGGTCTGCGTCACGGGCACGTCCAGACCCTTGGCTCCGGCCACCGCGGCGAGCCCGCCGGTCCAGGAATAGGCGTGGATCACGTCCGGCCGGTCCTGGTGCCAGCGCTTCATCAGGTGGTTGCCGACGTCGTTGAGATAGGGGACGACGTCGTCGGCGGTGAGGCTGCGAGCCGGGCCCACGTCGATGTGCTCCACCATGACCCCCGGGGCCACCCGCGTCCTGGGCTTGCCCTCGGCGCTGTCACGACGGGAGTAGATGGTGACCTGGTGGTCGCGGCCCAGTTCGCGCGCCACGGCGTGGAGGTTGTGGCGCTTGTTGCCGGAGACGGAAGCGACGATCGCGATATTCATGGCACACCTCAGCGTGAAAAAAAGCCTTCAAGGTGTGCCTGCGTCTTAGGCACGTCTGTCTGCTCCAAGACTTTACCCAAGAACCGGCCAGACGCAAACCCCGACAGATCAGACTTCTCGGTCAGACGCCTCGAAGTGCCAGGATGACGATCTCGTCCCACACCTGCCCGCCGGAGAAGGCGTGCCGGTCGGCCTCGATCGCCTTGACCACCGTGGCAGGCGCCTGACCTGTGCATCTGCCCAGCACGTCGGCCAGCCGCTCCTCACCGTAGGGCTCGCCCGTCTCGTTCCTGGAGGAGATCAGACCCTCGGAATAAAGAACCAGAGTCTCACCCACACCGACGGTGAGATCCTCCACACCGGTCTCCGCCTCGGGCGAGATGCCCAGCGGCACCCCGCCGCCCGAGGCGAACCGCACCCCGCCGTCGGGATGCAGCAGCGCCGCCGGATGGTGCCCCGCCGACGACAGCCGGATCTTGCGCCCCTGTACGAACCCCGTGACCGCCATCACGAACATGCCGGTGCCCTGCTTGACCAGGGCCTCGTTGACCTTGCGCACCACCACGTCGGGGTCGGCGTCCCAGGCGCTGAGCACCCGCAGGCCGCCTCGCACCATCGCGCTGACCGACGCCGCCTCCTCGCCCTTGCCCGCCGCGCCGCCCAGGGCGAACCCCCAGCCACCCGTCACGGGGAACACGTCGTAGAACTCGGCGCCCACCGACGTGCCGGGGTTGTAGATCGCGCTCGCCTCGTAACCGGGCACGTCCGGCAGGTTGCGCGGCGCGACGCTCGCGGTCAGCGCGTCCGCAGCCCGCGAGCGGCTCTGGAAGCTGCTCTGCGCGCGCACCGCGAGCCCGAGCTGCAGCCCGACCTCCTGGATGACACCCAGGTCGGCCAGCGTGAACGGCGGCCGGTCACCCGCCCTGACCAGCGTCAGCGTCCCGTCGTTCGAGCCGATCGGCACGCACAGCAGCGACCCGGCCCCCATCGCGGTCAGCAGCGGCCCGTCGGCGCAGAAGCCCAGGACCGTCTCGTCGTCGATCATCTCCTGAACCACGCCGGAGCCACGCTCCAGCACCTGGGCCACCACCTGGCTCGCCGCCGGATCGGCGTCCTCCACCTGCCGCAGCAGGCCGCCCAGCGGCTGGTTCTTGGGCGCGACCACGATCGCCCGGCGCGGGAGCCCTTCGCGCACCATGTCCGCGACCACCCAGTCGGCCCACTCGGCCGCCAGCAGCCGCGTCGCCCTGGCCAGCGCGATCGGCTGCCTGAGCGCGTCCTCGTCGAGCAGCAGCGCGCCCATCCTGGCCAGCAGATCCTGGCGTCTCGAGGCCGCCATCAGCAGCGCGCCGTCTGACTGCTCCGGCCGCCCGGCGCCCGGACCGGGCAGCTGCACCTCGGTCGGCAACGCCACGGCGGCCACCATCTGCTGCGGCTCGCCCGGCATCGTCAGCCGGGTCAGCGCCAGCTGCACGGTGTGGGTCCTGCCCTGGTGCGCCAACCGGGTCTCGAACGCCGCCGGCTGCCCGGTCTGCAGCACCGACGTCAGGTGCGAGCGGAACGCCGCCCGCCTCGACACGTCGACCAGCAGCGGGAACGACCGGCCCACCAGGTAGCCGTCGGGGCTGCCCAGCACCCGCGAGGTCTCCCCGTTGATGCGCCTGACCACCCCGCCGCCGTCGAGCACGATCACCGGCACCGGGAAGGCCTTGAAGACCTGGCGCAGCAGCTTGAGCTCCCGCTGCGGGCCCTCCTTCTTGCCGCCCGGCCGCCGGGTCGCCGCCTTGCGCAGCTCCTCGCGGGCCGCGGCCAGCAGCTCGGCGGCGGTGTCGAGCTCCGCCAGCGCCGCGTCCAGGGTCGGGGCGAGGTCGGAGGGGTACGCCGTCCTCGCCTCACGCAACGAGGAGACACGCACGGTGAGTGCGTTCAGGGCGTGTTCGAGGTCGGGCATGGTCATCCTCTGACGCTACGCCACGGGGGATAATGCTAGCTACTAAGGGGTAGGGGCACTTTGCTATGGAATCAACGGCAATGATGACATCCGGGTTGGCGCGGGATCTAGCCGCGCTGGGACGCCTCAACCAGGACACCTCCACCGAAAGTGTGCTCCGCGGCCTCACCACCGCCCTCGCGGCCGGCGTGCCGGGCTGCTCGGGAGGCTCGGCCGAGCACTGGCGCGACCACCGGGTGCTGGTCTCCGGCTCCCACAGCGAGCTGATCATGCTCGTCGAGGGAGAGCACGACCTCGGTGAGGGCCCCGGCATCGAAGCACGGCAGACCGGCGGCCGCGTGGTCGTGACCGACGTGCTGACCGACGGCCGATGGCCCGGATACGCCGCCCTCGCCACCCGCTGGAGCGTGCGCTCCGTGCTGGCCCTGCCCATCAAGGCGCGCCCCGCGCTCCTGGTCGTCGGCCTCTACTCCGTACGCCCCGGAGCCTTCACCCCGCAGGCCGCCCACGCTCTCACCGGGATGCTGACCGAGCAGGTCGGAGTGGCCATGGCCAACATGTCGGACTTCGAGGACGTACGGACCGACGCCGCCCAGCTGCAGGAGGCCCTCGCCGGCCGGGCCGTGATCGACCAGGCCAAGGGCATCATCATGCAGACCAGTGGGTGCACCGCCGAGGCCGCCTTCGAGGAACTGCGCCGGATCTCGCAGCATCACCAGGTCAAGGTGGCCGACCTGGCCCGGCTGCTGGTCGAGGAGCACCAGCGCAAGTCGCGCCGCTAGCCAATGGCGGCCAAGGCGTCGTCCAGCGTGTCGTAAAGCGGCAGCCGCTGGGCCAGCCCAGTGATCCACATCACCTTGGACTTCGAATACTCGACGCCCACCAACGCGAACTTGGCCCCAGAGGCCAGGCTGTTCTGCCACTGGTGGACGATCAGCCCCAGAGCCCGCGAATCCATGAAGGTCACCCCGGCCAGGTCCAGAATCAGGTCCGAGCCGGCCAGGGACAGATAGTCGGCGAACTGCTCCCGCGTCGTCGCGTCGAGCACGCCGTCCACCTTGACCACAGTGATCTCGTCCACGGTCGACGAGCTGAGGCTCAGGGCGGCGACCGAGCCCTCACCGTTCTCCGGCATTGTCACGCAGGCAACCCTACTGTCACTGCGGCGGAGAGGAATACTTCCTCGCGAAGGGGGGATAGACTGGGGCGAAGTCCAGCAGAGGGCTTTCGTCTCGTATTACCGCGAGATGTGCCTCTGGCTGGGCTTTTCCCGTTCGGCCGAGGCGCTCCCGCGAAGCACGTCAAGAGGAGCAGCGATGGCTGTGCAGGAGTACGTCCTCGAAGAGATGACCGCCGAGCAACTCCTGGCCGAGATGGTCAGAGAAGGCACCCCCGACGGCCAGAGGGAACGGCTGCGCGAGCGAATCGTCGAGATGCACCGCCCCTTGGCCATGGAGATCGCCCGGCGCTACCGCTACCGCGGTGAGCCCATGGAAGACCTCCTCCAGGCGGCGTACGTCGGGCTCATGAAGGCCGTCAACGGCTTCGACCCGACACTCGGCCACGCGTTCAGGGGCTACGCTGTCGTCACGATGACCGGAGAGGTCAAGCGACACTTCCGCGACCGCACCTGGGCCATCCGGGTGCCGCGCGTCTACCAGGAGCGGCGCTCCGAGCTCAACAAACTCGTCGCCGACCTCAGCCAGGACCTGGGGCGTTCCCCCACCGTGGCGGAGCTCGCGGCCAAGATGAACATCTCCGAGGAGGACGTTCTGCTGACACTCGACGCCTCCGCGGCCTACAGCACGCTCTCGCTGGACGCCCCCCTCGGCGCCGACGACGACGCCGCCTCCCTCGGCGACGTCATCCCGGAGGACGACGACACCCTGAGCACGATGCTCGACCGCGAAGCGGTCAAACCGTTGATCGACGCGCTCCCGTCGCGCGAGAAGCACATCCTGCTGCTGCGGTTCTTCGGCAACATGACCCAGGCGGAGATCGCGGCCGAGTTCGGCATCTCGCAGATGCACGTATCGCGAATTCTGCGTAAGGTGCTGGACCAGCTACGCACAGAACTCGTCGGTTAGGGGCGGATCTCCGGGTGGACGAGGACCTTGATCCTCAAGTCACGGGCTCGACGAGCCCGCCACCCGGCGCGCCCGTGAAGGTGCTCCGCTTCCGGCTGCCGGACCTGCCCCAGGTCCGGCACTTCGCCGAGACCGAGGCCCGCACGGCTGGCATGCCGGAGGAAGCCATCGGCGACTTCGTGATCGCCGTGAACGAGGTGGCCACCAACGCCGTCACCCACGGCACCACGGACGGCCGGGTGCGCCTGTGGGTCGACGACGGTGACGTCGTCGTCGAGGTGCACGACAAGGGCGAATGGAAGCCCGGGCCGATGCCCGGGTCGGTGGGCGGGATGGGGTTGTGGGTGGCGCGGCTGCTCGCCCTCGACCTCAACCTGCAGGTCGGGAGCGGTGGGAGCACGGTCACCATGCGGTTCCCCGGTGAGTCCTGACGCTTTCGCATGATGATGCCCGGCAGCCCGTGCCGGGGGTTCGCGCACGGGATGCCGGGCATCGGCGTGGTGTCTACCGGCGGGTACGCCCGCGCCAGCCGCCGGTGGAGCCGCGGAAGCTTGCCGTACCTATGCCTGCCTGATGCAGCGCCAGCAGCGTCAGGCCGAGCAGCATGAACGTCGTGCCGGAGATGCCCGCCGCGATCCGCGCGTTCAGCAGATCGAGCAGGAAGCCGAGTCCGAAGATGATCGCCGCGACGATCGCGAGCATGTCACGTCACCTCTGTCCGGGGCCGGAGAACGACAGCAGCCGTTCGAGTACGTTCCGGTAGTCGCGCAGCGCCAGGCGGAGCTGCTCCGTGTCTTCCTTGTCGGCGCTCTGCCAGCGGCCGCGCAGCTCGCCGGTGTGGCTGGTGAGGGCGGTCGTGAGGGAGTCGACGACCTCGCCGACCAGCCCGTCGGCGCGCTGGACCGCGTCACGGGGATCGTCCACGAAGGACGCCTGCACGTCACGCCAGCGGCCCTGCACCTCGGCCGGGTCCTGGTCGAACAGGACCACCTCCTGAGGGGCGGCGTGGGTGGGCGTGCCGCCCACCACCGGCTCGTCGTGCGCCTGGTCCGCCACGGGCTCGTCGTGCTCGCCGTGCTCATCGTAGGCCGGCCGCTGGTCCACCACCGGGCCCGGATGCACGCGGGTCTGCTGGTGGTCGGGGTCCAGATCCGTATCGGCCGTCGTGTCATCCGCCCGGCCGTAGGGGTCACGGTAGGGGGTGTCCTCGAACCGCTCCTCGCCCGCGTCGTTCACCCGAGCGTGCTCGTCATGGGGGTCGCCGGTCCGCGGATCGTCGTTCGGGTCACCGGCCCGCGGATCGTTGTCATTCGCCCGCACGTCGTGATCGTTCGGTTCGATCACTCGAAGGTCGTCGTCCGCCCGTACATCGTGGTCGTTCGCGGGGGAGTGGGGGTCACGAGTGTTGTCGTCATCGGCCGCGTCGGCCCGTTGCGACGGCACTCTCAATTCATCGCCCATGATCGCTTCACCGTCCTCGTGTGGTCTCGTTCAGCAGTTCCTCGAAGAGCGCGCGATAGTGGACCATCGCCTGGCGGAGTTCCTCCGTGGAGGCCTCCTTACGGGCCGCACGCCCGCTGATCTCGTGCGCCTTGCGGTAGTGGTCGAGCGTGGCCGCATGGCCGACGGACAAGTCGGAAAGCCGCTGCTCGAAGTCCTCCGTCGGGTAGCCCCGGTCCGCCATGACCGACGTGACCAGCTGGTCCGCCTCGGTCACCGCGAACCCGGGGGCGTCGACGAAGCGCTCCTGCACCTCGGTCCACCGGTTCGCGTAGCTGTCACGCGACTCCACCGGCAGGGGCCGGATGTCGAGTTCCGAGTAGCGCTGCTCGCGGGCGAGCAGTTCCTGCTCGGCCTCCCGCTTGTTGTCGTGCTCGCTCATCAGCCGTTCGTACTCGGGGCCGAAACGTGTGCGGAGCCGGCTACGGCGCTGCTGCTGCAGCACCACGTAACCGACTGCGGCGACCGCCACCACCGCGACCACGACGACGGCCACCCAGATCAAGGTGGACATGATGTTCGCCTCCGGTCTTCGTGTAGAGACCAGCGACTGCCCCTGATCGGACTCTCGAAACGCTGTGTCAGCGGCCTTCCAGCGCTTCTCGCGCCGCCGCGAGCACGCCGGCGACATGTGAGCCACCAGGTGAGGCGGGAACCTCCCGGAACCCTTCCGCCGGGTCGTAATCCACGTCGAGACCGGCGTCGACGAGCCGCTGCGCCCACCGCAGAGCCGTGTTCAGCCGCTCGGAGGCGGGCGGCTTGCCCTGGGCTGCCGCCGACAGATTACGCAGATTGGTCGCCGGCCCCGACTGCATGTGCGCCCTGGCCACCTTCCACGGCACCGCCCGGCTGTGGTCGAGCATCGGCTTGGCCAGCCCGGCCGCCCGCTTCGCCTGCAGCACCCCCGACTCGCTCACCCCGAAGCGCGCGGCCAGTTCCTGCACGGTCAGCCCCTCGGCGACGAGCCTGGTCAGCTCGTCCCGATCGATCGTCGGCCTCCGGCCCACCGGCCCTCCTCGCTCCCGCCCGCTGAGTACGCGTGCGCCTTCGATGTGCGCTAAGGTTATGACGTCTCGCCCGCAAGGGCGGTCAGCACGACCGGGACGTAGCGCAGCTTGGTAGCGCACTTGACTGGGGGTCAAGGGGTCGCAGGTTCAAATCCTGTCGTCCCGACTGCGTTTTCGCAGCTCGGAAGCCTGATCACTTTTTAAGTGATCAGGCTTTTTCGTTGTCTGACCGTCATCTGACCGTGGTCCCGAGCCTGCCGGACCGTTCTGACCGCTGCCCGTCCATGTCTGATGTGACCAGCGCGTTCGCGGTTAATGCCGCCGGCCGCGCGTATGTGTTCAAACGAGGTTCCTCGCTTAGGCCGCGTTTCAAAAGGATCTTTGAAACTTGCGGCGTGGCGGTGATCGATAACCGACGAGGTCTCCGGTAGTTGGTTCAACGACCAAGAAGAGCCAAGTACC
>NZ_BMNH01000034.1 GCF_014646355.1 Nonomuraea cavernae
ACTTGGCTCTTCTTGGTCGTTGAACCAACTACCGGAGACCTCGTCGGTTATCGATCACCGCCACGCCGCAAGTTTCAAAGATCCTTTTGAAACGCGGCCTAGGGGACAAGTGGTCCCAGCGGAGGAGCTGCCCGGCCGGCCACGCGTGCCAGGATGGAGGCGTAGTCGAAACGAGGGACGTGCCGGAATGACTTTCGATCAGATCGCGTGGTTGCCGCTGTGCATCGGTGTGACCATCGCGGGGTTGGCGCTCAGCTTCCTGGCGTTCCGGCGCAGGGGAGCGGCGGCGGGGCTGAGGACGACGGCGTGGGCGCTGCTGCCGCTGGCCGCCTATCTCACCGGGGCGCTGAGCAGCCTGTGGACCGTGGGCGCCACTCTCGTCGGGTTCGTCACGGGTCTCGTCTTCAATCCGCTCGTGTGGTCGGGCGTCGCGCTGACGGGGCTGTCGGTGGTGCTGTTCGTGGTGTCCGGGGTGCTGCGCGGCAGGAGCGCGGCCAAGGGCGCCGGGCCGGCCAAGGCCAAGGAGGCCCCGCGCGCGCCCGAGGGCGCGGCGGCTCCGAAGGGGACCGCGACGGGCAAGCCTGCGGTGGAACCCCCCAAGAAGCGAACGAATGATGATGACTTCTCCGACATCGAGGAGATCCTTCGACGCCGAGGTATCGGTTGAATGGGCTTGTGTCACGATTCTGGGACATAACCGGAACTGGTCGTAGACATTCACATCAAGATCGATACGAATGAGTTTCGCGTCAATCACGTTTGAGCCACATAGCGGTCTGAGGGGCTAGTCAGCGCAGCTCAGGCCATACATCCTGCCTCCTGGGGTCGCGATCCGCGGCCCACTCAGACGACCCGGCCAACGTCGTCCGCAATCAGGGGGCAATCAGGCATGACCGCACCGCTAGACGTATCCGGCTCCGCGGCTGAAGCGCATCCGGAAGCCGTGCTCGTGGGAGCGGGCAAGGCCATCCAGGGGCGCTCGCTCACCCGGATCGCCTGGATGCGGTTGCGGCGAGACAAGCTCGCGATGGCGGGCGGGATCACCGTGATCCTGCTGATCCTCGTGGCGATCTTCTCCACGCCGATCATCGCCGCCTTCGGGCACCCGCCGCTGGAGTTCCACCAGGACCAGATCGACCAGAGCACGCTCCTGCCCAAGGGCGCCTTCGGCGCCATGGGCGGAGAGTTCCTGCTCGGCATCGAGCCGGTCAACGGACGCGACGTGTTCAGCCGCATCGTGGCCGGCGCCGGCATCTCGCTGCTGATCGGCTTCCTGGCGACGATCCTGTCGGTGGTCATCGGCACCACGCTCGGCGTGATCGCCGGCTACTTCGGTGGCTGGGTCGACCAGCTGATCGGCCGGATCATGGACGTCTTCCTCGCCTTCCCGCTGCTGGTCTTCGCCATCGCGCTGGCGGGAGTCATCCCCGACAAGGGGTTCGGGCTGGAGGGCAACTCCCTGCGGATCGCGATGCTGATCTTCATCATCGGATTCTTCAGCTGGCCCTACATCGGCCGCATCGTCCGTGGCCAGACGCTCTCGTTGCGCGAGCGCGAGTTCGTCGACGCCGCGCGGAGCCTCGGCGCCCGCAACGGCTACATCCTGTTCCGTGAGATCCTGCCCAACCTGATGGCGCCCATCCTCGTCTACGCGACGTTGCTGATCCCCACCAACATCCTGTTCGAGGCCGGACTCTCCTTCCTGGGCGTCGGCATCAACCCGCCGACCCCCACCTGGGGCGGCATGCTCTCGGAGGCGGTGCGCTTCTACACCCTGCCGCACTTCGTGATCTTCCCTGGTCTGGCGATCTTCATCACCGTTCTCGCCTTCAACCTGTTCGGCGACGGGTTGAGGGACGCCTTCGACCCTCGGGCGCACTGACCTTCGCCAACGCTCCATCCCCCAACTCCACTGATCAAGGGGTTAGTAAATGAGAAGGAAATCCGCACTGGCGGCGGCCGCGACCGCGGCCCTCGCCCTGGTGCTCTCCGCCTGCGGCGGAGGTGGCGGCACAGCTCAGCAACCCGCCCAATCCGCGTCGGGCGGTGCCGCCGAACCGGCGTTCAACGCCGGTCTGACCTCGGTGTTCAACCCTTCGACCAAGAAGGGAGGCACGCTGAAGGCGGCCCACTCCGCCGACTGGGACAGCCTCGACCCGGGCGACACCTACTACGGCTACTCGTTCAACTTCGGCCGGTTCTACTGGCGGACGCTGACGATGTACAAGACCGGTCCCGGCCCCGAGGGCAACACGGTCGTGCCCGACCTCGCCGAAGGACTGGGTGAGGCCAGCGACGGCGGCAAGACCTGGACGTACAAGCTCAGGAGCGGCCTGAAGTTCGAGGACGGCACGCCGATCACGGCCAAGGACGTGGCCTACGCGGTGGCGCGCAGCTTCGACAAGGAGACCTTCCCGCACGGCCCGTCCTACCTCAACGAGCTGCTGGCCTGGCCGAAGGACTTCAAGGGCGTCTACAAGACCCCCGACGTCGACTACAGCGCGGCCGTCGAGGCGAAGGACGACCTGACGGTCGTCTTCCACCTGAACAAGGCGTTCTCGTCGATGGACTACGTCGTCCAGATGCCGATGACCGCTCCGGTGCCCAAGGACAAGGACACGGGCGCCAAGTACAAGGAGAAGGTCGTCTCCTCCGGCCCGTACAAGTTCGAGTCGAACGAGATCGGCAAGAAGTTCGCGCTGGTCCGCAACGACCAGTGGGACCCGGCCACCGACCCCAACCGGCCCGCGCTGCCGGACCGGATCGAGGTCCAGCTCAACGTCAACGCCGATGACCTGGACAACCAGCTCATCGCGGGCAACATCCACCTGGACATCCCCGGCACCGGCATGCAGCCGGCGGCCCTGGGCAAGGTCCTGCCCGACCCCGCCCTGAAGGCGCGGACGGACAACCCGATCATCCCCAGGCTCTGGTACGTCTCGGTCATCCCGGACAACCCGCCGCTGGACAACATCGAGTGCCGCAAGGCCGTGATGTACGCCGCGGACCGGGTCGCCAACCAGACCGCCTACGGAGGCGAGCTCGCCGGTGGCGAGATCGCGACCAACGTGATGCCGCCGCCCATCGTCGGCCAGGAGAAGTTCGACCTGTACGCCTCCGAGGGCAACAAGGGCGACGTGGCCAAGGCCAAGGAGGCGCTCGCCGCCTGTGGCCAGCCGAACGGTTTCTCCACCACGATGACCTTCCGTGCCGACCGTCCGCGTGAGAAGGCGCTGGCCGAGGCGATGGAGCAGGCGCTGGCCAAGGTCGGCATCAAGCTGACGCTCAAGGGCTTCCCGGGATCCAGCTACTTCTCCGACTACGCCGGCAACACCGCGTACGTCAAGAAGAACGGTGTCGGCCTGGCCGCCCACGGCTGGGGCTCCGACTGGCCTGACGGATACGGCTTCATGCAGGCCATCGTCGACAGCCGCACCATCCGCCCCGCCGGCAACTACAACCTCAGCGTCAAGAACCCCGAGGTCGACAAGCTCATCGACCAGGCCTCGGCCGAGCTCGACGCCACCGCCCGCGCCAAGCTGTGGGTCGAGGTCGACAAGAAGGTCATGGAGGACGCCTCCATCCTGCCGGTCGTGTGGGCCAAGTCGCTGCTCATGCGCGGCAAGGGCGTGACGAACGTCGCCTACAACGAGGGCCAGAGCATGTTCGACTACGTGCTGCTCGGCGTCGAGTGACCAGGCGAGGGTCGGGGATCTAGCGAAGGCAGGTGAAGGCAGGGATGGCCTGCCCGGCAGCGGGCAGGCCATCCGGCCGGAAGCGGTGTTCACATACATCATCAGGCGTCTGATAGGCGCGGTCGCGATGCTGATCGTCGTCAGCATGGTCACCTTCGGCATCTTCTTCGTCGTCCCCCAGTGGGCCGGCGCCACGCCGGAGGCCATGGCCTCGCGCTACGTCGGCCGCGCGGCCACTCCGGAGACCGTGCACCTGGTCGCCGAGCGGCTGGGCTTCAACGATCCGGTGGTCGTGCAGTACGGCCGGTTCCTCAAGGGTCTGTTCACCGGCGCGGAGTACGACTACGGAGCCGGGGTCGAGCAGTGCCCGGCGCCGTGTTTCGGCTACTCCTTCATCAGCGGCCAGCCGGTATGGCCGGACCTGGTCGACCGCATCCCGGTGACCTTCGCTCTGGCCCTCGGCGCGGCCTTCATCTGGGTGGTGGCCGGCGTGAGCGTGGGCGTGGTGTCCGCGTTGCGCCGGGGCAGCTTCTTCGACCGGGTGGCGATGGGCACCGCGCTGGCCGGCGTGTCACTGCCCATCTTCTTCACCGGCATGGTCTCGCTGGTGGTCTTCAGCTACGGCCTGGGCTGGACACCACCGGGCGGCGCGTGGACCGACCTGTCGGAGAATCCCGCCCAGTGGGCCTACAACCTGCTGCTTCCCTGGATCACACTGGCGTTCCTGTTCGCGGCCGGCTATGCGCGGCTGACCCGAGCCGGGATGCTGGAGACCATGGGCGAGGACTACATCCGCACCGCCCGGGCCAAGGGCATGCGGGAGCGTGACGTCGTGGTCAAGCACGGCCTGCGGGCGGCGCTGACTCCGATCCTCACCCTGTTCGGCATCGACTTCGGCCTGCTGATCGGCGGCGCCGTGCTCACCGAGACGACCTACACTCTGCCGGGGCTCGGCCAGTTCGCCATCCTGGCCATCAGAAACCAGGACCTGCCCCAGGTCATGGGTGTGGTCCTGATCGCCGCCTGTTTCGTGGTGCTGGCGAATCTGATCGTCGACCTCCTGTACGCGTGGGTCGACCCGAGGGTGAGGTTGTCGTGAGCTTTCTGGACGTCAAGGACCTGAAGATCCACTTCCCCACCGACGACGGGCTGGTCAGGGCCGTCGACGGCCTGTCGTTCAGCCTCGAACGCGGTGAGACCCTGGGCATCGTGGGCGAGTCGGGCTCGGGCAAGAGCGTGACCAGCCTCGGCCTGCTCGGCCTGCACAAGGGCGGCCGGGCGAAGATCTCCGGGGAGATCTGGCTCGACGGCGACGAACTGGTCGGCGCCACGGCCGAGCACGTGCGCACGCTGCGCGGCCGGAAGATGGCGATGATCTTCCAGGATCCGCTGTCGTCGATGCACCCCTTCTACACGGTGGGTCAGCAGATCGTCGAGGCCTACCGGATCCACAACCAGGTCTCCAAGGCGGTGGCCAAGAAGCACGCCATCGACATGCTCGGGCGCGTGGGCATCCCCGAGCCCGACAGGCGCGTCGACGCCTATCCGCACGAGTTCTCCGGCGGCATGCGCCAGCGCGCCATGATCGCGATGGCGCTCTCGTGTGACCCCGAGCTGCTCATCGCCGACGAGCCGACCACCGCGCTCGACGTGACCGTGCAGGCCCAGATCCTCGACCTGATGCGCGACCTGCAGCGAGAGTTCAACTCCGCGCTGATCATCATCACCCACGACCTGGGCGTGGTGGCCGAGCTGTCCAACGACATCCTGGTCATGTACGGCGGCAAGTGCGTCGAGTACGGCTCGACCGACGACATCTTCTACCGTCCCGAGCACCCCTACACGTGGGGTCTTCTGGGATCGATGCCCCGGCTCGACCGGGAGCCCACCGAGCGGCTCCTGCCGATCAAGGGCAGCCCGCCGTCCCTGATCAACGTCCCGTCCGGCTGCGCCTTCCACCCTCGCTGCCCCTACGCGGAGCTGACGCAGGGCAAGGCCGACACCGCGGTGCCGGCGCTCGCCGAGACCGAGGGCGGCCACCTGGTGCGCTGCCACCTGGACAAGTCCGAGCGGCGGAGGCTGTGGGAGACCGAGATCAAGCCAGTGCTGGAGACTCAGTGAGTGACAACGAGCCGCTTCTGTCCGTCCAGGGCCTGCAGAAGCACTTCCCGGTGACGAAGGGCCTGCTGAAGCGGCAGGTCGGAGCCGTCAAGGCGGTCGACGGGATCAGCTTCGAGGTGTTCAAGGGCGAGACGCTCGGCCTGGTGGGGGAGTCGGGCTGCGGCAAGTCGACCACGGGCCGCCTGGTGACCAGGCTGCTGGAGCCCACGGGCGGCAAGATCGTCTTCGAGGGCAACGACATCACCCACCTGAGCCAGGGCAAGCTCCGCCCGCTCCGCCGCGACATGCAGATGATCTTCCAGGATCCCTACTCGTCGCTCAACCCGCGTCACACGGTCGGCGCCATCGTCGGGGCCCCCTTCCGCATCCAGGGCGTACGGACCGAGCACGGCGTCAAGAAGGCCGTCCAGGACATCCTCGCCCTCGTCGGCCTCAACCCCGAGCACTACAACCGCTACCCGCACGAGTTCTCGGGCGGACAGCGGCAGCGCATCGGCATCGCCCGCACGCTGGCGCTCAAGCCCAAGCTGATCATCGCCGACGAGCCGGTCTCCGCGCTCGACGTGTCCATCCAGGCCCAGGTGGTCAACCTGCTGGAGGACCTGCAGCAGGAGATGGACCTCACCTACGTGGTGATCGCGCACGACCTGTCAGTGGTGCGCCACATCAGCGACCGGGTCGCGGTCATGTACCTCGGCAAGATCGTCGAGGTGGCCGACCGCAAGCGGCTCTACAGCGCGCCCATGCACCCCTACACCAACGCCCTGCTGTCTGCGGTGCCGGTGCCCGACCCCAAGGCGCGGGCCGGACGCGAGCGCATCCGCCTCACCGGCGACGTGCCGAGCCCGCTCAACCCGCCGCCCGCCTGCCGCTTCCACACCCGTTGCTGGAAGGCGCAGGACATCTGCAAGACGGTCGAGCCGCCACTGGAGCAGCTGGCCGACGGCCACCAGGTCGCCTGCCACTTCCCGGAGAACACCGCCGAGGTGCCCGCCGCCGCGGCGAAGCCGGCCGAGGCCTGAGCCGCCCTCCCGCCTCGCCGTGGCGAAACGGCGGGGCGGGCGCTCAGGACAGGGCGCCCGGCGTGATCAGGCCCGTCTCGTACGCCAGCACCACGGCCTGCACACGGTCGCGCAGCCCCAGCTTGGTCAGCACATTGCCGACGTGCGTCTTGACCGTCGTCTCGCTCACCACGAGCTTGGCCGCGATCTCCGCGTTGGACATCCCCTTGGCGATCAGCCGCAGCACCTCGAGCTCCCGCTCGGTGAGCCGGTCGACCCGCGCCGGCGCGGGCTGCTCGTGGGCCGACGGCAGCCGGGCCGCGAACCGGTCGAGCAGCCGGCGCGTCACGCTCGGCGCCACGATCGCGTCGCCCGCCGCCACCACCCGGATCGCCTGCACCAGCTCCTCGGGCGGCACGTCCTTCAGCAGGAACCCCGACGCCCCCGAGCGCAGCGCCTCCACGATGTATTCGTCGAGGTCGAACGTGGTCAGCACCAGCACCTTCGGCACGTGCGCCGCCGGGGTCGCCCGGGCCCCGTCGCGCACGATCCGTCGCGTGGCCTCGATGCCGTCGACCCCGGGCATCCGGATGTCCATCAGCACCACGTCGGGCAGCAGCGCCCTCGTCTGCTCCTGCGCGTCCTGGCCGTCGCCCGCCTGCCCGACCACCGTGATGTCCGGCTCGGCCTCCAGGATCAGCCGGAAACCGGTGCGCAGCAGCGGCTGGTCGTCCACCAGCAGCACTCTGATCGTCATTGTCCGTCCTTCAAGGGGAATCTCGCCCGAACCTCGAAACCGCCCCCGGACCGCGGACCGATGCTCAGAACCCCACCATAGAGGGCGACGCGCTCACGAATCCCCACCAAACCATGCCCTGGCTCCCCGGACAGGAGCCCGCCCCGCCCGTCGTCCTCCACCCTGACGTCCAGCTCGTGCGGCTCGTGCCGTACGGTGACGACCGCGCTGGCCCCGGCTCCCGCGTGCCGCAGGCTGTTCGTGAGCCCCTCCTGAACCAGCCGGTAGGCGGCCAGGTCGACTCCGGCGGGAACAGGGCCCGGCTCGCCGGCGACGCGCAGCAGCGTCTCCAGGCCGGCCTCCCGCATCTGCTCCACCAGGGCGGGCAGGTCCCGCATGCCCGGCTGCGGGCCCAGCTCGGCGCGGGCGTCGGTGCGCAGCACACCGACGATGTCGCGCATCTCGGTCAGCGCCATGCGGCCCGTGTGCTCGATCGCCGACAACGCCTCGTTCGCCAGCTCGGGGTCGGAGCCGAGCACCCGGCGCGCGGCCGAGGCCTGCACGGTCATCACGGTGACATGGTGGGCCACCACGTCGTGCAGCTCCCGGGCGATCCTGGAACGCTCCTCTGCCCGCGCCGCCCGCGTGTCGGCCGCGTGCGCCCGCTCCAGCCGGGCCGCCCGGTCCTTCAGCTCCTCCAGGTACGCGCGGCGAAGCCGCAGGCTCCGTCCCGCGCCCCAGACCGCCACGAGCACCACGGCGACCACCAGATGGTCGCTCCACCGCAGCGCGGCGACCGGGCCGGCCACCGCGCTCACGACGTAGAGGACGACGGACAGCGTCAGCCCGCACAGCGCCATCGCCAGGCCGCGGTAGGACGCCACCGAGTAGAGCAGCACCAGCCCCGCCACCCCTGCCAGGCCCGTGCCGTAGCCGAGACCGGTCATCAGCGTCTCGGGCACCAGCGCCGCGCACATGGCGCCGAGCGGCCAGCGCCTGCGCACCGCCACCGGCGCGCACGCCAGCAGCACCAAGGTCACTCCCAACGCGTCGGGCGCGCGCATCCCGTCGACGAGCACGCCCTGCGCGCGTAACTGCTCCGGGTCGTAGAGGACGAACAACGCCACCGAGGCAGCGGCCACCGCCACGGCGAGGACCGTGTCGTGGAACAGGGGTCGGCCGACTCGCATCGCTTCACTGTAGGTCCAGGTGAGAGCCCGGAACCTCCTCCCAAGGGAGGAGACGGGTCTTACAACTCGTCGGTGGCCGACCGGCGGTTGCTTCTGACCGTGTCGCCCGGCTGACGGTCGGGCACCGGCGGCGGAGTGCCGCCGAACTCGGGGCACAGCGCCTGGTGGTCGCACCAGTCGCACAGCCTGCTGCGCCGCGCCCGCCACTCGCCCGACTCCAGCGCCCGCTCGATCGCCGCCCACAGCGCCCGCACCTTGCGCTCGGTGGCCAGCAGGTCGGCCTCGTCGGGCGCGTAACGCAGCACCTCACCACCGCCGCCCAGGTAGACGAGCTGCAGCAGCCGCGGCACCCGGCCGCGCAGCCGCCACAGCACCAGCGCGTAGAACTTCATCTGGAACAGCGCCTTGGCCTCGAAGTCGGGCCCCGGCGCGCTGCCCGTCTTGTAGTCGACCACGCGGACCTCGCCCGACGGGGCCACGTCGAGCCGGTCGACGTAGCCGCGCAGCATCAGGCCGTCGTCGAGCACCGCCTCGACGTAGAGCTCGCGCTCGGCCGGCTCCAGCCGCGTCGGGTCCTCCAGGGTGAAGTAGCGCTCCAGCATGGCCCGCGCCTGGGCCAGCCACTCGGCCTGCTCGCCCTCGTCGGCGAACATCCGCGCGTAGGCCGGGTCGTCGTCGAGCAGCCGCCGCCACTGCGGCTCCAGGAGCTCCAGCGCCGCCTCGACCGACCGCCTGGGGGCGGGCAGGTCGTAGAGCCGCTCCAGCACCGCGTGGACCACCGTGCCGCGCACCGCCGCCTGCGACGGTCTCTCCGGCAACTGGTCGATCACGCGGAAGCGGTAGAGGAGAGGACAGGTCATGAAGTCGCCCGCCCGGGACGGGGAGAGAGCTCCGATGATCACCGGATCGGTCAACGTCATGCACCGCACTCTAGGTGAAGTCCCCGACAGATTAGGGCCCGCGAAACCAGGATCACCTGATCGGGCGCGTAGCATCAAGGCAGCGAGAGCTTGTTACGAACGTCAAGGAGTGCGGTGAGCGAGCAGAGCCCGCGGCAGGAGTTCTCCGGCCTTCGGATGGGGAAGCCGTTCGGCATTCCGGTCTACGTCTCATGGACCTGGTTCGTCGTCGCCGCCTTCATCACCTGGATCTTCGGCGAGCGGGTGCGCGACATGCTGCCCGAGCTCGACGCCACCGCCGCCTACGCCGTCGCCTTCGTCTTCGCCGTGCTGCTCTACGTCTCGGTGCTGCTGCACGAGCTGGCGCACAGCGTGCTGGCCAAGTCCTACGGCCTGCCGGTGCGCCGGATCACCCTCTACCTTCTCGGCGGCGTGTCGGAGATCGAGAAGGAGCCGCCCACGCCGGGCAAGGAGTTCATGGTCGCCGCGGCCGGCCCGGCGCTCTCGCTCGGCCTGGCGGCCGCCGGCCTGCTCGCCGACGTCTACCTGGTCAACGGCGGCGGCATCCCCGAGGTGCTGATCTGGCAGCTGTGGGTGGCCAACCTCATCGTGGGCGTCTTCAACCTGCTGCCCGGGCTGCCGCTCGACGGCGGCCGGATGCTGCGCGCCGGGGTCTGGAAGCTCACCCGCAACCCCGGCACCGGCACCGTCGCCGCCGCCTGGGGCGGGCGGGCGCTGGCCGTGCTGCTGGTCCTGTCGCCGTTCGCCATGTCGATGATGAGCGGTCAGGAGCTCGACTACCGCGACCTGCTGTGGCCGACGGTGCTGGCCTCCTTCATCTGGCTGGGCGCCTCACAGTCGCTGCGGGTGGCGCGCATCCGTGCCCGGATCCCGCAGGTCAACGCCCGCAGCCTGGCCCGCAGGGCGATCCCGGTCACGGCCGAGACGCCGCTGTCGGAGGCGCTGCGCCAGGCGGGCGAGAAACGGGCGGGCGCCGTCGTCGTGGTCGACCACGAGGGCCGGCCGCTGGCGATCGTCAACGAGGCGGCCGTCCAGGCCACCCCCGACCACCGCCGCCCATGGGTCACCTCCGGGTCCATGGCCAAGTCGCTGGAGCCGTCCATGGTGCTGGCCGCCGATCTGGAGGGCGAGGCGCTCATCGAGGCCATGCGCGAGACCCCGGCGGGCGAATACCTGCTCGTGGAGCGGGGCGGCGAGATCTACGGCGTGCTCGCCACCGCCGACGTCAACCGGATCTTCACCGGCGTCTGATTTGTCCCACTCGAATATGCGGCAGCCCCCGGCTAGTGTCATAGCCAGTGATCAGGCCGGTGCGGCGGGGCCGGATCGCGCCCCGGCGGTGCAAGGATGCGACGACTGGCCGATAGTGTTCGTTTTGGCCAAACTTGCACACTAAAGGGGTTTGTTGCGGTCCACCGTTTCGCTGAACGGCGACGGGCCGGCCGCGACATCACCTCGTCGTCTGGGTATGCGTATGGCTGGTGGCCGTCACGGCAGTGCGGGTGCCGTGACATCGCCGGCTTCCGGGGAGGAGAGTTGAGTGACCGAGCGCAGCGAGGGCACCCATGAGCGCGGCACGGTGGTCATGAAGACGTTGGTCATGAAGGAGGGCTCATGACCGGCCGGGGTTTCGGGGCGGTCCGTCCGCTCCCCGGCGACGGGCTGGTCGCCTGCCTGGGCGGGCTGCTGCTGGTGTGCGACGCGTCCGAGGCGGCGGCCGACAACCTGCTCCAGGCGCTGCGCGAGACGGCCGCCTCCGGCGGAGACGGCCGGGCCCTGGCCCGCCGCGCCGCCCAGGTCCTCGCCGCCAACATGACCGGCGACCCCGCCACGTGCGCGGTCGCGGGGCCGGTCGGCGACGGCGTGGCCGTCCTGGTCAGCGGCTCGGCCGCGGCCACGATCACGACCGCCGCAGGCGAGACGCGGCTGGCCGGCAGCGACTCCCTGACCTGGGCCGACCGGCTGATCAGCGGCCCCGTCGAGCGCGTCCGGCTCACCCTGCCCGGCGCCGGTGAGCCGCACCCCGCGGTCGGCTTCGACGGCGGCGTGGTGCACGGCGGCGGTCTCGCGGGCGACTTCAGCGACCGGGCTCCCGCCCCGTCCAGGCCGCTCACCAGCGAGATGCCCAACACCGCGCTGCACATGGAGCCCGACCTGATCCAGGCGCCGGAGCGCCCGGCGGTGCAGATGGCCCCCTACCCGATGTCCGGCGACCAGCCGTCCGCCCCGCAGAGCCCGCCTCCGGGCCTTCCGTCGGGCCCCCAGGCGACGCCGTCCCTCGCGGACCAGTCGCCCTACCGGCCGCCGCGGGAGCAGCCTCAGCAGAGCGCGTTCCCCTCCTACGACGAGCCCGCCCCCTCCGGCAACGGCACCGTCCCCGAGCACTTCGAGCAGCCCGCCCCGCCGGAGCGGTTCGACCAGCCGGAGCGGTTCGACCAGCCCGAGCGCCACTTCGAGCCCGGCCCGCCGCTCATGGGTCCGCCCGACCACTTCGAGCCCGGCCCGCCGCCGATGGGTCCCCCCGATCACTTCGATCAGCCGGGCCCGCCGCCGATGGGCCAGCCCGACCACTTCGACCAGCCCGGTCCGCCGCAGGAGCAGGCCGACCACGGCGACCGCCCCCTGGTCTACGGCGTCGACTGCAAGAACGACCACTTCAACGACCCGCGCGTGCCCTACTGCGCGGTGTGCGGCATCGCGCTCGTCCAGCGCACGCTCGTCCCCTACAAGGGCCCGCGCCCCCCGCTCGGCGTGCTCGTCCTCGACGACGGCACCGCGCTGCCGCTGGAGAGCGACTACCTCCTCGGCCGCGACCCGGAGCGCGCCCCCGAGGTGGCCGGCGGCACCGCGAGGCCCGCCAAGGTCACCAGCCCCGACGGCTCCGTCTCCCGCCGCCACCTCCGGGTGGCCCTCGACGGCTGGGACGTCAACCTGGTCGACCTCGGCTCGGTCAACGGCACCCAGATCCAGCCGCCTGGCGATCCCAACTTCTACGACATCCCGCCCAACGAGCCGGTCACCATAGTCCCCGGCACCACCGTTCGCGTCGGCGTCTCCCGCACGCTGCGCTTCGAGCCCCACCGGGGGTGACCGTCGCGCGGGCACCGCGGCGACGGTGCCCGTCAGCGCCGCGCCGGGCGTGATCGCGACGGCCTCGCCGGGTCAGGAGTGGTCCGCCTGGTTTCGGCGGCGAAGGTCGGTGGCCAAGGTCGGCGGCCTGGTTTCGGCGGCGAAGGCGCCTGAGCCACCACCCGGGGACCGTGACCTGAGACGCGCGGACAGCCCCGGCGAGGTGACCGGTCTCCGTCCCGTGCCTGACGATCGCCGATGACCGATCGAGGGTCCGCGTCATTCAATGCTTGGGCGAAATATGTCGAGTTATGGCGTTGTGGGGTTTCTCGTCCACGCTGGCCGTTCCCCGGAGGGACCGTGCCGCGGTGTGCGGGCAGGACGGCGGCCGGACCTGCCACTTGACCGTCCGCCGACCGGGTCCGTCGTGCGTCCGGTCCCGTTGATCGTGCCGGCCCGAGCCGGTCCGGCCGGTCGTCCGGACGATTCGCCGCGGCCTATGAGGGAGGCGGCGTCGCGCCATTCCTCTTGCTGTTCCTGGTAATTCTTTGGAAGGTCGTACGCTAATAGAGAAAATCTCCGGTTCATGAAGAAATGGCCTTCGAGGGCATTTCTCGGGATCCGTGGCCCGTCCGTTTCCGGTGACCGGCCGGTGTGAGACGCGTACGGAGGAGAGCCGGGCTCAGGCGCGGATGAAGGCGTGGACGCCGCGTAGCTGGCGTACGGCGGCCTCCAGCCCGCTGGCCGCCTCCAGGGCCCGGCCGGCGGCGGTGGCGAAGCGACTCAGCAGCTCCTCGTCGCGGTCGCTGAAGAGCCGTCCCGCGACCCAGAGGAGCGCGTGCTCACGGGTGGCGACGGGCACCGGCGTCGCCAGGAAGCCCGGCTCGCCCACCGACGGGTCGCGGGCCAGGAGCACGGGCGCCGGAGACGCCGCCAGCGTCTTGAACACCCCCGACTCGGCCAGCCAGGGGCGCACCCGGAGCGGGTCGCCCGGCGGCGCGTGCACGTGGACGCTGTGGGCGGCCTCACACAGCGCGTCCACGCGCACGAAGCCCGCGTAGGCGGCGCCCGTGACCGCCGCGGCGGCGCGGGCCAGCCGGTCGATGAGTTTCGCGGCGTCGAGGCAGGAGAACGAGACGATGAGCTCGTGCACGGCCACGTCGGTACGGTTGCTCGGCATCGCGGTGTCCCGGAGGAGGGGTGAGGACGCGCACCCCGATCACGCGAATCTCAAGGGCGGAGACCCGGAGTATTGCTCGCGGGGGAGCGCTTGACCAGACCTCATCCGGAAATCGGAATTATTACCGTATTTCGGACAGGTCGCGGGTCTCTAACGCGGGCGCAGCAGTACCCACTCCACGTCGTCGCTCCGCGTCCCGTCCGACTGGGGGAACAACTCCCGGTGCACGGACTCACGGCTGAACCCCGCGCGCTCCAGCACCCCGTGGGAGGCGGTGTTGGAGATGTCGGTGCCCGCCACGATCCGGTGCAGCGTCGTACGGGCGAACGCCCAGTCGGTCAGCAGGCGTACCGCCCGGGTCATGAACCCCCGGCCGCGGAAGGCGGATCGCAGGGAATAGCCGATCATGGCCTGCCCCAGCACCGGCGTCACCTGCATCAGCTGCAGGTGCCCGGCGAACGCCCCGGAGGCGGCGTCGCGGACCGCCAGCTCGATCCGCTGCCCCGACACCCACCAGTAGCCGGTGTAGCGGCAGCGGCGCCGGTCGTCGTCCAGAGTGCTGGGCGGCCCCAGGTTGTAGGCCGCCACGCTGGGCTCGGCCAGCATGCGGTGGAAGTCTCCGGCGTCCTCGGGCGCCATCTGCACGAGGCGGACCACCCCGTCGGTGAGCTCGCCCCCCTCGAACGGCGGCAGGTAGGGCGGCACGTACGCGCCGGAGTCGTGGGCGAGACGGGCGAAGCAGATGAAGTCGGTGCGACGGCCGTCGCGCAGCATTTTGGCGTCCCGCCTGCGCCCCTCCTCGGTGAAGCCGGCCTTGCCGGCGACCCGCAGGCTGGCGATGTTCTCCACGATCGCCTGGATCTCGACCCGGTGGACGCCATGGTCGAACAGCCATTCCGCGACCGCCCGCGCGGCGGTGCTCGCCACTCCCTTGCCGCGCGCCCACGGCGCGACCAGATAGCCCATCTCCACCGTGGCCTGCTCGTCGGGCGCCGAGACGCCCACGGATCCCACGTAGCGGCCGTTCTCGGTGATCGCGAACTCCGCGCCGCCGCACTCCCACTTCGCCGCGGCGGCCGTCAGGTAGGCGCGGGCGTCGCGTGGCGTGTAGGGCGCCGGCAGGGCAGGCAGGAACTCGGCCGTCACCGGGTCGTCGCAGGCGGCGACGATCGACTCGGCGTCCGCCCCGGCCGGGGCGCGCAGCACCAGCGAGCCCGAGGAGATCATTTCACGCGGGAACATCCCTCATAGATATCGCGCGTCTGGACGCGCCCGAAAGCCCTATAACCTTGCCGACATGGGTTTCCGCAGGCATGGGCCGTTCCAGGCGGGGGATCAGGTGCAGCTCACCGACCCCAAGAACAAGCGTCACACGATCACGCTCAAGCAGGACGGCGTCTTCCACACGCACAAGGGCGCCATCCCGCACAGCGACCTGATCGGCCAGCCCGAAGGCTCCGTGGTGCGCTCCTCGGGCGGCACCCAGTACCTCGCCTTCCGCCATCTGCTGCAGGACTACACCCTCGCCATGCCGCGCGGCGCCGCCGTGATCTATCCGAAGGACGCCGCGCAGATCGTCGGCATGGCCGACATCTTCCCGGGCGCCCGGGTGATCGAGGCCGGCGTCGGCTCCGGCGCGCTGACCTGCTTCCTGCTGCGCGCCGTCGGCCCCGAGGGCCGCGTCACGTCGTACGAGCGCCGCCAGGACTTCGCCGACGTCGCCCGCACGAACGTGGAGCGGTTCTTCGGCACCGAGCCGGGCGGCCCGGCCGACAACTGGCGGCTGGTCGTGGGCGACCTGGTGGCCTCGATCGACGAGATCGACGTCGACCGCGTCATCCTCGACATGCTCGCTCCCTGGGAGTGCGTCGACGCGGTCGCCAAGGCCCTCACGCCGGGCGGTGTGATCTGCTGTTACGTGGCGACGACCACCCAGCTGTCGAAGACCGTGGAGGTCATTCGCGATCACGGGAGTTTCACCGAGCCCCATGCGTGGGAGACCCTGGTTCGCGACTGGCATGTCGAAGGCCTCGCCGTACGACCCGACCATCGGATGATCGGGCACACGGGGTTCCTCGTCACCGCCCGCCGCATGGCGGACGGTGTGGCGCCCCCGCCGCGACGCCGACGACCGAAGGGAACCACCGAGGAACTATGACGATTTGGCCACGAGGCTGCGTTGGTACGTGACACGGGAACAGACGGCGGCGTTCATGTGCTGGCAGTATCAAACGCGCTATTAGGGATTAATCACCGAATACTGCATGCCACTCGACGAACACTGCCCGGCCAGGTTACGGAGGGGCCCGAGATAGGTAAGGTCCTTAGTAGTCGCCCTCGACTGGGAAGGAGGTGACGGGGCGTGGCAGCTCGCGATGATGCTGAGGCTCGAGCCGCGCAGCGCGAACGGGAGGTCGCTGATCTTTCAACACAGGTCTCCTTCCTCCAAGAGGAGATCACCGCGCTGAGGCGGAAGCTGGCCGAGTCACCCCGTCAGGCCAGAGTCCTCGAAGAGCGCCTTCATGAGGCACAGGCAAACCTCGCGGCCGTTACCGGCCAGAACGAACGCCTGGTGGCCACACTCAAGGAGGCCAGGGACCAGATCGTTGCTCTCAAGGAGGAGGTCGACCGGCTGGCGCAGCCGCCATCCGGGTTCGGCACCTTCCTCGAGGCCCGGGAAGACGGCACGATCGAGGTGTTCACCGGCGGTCGCAAGCTGCGGGTCAACGTCAGCCCGGCCGTCGACGTCGACTCGCTGCGGCGTGGCCAGGAGGTCATGCTCAACGAGGCCCTCAACGTGGTCGAAGCCCTCGGCTACGAAGAGATCGGCGAGATCGTGATGCTCAAGGAGTTGCTCGACGAGGGCCGGCGCGCCCTGGTCATCTCGCACGCCGACGAGGAGCGCGTCGTGCGGCTGGCCGAGTCGCTGGTCGGCCAGCCCATCAGGGCGGGTGACTCGCTCCTTCTGGAGCCCCGGTCGGGCTACGTCTACGAGCGCATTCCCAAGTCCGAAGTCGAAGAGCTCGTCCTCGAAGAGGTCCCCGACATCTCCTACGAGGAGATCGGCGGCCTGATGCGGCAGATCGAGCAGATCAGGGACGCCATCGAGCTGCCCTACCTGCACGCCGACCTGTTCCGCGAGCACAAGCTGCGTCCGCCCAAGGGCGTGCTGCTCTACGGCCCTCCCGGCTGTGGCAAGACGCTCATCGCCAAGGCCGTCGCCAACTCCCTGGCCAAGCAGGTCGCGGAGAAGACCGGCCAGTCCGGCAAGAGCTTCTTCCTCAACATCAAGGGCCCCGAGCTGCTCAACAAGTACGTCGGCGAGACCGAGCGGCACATCCGCCTGGTCTTCCAGCGGGCCCGCGAGAAGGCCTCCGAGGGCACCCCGGTGATCGTGTTCTTCGACGAGATGGACTCGATCTTCCGGACCCGTGGCTCGGGCGTGTCGTCCGACGTGGAGAA
Organism: Nonomuraea cavernae; assembly: GCF_014646355.1. Classification (GTDB taxonomy): domain Bacteria; phylum Actinomycetota; class Actinomycetes; order Streptosporangiales; family Streptosporangiaceae; genus Nonomuraea; species Nonomuraea cavernae. Next base: position 17,375 of record NZ_BMNH01000034.1, read on the forward strand.
CACCATCGTGCCCCAGCTGCTGTCGGAGATCGACGGTGTCGAGGGCCTGGAGAACGTCATCGTCATCGGCGCCTCCAACCGCGAGGACATGATCGACCCGGCGATCCTGCGGCCCGGCCGCCTGGACGTCAAGATCAAGATCGAGCGGCCGGACGCCGAGGCGGCCAAGGACATCTTCTCGAAGTACCTCATCCCGGATCTGCCGCTGCACCCGGACGACCTGTCCGAGCACAGCGACTCCCGCGAGGCCACCATCCACGGCATGATCCAGAGCGTCGTCGAGCGCATGTACACCGAGAGCGAGGAGAACCGCTTCCTCGAGGTGACCTACGCCAACGGCGACAAGGAAGTCCTCTACTTCAAGGACTTCAACTCCGGCGCGATGATCCAGAACATCGTCGACCGCGGCAAGAAGATGGCGATCAAGCAGTTCCTGGAGAGCGGCCAGAAGGGCCTGCGGGTGCAGCACCTGCTCACGGCCTGCGTGGACGAGTTCTCCGAGAACGAAGACCTGCCCAACACCACCAACCCCGACGACTGGGCCCGCATCTCCGGCAAGAAGGGCGAGCGGATCGTCTACATCCGCACCCTCGTCTCCGGCAAGCAGGGCGCCGAAGCCGGCCGTTCCATCGACACGGTGGCCAACACCGGCCAGTACCTGTAGGCACAGGCCGGTCACACGGCACAGAGGGGCCGCGCGGAACACCGCGCGGCCCCTTCCGCGTCCGCCGGACCACCGCCCGGCCCGGCCGCCCACCAGCGCGCCCGGGCCGCCCGGGCGGCGCTACGCGTTCGCCGCCCGCGGCAGGGCGCCGGGGACGGCCGCGATCAGCCTGCCCGCCCGCCGTACGGCGGGCACGAGGCCCGCGTCGGAGCCGGGCGGGCCGGCGGCGAGCACGGCGTAGGCGATCGTGCCCATGAGCCCCACGTCCGACCGGACACCGTCGTCGGTGCCGGTCTTGTTCGCGATCCACGACCCCTCCGGATCGTGCGCGACCAGCCCCGGCACGAGACCGTGATCGGTGTTGGCCAGCATCCAGCCGCGCAGCCGTGCCCGCCAGCCGCCCCCGGAGGCGATGCGCTCCGCCAGGCCCGACAGCTCCCTGGCGGTGCCCACGGCGAACGTCGGAGGGTGCCCGGGCCCGCGCGGCTCCCTGATCCGGTCCAGCAACCGGGTGCGCGCCAGGCCCAGCCCGGCCGCCGCCTCGTTCACCCGGTCGAGGCCCACCCGGCGCAGCAGCACGTTCGTCGCCGTGTTGTCGCTCACCGACGCCGTGAGCAGGGCCAGGTCGGCCACCGTCCACGTACGCGCCGCCAGGCCCGTCAGCAGCCCCGACCCGGCGCACAGGTCGTCCTCGCGCACCGCCAGCGGCTCCGCCGGGTCGAGCCGCCCGTCCTCCACGCCCATCGCCATCTCGGCCAGCAGCAGCAGCTTGCCCACGCTGGCCAGCGGGAGCTCCACATCCTCGTTCAACGCCGCGGCGAACCCGGGACGGCCCGGCACGCGTACGGCCACCGCCAGCGTGCCCGGACAGTCCGCGGCGATCCTCTTGAAATCGGTCACGGAGCACACGATTTCACGGACCGCACACCGGCCCCCGAACCGCCTCCCACGCGGGAAAACAGGGAAAGCCGGGGCTGATGGAACCAAAGTGATCAATATGATCGTCTAAAGGAGCGTGCATCAACCCAACCGGCCGAGGCATGCTCGCGGGGACGGCCGGCTGGCCGAACTCGACCTGCTGCGGTTCATCGCCGCGCTGGCCGTGCTCGCCTTCCACTACCTCGTCGCGTACGCCTCCGTGTGGGGCGACCGGCCCGCCGAGCTCTTTCCCGCCCTCGCCCCGTTCGCCGGGCTGGGCATCCTCGGCGTCGAGCTGTTCTTCGTCATCAGCGGCTTCGTCATCCTGATGAGCGCCTGGGGGCGCGGAGTCGGCGCGTTCGCCAGGTCCAGGCTGGTCAGGCTCTATCCGGCCTACTGGCTCAGCCTGCTGGCCGTTGCCGGTCTCTACGCGTTCACCGGCGCCAAGGCGCTCGACCCGAAGCTCTCGGCCGGCGAGTACCTGGTCAACGCCACGATGTTCCAGCGGTTGTTCGGCGTCACCGACGCGGCCGGCGTCTACTGGTCGCTCTGGGCCGAGCTCCGCTTCTACCTGCTCATGGCGATCCTGGTGATCATCGGCATCACCTTCGGCCGGGTGCTGGCCTTCTGCGGGATCTGGCTGGTGGCCGCGTTGGGCGCCGAGTTACTCGGCAACGATCTCGTCAACCAGATCGTCATGCCCCGCTACGCCCCCTACTTCGTCGCCGGCATGGCGCTCTACCTGATCCACAAGCACGGGAGCGCCTGGCTGCCCTGGTTGTACGTGGTCGCCGGCTGGGCCATGTCGCTGCACTCCGCGCTCGAACGCGTGCACGGCCGGATCAAGGTCGCCGGGTTCAAGAACATGCCGGTCAGCGACGTCAGCGTCATCATCACGATCACGGTCGTCTTCGCCGCGATGGCGCTCGTGGCGCTCGGGGTGCTCAGGCTCAGGCCGTCCAGGGTGCTCACCGCGCTCGGCGGCACGACCTACCCGTTGTACCTGTTCCACTCCGTGGTCGCGGTGGCCCTCGTCCCGCCGCTGGTGAGCCGGCTGGATCCGTGGCTGGTCGCCACGATCACCACGCTCGCCGCCGTGCTCCTGTCGTATCTGGTGTACGCCTTCGCCGAACGTCCCGTCCAGCGCCTGTTCAGACCCCGGGGGCGCGCGGCCCCGGCGCCCGTCGCGCCCAGGGAGCGGGTGCCGTCGGGCTGAGCGGCCGAAGGAACGCCGGGCCGTGGCACGGGAGGCGAAACGCCCTGCCCCACGCGTGGACGGCGGTCGCGGGAGGCCCGGCCGTACAGGTTCTGAAGGCGTCGGTGCCATAACTCTGTGACCCTGGGGCACTGTGAAGGGCATAGGCTCAGGCATATAAACGGCGGATAGAACTGACCCCAGACGAACAGAGGGTGTTGCATGACGGTGCGTCGGGTGATGGGCATCGAGACCGAGTACGGCATCTCCGTCCCCGGTCAGCCAGGCGCCAATGCGATGGTGACCTCCTCGCAGGTGGTGAACGCCTACCTGGCCGCCTCGGCGGCCCGCGCCCGCAGGGCGCGGTGGGACTTCGAGGAGGAGAACCCACTGCGCGACGCGCGGGGGTTCGACCTGGCCCGGGAGGTCGCCGATCCCACCCAGCTGACGGACGAGGACCTGGGCCTGGCCAACGTCATCCTGACCAACGGCGCCCGCCTCTACGTCGACCACGCCCATCCCGAATACTCCACGCCCGAGTGCACCAACCCGCGCGCGGCGGTCATCTGGGACAAGGCGGGCGAGCGGGTCATGTATGACGCCGCCCAGCGGGCCTCGGCCATCCCGTCCAACGCGCCGATCCAGCTGTACAAGAACAACACCGACGCCAAGGGCGCCTCCTACGGCTGCCACGAGAACTACCTGATGCGGCGCGCCACCCCGTTCGCCGACATCGTGCGCCACCTGACCCCGTTCTTCGTCTCCCGTCAGGTCGTCGTCGGCGCCGGCAAGGTCGGCATCGGCCAGGACTCCCGCGGCGAGGGCTTCCAGATCAGCCAGCGGGCCGACTTCTTCGAGGTCGAGGTGGGCCTGGAGACGACGCTCAAGCGGCCGATCATCAACACCCGCGACGAGCCGCACGCCGATCCCGAGAAGTACCGTCGCCTGCACGTGATCATCGGCGACGCCAACATGTCGGAGATCTCCACCTATCTGAAGCTCGGCACGACCGCGCTCGTCCTGGCCATGATCGAGGACGGGTTCCTGACCCGTGACCTCGCCGTGGAGAATCCCGTCCAGGCGCTGCGCGCGGTCTCTCACGACCCGGCGTGCCGCTATGAGATCCCGATGCGCGACGGCCGCAAGCTGACCGCGATCCAGCTGCAGATGGAATACCTGGAGCAGGCCCGTAAATACGTCGAGGAGCGGGGCATCGCCCAGGAAGAGATGAACAAGGACGTCCTTGACCGCTGGGAGTCCGTCCTCACCCGCCTGGCCGAGGACCCCATGCAGTTGTCCCGCGAGCTCGACTGGGTCGCCAAGCTCGAGCTCCTCGAGGGCTACCGCACGCGCGACGACCTGCCCTGGTCGCATCCCCGGCTGCAGCTCGTCGACCTGCAATACTCCGACATCCGGCCCGACCGGGGTCTCTACAACCGCCTGGTGGCCCGTGGCCGCATGCAGCGCCTGGTCACCGAGGACGAGGTCCAGCGGGCCGTCGAGAGCCCCCCGAACGACACCCGCGCCTACTTCCGCGGCCGCTGCCTGCGGCAGTACAGCGAGTCGGTCGCCGCGGCCTCCTGGGACTCCGTCATCTTCGACATCCCCGGCCGCGAGTCGCTGCAGCGGGTGCCCACCTTGGAGCCGCTGCGCGGCACCAAGGCCCATGTCGGCGAGCTGTTCGACCGCTGCCGCACCGCCGCCGACCTCGTCGCGGCGCTGACCGGCGGCGACTGACACACCGCGCCACCCGCGTCCCGGCCCACTCCATCAAGGAATCTACATGGTAAAGGCGCCGGGGCCGGATCAGATCAGTCCGATGCCCAGGGTCAGCGTGCCCGCGGCCAGGCACGCCCCGCCCAGCGTCGTCAGCCAGATCAGCCGGTTCGGCCGGGTGTCCGTCGGCCGGACCACCGACAGGAAGAACCCGAGCGGCATCAGGATCGGCGCGGCCACGATCAGCAGCCGCACCATGTCCTTCAGGCCGGCGGACAGGTCGGCCTGGTCGACGTACACCATCGCGACCAGGGCGAACAGAACCAGCACGCCCGCGTGGGCATGACCCGCGCGCCACAGGCCGCGGCGCACCGGGTTGTCCAGATAGCCGGGCGTGTTGCGCATGAGGAACGAGAGCAGTGAGACGCCGCCGAAGGCGACCGTCGGCACTGTGATGAGCAGCACACCTGCCGTGCTGAGGGATGAAGGGGACATCGTGGACCTCCGATGGGAACGTGGATCCAGTATTAGATAGGAGTGCTATCTAGTCAACCCGGCAAGATCGCCGGGCGATCGACGCGCATTGTGGTCCGGTTCGGGGAAGATATGGGGGAGAGGGAGTCCCCCACCATGGAGGTAGGACATGGCCAGCAAGGACACCGGCGGGCAGAAGCAGACCGGCCGGCGCGAGTCCGAGGTCGAGGAGACCGAGGCCTCGGCGGCACCCGATGTGCAGGAGCGCCAGGAGAAGCTCACCGACGACGTGGACGCGATCCTGGACGAGATCGACGAGGTTCTCGAAGAGAACGCTGAGGAGTTCGTGCGCTCGTACGTGCAGAAGGGCGGAGAGTAACCGGCAGGCGCGAGAGAGCCTACAGGGAGACCTCGTTCGAGGACTGCGAGGGCGCCGAGGGCGTCCGATGAGGAGGCGCGCTCGGCGTTCTACGGGAGGGCCGTGCGGCTCTGATCCGGCATCGCGTAGTCGACCGCCACGCCGAGCAGGCGGACGGGGCGATCGAGATCGAAGCGGCCGAGCACGGCCAGCGCGGCGCGGGTCAGCTCCGCCGCGTCGGTGGTCGGCACGGGGAGTGTGGACTGCCGGGTACGCGTGAGGAAGGGCGCGAACCGTACCTTGACCGCGACCCTGACGATCACCCGGTTCCCGGCGGCGGCGTCGGCGGCGACCCGCCCGGCCAGTGCCGCGACGTGGGCGGCGATCTCCGTGCCGTCGGTGAGGTCCGCGGCGAAGGTGGTCTCGCGGCTGTGGCCGCGCGGCACCCACGGGGTGGTGACGATCTCCGCTTCGCCCTTGCCCAGCGCGAGCCAGTGATACCAGGGTCCATTGGTGGGGCCGAAGTGACGCGCGAGCTCGGCGGGGTCGGCGGCGGCCAGCTCGGCGACCGTGCGCAGGCCGAGACCGGCGAGCCTCCTGGAGATTTTCGCCCCGATGCCCCAGAGGGCGTCGGTGGGGCGCCGGTACATGACCTCAGCCCAGTTCTCGCCCGTGAGCCGGAAGACTCCGGCCGGTTTGGCCAACCCGGACGCCAGCTTGGCCTGATGTTTGTTGTCGCCGATGCCCACCGAGCACGACAGCCCGGTCTCGGCGAGCACCGCCCGCCGGATGGCGGCGGCGAGTGCCTCGGGGTCGTCGGTGCGGGCGCCGACGAACGCCTCGTCCCATCCCCAGACCTCTACCTCCGCCGGGAACGCGCGCAACGTGGCCATGACGCGCTCCGAGGCCGCCTCGTAGGCGGGCGGGTCGGTGGGCAGGAAGACGGCGTCGGGGCACAGCCTGAGCGCCGTCCGCAACGGCATCCCGGAGCGCACCCCGTGGGCACGGGCCTCGTAGGTGGCGGTGGCGGCCACGGTGCGCGGCCGCGTGGGATCACCCGAGCCGCCCACGACGACGGGCCTGCCACGCAGCTCGGGACGGCGCAGGAGCTCGACCGCGGCGATGAACTGGTCGAGGTCCACGTGCAGGATCCAGTCCCTGGTGGACATGACGTCCAGTATGCCGTTAGGGGGCCAGCAGCTCCCCGTCGCGGTAGACCAGGGCGCGGCGCGGGACGGCCCAGGCGTGATCCCCGAGCCGCGGCTCGTCGCCCTCGTCGACCACGGCCTGGACGAAGGTGCCGCCCTCTTCGAGGGTGACCAGGGTGCTGGTGCCGAGGTTCTCCAGGACCGAGACGGTGCCGGGGAAGGCGTCGGGGCGTTCGGTGGGGGACAGGTCCATGTACTCGGGACGCACGCCGTACACGAGATCGTCGCCGTCGGTGAGGCCGGCCGGGGCGGGCAGGACGGCGCCGGCCGCGTACAGCGAGCCGCCCGCGGCCCTGGCCGGCAGCAGGTTCATCGGCGTGGAGCCGATGAAGGAGGCGACGAACGTGGTGGCGGGGCGCTGGAAGACCTCGGCGGGCGTGCCGACCTGGATCATCCGTCCCCGCGACATGACGGCGATGCGGTCGGCGAGCGCGAGGGCCTCGGCCTGGTCGTGGGTGACGAAGACGGTGGTGACGGCGAGCTCACGCTGCAGGCGTTTGAGGAACGTACGCGCCTCGAGGCGCAGGCGGGCGTCGAGGTTGGACAGCGGCTCGTCGAACAGGAAGGCGGTGGGGTGGCAGGCGATGGCGCGGGCGAGGGCGACGCGCTGCTGCTGGCCGCCGGAGAGCTGGGCCGGGCGGCGGCGCAGGAGCTCCGACAGGCTGAGCCGCCGGGCGACGTCGGCGGCCTTGGCGAGGCGCTCGGCCCGGGGCACCTTGCGGATGCGCAGGGGGTAGGCGATGTTCTCGGTGACGTCCATGTGAGGGAAGAGCGCGTAGTCCTGGAAGACCATGGCGACGTTCCTGCGGCCGGGCGGCAGGCATGTGACGTCCCTCTGGTTGATGGAGATGGTTCCGGAGCCGGCGGTCTCCAGGCCCGCGATGGTCCGCAGCAGCGTCGTCTTGCCGCAGCCCGACGGGCCGAGCAGGGCGAAGAACTCGCCGTCTCCGATCGTGAGGTCGATGCCGTCGAGGGCGCGCACGCCGCCGGGGAACACCTTGGTTAGGCCGTGCAGGGAGATCACCGCTTGATCCCTCCGTGGAAGCGGAAACCGTAACGCTGCGAGACGAACAGGTACATGGCCACCACCGGCAGCGAGTAGAGCAGCGAGAAGGTGGAGATGAGGTCGAGCTTGGGCGCGCCGCCCTCGGTGTAGAGGGTGTAGAGGATGACCGAGCCGGGCGCCTTGTCCGGGTCGCGCAACAGGATGAACTGGAACAGGAACCCGCCCCACACGCTGGCCAGCGCCCACACGGCGATGGTGGCCAGGCCCGGCCGCACCAGCGGCATCACGATGTGCCGCAGGATCTGCAGCGAGGAGGCGCCGAAGACCCGGGCCGACTCCTCGTACGAGGTCGGCGTCTCGTCCATGAAGTCCTTCAGAATGAAGATCGCCGCGGGCAGCAGGCCGCCGGAGACGACGAGGATGACGCCGAGGTGGGTGTCGATCAGGGCGAGCCGGGTGGCCAGCTCGAAGATGGGCACCATGGCCGCGGTGCCGGTGACCACCGATGACAGCAGCAGGAGCAGGTAGAGCAGCACGTCGCGGCCGGGCACCCGGACCCGCGAGAGCGCGTAGGCGGCCAGCGCGGCCAGCACGACGACCAGCGCCGCCGCGCCGCCGCCCTGGATGAGCGAGTTGCGGATCGAGCCCAGCGCGTACGGGTTGTCGAGGATGACGGCGAAGTTGTTCAGCGTGAACTCGGGGACGGACGTGGTGATCGCGGGGCTGTCGTCGAACGGCGCGCTGGCCAGCCAGAGCATCGGCAGCGCGAAGAAGGCGAGCACGACCGCGAGGAACACGGTGGACACCAGCCGTCCGACGGTGTGCCTGATCATGCTGGGGGACCTCCCGTCAGCGCGGCCTCCCGCCTGCGCCGGTCCCGCAGCAACCGCAGGTACACCAGGGCGAAGGCCAGGTTGATCAGCAGGATGAGGAAGGAGACGGCGGCGCCCGCCCCGAGCTCCCCGCCCCGCAGCGCCACGTTGTAGACGTAGATCGGCAGGATCTCCGAGCGTCCCTCCGGCCCGCCGCCCGTCAGCACGAACGGGGTGAAGTCGTTGAACGTCCACAGGCTGATGAGCAGCAGGTTGGTCAGGACGTGCCGTCTGATGAGCGGCAGGACGACGTCACGGAGCTGCTGGAAGACGCTCGCCCCGGCCAGCCGGGCGGTCTCGAGGTGGGAGGGCGGCACGTTCTCCAGGGCGGCCGAGTAGAGCATCATCGAGAAGGCGGTGCCGCGCCAGACGTTGAAGACGATGATCGACAGCAGCGGGTGGTCGAGCAGCCAGGCGAACCCCGGGGTGTTCAGAAGCGCGTTGAGGGTGCCGTCGTCGCGGTCGAGCAGCGCGAACCAGAGAAACCCGACGACGGTGCTGGGCAGGATCCACGACAGCAGCACGACGCCCTCGACGAGCCGCCGCAGCCGGCCGGTGCGCGTCCGCAGCACCCAGGCCAGCGCGAACCCGAGCACGGCCTGGCCGAGGACGGCCGAGCCGCCGACGTAGCCGACGGTCAGCCAGAGCGAGCCGAGAAACCGCGGGTCCCGCAGCGCGTCGGTGTAGTTGTCCAGGCCGACGACCTGCGGGTTGGCCGCCGCCAGGCCGGTCAGCCGGTAGTCGGTGAGCCCGAGGTAGATCGTCCAGAGCGCGGGGAAGACGAGGAAGACACCGATCAGGACGAGCGCGGGCAGGACGAATCCGACCGCCCTGCCCCTGCCCAGTCCCGCGGCGTCAACCGCTGACATTGGCCGCGCCACCGACCAGTCCCTCCAGCTTGGTCCGGTAGGCGGCGGCGGCCTCCTCGGCGCTCTTGCCGCTGATCACGTCGGCGGTGGCCTCCTGCAGGATGACGGAGACCTGCGGGTAGACGGCGACGCCCGGCCGGTAGGCGGTGACGGGCAGCACCTCGTCGGCGACGAACTTCAGCATCGGGTCGCCGGTGAGCACCTCGTCGTTGACGTCGCCGCGGGAGCTGATCCGCGCCTGCCCGGCCAGCTGCGCCTTGGTGGCGGCCGCTCCGTGGATGAAGGCGAGCAGCTCCCAGGCAGCCTTCGGGTTCTTGGAGAACGGGTTGAGCACGCGCACCGCGCCGCCCGACATGCTGACGTGGTCCTGGCCCCGGATGCCGGCACCGGGCCGGATGGCGGGGATCTTGGCGTAGCCGACGGCGGTGTCGCGGTCCTTCATGGCGGCGACCCCGGCCTCGGGCTCGACCACGGACCGCCAGAAGTAGTCGCTCTCGGCCAGGATGGCGATCCTGCCCGCGGCGAACTGGGCGAACGACTTGTCGCGGCCCTTGGCCTCCTGCTGCAACCTGGGGTCGCCCAGCCCGCTGCCGCCGTAGATCTGCCGGTAGAAGCCGAGCACGTCCTTCATGGCCTGGGAGGCGCCGGTCCACCTGCCGTCGCTGTAGATCTCGGCGCCCGCGCCGGCCAGCAGCGGCAGCACGCCCTGCATGGTCGTCGCCTCGCCCATGGCGGTGCCGGCGTTGATCTGGATGGGCGTGGGGACTCCGGCGGCCTTGAGCCTGGTCCCGGCGTCGATGATCTCCTGCCAGCTCGCGGGCCGCCACGGGTCCGGCAGGCCGGCCTTCTTGAACAGCGTCCGGTTGTAGAACAGCACGCGGCCGTCGGTGCCCTGCGGCAGCCCGTACTTCTTGCCGTCGAAGATGCCGAGCCCCTGCACGGCCTGCGGGATCTGCGACCAGCCCTCCCACGTGTCGACGGCGGCGCCGCCGACCTCGGCGAGCGGCTTGATGTAGCCGGCCTGGGCGAACTCACCCACCCAGATGCCGTCCACGTCGATGACGTCGGCGCCGGTCCTCGACTTGAGGTCGAGCGCGATCTTCGTCTTGTACTGCTCGTCGTCCACGCCGCTCGGCTGGAACAGCACCTTGACGCCCGGGTGGGTCTTCTCGAACTCCGGGATCACCCACTGCTTGATCCAGTCGGCGGAGTCGGAGTTCTTGCCGCCCGAGATCGAGTTGGCGGCGATGGTGAGGGTGACGCTCTCCCCTCCGGACGGAGTTCCGGTGCCGCAGGAGCTGAGCGCCAGGATGGTCAGTGCCGCGATCACCGCAGGTCGGCTGGGGAGTCGCATGTCGGCCTCCTGTTCAGGACGTGCAGACATACCGACAATCGCACGCACCCCGGCGGCCGTAAAGAAACGATCTGAACACGGACCGGGAGCGTGAACCCGGTGTCGCGTGGGGGTGGAGCCCTCCCAAGGGGTTCGCCGTGAGCTGATCGTGGGAAGTGCAGACAGCGACGCAACATGAGTAGGGTCGCCCTAGGAACACTGACCTTTGGAGGGAGTCGCGTGGCATCGCACAGGGATCTGCCTGTCGGCTTGGTGAACCAGCTTTTCCACAACACCGGAAGTTCGTCGTTCACCGAGTTCGTCGGCTCATATGCGCCCGAGTTGCTGCCGCAGCGGGACAAAATCCTCGCCACACCGATCGGCGACCAGGTTCCCCACGCGACCACGATCGTCGCCGCCACGTTCGCGGGCGGGGTGGTGATGGCGGGCGACCGGCGGGCGACGTCGGGCAACATCATCTCGCAGCGTGACGTCGAGAAGGTGTTCCGCACCGACGACTACTCCTGCATGGGCATCGCGGGCACGGCCAGCACCGGCATCGAGATGGCCCGCCTCTACCGGGTGGAGCTGGAGCACTACGAGAAGCTCGAAGGCCGGACCATGTCGGTCAACGGCAAGGCCAACCGGCTGGCCACGATGATCCGCGGCAACCTGGCCATGGCGATGCAGGGGCTGGTGGTGGTGCCGCTGTTCGCCGCCTACGACGCCGACCGCGACGAGGGCCGGATCTTCAGCTACGACGTGGCCGGCGGGCCCTACGAGCGAGAGCGGTTCGACGCGATCGGCTCGGGCTCGATCTTCGCGCGGGGCTCGCTGAAGAAGCTCTACCGTGATGGCGCCTCCGCCGACGACATGGCGATGACGCTGATCCAGGCGCTGTACGACGCGGCCGACGACGACTCGGCGACCGGTGGCCCCGACGTCACCCGCAAGATCTGGCCGATCGTGTCCGTCATCGACGCCGACGGTTTCCGCCGGCTGACCGAGGAGCAGGTGTCCGGTTACGTCGAGCAGATGCTCGAAGCCCGCCTGATCTCGCCTGACGGCCCCATCGCCCCGCTGCGCTAGAAAGGACCATCACGGTGTCCATGCCTTTCGGATATGCGTCCCCTGAGCAGATCATGCGGGACAAGGCGGACTACGCGCGCAAGGGCATAGCGCGGGGCCGCTCCGTCGTCGTGCTGCAGTACGCCGACGGCATCCTGTTCGTCGCGCCCAACCCGTCCCGGGCGCTGCACAAGATCAGCGAGATCTACGACCGCATCGGCTTCGCCGCGGTCGGCCGCTACAACGAGTTCGAGGAGCTGCGGCTCGGCGGCATCCGCTACGCCGACATCAACGGCTACACCTACGACCGCTCCGACGTGACCGGCCGCGGTCTGGCCAACCTCTACGCCTCCAACCTGGGCCGCATCTTCACCGAGTCGATCAAGTCGCTGGAGGTGGAGGTGGTCGTGGCCGAGGTGGGCGACACCCCCGACGGCGACGCCATCTACCGGCTGACCTTCGACGGCTCGGTCTTCGATGAGCACGGCTTCGCCGCGATGGGCGGCCAGGCCGAGGCGGTGTCGACGCGGGTCAAGGAGCGCTACCGCGAGGCGATGCCGCTGGCCGAGGCGCTGGAGACGGCGGTGGTGGCACTGACCGAGCCGGGCGGCGAGCGGCCGCCGGTCGGGCAGCTCGAGGTGGCGGTGCTCGACCGCAACCGCGAGCACCGCAAGTTCCTCCGGATCACCGGTGCGCGCCTCGAACGCCTGCTCGCCCAGACGACCGGGCCCGTCGAGTCGGCTGAGCCGGCCGAGCCGGAGTCCGGTTCCGGCGATGCGACCACCGGCCCCGAGAGCGGGTCCGGCGCCGCGCCCCAAGCCCCGCCGACCGGCCCCGACGGCGACGTGGACGACGGGTCCTCTCCGCTGTAGGGCTCGGCGTCCGCCCGTGGTGCCCGGCGGGGGCGACGCCCCCGCCTTCCGCGTTCCGGTGTTCGTGCGGGAAAGCCGGTGCGTGGTGTTCCGGCCTCGCGCGGGAACGACCCCGATACGCGGTGTTCCGGTGGTCGGTCGGCTGGGGCGTCGGTGTGACGCAGCTCACCCTTTTCGCGGCGAACCGGGGGAGATGATCCGACATCGTATGGTCCGTGAAGATGATGACGCGCTCCCTTCTCGCCGGCGCCACCGCCGCGGCCGTCCTGCTGACCTCCACCGTGGCCGCCGAGGCCGCCACCGGGATTCCCAGGTACAAGGCGCCCAAGATCTTCGGCACCACCTTCCAGGCGGACCCGAAGCACGACTTCACCAAGCGCATCCACTCCCGGCACGACGGCATCCTGCGCGGCCGGATCACCGGCGTGTACGGCGGCTCCGCCGAGTACGAGCCGATCAAGTGGAAGAAGGACACCCACACCGAGGGCTACTTCGTCGGCCCGCCCGAGGGTGACGTGCGGGCCTACTCCTCGCCCGTCGCCAAGAACGTCGTCTACCTGTCGGCCTTCGGCTGCGGCCGGTCCATGAGCGGCATGACGGTCAGCCGGGCCACCGGGCTCGGAAACAAGCGCTGCTCCCGCGCCGTCCTGCTCAAGCGGGTCAGGAACGAGGGCCGTCCGTCCCTCATCACCGTCCACAAGAGCAAGATCGTCCGTGTTCAGGAGATCTACACCCCGTAGCCGTACGGGCCGCGTCGGGGGCTCGCCTCGGGAGGGCGTGCGGAAGCCGCGAGGAGAGGTCGCGGGGCCGTGACGAGAGGCCGGATCTCGTGCGGCGGTAAAACACCCCGCAAGATCTCTCCCGCGCGCCCATCCGTGGGCATAGTGTGAGGTGATGGATCGTCGCATCTTCGGGCTGGAGAACGAGTACGGCGTGACCTGCACGTTCAGGGGGCAGCGCAGGCTGTCTCCCGACGAGGTCGCGCGCTACCTGTTCCGGCGAGTGGTGTCCTGGGGCCGATCGAGCAACGTCTTCCTCCGCAACGGCGCACGTCTCTACCTCGACGTGGGCAGCCATCCTGAATACGCAACACCCGAGTGTGACAACGTCATCGAGCTCGTCACACACGACAAGGCCGGCGAGCGCATCCTCGAAGGACTCCTCGTCGACGCCGAGAAGCGACTGCGCGAAGAAGGCATCGCCGGCGACATCTACCTGTTCAAGAACAACACCGACTCCGCCGGCAACTCCTACGGCTGCCACGAGAACTACCTGGTCGGGCGGCACGGCGAGTTCGGCCGGCTGGCCGACGTGCTGATCCCGTTCCTGGTCACGCGGCAGATCATCTGCGGCGCCGGCAAGGTGCTGCAGACTCCCCGCGGCGCCGTCTACTGCGTGTCCCAGCGGGCCGAGCACATCTGGGAGGGCGTGTCCAGCGCCACCACGCGCAGCAGGCCGATCATCAACACCCGCGACGAGCCGCACGCCGACGCCGAGCGGTTCCGCCGCCTGCACGTCATCGTCGGCGACTCCAACATGAGCGAGACGACCATGCTGCTCAAGGTCGGCGCCACCGACCTGGTGCTGCGCATGATCGAGGCGGGCACGGTGATGCGCGACCTGTCGCTCGAGAACCCGATCCGGGCGATCCGCGAGGTCTCCCACGACATGACCGGCCGCAGGCGGGTCCGGCTGGCCAACGGGCGCGAGGCGTCCAGTCTGGAGATCCAGCAGGAATACCTGTCCAAGGCCAAGGACTTCGTCGACCGCCGCGGCGGCGACGCGATCGCCCGGCGGGTGCTGGAGCTGTGGGAGCGCACCCTCACCGCGGTCGAGACCGGCAACCTCGACCTGGTCTCGCGCGAGATCGACTGGGTGACCAAATACCAGCTGATCGAGCGCTACCGCAAGAAGTACGACCTGCCGTTGTCCTCGCCCCGGGTGGCGCAGCTCGACCTCGCCTACCACGACGTGCACCGCAAGCGCGGCCTGTTCTACCTGCTGCAGAAGCGCGGCTCGGTGGAGCGGGTGGCCTCCGACCTGAAGATCTTCGAGGCCAAGTCCGTGCCGCCGCAGACCACCAGGGCGCGGCTGCGGGGCGAGTTCATCCGCAAGGCGCAGGAGAAGCGGCGCGACTTCACCGTCGACTGGGTGCACCTCAAGCTCAACGACCAGGCGCAGCGCACGGTGCTCTGCAAGGACCCGTTCCGCAGCGTCGACGAGCGGGTGGACAAGCTGATCGCGGGCATGTAGGAGGCGGTTTACCTCGGCAATACCTGGATGTCAGATACAGTGACGCGAATCTGACGTCTTTCCGAGGGAAATCCATGCGCCGCGCATTGGCCGTTCTGGCCGCCGTGCCTCTGATCTTGTTCGCCGCCGCGTGCGGCGAGTCCGACTCCGGCGCCACCGGGGGCGGCAACGCGTCGGCCGGGGTGAAGGTCACCGGCAATGTGGGCGCCAAGCCCACGGTGACCTTCCCCACCGGCAGTCCCGCCAGCAAGTCGTCCTACGAGGTGGTGTCCGAGGGCACCGGTCCGGCGGTCAAGAGCGGCGACAAGGTGATCGTCAACCTCACGGTCTACAACTGGGACGGCAAGGCCAACGCCTTCCAGGGCTCCTCCTACGACACCAAGACGCCCGAGACGATCGGCGTCGACCAGCAGCTGCCGGAGGTGCTGCAGGAGGGCTTCACCAAGGTCAAGCACGGCGGCCGGCTGCTGGCCGTGATGGCCGCGGACCCGGCCGCCCAGCAGACGCAGCAGCAGACGGAGGCCACGCCGACCAAGGTGTTCGTGCTCGACGTCGTCGGCGCGCCGCCCGCGGCGCTGAAGGCGGCCACCGGCAAGGAGACCGGCGAGACCCTCAAGGGCGTCAAGGTCGTCAACCCTGGCGGCGACAAGGCCCCCACCCTGACCACCAAGACCAAGGACAAGCCCGGCAAGAAGCTCGTCGTGAAGACGCTGATCGAGGGCACCGGCGCCAAGGTGACGGCGGCCAACACGCTCACCGTCCACTACACGGGCAAGATCTGGGGCACCGACAAGGAGTTCGACTCCAGCTGGGGCAAGAGCGAGCCCGCCTCGTTCCCGCTCGGCAACGTCATCCAGGGCTGGCAGCAGGGCCTGGCCGGTGTGCCGGTCGGCAGCCGGGTCGTGATGAGCATCCCGCCGGACCTCGGCTACGGCGCCCAGGAGCAGCAGGGCATTCCGGCCAACAGCACGCTGGTCTTCGTCGTGGACATCCTCGCGGCGTACTGACGAGCGGGCGTACTGACGAGCGGGCCCGCTGACGGGCCCGCGTACGGTCGGGCAGGCTTACTGACGGACGGTCTGATACCGCGGTAGCATCGTGCGGCCCGGCGGCACCACGCCGCCGGGCCGCCGCGTCGTGGGAGGCGCCGATGCTCCGCAGGGCCGTGCCACTGCTGCTGTCGCTGGTGGTGCTGGCCGCCTGCACCGGCGAGGAGGCGGCCGATCCCGGCCTCAAGGTGGGCGGCGCGTTCGGCGTCAGGCCCACGGTCGTCTTCCCCGAGGGCAGGCCGTCGGCCGGTCTGCGGATCGACCAGCTCGCCGCGGGCAGGGGCGAGCCGCTGCGCTCGGGCGACCTGGCGATCGCGCACTACACCGCGCACGTCTGGGACGGGCGCGAGAACCGGCTCGTCGATTCCAGCTTCACCCGCGGCGCCCCCGTGGCCTTTCCGGTGGGGCGGCTGCTGCCCGGCCTGGACAAGGCCCTGCTGGGGCGCCGGGTGGGCAGCAGGGTGATCGCCGCCATCCCGCCCGGTGAGGGCTTCGGCGCCAACCCGCCGCAGGGCATCGCCCCCGGCGACGACCTGGTCTACGTGATCGACATTCTCGGCGCGCACCCCGAGGGGGCCTCGGTCAAGGCGCGCGGCGGGTCGCTGGCGGGCGTGCGGGCCGGTGGCGGGACCCGCCCCCGGCTCTCGGTGCCCGAGTCGGCGCCGCCCGCCCGGTTCGCCGCGAAGGTCCTGTCCAAGGGCAAGGGGCCGCGTGCCCGGACGGGGCAGCTGCTGGTCCTGCAGTACCAGGGGGCCGTGTGGGAGCGGCGCCGGGTGTTCGACTCCACCTGGAGCACGGGCCTGCCCAAGGCGTTCACGATCGGCGACGGCAGCGTGATCAAGGGGTGGGACCGCGCGCTGGCCGGTGTCCGTGTCGGCAGCAGGGTGCTGATGGTCGTCCCGCCGGCCCAGGGCTACGGTCCGTCCGGGCAGCCGGCCTTCGGCATCGGGCCGGACGACACGCTCGTCTTCCTGGTCGACGTGCTGGCCGCGTACTGATCGGCCGTTCCGCGCGGGCGTACGTCCTAGACTCCGGCTGTGAGCGAAGACCACCTCGACGCGCTGGCCCTGCTGCACGATCCCGTACGACGCAGCCTGTACGACGTCGTGGCGGCCAGCGGCGGCGAGGTGGGCCGGGGGGAGGCGGCCGAGTCGGCCGGGATCTCGCGGACCCTCGCCGGACACCACCTCGACAAGCTGGTGGAGGCGGGCCTGCTGGAGAGCGGCCTGCGCCCCCAGGAGCGCAGGGGGCCGGGCAGCGGGCGGCCCGCGAAGGTCTACCGCAGGGCCGGCGGCGAGCGGTCGGTGAGCCTGCCGCCGCGCGACTACCAGACGCTGGCCTCGGTGCTGGCCGGCGTGGTCGAGTTGCTCGGCGCCGACGAGGAGGCCGAGCGGGCGGCGCGCCGGGCGGGACGGCGGCTGGCGGGGCCACGCGGCGACGAGCCCGTGGAGGCCGTGCTGCGCGAGCGCGGCTACGAGCCGTACGCCGAGGGTGACCGGCTGCGGATGCGCAACTGTCCCTTCCACGCGCTGTCGCGCGAGCAGCCGGTGCTGGTCTGTTCGATGAACCTGGCGCTGTGCCAGGGCCTGCTGGAGGGGCTCGGCGACGATCCGGAACGCGCGCGGCTCGATCCGCGGCCGGGGGAGTGCTGCGTCTCCCTTTCTAAAACAAACGAAGATTGACATAGAAGCGGCGGAGGTGATGTGCTGGGCGTCATGCATCTCGCCCAGCTCAACGTCGCCCACCTGCGCGCGCCGATGGACGCCCCCGAGCTCGCCGCCTTCGTCGAGCTCCTCGAACCCGTCAACACGCTCGCCGACACCTCGCCCGGCTTCGTGTGGCGGATGAAGGAGAGCGAGGACGACCCCACGGCCACTCTCACGCACGCCTACGGCGACCACCTGCTGGTCAACCTCTCGGTGTGGGAGTCGCTGGAGTCGCTGTGGGACTACGCCTACCGCAGCGCCCACCTGGGCGTGCTGCGCCGCCGCAGGGAGTGGTTCCTGCGGACGGCGGAGCCGTACCTGGTGATGTGGTGGATCCCGGAGGGCCGGCTGCCGACGGTCGCCGAGGGCATGCGGCGCCTCGAACGTCTCAGGGACGAGGGGCCGAGCCCCGAGGCGTTCACCTTCAAGGAGTCCTACGACAGCAGCCAGGCCGCGTCCCGGCCCGCCGCGGCCGACGCCAGGAAGTAGGCCAGGTCCTCCTCCAGCCCCCGGCCCATCGTCGACAGCCGCACCGGCGAGGCCCGCAGCGCCTCGTGCAGCCCGTCGACCGGCACCGGCACCAGCTCGTGCCGGACGGCCAGCAGCTCGGCCTGGTCCCTGACCCGCTCGCCGAACTCACCGGGCAGCAGCGGCACCGGCACCCGGGCGCGTGACAGGGCGACCCGGCCGTAGGCGGTCAGCGAGTGGTGGGACACCCCGAGATGCCGCTCACGCAGGTCGCCCTCGCTGACCCGCAGCGCCGCGACCGGCCGGCCGAGCAGCACGGCCGCGGCGTTGACCGCCTCACCCGCCGAGACGCCCGAGAACCCCCACCGGGTGCCGGTCCCCAGGTTGCCCGGTCCCTGGGCGACGATCGCGACGTCCGCCTCCAGGACGTGCCTGGCGGCCAGCAGCCCCGTGTGGGTGGTGACGGCCTCGACGTCGCCGCCGAACGCCTGCCCGACCGTGACCACCCCGGCCAGCCAGCCGACCTCGCGCAACCGGGCGCACGCCATCGAGAACCACGCGGGCAGCGCCCCGCCGTCCAGCATCACGTACGCGACCCGCGCGTCCGGCGCCGAGTCGTACAGGCCGCACAGGATCGGCGGCAGCGCCGAGTGCAGGTCGGCCACCACCACCGGCATGCCGTCCACGGAGTCGGCCTCGCGCAGCGCCTCGTGGAAGGGGGAGTCCTGCTCGTCGGCGCCGAGCACGGTGGCCTGCAGCGGGGTGTAGCGTGCCTTCACCAGGTGCCCCGGGCCGTCGGGATCTTCCGGCAAACGGTTCGGCACGGCCACCACCATGGCGTAACCTCCCGTACCGAGACCCATCGCGAGTGCCGTCGTGTTGAGCAGCACCTCGTCGCCGGGTTCCGGGCGGCCCACCAGCGGGGGATAGGCCAGCGCCCGGCACGATCCAGGGGGCCCCGTGCCCTCGGAGACGGCGACCTCCAGTTCCATCGCTCCCGGCCACTCGCGCCGGATCCGTACGACCTCGCCCTTGCGCCATCTGATCACGGGGGCAGGGTAGCGTTCATGAAGGAGGAGTGAGCGGATGTCGCGCCGTAAGACCGAGCGGTTGCTGAACCTCGTGATCTGCCTGCTCGCGACCAGGCGCCCGCTGTCGGCCGAGCAGATCCGCCACGCCGTCCCCGGCTACGACCGCGAGGGCGACGAGGCGTTCCAGCGCATGTTCGAGCGTGACAAGAACGAGCTGCGCGAGATCGGCATCCCCATCGACGTGGTGCGCGACCCGTGGGAGGACGAGCCCGGCTACCGCATCGAGCGCGCCTCCTACGAGCTGCCGGAGATCACCCTCGAACCCGACGAGGCGGCCGTGCTCGGCCTGGCCGCCCAGGTGTGGCAGCGGGCCAGCCTCGCCGAGGCCGCCTCCGGCGCGCTGCTCAAGCTGCGCGCGGGCGGCGTGGCCACCGACGACCCGGCCGGCGGCGCGCTGGAGCTCCGGGTCGACACCCGCGACCCGGCCTTCCCGGCCCTGTGGAACGCCGTCCGCGACCGGCGGGCGGTGCGCTTCGACTACCGCGGCGCCGGCAGCGAGAGCGTACGCGGCCGCACGGTCGAGCCCTGGGGCGTGGTCAGCCGGCGCGGCCGCTGGTACCTCGCCGGCTTCGACCGCGACCGCGCCGCGCCCCGCGCCTTCCGGCTCAGCCGCATCACCGGGCAGGTCACGACCGTGGGCCGGCCGGGAGCCGTCGAGGTGCCGGCCGGGGTCGACCTGCGGGACATGGTGGGCTTCCCCGACGAGGCGATGGAGGAGCGCGTGGCCGTGATCCGGGTCCGCCAGGGCACCTGTGAGGGGCTGCGCCAGCTGGCCAGGGCCGTCTATCCGGGCACCGACGGCTGGGACGAGGCCGAGCTGACCTTCGCCGACCCCGAGCGGCTGGCCGGATGGATGGCCAGCCTGGGCTCCGACGTCGAGGTGGCCGGGCCGCCCGACGCCCGCGAGGCCGTCATCCGGCGACTGAAAGGGGCACTGGCGTGAGCGGATCCGCCGACCGGCTGCCGAGACTGCTGGCGCTCGTCCCCTACCTGATGTCGCATCCGGGCGCGCAGGTCGGCGAGGTGGCCGAGGTGTTCGGGCTGAGCGAGAAGCAGCTCATCGACGACCTGCAGCTGGTGTGGATGTGCGGGCTGCCGGGGCACACGCCCGGCGACCTGATCGACGTGTCCTGGGACGGCGGCGAGATCCTCATCGACAACGCCGACACCATCGCCAGGCCGCTGCGGCTCGGCATCGACGAGGCCAGCGCGCTGCTGGTGGCGCTGCGCATGCTGGCCGCGATGCCCGAGCTGGCCGAGGTGCCGGGCGACGCGTTGCCCCGGGTGGTGGCCAAGCTGGAGCGGGCCGCCGGCGAGGGCGCCGCCGCCGTGAGCAGCCAGGTCGCCGTCGACGTCGACGCCGCCCCCGACGCGCTGCCCCGGGTCCGTGAGGGGCTCACCAGGCGGCGCAGGCTGTCGCTGCGCTACTACGTGCCCGGCCGCGACGAGGTGACGCCGCGTGAGGTCGACCCGATGCGGGTGGTGATCGTCGACGGCCGCACCTACCTGGAGGGCTGGTGCTACCGGGCCGAGGCCATGCGGTTGTTCCGGCTCGACCGGATGCTCGGCGTGGAGGTGCTCGACGTGCCCGCCGACCCGCCCGCCGAGGCCGAGCCGATCGACGTCGCCCAGGGCGTCTTCCGGCCGTCGCCCACCGACGAGCTGGTCGAGCTGGAGGTGACCGCCGCCGGGCGCTGGGTGGCCGAGTACTACCCGTGCGAGAAGGTCACCGAGCTGGGCGAGGGGCGGCTGCGGGTGGCGCTGCGCGCCCGTGACGAGGACTGGATCCTCAAGCTGGCGCTGCGGCTGGGCGACACCGGCCGGGTGGTGTCGCCGCCCGCCATGGCCGAGCGGGTGCGCGAGGAGGCCGAGCGGGCCCTGACGCTGTACTCTCAGCGGTCATGACCTGGATCTTCCTGGCCACCGGGCTCGGCGTCGCCGGGGTGGCCGTGCTGGCCGTCTCGGGTGCGCGGGTCCTCACCGCGGCACGTAGTCTGAACAGGGAAGTCGCCGCGGCCCACGCCCAGATGGAGCCGAGGCGAGTCAGATTGAGGCCGCCTGAGGGATGAGACTTATCGTCCGGCGGCGTACGATCGTGGCTGAAAACGCACTTAGCTTGGTGAGGATGTCACATGGGGCAACTCGGAGTTCCCGAACTTCTGATCATCGCAGTCGTGCTCATCATGCTCTTCGGCGCCAAGAAGCTGCCGGAGATGGCGCGAGGGGTCGGCAGGTCGCTGCGCATCTTCAAGTCGGAGACGGCGAAGCTGCGCGACGACGACGAGGACGGCCAGACCACGGTTCAGGCGCAGGCCCAGACGCAGCCACAGGCGCAGCCGGTCACGCCGCAGCAGATCCCCGCCGCTCCTCCGGTGGCGGCCCCCGCGCTCTCGGCCGAGGAGCAGGCACGCCAGCTTGAGGAGCAGGCGGCCAGGCTTCGCGCGTCCGCCGCCGCGGGCAAGGCCGACAAGCAAGTCTGACCCGATCCCTCCTCGTCACCTGGACTGCTGAATGGCGCTGCTCAGACGGTCGAGCCGCAAGGTCCCGCCCCCGGCCGTGGACGCCGAGGGGCGCATGCCGCTGATGGAGCACCTGCGCGAGTTGCGCAACCGGCTGCTCATCGCGGTCCTCGCGGTCGGTGTGGGCATCATCATCGGCTGGATCCTGTTCGATCCGGTGTGGGAGTTCCTCAAGGCCCCCTACTGTGAGACGGTCCAGTCCCGCCAGCTCAACGGGCGATGCAGCCTCACCTACGGCGGCATCTTCCAGTCCTTCTTCATCACCCTGAAGGTCTCGGCGATGGTCGGTCTCATCGTGGCCTCGCCCGTCTGGCTCTACCAGATCTGGGCGTTCGTCACGCCGGCCCTCTACCGCAACGAGAAGCGCTACTCCATGGGCTTCCTCGCCCTGGCGATCCCGCTCTTCCTGCTCGGCGCGGTCCTGGCCTACATCATCATCGACACCAGCCTGTCCTTCCTGCTGAGCTTCTCGCTCGAGGACACGGTCGCCACCATCCAGATCGACGACTACCTCGACTACATCCTGATCATGTTGCTGATCTTCGGGGTGTCGTTCGAGCTGCCGCTCCTGCTGGTGTTCCTCAACATCATCGGGGTGCTGCCGCACGCCACGGTCAAGAAGCACCGCCGGATGGTCATCTTCCTGATGTTCGTGTTCGGCGCGGTCATCACGCCCGGCGGCGAGCCCATCGCGATGATGGCGCTGGCCCTGCCGATGATCCTCCTGTTCGCGGCGGCCGAGCTGTTCATGTTCCTGCGCGAGAAGCGCCGGCCCGCCGGTGAGGACTTCTCGCACCTGGACGACGACGAGGCCTCGCCGCTGGAAGAGGATTCCGATCGCGCCACTTAGACGATAAGTTCCGGGGCGTGCCCCCTCAACTCGCCCTGCTCGTCAATCCGGCCGCACGCGGCGGCCGGGCGCTGCGCCTGCTCGAACCCGTGGTCCGCCGGCTGCGCGCGGGCGGAGCCGACGTGTCGGTGATCGCCGGCCGCGACGCCACGGACGCCCTCGAACGAGCCTGCACCGCCGTGGCCGAACGCCCCGACGCCCTGGTCGCCTTCGGCGGCGACGGCCTGGTGCACCTGGCCGTCCAGGCCGTGGCGGGCACCGACGTGCCGCTCGGGATCATCCCGGCCGGGACGGGCAACGACATCGCCGCCGCCCTGGGCCTGCCGCGCGGGGATGCGATGGCCGCCGCGCGCACCGTGCTGCGGATGAAGTCGCGGCTGATCGACGCCGTCCGGGTCCGGGCCGGCGACGCCGACGAGCTGTACGCCGGGGTGATGTGCTGCGGGTTCGACTCGCGGGTCAACGAGCGGGCCAACCGGCTCACCTGGCCGCCCGGCATGGCCCGCTACCTGGTGGCCATGGCCGAGGAACTGCGCCGGTTCCGGCCCATCCCGTTCCGGATCACGCTCGACGGCGAGACGGTCGAGCGGGAGGCCATGCTGGTCGCGGTGGGCAACACCCGGTCCTACGGCGCGGGCATGCGGGTGTGCCCCGACGCGCTGCCCGACGACGGGCTGCTCGACGTGATGGTGCTGGGAGCGGTCGGCAAGGGCGAGTTCCTGCGGGTCTTCCCCAGCGTCTACCGCGGGACCCATGTGACCCACCCCGCCGTGTCGATCACGCGGGCCAGGAGTGTCCGGCTGGAGGCGTACGACGTGGTGGCCTACGCCGACGGCGAACGCGTGGGGCCGGTGCCCGTCACCTGCGACGTGCGGCCGGGAGCGCTCCGCGTCATCGCCTGAGGTCTACAGCGCGCCGCGTCATCACTTGAGATCTACCTTGTAAAGGCGTCAGCCGGGCAGGACGGACCGGAAAGACGATTTCGGTAGGCTGGCGTCATGACAACGCCAGCGGAACGCTACGCGGCCTTCCGTGAAAAGTACGGTGACGACGGGCCCGCTCTCAGATCGTTCCGCGATCTGTACGAGTTCGAGCTCGACGACTTCCAGATCGACGCCTGCCGCGCCCTCGAAGCGGGCGACGGGGTCCTGGTGGCCGCCCCCACCGGCTCCGGCAAGACGGTCGTCGGAGAGTTCGCCGTCCACCTGGCCCTGGAGCAGGGGCGCAAGTGCTTCTACACCACCCCGATCAAGGCGCTGTCCAACCAGAAGTACAACGACCTGGTCAAACGCTACGGCACCGCCAAGGTGGGCCTGCTGACCGGCGACAACAGCGTCAACGGCGAGGCTCCGATCGTGGTCATGACCACCGAGGTGCTGCGCAACATGCTCTACGCCGGGTCGGCGACGCTGGCCGGGCTGGGGTTCGCCGTGATGGACGAGGTCCACTACCTGGCCGACCGGTTCCGTGGGGCGGTGTGGGAGGAGGTCATCATCCACCTGCCCGAGTCGGTCCGGCTGGCGGCGCTGTCGGCCACGGTCAGCAACGCCGAGGAGTTCGGCGAGTGGCTCGGCGAGGTGCGCGGTGACACCACGGTCATCGTCGACGAGCACCGGCCGGTGCCGCTGTGGCAGCACATGATGGTCGGCAACCTCATCTACGACCTGTTCATGCCCGACGACGAGACGCCCCGCATCAACCCCACCCTGATGCGGGTCACGCGGGACGCCGAGCGGCTCACCGCCGGCCGCGGCCGACGCGGCAACGGCCGGCCGTCGCGCTCGCGCCCGCCGGACCGCACCCAGGTGATCGAGAAGCTCGACGCCGAGGGGCTGCTGCCCGCGATCACGTTCATCTTCTCCCGGGCCGGCTGCGACGCGGCCGTCCAGCAGTGCCTCAACGCCGGGATCCGGCTCACCACCGAGCGGGAGCGTCACGAGATCCGCCAGCTCGTCGACGAGCGGACCGCGCACCTGCCCGACGAGGACCTGGCGGTGCTCGGCTACCTGGAGTGGCGCGACGGCCTGGAGCGCGGGCTCGCCGCCCACCACGCGGGCATGCTGCCGGCGTTCAAGGAAGTGGTCGAGGAGCTGTTCACCCGCGGGCTGGTCAAGGCGGTGTTCGCCACCGAGACGCTGGCGCTCGGCATCAACATGCCCGCGCGCAGCGTGGTGATCGAGAAGCTCGACAAGTGGAACGGCGAGACCCACGCCGACCTCACACCGGGCGAATACACGCAGCTGACCGGCCGGGCCGGGCGGCGCGGCATCGACATCGAGGGTCACGCCGTGGTGCTCTGGCAGCTCGGCATGGACCCCCTGTCGGTGGCCGGGCTGGCCGGCACCCGCACCTACCCGCTGCGCTCCAGCTTCCAGCCGTCCTACAACATGGCCGTCAACCTGGTCGGCCAGTTCGGCCGCGAGCGCGCCCGCACCCTGCTGGAGGAGTCGTTCGCGCAGTTCCAGGCCGACCGGGCGGTCGTCGGGCTGGCCAAGCAGCTGCGCAAGCACGAGGAGGCGCTCGAGGGCTACCAGGAGGCGATGACCTGCCACCTGGGCGACTTCACCGAGTACGCCGGGCTGCGCCGCCGTCTGTCCGACCGCGAGGCGCAGCTGGCCAAGCAGCGTGGCGCCGCGCGGCGGGCGGCGGCCGTGCGGTCGCTGGAGGCGCTGCAGCCGGGCGACGTCATCCGGGTGCCCGGCGGGCGCCGGGCGGGGCTGGCGATCGTGCTCGACCCGGGCCGCAACCCGCGCGGCTACGGCCCCAGCCCGCTGGTGCTGACGATCGGCAAGCAGGTCAAGAAGCTCGACCCGGCCGACTTCCCGGTGCCCGTCGAGCCGATCGAGAAGCTGCGCATCCCGAAGAACTTCAACGGCCGCTCGCCCAAGGAGCGGGCCAACCTCGTCTCGACGCTGCTCGCCAAGCTCGGCGACCGTGACCTGGGCAAGCCGCCCAGGGCGCGCGACCACGCGGTGGAGGACGACGAGATCAACGAGCTGCGCCGCCGCATCCGCCAGCACCCCTGCCACGGCTGCGACGAGCGCGAGGACCACGCCCGCTGGGCGGAGCGCTATCACAAGCTGCTGCGCGAGACCGAGGGGCTGCGCCGGCGCGTCGAGGGCCGCTCCCACGTCATCTCCCGCACCTTCGACCGCATCTGCTCGGTGCTGGAGCAGCTCGGCTACCTGCGCGGCGAGACCGTCACCGAGGAGGGCCGCCGCCTTGGCCGCCTCTACACCGAGCTCGACCTGCTCACCGCCGAGTGCCTGCGCAGCGGGCTGTGGGAGGAGCTCGACCCGGCGGAGCTCGCGGCGTGCGTGTCGGCGTTGGTGTTCGAGTCGCGGCAGGCCGACGACGCCCGCCGTCCCAAGATCCCGGCGGGGCGCACACAGGACGCGCTCACCTCGATGGTCCGGCTCTGGGGCGAGCTGGAGGGCATCGAGTCCGACCACGGCCTGGAGACCATCCGCGAGCCCGACCTGGGCTTCGCCTGGGCGGCGTTCCGGTGGACCAAGGGCCACAGCCTCGACGCGGTCCTCATGGACGGCGTCAACGGGAGCGAGCTGGCCGCGGGCGACTTCGTCCGGTGGATCAAGCAGCTGATGGATCTCCTCGGCCAGCTGGGCAACGCCGTGCCGGAGGGCAGCAAGATCAAGCAGACGGCGACCAAGGCCATGGACGCCATGCGCCGCGGGGTGGTGGCCTACTCCTCGCTCACCTGACGTCCTCCGACGGCCGGGCGGCGTACTGACCGCCCGGTCAAGGTGATGTCATCGTGGGTCTACGCAACGTCACCGTTCGGGCGGTTTTCCGGCTGGGAGCGGCGGAAATCCCCATGTCGCAAGCTCGGCCCAGTCCTCTCGGATCCGCCGCGAAGCCCGCCCACGCGGCGTCCGGCCATCCCCCTGGAGGTTGCCATGTTCGCCCTCGTCGCCGCCCTGCTGTTCGTGCTCGCCCTCATCTTCGAGATCGCCGACGTCGCCGTGGGCGGCGTGCTCACCGTCACCACGCTCGCCCTCGCGGGCCTGGTCTGCGTCGCCCTCCATCTGATGGGCCTCGGAGCGGGATGGCGGCCGCTCCGCAAGTGACCGCCTCACCTGGCCGCGTCCGGACCCCGGGCGCGGCCTCGTCATGTCAGACGGCCCGTCGGCCTGCTGGGCCGGCGGCGAGGATGTTCCTGCGGATCGCGGCCAGGGCCCGATCGGTCTGGGAGAGCTGGATGCGGTAGTCCTTGGCGCTGTTCTCGTCCCGGATCGTGGTGGTGACGTCGAACCGATCGCTGGGGACGATGAGCGTGAACCGCTCAGCGAGGGGCGTCGTAGGCGTGGAATCCGCGTCCACGAAGGTATAGTCCTCCTCTTTGTTCTGCTCGGGCTCCGCCTGTTTCGCCTTGGACGCGGTCTTCTCACGGGAGGTGGGCAGCGGGACGGTTCTGACGCTCACCGAGACGATGTCGCCGTACCTGTATTCGCTGGTCTGCTCGGCCGCCTCGCGACGTCCCGTGATCGCATCGAGAGTCGTGCGGTAGGCGCCGAGCTTTCGTTCCGTCATGAACAGGACGAAGACCCCGTACCTCGAAGCGAAGAAGCGGCCGTTGGGGTGCTGTGCCATCTTCGTCCTGGACGATCTCTGCTCCTCCGGACCCATGATCACGAACGGGCTGATGTACCGGCCGGTTCCCGTGACGAGCTCGCCGCGGAGAATCCCCAGCCGGTCGAGTGCCCGCTGCTGGATGACGGCGAGGTCGCCGCGCAACCACCTGTCGATCTGGTCGGCGGTGGGCAGTTGGTCGAGATACCCGCGGTACCGCTGCTCCTGCTCCCGCACCTCCGTGTCATAGCGGCGCTCGATCGCCGCATTGCGGATCGCGGTGGCGACGATCCAGCCGGCGCAGCAGATCGTGCCGCCGATCGCGAGGACCATGACGTACGGCAGCGGGGAGAACGGGCTCCAGGCGTGGGCCACTTGCCCGAGCACGAGCAGCGTGATCGCCAGTGTGGCGAGTGCGACGCACAGGCCGAGGACGGGCGTTGAGTGACTCAGCCGGTAGGGCGGGGCGGGTTCACGGGGCGGTGGCGAGAACAGGGTTCTCATGCGTCGTTCGCGGTCGCGTTGCTCGTCGTCGTTCAGCAGGGCGAGCTCGCCTGTTCCGCCTGGCCTGCCGGGGTTGGCCAGGCGCTCCAGCTTGAGCCAGGTGGGTGATTCGTCCACGGTGATGGACTCGACGATCATCCTGGCCCGTTCGGTCGAGATCGTGTCCGCCGCGGCGGACAGGCGTTTCGTGTACAACTCTGGTTCCTGCCGGTGCAGGTGGTTCAGGTCCTCGTCGATGATGGCGAGCAGCGCGGCGGCGCACGACAGCGCGGGATCGTCACTGTAGGCGTTGTCCAGCCGCGTGCGGACCCGGCCCAGGTGGCCGTCCGGATGATCGCGGGGGCGCTTGCCCTGCAGATCTGCCAGGGCGTACTCGACGAACACCACTCCGGCTGGATCACGCGCGTGTGCGATATGGTCGGCGTAATGCTTGACGGCTATCTCCCAGTCATGCCGTTTCAAGGCGTCCCTCGCCGCCGTCAAATTCCGCGCGGGATCCTGGCCGGTGTAGTAATTGTGCTGAGTGTATTGCTGCTTACCTATGTTGCCATAATTGTGGATGTTCTGGTGATCCTCCGGCATGTCGGTCACCCGCTGATGACGCCGACCGCGGCGCTGATCGCGGCGACCGCCTCTGCCGCCTTTCTGACGTCCTCGGCAGCCGCTCCCCCAGAGGTGAGCAGGTCGCGTACGCGCCGGGCCGCGGACATCAGCCGTCTGGTCGGCTGATCGGGAGACTCCTCGATGCCGGCGCGAAGCTCTCGCGCGGCTTGCGCACCGGAACCGGCCTCCACCGACCCCTGCTGGATCAGTTGCTCCAGCGTGTCCAGGGACGCTTGCAGTTGGAGGAAAACGTGCTGTGTTTCGGAGTTGTACGTGTTTTCGATGTACTTCTGGCGCTTGATTGGGCCGTAGTTGTTCACCTGCATAGCGATCCCCCTCGCTGCGGAATACGGAGCGACAACTTTGATGTATTCCGAAATAAGGGAAATGTCAATCAGTGACAAAGTGTACTTATGAGACAAATTAGGCGGGGGTGAAGCGGACCTGGCGGGTGGCCGGGTCGGCCCGGGTGAGTCGTACGGTGATGTGCTCGCCGAGGGGGAGAGGGCCGTCACAGGGGGCGATCACGGCGGGGTCCGCGAGCTGGACCTGGCCGTCGCCGCGACGCTCGTCCACATCGATCACCATGGCCTCGAACGCCTGGCCGACCCGGTCGCGTAACAGGAACGCCTCCACCAGATCGACGCAGGCGCGCTCCACCGCCGAGGAGCGGCGAGCCGCGGCCGACATCAGGCCGGGCAGCTCGTCCAGGGCCCGGGCGACGTCGGAGGGGATCGGCTCGCCAGCCGCGATCGCCAGGCACACCTCGGTGGCGTAGCGGTCGACCAGGCGGCGCAGCGGGGCCGTCACGTGCGTGTAGGGCGCGGCCACGGCGGCGTGGTCGGCCAGCGGGGGTGGCTCGCCGTTGAAGGACACGTAGCCGGAGCCGCGCAGCAGCACCCTCGACTCGTGCAGGAACGCCGCCTGCCGCGCGTTGGCCGGGTCGAGGTCGTGCACCACCTGGCCGTAGCCGGCGCCGTCGGGCCACGGGACGTCCAGCGCCGCCGCCACCCGGCGCACCTTGTCCAGGTCGCGCGGCTGCGGCGCGGGCAGCACGCGCAGCACGCCGATCTCGGCGTCGAGCATCATGGAGGCCGCCGCCATGCCGGTGAGCAGGGAGAGCTGCGCGTTCCACGCCTCGGCGGGCAGCGGCAGCCGGTAGGTGAGCCGGTAGCCGCCGTCGGTGGTCACCACGTCCTGCTCGGGGGTGGGCAGCGTGACGCCGCCGCGCTCGCGCTCCAGCGCCAGCCGGAGCGCGCCGATCTCGGCCAGCAGGCCGAGGGTGCCGTCGGCGGTGCCGGTCTCGACGGCCGCCTGCACGTAGGCGTAGTCGAGCCGCTCCCGGCTGCGGATCAACGCCCGCCGGACGTCGGCGCCGACCGTGCGGCCCTCGGCGTCGAGGTCGACGCACCACACCGCGGCCGGTCGGGTGACGCCGGGCAGCAGGCTGGCGCCGCCCTCGGACAGCACCCGCGGGTGCAGCGGCACGCTGCCGGTGGGCAGGTAGACGGTGGCGCCCCGGGAGCGGGCCTCGGTGTCGATGACCCCGCCCGGCCGTACGAACGCGCCGACGTCGGCGATCGCGTACCAGACGCGGTAGCCGCCGCGCAGCCGTTCGAGGTGGACGGCCTGGTCGAGGTCCATCGAGCCGGGCGGGTCGATGGTGACGAACGGCAGGTCGGTCAGGTCCTTGCCGTCGAGCCTGGGCACCTCGGCCACCCACTCGGCCTCGTCGAGCACGCGCGAGGGGAAGGCGTCGGGCAGCCCGGACTCGCGCCGGATGCGCGCGAACCCGTCCTCCAGCCTGGCGGGGACCTCGCCGGGGATCTGAACGCTCGTCTTCGACACGCGGTCAACGTACCGTGGCGGTCAACGGGGCAGCGCGTCGAGCAGGCGGTTGAGCGGGCTGTCCAGGCCGTAGCGGTCGGCGAGCCGGACGAGGGCCTCGGGGTCGCGGGGCTTGGCCGGGAGCGTCAGGTCGGCGGCGGGCAGGGGCGCGTCGGGGGCGACCCGTACGACGTCGGGCGCGACCCGGAGGTAGTCGCGGGCGGCGGCCAGGCGGGTGCGGCTGCCCGCCGGGAAGCCCTCCGTGACGCCCGCGTCGAGGGCGGACAGCAGCGCGTCGAGCGAGCCGAAGCGGGTGATGAGGGAGGCGGCCGTCTTCTCGCCCACGCCCGCGACCCCCGGCAGGCCGTCGCTGGGGTCGCCGCGCAGCGTGGCGAAGTCGGCGTAGGCGCGCCCGGGGATGCCGTACTTGGCCGTGACGAACGCCTCGTCCACCGTCTGCAGGTTGCGGATGCCGCGCACGGTGTAGAGGACCCGCACCGGACGCGAGTCGTCGACCAGCTGGAACAGGTCGCGGTCGCCCGTCACGATGTCGACCGCCCCGCCTGCCCGGTGGGTGAGGGTGCCGATCACGTCGTCGGCCTCGTAGCCGGGGGCCTCCAGCCGGGCGATGCCCACGGCGTCGAGCACCTCCTCGATGACCGGGATCTGGGGCACCAGCGTGTCGGGCACCTCCTCGACGTCGCCGTGGGCGACCCGGTGCGCCTTGTACGTGGGGATGGCCGCGACGCGGAAGGCGGGCCGCCAGTCGGCGTCCATGGTGGCGGCCATCCCGGTGGGGGAGTGGGCGCGCACCAGGGTGGCGATCATGTCGATCAGCCCGCGCACCGCGTTGACCGGCATGCCGTCGGGCGCCGTGATCGAGTCGGGGATGCCGTAGAAGGCCCGGAAGTAGAGCGAGGGAGTGTCCAGAAGCATGAGCACGGGTCCATGGTCGCACTCCTGGCGGCCCCTCGCGGATCCTCCTACGCGCCGCCCGGGCCCAGGATGCCCACCGCGAGGAGGCAGGCGTCGTCCTCCGGGTTGGGGCCGCCGATGTCGTCGAGGACGCGGTCCAGGCCCGCGTCGAGGTCGCCGCCCCGCAGTTGCGAGGCGGCCTTCAGCACCAGGTCGAGACCTTCGTCGATGTCGCGGGTGCGCCGCTCCACCAGCCCGTCGGTGAACATCAGCAGCAGGTCGCCGCCGCGCAGCTCGGTCCGGGCCGGCTGGTACGGCTGGCCGCACGCGGCGCCCAGCAGCACGCCCTTCGGCTGGTCGAGCGGCCGGGCGGTGCCGTCGCGCACCAGGATGGGCGCCAGGTTGCCCGCCCTGGCCCAGCTGAAGACCCGGGCCGAGGTGTCGAGGTGGCCGATCACCGCGGTGGCCGTGGTCTCCTCCAGCCGATGGATGACCAGCTCGTTCAGCCAGGTGAGCAGCACTTCGGCGGGCTCGCCGGTCATCGTCAGCCCGATCAGGGCGTGCCGCAGCTGCGCCATGCGCGCGATCGCGGGCAGGCCGTGTCCCGAGACGTCCCCGATCGCGAGCAGCACCCGGCCGTCGGGCAGCGGCGCGGCCTCGAACCAGTCGCCGCCCAGGCTCGCCGTCTTCTCGGCCGGCACGTAGCGCACCGCGATCCTGGTCTCCGGCAGGTCGAGGCAGCCGACGGGCTCGGGCAGGATGGCCTCGCGCAGCGCCAGCATGACGTGGCGCTCCTCGGCCGCCTTCTCTCTGGCCTCCAGCAGCTGGCGGCGCGACTCCGACATGATCCGCTCGGCCCGGCGGCGGCCGGTGATGTCCTGGACGACGCCGTGCACGCGGGCCGGCCCGCCGGGCGACGCGAGCGGCTCCAGCACGACGCGCAGGTCGCGCAGCTCGCCGCCGCGCCGGATGCGGAACTCCGCCTGCGCCGACCGTCCGTCCCGCAGCACCTCCGCCAGCAGCCGGGCCAGCGCCTTGCGGTCGGCCGGCTCCACGTGCGCGGTCAGGTCCGCGAGCCGGACCGGGCCGGCGTCGCGATGCCTGCCGAAGATCGTGAAGACCTGGTCGGACCAGGTCGCCTCACCGGTGCGCAGGTCCCACTCGGCCCAGCCCATGTTGCCCAGCCGCTGGGCGTGGGCGAGCCGTGCGGCCAGCAACTCGCAGTCGCCTGGGGCGCTCACGAAGCCTCACACTCGCATGCAGTGGAACGGGACATTCGGCTCACAGTACGTCATCGAAGAAGTGCGTACGGTGGGGATGGCTTGTGCTGTGGTGAGAGCTTTCCGGGATTTTAGGCGGCGGGATCCGAGCGGATTCGGCAGGGAACGGGACGTCCGGACGGCTCCCGCCCGCGCCACCCGGCCGGAAATCCGGGCCGGGCGGTCCGAGTAGATTTGTCTCTGTGATGTCCTCAGACCTGTATCCCGTTTCCCGCCTGGCCGCCGTCCAGGAGGCCACCGCCAAGGCCGGCATCGACGCCCTGCTGCTCACCCCCGGGCCCGATCTGCGTTACGTGACCGGCTACGACGCCAAGCCGCTGGAGCGGCTGACGTGCCTGGTGGTGCCGGCCGCGGGCGAGCCGTACATGATGGTGCCGCGCCTGGAGCTGCCCGCCGCGCAGGCGTCGCCGGCCTCGCGGCTGGGGCTGGAGTTCGTCGCGTGGGACGAGACCGACGATCCCTACCGGATCGCGGCGGCGCGGCTGGGGCGGCCGGGCACCGTGGGGCTGGCCGACCGGATGTGGGCGATGTCCTCGCTGCGCTTCCGCGACGTGCTGCCCGGCGCCGAGCAGGTGCTGGCCGGCGGCGTGCTGCGCGAGCTGCGGATGCGCAAGTCGCCCGCCGAGGTCGCGGCGCTGCGCGAGGCGGGGGAGGCGATCGACGCGGTGCACCGGCAGGTGCCCGGCCTCCTGCGGGCCGGCCGCACCGAGCGGGAGGTGGCCCGCGACATCGCCGAGGCGATCCTGGCCGCCGGCCACGACACGGTCGACTTCGTGATCGTCGCCTCCGGCCCCAACGGCGCCAGCCCGCACCACGAGGTGTCCGACCGGGTGATCCAGGCGGGCGAGCCGGTCGTGGTCGACATCGGCGGCCAGCTGCACAACGGCTACTGCTCCGACTCCACCCGCACCTACTCCGTGGGCGAGCCGCCGGCCGACTTCGCCGCCTACTACGAGGTGCTGCGCCGGGCCCAGGACGCCGCCTGCGCCGCCGTACGGCCGGGCGTGCCGTGCGAGTCGATCGACGCGGCGGCCCGTGACCTCATCGCCGAGGCCGGTTTCGGCGACCACTTCATCCACCGCACCGGGCACGGCATCGGCATCGAGACGCACGAGGAGCCCTACATCGTCACGGGCAACGCCGAGCCGATGGAGCCGGGCTTCGCGTTCTCCGTCGAGCCGGGCATCTACCTGGCCGGCAGGCACGGCGCCCGGATCGAGGACATCGTGGTCTGCGGCGAGTCCGGAGGGGAGCGGCTCAACAACACGTCTCGTGAATTGGTGATCGTTTAGGCAGAATCGGGGGGACATGTACCTTTCCGAGGAGTTCTGTGCCGATGACTGCTGACCGGGCCCTGCCGACCGACGAGGCGCGCGACCTGATCGAGCTGACGCGTGATCTGGTCGCCAAGGAGGTCGCGCCCCGCGCGGCGGCCGACGAGGCGGCCGGGAGGTTCCCGCGCGAGGTGTTCGCCACGCTTGGCGCCTCCGGGCTGCTCGGCTTGCCCTACCCCGAGGAGCACGGCGGCGGGGCCCAGCCGCAGGAGGTCTATCTGCAGGTCGTGGAGGAGCTCGCGGCCGGCTGGCTGACCGTCGGGCTGGGCACCTCGGTGCACACGCTCTCCTGCTTCCCCGTGGCGGCGTACGGCGACGAGGAGCAGAAGGCCTCGCTGCTGCCCGCCATGCTCGGCGGCGACCTGCTGGGCGCCTACTGCCTGTCGGAGCCCCAGTCGGGCTCCGACGCCGCGGCGCTGACCACCAGGGCGGTGCCCGGCCCCGACGGCTACGCGGTCGACGGCGTCAAGGCGTGGATCACCCACGGCGGCGTCGCCGACTTCTACCTGCTGATGGCCCGCACCGGCGAGCCGGGCGCGCGCGGCATCTCCTGCCTGCACGTCCCCGCCGGGCTCGACGGCCTCTCCTACGGCGAGCCCGAGCACAAGATGGGCATGCGCTCCTCGCCGACCGCCCAGGTCCGCTTCGACGGTGTACGCCTGCCGCGCGAGGCCCTGGTCGGAGCCGAGGGCGAGGGCTTCCGCATCGCCATGGCGGCCCTCGACGGCGGCCGGCTCGGCATCGCGGCCTGCGCGGTGGGCGTGGCGCAGGCGGCCCTCGACGCGGCGCTGTCCTACGCCAGGCAGCGCCGTCAGTTCGGCAGCCGGATCGCCGACTTCCAGGGCGTCTCGTTCATGCTGGCCGACATGGCCACGCAGGTCGCCGCCGCCCGGGCGCTCTACCTCGACGCCGCCCGGCTGCGTGACGCGGGCCGTCCCTACGGAACGCGGGCGGCGATGGCCAAGTTGTTCGCCACCGACATGTGCATGAAGGTCACCACCGACGCGGTGCAGGTGTTCGGCGGCTACGGCTACGTCGAGGACTTCCCGGTGGAGCGCTACATGCGCGAGGCCAAGGTGCTGCAGATCGTCGAGGGCACCAACCAGATCCAGCGCGTGGTCATCGGCCGGGCCCTGACCCGGGACTGACCGCCGCCTCAGCGGGGCTCGCCGCCGGTGGGGCCGGTCTCGCGCAGGGCCTGCTCGAAGGCGGCGAGGACGTCGGGTGTGAACAGCGTGAACCGCGCCTCGGCCACCCGGGCAGGGGTGGCGCGGACGGTGCCGACCGCGATGCGGGCGGCGTCGAGGGCCGGCCAGCCGTAGATCCCGGCGGACACCGCCGGCAGGGCGACGGTGACGGCGCCCAGCTCGTCGGCGACCCGCAGCGCCTCGCGGTAGCAGGAGGCGAGCAGGTGCGAGCGGTCCTCGGCGCGGGAGTGGACCGGGCCCACGGTGTGGATGACCCACCGGGCGGGCAGGTCGCCCGCGGTCGTGGCCACCGCCTGGCCGACGGGCAGGCCCCCGCCGTAGCGTGAGGCGCGCAGCTCGCGGCACTCGGCGAGGATCGCCGGGCCGCCGCGCCGGTGGATGGCCCCGTCGACCCCGCCGCCTCCCAGCAGGCTGGAGTTGGCGGCGTTGACGACGGCGTCGACCTGCTGCTCGGTGATGTCGCCCGCGACGATCGTGATCCTCACGGTGACAGAGTCCGCCTCAGCCCGGCCAGGGCGCGGCGCGCCGTGGCCTGTTCGACGGGCGCCGTGTCGGTGAAGCGGATCTCCTCCAGGTCGCGCAGGGCCTGCTCGGTGTCGCCGGTCACCGCCCGGATGCGGGCCCTCCGCAGCCGGGTGCGGACCCGGTCGGGGGCCAGGGCGAGCGCATGGGCCAGCTCGGCCTCGGCGGCGTCGCGCTCGCCGAGCCCGGCGAGCGCCAGCGCGCGGGCCGATCGCACGTCGGCCTCGTCGCTCGGCGAGAGGCCGAGCGACAGGGCACGGCCGAGGTCGGCCAGGGCGCCGTGGTGGTCGCCCAGGTCGGCGCGGATCTGCCCGCGCCCGGCGAGGGCGGACGCGGCGTCGCGGTTGATGTGCAGCGCCTGCTCGAAGGCGCTCGCCCCGTCGGCGGGCGAGCCGCTGAGCCACTGCGCGTAGCCGAGCACGGTGAGGGCCCGCACGTCGCCAGGGGCCCGCTGCACGGCCTGGCGGGACAGGTCGGTGGCGGCGCCGAAGTGGCCCGCGCCCAGCCGGGTCTGCGCCATCTCGGCCAGCACGTGGGCCGCCGCGCAGCCGTCCTCCAGCAGAGTGTAGGTCAGCAACGCGGTGCGGAAGGCCCGCTCGGCCGACTCCACGTCGCCGTCGGCCCGGGCGATGCGGCCGAGCAGCCGGTAGGCGCCGCCGAAGCGGCGCTGCAGCCCGCGGCTGCGGGACTTCTCGGCGATGCTGGTGGCGTGGAAGCGGGCGGTGGCGAGGTCTCCGGCCCGCAGGGCGGCCTCGGCGGCGGCCCAGACGGAGGCGAGCTCCTGAGCGGACGGTCCGGACAGCGGAGAGGCGTCCGCTCCGCTCATCGAGGCCTCCTCATCCGTGGCCGGATAAGTCGAGACTCGCTGATCACCGGCCTCCTCGTCAATCAGCCACCAGCGGAAATGTGGTGCGCGGCCGGTGAGCCGTTGATCCTGCGGGGGCACCTTACCAAAGGTGTGCCCGGCTGTGCGGGTGAAACGAATGTCCAATTCGCCCCATAATGACGATTTAGCTGTTATGTGGCGAATTGAATTGGGAGAAAAGGTGTAAAGGGAGCAGTCGGTGGATCGCCGATTCGGTGTGGCCGATATCGTGCCATCGGCCGGCACCGGAATGACCGAGGCGCGCGGCCACGCCATTGACGCGGGGTTACTATGAACCCCGTAAAGCGTCTCAGGCGCTCGAAATCCGGCGAGGTAATCGTGACCCAGCATCATGCCGCAGCACCGGTTTCGCCCGTGGAGCCCATCTGGGGACGCGAGATCCCGTTCCGCAACCCGCACTTCACCGGACGTGACCGCGAGCTCGACATGCTGCGCGCGAGTCTCGGCGCCACCTCGCAGGCCGTCCTCGGCCATCCGTTGCAGCCCCTCTACGGCATGGGCGGAGTCGGCAAGACGGAGATCGCCGCCGAATACTGCCACCGCCACGCCGCCGACTACGACCTGGTGTGGTGGGTCAGGTCGGAGCAGGAGGACACCGTCCGCAACGCGCTCATCGCGCTCGGCCGGCGGATGGGCCTGGCGGAGTTCTCCGACACCGAGCGCGACTACTCCTCGCAGATCGTGCTCGACGCGCTGCGCACCGGGAAGAAGTACTCCCGCTGGCTGCTGGTCTTCGACAACGTGACCGACCCCGACATGATCCGCTCCTACATCCCGCGCGGCGCCGGGCACGTCATCATCACCTCCCGCATCGCGCAGTGGCGCCGCGAGCTCAACTCCGAGGGCATCGAGGTGGGCGCGTTCAAGGCGGAGGAGAGCATCGACTTCCTGCGCCGGCGGATCCCCGGCCTCGGGCCGGGCGGCACCCGGGAGGCCGACGCGGAGCGGGTGGCCGAGGCGGCGCGGCTGGCCGACGCGCTCGGCCACCTGCCGCTGGCCAGCGAGCACGCCGCCGCCTACCTCATCGAGACCCGCATGGCGGTGGGCGACTATCTCGACCTCTACCGGCGCAACGCCCACGAGATGCTCGGCCAGCCCGTCGACATCTACTACCCCGAGCCGGTCGCCACCACCTGGAGCGTGTCGCACGGCACGATCTCCGACGAGGCGCGCAGCCTGTTCAAGCTGCTCTGCTTCTTCTCGCCGGAGCCGATCTCCGAGGAGCTGATCGTACGGCCCACGCTCACGGCCGGCGGGAGCCTGCCGGAGGAGCTCGGGCGGGTGCTGGGCGACCAGGCGACGTTCCGGCGGGCGGTGCGCGAGCTGGCCCGGTTCTCGCTGCTGAAGATCTTCGGGGTGCGCAACGTCGTCCAGGTGCACCGGGTCGTGCAGGATGTCACCCGGGGCAAGATGCAGCGCGAGGAGCCCGAGCAGGTCGCCGAATACCGGCGGATCGCGCACGAGCTCCTGGCCGCCTCCGACCCCGGCGTGCCCGACAAGGAGGCCAACGACCCGCAGTACGAGCTGTCCAAGCAGCACCTCATCCCGTCCGGCGGCCACGAGTCGGCCAACCCCAGGGTCCGGGCGCTCATCATCAACCAGGTGCGCCGGATGCGCCTGCGCGGCGGCAACCGCGAGGGCCTCAACCTCGGCCAGCTGGTGTTCGACAGCTGGCGCGAGCGGTTCGGTCCCGACGACCTGCAGACGCTGATGCTGGCGCTGGAGGTGTCGATCTGCCTGTTCCAGCTGGGCGAGGTCGAGCGGGCCGGCCAGCTCACCATCGACACCCAGACCCGGCTCGCGCGCACCCACGGCCGCGACAACGAGGCCTACCTCAAGACCGCGGGCACCTACTCACGCCTGCAGCGCCACCAGGGCAACTACGCCGAGGCCCACCAGCAGGACATGGAGCTGCTCCCGCTGTACGAAGGGGTGTTCCGGTCCGAGCACCTGCAGACCCTCAACCTGCTCAACAACATCGCGCTCGACCTGCGCTGCCTGGGCCGCTACGAGGAGGCGCTGTCCTACGACCGCCGCGCCCACGACGAGCGGCGCCGCATGTTCGGCGACGCCGCCGACTACACGCTCAGCTCCAAGTTCGCCATCGCCCGCGACCTGCGCAACCTCGGCCGGGTCGAGGAGTCGCTCGACCTGATCCGCGAGGTCTGCCGGCTGGCCGAACGCAAGAACCACCCCTGGCACGCGGTCAGGCTGCAGTGGGAGACCGAGCTGTCGGCGGCGCTGCGCTGGGTCGGCCTCTACGAGGAGGCCAGGCAGCTCGGCGAGGAGAACTTCGAGCGCCACGCGCGCATCCTCGGCCCGGCCCACCGCCAGACCCTCAACTGCGCGGTCACCCTCGTCTTCAGCCGCACACTCGACCGCGACCTGGTGGCGGCGGCCCGGCTGGGCGAGGAGACGCTGCTGGCCTGGGAGAAGGTCACCGGCGACCGCACCCACCCCAACACCCAGGCGGCGGCCGTCAACCTGGCCGTCGTCCAGCGGCTCCTCGGCAACCCGCTCGGCGCCAGCCGGATCGACCAGGAGGCGCTCGACCACCACACCAGCCGGCTCGGCGCCGAGCATCCCGGCACCGCCACGGTGATGACCAACCTGGCCAGCGACCTGGCCGCGCTCGGCAACGTACAGCGGGCCCGCGAGCTGGGCGAGACCGCCCTGAAGATCTTCAGCGAGACGCTCGGCGAGAGTCACCCGCGCGCGCTGGCCGCCGCGAGCAACCTGGTGCTCGACCGGCGCGCCTCGGGCGAGACCGACAAGGCGCAGGCGCTGTGCGAGCAGACCCTGGCGCGTTACGCCGAGGTGCTGCCCGACCACCCGCACGCCCTGCTCACCCAGCAGGGCGGCCGGATCGACCTCGACATCGAGCCCATGTCACAGTGAGCACCGCATCTCGGCCACGAAGCGCTCGCCCTCCGCGGTCAGCGCTCCCGACCCGGCGAGCTCGCCGGTCGCCTTGCGGGTCGGCTCCTCCCAGGCGCGGATCCCGGCCAGGGCCCGGTCGTGGTGCGGGGTGTCCAGCAGCAGCCGCCAGAAGGCGATGAGCCCGGCGTAGGCGTAGCAGCCCTGCAGCAGGTTCTCGGCCGGGCGGGGGTCGTCGCGCCACGGCGCCCGGCCGGTCCAGCCGGTGTCCGGCCGCACCAGCGGCACATGGTTGGTGACCGCGCCGAGCAGCACGTGCCTGAACTCGTGCAGCAGGGTCTCGGCGCACTCCACGTCGTCGGCGGGCATCGACATCGCGATCGCGCCGAACGCCCAGCCGGAGGTGGAGCTGCGCAGGACGCCCGGCACGGCGGGCAACAGGGGGACGAGCACGCGCAGGGTCTCGGCCATCGCCGCCGCCGTGCCGGGCAGGTGACCGCCGAGCAGCCGCCAGCCCGCGTCGAGCACGTCTCGCCAGGCGGGCAGGCGGGGGGCGGGGTCGCGTTCGCCGTACAGGTCGAGGTAGGGGTCGTCGTTGACCAGACAGAGCCGCAGGACGAGACCGTGGCGGGCGATCCGCAGGTCGGGCGGGCGGGGTGGGCCGGCCACCGCCGCGGCCACCTCGGCGAGATAGCGGGTGTCGGGCCGGGCTGTCGCGCGAAGGCTGCGCGCCGCCCAGACGCCGACCTGCGGCGCCGCCAGCAGTTCGCGCACCCGGCACGGATCCTCGTGCTCGGCCTTGGCCAGCTGACGGTGCGCCGCGGCGAATTCCGGAGCCGGGTCCCCGGACAGGAGCCGGCGCCGCAGCGCCTCGATCAGGATGAGATGACGGCGTGATTCGGCCAGCCGCCAAGGGGCCACCGCGGCGGGCTGGATTCGGCCCGCCGCGAGGTCAGCCAGTGGGGGTTTCATCGCCGGGACATCCGCTTCTCCCGCTCGGTTGGTCCCATACGCGAGAAGCTTCGCTCCGCATGTTTCCTATGGTGCCGGCCAGAGCCGCGAACGATTCGTCAGTGAGTTGGGCCAGTTGGTCCAGGGTGAGTGGGTCGATACTCAGTTCCGGACCTCCCATTCGGGCCTCCTTCATGGGGATCATCGCGATGATACGTCATAAAGCATTCATTTCTCTTTACCGAATTACCCGGATAGGCGGTCAAAATCGGTAATGGAGTACGACGAGTTCGGCGCGCATGGCGACGG
Source organism: Nonomuraea cavernae (assembly GCF_014646355.1). Lineage (GTDB taxonomy): Bacteria > Actinomycetota > Actinomycetes > Streptosporangiales > Streptosporangiaceae > Nonomuraea > Nonomuraea cavernae. Next base: position 57,670 of record NZ_BMNH01000034.1, read on the forward strand.
CCACGTTGCCGTCCGGGGTCACGGTCACCCGCTGCGCCGCCTCGGGCAGCGCGTAGCAGCCGGTGCGCCGCCAGGTCCGCAGATCCCAGAACGCCAGCGTGGCGTCCTCGGAGCCGGTGATCGCGACCGGCCGGCCGCCGAACGCGGCGCACGCCAGGCCGGTGGCGGCCGACTCGTGCCGTTCGGCGGCCCGGTGCAGCGGGGCGGCGTTGCGCAGGTCCCAGCCGCGGACCGACCCGTCGTCGGCGACGGTGACCACGAGATGCCGGTCGTCCACCCGCACGCCCCGCGCCGCGCGCACCCCGCGGGCCCCGCTCAGCCGGTGCGGCACCGGGTTGCCGCTGGCCAGGTCGACGACCCAGGCCGTGCCCGACTCGTCCACCACGATCAGGCAGGTCCGGTTGCCCATCGTGTGGACGTCGAGGTCCCGGACGGGTGCCCGGCCGATCTCGTGCGTGGACAGGCGGAGCCCGGTCGCCACGCTGACGATCCGCACGACGCCGCGCGTGCGCGACCCGCAGGCCAGGACACCGGTCTCGCCGAGCCGGCCCGAGGCCAGGATCTCCGGGCCTCCGGCCTGCTCGGGGGCCTGCTCGGGGGCCTGCTCGGTGCGCTGGAAGCCGGTCCGTCCGGCTCCGGTCCACAGCGTCAGGGGGCCCGGGGGAGCGTACGAGATCACGTGCCGGCCGTCCGCCGCCGAGGCCAGCCCGGAGCGGGGGCGCACGGCGTGCCGGCCGAGCGGCATCCCGGTCGCGGAGGCGTACAGGTGCAGCACGTCGCCGGTGAGCGCGGCGAGCACGCCCTCGCCGGTCGCCAGCCCCGTGATGGGCGCCCAGCTGCGGTCCGGCGACGCGGACGCCACGTCGGCGTTCCACAGGCGGACCCGCCCGTCGCGGCCGGCGCTGACGATCACCGGCCGGGCCGCGATCCGGGTGCGGGCCAGCGCGGTCACCGGGCCGGCGTGCGCGGCCACGTTCCAGGCCGGCCGGCCCAGCCCCAAATCCACCGAGTGGAGCGCGCCCGTGTCGTCGCCCGCGAAGTCGGCCTCGGGGCCGGGCGCGGGCAGCGCGGCGCAGGCAGCGGGCCCCGGCAGCGCCCGGTGGTCGCCGTCGACCAGGTTCCACGCCCACAGGCGGCCGTCGCGCGTCCGCAGCACCGCGTGCGCCGCACCGGCCGCGCCGACACAGGTGACCTCCGCGAACGGCGCGCCGGCCACCCGCAGGATGCCCAGTGACCGCCCCGTCTCCAGCGACCAGAGCCGGGCCGTGCCCTCGCTGTCCGTCGTGACGGCGACCGGGCCGTTGACCGTGGCGCAGGCCACCGAGCCCCGGGGGCCGAGAGCGCCGGTCAGCGGCGGGCCGGCCTCCGGCGCCCGGACCCGGCGGTGGTCGTCCGCTCCCGCGCTCACCTCGCCGATCTCCGAGCCCGGTGTCCAGAGCCGGCAGTGGCCGTCCGTCCCCACGCTCACCACGGCGCTCACCATGGGGCTCACCATGGGGCTCACCATGGGGCTCACGTCGCCGATCTCGGCGACGGCCAGCGCGGAGATCCGCCCGGCGTGGCGGGGCGCGGACGCCTTGATCCGCTCGCCGGTCGCCGGTTCCCAGACCCGGATCGCGCCGTCGCCGTGCCCGGTCACCAGGGCCGTGCGGCCCGCCCACGGGACGGCCCGCACGACGGTCACCTCGTCGCCGAAGCCGTCCGGCGGGCCCGTCGGGTGGCCGGTCTCCAGATCCCACAGCCGGACCGGGCCCTCGTCGCAGCTGATCGCCAGGACGGGGCGGCCGTCCAGCACGAAGGTGTCGAGGGTGTGCCGGGTGCCCCCGGCCGCGATGGTCATCCGCAGCGCCGGGCTCACCGCGATGCCGGTGGCCCAGGCCGGCGCCCAGCCGCCGCCCCGGGTCAGCTCGGCCGCCATCGCGTGCTCGCCGAACCGGGCGGCGTCCACGGCCAGGATCTGACGCCGGACACCCGGCCCGGCCACCGCGTGGCGGGCCGCCGAGGCGCGGTAGACGTGCGCGCCGACCGGCGGGTCCGGCAGCGCCGCCAGCACCGGCAGCGTCGTCACCGGGTCGGTGTGCACCAGGAACTCCGGCCGGGCCAGCAGCTCGGCGATCCGCGAGGCGCCGTCGGCGTGGTGGACGGCGTGCCGCCGCACGTACGCCGGGGCCGCCGCCCAGTCCATCTCCGGCCCGGCCGGCGCGAGCAGATCCAGGATCTCCGCGTCGCGGCCCGAGGCCCGCAGGTGATCGATGAGACCCTGGTGGAACAGCCGGTACAGGACGGTCGTGCCGTCCTCCTCGACGCTCTGCCGCAGGTAGAAGCGCGCGGCCGACAGGGCGGCCCGTACCTCCGCCTCGGCCATGGCCGGGCCGGACAGCGGGCCCAGGGCGCGTACGACCTCCACCGGCATGCCGTCGCCCCGGGCGTGGGCCACGGCGGTGAGGACGGCGCCCACCTCCGGCCGGTCGGCCAGGTCGAGGTCCATCACCTCGGGCAGGGTGCGCGGCGTGCCGAGGCCGAGCGACCGGGCCACGACCGCGTCCGCGACCGGCACCCGCCGCGCCGCGAACCGGTGCGTGCACAGCCCCGCGACCAGGAACTCGCCCCACCGGTCGGCGTCCTTCGGCGGGTCGGCCGCCAGGGTCTCGGCGACGGCCCGTGCGTAGGCGCGGCGCGCGGGCACGTACCGGACCGAGTTGTACGGCTCCGTCAGCTCCAGGACCGCCTCGACGTACTGGCGGATGTTCCGCTGGACCTCGGCCCGGTCCTCGTCGTCGAGGTCCACGAGCCCGCCCGCGTCCTCGGCCGCCCGCCGCAGCGCCGCGAACTCCGGCCACGGCCGCATCCCGGCCAGCAGCCGGCACCGCCCCCGCCGCACCAGGTCCAGCAGGTCGGCGGCGAGCTCGGCCGGGCGGCTCGCCTCGTCCAGCGCGTCCACCAGGAGGGTGGGCCGGTCCTCCAGCGCCTCGCCGAACGACTCGCGGGTCCAGGGGGTCCGCGGCGTGGGCAGCCGGAGCTGGGCCGCGAGGGCGGCGAGGATCTCACCGGTGCCCAGCTGCCGGGCGTGCGCGATGGCCAGCCGGGCGTTCTCCGCCGGACGGTGGGCGGCCCGCGTCCAGATCCGCTCCGTACGGCGGCGCAGCTCCGGATGCGCGGCGCAGGCCAGCACGCCGAGCAGCGCCGACTTGCCGGTGCCGGGGCTGCCGGTCACCACGCGCAGCGGCCCGTCGCCCGCCCCGTCGAGCCACGCCGCCAGCGCGGCCAGCTCCTCGGCCCGGCCGGTGAAGCAGCCCGCCTGCGCCGTCCGGTCGTGGCCGGCGGCCCGCCGCTCGTAGTGTCTGGGGTCGATGGCCGCGACCTCGGCGAGGAACCCGCCGAACGCGCGGTCGGCCGCCTGCTCGGTCGCCGCGGCGCGGTCGGGGTCGTAGTCGGGGTTGCGGAAGAACGGCGGCACGTCGGCGGCCGACCTGAACTCCACCAGGCTGGACATCATCTCCTGCGGGGCGGCGTCCAGCTCCGTGATCAGCCGGTCGAGCTGGTCCCGGATGTCGGCGTGCAGGGTGGACAGCGAGATGTACTCGTTGGCGGGCGGGATGTGCCGCAGCCCGCGGCTCATCTCGTCCAGGACGCTCGCGGCGGCCCGGGTGAACAGGCCGTCGAACGCGGCGTTGCGGGGGGCGCAGGCGGCGAGCACGGTCGTGCGGGCCGGCGTCTCCAGGGTCAGCTGGTGCGGGGACCGGGCGGCCGTCCCGGCGTGGCACACGTCGACCAGGAACAGCACCCGGGGCCCGTCCGCCGGGTTCTCCGCCTCCTTGACCCAGTCGACCACCCGCGTCTGGCGGGGCGCCGCGCCGTCGGGACCCACCACGTGCAGGTCGCCCGTCCGGGTCAGCTCCCCGTGACCGACGATCGCCACGACCAGCAGGTCGTCCGGCCCGCAGGCCTCGATCTCCGCGAAGACCGCCTCACCCAGCTCAGCCGCCGTGGCGGGGGCCGGGGTCGCGCAGTCGAAGCCGAAGCGCCGCAGCACGCCGGCCATCCGGGCCGCGAGCGTGCCGGCGAACTCCAGCGGCTCCCGGCCCCGCGCCTCCGGGACGCTCAGGCACAGCGCGCGGCGCCGGATGGTCTGAGGCACCGTGCCGCCTACAGGCCGAGGTGCCGGGTGACGTCGGGACAGCGTAAGTAGCTCTGCGCCGTGTGGAAGTCCCAGCCCGCGATCCGCAGGTCGGTCACCTCGGCGTCCACGCCGTCGAAGCTGCCGCCGAGGCCCGTCCGGGGCACCGCCACCAGATCGCCCACATCGGACAGATTGACCCAGCGCCGCACCCCCGGCGGGCGCGCGCCCCGGTCGTCCGGCGGGGGATCCAGCCGGTCGAACACCACGCCGGGCATGCCGAGCGGGCTCCCCAGGGTGACGAGCAGGTCCACGCGCAGCTCGGGCGCGGCCCACAACGCCTCGTAGGTCACCACGCTGCCCAGCGAGTGGGCCACCACGACGACCCGCTCGTGCCCGGAGCCCGCCGCGATGGCCGCGCCCACCGCGTTGCGGGCCGCCAGCCGCCGCTTCCCGCCGGGACTCTTCAGGTAGACGCCGACCTCCCGGACGAACGTGGTGGCGAACGCGCGGACCGTCCTGCCGTACCTGCGGGTGAGCCAGTCGGCCGCGGCGCGGGCCCTGGCCGTACGGTCGCCCTGCGCGGTCTGCGGCGCGGGGCGCAGCCGGTCCACCCAGTCGATCAGCAGACCGGCGGCGAAGTCGTCGAGCGTGTCGACGTCGTCGGCGCCCTGGTGGGCGCCCCGGCGCAGGTGGTGGGCGTAGTAGCCGACGGTGACGGGCGTCCCGCCCAGCCAGCACGTCCAGTCGCGGCCGGCCGACGCCGCGGCCTCGGCCGCCGACCCTGTCCGGCGGAAGTACGAGTAGTTGCGGACCCCGTGGACTCCGACGAGATATGGGAGCACATGTTCATAGGTCCCCAATTTTGTTCGTCCTTCAACCGCCCTTGACCGTGTGGACAGGTCTATTCGCGGGGCCGGTCGGCGGTGGCCCTGATGACGTCGATCCAGATCCGGGTCAGCAGTGTGCCCAGCACCAGCAACAGCCCGGCCGCGACCAGGGCGCGGAGCGCGACCGAGTCCGGCACCAGGCCGCCGAGCACGAGCAGGCACAGGCCCACGTCGAGCATCACGATCGTGGCCACGGACAGCGAGTAGACGCGCACCCTCGGCCGGGTCCAGAACCGCACGCCCCCCACCGGATCCAGCCTGCGCGACACGCGCGGCCGGTCGGCCAGCCCTTCGAGGAAGCGCGACTCCCACAGCATGGCCAGCAACAGCACCGGCAGAACCTGGGCGACGGTGGCGTAAAAGTCGCGCGGCATGAGCCCTCACAGCTAGAGGTCACTCGCATTCTGCCGTAGATCACCCCCTGGAATACCAAGGATCGGCGGCGAAGGTCCCCGCCCCGGGCACCTCGCGGACCCGCCACCCGTGTGGGCGACCGCGACGCCGCCTCCCGCGACGGTCAAGCCCCGCGCGCCGCTCGACCGCGACGTGCGGCCCGCCATCTGGTCGGCGAGGTGTATCAAATTTCCCCTTTCGTGCTCTGGGAAGTCGAGGGCGACGGAGGGAGAGGCGATGTTCGTCGGAAGGGCGGTGGAGCTGGCCCTGGTGCGGGGGGCGCTGCGCGCCGCCGGGGGCGGCCTCGCGCGCACGATCGCGATCGAGGGGCCGGAGGGGATCGGCAAGACGGCGCTGCTGCGTCACGCGCTCGCGGAGGCTGCGGGCGACCGGGCGGTCTGCGGGGGCACGGCCGGGAGGAACATGGGCTGCGGGGGCACGGCCGGGAGGAACATGGGCTGCGGGGACGCGGGTTGCGGGGACGCGGGTTGCGGGAGTGCGGCGGACGGCTCGACCGAGGAGAGCGCGGGGCGGCGGGAATTCGGGGAGACCGTGGGGGTCCAGGTGCTCGCCGCCAGCGGGGACGAAGAGGAGCGGCGGCTCCGCTTCGGGGTGGTGCGGCAACTACTGGGGGAGGTCGCGCAGGATGATCCGTGGAGTGTCGGCCAAGCCGTGTTCGACGAGCTCGAACGGCTCCAGGCCGCCCGGCCCGTGGTCGTCGTGGTGGACGACGCCCAGTGGGCCGACCGCCCGTCCCTGCAGGCGCTCGCCTTCGCGCTGCGCCGCCTGCGCGCCGGACGCGTGCTCGCTCTGGTCTCCTGCCGCGACCTCGCGGACGAGTGGCTGCCGCAGGGGCTGCGGCGGCTCCTGACCGGCGGCGAGGCCCTGCGCCTCACCCTGGCCGGCCTGACGGCCGCGGACCTGGCCCGACTGGCAGGCCAGGTCCCGGCCGGCTCGGGGGAGCCGGCGGCCGGGCCGCTGACGGCGAGGGCCGCCGCGCGGCTGCGCGAGCACACCTCGGGCAACCCGCTGCACGCCCGCGCCCTGCTCGCCACCCACACGGCGCGGCGGCTGGCGGATCCGGGCGTACGGCTGCCGGCCCCCGGCACCTTCGCCCGCCCCTTCGCCCGCCGCCTGCGCGCCGGCGACGCTCGCACCAGGGCGCTGATCGCCGCCTGCGCCGTGCTCGGCGACCCCTGCGACCTCCACGTCGCCGCCGCCGTCGCCGCCGCGCTGGACAGCCGGCTCCCCGCCTACGAGGCCGAAACGCCGCCGGCGGGCGACCCGGCGACGGCGTCCTCGGGCGTCGCCGCCTGGCCGGTGGCGGCTCCCGAGGCCGGAGGAGGCGTCGCCCGGGTGGAGGCGCTGGACGCGCTCGAAGGCGGGGTGAACGCCGGGGTGCTGGAGGAGCGGCCCGGCCGGACGGTCGCGTTCCGCGATCCACTCGCCAGGGCGGCCGCGTACGGGATGCTCGGCGCGGGGGCCCGCGCACGCCTGCACCTGGCCGCCGCCCGGGTCGTCGAGGACACCGGCACGGCCCTGCGCCACCGGGCGGCCGCCGCCGACGGCCCCGACGAGACGCTGGCCGAGGAGCTCGTGGGGTTCGCGGCCAAGGAGGCTCAGCACGGCCTCTGGCTGGAGGCGGCGGCCCACCTGGAGCTGGCGGCCGGGCTGTCGGAGCCGGCCACCACCCGGGACGAGCTGCGCACCGCGGTGCTGGAGCACGTGCTGCTCGGCGGCGACGTCGTCCGCGCCGACGAGCTGGCCGCGGCGGCCGGCCCCGACCCCCGGCCAGAGCGCCGCTACGTGCTGGGGCGGCTCGCCCTGGCCGCCGGCCGCTTCGACGAGGCGGCCGAGTCGCTGGCCGAGGCGTGGCGTGACCGGGCTCCCGGCTTCGCCGCCGACACCGCCGAGCAACTGGCCTGGCTGCACCTGGTCCGGGGAGATCGGCAGGCCGCGGCGAGCTGGGCCCGGCTGGCGATCGAGCAGCCCATCCAGGGTCCGGCCGGCCGGCCGTACGACGTGCTGGCGCTGAGCGGGGAGCCCCTCCAGGGGCGGCCCCACGACGCGCCGGCCCCGCCGGCCCTTCCGGTCGCGGCGGGCAGGTCGCGGGACGTGCCGGCGGCCCAGGGCGGGCCGTCCGGCGGGCTCGCCGGGGCGGTCCGGTGCCTGCGAGGCGACGACGCGGGGGCCGCGTCCGCCCTGCTGGCCCGGGCCGTCACGGCGGAGGAGCGGGCCGGGTTGCCGCACCACCGGCTGCTGGCCGGCGCGCTGCTGGCCGTCGCCGAGTACCGCGACGGGCGGTGGGCGGACGCGGTCGCGCGGGGGGAGCGGGTGCTGGCCGAGGCGAGGGAACTCGGCCAGCGCTGGCTGCTGCCCTGCCTGGAGGCAGTGTGCGTGGCGCCGCTGGTCGCGCGGGGTGAGCACGAGCGGGCCCTGGCCCACGCGTCCGCCGCCCGCGCCGCCGCCCGCGAGATGCGGCACGCCATGGGAGAGGCGGCGGCGGACGTCGCGATGGCGCTGCTGGAAGGCGGGGACGAGCCGGCGGTGACGCCGCACGCGGCCGCCGCGACCGGCGACCCGTTCGTGCCCGACCCGCGGCCGCGGCTCGTCGAGCTGCTGGTCGCCGAGGGCCGCCTGGGCGAGGCGGAGCAGGAGCTGGCGGGGCTCGCCGGCGTGGCCGGGCAGGCGCGCCAGGCCCGGTTGCGGGGGCTGCTGCTGGCGGCGCGGAACGCGCCGGCCGAGGCCGAGGCGAGTTTCGAGCACGCGCTCGGGCTCGCCGCCGAGGGCCGCGACCCGCTGGAGGAGGGGCGCGTTCTGCTCGACCTCGGCAGGCTGCTGCGCCGCACCGGGCGGCGGCGCGCGGCGGCGGAGCGGTTACGCGCCGCGCGGGAGGTCTTCGTCCGGCTCGGCGCCCACCCGCTGGTGGCGGGCTGCGCGCAGGAGCTGGAGGCGTGCGGCCTGGAGCCGTCGGGGACCGTGCGGCTGGGGCTGACGCCCCAGGAGTTCAGCACGGCCAGGCTGGTGGCCGACGGCCGGACCAACCGGCAGATCGCCCGCGAACTGCTCATCAGCGTCAAGACCGTCGAATACCACATCGGCAAGATCTACACGAAACTCGGCATCGGCTCCCGGGTCGCGCTCGCCTCCAGGCTGGCCGCCCTGGGAGACACCCCCTGACCTCGTACGGTCAGGACCGCGAGCCGACGCCGCGCCGGAGGAGGGGACCGGCGCGGCGTCCTCGCACGCGGGCCGGTCCGGTCAGACGCGGATCCACGACGTGGTCACGGTGGCCCCCTCCTCGCAGACGACGCGCAGCCGCAGCGGGCCGGTGCCCGGCGACTCGGCGGTGAAGCGGCCGAGGTCGTCGGAGCGCACCCGGGTCTCGCCCTCGGGCCGCTGGACCCCGATCTCCACCGACGTGCCGCGCAGCACCCGGCCCACCAGCCGCGAGCCCGAGATCTCCACCTCCACGACCACCCCGCCGGTTTCGAAGGTGAGCAGCCGGGGCCGGTCGCCGCCCCGCACCCGGGTCGCGGTCAGCTCGTCCCAGGAGTCGAACGTCAGCTCGGCCAGCTCGCCCTCAAGGGTCCGGAGCGTGAACGCCCGCATGGCGTCGTCGAACAGCTCGGCGGGCACCGGATCCAGCAGCAGGGCGATCTCGCGCAGCTCTTCTTCCAGCTCGAAACCGTCGTCGTCCATGGCCCTCACCTGGGAATCCCGGTCACTCCGCGGCGCGCGATCAGCTCGCCCAGCTTCTTGAGGCAGCGCGCCCTGATCGGGCCCACGCTGCCCACGGCGAGGTCCAGCCCCGCCGCGATCTCCTGGTAGGAGGGCCGAGGGGAGGAGATGAGCACCCGCAGCAGCCGCCGGCAGCGATCCGGCAGCTCCTGGAAGGCGTCCCACACCTGCTGGGCGCGCTGCCGTTCGGCGCCCGCCTCCTCGGCCTCCAGCACCAGCAGCTCGGGGCTGCGCTCGTCGATGTCGAGCCCCAGCAGTGCCACGTCGCTCACCGGCATGGACCGGCCGCTGGTGCGGACGACGCGCAGCGCCTCGTGGCGGGCCGTGCTCGCCAGCCAGGAGCCGACCTTCTCCGGCTCTCTCAGCCGGGTGAGGTGCTCGGCGAGCCGGAACCACGTCGTCTGGCAGACGTCCTGGGCGTCGGAGTCGTTCGGCAGGTAGGAGCGGGCCACCGACCACACCAGCCCGGTGTGCCGGTGGTAGAGCTCTTTCCAGGCTCCGGCGTCGCCATCCGCGGCTGCCCTGACGAGGGCTCCGGTGTCGTCCACGGCGATCCTTCCCTCTGCTGGAGCGAAGTGCTCATGATATTTCGTGAGACGCTCCAGGACAGGGGATGGGTGACTCATCACAGCAGGCCGCTCAGATCGGGCACGGCGAGCACGCCGTCCACCAGATCCCGGGCCGCCTGCCGGGAGGTCACCTGGGCCTGCGACATGCGGGCCGCGAGGACGCCGGCGATGATCGGCGTGGCGAACGACGTGCCGCTCCACCGGGCCAGGCCGGTGAAGCTCTCCTTGTCGCCGACGGAGAAGGGCGCGAGGCAGGTACAGCCCGGGTAGAGGGCGGGCGCGTGAAAGCGGCAGAGCGCGCTCGCCGGGTAGTCGTACAGGTAGTCGCCCGAGGTGTAGGCGTTGACCAGCCGCTCGCCGGGCGCGTAGACCTTCACCCAGCCGCCGTGGTTGCTGAAGCAGGCCCGGCCCTGCCCGTCCTCGCGCAGCGCCCCGACCGACACGACCACGTCGCCGCTCGCGTTCACCGGCTCGTCCGCGAGCGCCGCCGGCCAGAACGGGTCGGTCACGCCGTCGTTGCCCGCGGCGGCCACCAGGACCGTGCCGGGGTGGCCGGCCAGCTCGGTGACGAAGTCGGCGAGGCCGAGCAGCGCCTGGGTCCGCTCGGTCGACGCCCCGGCCGACAGCGAGATGATGTCCGGCCAGCCGTGGGTGTCGAGCGTGCGCAGGATGGCCAGGCCCAGCTCGTCCTCCGGCACCGCGCCGGCGTACGGGAAGGTGTTGTGGACGCGGACGTCGGTGGCCGGCGCCACGCGGCGCACGACGCCCGCGATGAACGTGCCGTGGCCCGTGTACGGCCTGATCGTGCCGTCCAGTTCGAGTTCCTGGGCGGGGGTGGTGACGTCGCCGTCGACCATGGGGATGTTCGGCGTGCCGGCGCTGGCGTCCAGCCAGGTGTGGGTCAGGTAGTCGTGGACGAGTCCGGTGTCCAGGACGGTGACGGTGACGCCGGCTCCGTGGGCACGCGGGCCGCTCGGCGGGGTGGGCGGAGCCGCGGCCGGCGTCGGCTCGTCGCCCGGGCAGAGGTTGACCCCGCTGACCGACACCAGGTGGACCAGGGTGGCGTGGACCTTCTCCCGCTCCAGCGCCTCCAGGGCGCGGAAGACGTTCCGGCGGCCGAGGGCGAGCCGGCGGACGGTGACCCGGTCCTGGGACTCCTCCGACGGCCAGGCGACGCGGACGTTCCCCTCCTGCGGCTGGCTCCGCTCGGCGATCTCGATGGCGCGGGACACGTCGGCCGCCCTGACCAGGATGTGGCCGGTGAGGTAGGCGTAGCGGGGCGCGACCGGGGAGCCCGGTTCGGCGCCCTCGGGGCCGGCCGCGGCGCGCGCGTCCTCCGGCAGCGCCTCGTTCACCAGCTCCAGCTGCTTCCAGAACCGGGGATCCGGGTGGGTGTCCGGTGTGCTCATGCGAGTCGTCCTCCTTGGGGAAGTGCGCGGGTCCTGCCTGTATGAGCCAGGTGGCGCCCGCCTGATACAGCCCGCCCGGTGCGGCCGGCCCGACCTCGGCCGGCCGCACCCCGCCTGGCCTGGCCCGCCGGTCCCTCCTGACAGGGCCGGCGCATGGACGCGGGCACCCCTCGCCTCTACGATCGGTCCGTGCCTGGGGGAACGGCGAGGGATTCCGGGATTCCGGGCGACCCGCACGATGTGCTGGCCATGGTGTTCGCACGCCCTCAGGAGGCTCTGCGCGCCGCGCGGGCCATGCTGGCCGACGGGCGCGGACCGTACGAGTCGTCGATCGCCCGGCAGGCGCTGGGCATCCTGCACCGGGAGTTCGGCGACCTGGACGCCGCGATCGGCGAGCTGCGGCAGGCGATCCGGCTGGCGCGGCAGGCCGGCTCGCCCGACCGCGAGGCCGACGTGCTGGCCACGCTCGGCATCGCGCTGCTGCACCGGGGGCGCACCCGGCGGGGGCTGGCGGCGCTCGACGACGCCGTCGCGACCTCCGGCGGCGCCACGCGGGCCCGGGTGCTGTTCCGGCGGGCGGGCGCGCGGTGGATCCTCGGCCGGCACCGCGACGCGCTCGACGACCTCCGGGTGGCGGTCCCCGCCCTGACGCGGGCGCGCGACACCGTCTGGGCGGCCCGCGCGCTCACCCTGCGGGGCCACGTCCACCTGGCCCTGGGCTCGGTACGCCTCGCCGACGCCGACTTCCGCACCGCGCAGGACATGTTCGCCACCACCGACCAGGAGCACGACTCGGTCGTCGCGGTGCAGAACCGCGGCGTGGCCGCCTTCAGGTCCGGAGACCTGCCCGCGGCGCTGGAGCTGCTCGACGAGGCGGACCGGCGCTTCCGTGAGCTCGGCACGCCCATGTTCGACCTGGCCGCCGACCGGTGCGCGGTGCTGATGGCCGCCGGGCTGGCCAGGGACGCGCTGGAGCGGGCCGACCAGGCGCTGCTGCGTCTGACGCGGCTGCGCGGCCAGGCCACGATGCGGGCCGAGCTGCTGCTCATCGCCGCCCGGGCCGCGCTGCTCGCCGGCGATCCGGGCACCGCCCGGCAGCGCGCCGACGAGGCCCGCCGGCTGTTCGGCGGGCAGCGGCGCGCCTGGTGGACCGAGCACGCCCGGCTCATCCTGGTGCAGGCCGCGCTGGCCGAGGGCGCGGCGTCGCCGGCGTTGCTGACCGCGGCCCGCCGGTTGGCCGGCCGGCTGGCCGAGCTCGGCTCGCCCGAGGTGTGGCAGGCCCATCTGCTCGCCGGCCGCGCCGCGCTGGTGCTGGGCGACCGGCGCGCGGCCGACCACCACCTGGGCGTCGCCGCCAGGGCACGGCACCGCGGCCCCGCCGCGTCGCGGGCGGCCGGCTGGCTCGCCGAGGCGCTGCGCGCG
>NZ_BMNH01000035.1 GCF_014646355.1 Nonomuraea cavernae
GAGTGCGATCAGAAGGGCGTCCAAGTCTGTCTTCACACACCGACCATGGACGCCCTTCGTCACGCCCGCAGCCGATTACCGAATTTCACATCAGCGATCTAGCCCACGTTTTCCGCCGGTCAAGGTGCTGAGGAACACCTACGTGCGGAAAAGTGGGCTAGCGCTCACATTCCTCATCATGTTTCGATCGACGGCATGAGCAACGACATGCTGTCCTTCTGGAACGGCATGGCCGTCGTTTGGCTGGTCATGACCATCCTTCTCACGCTCGGCATCTGGTGGGGCGTCCCGATCGAATTGTCCGATTACGTCGGGCTCACCATCGGCTGGGGCACGGTGAGCGTCGCCATCTGGCAGGAACTACGCAGGCCCTTGTCGGATCAGGGCCAGGGCGGCCCCTGGCAGCATCCTCGCTCCTCTTGACCGGGGCGGTCGGCCAGGTCAGAGCGCGATGCGATCGGTCCGGGAACCACCGAACCACCTGTTGTCGATGGCGCTGTTAAATCTGCTTACAAGGGCTTTACTCCTGATTGCTACACTTTCGCGATGTTCAGATCACCGGAATTCTGGAGGTCCGCGAAGAGCTGATCGAGGGGGCGTTCCGCTCGCGTGGGCCGAGACGGTGGTCCCGCGTCCGACCGGGGGTTGGGCAGGGGCTTCGCCGGTGGTTCTCCGATGCGACGGCACAGCCGGTGACGCGCGGGTCTCCCGCGAAGCGAGACGGGGGCACATATGACCCAGAGCGGCGCCGCTTGAGGGTTGCCGAGGCCGGGGTCACGACGGTGGCGGCCAAGACTGGTCCGGCGTCCCCGCGCCGACCGGTGGCCAGGGCGTCGGGGCGGTGCGACGCGGCAGGGCCCGGGTGCTGTTCAGGCGTGGGAAACAGGTCATGGACCGGGTGATCCGGTCCGTCCTTTCCGTGTGCGGCCCGGAAATTTCGCGCGCGTCCCCATAACGGCACAGGACCCGATTTTCCCCTCGCGCGCTCTCCTGGACCTCCGTTGTCGCCGCTCAGGAGACCGATGTCTTTTGCCTCACCGATCTTTCTCTGGTTCTTCATGCCGGTCACACTCGTGGCCTACTGGCTGCTCCCCGGCCGGTGGCGCAACGCGTTGGTGGCCGTGGTCAGCCTGGTCTTCTACACCTGGGGCGCGGGCGCCTACACCGGACTCCTGCTGTCAGCCATCGCGGTGAACTACGCCGCCGGTATCGCGATCGACTCCGATCGGCTGCGCGACCGGCCCCGGCCCCGCCTGTGGTTACTGATCGCCACCGTGGTGTGGAATCTGACGATCCTGGCCGTCTGGAAGTACGCCGGATTCGCCACCCAGCAGATCGACGCGCTGTCGAGCGCGCTCGGGCTGGGACACACGCCGATCATCAGTCTCGCGCTGCCGATCGGCATCTCCTTCTTCACCTTCCACCACCTGTCCTACGTGGTGGACGTCTACCGGCGCAGCCGGCCCGCGCAGAAGAGCCCGGTTCAGTTCGTCACCTACATCGCGATGTTCCCGCAGCTCGTGGCCGGACCCATCGTCCGCTACCACGAGATCTCCGAACAGCTCGCCGACACCGATCGCCGGAAACTGGACGACCTGGCCGCGGGCTTCCCCCGTTTCGCCCTCGGGCTGGCCAAGAAGGTGATCGTCGCGGACTCGATCGCGCCGGTCGCGGACGCGGCCTTCGCGCAGGCGGACGGGCAGATGACCACGGCGACGGCGTGGCTCGGGGCGCTCGCCTACGCCATCCAGATCTACTTCGACTTCTCCGGATACTCGGACATGGCCATCGGTCTCGGCCTGATGCTCGGCTTCCGGCTGCCGGACAACTTCGATCGCCCGTACTCGGCGTACTCCATCACCGACTTCTGGCGACGCTGGCACATGTCGTTGTCCCGGTGGTTCCGGGACTACGTGTACATCCCGCTCGGCGGCAACCGTCACGGCCGGTTGGCCACCTACCGCAACCTGTGCGTCATCTTCGTCCTCTGCGGGCTGTGGCACGGCGCCGACTGGACGTTCCTCGCCTGGGGCCTCTACCACGGCATGCTGCTCGTGTTCGAGCGGGCGTGCGGATTCGATCGGCTGCCGGAGAACGTCCTCGTCCTGGTGGCGCGCCGGGCGGTGACCTTCCTCCTGGTGGTGGTCGGCTGGGTGTTCTTCCGCGCGGAGACCATGACCGAGGCCGTGCACATGCTCGGCGCGATGTTCACCTGGCAGCCGGGCGCTCCGGATGAGTTCGTCGTGTTCGCGCTCGATCGTCAGCGCTCTCTCATCCTCGTCCTCGCGCTGGCCGTCGTGTTGTTCCCCGTCACGTTCTCGTTCGGCCGGCTGGTCGAGACGGGCCGGGGACCCGTGGCGACGGCGGCGCGTGCGGTGATGACGTGGGTGGCGGCTCCGTACGCCGGAGTGCTCGTCGCCGCCGGCACGTTCAGCCCGTTCCTCTACTACCAGTTCTGAGGCAGGTCAATGACGTCGTCCAACAGCACGAGACCCGTGGAGAACACCGGCGTCCGCCGGCCGCGCGCCCGGCGCGCGGCGGCCGTTCTCGCCGCGGGACTGCTCTTCTTCGGCCCCGTGGTGGCGTTCGCCACGGGCGAGCGGGCCGTGGAACTGGAGAACCGGAAGCTCCCCGACTTCCCGGACCTCACCGAGGGATGGGCGGTCATCCCCAAGCTCGAATCCTGGGCGAACGCTCATCTGCCGCTGCGGCAGCACGCGGTGAGCGGGAACGCCGCGCTGTCCCACCTGCTCTTCGAGCAGCCTCCGACCTACCACTCCGGCGGGCCGCCCACGTACCCGAGGGTGATCGAGGGCCGCGACGGATGGCTCTACTTCGGAGACGACGTGGCCGAGGGATGCAGGCCGAAGTGGTCGATCGACGAGACGCTGGACCGTGTCCACCGCCTCGCGCGGATCGTCCGGCAGTCCGGCAGGAAATTCGTGTTCACCGTGGCCCCCGACAAGACCACCATCCATCCCGAGCGGCTGCCGGAGCGGTTTCTCGGCAAGGGCTGCATGGAGCGGCGCAAGCGGGAGTTCTGGGCCGCGCTGGAGCGCGCCGATCCGGAGGGGTACGTCGACCTCCGCTCGGCCCTGTTGACAATGCGGAACGAGACGGGCAAGCCGGTCTACTGGCGCACCGACAGCCACTGGAACGACCGCTCCGCCGCGTTGTACGGCACGCTGCTCGCCGAGGCCGTCCAGCCCGGTCTCACCGAAGGCACCACGCTCACCCGGGCCGGCAGCCAGGCCAGGACGGGAGACCTCGGCCCGCTGATGGGCGTCCCCCGGGAGGAGATCATCGAGCTGTGGAGCCTGAAGCGCGACGGCGTTCGCCAGGTGAGCCGGGACGACAGCGGGACGCCCCTGTGGTTCGGGGTGTCCAACACCTCCAGGAAGGCCCCGCTGTTCAAGCCGAAGACCGTCCTGATCGGCGACTCGTTCACCCGGAACTCGGCGCCCTGGGTCACGCCGTACTTCGCCGACCTGACCGTGATGCGCAGCGACGCGCCCGCCAGGGCGGGGACGGGGCAGGTGGCCGAGCGGATCGCGGCGAGCGACGTGGTGATCTTCGAGATGGTGGAACGCTACTTCGTCGGCGGTCACGGCGAGATGCTGGACGACGCCACGCTCCTGGCCGTCGAGCAGGCGCTTCGGGAGGACACGTAGGAGCTTCCCGGCGCCGGGCGCGAGCCGGTGATCCTCGTACAGGTTCGATCCGGGTACGGTCCACGCCACAGTCCCGTTCACCCCAAGGGCGAAAGGCCCCTCGACAGGTAGCCTTTAGCGCAGGAATCCTCCTCGACTTCCCGAAGGGGTCATGCGCCATGTCCACTGGTAAACCCATGCGGCCCTGGGGTTTGGGACGAGCATCGGAAGACCTGCCAGAAGTCTCGCTCCCGTACGCCACGACACGACTCGATCCCTCCACCCAGCTCACCCACTTCTACGACGAGAAGCAGCGGATCGTCGAGATGAACGACCCCAGGGTCTTCGCGGCGCTCACGGTGTCCCAGCCGGGAGGCAGCACGAAGAACGCGGCCAACGCGGAGGATGACTCCAGCAGCGGCCAGCGGTAACGGATGCGGCCCCCGCGCGGCGCCGTCATGGTGATCACGTCCGCGGAGGACATCACCGCCAACCTGGTGATCGAGGCGCTGATCGAGCGCGACGTACGGGTTGCCCGCGTGGATCCCGCCGAGATCGGCGACGCCCTGTCGTTCGGCGCACGTATGGGAGCCGGCCGCGAGAAGTGGGCCGGCCGGCTCCGCACCCCGAGTCGCGACATCGAGCTCGACGACGTCAGGGCTGTGTACTACCGCCGCCCCACCCCTTTCTCCGCCCGATTCGCTCACCTGCCCGTCAGGGAGGCGGAGTTCGCCGCCGTCGAGGCCCGGCACGGACTCGGCGGCCTCCTTGAGGACCTGTACGGCGCCGCGTACGTCAACCATCCCGCGGCGATCAACCGGGCCGACTTCAAGCCCGCCCAGCTGCGGATGGCCGCGCAACTGGGACTGGCCGTCCCGGAGACCCTGATCACCAACGACGTGTCGCAGGCGCGGAAGTTCGCCGCGGAGCACGGCCCGATCGTCTACAAATCGTTTCGGGGCGTCCCCCGCGAGCCAGCTGACCGTGTCGCCGCGATCTGGACACAACGGGTCGCCGAGCACGAGCTCGACGACTCGATTTCGGTGACCGCGCACCTGTTCCAGAAGGAGGTGCGCAAGTCCGCTGACGCCAGGGTGACCGTGATCGGGCGTCAGGTGTTCGCCAGCAGGATCACCGCGCCCGCCGACACGCTCGACTGGCGCGGCGGAGATCCGGACCAGATCGGCTACGACCCGGTCGAGGTGCCCGCGTCGATCGAGCGCGCGCTACGCGCCTACCTCGACCGATTCGGGTTGGTCTTCGGCTGCTTCGACTTCGCGCTCGAAGCCGTCAGCGATCAATGGGTCTTCATCGAGTGCAATCCCAACGGGCAGTGGGCCTGGCTGCCCGACTCCGCCGCGATGGCGCACGCCTTCGCGGACGTACTGATCGGCGGGTGACCGTCAATCCCGGACGATGAGGCCCATGGAGCGGGCCGTCCCCGCGACGATCTTCTCGGCCTGGTCCAGGTCGGCGGTGTTGAGGTCGGGAAGCTTGGCCTGGGCGACCTCGCGGAGCTGGGCACGGGTGATCGAACCACCGCTCTGGTGACCTGGACGCGGGCTGCCACCGTCGAGCCCGGCGACGCTGCGGATCAGCGAGGCCGTGGTCGGCTGCTTGGTGACGACCTCGAACGACCTGTCCTCATAGACCGTGATGACGGCGGGGATCACGAACCCGCGCCGGTCCTGGGTCTGCGCGTTGTACTGCCGGCAGAACTCCATGAGGTTGATGCCGAGCGGCCCGAGGTCCTTGCCGACGTTCGCCGGGCCCGCCTCACCGGCCCGAATGTGCAGGGTGACGACCCTGGCTACCTTGTTCTTCGCCATGCCGGATAAGGTAAAGTCTCCCGTTACTGGAGACTCAACCGCATTATGAGCTACACGATCGGCCGCCTGGCCAAGCTCACCGGCCTGCCGGTGAAGACGATCCGCTTCTACTCCGACGCGGGCGTCCTGCCCGAGCGCGAGCGCACTCCCGCCGGTTACCGCATCTACGGCGACGAGGACCGGGCCCGGCTGGAGCTGATCCGCACGCTCAGAGAGATCGGGGTCGACCTGGCCACGATCCGCTCGCTCGGCGACCGCCGGCTGAGGAACGTGCTCGATCTGCACCTCAAGACGGTCGAGACGCAGCTCAGGTCGCTCCAGCGGACCAGAGCGGTGCTCAGGGCGACGCTCGCCCGCGACGGCGATCCCGCCGAGGAGGATCTGCGCAGGCTCCACGCGCTCGGCCGGGTCGGCGTGGCCGAGATGGAGCTCCTGCTCGACGACTTCGTCGACGAGGTCGGCGGCGGTGTCGAGGCGCTGCACGAGTGGCTGGCCTGCAGGCGTGACGCCCTGCTCCCCGAGCTTCCCGAGGAGCCGACCGTCGAGCAACTCGACGCGTGGCTGGAGCTGGCCGAGTTGCTCGCCGACGCCGACTACCGCGCCCGCCTGCACCGGCAGAGCAGGGAGTTCTGGGAGGAGGGAAGGGAGGTCGCCGCCTGGAACGAGGTCAACGCCCAGGTCACGCGGGAGGCGATGACCGCTTCGCGGGCGGGCGTCGAGCCCGGCTCACCCGAGTCCGAGCCGATTCTGGAGCGGATCCTGGCGCTCATGGGGCTGAGCCGCGAGGAGCTGCTGCGCTCGTTCGACGAGCACGATCCGCGGGCGGCCAGGCAGTGGGAGCTGGTGGCGATCATCCAGGGCACGCCCTGGCCGCCGGAGCCCACGATCGCGTACGACTGGATCGAGGCCACCTTGCGCAACCTGCCGAGCACGTAAGGTCGCCAGGGCGCCGCGGGCGGCCTCTGACCTGGCCGGAATCCGGGACGGAAACCACTTCCCCAAATAAGACAAACAGTGTTAAAGTCCATTTGCGGGCAATTGCGTCCCGTTAGTTATCGAATTGCGGACAACCTTTCGAAACGCCGCCCTAACAGCTGTAACTGGGAAGGTGGCCTCTCCTCCGATTCGCAGGATCAGGTTCACAGACGAGGTAGATCGTGATCAGACCCCTCACGTCGTCCGCGAATCTCGGCGAGAGTGCAACACACGAACGAACGCTCGCAAGGCGAGCTGCCGGAACGCGCGCGCAGCGGGCCCTGCCGTGACGGACAGGAGCGACGCCGTCCCCACGGCCGGAGGCTGGACCGGCGCGGAACGGCGCAGACTGGCCGGCATCGGCGGCGCCATCCTGCTGCTCCATGTGCTGGGCATCACCCTGTATCTCTTCCACTCCGGAGACCCGGCCACGGCCGGCGGGCTCGCGGGCGCCGGCATCCTCGCGTACCTCCTCGGCGTGCGTCACGCGTTCGACGCCGACCACATCGCCGCCATCGACGACACCACCCGCCTCATGCTGTTGCGCGGTCGGCGGCCGTTGGGCGTCGGCTTCTTCTTCGCGATGGGGCACTCCACGGTCGTGTTGCTGCTCTCGGTGGTCGTCGCGCTGGGAGCAGCCGCGTTGCACCAGTCCGACCTCGATGCGGCGCGTACGACGGGCGCCCTGCTGGCGCGACTCGTCGCCCTGACCTTCCTGGTGGTCGTGGCGGTGCTCAACGCGTTCGTCCTGCGTGACCTGCTGTTGCTGCGGCGCGGCGTGCGTCGCGCGGAGGTGACAGGGGAGAACCTGGAGCGGCTGCTCGCCAAGCGTGGAATCGTCCACCGGCTGCTGGGCAGTCGCCTACGCTCACTGATCAAGTCCTCCTGGCACATGTATCCGGTCGGGTTGCTGATGGGGCTGGGCCTGGAAACCGCCTCGGAGGTGGCCTTGCTGGGCCTCGCCGCCTCGGCCACGGCGCAGGGCGGGTTGCCGCTGCTCGGGATGCTGAGCCTCCCCCTTCTGTTCGCCGCGGGGATGAGCACCTTCGACACCGCCGACTCCCTGCTGATGACCAGGGTCTACTCGTGGTCATATCGCGACCCCGCTCGCACGTTGTTCTTCAACACGGCCACCACGGCGATGACCGTGGTGATCGCGGGATTCGTCGCCGCCATCTACTTCGCGGCGTTGCTGACCGAGCATGGCCCGGTGGACTGGCTCGGCCCGCTGGGCGCGCTGGCCGAGCACTTCGAGCTGCTGGGCTACGGCATCGCGGCGATCTTCGTCCTCTGCTGGGGAGGGGCGGCGCTGTGGTGGAGGTTGCGGGGACGCGGCAGCGGAACCGGTCTCACCCCTTCCTGAGAAAGGCTGCAGTCCCCATGAAAGCGATCGTTTGTTCACATGATGGTTCGCCGGTCACACCGGTGCGAGAAAGGGGCCGTGACAGATGAACGGCGCACATGACGTCGGCGGCGTCCTCGGCTTCGGGCCGGTGGTCAGCGAACCCGACGAGCCGGTCTTCAGCGCCGACTGGGAACGCCAGGCCTTCGCGATCGCCATCGCCTCGCTGTGCCAGGGCGTGGCCGCCGCGGACGAGAACCGCAACGCGATCGAGCGCATGGGCAACGTCGCCTACCTCTCGACCAGCTACTACGAGCACTGGCTGGTGGCGATGGAGAAGCTGCTGGTGCAGAAGGGCATCATCGACGAGCAGGAACGCGTGGAGAGGGTGCGGGCCTTCCTGTCCGGGAGGTCTCTGCCGAGTCGTGAGTCCGTGCCGGACGACGGCGAGCTGGCTCGAACGGTGCGCGACGCCATCGCCACCGGTGGCCCATCCGTGAGGGAGACGGGTGCCACGCCGAAGTTCGCGATCGGCGACGAGGTGGTCACCACCCCGTGGATCTCGCGCACCCACACTCGGCTGCCCGGCTACGCCCGCGGTAAGCGCGGCACGATCATCGCCTACCACGGGTCCCACGTACTGCCGGACAGCAGAGCCCACCTTCGGGGTGAGAACCCCGAACCTCTCTACACCGTCCGCTTCGACGCCCATGACCTGTGGGGCGACGAGGCGGAGGCACAGGCGGGGTGCGTGCACCTCGATCTGTGGGAGAGCTATCTGATCGAGCGAACGTCGGACGGCGAGAACATGGAGAACAGCCGGTCATGAGCGGACATCACCCCGAGCAGATGAGCGAGGTCGAGGCGCGAGCCCGAGCTCTGGAGTCGTTGCTGTACGAGAAAGGCATGCTCACCCCCTCGGCCGTGGACGCCATCGTCGACGCCTTCGAGCACGAGATCGGACCGCTCAACGGCGCGAAGGTCGTCGCCCGCGCCTGGGTGGACCCGGAGTACCGTGAGCGGCTGCGCGCCAACGCGACCGCCGCCATCGCCGAGCTGGGCTTCGCCGGCACACAGGGCGAGCACATGGTGGCCGTCGAGAACACACCCGAGGTGCACAACGTCGTGGTCTGCACGCTGTGCTCGTGTTATCCGTGGCCGGTCCTGGGCCTGCCGCCCAAGTGGTACAAGGATCTCGCCTACCGCTCCCGTGTCGTCCTGGAGCCCCGCGCGGTGCTGAAGGAGTTCGGCACCGAGCTCCCCGACGAGGTGGATGTGAGGGTGTGGGACTCCAGCGCCGAGATCCGCTACCTGGTGATTCCCGAGCGTCCGGCCGGCACCGAAGACATGACCGAGGAGCAACTGGCCGGCCTCGTCACGAGAGACTCGATGATCGGCGTCGCCCCGGCACTGGTCCCGGACAGGAGATAGTCATGGAACCGACCGTAGTGATCAACGACATGGCGGAAGCGGCGGACGCACCCCCACGCAGCAATGGCGAACTCGTCTTCGAGGCCCCCTGGCAGGGCCGCGTCTTCGGGATCGCCGTCGCGCTCCAGGAGCGGCAGGCCATCGGGTGGAACGACTTCCGCGACCGGCTGGTGCAGGCCATCACCGAAGGCGAGACCGGAGGCGAGGCGTACTACGAGAGCTGGCTGAAGGCACTCGATTCCATTTTGGTGGATTCGGACCACATCGACGCGGCCGAGCTGGAACAGCGAACTCGCGACTACCTCAACGGTGAGCGCGACGAGATCTTCTGACCACCGACGCGCCCGTTCTCCGAGGTGGGTGATCGTCGACGACGATCACCCACCTCGGAGGAGCCCACGGATCGGCTCAACCGGACGGACCCCGAGAGCGAACGAGAACCGAAGAGTCCCTAGTCATCTTCCGTGAACACCACCTCGCGGCGCCTGCGGATCGCCGGGAGGACGGCGACGACGAGCGCCGCCACGGTCAGGGCCAGGAGCACCGCGGAGATCGGCCGGGTCAGGAAGACCGACGCGTCGCCGCGGGAGATGATGAGCGCCCGCCGCAGGTTCTCCTCAAGCAACGGGCCGAGAACGAAGCCGAGCAGCAGTGGCGCCGGCTCGCAGCCACATTTGATCAGGATGTAGCCCAGGATCCCGAAGAACGCGATCGCGTAGACGTCGAACGCGTTGAACCCCAGCGAGTACGTGCCGATCGCGGCGAACAGGATGATCATCGGGAACAGCACCTGGTACGGGATGCGCAGCATGCGCACCCACAGGCCGATCAGCGGCAGGTTCAGCAGCACGAGCAGCACGTTGCCGATCCACATCGACGCGATCAGGCCCCAGAACAGCGCCGGTTCGTCGGTGATGACGTTCGGGCCGGGGGTGATGCCGTGGACGATGAACGCGCCGACCATCAGCGCCATGACCGGATGGGCGGGCAGCCCCAGGGTGAGCAGCGGGACGAACGACGTCTGCGCGGCGGCGTTGTTCGCCGACTCGGGGCCGGCGACACCCTCGATCGCGCCGTGCCCGAACTCCTGCCGCCGCTTCGAGACCCGCTTCTCGACGGCGTACGAGGTGAACGAGGCCAGCACGTGGCCACCGCCGGGCAGGACGCCGAGCGCGGCGCCGAGACCGGTGCCGCGCAGGATCGGGCCGACCATCCGGCGCCGGTCCTCGCGGGTCGGCCAGAGGTTCTTCACCTTGCCGACGATCGCCGTACGGGTCTGCTCGTTCTCCAGGTTGCGCAGGATCTCGGCCACCCCGAACATGCCGACGGCGACCGACACGAAGTCGATGCCGCCGTACAGCTCGCGCTGGTCGAAGACGAACCGGGGGGTGCCGGTGTAGAGGTCCTGGCCGATCGTGCCGAGCAGGACGCCGAGCGCGATCATCGCCAGTGCCTTGAGCGCGGTGCCGCGCGCCAGCGCGATCGACACGATCAGGCCGAGCAGCACCAGCGAGAAGTATTCGGCCGGGCCGAACTGTAACGCGACGCGGGCCAGCGGCGGGGCCGCGACGGCCAGCGCGACGGTGGCCACCGTACCCGCGATGAAGGAGCCGATCGCGGCGGCCGCCAGAGCCGCGCCGGCCCGGCCCTGCCGGGCCATCTCGTGCCCGTCCAGCGCGGTGACCGCCGCCGACGACTCACCGGGCAGGTTGATCAGGATGGCGGTCGTCGAGCCGCCGTACTGTGCGCCGTAGTAGATGCCGGCCAGCATGATCAGCGCCGTCACCGGCTCGAAGCTGAACGTGATCGGCAGCAACATCGCCACCGTCGCCGTCGGCCCGATGCCGGGCAGCACGCCCACCAGCGTGCCGAGCAGCACTCCCACGAAGCAGTAGAGGACGTTCTGGACCAGCAGGGCCGTGGAGAAGCCGAGCGCGAGGTTGTCGAGAAGTTCCATGCCTCATTCCGGATGTCGCGTCAGAACCCCAGCCACGGACCCCATAGCGGGATCCGCACCTGAAGTCCGACGACGAAGATGAGCGTGGCGGCCGTGGTCAGCCCGGCGGTCACGGCCACGGCCATGACCGGTCGTACGCGCGCACTGGCCAGCGTGGTGAGCAGGGCGGTCACCGCCGACGTCGGCACGAATCCGAGCCCCCGTACGGTGAATCCGAAGAACACCAGCGCGAGCACGATGACGGCGACCGCGCGCCACGGGATCGGCCCGAACGCGACCACCTCGCCGGCGATGAGTCCCTTGACGACGATCGCCAGGCCCAGCGCGGCCACGATCAGGCCGACCAGCAGCGGGAAGGCGCCGGGGCCCATCCGCAGCGGGGTGCCCAGCTGGTAGCCGAGCGACCCCACCACGAACGCGCCACCGATCAGGACGAAGATGCCCCCGGCGAGGACGTCCGGTAAGGACCGGCGGCGCTCCATCTCAGGAGGCCTTGACGCCGGCGTCGGCGATGACCTTCGCCCAGGTGCCGAGTTGCTCTTCGAGCTTGGCCCGGTGCGCCTGCGGGGTCGCGTTCTCGGCCGTGACCGGCGCGGTGCCGAGCTTGGCCATCTGGTCGATGACCTTCTGGTCGGCCAGGGCCGTCTTCAGCGCCTCGGACAGCTTCTGGACGACCTCCTGCGGCGTGCCCTTCGGGACGTAGAGGCCGTGCCACACGCTGACCTGGAGCTGGGGCAGCCCGGCCTCGGCCGTGGTGGGCACGTCGGGCAGGCTCTTCACCCGCTCCGGCGTGGTGACCGCGTACGCCTTCACCTCCCCGGCGGAGATCTGGCCGCTGGTGTTGGTCGTCTGGTCGCACATGAAGTCGACCTGGCCGCCGACGAGGTCGGTCAGCGCGGGGCCGGTGCCCTCGTACGGGACCTCCTGCAGCTTGACACCGGCGGCGCTCTGGAACAGCAGGCCGCACAGGTGGGACGCGGCGCCGATGCCGGCGTTGGCCAGCGTGACCTTGTCGGCGTTCGCCTTCACGTGGGTCACGAGGTCCTTGAGCGTCGCGGGCGCGAAGTCCTTGCGGGCGACGACCGTCATCGGCACTTCGGTGACCAGACCGACCATCTCGAAGTCCTCGAGCGGTTTGTAGCCCAGGTTCTGGTACAGGGCGGGTGCCGTGGACATGCCGATGTGGTGCATGAGCACGGTGTAGCCGTCGGGGTCGGCCCGCGCGACCTCGCCGGCGCCGACCGTGCCGCCGGCGCCCTCGACGTTCTGGACGACGACCTTGCCGCCGAGCTTGGCGGCCATCGGCTCGGCCAGCATGCGGGTGACGGTGTCCGTCGGGCCGCCCGCGCTGAACGGCACGACGAACGTGATGTTCTGGTCCGGATAACCACCGCTGGTGGCACCTCCGCCGGTGGTGCCCCCGTTGCCGGCACAGGCGGCGACTAGCGAAAAGACACCGATCGCGGCGATCATCCGCGCGGCAGCCCGGCACCTGCTGGTCGTTCTCATATCGCGGCCTCCTCGTCAGCGCATTCGCGTTCGTCGGTGAGTGCGCCGCCTCAGTCTGGGCTGGCGGGGACGCGGATAGTGTCAGAGGAATCCCAAGGAATGCGGCAGATGTCAGAGAAATCCCAAGACTGAAGGGCTAACACGCGCGTCGAGCCGGGTCGTACAATCCGGTATGCGGATCACCATCATCGAAGATGACGACCGCGTGGCGCGCGGTCTGGTGACCGTCCTGGCCCAGGCGGGCTTCGAGGTCCACCGCATCGCCACCGCCGCCGAGGCCGTGCGTGCCGCCCCGTCCGATGTGGTCCTCGTCGACCTGGGCCTGCCCGACGGCGACGGACTCGACGTGATCCGCAAGCTGCGCGACCGCCCGGAGACCGCCGTCATCGCCGTGACGGCACGCTCGGAGGAGCATGAGCGGGTCCGTGGCCTGCGCGCCGGCGCCGACGACTACATCGTCAAACCGTTCGGCATCCCCGAGCTGCTCGCCCGGATCGACGCCGTCCTGCGGCGCACCCGCGTGGCCCGCGCCCTGAGCCACCCGGACGAGCCGCTCGTCCTCGGCCCGATGCGGATCGGCATCGGCACCCGCGAGGTCACCGTCGACGGCACGCCCCTGACGCTGACCCGCAAGGAGTTCGAGCTGCTCCTGCTGCTGGCCCGGCGGGCGCCGAACGTGGTCAGCCGCGACGTCATCCTCGACCAGATCTGGGGCGCGACCTGGGAGTCCTCAAGCCGCACCCTGGACACCCACATCGCGGCGTTACGCCACAAACTCGGGCCGGCCGTGCTCATCGGCACGCTCCACGGGGTCGGCTATCGGCTCCTGGCCGACCGGCCGGAGCTCACCGGCTGACCCGCCGTGCACCGTCGCCTGCTGGTCGTCCTGGTCCCCCTCGCGGTGCTGCTCGTCACGGCGCTCGGGGTGCCGCTCGGTGTCACCGTGGCCGAACGGGAGGTGCAGGAGACGTACGTCGACCGGCTCAACGACGTCGGCCGGTTCGCGTCGCTGGCCGAGACCGCGCTGTCCACCGGGCGTACCGAGGCGCTCCAGCAGGAGCTCGCGCGCTACCACGAGCTGTACGGCATCCCGGTCGCGGTGATCGACACGTCGGGCACGGTGCTGCTCGGGCCGGCGGGCGCTTACGAGAAGGCGGCGCGGGCCGAGCCCGCGCTGCCCCGGATCGTCACCGCCGCGCTGGCCGGAGCGAGGCCCGAGCCGTCCGGGAAATGGGCCCCCTGGGACGACTCCGCGCTCGTGGTCGCCGAGCCGGTGGGCCGGGACAGCGAGGTCGTCGGCACCGTCGTGACGATCTCCGACCTGTCGCGCACGCGCCACCGCATCCTCGTGCGATGGGCGCAGCTCGCCGGGCTCGGGCTGCTGCCGTTGATCGCGCTGGTGACCGTCGCCTGGCCGGTGTCGGCGTGGGTGCTGCGGCCGGTGCGGGAGCTGGACGCGGCGAGCTCGCGGATCTCACAGGGCGACCTCACGATCCGCGCGGACGCCGAGGCCGGCCCGGTCGAGCTGCGGCGGCTGGCGGAGTCGTTCAACACCATGATGGACGCGGTCGAGAACGCCGTGCAGCGGCAGCGGGCGTTCGTGTCCGACGCGTCGCACCAGTTGCGCAACCCACTGACCAGCCTCCGGCTCGCCGTGGAGAGTCTGGAACCACATCTGCGCGCGACCGGCGACGGGCGGCAGGTGTACGACGTCGCCGTCGACGAGCTGAAGGCGATGCAGCGGCTGCTGAACTCGCTGCAGGCCAGCGCGCGGATGGAGAGCATCCGGACGGCGTCGCCGGTGGATCTCGACGCGGTGCTGGCGACCCGGGTCGACCGGTGGCGGGCGCTGACCGCGACGGCGGGCCAGACGCTGGCGGTGGACGTGCCGCCGGGACTCCGGTTGCTGGAGCCGTCGGGGGGCCTGGGCAGCATCCTGGACGAGCTGATCAGCAACGCCTTACGGCTGTCGGACGCGCGGGTGGTGGAGGTGACCGCCCAGGTCGTCCCTGGCGGGACGGATGCGGGACACGGCCGCCCTGGCGGAGCGGACACCGGACCCGGCGACGGCGCGGCGCCCGGAGGCGTGGTCACGATCGCCGTCCGTGACGACGGCCAGGGGATCGACGCGTCCGAACGGGCCCAGGCGCTCCAGCGGTTCTGGCGGTCGCCGCGGCACCAGAACGTGGCCGGGACCGGCCTGGGGCTGGCCATCTGCGCCGACCTGGTCGAGGCGGCCGGGGGCGAGCTGCGGCTGGAGGACGGCCTGCCGCGTCCGGACGGGTCCGGGCACGGATTCGCCGCGGTGATCGCGTTGCCGGTCGTGCCGCGCGCTTCGTCATCCGACACCCTGGCTCCATCACCGCTCTGAAGTCCTGCTGGCATAGGAATTGGTTGCTGAGGTCTCCGTCAAACATCAACAGCTTCCGTGTTGATCTCCACACTCACGGTGGGCATATTGTCATGATATGTAACCTAATATCCTATCTAGTAGAAAGAGTTAGCTCTCCCTATCGTGATCCTCTGGCACGGATACTGACTCCGCGACTGAAGTGAGAGCGGTTGCTGAAGGGGCGTAGAAGCGGGAGCTTGACGTACCGCTCGCCCTGCTCAAGGCAGCTTCTTGGGTGCAGCCATCTTCGCCCTGCGACCCGAGAAAGGGTGGGCTCTAGCAGTGGGATACATCATTTTTTGCCGAAAGCGGATCTAAGACCCTATCCTCCTTCAGGTTTTAGAGCCATAATCCTCATAGACTGAGGCGTGGGGTGCGTAGACTCACCCCTGGACTACAGAGCAATCTGCCCGACAGGAGGCCTGATGCTTCTCCGCTTCCGTGTCGCCAACTACGCATCGTTGCGCGATGAGCAGGAGCTCAGCTTGGTTGCTCTGGATGAGCACCGCAACCTCGCGGTACAGACCCCCACACAGGACGATCTGTCCGTGCTGCCGGTTGCGGCAATCTATGGCGGCAACGCCTCAGGCAAGTCGAACCTGTTGCAAGCCCTACGCTTTATGGCAGGCGCCGTCGAAAACTCTCATCAAAGATGGAAGCCTGGTTCCAGCATTCGCCGCAACAGCTTTCGCTTTGATGACGAGAGTCGCGATAAGGAATCAGAGTTCGCTGTCGATATTACGCTTAACGGCGTTCACTACGAATACGGCTTTTCTCTGAACAGCGAGGCCGTGCAGAGCGAGTGGCTATATAGCTTTGCCAGGCAACAGCGAACAGTTCGCCGAACTTTGTTCGAAAGGTCAAGCCCTGACGGTGAATCAATTCGATTCGGCGAGCACCTCAAGGGCAGAAAGAAATCCATACGCGACCTGGTGAGACCAAATAGCCTTTTTCTGTCCGCGGCGGCGGCAAACAATCATCCTCAGCTTACCGAGATATACCACTGGTTCGAAGATCAGATTATCTATATCGACGCAGGAGAGCCTTGGCTCAATCTAACCAAGACCCTGCATGAACTTGAGGCACACGGTCGCGAAAACGTGCTGCGCCTCCTCAATCATGCAGATCTTGGAATCGCCAACGTCAAACAAGAGCCTCGCCAAATAGAAAAGAGGGTGCGTGACGGGTTCGTCGCGCTACTGAGTGCGCTGGATCCGGACCTCACCCTTGACGAGGACATCGATTTCCAACCGCCCCCAAAGGTTGAGTTTGTTCATCAAGTAAGAGGGGGAGAATACGCGCTTCCAATGGAGTACGAGTCCAGCGGGACGCGTGCATGGTTTGCCCTATTGGGGCCCATATTGAATGGACTCTCACGGGGACGCCTGATTGTAGTGGACGAACTAGACGCCTTCCTTCACCCTCTCCTGGTCGGTGAACTTGTTAACCTGTTCCAAAATCCCAACTTCAATAAAAACGGCGCCCAGATAGTCTTCAATACGCATGATGTGACTCTTCTTTCCTCTCTTACCAAGGCGAGACTCAGGCGCGACCAAGTGTGGTTCACGGACCGCACACCGGACGGAGCAACAGAGCTTCACCCGTTGACTCGGTATCGCGTCAGGGATGGCCAAGACAGTGTCTTGCGTGGCTACCTCCTTGGCCGCTACAGAGGGGTGCCGATTTTTGACGATTACTTCCTCGACGTGGCTCTCGGCCGCCAGAATAGTCGGCATGCCGATCCATCGCCGCAGCAAGCCCTTGAAGCGGAAGCAGGAGAACCTGCCGGAGAGGAGCCGCTTCCTCATTTACTGCGAAGGGGAAGTAACTGAGCGTCTCTACTTTGCAGCCCTAAAACGGCAGCTCAGGATACCTGGGGTCCAGCTCGGGTCAGCACACGGCGAGCCGCTGGGATTGGTCCGAGCTGCCATTGACCACCGGGATCGGGCGCCTAAGTCAGCGGCGGACCAGTACGCGCCCTACTCAGAAGTTTGGTGCGTAGTGGATGTCGAAGCCCCAACGCCTCACGGTTCCCTAGAGAAAGCCCTAGACCTGGCGGACCGAAACGGGATAAGTTACGCGGTCTCAAATCCTTGTTTCGAGATTTGGCTCCTCCTTCACGCTAGAGACCAGCGCGGGTATGTTACGACAGATCAGGCTTGCAGCTTGCTGGAAGCACATGGTGGATGTGGATACACGCGGAACGGTAAGAGCTTCGATCCCGTAGCGCTGCTTGGTAGCTATGAAGTCGCGCGGCGGCGTGCCCAGTTGCTCGCGGAGACTCACATAGCAGAAAGCCGATGGGCGAGCCGCAATCCATCCGCCTCCGTATGGAAGCTGGTTGAGAGCCTTTGCAAGCAAGTGGATGGCTCGAACCAAGCTCCAGCGCGGTAGCAACCACAACAGCACGTACCAGATGACGCTCGCTCCCGTCTCAGGCTCTGCCACCGGCCTATCCGCTGTCCCGGGTCAGCGCTTGCGGTCGTGGAACCAGGCGGCCGCGCCGGGGTGGAGCGGCACCGACGCGGTGGAGATCCCGGTACGCACGTTGATCTGCCACGCTTCGGGAACGTCCTCGGCCTCGTCACGGCCGGCGGAGATGATCGCGCGGGTGTGCGTGAAGATCGTGTCGGTGATGGCGTAGACCAGGTCGTCGGGCAGGTCGTTGCGCCCGAGCAGCACGTTCGGCACAGCCACGGTGCGGGTGGCCGGCACGTCGGCGTAGGCGGTCGCGGGGATCATGGCCGGAGCATAGGGGCCCGGGAACGCCGTGAAGAGCGCGTCCGCCTGCGCGTCCAACGGGATCAGCCGGATCGGGTGCCGCTGCGCCAGCTCAGTGATGGCCGGTGTCGGGACGCCGGTCAGGGAGAACATCGCGTCGATCTCGCCGTCGCGCAGCGCCGCCGCCGACTCGGCCTGACTGAGGTACCGGCCGTCGGCCCGCACCATGCCGAGTTCCATGACCCGAAGCGACGTGAACTCCGTACCCGAGTCGCGGGCGCCCAGCGATATTCGCCTGCCCGTGAGGTCCCGGAACTCGTCGATCGCGGAACCCGCCATGACCACCAGATGCAGGTGACTGTCGTAGAGCCGGCATATCGCCGAGAGCCCCTCGGGCGCGCTGCCGTCGCTCGTGATCAGCGCGTCCAGGCTGGTCAGCCCCAGGTGCACCTCGCCGGCCCGCAGCATCCGGATGTTGTCGGTGGACGCCCCGCTCGGCACGGTGATCACCGCGGCGCCCGGCACCTGCTCGGAGATGTGCTGGGCCAGCGCGCCGCCGATGCGCCGGTACACCGCCCCCGCCGGCCCGGTGGCCAGTCGCAGCTGAACCCTGTCGACCTCGGGCTGCTGGGAGCACCCGGCGAGCAGCCCTCCGGCGGCCAGGAGCACCGCTCGCCGGCTGAGCCGTAGCCCCAGGTTCGGCACCATGCCGAGATGATACGTACGGCAGCCCCGGTCTTCTGTTCGGCCGACCGCGCGGGAGGACTTTCGGCTGCTCGGTCGCTGCGGCGATGTCGAGAATCCGTGACCGGCTCCGTCCCCGCGATGAGGCGACCACAATGGGTCGCGCCAGCACCGAGGAGGAACACGATGGCCAAGTATTTGCTGCTCAAGCACTACCGCGGCGCCCCGGCGCCGGTCAACGACGTGCCCATGGACCAGTGGACGCCGGAGGAGATCTCGGCCCATATGCAGTACATGAACGACTTCGCGGCCCGGCTGGAGGAGACCGGCGAGTTCGTCGACAGTCAGGCGCTCGCCCCCGAGGGGATGTTCGTCCGGTACGACGGCGAGGGTCGCCCGCCGGTCACCGACGGCCCATTCGCCGAGACCAAGGACCTCATCGCCGGCTGGATGGTGATCGACGTCGACAGCCACGAGCGTGCCGTCGAGCTGGCCGGGGACCTGTCGGCCGCCCCCGGGGCGGGCGGGAAGCCGATCCACGAGTGGCTCGAGGTGCGCCCGTTCATGGCCGAGCCCCCCACCATCACGGAGTGACCTCCCGGGTGAACGAGATCCTGCTCCGGAGCCTCACGCCGAGCGTGCTCGCGATCCTCGTCCGCCGCGGAGCCGACTTCGCCGCGGCCGAGGACGCCTTGCAGGACGCGCTGGTCGAGGCGATCCGCGTCTGGCCGGCCGACCTGCCGCAGGACCCGAAGGGCTGGCTGGTCACCGTGGCCTGGCGCCGGTTCCTCGACGCGACACGGGCGGACGCCGCGCGCCGCCGGCGTGAGGACCTCGTCGACGAGGAGCCGCCCCCCGGGCCCGCGCCCACGGTGGACGACACGCTCCAGCTCTACTTCCTGTGCGCCCATCCGTCGCTGACGCCGTCGTCTGCGGTCGCGCTCACGCTGCGCGCCGTCGGCGGGCTGACCACCCGCCAGATCGCCCAGGCCTACCTGGTGCCCGAGGCGACCATGGCGCAGCGCATCAGCCGGGCCAAGCGCACCGTCTCCGGCGTGCGGTTCGACCAGCCCGGCGACGTCGCCACCGTGCTGCGCGTCCTCTACCTGGTCTTCAACGAGGGCTACTCCGGCGACGTCGACCTCGCCGCCGAGGCCATCCGGCTCACCCGGCAGCTCGCGGCCGCGATCGACCACCCCGAGGTGGCAGGACTGCTCGCCCTCATGCTGCTCCACCACGCCCGGCGCGCCGCCCGGACCGCCCCCGACGGCAGCCTGGTGCCGCTCGCCGAGCAGGACCGCGGCCGGTGGGACACCGAGTCGATCGCCGAGGGCGTCGACATCCTGCAGGCGGCCCTCGCCCGCGACCGGCTGGGCGAGTTCCAGGCCCAGGCCGCCATCGCGGCACTCCACGCCGACGCGCCCACCGCCGAGGAGACCGACTGGGTGCAGATCGTCGAGTGGTACGACGAGCTCACGCGCCTGACCGACAGCCCGGTCGTCCGGCTCAACCGCGCGGTCGCCGTCGGCGAGGCCGACGGCCCGCGCGCCGGCCTGACGGCGCTCGCGGCGCTGGACACCTCGCTGCCCCGCCACGCGGCGGTGGCGGCCTACCTCCACGAGCGCGACGGCGACCTGGCGACGGCGGCACGGCTGTACGCCGAGGCGGCCCAGAAGGCACCCAACCTCGCCGAGCGCGACCACCTGACGCGCCAGGCCGCCCGGCTCAACACCCGCCGGTCTCGCTGACGGGCCGCGCTCGCGCGACCCGGTGCGGCACGTGAACGGTTGGTACGTTCCACGGCGGATCGCCGGGAACGCTACCTACGGCAGGTGCGGAGCATGTTGAGCAGGGCCACCTTCTCCTTGCGGGTCACGAAGAGCCGGTAGTGGTGTTTCACGCTGATCCATGAGGTCGCGTACTGGCACCAGTGGGCGCGGCGTTGCGGGCGCCAGCTCTGCGGGCCCTGGCCGCCCTTGGCGATGTTGGCGGAGTGGCTGACGGTGAGGAGTTCGGGGCGGGTCAGGTCGTTGGCGAAGGCGCGCCGCTTGGCCTGGCTCCATCGCTTGGCCCCCGAGCGCCAGGCGTAGGCGAGCGGCACCACGTGGTCGACGTCCACGTGCTTCTCGCTTCTCAGCCACTTGCCGTCGTACGGGCTGTACCAGAGGCCCTTGACCGGGTGGCAGGCGGCGTTGCGGCGTACCCGCCGCCCGTCGCGGACCAGGACCGCTTCGCGGACGTCGCACGCGCCCTTGTACTGCGCCCATCGAGGCTGGAACCGCTTGCGGCTGTAGCCGCGGATCGATAAGGGCCTGGCAACGTTGAGCTGGGCCAGCCTGAGCCGGGCGAGGGCTGCGGCCTGGGCCTGTGATCGCTTGCGCGGTTCGGCCGCCGCCTGCGAGGTGGTGAGGACGGCGGTGATCGGGAGGGCCACGAGAGTGAGTACGGCGACGTGAGCTGCCCGCCTCAGGTAGATCATGACTGCGCCTATACCCAGCGACATCCCCGTTCACGACGGCGGCCTCCAGGGATTACGGGCTGTGGCTGGCTCCCGCCGTCTTCGGCCAAGTCGTCGGGACGTTCGAGGGGTTTCCCGTTGGTGAAGACCGCTCCGACGCGAACGAGGGCGACCAGGTGGGGTGCGTTGACCGCGCGCCAGCGGGCTTGGGCGGATGCGTGTCGACAGACGCGTGCGACTCCCCCTCAAACCGCAGGATTTCTCGGCGTCTCGCCCACATCTCAGGCAATGGCTGCGATGTCCCCATCGTCGAAGTAGATCGACTGATGGAGCTGACCGCCGAGAGCAGTGGCGTACCGGGCGAGAACGTCCTGTCCGGAGATCTTGCCCTGCTCGATCTGCGAAACGCGGCCCTTGGTGACCCCCATGCGCTGTGCGATGTCCTGCTGGGTCATCCCCGACTACGGCGGATCTCGGCAAGCCGGTGTCCTTGCACCTTGGCGAGGAGTTCCCGCTTGCCCACCTCCACGGCTTCCTCGCCGCCGGCACGTTCGACGTGCTCAGTACGGATGTCCTTCCAGCGCGCATATCTCGTCACGATCCGCCCTCCTCCGCCTGCCGTTCCTTCATGTACACCTCGTAGCGCTGCTCGGCGATCGGGATGGCCTGCCTGTACCAGGTGTTCCACCGCCCGGCCTTATCACCCGCGACCAGCAGGATGCTGGATCGCCATGGATCGAAGGCAAACAAGATCCGCACTGTCCCCGGCCGTAGCTCCTTCAAGTTCTGCAGGCGTGAAGCGGTGATGGTATCGACCAGCGGCCGCCCCAGACCTGGCCCTCCTTCAGCAAGCAGATCAATCGCTTGCACGACACGCTTATGCGTCGCGTCGTCGAGTTGCTCGATCCATTCGGCGCACCTCGTCGACGAGGTAGACGTCCCATTCGTCGGCCACCTACCGCAGTATTTCGACCGAGTTCACGGCATAAGAAACCCCGCCTCCGGCGACCGGCAGGCGGGGTTTTCGCTGGTCAACGCCTACTTGAGCAACTGCCGAGCCATCACCATGCGCTGGATCTGGTTGGTGCCCTCGTAGATCTGGGTGATCTTGGCGTCGCGCATCATCCGTTCGACCGGGAAGTCCTGGGTGTAGCCGTAGCCGCCGAGCAACTGGACGGCGTCGGTGGTGATGTCCATGGCGGCGTCGGAGGCGGCGCACTTGGCCGCGCTGGACAGGAACGTCAGGTCCTTCTGCGGCTTGCCGTGCATGGCCAGCTCGGACTTGGCCGCGGCGTGGTAGGTCAGCTGACGGGCCGCCTCCAGCTTCATCGCCATGTCGGCCAGCATGAACTGCACGCCCTGGAAGTCGGCGACCGGCTTGCCGAACTGGCGGCGCTCCTTGACGTAGCCGATCGCGTAGTCGAGCGCGCCCTGTGCGATGCCCAGCGCCTGGGCGGCAATCGTGATGCGGGTGTGGTCGAGGGTGGCCAGCGCGGTCTTGAACCCCGTGCCCGGCTCGCCGATCATCCGCCAGGCCGGGATCCGCACGTCCTCCAGGATCACCTGGCGGGTCGGCGAGCCCTTGATGCCCAGCTTGCGCTCCTTGGGCCCGAACGACACCCCGGTGTCGGCCTTCTCCACCACGAACGCGGAGATGCCCCGCGCCCCGGCGGCCGGGTCGGTGACCGCCATCACCGTGTAGTAGTCCGACACCCCGGCGTTGGTGATCCACATCTTGACGCCGTTGAGCACGTAGTCATCGCCGTCGCGCACCGCGCGGGTCTTCATCGCCGCCGCGTCCGAACCGGCCTCCGGCTCCGACAGCGCGTACGAGAACATCGCCTCACCGCGCGCCACCGGCTCCAGGTAGCGCCGCTTGACCTCCTCGGAGGCCGACAGCAGCAGCGGCACGGTGCCCAGCTTGTTGACCGCCGGGATCAGCGACGAGGACGCGCACGCGCGCGCCACCTCCTCGATCACGATCACCGCTGCCAGCGCGTCCGCACCCGCACCGCCGTACACCTCCGGCACGTGCACCGCGTGCAGGTCGGAGGCCACCAGGGCCTTGTAGACCTCCCAGGGAAACTCCCCGGTCTCGTCCGCCTCCGCCGCATGCGGGGCGATCTTCTCGTCGGCCAGCGCCCTGACCGTCTCACGGAGCAGATCATGCTCCTCAGCAGGTGCGTACAGAGGAAAGTCCATACCCCAGATACTAGGACGTCCGAGCATCTTGCTACCACTGGGTACGGTTTGCCCAAAACGCCAGGTGGCACAGAACGGTGTAGCGGGGGCCCGGTAGCATGCCCTGGCGATCGAAAGGAGCTCACTCGTGCCATATCGCCTCACGGTGATCGGGACCGGTTATCTGGGCATCACACACGCGGCGTGCATGGCGGATCTCGGCTTCGACGTCCTG
This sequence comes from Nonomuraea cavernae, assembly GCF_014646355.1. GTDB lineage: Bacteria > Actinomycetota > Actinomycetes > Streptosporangiales > Streptosporangiaceae > Nonomuraea > Nonomuraea cavernae. The sequence goes on from NZ_BMNH01000035.1 coordinate 23,365, forward strand.
GGCCTCGACATCGACGCCGACAAGATCCGCCGTCTCAACAACGGTGAGCTGCCGATCCACGAGCCCGGCCTGGAAGCCGTGCTGCGTCGCGGCCTCGAGTCCGGCCGCCTCCGCTTCACCACCTCCTACGAGGAAGTGGGCGCGTTCGGCGACGTGCACTTCGTCTGCGTCGGCACCCCGCAGAAGCAGGGCGAGTACGCCGCCGACGTCTCGTACATGGACGCCGCGATCGAGTCGCTGGCCCCGTACCTCGGCCGCGAATGCCTGGTGGTCGGCAAGTCGACCGTGCCCGTCGGCACCGCGGGCCGCCTGGCCGACAAGCTCGCCCGGCTCGCTCCTGACGGCGTCCAGCCCGAGCTGGCCTGGAACCCCGAGTTTCTCCGCGAGGGCTTCGCCGTGAAGGACACCCTCAACCCCGACCGCATCGTGATCGGCGTCCGGTCGGAGCGGGCGGAGAAGGTGCTGCGGGAGGTGTACCAGCCGCTGGGCGAGGTGCCGATCGTGGTCACCGACTTCGCGACCGCCGAGCTGGTCAAGACCGCGGCCAACGCCTTCCTGGCCACCAAGATCTCCTTCATCAACGCCATGGCCGAGGTCTGCGAGGCCGCGCACGCCGACGTCAAGCAGCTGTCGGAGGCCCTGTCCTACGACGACCGCATCGGCGGCCGGTTTCTCAACGCCGGGCTCGGGTTCGGCGGCGGCTGCCTGCCCAAGGACATCAGGGCGTTCATGGCGCGCGCGGGCGAGTTGGGCGCCGACCAGGCGCTGACGTTCCTGCGCGAGGTGGACGCGATCAACATGCGCCGCCGTGCCCGCATGGTCGACCTGGCGCGCGAGCTGGCGGGCGGCTCCTTCCAGGGCTGTACGGTGGGCGTCCTCGGAGCGGCGTTCAAGCCCAACTCCGACGACATCCGCGACTCGCCCGCGCTCGACGTGGCGGTCACCATAGGGCATCAGGGCGGGCAGGTCACTGTCTACGACCCGATCGCGCTCGACAACGCCCGCAAGGCGCACCCCGAGCTCCGCTACGGCGCCTCGGCGCTGGAGGCGGTCCGCGGCGCGAACGTCGTGCTGCTGCTCACGGAGTGGCCCGAGTTCGTCGAGCTCGACCCCGAGGTGCTGGGGCAGGCCGTCGCCACCCGCAAGATCGTCGACGGCCGCAACGCGCTCAACGCCGAGACCTGGCGATCCGCCGGCTGGCACTACCGCGCCCTCGGCCGCCCGTAATCAGCCCGCGTAACCCCTGCCCCAACGCGGTCCCGCGCGCAGGGTGTCAGTCCAGGCTCGCCGCCTCCGCGCGGAGCCGCTCGCCCTTGGCGTGGGCCTGGGCCTTCAGGTCCTCCTGGAAGCCCGCCATGCGCTCACGCAGCCCCTCGTCGGACACCCCCAGGATCCGTACGGCCAGCAGCCCCGCGTTGCGAGCCCCGCCCACGGCCACGGTCGCCACCGGCACCCCGGCCGGCATCTGCACGATCGACAGCAGGGAGTCCATCCCGTCGAGGTACTTGAGCGGCACCGGCACCCCGATGACGGGCAGCGGGGTCACCGAGGCCAGCATCCCGGGCAGGTGCGCCGCGCCCCCGGCCCCGGCGATGATCACCTTGATGCCCCGGGACGCGGCCTGCCGGCCGTACTCGATCATTTCGAGCGGCATCCGGTGCGCCGAGACCACGTCGGCCTCGAACGGCACGCCGAACTCGGCGACAGCCTCGGCCGCCGCCTTCATCACGGGCCAGTCGGAGTCGCTGCCCATCACGATGCCGATGGTCACGCCGCCTCCTTCGCCGCCGGAGCGGGGGTGGGGATCGTCACGAGTATTCTCCGGTGGTCAGGTAGACGGCGGCGTGCCGGGCGCGGGCGCGTACGGTCTCGAGGTCGTCGCCGAGGGCGGTCACGTGGCCGATCTTGCGGCCCGGCCGCACCTCCTTGCCGTAGAAGTGCAGCTTGACGCCCGGGTCGTGGGCCATCACGTGTTCGTAGCGCTTGAACAGGTCGGGATCGTCACCGCCGAGCAGGTTGGCCATCACGACGACGGGCGCGGTCATCGCCGGCGAGCCGAGCGGCAGGTCGAGCACCGCCCGCAGATGCTGCTCGAACTGCGAGGTGTTGGCGCCCTCGATCGTCCAGTGGCCGCTGTTGTGGGGCCGCATCGCCAGCTCGTTGACCACCATCCCGCCGGCCGTCTGGAACATCTCCACCGCCAGCAGCCCCGTCACGCCGAGCTTCTGGGCGATCTCCAGCGCGATGCGCTGGGCCTGCGCGGCGTCCTCCGGGTCGAGACCGGGGGCGGGCGCGAGCACCTCGACGCAGATGCCGTCACGCTGCACGGTCTCCACGACCGGGTAGCTGACGCCCTGCCCGTGGGGTGAGCGCGTTACCAGCACGGCCAGCTCCCGCTCGAACGGCACGAAAGCCTCGGCCAGCAGCGGCACCCCCGACTCGAAGGCGACCTCGGCGTCGGCGGCCGAGTGGCAGACCCATACGCCGCGCCCGTCGTAGCCGCCCCGGATCGCCTTCAGCACCACCGGCCAGCCGTGTTCGGCGGCGAAACGGGTGACGTCCTCGACGCCGGACACTCGGGCCCAGGCGGGACAGGGGGCGCCGAAGGAGGTCAGCCGCTCGCGCATGACCGCCTTGTCCTGGGCGTGCACCAGCGCGTCGGCGCCGGGACGCACCGCGACGCCGTCGGCGGCTAGCGCCCGGATGTGCTCGGTCGGCACGTGTTCGTGGTCGAACGTGATCGCGTCGCAGCCCTGGGCGAACGCGCGCAGGTCGGCCAGGTCGCGGTAGTCGCCGATCCGGGTGTCGACGATCACCCGGGCGGCGCTCTCGTCCGGAGCGGCGGCGAGCACCCGCAGCTCGACGCCGAGCGCGATGGCGGGCTGCTGCGTCATCCTGGCCAGTTGGCCGGCGCCGACCACGCCGACGACCGGCCCGATGGGACTGTATGAACTCACGGCTCGTGAGCTTACCGGGGCGAAATGGCTTCTCATCCGTCGCGTCCCTGTTCAGCGGCACAGGACGGGGCAGTCGCGGCGGCGATCTCAGCGGGCTTGCCCTCGGGCGCGATGGTGGCCAGTACGCTGGGTAGGTCATGCCCCATATGCACCATGGACAGGAAGGACCGACCAGGAGACGTGGACTTCATAAGGCCCCTCTACCAGCGGTTCTCGGCCCTGCTGCGTGAGCTGACCAAGTTCGGCACCATCGGTGCCCTGGCTTTCGTCGTCGACACGGGCATGTACAACGTGTTCCTGCTGGTGGTCGACCTGGGCCCGCTGACGTCCAAGGTGCTGGCCACGATCATCGCGGCGACGTTCGCCTACCTGGGCAACAGGTTCTGGACGTTCAGGCACCGCGAGCAGAGCGGCCTGGGCCGCGAATACTTCCTGTTCTTCCTGCTCAACGGCATCGCGCTGCTGTTCGGGCTGCTGGTGATCGGATTCACCAAGTACACCCTGCACCTGGACGACCCGCTGAGCCTCAACATCGCCAACTTCGTGGGCGTCGGCCTCGGCACGTTGTTCCGCTTCTGGTCGTACAAGAAGTGGGTGTTCCTGGAGGCGACCACGCCGATCCCGGCCGAGCTGCCCGAGGCCGATGTCAGGCAGGACCGCTGACGACGCGGGTCCGTTCGTTCTGCTCGGCCGGACGCAGGAAGATCGCGAACGTGGCGGGGCGGCGGCGGACGAGTTCGAGACGGCCGCCGTCGGCGGCGGCCAGCGCGCGGGCGAGCGTCAGCCCCAGCCCGGTGCCACCGCCGCCGCTGATGTTGCGCTCGAAGACCTTGGGCGCGATGTCGTCGGAGATGCCGGGCCCCTCGTCGGCCACCTCGATCACGATGTAGTTGTCGCCACTCGTGGTGGTTATGGTGACCGTGCCGCCGCCGTGGCGGACGGAGTTTTCCAGCAGCGTGGCGATGACCTGACCGAATCCGCCCGTGGTGGCCAGTGCCTTCAGCTCCCGAGTGCCCTGGAGCATCAGGCGGCGGCCCACTCCCCGGAAGACCGGCTCCCATTCGATGATCTGCTGGTCGATGACCTCGTCGATGCAGATGGGCTCGGCCTGGGCGTGGCGCTGACGGCGGGCCGCGGCGAGCAGCTCGTCGATCACCGCGGTGAGCCGTTCGGCCTGCACGATGGCGGCCTCGCCCTCTTCGCGGACGACGTCGGGCTCCTCGGAGGCCGCGACGATCTCCTCCAGGCGCATGGTCAGCCCGGTCAGCGGGGTGCGCAACTGGTGGGAGGCGTCGGTGGCGAACTCTCGTTCGCGGGTGAGCAGATCGGAGATGCGGGTGGCGCTCCGGTCGAGGACCTCTGCCACCCGGTCGAGCTCGGGGATGCCGTAGCGGTGACGGCTCGGCCGCGCGTCACCGGAGCCGAGCCGGTCGGCGATCTTCGCCAGGTCCTGCAGGGGCAGCGTGAGGCGGCGTGACTGCACGATGGCCAGCCCCACCGCGACGGCGAGCGCCGCGCCGGCCAGGGCCACGATCAGCAGCAGGCGTGCTCGGACGTCCTGCTCGACCTGGGCCCTGTCACGACTGACCCGGACGTAGATGCCGTTCTCGGACTGTGCGTCCTCGGCCATCTGCCGGCCGGTCGGCGGCGAGGTGCCGACGATGGTCGCCTTGGGAGGGTTCGCGCGTTCGTAGATCTGGATGTAGCGGCCTGGATATTTCTGTTCGAGCTGCTGGGGGTCCAGCGGCGTCTCCTGGATGCGGGCATACTCGACTTCCCCCACCAGGCGGGTCGCATCCGCCCTGAGCTCCTGGGCCGCCTCCTCGAGGATCAGGCGGCTGACCACGATGCCCAGGGGGACCCCCAGCAACAGGACCGCGATGACCGCGACGACCAGGGTTGAGGAGAGCAGGCGGCGGCGCATCTCCTACTCGCGCTCGAACCTGAAGCCGACCCCTCGGACCGTGGTGATGTAGCGAGGTTTCGCGGCGTCGTCGCCGAGTTTGCGGCGCAACCAGGAGATGTGCATGTCGAGTGTCTTGGTGGAACCCCACCAGTTGGTGTCCCACACCTCGCGCATGATCTGTTCTCGGGTGACCACCTTGCCCGCGTCACGGACCAGCACGCGGAGCAGGTCGAACTCCTTGGTCGTGAGATGCAGCTCCTTCTCCCCCATCCAGGCGCGCCGGGAGTCGGCGTCGATGCGGACGCCCTGCACGACCGGGGTCTCCGACGTGCCGCGCCGCAGCAGCGCGCGCACGCGGGCGAGCAGCTCGGCCAGCCGGAAGGGTTTGGTGACGTAGTCGTCCGCGCCGGCGTCGAGACCGACGACCGTGTCAACCTCGTCGACGCGGGCGGTGAGTATGAGAACCGGAGTGCCGTGCCCTTCGGCGCGGATCCGGCGAGCGACCTCCAAGCCGTCCATTTCTGGCAGACCGAGGTCGAGAACGATGAGGTCGATGCCCCCCGACAGAGCCCTTTCGAGGGCCTGCGGGCCGTCGGGGCTCACCTCAACCTGATAGCCCTCACGGCGCAGTGCGCGCGCGAGCGGCTCGGAAATCGAGGTGTCATCCTCGGCGAGAAGTACGCAGGTCATGAAGCGATCGTAGGACCTTAGGCGATCGTTTCCCGGGTACAGCGCACGGTTTGACTCGTCGTTGACCTATCCATTGACCTGGGCAAACGATGATAAACATCAGTTAGTCCGGCTTAAATTACCGTGACTGCCGGGATGAAAGGCGAAACTCGACCCTGGCGTGTTCAAAGAAACCCATGCGCCGTTCGGCGTGTCGCGTCGGAACGTTTCGCGGGGAAATGACGCGCGGTGGAATGGCTTGCTCCGGGACATCTCGCGCAGGGAAAACGCGAGCGCCCGCCGGAATCGGTCCGGCAGGCGCGTCGCGTGTCGTGAGAGTCGCTCTGGAGTCCTGGCAGTCTGGCCAGTCCTGGAAGTCCTGGAAGTCCTGAGGGTGTGAGTCTTAGTCGTCCCGAGAGTCCTAGGCGCCCCGAGTCCTAGGCGTCCAGGAACTCCTTGGCCGACGTGTCCGCGTAGCGGGCGAGGTAGAGCTGCTCACCCAGCGCCTGGATGAGGCCGAGCTCGGTCTCCAGGTAGTCGATGTGCTCTTCCTCGTCGGCCAGGATCTCCTCGAAGATCCGGGCCGAGGTGATGTCGCCCTTCTCCCGCATCAACGCGATGGCCGGCCGCAACCGCCGCACCACCGCGAGCTCGACGTCGAGATCGGCCCTCAGCTGCTCCTCGACCGTCTGCCCGATGTGCAGCGTGCCGAGTCGCTGGTAGTTGGGCAGCCCCTCCAGAAAGAGAATGCGGTCGGTGAGGCGCTCGGCGTGGCGCATCTCGTCGAACGACTCGTCGCGGGTGTGCTTCGCCAGCTTGGTGTAGCCCCAGTTCTCCTGCATCTTGGCGTGCAGGAAGTACTGGTTGATCGCGGTCAGCTCAGCTGTCAACTGCTCGTTGAGCAGCTCAATGATCTGCTTGTCGCCCTGCATGGAACGGGCCCCCTGCGGTTAAGCGGTCGTCAGTTCTTCAGACCGCTTCAGGATCGCACAGATCTTCCGGACACAAGTGGCACAGTCCCCGCCGGCGCCCGTGGTGTCGCGAACCTGGCGAGCGCTCCGGGCGCCTGCCGCGATGCAGTCGTGCACATCGTTCTCGGTCACGGCACGACACACGCAGACGTACATCCCGGGAGAGCCTCTCAAGCGAAGGAAGCACCCAACGAAGGTTAGGCATGCCTAAGATAACCCACTTCGGTAAGGCTTGCCTATGTGACCTGCGCCACACAGGTCATGCTCCCCCGGCAGACTTCAGTGCCCTCGGGCGATCCACTCCTCAAGATGCGGGGCCTCGGCCCTGATCGTGGTGGAGTCGCCGTGGCCGGTGTGCACCACGGTCTCGCCGGGCAGCACCAGCAGCCGCTCCCGGATCGACTCGATGATCTGCTCGAACGAGGAGTGGGACCGCCCGGTCGCGCCGGGACCGCCCTTGAACAGCGTGTCGCCGCTGAACACCGTGCCGGACTCGGGGGCGTACAGGCAGACGGCGCCCGGCGCGTGGCCCGGGGTGTGCAGCACCTCCAGCGAGATCCCGCCGACCTCGATCTTCTCGCCGTCGCTCAGCGGTTGGTACGGGACCGTGTCGTCGTACACCTGCTCCCACAGCACCTGGTCGGCCGGGTGCAGCAGGATCGGCGCGCCGGTGAGGTCGGCGAGCTCGGCGGCGGCGTTGATGTGGTCGTTGTGCGCGTGGGTGCAGACGATGGCCTTGACCGTCCGCCCGCCCACGCGGTCGGCGATCGCCCGCGCGTCGTGCGCGGCGTCGACCACGATGACCTCGCGGGCGTCGCCGACCACCCAGACGTTGTTGTCGACGTCCCACGTGCCGCCGTCGAGCGAGAACGTTCCCGAGGTGATGACCCTGTCGAGCATCTAGAGGATCACCACCGAGCGCAGGACGTCGCCGCGGTGCATCTTGGCGAACGCCTCCTCGACCTGGCCGAGCTCGATCGTCTCGGTGACGAACCTGTCGAGCGGGAGCCGGCCCTGCAGGAACAGGTCGATCAGCATCGGGAAGTCACGGGACGGCAGGCAGTCGCCGTACCAGGAGGACTTGAGCGAGCCGCCGCGGCCGAACACGTCGAGCAGGGGCAGCTCCAGCTTCATCTCCGGAGTCGGCACGCCGACCAGGACCACCGTGCCCGCCAGGTCGCGGGCGTAGAAGGCCTGCCGGTAGGTCTCGGGACGGCCCACGGCCTCGATGACCACGTCGGCGCCGAACCCGCCGGTGAGGTCGCGGATGGCCTCGACGGGGTCGTTGGCGCGGGAGTTGACCGTGTCGGTGGCGCCGAAGTCGCGCGCCCATTCGAGCTTGCGGTCGTCGACGTCGACGGCGATGATCTTCGACGCGCCGGCCAGGGAGGCGCCGAGCACGGCGGCGTCGCCGACCCCGCCGCAGCCGATGACGGCCACCGTGTCGCCGCGCGTGATGTCGCCGGTGTTGAGCGCGGCGCCGAGACCGGCCATGACACCGCAGCCGAGCAGCCCGGCCACCTCGGCGGGGGCGTCGGCCGACACCTTGGTGCACTGTCCGGCGGCGACCAGGGTCTTGCCCAGGAACGCGCCGATGCCCAGGGCCGGCGAGAGCTCGGTGCCGTCGCTCAGCGTCATCTTCTGGGCGGCGTTGTGGGTGTTGAAGCAGTACCAGGGGCGTCCGCGCAGGCAGGCGCGGCACTGACCGCACACGGCCCGCCAGTTGAGGATCACGAAGTCGCCCGGCTCGACCTCGGTGACGCCCTCGCCGACCGCCTCGACCACGCCGGCCGCCTCGTGCCCGAGCAGGAACGGGAAGTCGTCGCTGATGCCGCCCTCGCGGTAGTGGAGGTCGGTGTGACAGACCCCGCAGGCCTGGACGGAGACGACCGCCTCGCCCGGTCCGGGATCGGGCACGATCACCGTCTCGACTGACACTTCCTGGCCTTTACCTCGGGCGATGACGCCCTGCACTTCGTACGGCATGGCAGCCATCTTGTGTCAGTGGGGTGATCTCCGCAAGACGTGGGGCTGCACCACGCCGAGGCCGCGTGCCGGTCGGCGCCTGAGGCGGCGCACCTCGAACTCGGGCCGGTCGCCGAGATCCTCGGCCATGCCGGTGTCGACGACGATCGCGCCGGGCCGGGCGATCGAGGTGAGCCGGGCGGCCAGATTGACCGTGGTGCCGAAGACGTCGCCCAGGAGAGGCAGCACCGGCCCGTACGCGATGCCGATGCGCAGCTCGTCGGCCTCGACCAGGTCGAGCGCGATCGCCGCGGCCTGGGCCGGGGTCGGCGCGGTGAAGAGCACCTCGTCGCCGAGCGTCTTGACCAGCCGGGCGCCGTGCGCGGCCACCACGTCGGCGGCGCGGGCCTCGAACCCCTCGACCAGCTCGGCCAGCTCCCGCTCGGTCAGCTCGCTGGAACGCCGGGTGAACGAGACCAGGTCGGCGAAGCCCACCGCCAGCAGCAGGCGGGTGGGCACCGCCTCGGCCTGGGAGTCGGCCATCGTGAGCAGGCGGGTGCCGGCGGCGGCGAGCTGGGTGCGCCAGACGTGGACCAGCACCTGCTCGAAGCCGGGCAGCAGCTCCCTCGCGGTGTCGAGGATGCGGGTCAGGTCCTCGTCGGACGGCTCCTCGTCCGGCGGCAGCATCGCGCCGATCATGATCTCGGCCTGCCACTGGGCCAGCCTGGCCGTGGTCTGGCCGAGCGCGCGGGCCATCCGGATGACCGTCTGCTCGTCGAGCAGCTCGCTGTCGAGCATCATCCGCACCCGCCGCAGCGCGGCCACGTCGCCGTCGGAGAACGCGACGGCGTCGTCGGCGAGCGAGGCGAACCCGAGGGCCCGCCAGATGCGCTCGGTCAGGGCGGTCGGGACGCCGGCCTCCGCGGCGACCTCGCCGCGCGTGTAGCGGGCGGGCATGCCGAGGAGCAGACCGTCGATCTCCTCGGCGGTCGGCCTGCCCCTGGTCTCTGACGCGTCCACGGTGTGGAGGCTACGTCACGTCAGCGGCCGTCGATGGTGCCGTCGGAGGCGTCCTCCAGCAGGCGGAACAGGTCGGTGCGGACATCCTGGATCTTGGGGATGTCGCGGAGCACGATCTGGCCCCTGTCGCCGGCCGACTCCACGGACAAGGTGCCGCAGCCGAGCAGGCGTTCGGCGAACGTCTGGTCGGAGCTGACCGTGTTGACCTTGGCCATCGGGATCTCGTCGGTCGACTTGTTGAGCACGCCCGTGCTGATCGTGAACCGATGGGTGGTGAGGACGTAGGCGGTGTTCTTCCACTGCAGGTAGGGGACGAACGTCCAGACGGTCAGCAGGATCAGCGCGACGACGCCCACGGCGACGCGGGCGAAGAAGGCGTACTCCCAGTCACCCGGGATGAAGTACAGTCCCGCGCCCGAGGCCGCGGCGATCAGCACGAGCGCGACGGCGGGGACGACGAGTCGCTTCCAGTGCGGATGGAAGGACCTGATGCGCCGCTCACCCTGCGTCAGATGGTGGTCCGGGATGGTCATGCGCAAATCGTGCCACCTCGGAGTCGCCCCCGGCTACGTCGAGGGTCGAACGTGCACCACGTCTCCGGCGCTCAGCGTGTGGCGCTCGCCGCCGGCGGTCACCTGGAGGTGGCCGGCGTGGTCGATGCCGGTCGCGGTGCCGGTCAGCATGCGCTCGCCGGGCAGCTCGACCCTGATCTCGCGGCCGATGGTGGCGCTCGACGCCTGGTAGGCGGCACGCAGCCCGCAGGCGTCGGCGTCGCCGGCGGCCTCGCTCCAGTCGCGGTAGTGCGTCTCGACCTCTCTGAGCACCGCCCGCAGCAGCGGGTCGCGGTCGACGAAGGGCGCGATCCCGGGCCCGCCGGATTCGAGGGCCAGCGAGGTGGCGGTCTGGACGGGCAGCTCGTCGGCCCTGACCGAGACGTTCAGCCCCATGCCGATGACCACCGCGTCGCCTGAGCGCTCGGCCAGCACCCCGGCCAGCTTGCGTTCGCCGATCAGCAGGTCGTTGGGCCACTTGAGGCGTACGTCCACCTCGGCCAGCCGGCGGACGGCCGAGGCGGCGGCCACCCCGAACAGCAGCGGGAGCCAGCCGAGGGTGCCGACCGGCGGCACCGGCCTGAGCAGGACGGAGACCGTCAGGCCCGAACGCGGTGGCGCGCTCCAGACGCGGCCGAGCCGGCCGCGACCGGCGAACTGTGTCTCGGCCACCAGCACCGCTCCCTCAGCCGTGCCCTGGCGGGCGACCTGGGCGAGGTCGGCGTTGGTGGAGCCGGTGCGGTCGACGACGGTCACCCCGGTCCACAGGCTGCCTGGCCGCACCAGGGCGCGGTTGAGCGCCGCCTCCGAGAGCGGAGGGCGGTCGAGGTCGGAGTAACGCGAGTCGGGCACCCTTCCATCTTCGCCGACGTATCGGGTGCCCTCTACCGACGCCGCTGGCGGGGCGTTTCGCCGTCAAGGGCAAGATGGGGGCGAAAGACCTGAACAACCGGAATGTGGTGAGCGATTCATGGCGCGTCTGGACCCACGCAACTGGGCGTCGTGGCGGCCGTTCGGCATCGGACTGCGCAAGCCGAACAACTACCTGGAGCTGGCGAAGGCGTTCCGGTCGGTCAAGGGCAACCGGCGCTACGCGTGGCGGATCCTCAACCAGGGCACCTGCGACGGCTGCGCACTGGGCACCCGCGGCATGCGTGACTGGACCATGGATGAGATCCACCTGTGCAACATCAGGCTCCGGTTGCTCTCGCTGAACACGATGCCGGCGCTCGACGTCTCGCTGCTGCGTGACGTCTCGGGCCTGACCGGCAGGAAGAGCGCCGAGCTTCGTGGTCTGGGGCGGCTGCCGTACCCGATGTTGAGGCGCGCGGGCGAGCCGGGCTTCACCCGCGTCTCGTGGGACGAGGCGCTGCGGGTGGCGGCCGACGGCCTGCGCGACGCGCGCTTCGGCACCTATCTGACCAGCCGGGGCGTGCCGAACGAGAACTACTACGCGGCGCAGAAGGCGGTGCGCGCGCTCGGCACCAACAGCGTCGACAACGCGGCCCGCATCTGCCACTCGCCGTCGACCGTGGCGCTCAAGGAGACGATCGGCGCGGCCGCCACCACCTGCTCCTACACCGACTGGATCGGCTCCGACCTGATCGTCTTCATCGGGTCCAACCCGTCGAACAACCAGCCGGTGGCGATGAAGTACCTCTACCACGCCAAGAAGGCCGGCACCCGGGTGGCCATGGTCAACGCCTATCGCGAGCCGGGAATGGACAAGTACTGGGTGCCGTCCAACGCGGAGTCGGCGGTGTTCGGGACGAAGATCACCGATGAGTTCTTCGGCGTCAACGTGGGCGGCGACATCGGGTTCCTCAACGGCGTGCTCAAGCATCTGATCGAGAACGACTGGGTGGACAAGGTGTTCGTCGACGAGCACACCACCGGGTACGAGCGACTGCGGAGCACGGTGTCGGAGCAGTCGTGGGAGGAGCTGGAGGCGCTGTCCGGGGCCTCGCGCGAGGAGATGTTCCGGCTGGCCCGGCTGCTGGGCGAGGCGAAGTCGGCGGTGCTCGTCTGGTCGATGGGCATCACTCAGCACACCTACGGCGAGGACAACGTACGGGCGATCGTCAACCTGGCGCTGGCGCGCGGCTTCGTGGGGCGCGACCACTGCGGGCTGATGCCGATCCGCGGGCACAGCGGGGTGCAGGGCGGCGCCGAGATGGGCGCGTACGCCACGGGCCTGCCGGGCGGGCTGCCCATCACCGCCGAGAACGCCGCGACGTTCGCCGAGCTGTGGGGCTTCGAGGTGCCCGTCACGCCCGGACTGACGGCCGGCGAGATGATCGACGCGGCCCACGCGGGCGAGCTCGACGCGCTGGTCTCCAGCGGCGGCAACTTCCTGGAGGTGATGCCCGACCCCGGCTACTGCCGCGAGGCGCTGTCACGGCTCGGGCTGCGCGTGCACATCGACATCGTGCTGTCGTCGCAGATGCTGGTGCCGTCCGACGGCGACGTGCTGCTGCTGCCCGCGCAGACCCGCTACGAGATGGTCGGCGGGGTGACCGAGACCTCGACCGAGCGGCGGATCATCTTCTCGCCGGAGATCGAGGGGCCGCGCGTCGGTGAGGCGTGGCCGGAGTGGAAGATCTTCACCGAGCTGGCCGCCCGCACCCGGCCCGAGATCGCCGCCGCCGTGCGCTTCACCGGCACGCCCCAGATCCGGGAGGAGATCGAGCGGGCCGTGCCGTTCTACGAGGGCATCGCGAGCCTGCGCTCCTTCGGAGACAACGTGCAGTACGGCGGGCGTCACCTGCTCGCCGGCGGCCGGTTCCAGACGGCCGACGGCCTGGGCAGGTTCTCGGCCGTCCGGCTGCCCGCCGTAGAACGTTCTGACGGCACGTTCACCGTGGCCACGCGGCGGGGTAAGCAGTTCAACAGCATGGTCCACGAGCGCCGCGACGGCTTCAACGGCGCGACGCGCGAGGCGGTCCTGATGAGCCCGTACGACGCCGACCGGCTCGACCTGCCCGACGGCGCCGAGGTCGAGCTGCGCTCCGGCGAACGCACCTACCAGGGCAGGGTGCTGCGGGCGCCGCTGACGCCCGGAAACCTGCAGATCCACTGGCCGGAGGGCAACGTGCTGCTCCACGAGACGCGTCGCTCGCCCGACGCGAAGATCCCCGACTACAACGCCGCCTCCGTGACCGTGCGGCGGCTGTGAGGGAGCGCCCGGGCCCCACGAGGCCGGTCCGCGTCCTGGAGCTCTCGGGCTCCGACTCCCGCGAGCGCCGCGACGACCTGGCCACCGAGGAGCCGCTGGAGATCCGCCTCACCGCCCCTGGCGGCGCCCGCAAGACCGTGGCGATCACCATGCGGACCCCTGGCCACGACTTCGAGCTGGCCGCCGGGTTCCTGCACGGCGAGGGCCTGGTCGAGCCGGGCGGCATCGCGGCCATCGGCTACTGCGTGGACGACGACCTGCCGCCCGAGGCCCGCTACAACACGGTCACGGTGCGGCTGCACGGCCCGATCCCCGACCTGCCGGCGCTCGACCGTCACTTCCTGACGTCCAGCGCCTGCGGCGTCTGCGGCTCGGCCAGCCTCGACGCGCTCCGCGACCGCTGCCACCCGCTCCCCCGGGGCGGCGTCGAGCTCACCCCCGACGTCCTGTACGGGCTGCCGGAGAGCCTGCGCGGGGCGCAGGGGGTGTTCGGCAAGACCGGCGGGCTGCACGCGGCGGGGCTGTTCACCGCCGAAGGCGAGCTGGTGGCGGTCCGCGAGGACGTGGGCCGGCACAACGCGCTGGACAAGCTGGTCGGCTGGTCGGCCCTGAACGAGGGTCTGCCGCTGGACCGGCACGTGCTCATGGTCAGCGGCAGGGCCAGCTACGAGATCATGCAGAAGGCGCTGTCCGCGGGCGTCGGCGTGGTGTGCGCGGTGTCGGCTCCGTCGTCGCTGGCCGTCGACGTGGCCAGGGACTTCGGGATGACGCTCGTCGGGTTCCTGCGCGGGGAGCGGTGCAACGTCTACGCGGGACAGGAGCGGATCATCCGCTGAGCCGAATCCGACTTTGGTCGGGCCGGTGAACCCCTGTGCTGGCACGGGCCGATTGTGGCGGAGCGTCCGGAAATGCTCATTCTGTTCGGCGTGCTCGCCGTGGCCAACCTGGTCTCCGTGACGTTGGGTATCGAGGCGCTGGAGTGGGCGACCAAGCCGCTGCTCTGCCTGGTGCTGGCGGTGTACGTGCTGCGGGAGGCGCCCCGGCATCGGCTGCTGGCGGCCGGGCTGGTGTTCGCCATGGCGGGGGACGTCGCGCTGCTGGTGGACGGGCAGGTCGCCTTCGTGGTGGGCATGTCGGCGTTCCTCGTCATGCAGGTCTGCTACCTCACCGTCTTCACACGGGAGGGCGCCTGGGACGGGCTGCGGGCCCGGCCCTGGATCGCGGGGGCGTACCTGGTGGTCTGGCTGGGTGCCGGGGTCCTGCTGTGGGAGCCGCTGGGCGGACTGCGGGTGCCCGTGCTGCTGTACGGGCTGGCGCTGGTGACGATGGCGGCGTTCGGGGCCGGGCTGAACCGCGTCGCCGGGCTGGGCGGGGCGCTGTTCGCGTTCTCCGACCTCCTGGTGGGGCTCGGCGTGACGGGGACGGATTTCACCGGCCGGAGCCCGGTGCTGATGGCGACCTACATCGCGGCGCAGTTCCTGATCGTCCGGGGCGTGACCGCCGGCCGGTCCGCCGCCCGGAACGACGGCTCGATGGCGCCCGTGAGCCATCCTTCGTAGGTCTCCGGCCGACCGGCCAGGACGCCGTCAGCCGGTGTTCTGCAGGCCCGCCGCCACGCCGTTGACCGACAGCAGGAGCAGCGTGGACAGCCGGTCGCGCTCGTGGTCCGAGGGGTTGCCGGTGCGCAGGGCCCGCAGGGCGCGTAGTTGCAGGTGCGAGAGGGCGTCCACGTACGGGTCGCGCAGCTGGACGGCCCGTGAGAGGACCTTGCGGTTGGCCAGCAGCCGAGCGTGCCCGGTGACCTCCAGGACGAGGGAACGGGTGCGGTCGTACTCCTCCAGCACCTGCCGGGCGAAGTCGGGCCGGCCCCCCAGCGCCAGGTAGCGCTCGGCGATCGAGCGGTCGGTCTTGGCCAGCGACATCTCGGCGTTGTCCAGCAGGGCGTTGAACAGCGGCCACTCCCGGTAGGCCGCCCGCAGCTCGTCCATGGAGCCGATCGAGGCCAGGCCGGTGCCGAGGCCGTACCAGCCGGGCAGGTTGACCCGGGTCTGAGCCCAGGCGAAGACCCAGGGGATGGCGCGCAGGTCGTCGAGCGAGCGCGGCGCGCCGAGACCCCGGCGGGCCGGGCGCGAGCCGAGGCGCAGCGAGCCGATCTCCTCCAGCGGGCTGACCAGGGCGAACCACTCGGGAAAGCCGTCCGCCTCGGTGAGCGAGCGGTAGGCCTGCTCGGAGGCGGTGGCGACCTGCTCGGCGAGGGGGCGGAAACGGCTCGCGGCGGCGGCCGTGGCGGCGGCGACCGAGGGCGAGGAGGTCATCAGCACGGCGTTGGCGACCTGCTCCATGTGCCGGCGGGCGATCGCCAGGTGCCCGTAGCGGGCGAAGATGACCTCGCCCTGCTCGGTGACCTTGAAGCGGCCGGCGACCGAGCCGGGCGCCTGGGCGAGCACCGCGCGGTTGGCGGGGCCACCGCCCCGGCCCAGAGCGCCGCCGCGGCCGTGGAACATGAGCAGATGGACGTCGTGCTCGGCGGCCCAGGCGGTGAGCCGCTCCTGGGCCTCGTACAGACGCAGGGTGGCGGCGGCCGGGCCGAGCTCCTTGGCCGAGTCGGAGTAGCCGAGCATGATCTCCAGGCTGCGCCCGGTGGCGGCCAGCCGGTCGCGCACCTGCGGGATCTCCAGCATGCCGGAGAGCACCTGCGGGGAGTTGGCGAGGTCCTGGCCCGACTCGAACAACGGCACCACGTCCAGCACCGGCGCCCGGCTGCCCAGCGCGTGCTGGGCCAGCTCGTAGACGGCGGCGACGTCGGCCGCGTCGCGGGTGAAGGAGACCACGTAGCGGGAGCAGGCCCGCACGCCGAACCGCTCCTGGATCCAGGCGATCACCCGGATCGTGGCCAGCACCTCCTCGGTGCGTTCGGACAGCTCGCCGCCCGCATGGAGCTCCTCCAGCGCCGCCGCGTGCACCTGGGAGTGCTGGCGCACCTCCAGCTCGGCGAGGTGGAAGCCGAACGTCTCGACCTGCCAGATCAGGTGCTGCAACTCTCCGTACGCCTGGCGGACGGCGTGGCCGGCGAGTGACTCCTGGGCGAGGCGCAGGTCGGCGATCAGGTCGCCGGGCGCCAGGTAGGCGAGGTCGAGGTCACGGCGGCGGGTGGCCGCGATGCGGGCGGCCACGTACAGCAGCCACTGCCGGTGCGGCTCCTTGGGCGAGCGGGTGCCCAGCTCGGAGACCAGCTCGGGGTGGGCGTCCCTGGCCGCGGTCAGCGCCGCGTTCAGGTCGAGGGAGGGCGGGGCGAACTGGGCGGAGGCGGTGAGCGTGCGGGCGATGCGCGTGGTGGCGGTCTCCAGCGCGGTCAGCACATGCTCGGACTGGATCTGCACGGCCTCGCGGGTGACCTTGGCGGTCACGTTGGGGTTGCCGTCGCGGTCGCCGCCGATCCAGCTGCCATAGCGGATGAACGGCCTGGCCAGCGGCGGCCGGGTGCCGCTGTCGTCGCCGAGCGCGGCGTCGAGCGAGCGGTAGACCTGCGGGACCACCCGGAACAGCGTCTCGTCGAAGGCGGCCATGGCCGTACGGACCTCGTCGAGCGGGTCGAGCTTGGTGGAGCGGAGCTGGGCGGTGCGCCACAGCAGGTCGATCTCCTCCAGCAGCCGCCGCGTGTTCTCGGCGCGCTCGGAGGCGCCGCGGCCGGGCGTGTTGTAGTCGGTGAGCTGGGCGCTGACCCGCTGGATGGCGGTGACGACCGCGCGCCGGCGCGCCTCCGTCGGGTGCGCGGTGAGCACGGGCCGCAGCTCCATGTCGCCGACCAGCTCGGCGACGCGCTCGCCACCCAGCTCGTCCACGGCCTGCGCCAGCGACTCGCGCTGCACCCCGCCCTCGGTGTCGCGTTCGCGCAGGGTGCGGATGCGGTAGTGCTCCTCGGCCAGGTTGGCCAGGTGGAAGTAGCAGGTGAACGCGCGGGCGATCTGCACCGCCCGGTCGATCTCCCACTCGGCGACCATGGCGGTGATCTCGTCGGCGGAGGTCTCTCCCCTGCGGGCGGCGATGACCGCCTTGCGCAGCCGTTCGACGTCGGCCAACAGGTCTTCGCCACCCTGCTCGGCGATCACCTGGCCGAGCAGTTTGCCGAGCAACCGCACATCGTTGCGGAGCTCGTCGGGCATCTCTGTGACGGCCGCACTGCGACGCTCGATCCGCTGGTCAATCATGCTTCGCAGATTACCGAGTCGCTCGGAACGGGCGCAGACCGGTCTCGCCAAATGGACTAGACCACTGGTCAGGTGGGCCGCGAGACCGCCGCCACCAGCTCGGGGAGCCGGGCGAACCCGATCTTGGCGCCGAGCCGCCTGCCGAGCGTCTCGACCAGCAGCCCGTAGAACGGCGCCAGCACGCAGACCCAGGTCCAGCCGAGCGCGATCGGCACCACGAACGGCAGCGACAGGGCCATGATGCCGAGCAGCGCGCCCATGGAGGAGGCGAAGGCCTGGCCGCCCTGGCCGGGCGCGGCCCCGCTGAAGGCGTTGAGCCGCTCGGGCACCGTGTAGGGGATGGTCACGCTGGTCACCGAGCCGACGCCGAGCCCGATGCCGAGGGCGCCCCAGCCGGCCAGCAGAGCGGGCACGATCGCTCCCGGGTTGCCGCTGAACAGGCTCGCGGCGACGGAGATCAGGAGGAGCACGGGTGTGGCGAGCGCCGCGTTGGCCAGGTGGCGCCCGGCCAGGTCGGTGCGGAAGCTCTCCTCGGAGCCGCAGGCCACGACGTTCATCCAGATCGACGGCCCGTCGATGCCGTAGGCGTTGCCCGACTGCAGCGCGATCATCAGCGCGCCCGACGAGGTCAGCAGGATGGCCAGCCACGGCCCGACCTCGCCGCCGCTGCTGTCGCCGATGCTGTTGCCGAGTGAGAACGCCAGCACGACGGTGACCACGACCGCGGAGAACCAGCCGACCCGGAACCGGGGCTCCCGCCGGATGTACTTGAGCTCCTTCGTCACCACGGCCGCCAGCGGCCCGTCGGGCAGGAAACGGTCGACCAGGCCGCTCTCCTTGCGTACGGAGGCCGCCTGGGTGGAGGAGTCGGGCATGACCAGCGCCCGGCTGAGCGCCTTGATCCACAGCCAGCCGACCAGGAGCACGATCAGCGCCAGAACGGCCAGCTCGGCCAGGCCGACGAGCCCGCCGTCGGAGATGGCGTGGGCGGCCAGGCCCGAGGGCGCCCACCGGAAGGCGTCGGCGGTGCCGCGCAGGATCGCCAGCGGGTCGCCGAGGTCGCTGTTGACGAGCAGGTTGGGCAACTGGGCGAGCAGCACCACGAAGATCGCCGCCACGGCGAGCACGTCGCGCCCGCGCCGGGTGCGCAGCGCGCCGGACAGCGCGGTGGTGATCAGCCGGGAGGTGACCAGGCAGAGCGCGAACTGCAGGAGCACCGCCACCAGCCCGACCAGCAGGCCGCCGACGCCGGTGGCCAGCCCGGCCAGCGCGCCGGCCGTGACGATCAGGGTCGCGGCGGGCCACACCCCGGTGGCGGACGCGGTGAACATGCCGAGCGCGAGCCGCCCGGTGCTCAGCGGGAACAGCGACAGCCGCGCCGGGTCGATCGTGTCGTCCAGCCCGAACGCGAGCAGCGGCACGATCATCCAGCCGATGAGGAAGAACGTGTAGACGACGATCACGATGTCGGTCGCGATGTCGTGCGGCGCCAGCCGGATCAGGCTCATCAGGAAGAAGCCCAGCGCCGCCAGCAGCACGGCCATGACCAGGGTGAAGACGAACCCGAGTTTGCGGGACAGGTCACCGCGCAGGTTGCCGGCCAGCAGCCGGAGCTTGAGCTGGGCGAAGAGCGCGACCGTGCTCACTTCGGCTCCCCGTCACCGGCGCCGAGGTCTCCGCCTGGGAGGTTCCTGGAGCCGAGATCTCCAGCGCCGAGATCTTTGGCGCCGAGGTTTTTGGCGCCGAGCCAGGTCAGGCCGGTGTCGCCGCCGTCACGCTGGCCGCCCACCAGCGCCAGGAACGTGTCGTTGAGGCTGCGGTCGCCGCGCACCTTCTCCAGGGGGCCCTGCGCCACGATGTGGCCGCCGTTCATCACCGACACCCAGTCGCACAGCCGCTCGACGAGGTCCATGACATGGCTGGAGAAGATGACGGTGGACCCCGAGGCGGTGAAGCGCTGGAGCACCTCGGTGAGCGTGTTGGCGCTGACCGGGTCGACGCCCTCGAACGGTTCGTCGAGGAAGAGCACCGAGGGGTTGTGCAGCAGCGCCGCCGCGAGCCCGATCTTCTTGCGCATGCCGGTGGAGTAGTCGACGACCAGCTTGTCGGCGGCTCCGGCCAGGTCCATCACCTGCAGCAGGTCCTCGGCGCGCCCCAGGACGTCGGCCTTGGGAATGCCGCGGAGCCGGCCGCTGTAGTGCAGTAACTCCCGGCCGGACAGCCGCTCGAACAGCCGCAGGCCCTCCGGCAGCACGCCGATGCGGGCCTTGACCTGGACCTGGTCGCGCCAGACGTCGAGCCCGTCGACCTCGGCCCGGCCGCCGTCGGGACGCAGCAGGCCGGTGATCATGCTGAGCGTGGTGGTCTTGCCCGCGCCGTTGGGCCCGACCAGACCGGCGAAACTGCCCGCCGGGACGACGAGGTCGACCCCCGCCACCGCGACCTGCGGGCCATACCGTTTGAACAGGCCTTGTGTGCGAACGGCGTCCGTCATGGATCCACTCTAAGAGGAGGGGTTACCCTTGCGCGCATGAGCGCTGTTGCCCCAATGCCGGACATACCGGATATTCACACCACTGCTGGCAAGATTGCTGACCTCGAGCGCCGGCTCGACCAGGCCGCGCACGCCGGGTCGGCGGCGGCCGTGGAGAAGCAGCACGCCAAAGGCAAGATGACGGCCCGCGAGCGCGTGCTGGCCCTGCTCGACGAGGGCTCGTTCGTGGAGTTCGACGAGTTCGCCCGGCACCGGTCCACGATGTTCGGGCTGGAGACCCGCCGGCCGTACGGCGACGGGGTGATCACCGGCTACGGCACCGTGGACGGCCGCCAGGTCTGCGTCTTCTCGCAGGACGTGACGATCTTCGGCGGCTCCCTCGGCGAGGTCTACGGCGAGAAGATCGTCAAGGTGCTGGACATGGCGCTGAAGACCGGCTGCCCGGTCATCGGCATCAACGAGGGCGGCGGCGCGCGCATCCAGGAGGGCGTGGTCGCGCTCGGCCTCTACGCGGAGATCTTCAAGCGCAACGTGCACGCCTCAGGCGTGATCCCGCAGATCTCGCTGATCATGGGCGCCGCGGCGGGCGGGCACGTCTACTCCCCCGCGCTGACCGACTTCGTGGTCATGGTCGACCAGACCTCGCAGATGTTCATCACCGGACCCGACGTGATCAAGACCGTGACGGGCGAGGAGGTCACGTTCGAGGAGCTCGGCGGGGCGCACACGCACAACACGAAGTCGGGCGTGGCCCACTATCAGGCGTCCAACGAGGAGGACGCGCTGGAGTACGTCAAGACGCTGCTGTCCTACCTGCCGTCCAACAACCTGGACGAGGCCCCGGTGTTCGAGCCGGCCGCCGACCTGGAGCCCGACGCGGAGCTCGACACGCTGATCCCCGACTCGGCCAACCAGCCGTACGACATGCACCGGGTGATCGAGCACGTGCTCGACGACGGGGAGTTCCTGGAGGTCCACGCGCTGTTCGCGCCGAACCTGGTGGTGGGCTACGGCCGCGTGGACGGCCAGTCGGTGGGTGTGGTGGCCAACCAGCCGATGCATTTCGCCGGCTGCCTGGATATCGACGCTTCCGAGAAGGCGGCACGATTTATTCGAACATGTGACGCTTTCAATATCCCGATCCTCACTTTTGTTGATGTTCCGGGTTTCCTCCCTGGAACCGATCAGGAATGGAACGGAATCATCCGTCGCGGCGCCAAGCTGCTCTACGCCTACGCCGAGGCCACCGTCCCGCTGATCACGGTCATCACCCGTAAGGCCTACGGCGGCGCGTACGACGTCATGGGGTCCAAGCACCTCGGCGCGGACGTCAACCTGGCCTGGCCGACGGCGCAGATCGCGGTGATGGGCGCGCAGGGCGCGGTCAACATCCTCTACCGGCGCGAACTGGCCGCGGCCGGTGACGCCGACGCCGAACGGGCCAGGCTGGTGACCGAGTACGAGGACACCCTGGCCAATCCGTACATCGCGGCCGAGCGCGGCTACGTCGACTCGGTGATCAAGCCGTCCGAGACGCGGGCGCACGTCGTCCGGGCCCTGCGGGCGCTGCGGAACAAGCGGGCCACGCTGCCCCCGAAGAAGCATGGGAACATCCCGCTATGAGCGGACATCTGCGGATTGTCCGGGGCGACGCGACCGCCGAGGAGATCGCCGCTCTCGTGGCCGTCCTCGCGGCTCGTCAGGTCGCTCCGGAGCCTCCAGCCCCGCCCAGAACACAAACATGGCGAAACCCATCAAGAGCCATGCGTAAGCCGCTCTCTCCAGGGAAGTCGGCTTGGCGGACGAGCGGCCTACCCTAGATAGATCCCGGGAAACGGGTGTCAAGTTCTCCGGGAGTTGGGACTATCTAGAGAAAGTGGACGTATATAGTCGGCCGATCAACTAACGCCGCGGCCTGGAGGACGACATGGCCATCCCAGACCTCATGCCGCACCCTGTGGCAGCTAAGTACGCCGTCCTGGTGGACGTCGGTTATCTCTACGCTGCAGCAGGTGAAGTGCTGCTTGGCGCGAAGGAACGCAAGGAATATCGGGTGGCCGCGGATGAGCTGATCCAGAGCCTCCAGAAACATGCATTGGAACGTATTTCCGGCGAACTCCTGCGGATCTATTGGTATGACGCAGCCCGTGACCGCGTGCCCACCGTCGATCAGCGGGTCATCGCCCAGCTCCCCTGGGTCAAGGTACGGCTTGGCAACCTCAACGCCCGTGGCCAGCAGAAGGGTGTCGACGCGCAGATCAGGAGCGACCTGGAGGCGCTGGCCCGACACCACGCGGTGACCGACACCATTCTGCTGGCGGGCGACGAGGACATGGTGCCCGCCGTCGAGGCGGCCCAGGCGTACGGCGTTCGCATCCACCTGTGGGGCGTCGAGCCGCCGTACGGCACCAACCAGGCCGAACGCCTCGTTTGGGAGTCCGACACCGTCGAAGTGATCACCGCTGATTTCCTGAGGCCCTTTTTCAGCCGTGCTCCGCAGCCCGTTCCGGTCGCACCGCCGGCCGCCGCCCCGTCGCCCGCCCAGGTGTTCGCCGGACGGGCTCCGGTCAAGCCGCACGTCAAGCCCGGACAGGTCGCCAAGCTCGGGCCCAGCCGCCCCCGGGTCGAGGACGTCGGCGAGCACGTGGCCCAGAAGTGGATCCTCACCCGGGGCCGCGACAACATCCGCGACCTGCTGCCGGGGCCGATCCTGCCGACCGTCATCGACACCGAGCTGCTGATCGAGGCGGAGAAGGAGCTCGGCCACTCGCTGCGCCCGTTCCCCGAGGCCCGGGTCTGGCTGCGCGACGGGTTCTGGGCGCGCGTCTACCGGGAGTTCGACCTGGGGGTCGGGGTCTCGTCCAAGTGAGCTGACCAGGGCCTCCGGCGTGGCGACGGAGGCCCTGCCCGAATCAGCCTCTCCAGAGAGTCCGATTTCCGCCACTCACCGGCTCCGACCTGCTCACCCGCGATTTCACGGTGAGGTCCGATTTCCGCCGGTCACCCGATGCCACCAGTGCGTATCGTCGAAGACATGGCACCCACCGAGCTCGACTTCGACTCCTGCTACCGGGCGGTCTCCGCGCGGGACGCCCGGTTCGACGGGCGCTTCTACACGGCGGTGACGACGACGCGCATCTACTGCCGCCCGATCTGCCCGGCCCGCACCCCGGCGACGCGCAACGTGCGCTTCTACCGCCACGCGGCCTCGGCGGAGGCGGCCGGGTTCCGCCCCTGCAAGCGCTGCCGCCCCGAGCTCTCCCCCGGCGACCCCGGCTGGGACCTGCGCGGCGACCTCGTCGGCCGGGCCCTGCGGCTCATCGACGACGGCGACGCCGACGACAGCGGCGTGGCCGGGCTGGCCAGGCGGCTGCACATCACCGAACGCCACCTGCACCGGCTGTTCGTCGCCGAGCTGGGCGTGGGGCCGCTCGCGGTGGCCCGGACGAAGCGGTTGCTGCTGGCCAAGCAGTTGCTGACCGAGACCGCTCTGCCGGTGACCTCGGTGGCGTTCGCGGCCGGGTTCGGCAGTGTCCGGCAGTTCAACGCGGCCATGCGCGAGACGTACGGCTTCACGCCGAGCGAGCTGCGCGCCACGGCCCGCGGGCCCGCGGCGGCCCGCGCCGTCCGCGACGGTTCCGCCCCCGACAACGGGGTGGCCGCCGCCCCGGCGGTGTTCCGGTTGCGCCTGCACCGGCGGGAGCCGTACGACGTGGAGGGGGTGTTCGGTTTCCTGGCCTCGCGGGCCATCCCGGGGCTGGAGCTGGCCGATGCCACCTCCTACAGCCGGGCCGTCCCAGGCGGCACGATCACGCTCACCCCGAAGCCCGGCCACCTGGCCCTGGACGTCGAGGTGGACGACACCCGGCAGCTCGCCCGCATCGTGGCCCGCTGCCGCCGCCTGCTCGACCTCGACGCCGATCCGCACGCGATCGCCGCCGCGCTGGGCCAGACGTCGCTGGCCCCGCTGGTCGAGGCGCGTCCGGGGCTGCGGGTGCCGGGCACGTTCGACGGTTTCGAGCTGGCCGTACGCGCCGTGGTGGGGCAGCAGATCTCGGTCGCCGGAGCGCGCACCCTGCTGGGCCGCGTCGTGGCCAGAGCCGGGCGGGGCACCGAGGGCACCGGCCTCACACACCTCTTCCCCACCCCGGCCGAGCTCGCCGAGGCCGACCTGCAGGGTCTCGGCCTGACCAATCGCCGGATCGCCACCCTCAAGGAGCTGGCCTCCCGTACGAGCGGCGGCCGGATCGACCTCGACGGCGGCCAGGATCCGGCCGAAGCCGTGACCGAGCTGCTCCAGGTCCCCGGCATCGGCCCCTGGACGGCGAGCTACATCGCGCTGCGCGCGCTGCGCGACCCCGACGCCTGGCCCGTCGGCGACCTGGTGCTCACCAAGCGCCTGGCCTGCCTGGGCATTCCCGATGACCACATCGAACGGTGGCGCCCCTGGCGGGCCTACGCCGCCCTGCACCTATGGAGTTCATCATGATCGAAGCACAGGTCCTGCCGACCCCGATCGGCCCGCTGTCCCTGCTGACGCGCGAGGGCGTGCTCGTCGCGGGCGGCTTCACCGCCGACCCCGAGGAGATGTACGCGCGGCTCGCGCCGGCCCTGCGAGCCGAGGGCCTGGACGCGGTCGACGACCTCGGCCCCGCCGGCCAGGCGGTCCGCGACTACTTCGACGGCGACCTCACGGCCCTCGACGCCATCGCGGTCGAGCAGCCGGGCAGCGCCACCCGCCGGCGCCTGCACCAGGCTCTGCGCGAGGTGAAGCCCGGCACCACGGTCTCCTACGCCCAGCTCGCCGAACGCGCCGGGCTGCCCAGGACGGCCGCCCGCGCGGCGGGCTCGGCCTGCGCCCAGAACCTGATCGCGCCGTTCGTCCCCTGCCACCGCGTCCTGCCCAGTACGGGCGGATTCGGGGGCTACTACTACGGCACTCCGGTAAAGGAATGGCTGCTGGCTCACGAAGCGGGAAAACTTTCGGTCACGACCTGACAGCGGTCGGTAACATCCCCGGGTGACCGGATCTTACGAGCACAAGAGCGAGTTCATCATCAGCTGGCTCCGCAAGGAGCGAGCCAGATCGGCGCCTCGGTCCGTGATCGGTTTCCTCGACGCTCGCGGCATCCCCGTGACCGACGAGGCCCGGGCCCGCATCTCCGGATGCACGGACGAGGCGCTGCTCGACGAGTGGACGTTCAAAGCGCTCAGCGTGCGAAGCGTTGACGAGTTGTTCGACTGATCAGAGCCTGGCGAGGGCCGGTACGGCAAGCCCGTACCGGCCCTTCGGCGTCTGAGCGGACCTGGGCTAAGGGTTGCGCACGTTGCTCTGCACCTCACCGACCGGCACGTCGCGCGTGGCGCTCACCTCGACCGGCGCGAACTGGAACGGCACCACCCGGTCGGCCACCTGGACCGGCCAGGTGCTCGACACGGTCAGCTCATAGACCTCGCGCGGCTGGTCGATCGATGCCCGCAGATACTGCACGCCGCAGGTGAACGCCGCCCCCTTGACGTAAGGGGTGCCGACCTGGCCACAGCCGTCCTGCACCACCTTCGCGCGGTCGTCGGTGGTGCCCGACGTGATCGTGATGTTCTGCCGCGTAGCGACCACGGTCGCGCTCATGATGCCCGGCAGCGTCGCGGTGACCGAACGCTGAGAGTCGCCGGGGTTGTCGAGCCAGACGAAGGTGGGCAGGTTGACGTAGCTCTTGACGTCGGGATTGAGCTTGATCACCGGCTCGGGCACGGTCAACGCGGCCCTCGCGATCTCCGCCAGCTGCTCGAACGTGATCCCGGAAGGCGGCGTGGTGTCGGGCGGCACGAAGAGGAACAGCTCCAGCTCGGCCCAGCACGCCGCGCCCTCTGGGTGGCTCGTGTCGTAGGCGGGTGTCCACCAGCGGCCCGGCTGGCCCTTCTTGTCCTTGAACTGCTGGACGAACCTGTCGAAGCTCCGGTCGTCGGCCTTGATCCTGGCGAACTGGGTGCGGGGGTCGGTCTGGAACTTCAGCATCGCGTCGGCGTCCAGGCCCGGTTCGTACCAGCAGGGACTCTTGACGCGGTAGCCGTCGCTCTTGCCGCCCTTGACGTCGCCCTTCAGGACGATGCTGGAGTTGGACAGCGTGATGCCCCGCTCGTTGCCGCGCTCGGTGCCCTCGATCGTCGTGTCGCCACCCGGCTTGGGGGTGGGGGCGAGGACCAGCAGCCCGGCGACCAGTGCCGGGACCAAGGGGTTCATCGTTTGCACCTTTCGTCGTCGGACACGAGTGCCCTGATGCGCCACACACCGTCGTCGCCGCGGTGCGCGAGCGCGGCCTGGTGGTAGGGCTCGCGCGTCCAGTCGGGCTGGGACGTCACCGCCTTACCGGTGCGCGTGGAGATCAGGCGCAGCTCTGACTCGTCCACGCACATGTCGATCTGGGCCCCCTTGCTCCGGGCGGCGCTGACGCGCAGGTCGTAGAGCCGCGCGACACCGCGCAGCGACTGGTCGGTGTCGGTGAACTCCCGGATCCACTCGGTCGCCTGCACCTCCGCGTCGATCTCCAGGTCGCGGCTGTAACGATCGACGCCGGTGACCACGGCCTTGCGGGTGCCGAGGTAGTAGTTGGTCAGCACCTTCAGCAGCGGGTCGGGGTTCGCCGGCCACTCGATGCGCACCCTCATCCCGTCGCCGACCGCGACCGTCCGCGGCCCGGCCGTGGGCGAGGCCCGCGCCGCCGTCTTCGCCGGGGACGCCGCCTCGCGCGGGGTGTAGGGCCGCTCGGCCTGGGCTGCGCATCCTGCCACCAGCAGCGCCAACGCCACGGCCCCCCTCATAACCCCCGTCATAGCCCCCCTCATGGCCGCCCTCATAGCCCCCCTCATAGCCCCCGTCATGGCCCCCGTCATGGCCCCCGTCATGGCAGCCCCCGAGCGGACTCTCGATAGGGCCCCCGACGGGACCAGCCGCATCACGCCAGCGCCTTTCCCACCCGTAGGCGGGCGTTCAGTCGCGTATGAGTGCTCGCTGCCGACCTGGCACCGAGGTGGCCGTCGCTTCCGTGAACGGCCGGTCATACGCCCTGGCACGTCCCTTTGCGGTGAACCCGTCACACGTCTCATGCGGTGGACTCCCTCACCACGTGCAGGCGCCACGACGGCAGCAGCTCGTCGATGAGCGCCTCGGTCTCGGGGGCCGGCCCGCCGCCGTACGCGTGCGAACCGGCCCTTCTGGTCAACGCCTCGATGACCGCGCGCAGCCGTACGAGATCGCCCGTGGCGTGGGTGGCGCGCAGCAGGTCGCGCCAGAGCCCCTCGTCGTCGGCGGCGAGCAGCAGGCCGGCCCGGACGGCCGCGACGGCGGCGTCCGGCTCGCCGTGCGCCAGCCTGATCTCGCACAGGCGGTGCGCGGCGTCGGCGACCCCGGCCGTCACGTCGTACTCCAGCTCGTCGGCGGCCAGCCAGGAGTATCGGCCCGACGGACGCCCGCTCAGCAGGGGGCCTCTGACCAGGCCGAGCGCTCGCTCCAGGAGCACGGTCCGCGCGCTGGGATCGCCGTGGGACCGGCGAACCATCTCGCGGAACAGCGCCCAGTCGGTGCGGACCTCGGGCCCCAGTCTGAGCCTGCCGGCCTCGTCGACGCGCAGGTGCCGCTTGCCGAGCCAGGCGGCGACCCGGGCGATCGTCGCGTCTCTGACCATGGGCTGCACGCCCCGCGGCCACAGCACGCCGCCCAGGACGACCGGGTGCACGCCTCCGGGATGGGTGGCGAGGTAGACCAGCAGCTCGGCGGCGAGCGCCATCCGGCCTTCCTCCAGCGGGTCGAGACCGACGATCTCGATGGGTCCGAGCATCCGCACCTCGACGGCGGGCAGGCCGTAGTCGGCGAGCGGCTCGGCCTCGGGGACGGCCTCGCCGTCGAGCTGCTCGGTCGTGCGGA
This sequence comes from Nonomuraea cavernae, assembly GCF_014646355.1. Lineage (GTDB taxonomy): Bacteria > Actinomycetota > Actinomycetes > Streptosporangiales > Streptosporangiaceae > Nonomuraea > Nonomuraea cavernae. The sequence continues at coordinate 51,202 of NZ_BMNH01000035.1, forward strand.
ACAGCGCGACCAGGGCCTGGTAGTGGCGGCGGGGCAGGAGCTGCGCGGTCACCTCGAAGCCGAGTTCGGCGATCTTCGCCTTGCCGTCGTCGGTGATCTCCAGGGTCCAGGTGGCGTGCGGCACGTCGCCGGTCACCACGTACCCGGCCGTGTCCTTGCGGGCCAGCAGCGCCAGCCGTCTCGCCTCGTCGTGGTTCGGCGTCACCGCCGACAGCAGGTAGTGGGCATCGCGCGGGCGGCCGGTGATCCGGCCGGTCAGCACCTCCTGGCGGGGTGTCGCGGTCGCCTCCAACTCGGGCAGCACCTCGGCCAGGCCGCCCACGGCCCTGATGCGGTCGGGGGCGATCGCGGTCAGCTCCTCACCGAAGCCGACGAGCGTGATGCGCATGCGGTCGGACCACCGGTTGGTGGCCAGCTCGACGGCCAGCGCGGCGAGGGCGGCGGTGGTCTGCCTGCCCCGGATGTTGATCAGGCCCTGCGTGGCCTCCAGGTCGATCAGCACCCGTCCGCTCGCGTCGGTGCCGAGAGACACCAGCCCCGGGTAGGGGGCGCCGCCCAGCGGACTCTCCTGCGAATCGGGCAGCAGGCGCCCCTCGTGGGCGGACAGCCGCCACACCTGGCCACCGTCCTGGGCGGTCCAGGGGGCGGGCGCGTCACCGTCGGGCGGATGGATCCACAGGTCGAGGTTGCCCGGTGACAGGTGGGCCGCGTAGACGGTCGGCGGGGTGCGGCCGGCCGCGGCCAGTTCGGCGCCGAGCAGTCTCAGGCCGACGTCGAGAATCCGGGTGCCGGGCGCGTCGGCGCCCAGCCGGAGCGCCACCTCGGCCTCGGCGGCGTCGTCGCGCGGGCGCACGATGCGGTGGCCGAACGCGCGCCGCCACAGCTGAGCCCGGCGCCGCCTGCCGAGCACGGCCAGCAACCCGGCGGCGGCCAATGACGCCCCGGCGAGATACTCGACGAGCTCCAGCCCAGGACGCTGCTCCGCCGGACCCTGTTCTTCGGCCGGGCGCTGTTCTTTGGTCGGGCGCTGCTGGTCGGCCGGACGCTGCTGGTCGGCAGTGTCCCGCCGAGTGTCGCGCGTCTCGCCGGCCTCGTGTTCTCCCTGCTTCCTCTCGACCGTCTGCTGCTGCTCCGCGCCGACACGAGCCGGGCTGGTCGAGGCTCTGCCGGGGTGTTCGCGCAGGGTCTCGGCACGCGGCTGCCTGGCGGGTACGACGTGCACGTTGCGCGCGTCGTCGGGCATGTCGAGCACCCAGCCCGGCCTGATCAGGTCGGCCATCCGGAGGCGGGCGCCGTCGGGTTGTTCCTTGTGCTGGTTGAGCTGGAAGATCTCCGGATATCGCCGGCCGTCGCCCAGGCACTTCTCGGCGATCTCCCACAGGCTCTCGTGGTGGCGGCCGTGCGGCGGCTGCACCACGTACACCTTCTTGCTCCGCTGGGTCTCCAGCGGCTGCTCCACGACCGGAGTCGAGAACGCGACCGCGGCCATGGGCGGCGGGGCGGGCGGCGGTGTGCCGAGCCGCGCGATGGGCACGGCCGCCGCCCCAACGGTGAACAGCAGCAGCACCGCCGAGACCAGCCGGTTGGCCAGCCACTGGGTGCCGCCGGACAACGGCACCCTGGCCGGCATGCCGATCCGGCGGACCCCGGCGTACACCTCGACGATCACGCACGCGACCAGCTGCAGCCAGGCCAGCCAGACGAGCAGGACCAGCACGGCGGTGATCGTGGACGGGCCGACGCGGCTGGTGAGCAGGTCGAGGTCGAGCAGTTGCGGCCCGAGCGGCGGCCCGACGAACGTGAGCAGGGCATAGGGGACGCCGCCGACGAGCGCCACCAGCACCACGAGTGCCGCGAGCCCCGCGAACACGTCGCCGGCGGACCGCCTCGCCGGGATGCGCGCGGGCGGCCGCACGGGCACCCGCCCGGGTGGACGCACCGGCTCTCGCGTGGGCATCGCTTCTCCTTTCTCGCGTCCAGCGTCCTTCCGCACCGATCTCCGGGCCACCAAGTGGTCGGAATCGGTCTGACTCATCTGGCCTCGGGTCCGGCCGTCGCCGTGCCCTCCATCTCGGTGCCGGGGAAGCCGATGGCGCCGAGGAAGAACGCGGTCCAGGACACCTTGACGGTGACCGTCACCGCGGTCTGCTCCTGCTCCACGGCGCAGGCGCCGGTGGACACGTCGTCACCGCCGTGAGCCGCGATCACCTCATCGGCCCTGGCGCACACCTGGCCCTCGTCCAGCAGCCGGGTCTGACCGGTGGCGCGCAGGTGGTCGACGTCGATCGTGTCGGCGCCCGCGCGAGCGGCCTGCTCGGCGACGTCGGCGGCCCGCAGCCGGGCGTTGATCGCCGCCCCGCCGTCGACCAGCAGCCCGGCGAGCAGGAAGACGACCACGGAGAAGAGCACGGTGAACACCGACATGGACCCGCGCTCCCCTGCCAGCCGGGAGCTCACTCGATCCTCCGCAGTTGTTCCAGCGGCACCACGGCCGTGCCGGTCATCTGTTTGGTGCCGTTGAATCCCAGGAAGCTCAGATCCAGCTCGCAGGTGACCTCGGCCCGCACCTGACCGCCCGCCTCCCACTCGGATCCGGCCAGCGAGACGGCGGGCTGCGCGCACCGCCCCTGCAGCGCGGCCGTGGTGGTCGCCTCGGCGGCCGTGCCGGCGTCGTCCAACGTGCGCTGCACCGAGGCGGCCCTGGCCGCGTCCCTGGCGGCCCCGTTGACCTGGCCCTGAGCTTCGACCAGCCGGCCGGCTCCGGCCAGGAACATCAGGAAGAGCAGGAAGACCGGTGCGAGCATGACCGTCTCCACGGCCATCGACCCCCGCTCGCCTCCCACCGCCCGGCTTACGGCCCCCGCACGATCCACCGCCGCCGCCCGATCCACGGCCCCCGCCCGATCCACCGCCGCCGCCCGATCCACGGCCCCCGCACGATGCACGGCCCCCGCCCAGCGGACGGCCTTCACCCGGCGTGCGACTCCCGCCTGGTCTCCGGCTCCCGGCTCCCGGGCGCCGGCGCGGTCTGCTCGGCCCGTCTCGTGGTGGCTCATCCGCAGTCGTCACCCCCGTCGTCGGGCCGGAAGCACTCCACCGGACCGCCCGCGGTGGCCGTGATCGTGAAGGTGAGCTCGGGCAGCAGCGGAATGACCTGGACGGCGCTGCCCGTGACCGTGACGAACCGCTGGTCGGGCTCCCTGACCGAGGTCGTGGCGGTGGCGTCGGAGAGCAGCCGGGGGCCGATCGCCCGCACGATGGACGTGGCCTTGGTCTGGGCCTCGCCCTCCCAGGAGCCCGAGTCGAAAGGGGCCGAGCGGGCTACCCGGGCGCCCTCGCGGGCGGCGGCCTCCGCGACCTGGCGGCCGTGGAACCAGAGCGTCACCTGCACGATGAGGAGTACGACCGCGAGGACGACCGGCATCAGCAGGGCCAGCTCGACCACCGTGACACCGCGTTCGCGACGGAGCCGGTGTTCGCGACGAAGTCCGAGTTCGCGAACGAGCCAACGTTCACGACGGAGCCGGTGTTCGCGAACGAGCCAACGTTCACGACGGAGCCGGTGTTCGCGAACGAGCCGACGTTCACGACGGAGCCGGTGTTCGCGAACGAGCCGACGTTCACGACGGAGCAGGGACGAGATCACGTGTCCCCGCTGCCGCCACCGAAGGAGTTCTGGATGTCGTTCTGCCTCTGCTCCACGAGCGTCTTGATCAGCGTGGCGAGGCCGAGCGCGACGCCGGCGATGATGGCGGTGATGATCACCCATTCGACAGCGGAGGCCCCCCGGCTGGGCGCCGTGCGGGCGCGATGGACGCGGACACCGAGGTAGGCCCGCAGGTAGATGATCCAGGGATGGTTCATGAGGACCCCAACATCTTCATAGCGGCTGGAAAACTGAGAAAAATCACGAAACCCGCGCAGAGCAGGAGCTGTGCCACGAGCATCGACTGGGAGCGTTCGCCGGCCCGGCCCTCGATCTCCGCGAGCTCGCGTCGGCGCAGGGTGGCCGCTCTGGCCGTCAGCGAGGCCCGGACCTTCGCGCCGTCGTCGGCGACCAGGCCGAGCGCGGCCGACAGGTCGCGCAGCTCGTCGACGTTGATCTCCTCGCCGAGCTGGCCGAGCGCCTGCCACGGGGTGATGCCGACGATCCGGGCCCCGCTGAGCGCGTCGCGGATGCGGGCCATCGCCCAGTTGGGCTGGTCGCCGCTGACCGAGACCGCCATCATCAGCGCCTCGGGAACGCCCCGGCCGCCCGCGAGGTTCATGGAGACCAGGTCGAGGAACGCGCCGACCACGTGCCTGAAGTCACGCCGCCGCGCCGCGGCGTCGCGCTTGACCTGTACGTCGGGCAGGAAGAAGAAGAACAGGGCGGCGAGCACGGCGGCCCAGAACGGGATCGCGAGCGACGTGCCCCACTCCATCAGCACCAGCCAGCCGAGCAGCACGGGGAAGGCCAGCAGCCCGGCCGCGGCGAGCAGCACTTTGGTGGCCAGGAAACCCTCGAACGACCGGCCGACCAGGGCCAGGTCGGCCTTGACCGAGCGGGCCTCCCAGCCGCGGGCGTGGTAGACGCGGGCCAGTCTGACGCCGAGACCCCGGCGGAAGGCGCTGACCTCCTCGTCGGGCAGCACGAGCTGGATGCGGGGCGCGCCCGCGTCCTCGCGCACCGCCTCGATCGCCAGCAACCGCGCCACCAGGCCTGGCTGGGCCGGGAAGATCGCGCGCAGCAGCAGGAACAGGCCGAACCCGAGCGCGCCGCCGGCCAGTACTCCTTCAACCATTGCCGCCTCCGACCAGCAGACGTGTGGGCTTGTCGAACCGGGCGAGCCGCCGCATCCAGGCGAACCCGGCGCCGAACAGCCCGGCCACGACGGCGAGCACCGCCTGGCCGAGCAGGCCGGTGTATTCGCCGACGTAGGACGGGTTGAACACGACGAGCAGGCCGGCGAAGACCAGTGCGGTGATCACCACGATCTGCACGCTGCGCCTCGTGGCGCGGCGTTCGGCCTCGACGCGGCGGCGCATGTCGAGCTCCTCGCGCGCCGACACCGCCAGCGCGCCCAGCACGTCGCGCAGACCCGGGCCGCGCAGCTTGGAGTTGAGGATCAGCGCGGCCACCACCAGGTCGGCCGACGGGTCGTCGAGCTCGTCGGCGAACAACGCCAGCGCGTCGGGCAACGCCATCCTGGTGTGCAGCCGGTCGACCATCGCCCGCAGGTGGGGTCTCAGCATGGGCGCGGCCGCCCTGATCGACGACGGGATGGCCTGTTCGAGCCCGGCCGCGCCGGCGATCGTGTCCCGCAGCGACTCGGTCCAGGCGGCCAGTCCTTCGAGTCTGCGCATCGCCGCGCGCTCCTCGGCCGCGCCGCCCGACAGACCGCGCCAGGCGAACACCAGCAGCACCGATCCCACGGCGACCACCGGCCAGCGGGTGACCGCCAGGACGACGACGGCCACGACCGCGGCGATCGCGCCGCGCGTGGTCAGCATCCTGACCAGGTGGCGCTCGGGCTGCGACGGCTTGGGGCGCAGGCCGTACAGGGAGAGGACGAGCAGGAAGACGCCGCCGCCGACGGCGGCGCCGGCGAACAGCGCCAGCGGGTCGAGAGGGATCATCACCAGCCTCCCGGGTGGTAGCCGTGGGCGGCGAGCTCCTGCAGGCAGGAGACGGGGGCGTGGGGCAGGGCGGAACCGTCGGGGCCCGGAGCGAACACCTCGCTCGACAGGACCCGGCCGTCACAGCCGTTGACCTCGCGGATGCTGGAGACGTAGCGGCGCAGGGTGCCGCCGCGGTCGTAGTCGTTGCGTTTCTCGACGAAGACCACGAAGTCGATGGCGCCGGCGATGAGCATGTGGGTGGCGTCGATGGGGAGGCGCTCGTTGGCCTGCAGGGCGTAGGTGGAGATGCGGTTGAACACCTCCATGCTGGAGTTGGCGTGGATGGTGGACAGGGAGCCGTCGTTGCCCTGCGTCATCGCGTTGAGCATGGTGACGATCTCGTCGCCGAGCACCTCGCCGACGATGACGCGGCTGGGGTTCATCCGGAGGGAGCGTCTGACCAGCTCGGCCATGGTGATCTCGCCCTGGCCCTCGGAGTTGGGCAGCCGCTGTTCGAAGGCGACCACGTTGGGGTGAAGCTCGGGGAACTGGTCGAGACCGAGCTCAAGCGCGCGTTCGACCGTGATCAGCCGCTCTCCGGCCGGGATCTCGTTGGCCAGGGCTCGCAGCAGGGTCGTCTTGCCGGCGTTGGTGGAGCCCGCGATCATGAGGTTTTTGCGGGCGGCGACCGCGGCCGTCAGGAACCGGCCGATCTCCGGGCTCAGTGTGCCGTTGCCCACCAGGTCGGACAGGAACACCTTGCCGAGGCGGGCGCGGCGGATCGACACGGCCGGCCTGAGCGTGACGTCCATGACGGCGCTCAGCCGCGAGCCGTCGGGCAGTCTCAGGTCGAGCTGCGGGTTGGCGGTGTCGAACGGCCTGCTCGACAGGCCCGAGTAGGCCGCCAGGATCTGGATCAGCTCGATCAGCTCCTCGTCGGACTCGGCGACCGGGTCGTGCGCGAGCTCCTGGCCGTCGGCGTAACCGACGAAGACCTTGTCGCAGCCGTTGATGTCGATGTTCTCGACGTCGGGGTCGTCGAGCAGCGGCTGGAGACGGCCCACGCCGAACAGCGCGGCGTGGATGCCGGCCGCCAGCGCCTCTTCCTCCTCGACCGTGGGCGGGGTGCGGCCCAGGCCGATCTCGTTGCGCGCGTGCTCCTCCAGCACCTGGGAGATCAGCGCCCTGGCGAACTGCCGCTCGTCCTCGCCGGTCATCGCGGCCAGGCCGTTGGCCTGGTCGAGCCGGCGCTGGTGGGCCAGGCGGTCGCCGACCTCCTGGCGGAAACGCTTCACGAGGGAGTGGTCGATCACGGGTGGCTCACCAGCCGTCCTGCGAGATCGCGTGCCGTACGGATGAGCAGCGAGCGGTCGAGCCGTCCGCCCCACTGGCCGCGCAGCAGCTCGGCCCCCTTGGGATCGTGGGCCAGGCCGTACACGAATCCGACGGTCGAGCCCACGATGCGGCGTACGTCGTCGATCGAGGAGCGGTAGTTGCGCGGGTCGGCGATCACGACGACGCCGTGAGCCTTCGTGATCGAGAGGCGTTCGCGCAGGTGCGCGACGTGGTCGAGGGTGGCTCTGGTGAGCAGCACGACCTTTTCGGCCTCGGCCAGCAGGTCGCCGAGCTGGGGGTGGGCGCCGAGGCGGCCGCAGTCGGCGATCACGTCGGCGTGCGGCACGGCGGCGAGCGAGCGGCCGAGCGGACCCCACAGCCAGGTCAGCCCGGCCGCCTGCTCGCCATGGGTGAGCCCGGCCAGCACGTCGAGCCCGCCCACGATCTTCTGTGTGTGCTCGTGAATCTGCGCGGGCTCCAGCCCGCGGCGCGCCGTCGCCGCCAGGGTGAGCAGGCCCTTGCCCGGGTTGAGCACGCCGCCGTCGGCGCTGGGCAGCCGGTAGGCGATGTCGCCGCCCGCGGGGTCGCACTCGGCGAGCAGCACGGGCCTCGGCCAGACGGCCGCCAGGGCCGTCGCGGCGGTGGTCACCCCTGGCGCGCCCTTGTCGGCGGCCAGCACGATCAGGGCCACCTCAGCGAGCCCCGGGCAGCACGGCCACCGCGATCTCACCGCTGGAGGCGTATCTGACGATCTCCGGTGACGCCGTCGAGTCGACGATCACGGTGATCTGCCCGCTGCCGCCGGTCCTGCCCGGCGCTCCGACGCTGACCACGAGGGCGCTCTGGGCGAGCACCCGGCTCTCGGTCTGGCTGGAACGGCCCGGCACGTGCACGATCTGCACCCGGTCTCCCTTGACGAGGCCGGCCGGCGCCTGGCCGGGCTTGAGCGCGAGACCCACCTTGGCCTTACCGGGGCCCAGCTCCTGGCTGGCCGTGACGCCCATGTCGTCGATGAACAGGGTGCCGGGCAGGATGGTGACCGCGGCGAAGCTGTCGAGCACCTTCTGCCGCTCGGACCAGCTGACGTAGTCGATGCCGGTGTCGGCGATCTGCACCTCTTCGATCGACTGCTCGGTGAACGGCTGGCCCGCGCCGACCTGCTCGGTGATCCTGATCGCGGAGATCCGGTCTCCGCTGCGCATCACGAGCAGTGTCGTGGCCAGCGCCCCGCCCAGGATGAGGAGCACCGCGAGGGCCGCCAGGGCAGGCTTCCGCTCGCGGGGTGGGACGGGGAGCTTGCGCGAGGCCGGGCCGGACAACCCCGCCGTGTTGACGGCAGGGTTGACGGCAGGCTTTTCGCTGGTCCTCATGGGTCGGGGGCTCCCATTTGTGAAATGTCGAATTCACGCCATTATGTGCAACCGCGCGGTGAGGCGGGGCTGGAACGCGAGGAACCATGCTCGTTTCGCAGGTAGGGCGGTGTCAACTCGACGAAATCCATGCCAGTTTTTTCTAGCGAGTTGACGCGCATACTTTCTACAGCTATGAGTCACATCTTTAACATGTGCAGCACTGTTCACTGATGTTTCGGGATTTACGGGCTCAGGAGCCTTTTGATCGTTTGCCCCGAACCCTGCCATTTGGTTTCTCGACTGCCGCCATCTGACCTCTGGCCTGTGGCGATGGTGACCCTACTCGCCATCGCCGACGACCCTGACACACGCCCGCCGCTTTTCGGTCCGCCTCATCGAGGGCTTTCGTCCTCGCATGAGGGGCGAGCCGGACTTACCCGCGTCACGCACCCGGAGAAGCCTTTCGAAGGGGTCTACCTGCGGTCGAATGCGGCAAATAGCATGTATGACCGGCGACCGCGAGCTTTTCCACAGACTTTTCGGTGGCGGGCCAGTTATCCACAACTTGCGGATTCCATGCCGTTGCCGTCAACCAGCGGGCTTAACGTCGCTTCGGGCGCTACCTTGGCGCCGAGTTCCGACCGAGGAGACGGCCCATGCGGATCATGCTCACCGTGCTCGGCGAGCAGGGCGACCGTGATGTCGTGATCGACGGCGACGACGGCGCCACGGTCGCCGGGGTGAGCGAGGCGCTCGGCGGTCAGGAGCTGCTCGCCAAGGTCGTCCGGCTGCCCCAGGCGCGGGCGCCCTACGGCATGTCGGATCCCGGCCGCGCGGCTTCCATGCCCGACTCCCGCCGGTCGGCGCCCGGGTGGGAGGAGCGGTCTCCACGCGGGCCCGGGCAAGCGGGCGCACCACGCCGGCCAGACTGGGGCGAGCATGTCGGTGAGCCGGGCTGGGGCACGACACTGTGGCGCAACGGGCGGCCTCTTGACCCCAGGGCCCCGGCCACGGCGGTGCTGCGTGACGGCGACAAGGTCACGCTCGATCCCCGCCTGGCGAGGTCCACGATCATCGAGGAGCCGGGCGGGGTGGCCGAGGTGCGGGTCGTGGGCGGCCCCGCCGCCGGCGCGGTGCACCGCCTGGGGCTCGGGGTGCACGTCATCGGGTCCGATCCCATGTGCGCGATCGCCGTGGCGGACCCGATGCTGGCGCCCGAGGCGGTCACCCTCCGCGTCACCCCTGACGCGATCACCGCGGAGCCCGCGCGGCGGGCGCCGCCTGAGCAGGCCCCGCGGCTGCGGCTCAAGGGCCGGTGGGCCGAGGAGGTCGCCGAGCTCACCGCGCGGGTCGCGGAGCGGGAGGCGGCCGAGCTGTCTCCCGACATCTGGCAGAGCCCCGAGCTGGACGCGCGGCCGCTCACCGAGGCGGTTGACTGGCCCGAGCACGCGGTGCTGACCTGCGGGTCATCCGTGTTCACCCTGACCGCGATCGAGCCGCAGGACGCCCACCTCGCGCCTCGCCCCGAGGGGGGCGTGGCCTACAACCGGCCGCCCCGGCTGCGCCGCACCGAGGGACAACGGGCGTTCAAGAAGCCGCAGGAGCCGCGGCGAGCCGAGGGGATGCGGCTGCAACTGCTGGCCGCGTTCCTGCCCGCGGTGGTGGGCGTGACGCTCTCCTACGTGCTGGGTCAGTGGTATTTCCTGCTCTTCGCCCTGATGACCCCAGTGATCATGATCGGGCAGTGGTGGAGCGATCGCCGTCATGGCAGAAAGCAGCATCGGAAGGCGGCCAAGGAGTTCAAGGAGCGGCTGGAGGCCTACGAGACAGCCGTCGAGCGAACCAGGGCTCAGGACGAGCTGGAGCGCAGGGCCGACGCGCCCGACCCCGCCCAGGTGCTGCTCACCGCCACGGGGCCGCGCAGGCGGTTGTGGGAGCGGCGCATCCACGACCCCGACTCGCTCCGGCTCAGGGTCGGTCTGGCCGACCTGCCCGCCGGCCTGGAGCTCACCGAGGAGCAGACCGGCGGCCCCCTCGACCCGCCGGTCTGCCGCGCCGTGCCCGTGGCGCTGGCCATGCGCAGGCTCGGCGTGGCCGGCGTCACCGGCCCGCGCGACGCCGCCGTCGGCCTGGCCGGTTGGCTGATCGGGCAGGCCGCGACCCTGCACAGCCCACGTGACCTCGCCATCGTGGTCCTGTCGGCGCATCCCGACGGTGAGCGCCGCTGGGGCTGGGTGCGCTGGCTGCCGCACTGCGCGCCGCGCGGCGGCGAGGACTGCGTGGCACTGATCGGCACCGACCCCGATTCCGCCGCGCGCCGCGTCGCCGAGCTGGCCTCCCTGATCGACGAGCGCCAGAACACCTCGATCCCCGAGCTGGGCAAGATTCCCACCGGGTGGGACGACCTCGGCGGTCCCGAGGCGCCCGCCTTCGCCACCTTCGACGAGCGCCCCTACGACGTGCTGGTCGTGCTCGACGGCGCCCAGGTCCTGCGCGGACTGCCCGGCATGCCGCAGGTGCTGCGTCAGGGCCCGCGCACGGGCGTCTTCACCCTGGCTCTCGACGACGACCAGCGGCTGCTGCCCGAGGAGTGCGCGACGGTCGCGGCGTGCGGGGCCGACGGGCTCGTCCAGCTGCGAGGCGGCGGGCTCGACGTCATCGGCCCGGTGCTGGGCGATCTCGTCTCACCGTCGTGGTGCGACCGGCTGGCCAGGGCGCTCGCGCCGATCCGCGACGTGAGCCGCGACGACCCCTCGGGCAACCTGCCCGGCGCGGTCCGCCTGCTCGACCTGCTGGGCCTGCGCTCCCCCTCCGGCCAGGAGATCGCCGCCCGCTGGCACGACCGGGGCTCGACCAAGGCCGTGATCGGTGTCGGCCCGGACGGCCGCTTCTCGGTCGACCTCGGCCTCGACGGTCCGCACGGGCTGATCGCCGGCACCACCGGAGCGGGCAAGTCCGAGCTGCTGCAGACCCTGATCTGCTCGCTCGCGGTGGCCAACCGCCCCGACCAGCTGACGTTCGTGCTGATCGACTACAAGGGCGGCGCCGCGTTCAAGGAGTGCGTACGACTGCCGCACACGGTCGGCATGGTCAGCGACCTCGACGGCCACCTGACCCAGCGGGCCCTCGACTCCCTCGCCGCCGAGGTCCGCCGCCGCGAGCGTCTGCTTCTGGCGGCCGGCGCCAAGGACATCGACGACTACACCGGTGACCCGCTGCCGCGGCTGGTGCTGATCATCGACGAGTTCGCGGCGCTGGTGGCCGAGTTGCCCGACTTCGTGGCCGGACTCGTCGACATCGCCCGCCGTGGCCGCTCGTTGGGCATCCACCTCATCCTGGCCACCCAGCGACCGGCCGGTGTGGTGACGGCCGACATCCAGGCCAACACCTCGCTGCGGATCGCGCTCCGGGTCACCGAGCCCATGGAGTCGACGGACGTGATCGACCTGCCGGACGCGGCCCACATCTCCAAGTCGACGCCGGGCCGCTGCTACGTGAAGTCCGGCGTGGGCGCCGCGACGGCCGTCCAGACGGCCCGAGTGGGAGGTCGAAGCCCCCTGCCCGCCTCCGCGCCCCGCCCCCGCCCCTCAACCGGAAGCGGCCCGTCGGGGGGTGGCTTCTCCACAGGTGGCTTCTCCACAGGTGGTTCCTCCGTGGGCGACGCCTCCAGCAGCGGTTCCTCGGGCGGCGGTTCCTCGGGCAGCGGTTCCTCGGGCGGCATCAGGAGAGGACCTCTCAGGAGCGACGTTCCAGGAAGCGGAGCGGCCAGAGGCGGCCTCTCCGAAGGCAGTTTCTCTGGGAGTGGCCCGAGCCTTTCCGGAGACAGCCCCTCTGGGAGTGGTCCCAGGAGGCTGTCCCCCTACCGGGACGGCGCTCCTGGCCGGCGACCCGTCACCGGGCTCCACGCGGCTCCGCCCCCTCTCCGCCCGGCATCGCATCCGCCGGAGGGTGGTCATGACGCGGGGAGCCTTCCCGGAGTGGGGAGGCCGGGTGGCGTGATCGGGATCGGGGGAGGCGTCGAGGACAGCGGGCCGGTGCGGGTGGTCGAGGTCGACTGGCGGTCGCTGGGCCGGGCGCTGCCCGCGCCGGCTGAGCCCACGGAGGAGTCGGCGGTCACCGACCTGTCGATCCTGGCCGACGCGGTCATCGAAGCCACCCGGCTGACCGGCGTACGGCAGCAGCCGAGTCCGTGGCTGGAGCCGCTCCCCACGCGGTTCGTCCTCGACGAGGTGTTCGGGGAGAACGGGGCACAGGCCGGATCGACGCCAGGGTCGCTCACGAAACCGGGGTCGCTCACGGGGCCTGGCTGGCTCGGGCCGGACGCGTGGCCCACGCGAGGCTCGAAGGGATTCGGCGCTGGCACCTTCACCGGTCAGGGAACGTTCGGCGAGGTGCGGCCGCTGGTGTTCGGGGTCACGGACCGGCCGTGGGCGCAGGACCGGCGTCCGCTCGCGCTGGACCTGAGCCACGGCGGTCACCTTCTCATCGCCGGCGCGGCACGCAGCGGAAGGTCCACGGCGCTGCGCACGATCGCGGGCGCGATCGCCGCCCAGGCCGCTCCCGCCGACGTGCACATCCACGCGATCGACTGCGGCTCGGGCGCGCTGCTGCCTCTCGTGGCGATGCCGCACTGCGGCGCCGTCGTGACCCGCGACCAGCTCGATCGCGTCGAACGGCTTCTCTCCAGGTTGCGGGCCGAGGTGGGTCGCCGCCAGCAGTTGCTGGCCGAGGCCGGCCACGCCTCGCTGGCCGAATACCGTCAGGCCGGGCATCGCCTGCCCTGGCTGGTGTTCATGCTCGACCGCTGGGAGGGGTTCGTCGCCGCGTTCGAGGGCTACGACTACGGCCGGCTGCCCGAGGCGTTGCTGCAGTTGCTGCGGGAGGGGCCGGCGGTCGGGTTGCGCGCGGTCGTCACCGGCGACCGTTCGAGCCTGATGGGCCAGGTGTCCACGGTGTTCGACGACCGGCTGATCCTGCGCCTGGCGGATCCATCCGACTACGGCCTGGCCGGGCTGCCCATCAAGGGGCTCCCGTCGTCCATCCCACCCGGCCGCGCCCTGTCGTTGGGGGAGCACGGCATCGTGGAGCACCAGATCGCGCTGCTCTCCAGCGATCCCTCGGGGCCCGCCCAGGTGGCGGCCCTGCAGTCTCTGTCCCGTACCCTCACCGCCGGCTCCCGGCACTCGGAAGGAGAGCGGCCGCTGCGGGTGGACGCGCTGCCGGTGCGGATCACCGCGAGCCAGACGTTCGACCTCGTGCCCGGTTTCCAGCCTCCCTCTCCCCTCTGGGCGCTGATCGGCGCGGGAGGCGACGCGCTGACGCCCCAGGGGATCGACCTGCTCGCCCAAGGGCCAGGCGCGGTGATCGCCGGGCCCGCGCGCTCGGGACGCTCCTCAACGCTGCTCACGGCCGCGAGCTCGCTGATCTCGTCCGGCACGCCCGTCATCGCCGTGACTCCCAGACGGAGCCTGTTGCGGACCCTGGAGGGGACTCTCGCCGTGCTGGACGGCAGCAGCGACAAGCTCCCGGAGTTGGTCGCCGGGCTGGAGCGCTATGTGGTGCTGGTGGACGACGCCGAGCTCGTCAACCCCGACTCACCGCTCGGGATGGCGCTGGACGAGGTGCTCCGATCGGGAAGGGACGGCGAGCACGGGCTGATCATCGCCGGGACCACAGGTGACCTGGCCACCTCCTTCCGGGGCTTCACGGCTGAGACGCGTAAGGCTCGGACGGGCTTACTGCTGTCGGTGCAGAGTCCTTCCGACGGAGACCTCTTCACCATCCGGCTGCCGCGCGGCACCGTCGGCGGGCCCCCCGGACGCGGTCTCCTTGTCATCGCGGGCGCGACTGTGCCGGTGCAGGCCGCCCTTCCGGATGCCGGCGCCTGAAGAAAGCGAGCCCCCGCCATCGCGTGAGCGGTGGAGGGGGCCAGCGCCGAATGCCTGTCAGCGAATGGTGTCGTCGACGACGTCCTTGGCGGGGCCGCCCCACACGTCGTCGTCCTCCACGAGCCAGGTGGACGTCTCGCTCGTGCGTTCCTCGCCGCCGCCCGCGCCCATGCCGCCCATGGGCATGAAGGGCATCCCCATGCCGGGCATGCCGGTCGTATTACCTCCGGCGCGGAGAAGGTTGGCGCCGTTCGTGTTCACAGGAACGTTCGTGCCAATGTTCGTGCCGGGGCCTGTGCCTGGGACCGTCCCCACGCCCGGGACCGTCGCCGAGGGGTTGCCTGCGGGCAGAAGCGTGGTGGGCGAGGTCGAGGCGTTGGGGCCCGTGGTGGAGAACGGCGGGGTGTCCAGCTTCGGCGGCTGGTAGTCGGACAGGCCGGTCGACCGTGGGTCGGTGCCGTTGGGATTCGTGACGCCGTTGAGACCGCCGGGGTTCAAGGAGGGATTGGTCCCCGGCTGATCGATGCCCGGGATGTTCCCGTTCACGTCGCCGTTTCCTGGCCCGTTGGCGTTCGGGTCCGTGATGTTCGGATCCGTAACGTTCGGGTCCGTCGCGTTCGGATCCACGGCGTTCGGGTCTGTGGCGTTCGGATCCGTCGCGTTCGGATCCACGGCGTTCGGGTCTGTGGCGTTCGGATCCGTGATGTTCGGGTTGTTACCGTTCTTGGGACCGGTCGTGGGCCCGTTGTCCTGAGGGAGGTTCCCATTGGGATCAGGGGAGTAGTTCGGATTACCTCTGTCAGGAAGGTCAACCGTGGGGTACTTGGGAGCCTGGTGATTGTTCTGATCTGGGGTGGGCCAAGTGAGCTTGGGCAGGTCTTCGGTCAAGGAGGCGGGCAGCAGATCGTGCCAGGTGCCCAGCGCTTTGTTGAGCTCTTTCAGGTGCTCGGTCGCCTTTTTGTTATCCGTGGATATGCTCACCCCGCCGTCCTCGAAGAACAGGCCATAAATCGAGTCATTATGACTGAACCCGTCGTCCCAGTTGAACCCACCGGAGTCCTTGAAGGAGGGGATGACGGTCTTGCCGAGCGATTGGAGGGGACGCCCCATACGGTTGGCATTGTCGCCGAGCGCTTCGAGCGCACCATGCACGCTTCGCAACGCCTGCTGCGCCTTGACCGATGCCTTGCCGCCCCAGACGTCTGCCATCGCCTTGCCTGCGTCTTCGACGGCCCGCCTCGCCACCTCCAGCGTGGAAGAGGCGTTGAGATAGGCGTCACCAGCCTTCTCGATGGCCCGCGGATCGACCGAATCCAAGATTCTCTTGACCTTGTCCACAGGTTGCTCACCGTGGACGGCGAAGTCCCCCTCCGCTCTGACCTGGTACTCCCTCATCCGGGAATCCCCCCATTACTCGCAAGCCTTTCAACCGCCTCGTAATCGTTGGCCCCGGCGTAGATCAGCGCGATGGCCGTGCGATAGTCGTCGACGATCCCCCTGTAGATCTCCGTGAAGTGCTCGTTGCCCTGCTTCAGGCTCTTGTGCAGGGTCTCCCCGGCCTCCCAGTCGTCTGTGCCGGCGTAGGGCACCCGCGTCGCCTCCGACATATGCGACAGAGAGCCAGGCATCCCCCCGGCGAGCCGATCAAGCTCTTGCTCAAGGTCCTTGGCGATCTTCTTCAACTTGTCAGGGCTGAACGTGATCCCATCCCTGTCGGGATCGAGCCCGGGCCAGTCCTTGCCGGGATTGAGGCCAGGCAAGCCAAGCCGTTCGTCCGGATCCGCCATAGCACACCTCCAGTTCGATCAAGAGCCTAGTAGCCCAAAGGCCACGTCGTACAGAAAAAGGACATAGCTCCCAGCGGATTCAGCGTGATCTGGCGTGGAACCCCGGGCGTTTACGCCCGGGAGGAAACGACAGCGCGGGAGGGCCGCCAAGGCCCGAGCGGTGCGGTGACCGGTAGGCCGTG
>NZ_BMNH01000036.1 GCF_014646355.1 Nonomuraea cavernae
CCGCTCGAAGTCCTCGATGAATGGTTCGATAATCGCGCGGTTGCGTGATAGAGTCGACTCTATAGTTCATTTGGGACGTGTCCGGAAAACGCCGGGCTCCTCACACCGCCACCTGCACCTATCTGGCCGCGCTTGCCACCTGCACCCCGCCCGCCACCTCAGGCAACCGGCCCGCAGACCGGACCCCGCTGTCCGGCCTGGCCGTGGACGGCAAGACCCTGCGCGGCAGTCGCACCGGCCAAGGCGTGACCCACCTGCTGGCCGCCACCCACCACAACACCCAGATCGTCATAGCCCAACGACAGGTCGAGGCCAAGAGCAACGAGATCCCCGCGTTCACACCCCTGCTGTCCGGGCTCGACCTGACCGGCGTGGTAGTCACCGCCGATGCCCTGCACACCCAGCAGGAACACGCCCGGTACATCGTCACCGCCGGCGGCCACTACCTGTTCATCGTCAAGGGCAACCAGCCCACACTCCAGCGCCGGCTCAAGGCCCTGCCCTGGCGCGAAGCGATTCTCAACGACCGCACCGACGAGACCGGCCACAGCCGCCGCGAGATCCGCCGCATGAAGATCTGCACCGCCCGCCCCGGACTGCCCTTCCCCCACGCCGCCCAGGCCATCCAGGTCAAACGCCGCCGCACCGACCACCGCACCGGCAAGACCACCATCGTCACGATCTACGCCATCACCAGCCTCCCACCAGGCCGCATCACCCACGCCCAGCTCGCCACCCTGATCCGCGGCCACTGGAGCATCGAGGCCCTGCACCACATCCGCGACGTCACCTACCGCGAAGACGCCTCCCGGATCCGCACCGGCACCGCACCCCGCATCATGGCCGGCCTGCGCAACCTGGCCATCGGCCTGGCCCGCCTGATCGGCTGGACCAACATCGCCGCAGCCACCGACCACTACCGCAGTCACCCCGCCGACGGACTCCAGCTACTCGGTTTCACAACATGAGAACGCATCGGCCCTGACGATGTACCGGGTCCTGCGCGCCCGCGGCCTGGTCCGCGAGCGGCGTGCCCAGGCCCGGCACGAGGCCAAGAAGAAACCACACCTGGTCGCCAGAAATCCCAACGAGGTGTGGAGTTGGGACATAACCAGACTGCCGTCCATCGAACGAGGGAAATACTTCGACCTGTACGTGATGATCGACATCTTCTCGCGGCACGTGGTGCACTGGGAGGTTCACCTCCGCGAATCAGGAGAGCTTGCCAAGCAGTTCATCGAGAACTGCATCCGGGCCAACGGCGGGCTCGCACCACGGACAATCCATTCCGACCGCGGAACGTCGATGACGTCGAAGTCGGTAGCGAGCCTGCTGTCCGACCTGGACATCATCAAGTCGCATTCCCGGCCGAGGGTGAGCAACGACAACCCCTACAGCGAGGCTAACTTTAAAACGATCAAGTACTGCCCGAGCGAGGCGCCGTTAGCCGGCTTCTAGAACGAAGAACAGGAAGCCTAGGAACCTCGTGCCGGTGATCTCGCGGAACTCCTCGGGGAACAGTTCGCGGGCTTCCGGCACAAACGGCGGTTCGCTGATGACGCTGATGCGAAAGCCAGCCGCGGTGAAGGCCTCGGTCATCGCGTGCAGCGGCCGGTCCCAGAAGCTCATCTGGGCGGTCTGCCCACCCATGGTCCATTCATCGATCCGGATACGGGTCTCGAAGTACTTGGGCTTTTTCCCGGCCATGTGCTGCCAGAGGGTGATGGAGAAAGGATGCTCGACCGAGACGAGGAGCCGGCCGCCAGGCTTCAGCACGCGTCGAAGCTCGGCCAGTGTCGGTCCCCAGTCTTCCAGGTAGTGCAGCACCAGCGACGCGATGACGTCGTCGAAGGTGTCGTCGGGGAAGGGCAGCGGGTCGGCCAGGTCGGCGACCCGCAGGTCTGCGTCGGTGCCCAGCCGCTGTCGGGCCATCTCCAGCATCCCGGCGCTCGCGTCGATGCCGGTGACGATGGCGCCTCGATCGCGCAGCTCGGCGAACAGGGGGCCTGAGCCGCAGCCGGCGTCGAGGATGCGCTGGCCGGTCACGTTCCCGGCGAGCTCCAGCATCGCGGGACGCTCGTAGTACGCGTTCAGGAGGCTGGTCTCGTTCTCGGCCGTATACCCCTCGGCGATCATGTCGTAGGCGTTGCATTCGGACGAATGTGCGGTCTTGACATGGTTCTCGGGCATAGTCGTCATGCGGGCCATTTTGGCCCACCCATCACGGGTTGCGCAGGCAGACGGCCCCTACAGCGATCTTGCGTCAAGTCTACTGAGAAACTGTCGAATGCGTCAGACCAGCTGAGACTGTGTCGGCTCAGTTGAGACGGGACACTGGCGATCGGATCGCGCGGCAGCCCGACACGAAGATCGTTATCTCATATTCGCAATAACGTGCCCGGTCGCCCTCACCGGCCCGACCGGGCAGACCCGCACCCTCGACCGGTTGGAGACCTTCCCGGCCGAAGGGGCCCTGCCGCTGGCCTTGGAAGAGATCGCGTTCAGGCTGAACGCGACCCAGGGCCTGGCCGGCATGGACAGGCGTGACCGGGCCGGCATCCTGCTGCGAGACCTGATGGCCGACCGCTCTGCCCTGGCGGCCGTGCTGGCCGAGCACGAGGCACGACTCGACCGCATCACCTGGGCGCTGTATCAGGTGCAGCGCGCCGTCATCAGCCCCCGGCAGGTGCCGCGCCGCATCGTCGCCGTCCGGACTGGTACTCGCAGCGCCATGGAAGCCGCCGTCCTCCAGCTTGGCACCTGCTGTGAGCTGGCCGAGCAGAAGAGGGTGCGGCGGGCCTGGCGCAAGCGGCGAGGCTCCGGCCAGCCCACCGCTGAGGAGTTCTTCGTGGCCGCGCCATTCATCGCAGCGGAGAAGCACCGGCCGGGGTTCTGGGCTCGGTGGGCCGAGGTGAATCCGGCCGGCTGATCTGGTGGCCGACAGCACGCCCCGCCGTCGCCATCGCCGCCCACCCGGGGCGGGCCGGAGGCCGGCGCAGCTCCAGAGAGCATGCCGCGGACCTGGATGCGGTGGCGGTACCCGCCTCGCCGAGCCGGTTCGGCGTCCGGCGACGGGCCAGGACGGGCGGGCCTTTCCCTTCCGGCTTCACAGCCTGCGGCGCGGGGCGCCGCCCGCTCAACCGCCCTCTCGCCCCGCGTTGCGAGGCTCTGAGGGGGCGAGGTCTGGCCTGGCCAGAGATCTTTTGCTGGCGCAAAACATCTTGACCAGCCCAGACACGGGCGGTGGCGCGGACAGCTTCCCGCGCCGCTGACGGCCGCCGCCGGAAGGGGAAGTCCCCGCCGCCTCGGCCCCCGGGCCAACGCCGAGCCTTCCTCTTCCGGCAGCCCCGTCAGTCACACGCCTCAGGAGCTGCCATGATTCCGCTCGCCCACCCTCACACCGCCTCGCCTACGGCCGACGGAGAGCCCTCGATCGCCATCGTCGGCGCCTCCATCACCGGCCCCACCCTGGCCTTATTACTCCGCCAGGCCGGCCTCACCAACGTCACCGTCCTGGACGCCTCCCCTTACCTGCACGCGCAGGCCGGCGGCGTCATCGGCCTGGAGCACGCCGCCTTGGACGTCCTGGACTCCGTCGGCGTCCCGCAGCACGAGTTCGTCCCCTTCACCAGCGAGCGCGTGGTCGCGGTCAAGGTCGCCGACCGTTGCGACGCGGGCCACACCCACACCTTCTACCCGGGCCGCTCCACCGCCTGGCACCTGATCAACACCGCGCTGCTGCAGCGCCTCCCCGAGGGGTGGCTGCGCCTGGGCAGCCGCGTCCAAGGCCTGGCCACCGACGTCGACGGTCGCGCCCAGCTGCAGATCGCCGACGCCGACCCGCTCAGCGCCGACCTGGTCGTCTTCGCTGACGGCCGCCGCTCGACCGGCCGCCGCCTGCTCGACCCAGGCCGCAAGCTCCGCTACGGCGGCTACGTGGCCTGGCGCGGCCAGTCGCCGACCGTCCTGCCGGACCTACACGACTACACCAGGCTGGAGCTCCCCGGCGCGGGCTTGCACCTGTTCCCGATCCTGCAGCGCGACGGCGCCGTCGTCACCGACTGGACCTTCTACCTCAACCACTCCGAGCAGGAGTTCCGCACCCTGCTGGACGCCGACCCCGTCCGACGCACCTACGTCCTGCCGCACCAGATCCCTGCGCAGGCGCGCCGGCACATCACCGACCACGCCCGGCAGCTACTGCCCAGCCAGGCGAGCGCGATCATCGAGGCCACCCCCAGCTGGAGCGCCGCCCCCATCGTCGACATCGCGCCACCCGAGCGCATGATCTACCCGATCGGCCACCGCGCCCACGCCGTCCTGCTGGGCGACGCGCTGGCCCCGGTCCGGCCCAACACCGCCCGCGGCGCCAACAACGGCATCGAACAGGCCACCTCCCTGGCTGCCACGCTGAGGCAGCACCTGCGCTACGGAGCTGACCTGCCGGTGGCACTGGAAGGCTGGCAGCGCCGCAACCTGCCCGCCGTATACGACGCGCTGGAGCTCGGCCCCAAGCTGGGCGCCACGCTCGGGCTCGGCCATCACCCGGTGTCGCCATGACCGGTGACTACCGGCCGGCCCGGACCATCGAGCCGGGCTGGCACGTCCACCTCGCCGCCGGCACAGGCGGCGGGTGGATGCCCGTCCTGGCCCGTATCGACACCATCAGCGCGACCGGCCAGCAGCGCGTCTGGCTCCTCGGCCAGAGCCAAGCCGCCAACGCCGGCGCCGACGATCTGGTCTTCAGCCGTACCCCGGATGAGGCAGGCGCCGCAGCCCAGAACGACCGTGACCCTCGGGAGTAACCGCCAAGGAAGCACCAGGGGCCCGGCCGTCGTCGACCGCCATGACGCTCATCGGGCCGGGCATCCGTGCCACCCTGGCCAGCTTCACAGCCGGGGTGGGCGACACACCTACCGCGCCTCGCCGTCGAGCAGGTAGCGCTTCATCAGTTGATCCGCCCTCTTTTGAAAGGAAACACGCCATGCCTTCGACCAGGCATTCCATGCACCTACCCACCCCATATGACGGTGCTGAGCACCGTCGACGCCTGACTGTCCGAGGCGCCACCGAGTTGTCGGCTCAGCTCCTCTCCCAGGCGGAACCACCGGTGGGTCAGATCGTCGAAGACGGCCTGGCCCGGCTGCGTCAGGCGATCGCCCTGTATCGCGAGGGCAAGACCCTGGACGACGTCACTGCGGTCCGACTCGCCTTCGACCTACAGATCATCCGCATCCGCGACGAAGCCTGGCTGACCCTGGAGACCGACCCGGCTACAGCGGCCGCCCTGACCGCGATGCTGGTCGACCTGGCCCGGCACGTGGACGATCCCTTCCTGGCTCCCGTCGGATCGTTGCTGGCCGTCTCCGCCTGGCTCAACGGCGAGGTCGGCCTGGCACGCCGCGCGGTGGCCACGGCCTTGGCGGTGGCACCCTCCTACTCGATGGCCCATCTCGTCGGGCATGCGCTGAACCACCATCTGCCCGCGCCCCGGCTCAGCGCCCAGTTGCCGACCATCGAGGAGATCGACGCGGCCATGGGTACCCCGCACGCCGGATGGTTGAGGCCGTTGCAGTGGCTGCTGGCCGTCTATCTCGAGTCTCACGGCTGACGCGAAGGCGGTGGTGGAGCCCCCAAGAGGCCCCACCACTCTCGGCCGCAGCAGAACCGCCCGGAGGCCGCCCTGCTGGACGGGTTGCGCCCCCTCCATGAGCGGATGCCATGCGGGTCACCCGGGCGCGAGGCGGGTTCTCGCCGTAGCGGGCTTCGTCGCGGAGGTGGCAGCGTACGCGTGCGGCTGAGGTGAGGCTCATGGCCGCCCCAACCTGCCGTAAGTCCTGCTGGGCACCCGCCCCGCATTTCGGATCAGTCAGCCTCGCAGGCACGTTCCTCCAGGCAACCCAGGCTTTCGCTGCGCTCACCCCGCCCGGCCAAGATCTTTTGACGCGAAAGCAGAAACGGGCGCCAAAACATCTTGGCCGGGCGGGGCCGCCTGGGTTGCCTTCCGTCTCTTCCGCCTGCGTGTCCTCCCTCACCGAAACACGGAACGGCCGCCCAGCAGGGGCACCGTACGGAAGGGAGCCAGCCATGAGCCTCACCCTCGACACCCCCCTCTACCGCACCGACATCACCGCCTGCACCCGCTGCGGCGACGAGGTCAGCTTCGAGCACAGCTACAGGACCCTCGACGGTGGCCGGATCTGCCTGGGGTGCGTGAGCGAGGCCGTCGAGGCCTACCGCGAGTCCACGGTCGCCGACCGCGACATCCCCTTCTAGCCCCTTCGCCGGTGGCGGGGGCTCCGGCCTCCGCCACCTTCCAGCGCCCCTGTTTCGGACTCGTCCCGTTTCACCTCACTACTCCCTTGGAGGACACCATGGCCGCAGGCGACACCGTCATCACCATCGTCGGCAACCTCGTCGACGACCCCGAGTTGCGCTTCACCCCCACAGGTCAGGCGGTGGCCCGATTCCGCGTCGCGTCCACCCCGCGGTTCATGGACCGCCAGTCCAACGAGTGGAAGGACGGCGACAGCCTCTTCCTGACCTGCAACGTGTGGCGGCAGCCGGGCGAGAACGCCGCCGAGAGCCTCACCCGTGGCATGCGCGTCATCCTCCAGGGCCGGCTCCGGCAGCGGTCTTACGAGACGAAGGAAGGCGACAAGCGCACCGTCTACGAGGTCGAGGTCGACGAGATCGGCCCGTCGCTGCGCCACGCCACCGCCAAGGTCACCAAGTTCCGGCGCAACCGGCCCAACACCCCGCCCCAGGAGAACCCGTGGGACGGCATGCCCACCGAGGGCCAGGAGGCCCCCGCCGAAGGTACGCCCGCCATGGCCACGGCCGGCGCGGCTGGTGACCAGCCGGACTTCTAACCCCTGGCCGGGGCCCGCCCAGCTCTCCGGGCGGGCCCCGGTGATCCCCCGTCCCCTCTCGCTCCGCCCTGCCACCGGCCTCCCTCTCCCCGGTGGCAGGGCGGCCCCACACCGACATGGAGAACGTCCCGATGATGTCGACGTCGGCACGCGCCGACCTGACCGAACTGCTCAGCTACGTCGGCTCCGAACTCAACGACCCCCGCGCGGACCTGCGGGCCACCCTGCTGCACGTGACCGCCGAACTGGCCCGCCTGCTGACCCAGGACATCGACGACCGCGAACTCGACTCGATGTTCGACCAGCCCCCGACGCTGCCCACCCCTGACGGTCCCGTGACACCTGGTGAGATCATCTCCCTTCCCGGCCGCGGCCCCGCCCTGGTGCTGGCCGTACGGGAAGAGGGCGCCCTGCTCAAGGTCCGCGACGAGACCGGAGTGCGTCACATCCAGCGCAAGCCGGACGGATGGGCCGACCTGTGAGCCGTTACGAGTTCGGCGAGTACGAACCGCTCCCGTTCGAGGGCCACCAGCTTCTGATCACCTCCTGCTGCCGCTGCGGGCTGCAACCGCTCATCATCGATCCCGAGACCGCCCTCTCCGTCCTGATCCACCGGGCCACCGGAACCCCCGTCGACCCGGATGGCAATCCGGCGCGCCGAGGTGATCCCTTCGTGCAGCGCGAAGCCTTGTGCCCGGGCTGTATCCGGCTGTGCCAGCGGGCTATCGCAGGGGGCAAGCTCGTGTCCTGGCCCCGGCCGCTCGCCGATCCGCCACCGGCTGCAGAATCCACATGACTCGCCATGTGGTCCAATTCTCCGGCGGAATCGGCAGCTGGGCCGCCGCTCAGCGCGTAGCCGCCGAGTACGGGACCGACCGGTTGACCCTGCTGTTCGCCGACACGCATGTCGAGGACGAGGACCTGTACCGGTTCAACCGGGACGCCGCCGACCAGCTTGGCGTCGACCTCACCGTGGTCAGCGACGGCCGCACCCCGTTCGAGGTGTTCCGCGACGTCCGTTTCCTGGGCAACGCCAGGATCGCCCCCTGCTCGTACTGGCTCAAGCAAAAGCCCTGCCGCGACTGGCTCACCACCCACGCCGACCCGCAGACCGCCATCGTCTACATCGGCATCGACTGGTCCGAAACGCACCGCATCCCCGGCATCCGGCGGGGCTGGTCACCCTGGCAGGTTCGCTTCCCGATGGCCGAACCTCCCTTCCTGACCAAGGACCAGATGCTCGATGCCGCCCGCGCCCTGGGTATCGAGCCGCCCCGCCTGTACGCCGAGGGCTACCGGCACAACAACTGCGGCGGGAGCTGCGTACGGGCCGGACAGCGGCAATGGCTTCACCAGTTGCGCACGCATCCCGACCGCTTCCTGCACGCTGAGCATGAAGAGAACCGGCTGCGCGCCGAACTCGGCGACGTCGCCATCCTCAAGCAACGACGATCCGGCGTGACGCGTCCGCTGCCGCTGGCCGAGCTACGCCGGCGAGCCCAAGCCGCCTGACGCCCTCACGCCGGTGGCCGGTGCGACCCCTTCCATGGGGCAGATCGGGGGCGCTGACCTCCTCGGCAACCTCGTCGGGAAGGTGGACACCGAGGGCCGAACACAGGGATTATCCGGACGGGCTGGCCGCCGTACCGCGGCCGGCCAGTTGCGGGGCGCAGAGGCTGCGCTCTTCCCTCGTCACTCAGTCGCTTCGCTCCCTCGCTCCTCAGTCCAGAGCACAGCCCGCCCCTTGAGGCCGGCCGCTTGAAACGCGCGCCGCCGTACCCCGGCCGGCGGGCGCCGTCGTCACTACTGGCCGACCCGGTGGTACCTCGCCGTAGCGGGTGCGGGAGCCAGCCTTTCCGCACACGGGGCGCTCGCTGCGCTCGCGTCGCAAGCGATCGGCCTGCGGCCGACCCCGTGCGCGGCGCGTTCACTTCGGCTGCACGTCGGCTCCGCTGGCGCTGCGCCTCCGTTTCGCCTCAGCTCACGCGCTCAGCTCACGCGCTCAGCTCTACGCCGAGCCGCTCCAGCCGGGAGCGGATGGCGCTGCGGCTGCGGCCGAAGGCCTGTGCCAAATCTCGGATGGTGGCGCCAGGAGCTGCGGCGAGGTCCTTGAGCCGCTGGTCGTCCTCGGCCGTCCAGGGCCGGTGCGAGTTGCTGTGCGTGCGCCGCCGCTCCTGCAGCGTTGGTGCCGGCCGGTTACCGGATAGTGCGGCCATGCCGCCGGTCAGTAGCTGGGCGAGCACCGGCACGTCGGCCGCGGGGACGGGCTGCGCGGTTTGCCAGTCGACCAGCAGTTGGCCGTCGGCGTCGTTCCCGCGCATCTCGATGTGCAGCCGGTCGTCATCGACGGTCAGGGTCAGCTCGTAGCGGTGGCCGTCGTGCTCGGCCTGCAGGCGTACCTGCGACATGGAGGGGGACACAGATTCTCCTTCAAAGGGGGGCATGAGGTCACTGGTCGAAGACGCGCTTCGGTAGCTGGCCTCGATCTGCGGACTCGGTCAGGGCGGGCCGGTCGCCGGTGGTGAGCTCGGGCACGTATTTATAGATGGTGGAGCGGCTGACGCCGAGGAGCCGGGCGATGCTGGAGACGCTGTTGCCCGGGTGGGTGAGCAGGTCGCGGGCGTGGCGGATCTGCTCGGGGGTCATCGCGGGCGGGCGGCCCAGGCGCTGACCGCGCATCCGGGCGGCCTCCAGGCCCTCGCGGGTGCCCTCGACGATGAGTTCGCGGATGAACTCGGCCAGCGCGGCGAAGACGTGGAAGACCAGCCGACCGCCGGGAGTAGTGGTGTCCAGCGCCTCGTGCAGGGAGCGGAAGCCGATACCGCGCTTGCGCAGTCCAGCGACGATCGAAATGAGATCTTGCAGGGAGCGGCCGAGCCGATCCAGGGAGGGCACCACGAGGGTGTCCCCTTCGTGAAGGTAGTCCAGTGCCTTCCACAGTTCTTCGCGTTCGGCGTTCTTACCAGACTTCTTGTCGGAGAAGATCCGCATGCAGCCGACCGCCTGGAGCGCGGTGATCTGGCGGTCCAGGAGTTGGCCGGCGGTGCTGACCCGGGCGTAGCCGATGAGGGCGCCGGTCGCCTTGGCGGGCACGGAGGCCAGAGGATCCTCGACGACGAGATCGGCAGCGGGGTTTTCGACGTCCTCGGCGGCGGGCGGGGTGATCGTCACCGCATCATTGTATGAGAAACGGTGCCGTCAGAGTTGTTAGACACTCGAACTTTTCGACACGTTTTTTGGACACCCGGGCGGGGTCGATCTTGGGATTCGAGTGTCGATTTCCGGAGTCCTCTGCACGGATGTCTGAAGTCGTGTGCACACACGGTTGGCGCAGTCTGACAGGATCGTGACCCGTGATCGACGATCTCGCGAAAGACAACCTGCACGGGAGACTGCGGCGGGACCGCAAGGCTCTGCTCTGGAAACTCGACGGCTTGTCCGAATACGACGCCCGCCGACCTTTGACAGCGACCGGGACCAATCTCCTCGGCCTGGTCAAACACGTGGCCACCGTCGAGGCCAGGTACTTCGGCGAGGTCTTCGACCGTCCTTCCCCGGAACCGCTGACCCGGTGGCAGGACTCCGACGGCAGCGATCAGTGGGCGGCCGAAGACGAGACCCGCGAACAGATCATCGGGTTCTACCGGCGCACGTGGGAACACTCGGACGCGACGATCAACGAGCTTCTCCTCGACGCCCCCGGCCACGTGCCGTGGTGGCCGGAGCCTTATCCGAACACGAACCTGTTCTCCATCATGCTCCATGTCCTCAGCGAGTCCGTCCGGCATGCCGGGCACGCCGACATCCTGCGCGAGGGCCTCGACGGCCGGACCGGGTTGCGCGCCGAACACGAGAAGCCAATCGACGAGGAAGCCCGCGCCGCCTACCGCGCGAAGATCGAGCAGGTCGCCAGGGCGGCCGCACAAATCAAGGGTTAACCACAATCGCGTCACCGTGGCCCCGTCAAGGACGGGGCTGCGTTCGGTCAACTTGGCGGCCTACGTGAAAGGAGAGAGATCATCGTCCTCTGAGCTGCTGAAAGGTCCTCCAACCCTAGACAACCATCGCCTCTAGGTGTCGGGCCACGGTCAGCAGGTCGCGGGTGCGGAAGTATTCCGCTGGGTCGTCGTGGTAGAGCGCGGGTTGGAGACGGGCAGCGAACTGGTCGATGCAGTCCGCCAGCAGCCGACGTTGCCCGGGTGGTAGATGACCGCCCGTATCGAGACATGTCTGCACGCATTCACAAAGGGTGTGTGCGGGCTTGTCGTCGTTGGTGAGCAGGATCGACAGCCTTCGTTGGTGCCAGAAGGACACGGCATGCAGCGCTGCCTCCCGGCGCGCTCCGTACCAATGCAGAGGGGTGTACGGATTGATGTCGTTGGGGTGAGGGCTTCGCTGACCGCGCTGCTTGGCCTCTCGTCGGGCGGCCGCGTAGGCATGCTTGGCTTCCTGCCAGGCCGAGCGGCTGGCCTCCAGCATGGCCAGGGCCCGCAGCAGGGCGGCCTCCTCGGTGCCGAACGGCCCGGCTTTGGCGTGCAGGAAACTCAAGGTCGCCTCGAAGCCGATCGGCCGGTAGAGCTGTACGCACGAGCGAAGCGCAGCTACCCGCCGCTGGTGGGGCAGGGCAGGGTCCCGCACCCGGCGGGCGAAGGTGCCGAAGCTCATCTGGTGGTGCTCTGCGTCCGCTCCAGCACCCGGTAGACGGTGGCGCGGCCGACAGCGAACACCTCCATCAGTTCGGCGATGGTGTAGTCGCCGGTGGCGTGCATGCGGACCAGTTCGGCCTGTTGCCGTGTGGTCAGCTTGGGGGCTCGGCCCTTGAGCCGGCCGCGTGAGCGGGCTATGGCCATGCCTTCGCGGGTGCGCATCTTGAGCAGGTCGGCCTCGAATTCGGCGAAGACGGCCAGCATGTTGAAGAACATCTTCGACATCGGGTCGGACGGGTCGTAGACGCTGCCGCCGAGCGACAGCCGCACCCCGCGGGTGACCAGGGTGTCGCCGATGTCGCGGGCGTCGGGGACGGAGCGGGCTAGCCGGTCAAGTTTTGGGACGACCAGGGTGTCGCCGGAGCGGACGGCCGCCAGGGCCTGGTCGAGTCCGGGCCGTTCGCGGTTGGTGCCGGTCAGGCCCTTGTCGAGGTAGATGCGGTCGTCGGCGACGCCGAGGGAAGCAAGGATCTCGCTCTGGGCGGTGAGATCTTGGGCGACGGTCGAGCATCTGGCGTAGCCGATGAGTTCTCCCATCCGCCCACCGTACCGTTTAGCCCCCCATCACCGGACAGTTTCGCGGACTACCTATCTGAGACGCGGGGGCCATGTGTCGAGCTGCGCTTCGATGATCTCTACGGCGGCATGTCCGGGTGTCCGGTTGAGGTTCCTCTAACGGACACGTTGGGAGGGGGCGAAACGGCCGGGCTCGGGGTCGGGAAAGAAGGAGGCGGGAGATGCCCTGGCCGATTTATGAAGGCGCGTTTCCGGTCATACGCCTCAGCGCGCGAGCGGCCCCGCCGCGTCACCAGCAGCGCATGTCCGTCCAGGTGTCGTCGTACATCCCGTCCAGGTCGATGATCACTGAGTTTGTGGCAGAGGTGCCATCCACGCGGGTGCCGGGCTCGTCGAATGGCGTCCAGCCCACGACCTCGTAGTCGCCGAGGTCTCCGTCGGGGTCCTCGATCTTCGCCTGGCGATAATGGTTCAGCACCTCTTGGATAGGCCGGTCGGTGGAGAGTTCGAAGCGGATGGTGTACCAGCAGTCGCCGGAGTCACCGCTCACCTCGACCTGCAGGGCGAAGTACCCGAAGTCCGTTCCGGGCGGCAGCGGATACTCCTGGATGCGGTCCACCATGCGCGCCAGCCGGTGGTCATTGATCCACACCGGCGCCATGACGATCGCCGCGAGCAGCAGGAGCGGCATTATCGGCAAGGCCAGGCAGCCGATCCGGCGAGCGATTCGTGAACGTCTGGACTCTTGCGGTGGTGTGGGTGCGGGCGGGTCCCGGGGGATCGACATGGATCACATGATCACGTACCCGTTCCCACTCGCATAAAGTCCCGCTCTGCTCGAGATGGATATCGCACCGTCGCGAGTTCGCGTCTTCTGCGATCTCGCGACGCTCAGGGATTCAAGACACTTCCTCACGGCTGCGGCAGTAGCAGGCGCAGCCCTGAGGCTGAGGTGCGGGCCGTCCGGCCCATCATCGTTGTACGTGCCGATGTGGAGCGGGCCGCAGCGCCGAGGCGAGCGTGCCGTAGGGAGTGATCCTCCCGTCTGCGGCCAGTTGCACTGCGGTGGCCGCCGCGTGCAACATCGCTTCCTGCCGGGGGCGGGCTCAGCCGCTCGTACGGCCGCCAGAAGGACAGGCCGGCCCGGAACGGCAGATCCGCGGCGTCCCAGATCTGGTGCAGGAGGGCGGCTCGAGCGCCGGGGAAGCAGGTCCGACACGACGCCTCACCCGCACGCCACCGGCCCAGCAGCACGTACACCTGACACCGCGAGATCCCCAGTTCGGACGCCACCGCATCCGCAGTGGCCAATCCCACCCGCGGCTCGGCAGCCTAGCCGGCCGATCACCTCGGCCTGGCATACCGCCACGTCCCACGACTCGTCCCAGGCGGTCAGCACGCCCCGCTCAATAATCTGCGCCTGCCCGCCGTCCATGCCGGGACCTCCGGACGGAAGGCGAAGTGCTCGGCCGCGACTGAGTCTTGCGGGTACGTCCTACGCGGTCGAGGACCCGACGATCCACCCGAGGTACGTGACCAGGCCCGCCGCATCCCGGGATGTCGCGCGGTGCCGCGCCGCTGTCAGCCCGTGGTGTTCCGCTCCGGTCGAAGCTCGCAGGCACCGGACTTCCGCACAACCCCGGCTTTCGCTGCGCTCACCCCGCCCGCCCACAGATCTTTTGCTGGCGCAAAACATCTTGGCCGGGCCCGGCCGCCGGGGATTGCGCTCCCGCCCTCCACGCCTGCGCTCACTTCCTCCGTCGGAACACAGACGGGCACCCAGCTGAGGGCGTCCCGCACAACAAGGGAGCGGCTATGACCCCGGACACCACCCCTGACCAGCCTCGCCGAATCACCCCCGGACGCAGGTTGCGCCAGCTGATCACCTTTCTCCTGCGCGCCTGGCAGGGCCACCGCCTGCCCCGGCCCACTCCGGTCGGCGCAGCCGACCTGGCGATCATCGATCAACTCGGCCTGGCCCTCATTCAGCTGGTGCAGACCTACCCGGCCAGCTTCGCTCCCGACGTCGAGGCGGTCCTGATCGTCGAACGGCCGGAGCGTGAGCACCGCTACATCATGCCGCTGCAGGTCAGCGAGACCATGCGGCTTCACCACCTGATCACCATGGAGCTGACCACCCTGCGCAACGCGGCCCCCGGAGGCAGTAACCAGTGCGCGCACTGCCGCGGCTCCGGCCTCGCGGCCCCGTTCTAAAGAAGTGCCCTGCCCGCGCCGGGCGAGCCTGGCGCGGGCAGGGCGCTCCGGAGCAGATGTTCCGGTTCAGGTGCGAGAAGTAGGCCGAACCGGCTGGTCGCCGTACCGCGGCCGGCCAGTGTCGGGGCGCTTGAGGCTGCGCTCTTCCCTCGTCGCTCAGTCGCTTCGCTCCCTCGTTCCTCAGTCCAGAGCACAGCCCGCCCCTCCGAGGCCGGCCGCTTGGAACGCGCGCCGCCGTAGATTGGGCCGCGGGGCGCCTCGTCACTACTCGCCGACCCGGATGTACCTCGCCGTAGCGGGCGCGGGAGCCGGTTTCCGCACCCAGGCGATCCTGTGCGCGATGAGTTCACTTCGGCTTCATGTCGGCTCCGCCGCTGTTTTCGCGATGCCTGCCGTCCCCCTTGCCTCCCGGCTTGGGCATTCCTCGAGCGTGACAGCGGCCTGCTTCTTAGCGGGACGGCAACCCAACCGCGCAGCGACGCATGGCCAGGGAGGGGTACCCCGTCGCCCATGACCCACGCACCGTGATCACAAAATCGCGACGTTGTTTACCCGTCGCGAACAGGCATGTCCTGCACGATGTCGAAGGGATACGTGGTCCGACTAACGTTCCTTGCCCTGGCTTCGTTACTCTCGCTCACCGCCTGCGCCGCCGACGCGGCCGCGCAAGATGCGCGAGAGCAGGTCGACCGAGTCGCCGAGCTGCTGAAGGGCGTCGACCCGTGGGTTTCCGAAGACGTCGGCCATCGCCTCACCCAGGACGGGAACCTCGCGGTTTTCGACGTCTCCGGTGATGGTCCGGACGACCCAGGCCGGGTTCGGATCAGAGTGCGCGGGACGGATCGCGCGTTTCACCCACCCGCGCCAGGTGTTTCGTCGCCCGCGGCGGTCGCGTTCCTGTGCTTCGACGTTGAGGTGATCTACCGATCGAAACTGGACCGTTCAAGGGCGGGGATAAGGGACCGGCGAGTCACTGTCACCGAGGTCGCCTGCCCTGAGGGCAGGCCGCGCAGCTTCCGGCCACCGGCTGAGCTCCCGGACCGAACCAGTACGTGGCTGAAGAAGCATCTGCCCACGACCCTCGACGTTGACGCCGCCCGCCAAGCGGTGCGTGGCCTGGATCTGGATCCGCGGATCCGCCAGGACATCACCGAGTTCGACGACAAGATAGGCATTGCCCTGCGCGAGCCGGACGGAGACTGCCTGCTCGCCCGGGTGTGGCCTAACGTCGTGCAAGTCTGGCGCCCCTGGACTTGGACGCCCCCCGTGCTGCCCGCCGAACGAGTCTGCAGTGCCGCTCAGGCCGCAAGCGGCTACTCCAACCGAGCCCGCTGAGGCGCTGCCATCCAGACGAGCGGTCACCCCCACGGGCAAGAACCTGTCGCTCAACATCTCTGACGTACTAACAACTCAACCGCAACCGGCGCAACCTTGACGATTTGTCCACTTTCTCCGCAACCTGATCATGTCGATGGACCAAGGTATCTGCGAAATACGCGCCCTGGTCCGCGGCCGTGCTGGTGGCGAAAGGAGGTGGATCGCGTTGGCTTGGGTGAGCGTGATCGGACCCTCCATGGAACAGGTGGAGTACCGGCTGCAGGACGGCGCCGGGTGCGGTGCGCATTGCGATGATGACCGGCCTCAGGGCCTGCCGGGGCAACCGCACGAACAGATCACCTACCGGCTGGCCGACGAACGCAGGCTGATGTGGATCGGCCAGGGCCTGCGCGAGTTCGGCATCGTCCCTCAGACCCGGCTCACCCCCGACCAACACGGGACCGCGCGCGCCCTGATGGACGGCGTACATCCCTGGAGCGGAGAGGTCCTGGTGCCCGCCAAACACGTGATCGACCCGCGAGCCAAGTTGTCCGCCGCACCGCTTTTGGCGGCCATGGAAGCGGCTGCGGCCGAGCAGGGCGCCACGGTCCAGACGCTGTTATCCGCCCGTCCCGCGGTGGCCAGGCGAGTGGCTCGCATGGCACGCGGTATCGCCCGGCAGGGCGAGGCATATCTCATGACCGTCACCGACATCGAGCAAGTCGCCCGTGCCGCTGGTATTGATCCGGAGCAGGCGTACACGGCTGACGAACTCGACACCGCACGTCGCTGGCGCAAGGCCCGAGTACGCATCGGCAACCGCGGCTACGACCTGACTTTGGACGTCACCAAGAGCATGTCGGTGCTGTACGGGTTGGCCGGGCGGGAGTTCGCCGCCGAGTTGGAGGCGGTGTTCGCTGACGCGGTGGTCGAGACCGTCACCGCCGTGGAGGGCTGGGCCGCCTACGGCCTTCGCGGTCACCAGGGCGACGGCCAGCTGGCCGAGCGGGCGGAGTCGACCGGCCTGCTCGGGTGGGTGATGTGGCACCGTACCGCCCGGCCGGTGGACGGAGCGGCGCCCGACCCGCACCTGCACGCACACGTGACGATCGCGAACATGGTGCGCGGTCGGGACGACGGCCGATGGTCGGCGATCGGCGCCGGCGGGCGAGACGTCCACCGGCACGCGCACGCCGCTGATGCTCTCCTCAAGGCGCGCATCCGCCGGGTGCTGACCGAGCGGTACGGCATCGCCTGGAGCCGGGACCAGCACACCGGCGCGTGGGAGATCTCGGCCATCCCGGAGCGGGTTCGCGTCCTGTTCTCCAAGCGGGACAGCCAGGTCAAGGCGTTGCTGGCGCGGCTGGGCAAGCCCTATGACGAGGCCTCGCGCGAGGCCCGCAAAGTGGCTTCGGCGGAGAGTCGGCAGCGCAAGCAGGACGATGTCGACGAAGTGGACCTGCGCGCCGACTGGCGCCGGCAGTTGGCGGCCGACGGTATCGACGCGGACGCGCTGGTGCAAGGCGCCCGGGAGGGCGCTGGGCTACCGCCATGGCCGGGCGCGGAGCAGATCGCCGCATGGATCTGGCGCGCTGAGGGTGGTCTGACCGCGCATCGCAAGGTGATCACCCGCGCTGACGTGCTAACCGCGGTCATCGACGCGCTGCCCGACGGAGTGGCGGATGTGGCCGAGGCCGAGGCGCTCACCGACGAGGTCCTGCAGCACGCGCCCGCCGTGGAACTGCCCGAGTCCGGGGCGAGCCACCTGAGCAACGCGGAACGTTTCACCTCCCAGGATGTCCTGGCCGCCGAGAACGCGATCTTGGCCAGTGTGCGGCGCAGATACGACAGCGGTGTGGCGGTGCTCGACGGTCAGACCGTGCGCATGGCCATCGATGCCTTCCAGGTCGGCAACGCCCTGGAACTTTCGGGCGAACAGCGCGGCGCCTTGGAGCGGGTGCTGACCGGCGGGCACGGCGTGGAAGCGGTCATCGGTGTGGCCGGCGCGGGCAAGACCACGCTCATGGCGGCCGTCAAGACCGCGTTCGAGGCGCGCGGCATGGTGGTGCGCGGCGCGGCCACCGCCGCGGTGGCGGCCGCCAACCTCACCGCCGAGTCCGGCATCGCCTCGCACACCATCGCCGGCTGGCTACGACGCATCCGCGATCCCGACCGGCCGGGACTGCGCGGGGTCGACGTGCTGGTGGTCGACGAGGGCGCGATGGTGGATGATCGCGAGCTGGCCGTGCTGCTGGAGGAGGCCGAACGTACCGGCACCAAGGTCGTGCTCGTGGGCGATCCGCTGCAACTGCGCGCGGTCGGCGTCGGCGGAGGCTTTGGCGCGGTGCACCGCCAGATCGGCGGGCTGACCCTGCGGGAGAACCGCCGCCAGCGGGATCCGCTGGAACGCAAGGCGCTGGAGCTGTGGCGGGCCCACCAGCGGCAGGAGGCCTTGGACGTGTGGAGCCAGGGCGGGCGGGTGCGTTCCGGGCGCGGCGCTGATGACACCATGGCTCAGCTCATCGCCGACTGGGCGGCGGCCAGGGTGCCCTATCTCGTGGGCAGTCGCGAGGCGATGCACGACGAGCTCGCCGGGGTGCTCGTACTGGCCAGCACCAACGAAGCCGTCGAACGGCTCAACCTGGCAGCTCGAGCGGTACGGCGCGAACTCGGCGAGATCACCGGTCCGGAGCGCACCTATCGAATCGCAGGCGGCCGCAGCATCACCCTGGCGGTCGGCGACCACGTGCGAGTACGGCGCAACGACTATCGGGTCCGGCGCGGCGAGGGCGAACTCAACGTGCTCAACGGATACCGCGGCAAGGTGGCTGCCGTCGACGAGCGCGGCCGGGTGCAGGTCGAGTGGCGTCACACCGGCCCGGACGGGCCCTCCCTGGTCACCGAGTGGATAAGCTCCCGCTACATCGCCGAGGGCGGCCTGTCGTACGGCACCGCCCTGACGGTGGCCGCCGCGCAGGGCCTTACTGCCGAGCACGCCCTGGTCTACGGCATGGGCCTGGACCCGCACACTCTGTATTCGGCGATGGCCCGCGACCGCGCCACCGCTCGCCTGTACCTGCCGCTGGAGCTGCTGGAAACCGAGGCGGACCGGGCGCGTCACGGCGAGGTCAGGGGAGAGGCGGACGAACTGCAGCGGGCGATGGCGGCCTACGCCGCTACCTTGCGGGGCGACCGTACCGACAAGCTCCTTACACTCGAGCCCGAGCCGCTCGCCCCGCGCGCGGCGAGTGCGTCGGAGCATGACATCAGCCGCCGCCGGGATGCGGAGCGCGAGACCGATCGAGAGGTGCCTCACGATGTCGGAATCACCCGGAGGTCTGCAACTGACGGGCAGTCGCGTGATGCCGAGCAGGAAGCCCGGATGGCCGTGCGCCGGGCGGCCGCTGCGCTGGCCTTGGCTCAGTCGGAGTACGGGGTCGGGTTGCTGCCGGACGTCGAACTCGAGGAGCGCCTTGACGAGCTGGGCCGGAAGATTTCCGCTGCGGAGGCCGAAATTCAGACGGCCGAGCAAGATAGGCAGCGCTACGCCGAAGTCGGTGGTGGGCCCTTCGAGCTTCGATTGATCGCCAAGCGTGACCACTTGACCGAGCAGATCCGCCGGATCGAGGCGGCGTCTTCGACTGCTGAGCGACTACATCAGGCTGTTGGCGCGGTGGAGGACAACCGAGAGCTCAACGAACTACGTCAGCGTGAACACGACCTCACCGGCGAGCTCGATGCGCTACGTCCGTGGGGTCGGGCGCGCCGTCGCGAGTTGGAGACTGAGCTGGGAGGCATACGGGAACGGCAAGCCCAACTGCAGCAGCGTCATCACGTCCTCGTCGAAAACATGACGCAGCTACAAAGGGATGCTCAGCAAGCGGCTGAACAGGCACCGCCAAGGGCCGCGTGGCCGCTGGTGCGGCGTCGCTATGACGACCTGAATCGCGACTTCGCCACCGCTCAACGCGGTGCCCGTACTCAGGACATCAGTGATGCCGTGCAGAGAGCGGAGGCCGCTCGCAGGAATCGCGCACTTCTTCAGCAGGAGCGCACTGTTGCTCAGCAGGAGGTCGTCCGACGTGCCGAAATGTCCC
This sequence comes from Nonomuraea cavernae, assembly GCF_014646355.1. GTDB lineage: Bacteria > Actinomycetota > Actinomycetes > Streptosporangiales > Streptosporangiaceae > Nonomuraea > Nonomuraea cavernae. The sequence goes on from NZ_BMNH01000036.1 coordinate 19,723, forward strand.
CTGAGCGGCGCGACATCGAACAGGCTGTGCGCGTGGAGTACGTCGAACTTGTCGAGCGAGGTACGGACCAGTCGCGTATTGCGCACCAGGTCGAACGGGAGCACACCGAGCAGTCCCGATTGCTCGATCGTGAAGGTGGGAGCCGCGATCAGGGGCACGGGAGATAGCCAGGCCGAGAAAATATCTGGCCTCAAGTCCAGATGGAGCATGCCGCCTCGGGCGTGGGGGAGCGGCTCTGACATCGGACACCATCATCCAAGCGATCTACGTGCTTTCGGCGCAGGTGGGGGTCTGGCTCCTCCCCCGTTCCCACGGGCGTGGGGACGGGACCAACTACTGGGCCACCTGCTCGCGCGACGATGGTTCACCCCCACGGGCGTGGGGACGGGAGCAGGATGTGGCGGTGCGCGGTCACGGTGGCCGGTTCACCCTCACGGGCGTGGGGACGGGGTCGTGGAGCTGCTCGACGGTGGCCGGGTCGACGGTTCACCCCCACGGGCGTGGGGACGGGGGTGGCCGCCAGGTCCTGGAGGGCGTCGATGCCGGTTCACCCCCACGGGCGTGGGGACGGGCGGCCCACGAGGGTGAGCAGCGTGTGGTCGTGCGGTTCACCCCCACGGGCGTGGGGACGGGCTCGTCCGGGCGGGCCTGGACGGGCCCGCCCTCGGTTCACCCCCACGGGCGTGGGGACGGGGCCTTGAGCCTGGCGCGCATCTCGTGCACCCACGGTTCACCCCCACGGGCGTGGGGACGGGAGGGTGACGCCGTCCTGCTCGTAGCCGAACGGCGGTTCACCCCCACGGGCGTGGGGACGGGAACACTACCCCCATTGACGTCCAATGGAAGTCCGGTTCACCCCCACGGGCGTGGGGACGGGCCTACGACCCAGGATCCGAGTGCGCCTACGACCGGTTCACCCCCACGGGCGTGGGGACGGGGTGCGCGGCCCACCGGGTCAGCCCCGGGCGCGCGGTTCACCCCCACGGGCGTGGGGACGGGGCCTCGTATTCACGGCCCTCGACGTCGAACATCGGTTCACCCCCACGGGCGTGGGGACGGGTCATCTTGAGATAGGGAGGGCGTCCTGTGGCGCGGTTCACCCCCACGGGCGTGGGGACGGGACCCTTCCACGCTCCCCACCGACTCCAGCCCACGGTTCACCCCCACGGGCGTGGGGACGGGTCCAGGGGCGATGACCTCGACGGCCGCGGCCGGCGGTTCACCCCCACGGGCGTGGGGACGGGGGGCGCAAGGCCAGGACGAGGGCGGTCTGATGCGGTTCACCCCCACGGGCGTGGGGACGGGCCAGAACCTCGTGCTCGGCCCGTTCGAAACCACGGTTCACCCCCACGGGCGTGGGGACGGGACGCTGGAAACATGAGTCATTGATCAATAATCCGGTTCACCCCCACGGGCGTGGGGACGGGGCCTTTTGTGCGTCGGCAATACGCCGGTTCGCAGGTTCACCCCCACGGGCGTGGGGACGGGGATGTAGACGACACAGGTCACGGTCTGGTCGGCGGTTCACCCCCACGGGCGTGGGGACGGGGCCCACATCAGTCCAGAGCTGCTCAAGGGGTACGGTTCACCCCCACGGGCGTGGGGACGGGCATACCGAGAGCGCCAGGCGCTAGCACGCCGGCGGTTCACCCCCACGGGCGTGGGGACGGGTCTCCACGCGACTCTCCCCCCGAAGGGGGAGGCGGTTCACCCCCACGGGCGTGGGGACGGGTGCCACAGCCACATGGCCGCCGTGCTGATCGCCGGTTCACCCCCACGGGCGTGGGGACGGGGGGGCCGGCCTGCGGCTCGCGGGGACGTGGCCCGGTTCACCCCCACGGGCGTGGGGACGGGGTTTTAATCGCGCTCATGGCGACGACGTACAGCGGTTCACCCCCACGGGCGTGGGGACGGGTGGCTGCCGCCCGTGCCGCCCTTGCCGGACGACGGTTCACCCCCACGGGCGTGGGGACGGGCACCTGCCCGCACCTGGTGCACTGAATGGAGCCGGTTCACCCCCACGGGCGTGGGGACGGGCGTATGCCCACCATACGAATTACCGCGCGGACCGGTTCACCCCCACGGGCGTGGGGACGGGGCCAGCGAGGGTAGCGGCGTCAGCTTCATGTCCGGTTCACCCCCACGGGCGTGGGGACGGGCGTGTTGTCGGCATCGGTCCAGGCGACGCAGTCGGTTCACCCCCACGGGCGTGGGGACGGGCCGTGGCCGCTGGTGGCCACGCGGACGATCAGCGGTTCACCCCCACGGGCGTGGGGACTGGAAGTTCTGGGGCGAAAGCGAAAGCCTGTTCACCGGTTCACCCCCACGGGCGTGGGGACGGGGAGCCGACCTTGTCCAGCATCGGATTGAGGAGCGGTTCACCCCCACGGGCGTGGGGACGGGTCCCAAACCGGGTGCTCTCCCTGCTGAGCTACAGGTTCACCCCCACGGGCGTGGGGACGGGCCGATGGGCCTGCCCTCGGCCATCGGCGACAGCGGTTCACCCCCACGGGCGTGGGGACGGGGTCTGAACCTCGACGGGAACGGTGAGTGTCACCGGTTCACCCCCACGGGCGTGGGGACGGGCGAGTTCAGCCTGACGAAATTGTCGATCGCCTCGGTTCACCCCCACGGGCGTGGGGACGGGCGCGAGCCGCCTCCGTTCCAGCCCCAGCTCTTGGTTCACCCCCACGGGCGTGGGGACGGGTGCGACGCGGACTTCCGGACCGCCACCCGCGTCGGTTCACCCCCACGGGCGTGGGGACGGGCTCTCTGGTGGCTCCGGGAGGGCCGGGCGGACCGGTTCACCCCCACGGGCGTGGGGACGGGGCCGGGCCGGTCGGCCGGCGACGCCGCGCCGCCGGTTCACCCCCACGGGCGTGGGGACGGGCGTGGCGGATGGCGTCGGCGGCCACGGTGGACGGTTCACCCCCACGGGCGTGGGGACGGGCACTGCCGCCACTCGTGCAGCAGGTGGTTCGACGGTTCACCCCCACGGGCGTGGGGACGGGTATCCAGCGCATGGCCGGTGCCGTCTGGGGTGCGGTTCACCCCCACGGGCGTGGGGACGGGGCGTTCTGCGTCAGGCCCGCACTCTTGGACACCGGTTCACCCCCACGGGCGTGGGGACGGGGGGGAGATCGCATGACCGACAAGCCGCTGACCCGGTTCACCCCCACGGGCGTGGGGACGGGTGGATATGGGTAGCACAGAGCGGGCCGATCATCGGTTCACCCCCACGGGCGTGGGGACGGGCAGATGAGCTGCACGCCGAGCTGGCCGCCGAGCGGTTCACCCCCACGGGCGTGGGGACGGGGGCAAGCTCGTCATCCCCGCAGACCGGGGCGTCGGTTCACCCCCACGGGCGTGGGGACGGGTGCCGTTGCAGCATCTCGCGCGTGGTGGTGATCGGTTCACCCCCACGGGCGTGGGGACGGGCGCTTCTCCAGTTTGGTGACCTTGAAGGCGAACGGTTCACCCCCACGGGCGTGGGGACGGGAGCCTCGTCTCCCGGCTGGAAGCCGGCCGTGACGGTTCACCCCCACGGGCGTGGGGACGGGGCCACCAGGCGCAAGGTCCGGGCGAGCACGACCGGTTCACCCCCACGGGCGTGGGGACGGGGCGCTGCACGGCTAGCGCCGCCAGACGTTGACCGGTTCACCCCCACGGGCGTGGGGACGGGCTGAGCTATCCGGGGCCAGATGACCCGGGCATCGGTTCACCCCCACGGGCGTGGGGACGGGGCTTACTGAGCTGGGGAAACTCTACTGACCTGGGCCTTTGCGGGTGTCGGTATTTGTCGTGCCCGTGACCTGGCCTTATGCAAGGCAGGACGGCAGCTCACGGCTGGGATGGAGGTTCGGGAAGAAAGCGTATGAGCTGCAGGCCGTCGAAGTCGGCGACGTGGCGGCGGCGTTCGCCTGCGGTGCGGATGGTGAAGCCTTGTTCGTTGTCGGTCGGGTGGAGGCATACGGCGGCGCCGTCGGCGATGCAGCCGCTGACGGCGGACCACAGTTCGTCCCGGACACGGGCGGAGACGGTGCCGACGTAGAGGCCGGGGGCGGGCTCGATGAGCCAGCGGGACAGGGCACCGCGGACGTGGTCGGGAACGGCGGTGGTCGATATGACGATCATGGATGCCATGGCTCACCTGGTCGATGGCGCGAAGAGGCTCCCGAGGTGACCGGGACTACCACGGGATCTCGATGTCGCCGGCGAGGTCGTCGCTGTAGTTGACGCCGGCGGGAAGGGAGCCGAGGTCAGGGTCCCAGAGGTGGACGATGTCGGCGGTTCGGCCGGCCGGGGATGACTGGGCGGTGTCTGGGGCGAGCATGTTCTGGACGTCGGAGATGATCGTGGGCATGAGTTTGATCAGCCGGAATTCTTCGCGGAGTTGGACCCGGGCGTCGCGCTCAGGTCGAGTGGATCCGGCGAGTGAGAACGCGAGCGGGATGGTGACCTTCGCCTTGTACAGGTTGGCGATGTCGTAGACGAAGGCCATCTGGGTGCCGGAGTGGATGAATCCCAGAGCGGGGGAGCAGCCCAGCGCGAGGACGGCGGCGTGGACCGTGCCGTAGAGGGCGGCGTTCGCGGCTGAGAGGGCGAGATTGACGGGGTCTTGTTCATCCCAGGCGGCGGGGTCGTAGTTGCGGCGGAAACGGGTGATCCCGTATTTGGTGGCCAGCATTCGGTACAGAGCCTTGATCCGCTGGCCCTCCAGACCGCGCAGTTGGGCCAGGCTCGCCCCGGTGGGGGCGTTGCCGAAGCGGTGTTCGTACATGCGGATGGCCACGCGGAGTCGTTCGTCCTCGTTGGCCCAGGCGCGTGCCTGGTGTTCCAGCCAGTCGGTGGTGAGTTGAGCGGGAAGTATCCCGGCGTAGGCCCGTACGCCACCGGCGCCGACGCAGACCAGGCTGGTGCCGTGCCGGGCGAAGGTGGCCATGGCCGGTTGGGTGATGGAGGTGCCGGGCCCCAGCAGGACGCAGGCCAGCGATGCGGTGGGCAGGTATACCCGCTCGATGCCGCGTGGTGATTCGACTTGGGCGCACACGCCGGTGTCATCCTGGACGATCCGCACGCTCTCCATGTAGAGGAAGGACAGCGAGTCGGCGATGCGCGGCAACATGGCCAGGGTTGGCTGCCCCAGCCGCCGCTTGGCGTCGGATGGACTGCTCATCAGGTGACCAGCGGCGCGAGGCTGAGCAGGCCGCAGCCGTAGGCCTTGCCTCGCCCGATGCCGTTGAGCACGGCCTGCCGGACAAGATCGGGGTCCTTGACCACGGCGAGGCCGTCGAATCGGGTGGCAGCATGACGCACTGCGCCCGGCCCTTTCCCGCGGACGTCGGGGAGCGGAGTGGAGGTCAGCGTCCGCAGGATCAGGCCGTTCGCCTCGGCGCGGGCGTGCCACCACTGGTCGGCCTCCGCGCCGCGCAGGGCGAGCAGCTTGCCGGCGCGTTCAGAGGTACGGCCGAGCCGTTTGGTCGTGTTGCCGACGATTCGGTACCGCACGGCCAGGTCCGAGTGCAGCAGATCGAGCAACAGAGTCAGGTCGCGTACGGCCAGCGAGCCGTACTGCTGGGGCAACCGGGCAGCGTCGATGGGCAGACCGCTCTGGACGAGCAGGTGCGGTCCGACCGCCCCGGTCTCGTCGTAGCGATACAGCACCCCGGCCTTGGCGCGGGCCTGTTCACCGAGACCGTCGGGGACCAGGGACATGACCCGCTTGTGCAGCGCCTCGGCGTCACGCAGGTCGCGTTGCGCGGTCTTGCTGCGAGGTTCGAGAACGATCCGGGTCAGCCACGCGGTCATGGTGTCCCTCCGGCGTAGGCGAACAGTGCGTCCTGGTAGAGGCGCCCCCAGCCCAGCCACAGACGCTCGGGGATGGGACAGGGCGTGATACTGACTGTCCGGTGGCGGTAGCGGCGCTCCAGCCCGGCGAAGCTGACCGGCACGTCCAGGAGTTCGGCGACCGAGGCGGCCCGAGCATCGCCATCCTCGCGGACGACGTCGAGTTGCCCGCCGGTGAAGCGGCACGGCACGGGTACCCGCTCGGTGAGCTCCTTGTAAGTGTCCTCGGTACGGCGTAGCAGGAACGGCGGGTCGGGCGGGCAGGAGCGACGGCCCAGGTACGGCTGCCAGCGGGGCCGGCCGAGCCGGTCGGCGAGTTCGCTGATCGCATCGTCGGGGCCGGTGACGCCGACGATGAAGACGGCGTCGGCGAGGTAGTGGCGGCGCGTGACGATCGTGGCCGTTTCGACGCTGCGTCTGCCGCCCTCGGATGTGGGCACCGTCTGCTGCCGGACCCGGCCACCACCGACCGTGTGGAAGTCGGCCATGGGAATGCCTGGCCGGTCGATGCGGATGGTGAACCTCAGATCGTCGAAGCGGGACAGATCCTCTCCGCGGCGCATGCCGTACGCGCTGGCGAACAGCCCGATCAGGCCTGACCGGGTAGGGAAGCGCTGGGTGTCGCGCTCGGCGAAGGCGCTGTGTTCACCCCACGACTGCAGCGGCCCGGCCAGGCGCAGTATGAGCCCGCTCACGCCCCTGACCCGGAGGGGTAGGCGGTGGCCACCGCGTGCTGGATGAGGCTGGCGTAGGAGGCGTCCTTGTCGCCGAGTCCCGACAGCTCCTTGGCGTCGATCGTGGCGTGCGCGTGCCGTAGGACACCCTCTTGGCCCCACAGCGTGTGGAGTCGCTGGGCGTAGGAGGCGAGCGCGTCACGGGAGCGTGCCGCGTAGCCGCCCTCGTCCGTGAGCTTGATCGGCGTTTCGAAGGCCGGTGCCAGCGAGACGGGCCGGTCGGACCGTACGGCGATGTAGGCCAGGTCGGGGATGGTGTTGGCGGCTGTGGAGTTCTGCTTGCCTGTGGGCAACGCGGAGATGAACGCCGTCAGGAACGCGCTGGTGAGCTCGGCCGCCGTGCTGTGGTCGTCCAGGTTCTCCAGCAGGCCGGTGACGTCGAGGCTGGCGTAGCGGTAGAAGACGCCGGAGGAGAACTCGGCGGAGTTCATGTGTCCGCTGCCCCGCATCTCGTTGGGGTTGAGGTCGTCCACCGCGGTGAAGAAGTCGACCTCGGTGCTGGTGCCATGGGTGGTGAACGCGTGAGCGACCTGAACGGATCCATCGACTTCAGCACTGGGCAGCTCGGCCAGCATCCGGCCGAACAGGTTGATCACGCCGTTGCGGCGCGACAGCAACTCGGCGATCCGCTCGGTGGGAAGCACCGGCGTCGGCTTCTTCTTGCCTGCCTGCTCCTGGATCTGCTCGCGGTGCTCGGCCGCCAGATCGGCCAGCTCGTCGAGAGCGGATGTGGGCAGGTACAGCAGCACCGAGGTGACACCGTCACTTTCCACCTTCAGCCCCTTACCGGCGGACAGCACCACCTGCTGCCCCGCGGCCGTAGCCACCTCCGATGGCCAGCCGCGCCCGGCCAGGCGTTGCGCGACCTGTTCCGGAATGCGCCGGGTTCGCGCGGCCGGGTCCCCCAGTGCCTGCTCCACGGCCAGCCGCACGGCGCGCTTCCAGCTCTGGCTGCTGACTCGGGTTCGGCTCACCCCGCCGTAGACCACGTTCTTGGGCGAACCGAGATCATCTCGGTTGATGTTGCTGTAGGGGAGCGTCTGCAGCAGGTGGATGTCGATGAATCGGGGGGTCGTCACTGGTCCTCGCCTTCGTTCTTCTGGCTGTTCTTCTCACGCATGGCTCGTACGGCGTGCAGCGTGCGGTAGTAGTCCTGTAGCCACCTCTTCGTCACCAGGTCACGCTCGCGGCCCCACCGGGACAGATCGACGGTGAGCCGTACCCAGCCGACCGGCAGCAGGTCAGCTCGTAGCGTCGCGATCAGGCGTGGCAGGTGACGGTGGATGCCGTCGACGTCCTGGCGGCACATCAGGTGCAGCCGAGACTCCGTGGTGTCCTCGCGCGCCTTGCCGTTCGCCACCGCACGGCCCAGGGTGGCCCCGAGGCTCTCCTGTTCATCGACCGCTGCGGGCGCATCGTGCTCCTGGCGATCCTGGGCGGATTCGTCCGCATCACCGTTGAGGCCGGCGGTGTCATCGCGTGCGTCGCGTGGCTGTGCGGCGATCATCGAGGCGACCGAGTAGAACGCTCTCTCCGTGGCCTTGTCGCCATGGGCGGGCAGAATGGGGGCAACGACCATGTGCGCGGCTCGTACGGTGGGATCCTCGGGTGATCTGCCGAGCGCTCTGCGCAGGGCCACTCGCCGGCGCTTGTCCGGATGGGTGAGCGTCTTGACGGCCGCATCCACCAGCCTGGCCGCCTGTTGCTGGAGGGCGTCATGATCAGGCATCTGTTCTCCTGGGCTGTGATGGCTTACGGGCAGCGAAGATGACTCCTCGGGCACGTTCGATCGCCCGTCTCGCTCGGGGCGCGCTGCCGGCCTTGTCAGTTACTTCGTCGTAGATCTGCAGGGCGACCTTGATGAAGTCCATCGCCGGGTCTTCGTAGTCACGGCCCGACACCTTTCGCCAGAACGTCTGCTCGGCGCGTGGCCAGTAGCGTGCGTCTCCTTGACCGCGCCAGGGACCGGGCGGGATGTCGCTACGCACGGGCGGGCCATGGCCGTTGGACGGATCGTTGATCGCCACCCACGCACTGCGCAACGCCGTGCGAAGATGCCGCCCGACCCGCTCCGCGGCGATCCTGACCGTGCTCACACCGGAAGCGCTCTCGAAATCCTGGAGCAGCGACAGAACCGGGGGAGTGGTCGCGGTGAACCACTGCCGGTCACGGGTCTGCCCGTCCTGGTCGAAGCCGAAGGCCCGCACCCGAAGGGCATCCAGCAGTTCGAAAGGCAAGTTCTGGGCCTTGTCCAGGACGTCCGGGCGGCGCGCGTGCTCCTCGCCGACGTCATGCAGGACAAGCGCGTCCACGTCACGCCACAACGCCCGCTCGGTGCGCGCCCCTCTGGCGTATCGATCGCCGGTCTTGTTCTCCTGGTAGATCAGGTACGGATCGCGGGTGGCGGGCGTCGGCTGCCGCCAGGCCCACGTGATCCACGCATCGTTGACCATGCCGTTCTCCTGCGACAGCAGGACAGCGTGCCGGAAGCGCCCGGTCAGAACTCCGGCCACGCCGGCAGGTTTCGGGGGGATGCCGAAGGGATCATTGAGGTCGTCCCGCTCCCACGGGGCCAGGTCGTCGCCGGTGGCCTCACTGCCCGGATAGGGGATGCCGACCACAAGGGACTCGAAAACGGTACGGCCCAGCGGATGGAAAGAGATCGTTCCACGCAGCGGCCCGGCCGTACTGTTCGCCTCGCTCCGCCCCTTGACCGTCCGGCTCGTACACCGGCCGGACGGGCCGTAGTACAACTGCGCGAACAGATACCAGACGGCTTCCTCAGGCGGGATCGGCCGGGCGTCCAGATCCGTGTGGTGGTCGAACCAGACCTGGTTGTTCCCCGCCGGTCGCGACAGGATCAGCTTGTTGATCCCCGACGTCTTACCGCACTGCTCAGCCAGTCGCGGATCCTGAAGGAAAGGGCTTTCGGGATGGAAAAGATCGAAGCGATCTCGATACCGGTCGAAGTAGGAACGGGCCGCGATCGGGTCGAACCGGCCGGCAGCCAGGACGCTCTCCCGGCGCCTCTCCCACGTCGGGAAGTCGGCCGCCTCGTCCAGACCGGTCACTCGAGCAGCGACCACGGTGAGGAAGCGCCACAGACCCGATGCGGCCGGCGCGATGGAGACCACGACATCATCGAGATCGTGTGCTCGCGCGAACAGGTCGTGAATCCCCACGACCTGTCCGGAGTGCGAGGGAATCCAGCCGCCGGTAAGGAGGTCGAAGCCGTCGCGCATGGATGCTCCCTTTCGCTGCAGCTCAGGCATGAGTGGTGATCCTCAGGCCCAGATCGGAACGGAGCTGGAACTCTCGCTGGCCGATCCATCCGGTGGCGCGTCCATCCGCTTGCTTCTGAAGGGGGATGACGACCAGGTCGCGAAGCCAGGCATTCTTCAGCCAAGACGCAGGCGGCTCGTTGATGGTGTCGCGCCCTCGAAGGAGGGTGGACCGCAAGGGGATGGTCTCCGCGAGGATCGCCTTGACCATCCGCCGGGAAAGCTTGGCGGCATCCGGCAGCTTCATGGAGTGCTCGGCATCGAGGAAGAGCGACCCATCAGGTCCCTGGTAGGCGCACAGCACTCTCGTGGAATCGGCGCCGAGGCGTGTGGAGACCATCTCCTCGCTCACATCTGATGACGTCAGCAGGTGCAACCCGGCGAGTTCCTCCGGGCGAGGGATCGCGACCATCTCCGCCAGACTCGACTCGGCGATCTCCTTACCGATCCACTCCAGGTCCTCCTCGCTCATCTCCCCGTCGGTGAAGGCGTCGTCGTAGACCGTCTCCACCAGCCTCTGAACGTCGCCGGGGATGGCGATCACACCATCAGTGATCAGCACATCAGTACGGCGGAGCAGAGAGGGGGAGTAGACGAAGGGCCACGAACGCGGCAAGGCCAGCTCGCCGTCAGCACCGCTTGGACGAAGAACGGCCAGCTTCGGCTCGGCCGCCCATGACGGTCGCAATCTGCTCTCATGGCGGTGGCACCGTCCGGACCGTTGCAGGAGCAACGCGATCGGAGCCAGATCGCTGATCATCAGATCGAAGTCGAGGTCGAGAGATTGCTCGATCACTTGGGTGGCGACCAGGACCGCGGCTTTCGGACGATGTTCACATTCGGCGAGGACGGGACACAGCTTGCACTTGCCGAACTGCCTGGTGATCTCAGTGGTGATCTCTTCACGGCGGCGTGCCGGGAAGCGGGCGTGCAGCAAGGTCAGTTCGGGAGCGTTCGGCAGGCTCTCGAACCAGTCGCGCAAGAACAGGTAGGTCTCCTGAGCCTCGGCGACCGTGTTGCAGACGATGCCGGCACACCCGCCTTCGTCGACCAAGGGGCTGAGGAGAGAGCGCAAGGCTTCGGAACGATCCAGGGTCGACGCCTTCACCGGTGCGAGACGTCGCTCGATGCACAGGTCGCGAGGCTTGCTCCGGACCTCGAAGGTGGAGATCTTGCCGGAGCCGGCATCGGCGTACGCCCATCCCGGATATTGAATTGGGGCGAGAGTCTTTTCTGGATGACCGGCACCCCGCAGGTAGGACGCGACAAGACGTCCCGCGATCCGCGTCGGCAAAGTCGCCGACATCAGAACCACCGGCACCCCGAGCCGGCCCAACCAGGTCAGCGCCTTACTCAGCAGTTCCTGCATGTAGGCGTCGTACGCGTGCACCTCGTCGACGATCAAAACCTTGCCGGCCAGTCCGAGCATGCGTAGCGGCATGTGCTTGAGCGGTAGTACGGCCAGCAGCACCTGGTCGATCGTCCCCACCGACATCGGCGCCAGCAGTCCGCGCTTCCTGCCGTGCAACCAGTCTGGCGCTGTGACGTTCGCGTCTTCCGTGATCACGGTGGAGTCGACGCCCTCGCCCACGTAGGCGTCGTTGAGCCACGACATGCTGTGCAGCAAGGTCAGCGCGGCGTCGTCCTCGGCTTGGCTTTCGCCGTACGTCTTGGTTCTGCCGTACATCTGATCCGCTGTCGCCATCGTTGGCAGGGCGAACAGGAAGCCTGGCGTGCCGCTGGCCTGACCGAGCAGACGAGCGGCGTGGAACGCGACCTCGGTCTTGCCTACGCCCATGGGCGCCGTCACCATCAGCAGGCCGGGGCCGATGGTGAGAAGCGCGGGCAACTGCGCGGAGACGGAGAGTTGCAGCTCATTGGGTTGTTTGATCTGGGGAAACTCCTCGGCGAAGCTCGCGTCGCGGAGCCGTACCGGAGTGAGACCCGCCTCCTGGATCAGCTGGGGTGCCAGATGCAACGAGTGCTGGTAGTGCCGCTTCAGGTCCTTGACGCCCGTCGGAAGGTTCGGGAGTCGCCGTGTCAGGTAATCTTCCTGACTCACCAGCCAGTCGGCCAGAATGGTGATCCCGCACGCCAACGCCGCCGCTTCGAGACTCAGACCGGTGGGCGGAGGGGGAGGGGCCAAGATGTCGGCGACGGTGGCCATGATGGCCTCTCGCTGCTCTTCCCACTTTTCCTCGCCCAGTTCACGAAGCACGGCTGTGGCCGGATAACGGCACTCGCGGTGATCTCTGACGCGGAAGCGGCCATGATGTCCGCCCAGCAATTGAGCTACCAGGAAAGCGATGCTTTGAGGGGACCGTGCGTCATATCCCATGAGAGAGAGCGGGCGGCCGAGCCATACATGCGCAGCATGCTCGTGACGACGCTTTTCGCCGTTCGCTTCTGAGTAATCATGGAGACGCTTGAATTCATCGGGATTCATGGCTTGAAAGCACGGCATGCACTTGCCGATATCATGCAGGCCCGCCCAGAAGGCAACGAGGCGTCCAGCCTCTTCTACTCCCACCCCGAGTGCGGCGGCGATAAAACGCTTGACGTTCGGTGATAGATACTGCTTCCACAGAACGTCCACCATGGCGGCCGTGTCCAGCAAGTGGCAGATCAGCGGGTACGGGCGCTCCAGACCGTACGATTTGCCCCAAAGGAGTAAATCTACATCTATTTGTCCGACTTGATTTGCGTGCACCCATCTCCCTGTCGCTGGGTGTGAATGAAGCGCCACGAAGTGGTGCGCGAGGGAGCATATGGCGCATGGTGTTGATCCGCCAGGCTTCTGAGATTTCTTCCGTATGGAATTTTATTCCGTACGTGTTTGTGGAGCTTGATGATCACCGACAATAGCCGACATTTGCATCATCGCAGGTCGCGTCTATCCTGACTGCTCAGGAAGTGTGGTCCCCACGCCCGTGGGGGTGAACCGGACGCGCTCATAGAGGAATGGGGAGGCGAGGAGTGGTCCCCACGCCCGTGGGGGTGAACCGAGGCCGAACGGGAGCGCATCCGCCAGCAGTACGTGGTCCCCACGCCCGTGGGGGTGAACCGTACCGTGATCACGAGGTGGAAGAGGCCACGCTGTGGTCCCCACGCCCGTGGGGGTGAACCGGCATCTACGCCCGCGTCACCACCCTCAAATCCGTGGTCCCCACGCCCGTGGGGGTGAACCAATCCGGTTAGGCAAAGTCGTGCGATAAAGGTAGTGCTCCCCACGCCCGTGGGGGTGAACCGTCTCCGTCACCTGGACACGCGGCGGCCAAGCTGTGCTCCCCACGCCCGTGGGGGTGAACCGGTCTGCAGGACGCTGTCAGAGAACCCGCCGACGTGCTCCCCACGCCCGTGGGGGTGAACCGGTGCCGAAACTGATCAGGACCACCTCGCCGCCGTGATCCCCAGGCCCGTGGGGGTGAACCGAAGCCAGCGGCGACGTACTGGGGCGGGCGCGAGTGATCCCCACGCCCGTGGGGTGAACCGGTGCGGAGGTAGCGAGCGCGGACGGTGCAACCGTGATCCCCACGCCTGTGAGGGTGAACCGGTCGCCATCAGAACAGCCGCTCGAACATGGGGGTGATCCCCACGCCCGTGGGGGTGAATCGAAGAAGGCCGGCAGCAGCGACACCGCCAAGACGTGCTCCCCACGCCCGTGGGGGTGAACCGCGCGACGACCTCATCGCTGCTCTCCGAGAGGAGTGCTCCCTACGCCCGTGGGGGTGAACCGCAGAACAACGCGATGGGCGCTATCAACCGGTAGCCGTCCCCACGTCCGTGGGGGTGAACCGTCGAAATCGGGCCCGGCCCCGACGATGTGGGCGTGGTCCCCATGCCCGTGGGGGTGAACCGTGGGTACGCCTCACCGACCGAGGCCGCTTCTAGGGCGTGTTTCGAAAGTGGGGTTGAGCAATGGCGTGCGGGATTCTGGAGGGCCGTATGCTGCATTCGCATGAAGGATCTTGGTAGTCAGGTCGCGTACTGGGATAGCGTCGGCGTCACGAAGACATTCACCCACCCGGTGAACCCCGACTGGCTGGAAGGGGTGAGCCGGACCGCTCGGATTTTGGACTACGGCTGCGGGTACGGCCGTGTCATGGCTGAGCTGGGCGAACACGGCTTCACCGATGTGTCCGGCGTGGACCTGTCTCCCGGGCTGATCGCGCGGGGCCGCCAGTTGATGCCTGACCTGCGCTTCGCGGTCCTGAAGTCTCCGCCGGAACTGACTTACCCACCGGCGAGTTTCGACATGGTTCTGCTATTTGCGGTGCTGACGTGTGTCCCCGACGATGACGCCCAGCGGGCGTTGGTCGCCGAGCTGAGCCGTGTCCTGGCGCCCGGCGGGCTGCTCTACGTCAGCGACATGATCCTGCAGGACGACGAGCGAAACCAGGGCCGCTACGCCGCGCATGCCCAGCAGTTTGGCACTCCATACGGGGTGTTCGCTACTGACGACGGTGCGGTGTGCCGACACCACGACATCGCCGAGCTGCGCGCTCTGCTGCTGGGCTTCGACGTGGTAGACGAGCGCCAGATCGACATTGTCACGATGAATGGCCATCGATCACAGGCGGTGCAACTTCTGGCCCGCAAGCGGTGAGGTCACAGCCATTCGTTGATGGCGGCGATGGTCACGGTGGCTTCATAGCGGACGGCGAGCTTGTCGTACCTGGTCGTGACGGCCCGGTGGCGTTTGAGTCGGTTGATGCCGGTTTCCACGGCGCGCCGCTCGCGGTAGTCGATCTTGCAGAACTGGCAGCAACGGCTCCAGCGGCGCCCACTGCGCGGCGGTCAAATTACCACGACCCACGCAAAGATCATCCAAAAGTGGGATCACCATGTGATCCACTTCTGAAACACGCCCTAGTGGTCCCCACGCCCGTGGGGGTGAACCGTCATACACGTCGATTAGTGCCTGGCCATCAGGAGTGACTCAATTGGCCCCTCATCCGGAGCCTGTCGTGGCCGTATGCCGGTTCAGCCGCCGAGAGACTCCCGTCGGTCAGATGCGTCCAAGGTTTGAGCGTAAGGCGGCAGGAGCGTGCTGGCGGCCGTGCTCAGCACCGACACCCCGGCTGCATCATAGAGGTGAGGGCGACGAGTGATCCAACCGACGAGGCGTGCCGCCCGTAGCAGAGTCGCTCCACGGTTGGTGATGACCCGGTGGCGAGACAGGCGGGAGCCGTGTACCGAGATGACCGCCGCGACCTGGACGCGTCGCCCCGCTGCCTGGCTGAGTACCTCGCCCGCCCGGCGGGCCTCGAAGAGGACCGGCCGCACCACCTTGTCGAGCGGCGTCCGGCCGATCCACAGCGTCCCGGCGGCCGCTCGCACGGTGGTGCGGCGGTGCCACTTCTTGGAGTCGATGACGAACACGCCGGTCGGTCCGATAACCAGATGGTCGATGTTCGCGTTGCTGCGCGGCACTGCCAGGTCGTGCAGCACGGTGTAGCCGGCCAACTCGAGTTTGCGCAGGCGGCGGGCCGTGGCGCGTTCTCCCGCCGCACCCTTGCGCCAGGCTGCCGCCGGCGAGTGCGTACGGAACTGATGGGCCATGGTGATCAGTGAAGCGAGGACGGCGGTGATCAGCCCCAGCCAGATGGTGCTCATCCACGCCACCAGCCCACCGGCAGCGATCGCGACGGCCAGGCGGACCAGCAGGCGGCGGGGGCGGCCCGCGGTCCAGAGGGCATGGTAGCGGGCACGGGCCGACGCGCCGGCGGATGAATGTGGACGCGGCATCGCAAAGCCCTCCTCGGCGTCGCCGACAGGACCCTTCAGGGTACGGACGGCGACTGACAGTCTCGCCCTCGCCGAGGGCGCTACAGCAGTCTTAGCTCGGTGAGGGTGCGGTCGACGGTGTCGGCGTCATCGCGTGGCGGGCCATCCGGCTGGTGGCTCTGGCTGCAGGGCCGCATCCGGATCTGGAGGCGTTCGACGGTGCTGGGCCGGACCCGGTCGAGGTAGTAGGCGGCGTCGCTGGATGTGGCGCCGTCCCAGGTGTACGCGGTGCGCCAGGCGCAGTACAGCATGGAGAGCTCTTCGATGACGTCCCAATGGCGTGGCCAGCAGCTCAGGATGGCCCGCTGCGCGTCCGGCCAGGCGAACAACACGTCGCGGACCCAGTCCGCCAGCTCGGCCAGACGATCGGCCTTCTCCTCGTGCGGCATGCGGGGCCAGCACCAGGGGCGCGGGGCGCTTCCAGCCGATGGCTTGCCGCTGGAGGGCTTGGGCGGGCTGGAGGACGCCTTCAGCTGGGCGACGGTGTGGGCGAGCTCTTCCAACTCGGCGGCCAGGCCGGTGATGATCTCGGGACGGGCGTTGTCTCCGCCGTCGTCACGATGGCCGGTCACTGGTGGTCGTCGTCCGGATTGGTGTGGCGGACGTGCCAGGGCCGGGCAAGACGGGGGCCACGCCTGATGGCGGGCAGTTCGAGAGGGGTGCTGGAAGACGCCGTGGTAGGGGCCGACGGTTTCTGAGGTGGCAGGGGCACCTCGCCGTTCTTGCGCCAGCGCTTGTAGTCGGCGCGCTTCCAGATCTGCTCGATGCGGACGATGGTCGGCGTGGCGTTGCGGCGCAGGACCAGGGCACGCCAGGTGGGAAGCCTGCGAGCCTGCTCGGGCGGCAGCACGGGGACGTTCTCCCAGCGGCGGGTGCGCAGCCGCCTGCCCGAGCCGTCGACCGAGGTTTCCCAGTACGGCAGCGCGATCTCGCCGCACAATTCGGACATCGTCTTCAGGTCCTCCGGGTCGGAGGTGGCGCCGAACAGCATCTTGGCCTTGGCGTTGTTCCAGATGGTCCTGGCCCCTTCCGGACCCCATTTCTGACGGAACTGCGCATGGGACTGGCCCGCGACGACGAAGACCAGGCCGGAGCCGGCGGCGGTGGCCAGCCAGCCGGGCAGCCGTGGGATCGGGCACACCTCGGGCGCCTCGTCCAGGACGAAGAGCACGGGCGGGTCCATCCGACGGCCGGGGCGGCGGGAGGCGAGCTGGCGGGCGCGGTGGTGGATCTCGGCGACCAGCGTGGTGAACAGCACGGGGATGGCCGGGCTCACGTCATCGCCGGCGATCAGGTACAGGGTTTCGCGGCGGCGCAGCAGATCGTCCAGATCGAGGCCCTCGCCGGGGGCGGGGCAGATCATCCGGGCGATCGCCGGGTCGTCCATGCAGCGCAGGACCTGCCGCAGCGTCAGGAAGATGCTGTCGCGCGTACGGACGTGCAGGGTGTGGTAGCGGCGCACCAGGGCGGCGGCGCGGTCGGTGTCGAGCCCTGGCCGGGGCCGGGCGAGGATCTTCAGCGGGGTGGGATCTTCGTCCAGCGCCCAGGCGTAGACCTGCTCCATCGTCAGCCGTTCGAGGGCGGCGGCGTGCATGAGGGAGGCCAGTACCATGGCCGCTTGGTTGGTCCAGAATCCCTCATCGGACACGCCGCCGGTCTCTGCCGCGGCGACCATGTGCGCGGCTCGCCGGAGGGCGGTGGCCTGGTCGTGGCAGCCGTCGACGGGCGACCAGCGGACGGTGGAGGCCCAGGTGCCGAACCCATCAGGGTTGAACAGGTGGACGCGCCGGTGCTCGCCCCGAAGGCCCGCGGTCAGTCCGACGATGTCGTCGCGGATGCTTGTGACGATCACCGCGCCTGGGGCGTCCAGGATGCGCCCGGCGAGGTGGGCGGTCTTGCCCTCTTTCTGCGGAGCCAGGCACAGCACACCGTCCTCGAAGGTGGCGTAGGTGCGCATGCGGAAGATCCAGCCTTGCGCCCAGCCGAGGAACAGGGCGATCTCGTGGTGCGGGACCAGGTGGCGCTTCCACCAGCCGCGCAGGGAAGGACGCGCGTGGCGGACGACCTTGCGAGCGGCGGGCAGCCCGTAGTGCAGGTAGAGCTCCAGGCGACGAGCGAAGCCCGCGCCTGGATACAGCCGCAGGCGTAGCCGCCACCAGAGCGCCAGCCCGTGGCGTCGGCGGGGATTCCGCAGGCGATGGACGGCTACGGTGGCCACCGATGCGGCCAGCAGGACGACGGCCGCGGCGATGAGCGGCCCCGCTTGCAGTGACTGCTGCCAGCCGTCGCCGGCGGACCCAGTAGTCATCGGTTTCCCTGCGGAGGCTCGTCGTGGCAGTCGGCCCAGGTCAGGCAGTTGGGAGACAGAGGAGGCTCTTCCGGCCCACCGTGTCGGGGCGTACGAGCACGAGTGCGGGTGGGCGTGGTCGTGGTGCGCACCGTCTTGGTGGCGGTCACGGTGGGCTCGGCGGATGCCCGCCTTTCGGGCGTCTTGGCCGACGGGCTGGGGGATGCGTGCGGCTTGGTGGAGGCGGTCCTACGGGGCAATGCCGAGGTGAGAGTCGGTCTGGGACGGGGCTCGGCGGTGATGGGCGGTGGCTGGCGTGTCGGTGACGTGCGCTGCGCGTACGGGGAAGGTTCTTCGGGTTCGGTGACCTGCTGTCCCGTCGGGATGATGGCCAGCCAGACGCCGATACCGATGGCTGCGGCCAGGGTGACTACCAAAGGGATGATCTTGCGCCAGTCGGTGCGGGCCGGTTCGAACTCGTCCCAGTCGTCGTCTCTGGCTGGTGCCGGTGATGGCAGGGGGTGCAGGCGGCGCGTGTTGACCGGTGTGGGAGGTGTATCGGCGTCTCCATCGTCGGCGGGCGAGCCGGGGGCGGAATCCTGCTGGTCTGGGCCGAGCTCGACGGGGTAGCCGTCGCCGACGTCAGCGAATGCGCTCGGGCCTTCGTAGCCGTCGTAGGGGCGGTCAACGGGCAGGTCTGGGGGGTCGGACGGCATGAGGTGTCGCACCCTTCACACGACGATGAAGATCTCGCTGGCTGCCTTGCCGAGGGCGGCGATGTCCTGGTGGATGCCGAGCTCGGTCGAGCGCGGATCGAACACCACCGAAAGCCTCTCGCGCAGCTGCTGGCGGATCAGCTGTGACCACATCGGGTTCATCGCCAAGTCGGCGTCGAGCAACCGGTAGGTGCGGCCGCCGTCGACGGCGTTGTGCCCCCACAGAGTCACCGTGGGCGCGCCGACTCCGATCACCGTGCCGATGTAGGCATTGATTTGAGCCGTGGCCTGGGCGTCGTCCCAGGGGGCAGCGGGGCCGCTGTGGGCCAGGCCGTACTCTCGCGAGCTGATCTGGGCCAGGGTGTCCCAGCCGAGGGCCTTGATGCTCAGCCATTGGGCGCGGGTGGCGACCGCGGGTGTGACGGGCTGCTGCTTACCTGTCTTCGGGTCGCGCAGCTGGTGTTGGCGATAAGCGGAGGCGAACAACCCGTTGGAGACATATACCTGCTCGACGGCGCTCGTCTTGATGTAGCGCTCGACGAGCTTCTTGGTGGCCAGCGGCGCCTTGGCGCGCATGGCCGCGACGCAGCCTGCGGCGGCGCCGCAGCCCAGCTCGGGCACCACCACGCCGATGGCCAGCCGCTTGCCCGGCAGAGCGGCACGAAGTGCGCCGCTCGCCTGCCGCAGGAAGTCCTTGATCTCGTCTTCGGAGGTGAAGGAGGTGTAGCCGAGGTTGTCGGCGAATTTGATGCCGATCACTCCTGGCCGCGATGCCGCGTTGATCAGCGTGCGCAGGGCTGCGCGGAACTGCGCCTGGCCGGCTTTGAAGTCGTCGGCCAGGTCCGATTCGATCCAGATGCGCAGGCGTGCCGTCCGGGCGGCCGTGATCGCTGCGGCGACCGGGTCGCCGGCCTGGTCGCTGGGCGGAGCTGCCCCGCTTGATGTTGGTGTGGCCGACGGGGTGGTCGCCGTGGTTGGCTGCTGGTCGGGCCTGGGAGCCTGGCTCTGGTCCGGTCGCGTGCTCGGCTGGCCCGGGGAGGTGTCGGAGGCCGGCGGCGCGATCGCGGACGGCGCGATGGTGAGCGTGGCCGGCGGGGAGGATGTGGAGCTCATCTTGGTCGGCCTGGCACGGGGAGTGACCGAGGAGCTGGGGCCTGTCGAGGCTGTGGGCGCTGTGGTGCGGATCTGGCGTTCGCCGTTCACGGTCCGTTCGAAGGTGATGGTGCCGGTGGCCATGTTGCGGCACTTGTACCAGCCATCCGGCTGCTGAGCGCAGTTGGTCTGCCCGCCCTTGCAGGCGGTGGTCTTGGACAGGTCGGTCGGCTGGTTGCAGCGCACGTAGCGGGGCGGAAGCGGCTGTGCCTGTTCCAGGCGGGCCCCGTCGTCGGTCATCCAGAACGAGGCCACATCGGCGGCGTCCTGCGGCGCCGACAGCCACCGGCACACCACGAACGTGGGAGTGTCGTCCGGCAGCATGTCGCGGCAAGAATCACCGCGTTCGACGGCCAGGGCCTGCTCGACGCCGGGATCGACCGGCTCGCCGGGCGCGGATCCGTGCACCAGGCCGGGCTCGGCGACGGCCATGACCGGCACGCAGACCACCAGAGCCACGACGATGCCCGCGGCGGCGAACCGCTTCTCGCGGCGGGTCATCGCCTGGAAGAATTTTCGGACCTTGTTCATCTCGACACTCTCTTCTCGGGTCAGCCGTTCGGGCAGTTCGACCAGTGCCCCTGGCGATCGGAGTAGACGGGGCCGCTGGAGATCCAGTAACCCTGGTCGGCCTCCACCGTCCAGGTCACGGTCACCGTCAGCGTTCCGACGCCGGTGGTCGTGCCGGCGGTGATGCGGCCGTCGCCCGTGCTGGTGCCGCTCCAGGTGAGGGTGACCGTCCCGGACTCGGTGAAGCGGGCACAGCCTGGCTTCTCCCGGGGAGCAGACACCGTGATGCGGGTGCCGTTGATCGAGATGCCGGAGCTTCCTGAGGCGGACACCACTTGGCCGGTACCGGGCGAAACGTCCAGCGACACCGATCCGGTGCGGCCGGAGCCGAGGTTGAGGCTGGCGGGAGAGACTCGCGCGGAGGGGGCGGCGGGTTGGGGCAGCTGCGACTTGGTCGTAGAGGCGCTCGGCTTGGTGGTGGGCTGGCGCGGCGGGTCGTGGGGGCCGGTGGGCGTGGTTGGACCGCCGGTCTTGGAGGGGCGGATCCGGGCCGAGGGAGTACCGGCCATCTGGACGGTGGGGTGCGTGCTCGGCTTGGTCGCGGTCCGGGAGGTGGCCGGCCTGCTGGTCGGCGTTTGGGTGGGTGCGAGCGAGGGCGGCTCTTGTAGGACCGGGTCGACCTCCGGCGGCTGCTCCGTGGTGATCAGGGTGATCGTGCCCACCGGCTGGGGAGCGGCGACCCGGGCGGCCGTTTCCGGCCGGGGGTCGGGTCTGAGGACTGACCAGGCCGTCCCGATCAGGGCAACGGCCCCGACCACCGCGATGATGAGCGCGGCTACCCGTATCGCCGGTAACAGCGGCCGTAGCGACAGGCACGCCTCGGGATCGGACTCATCGGAGCGTTTGTGCCAGAACTCGGAGACCGAGTTGCTGCGCCGGTCCCAGGCGCGGAATTGCTCATCTTCTCGCTGCCGGCCGTCCTGCTGTTCGTCGTGTGGGTCGTGGTCTTCGGGAGGCGGGCTTTGCCCTGCGGATGGGGCGTGCTCGTCAGCCGGTTGCGCTGCAGGCGCTGCGATCGAGCCCGGCGCGGCCATCACCTCGCCGGGCGCCCGCCCCGGTGTCGGCGGGGTGGCGTGCAGCGGGTCGGCAGAAGGGCCCCGCTCGGGCTGGGCAGGGAAGCCGTTTGCCCGCCACAGCCGCTCATCGTGCGACAACGGTTCGGCCACGGTGAACTGGTCGGCCAGATCGTCCGGGGCGTCGCCGATTGGCAGGAGGTCGAGTAACTCGGCCGTCGGAGCGCTGCGGGGGGCCTGCCGACAGATCGAGCAGTCGGCGATGTGGCGGCTGATCTGCGTGCGGGTGAGCTCGCTCAGCGAGGCGATCTCCTGACTGCGGATCAAGCCCGCCAACTGCTCGCAGCCGCCGCCCTTCCGTCCCGCTCCCGCCAGGCCAACGGTGTTCGGAGAGCTTGGCGGGCCCACGTCGGACAGCGCGGCCACCCACGCGTGAAGCTGGTCTGCCGCTCCGGCGGCGAGCAGGTCGACCTGGCCGGGCTCGACGTCGAGAATCAGCGCGATCTCAGCAGCGGTCATCCCGTGCCGCGCCGACAAGTCGAGCACCTCCCGATGGTCGGCCCGCAGACCGGCCAGGGCCTGGCCGACCAGGGCCGCCCGCGGGCCGGGGCGTGACCACACTCTGCTGCCGGCCGGTCTGGCGGCGGCCGCGGTGGCGCGGTGGACCCTGGCCACCGCGTACAGCCAGGCGCGCAGATACTCGTCGCTGACCGGGCGTCCGGCGTGCACGCAGGCCGAGACCAGGGCGCTGGCCAGGGCGAGCTCGGCTTCAGCTGGGAGCAGCGCGGTGCGTAGGTAGTCATACAGCCGGTCGCCGTAGCGGCGCCGCAGGTCCTCGATGACCTCGCGGGCGTCGTGCGGGAGTGAGTGCCACATCGGCTCTCCTACGGAGTGGGAAGGGCGAAGGGGGTCACCGGCGGGCCGTCAGCGTCGCGATGCTCGTAAGGGTGATCGCGGCGCCGAGCAGGTGGTGCACGGCGAGCGCGTTGTCCAGCCAGATCACGGCGATGATCGCGCCGAAGATGGGGGATCAGGTGGAGGACCACGCCGGCGTGGGCGATGGGCACCTGGCCGATGGCGGGCGGTCGGCGCCAGCAGCGCGCCCGGCGACAGCTGGATCAGCGACTCGGTGCCGGACAGCAGCCACAGGCCGGGCACGCACATCAACAGGGCCGCCCAGCCGGAGCGGGAGTGATGTCCGGGGCTCGGAGCAGGTCGCCGGGGGGTTGAAGAGCCGTGCGCTCGCCGTTCACCCATGGCCTGCCAGCGGGCGGGCCGCCTCCGCGTACAGGTCGGTGGCGAGCTGGATCAGGTCGATCCTGCGGCCGTGCTCGTCAACCGCCCATCGTCCGGGGTCGTGGGTGTGCAGGTTGAGCCGGATGCCGCCGTCGGCATCGCGTACCCAGAGTCGACCCAGCGGGTAGAGCCCGACCAGGTGAAACCGGACGTCGGGCAACTCCGCGCGCAAGATGCGGGCCAGGGCGCCGGACCGCTGCTGAATCTTGGTCTCGTAGACGTTCTCCACCGCGATCGCCAGCCGGGAAGCGTGGCGCGTGGAGACGGCGGCGCGCATCTGGGCGGCGACGTAACTGAGCTCGGCCAGCTCGACCGGCGTCGTAGGAGGTGCGACCTGCGAGAGTAGCCGCCAGAGCCGGTCCTGGGTGGCGACAAGATCGACCAGCTCCTCGGTCGCCGGTACCCGGCCGCATGACAGGGCATGCCGCAGGTAGGCGCCGACGGTTTCGAGCTCGGCCGAGACCTCCACCTGCATCGGCCGGATCAGTGGTGTGGAGCTGAGGGCAGCCCGCCAGTTTTCGGCGTGCAGCCTGGCCAGGCGGGGATGGCGGGCTGCGACCGCGTCGCACCACTGCAGCAGCAGCCTCGGGGAGACCTCACCGCGCTGGGCGGCTCGCAGCAGGATCAGGGTGGTAGCGGTGTGCGGCACATCCAGCACCACACGTACCGGCACCCCGGGCGGGATGCGTGACAGTACTCCCGCCCCCACGGTGGGGAGCCGGGCCGCGGTCTCGGTCTCGGAGATCGTCAGTTCGTCGTCCAGCCGCAGACCCACGACTCGTTCGCCGACCTGGCCGTGGCGCAGGGATGTGATGGGGACTCGGCGGCCGCTCTCGGTGATCAATTGGGCGGCGCGGGTGCTGAAGTGGCATCCGCCCGAGATTAAGGTCACCTCGTGCAGATCATCGACGGCCACGTCGGCGGGCGGGGCGCCGCCGATGAAGACGTGGTGGGTGGCATCCTGCAGGCGGAGCCCGCTGTAGGCGGTGACGGTCTCATGGCCGGGGCGCAGGTCGCGCTCGCACACCATGTCGGTCACCGACACGTCGGTGTTCCACAGGTAGCCGAGCAGGTGCTGGTGGCGTCGGGCGGCCCGCGCGGTGGCCTTGCGCAGTGGATGTGGAGCGCCCTCGGCGGATGCATGCCACCAGCCGTCCGTCAGATGGCGCGCCGGAAGCCCTCCTGGGGCGAGATCGATCCGGCTCAGCCGGGGCGTGGACGACATACCGAGCTGATCCAGCACATGGAGGGTCGTCATGACGCCTCCCTGTAGGTGCGGCCGGTGGCGGTGTCGGACAGCCGGACGGAGGCGATGCGTGCGTCGATCAGCAGTGGCCCGAGGCGCGGCCCGGCCAGCCAGTTGCCAATCGCCTTGAGATCGCGGCCCTGCCGGACGACGGTCGCCGTACACCCGTAGCCGGTCGCGAGCGCCGCCAGGTCGACCAGGCCGTAGGGGCCGTCATCGCTGGTGTTGTAGACGACGATCAGAAGGGGGAGTTCGAGCCGTACGGCGGTCTCCAGCTCGGCAGCCGCTCTCAGCGCGCCCGCGTCGCCGAGTGCGGCCACGGCCAGCCGGCCCGGGTTGGCCAGCGCCGCGCCGATGCCACTGGCCAGTCCGAGCCCGGCTTCCTCGAAGGCCTGTGAGTAACAGAAACCCTGCGCGTTGGGGATCCGCACCAGGCCGATCGGGTAGCTCATGAAGTCGCCGCGGTCGACGGCGAGTGTCCGTTCCGCTGGCAGCAGCGCATCCAGCAGTTGTGACAGTGTCCGGGGATCGATGCGGCCGTCGATGTGGATCGGGTGGTAGCTGACGTCGTGCCAGCTGGACTGTTCGTCGATGCGGCGGCGGATCTCGTCGGTGCGGTAGCCCGTACGGGTCGTGGGCAGCTTCTGCAGCAGGGCGCGGGCCGTCGCCGAGGCGTCGCCGGCCACGCCGAAGTCGATGCTGCGGTGGACGCCGAGCATGCCCGGATCGAGGTCGACCTGCGTTACGTGAGTGCCTGAACCGATGAGGTCGCCGCGGCGGGTGGTCCGCTCGTGCAGCGAGCATCCCCAGCCGATCAGGACGTCCGCATCGTGGATCAGCTCGGCGACCGCCGGAGTGGACCAATCGCCGGCTATCCCCAGATTCCAGTGGCTGGAGGCGAACAGGCCGTGCGCCGCGGCGGACGTGGCGAGCAACGCGCCTGTGCGCCCGGCCAATTCCTCCAGTTCCTGCCCGGCATGGCGGGCTCCACGGCCGGCGATGAACACCGGCCGGCGCGCGCCGGTGAGCAGGTCCGTCAGGCGCGTCATGGCCTCGGCGTCAGGCACCGGAGGGGCGGGGGCGCGTAAGTCGCCGAGGGCGGCGAGCAGGTTGTCCGGTGGTGGCGGGCAGGAGGTCGCCAGCACCTGCCGCGCCAGCGTCAGCACCAGCGGGCGGCGCTGGGTGCGTGTCGCGTGCAGGGCCCAGGCGACGATGCTGACCGTCTCGGCCGCGTCGGTAACCGGTTCGATGAGCGCTCCGGCGGCGGTGAGCAGTGCCGTTTGCCGGGTGATGCCGCTGTGGTCGCCACCCGCGGGTTCGCATGCGAGCACCAGCAGAGGGGTACGGCTGTGGGCCGCTTCCATGATGCCGGTGATGGCGCTTGTCAGGACCGATCCTTGGGAGGCGGTCAGCACGGCGGGCTGGTCGCCGGTACGCGTGTAGGCCTCGGCCATGGTTGTCGCCGCACTCGGGTGCCGGGCGGCGATCACGCGCACGCCCTGCGCGGCCAGGGCAGTGGTGAGCGGGCAGTCGTCTACTGCGGCGCCGAAGACGGTGCGGACACCGAGTGCGGTCAGCACCTGGCTGACCGTCTCGGCGACCGAGATCACAACCGCTCCCCGAGGGTCCGAACCGCACGGACGGACAGGCACGGTGCGCCAGCCGGCAGCGCATGAGAAACGAACACGAGCATCGCCTTCCGAGTCAGGCCGAACGGGGGATAGGGGAGGAGGCTGTGCAGCGGCTCAGCGTGCGGATCACCTCGCTGGTGGCTTCCACACGAGCGCAGTGCCTGGCCATGTAATCCACCGCCGCCCGGTGGTCATCGGCGCTGAAGGCGGCGATCGCGTCGCCGATGACGAAGGGTTTGATGTCGTTGCTGAAGGCGTCCACAGCCGTGGCCTGAATGCCGATGTGGGCGTAGACGCCGCCGATCAGTAGGTGGTCCCGGCCGGAGGCACGCATCAGGTTGGCCAGCGGGCTGCGGAGGAGAGCGCTGTAGCGGTGCTTCGCCAGCACGATCTCGCTGGGTGCGGGCATGAGCGGGGCGCAGATGTCGGTGTCTTCGGCGGCGTCGGTAAGGCCGGGACCCCATAGATCGGCCAGCAGGCCACGATCGGCTGAAACTTGAGAACCCGGCTGGGCGGTGTAGACGATGGGAACTCCCTGCTCGGTGCAGCGCTGGCGGATGGCCACCAGGTTGGACAGCACGTCGGCGATGGGGGAGGCGTCCATCTGGTAGGGCCGTAGGAAGTAGTGCTGCATGTCGTGGATGAGCAGCACGGCGCGATCCGCCTCGAACGTCCAGTTCAGCCGGTTGTCGGGCAGGGCGGGCAGCATGTAGGGGGCAATGGCGGGGATCGCCACGACAGGTCCTTTCTTGTCCATTTCACGCGCCGACCCGCGATGGCGGGGGCGGTCGCGCCGGGGATTTCACAGATCGGTGTGGACGCGCAGAGCGCGCAGCAGGGTGGAGAACTTCGCGCTGGTCTCTGCCAGCTCTGCCTCCGGGTCGGAGTCGGCGACGATGCCCGCTCCCGCGTACAGGCGCAGGCTGGTGCCGGACACGACGCCGCAGCGCAGCGCCAGCGCCCACTCGCCGTCGCCGGCCGCGTCCTGCCAGCCGACGAGCCCGGCGTAGAAGCCGCGATCGACGGGTTCCAGCGCGTCGATGACCTCGCGGGCCAGGCTTTCGGGGCTGCCACATACCGCCGGTGTGGGATGCAGGGCGGCGGCCAACGTCAGGCTGCACGCGCTCGGGTCGCGTAGTCGTCCGGTGATCGGCGTGCTGAGATGCCACATGGTGGGCGTGGCGGTGACCTGCGGCCGGGTCGGGACGTACAGATGCTCGCAGAACGGAGCGAGCGCCTGAGCGACGGCGTCGACCACCAGCCGGTGCTCGTGCAGGTCCTTACCTGAGGTCTGTAGGGCCAGCGCGCGGGCTTGATCAACGGTCGGATCGAAACTACGCCGCGCCGAGCCGGCCATCGGGGTGGTGGCCACCATCCGGCCGTGGCGGGAGACGAGCAACTCGGGGCTGGCGCCGATCAGCGAAGCGTCCTCGCTGGTCGGCGCGGCGTATATGTACCGTGCGTTGGGGCTCGGTAGATGCGCTAACAGCTCCTTGATCGTCAGTGGCCGGTCTGCCTCCAGACGGAGGCTGCGCGCCAGCACCACCTTGCGCAGTGGACCGGTGGCGATCATGTCCTGGGCTCGCCGTACCGCCGCCAGGTAGGCGGCCGGCTCGGGATCGGGAGTGATCGTCCAGGACGGGTGGCGGCAGCGGAAGCAGTACGGGGCCAGCAGCGGAGCTGACCAGCGGGGAGTGCTGCTCAGCGCCAGGCGGGAGTGCTCGGCGTCGAAGGTGATCAGACCGGCGGCGACCATGCCGGGCTGGTGCAGGGCGTCAGCGACTTGGTCCGGCAGAGCCGTCAGCGGGCTGGTCAGCGGCGTCTGCTCATCGTCGCCGTCGGCCAGTAGCGTGTGGGTAGGGGTGCCGATCACGACGGTTGCGGGGGTGCAGCCGTTGGGCAGTGGTACGGGGACGTCGCCCGGCAGCGGAGCGCGCATCGGGATCGGCGGTGGTGTGGACACGGTCACGGTGGAGCTTCCTTTCGAAAGGAGGGGGGTATGGGCGTCATCCGGTCAAGCTGGCGCCGCCGTCGATGACGAGGTCCTGCATGGTGATGTGGCGGGCCTGCTCGGAGGCCAGCCACAGCACGGCTTCGGCGATGTCGGCGGGCTGTGCGACGCGGCCCAGGGGGACGCCCAGCCGGAACCGGGCGGCATCGCCCGCGATCGCCCGGTCGGCATCGGTGAGCGCGGACAGCATGGCCGTGTCGGTCGAGCCGGGCGAGACGCTGTTGCAGCGGATACCGGCGTGAGCCAGTTCCAGTGCCAGGTGACGGGTGAAGGCGATGACGGCGGCTTTGGACGCGCCGTAGGCGGTCAGGCCGATGCGCGGTACGTGGCCGGCGTTGGAGGCGATGTTGACGATCGAGCCCTGCCGGCGTCGTACCATCGGTTCGGCCACCGCTCGGCAGATCCGGATCACGCCGAAGGTGTTGACCTCGAACAGTTCGCGCAGGTCGTGCTCGCTCAGCTGGGCCAGCGGGCCCTGGCGGAGCACACCTGCGACGTTGACCGCGATGGCTACCGGGCCGAGTTCGTGCTCGATGGATGTGACCGCGGTCTCGACCGCTTCCGGATCGCGCACGTCGCAGGGGAAGGCGGCTACGTCGGGCAGGTCCGGTAGCTCGTTGTAGTGAACATCCAGGGCGCCGACTCGGGCGCCGGCGGTAGTGAGCCGGGCGCAGATCGCCGCGCCGATGCCCCTCGCGGCCCCGGTCACCAAGGCGACGCGGCCGGTGATCCCGGCGACCTGCTCGGCGGATGAGGTGGTCATTGCATGCCGTCCTGGCGGTGACCGTCGAGCGCCGCATCGATGGCGGTGATGGCGTTCTGACAGACACCGCGGACGCGGTGCAGCCGACACAGCCTGTCGGCGGACGCCACGTTGAGCACAGGGATGTGCGCCGTAGTCACTTCGTCGACGTGGGGTGCCGTACGGGCGTCAGAGGATCGGCGGGGGAGGGGGACCAGGAGGTCGTCGCGATGTTGGCGGTAAGGCATCAAGCTCTCCTTACGCGTGCAGGAAGGACGCAGACGGTATGGGTGTGGGGCGGATGCCGGAGGTAAGGCGGGCCAGCTCGTAGTCGGCTTCGCTGCGCACCTGGACGAGGGCGGCGCGCAGTTCGGCCAGCAAGCGGTGCAGCTCCTGTACTTCCTGCTCGGGTGGGATGCGCCGGGTGTCCGCCTGGGAATGAGTTCCCCGGGCGGCGCGCAGCGCGTTGAAGGCGGCGGCGCCCGCCAGGAGCGTGGCACCGGCGATGACAGCGGCCAGCACCGTGGTGAAGCCGGCGTGTGTGCCGGACAGTACGGGTTGCTCCAGCAGGATGGATGAGCCGGCGACCCCCAGCGCCCCGCCGACCATACGAGCTGCGGTCACCGCACCGACCGCTGCGGCGAATCGCGGCGGCTCGGCCGCCAGGGTGCCCGCCGTGAACGTTCCCGTGGCCAGCGCACCGATCCCGGCACCGATGATCGCCAGCGCGAGCACCATCCAAGCCGACAGCTCGCCGACGCTCAGCAACAGCGTGCATCCGGCCACCACTGCGATCGCCCCCGTATAGACCACCGCAGTGGTGCCGTGCCGCCGGCCCAGCCGACCGGCCAGCGGCGCGGCCGCGATGACCGCCAGCGAGATCGGAGTCAGCCACCAGCCCGCCCCCGCGGCGTTCAGCCCATGGATCTGCTGCAGGTACAGCGGCGTCATCACCAGCACTGTGTACTGCACCGACCCGAACAGCGCCGACGCGATCGCGCTGAGGGCCACCCTCGGATGGCGCCACAGCGCTTGCTCGTCTCCGGTGGCGCGGCGCGAGATCGCCAGTTTGATGGCCGCGGTCGCCATGGCGACCGCCATGCAGCCCACGGTCTGGGGCGAGGTCCAGCCCCACTGGCCGCCGTGCCAGATGGCCAGCACCGCGGCCGCGATCCCGACGGCGGGCACGAGTGTGCCGGCAACCTCGGGGCGGGGCGCCTTGGTCTGGCCGTTCGGCAGCAGCGGGACGACCGCCAGGAGCGTGATCGCCAACGCCGCACTGCACAGGTAGGCGGCACGCCACCCGTGAGCCGCGATCAACGCACCCCCACCGGCCTGCGCCACCGCCACTCCCAGCCCGGAGCAGCCGCTCCAGATCGCGAGCGCACCGCGACGGCGGGCAGGAGGCAGCTCGGCCAGCAGCAGCGCCAGCGAGGTCGGCAACATCAGCGCCGCGCCCACCCCTTGGATGAGCCGGCCACCGAGCAGCACGGGCCAGCCGGCTGTCGACGCGACCGCGACGGCGCCCAGGCTGAACAGCACCACGCCCACCGCGAGCACACTGCGACGGCCCAGTGCATCGGCCCATCGGCCGGCGGGCACCAGCAACGCCGCGATGGTCGCGAAGTTGACGACGTTGACCCAGGCGAGCTGGGACGCCGTCACCTCATCGGTCAGCGGATCGGCGGTCAGTTCGCCGACCACCAGCGTGGTCGACGCCGCATCGGCCATGATCACCGCCATCGCCGTACAGGACACCACCATCAGCAGCCCGCGGCGGTTACGGGCACGGTGGCGCGGAAGACCTGCAGTGCGCTTGGCAGGCCCGCCCCGGGCGAGGCGAGGACCGGGACGGGCCTGGCTCATGCGGCGGCCGGTCGATCTCGGCCGCCCTTGGTGGACAGCTGGGGACGTACTGGCGGCCACGTAGCGTGTTCGGTGGGGCAAGCGCAGCCGGGTGTGCGAGTAGGCGACGGGGGATGGACTACTTGCTGCCTCGATGGTCACCCGCGGCAACATAGGAAGATCCGGTGTTGAGCCGGTTGCCACGGGGTCTTGATCTGGGCGCCGATCAGTCGCGAACCGCCCATCGGCGTGTCGGATCGATAAATTCGATCACGAGCCCGATTGCGGAAGATCTTCTCGCCAGGGCGTACGGGAGCTGACTATGATCTTGATGGCCCGGTGTCAGAGAAGATCACCTGTGACTCGAGGAGCGGCGTGCGCACGCAACAGCCCGACGAAGAGATGTCCTCTCCCTCTCCCGCCCGGATGTACGACTATTTTCTCGGCGGCACCACCAACTACCAGGTCGACAGGGATGCAGCCGAACGTGGGCTGGCCTACGCGCCGGAGATCAAGACCATCGCGACGGCCAACCGGCAGTTCCTGATCCGCGCCATCCGCTTCCTCGCCGAACAGGGCGTGAGCCAGTTCCTGGACATCGGCTCCGGGCTGCCCACCCAGGAGAACGTGCACGAGATCGCCCAGTCGGTCACCCCGTCCGCGCGGACCGTCTATGTCGACAACGACCCCAGCGTGCTGCCACAGGCTCAGGCGTTGATCATCGGCGATGACCGGACCCGTTACATCGAGGCCGATGTTCGCGATCCGCACGGCATCCTCAACCACCCGGAGACTCTGCAGCATCTGGACCCGGCCCAGCCGTGGGCGGTGGTCTTGTGCTCGGTGCTGCACTTCGTTCCCGACACCGACGACCCTTACGGCGTGGTCTACCGGCTGATGGATGCGATGCCGTCCGGCAGCTTCCTGATCTTCTCCCACGTCAGCAGGACCGATATTGACCCCGAGCTCTACAAGATCCTGATGGCGACCAACTCCAACAACCTCAGCAACCCGATCACTTACCGGGCGGTGGAGGAGATCGCCCGCTTCTTCGACCAGCCCGGCTGGGAACTGCTGCCGCCAGGCATGGTAGATGTGCAGCGATGGCAGCCGGACAGCGCCGTTGACGACTTCATGCCCGGTCGGGTACGCGTCGTCGGTGGTGTGGCCCGCAAACGCTGAAGTGGCTGTCGTTGCCCACCCGGCGCCTATGCGTCACCCAGTGTGGGGGTCTTCTGAATGCGGCTTGGGCTGTCGCCCTGACGCTGCCGGTGCAGTAGCACGGAAGTAGCAGCCACCGAGCTGAGGGTCTCACAACGTGAGGTGTACGCAGCCGCTAACCTTGCCCGCGCGCTCCACGACCGGACGGTCGATCACCTCGGCCCGATGTACCGCGATGTCCCATGTCTTCCAGGGCGGTCAGCACTCCCCACTCGATGATCTGGGCTCGTCTGTCGTCCATGCCAGGACCTCACCGCCGCCTCCCGCGACCCCCACGTCGCAGACCCTAACCAGCGGATCCCTGCTGGGTCCTGGGCCGCTGCTCCGGTGCGGGCGGTGTAGACATACAGCAATCGGTCATCATCGTCGTCGGCGACCCGCGCGGGGGTCTCGTCGTGGTGCAGCTCCGGCGCGCGCAACGCGTTCTGCAACGCGGTCTCGAAGCCGGCCAGCCGACCGGCGACGCGCTTGACCAGCCCGCCGGTGAATCCGGTGGAGACGGGTGCGTCTAGCAGCACGCCCATCAGGTCAGCGGCGCGGATGATGCATGTGTCCGTTGCAGGCCAGGAGCGCGGTGGCCGCGCGGACGTTCGGGCCGTAGCAGCAGGAGCCCGCCAGGCTCGCCGGGGTGGCTGCCCGGGTCGTCCGCCGGGATCCCGGGCAGGCGACCTTGACCATCCGGTACTCGATGACCTGGAGTTTCACCGGTGGCGTGTCGAACATCTGTACTTGAGCTGCGACCGTGCCCTCGATGTCGTCGAGTCTGCCGCCGCACCCGCCGCACTCGGTAGGCGACACGATGGTGATCTGGAACGCCCTCAGCGGATGCCGGATTGTACGCCTTCTGCTCTCAGGTGAGCTGGGCCTTCTTGGGCTTTGAGCAACTGTTGCTCGACGCTCGTTGTGTACGAGATTACTCCATTGCATGTTCGAGATGACCAATCATCTCTTCCAGATCTTCCATAGAATCTTGAGAGAAATCCGGGCGAGTCGCTGCAATATGTAGAATGAGTTCCGTATCTGTCCGCCAACCTCCCTCTCTAAGCGCAACCGACACTTCTCTTGGCATTAGCACCCAATTTCGGGAAGTGCGATCTAGTAGCCAGTCAATCCTGCCGTGGAAGGAGTTAACGGCGAGGGCGAACTGCTCTTCGAGGGGCTTATTTCTCTCTTTGAAGCGCCACACTATTAGAGGGGGTCGCGCTTTTCCTTCGAGTGTCGGACCGACTGCAATTCTCGCCCACTCTACTTCACCCACGAGGCGAAGGAGAGTCATGATTCGCCGAGCACTTACACGATCATCTAGATTCATTTTATTATGATACCAGGGTTCAGTCGGCGCATCATGCGATCATAATCGCTCATAGGAACCGGGCTGCTACTAAATCTTGGATCATAGACATACTTTCCATCTGTGTATACCACATGGAAAACATATTCTTCGACGCTCTTTCCTCCAGCCTCGGGCGTCTGCAACATAGATCCCATTTTCGGCTCATAGCGTTTGAGTCTGCCTTCTCCTCCGGCCACCTCTAGAAGATCCTCCGCTATCTCGTCGCAATCCATATTCGGGTGGCAAACGCGCTTCATTGCTTCAGTAACATCCGAACGTGGCGGATGCAGCTTGTTTGGCGCCCTCATACCGAAGAGCCCTGGTCGAACCTCACCCATCAGCAGGTCGGTGCCCATACAGTATGCGGCATCAAGCGACCTGGTCTGCCAGTCGGCGGAGTTGCATGGGTCGTAATGCCAGAAATCTCGTCCAGAGTTGAAGGCATCGGTATTCGGATTCCAAAACAAAGGATTGACCGAGCAGTCCTCTATTATCCGACCTTCAAGACTCATAGATGTAGTGCAAGTGTTTCCAGCGAGATCGTTGAGACCTGTGATAAATCCAGCCATCCAATCCAGAGGGTTATCCCAGAAATCGTCAGGCGTTTCTTTTGGCGCTTCGTTCGGTCCATCGGCCGTGTTGTCGTCCGGATTATTGATTGGCGCTACACCTGAATCAGTTCCATCGTCTGGGTCAAAGCTGTACGAATAGGGGTCGACAATCTGGCTAATATGAATCGTTATAGGTTCGACTGGTTCTTCTCTCTTGCGCTTCCCGGGATCCCCGGACTGCTTCTTGGGGTCCCTGGGCTCCTTGGGCTCTCGTTTCTTTTTGTCTCCCGGGTTGTTGGGATTACTAGTTTGCTTCTTCTGGGCAGGGCCGTTATTGGTTGGACCGTTGTTGTTTTTGGCTGGGCTACGAGACTCAGATCTTGCAGTCTTGCTGACTGTGCCGGAATCACCCCTCCCTGGAATGCCGCTGCAGGCGGGTGGATTATAGTTGGGGTCATCCCAACGCATGGGGTCGTTGTTATAATAATCTACGTTTCGGCAGGGCTCGTGGCCGTTCAAGTCTAGGTAGACGAGCGGGTTGGCGTTGCCGTAGGTGTAACGGTTGGCTTGAACCGATGGCCGGGGGCGGAGAGTCCAAGTGTCCCGTGACGCAAAGCTGCCTGTGCCGGGTTGGTACCAGCGGGCGTGCATGTTGACCTTGCCGGTGTCCGGGTCGGTGTATTCGCCTTGGTAGCCCAGCTTGGTCGGGGCGCCGGTCTGCGCGGTGACGGCTCCGAAGGGGTCGTAGGCGGTGGTGGTGGCCAGCGCGGTGGAGCTGAAGGTGGCGACCAGGTCTCCGTGCAGGTCGGTCATGGTGGCGAGGGCGGGGTTGGTGCCTTCCTGCTGGCCGAGCAGGGCACCGGACGGGTCGCGGCCGTATCTGGCTTGGACGCCGGCGCTGGTGTCGGTGATGGTGGCCAGGTCATTGTCGAGCCCGGAGTAGGCGAAGGTCTGGTGGGTGGTGCCGCGGATGCGGGAGGTGAGGCGGTCGAGGGCGTCGTAGCTGTAGAGGCTGTCGCCGTCGGCGATCAGCCGGTCGAAGGCGTCGAAGGTCAGCGCGGTGGTGGTGCCGTTCTTGGTCTCGCTGGCCAGGGTGCCGCGCGCGGTGTAGGAGTAGGTGCTGCCGTCGCCGCTGGTGAGGCGGTTGCGTTCATCGTAGGTGTAGGTCTTGGCGTCGGCCTTGGTGCGGTTGCCGGAGGCGTCCCATTCGTAGGCGGTGACCGTTCCGCCGGGGGCGGTCCAGGAGGTGAGGCGGCCGGCGTGGTCGTAGGCGTAGGTGTTGGTGCCGGCTCCGGCGGTGCCTGCGGTGGTCTTGGTGGTGAGGTTGTCGTCCTTGTCCCACCCGTAGGTGACCTTCGCCAGCTGCGCGCCGGTGTTCCGCTTGAGGGTGTGGGTTTCCAGCCGGTCCATCGCGTCGTAGGTGAAGGCCTGGCTGTCGGTGGCCGTGGCGCCGACCGCCGCGTTCATGGAGGTCAGGCGGTTGGCGGCGTCGTAGCCGTAGGTCAGTTTACGGCCGGTGACCGGATCCGTGGCGGTCGCGAGCCGGTTGGCGTTGTCCCAGGTGAACGCGGCCGTGCCGGCGGCGTCGATGCGTTGGGTGGGGCTGCCGAGCGCGTCGTAGGCGTAGCTGGTCTGCACCGCGCTGCCGCGCGTGATGCTGAGCGGCAGACTGCGGTCGTTGTAGTCGACGGCCAGATCCCCGATGGTTGTCGCTCGTCCGGCCAGGTCGTAGCCGAAGGTCCGCTCGGCGGTGGTGGCGGTGCCTCCGGCGCCGGTTTCGGCGGTGAGGCGGCCGAGGTGGTCGAAGGTGCGGTCGATGCGCACCCCGCCCGGCTGTAGCTCGGCCACTGGGTTGCCTGCCTGGTCGTAGACGGCGGTCCAGGTGCGGTCGGCCGGGTCGGGGTGGGTGGTGGTGGCTGGTTCGGTCACCGTCTCGGCCAGGCCGAGGCTGTTGTAGCCGGTCCAGGTGGCATTGCCGCGGCCGTCGGTTAAGCGGGTGCGGGCGCCGGTGGCGTCGTAGCCGAAGGCGGTGGTGATCGACTGGCCGGTGGAGACCGGCTCGACCAACGAGGTGACCCGGCCCAGGGCGTCGAAGGCCTGGGTGGTGACGTGGCCTTCGGGCGAGGTCGCGCTGATCGGGTTACCGGCCGGGTCGTAGCCCGTGCTGGTGGTGCGCAGCACGGTGCTGGAGGCGTTCAGGTCCTTGACGGCGGTCTTGCGGCCGGCCAGGTCGTATTCGGCGCTGGTGGCGTTGCCGAGCGGGTCGGTGACCTTGACGAGGCGTCCGGCCAGGTCGTAGGCCAGCGTGGTGGTGTTGGTGGCCGGGTCGGTCAGTGCGGTGGTCTCACCGGCGGCGTTGACCGTGTAGTTGGTGGTCTTATTGCCCGGCGCCACCGTCTTGGTCAGATACCCGGCGTTGTTGTAGGTCAGCGTCGTGGTGTAGGCGGTCGCGCTCGGCTTGCGCTCGACCACAGTTTCGGTGATCTTCCGGCCCAGGTCGTCGAAGGTGACCTCGGCCCGCGCGCCGGTCGGGTCCACGCCGGCCAGCTGCTCACCGACCAGGTCGTACTCGGCCACCCAACGACCGGCCGTCTGACCGGATGGGGCCGGGTCGGTGACGCGCACCTGACGGCCGAGCTGGTCATATTCGAAGGTACTGGTGTTGCCGCGCGGGTCGGTGGAGGAGATCAGTTGCCCGGCCGGATCGTAGGCGTGCGAGGTGGTGGGGGTGACGGCGGTGCCGCCGGGCGGGGTGTAGCTGGGGGCGCTCTTGCTGGTCAGCCGCCCGGCCTTGTCGAAGACCGAGGTGACCGTGCGGCCTTCGGCGTCGGTCTCATGGGTTTGGGCGCCGAAGGTGTCGTAGCCATATCGGGCCGATGGTCGTGCGGTATTTGCCGTGCCGGCCTTGTCGACCTGCACTTCGGGTGCGGTCACTTCCACCAGGCGGCCGAGCAGGTCGTAGCGCATGGTTGTGGTGAAGTCCGCCGGGTCGGCCCCGCTGGTGTTACCGCGTGGGTCGGTGGAGGCGGTGACCAGGCCGCGGTCGTCGTAGGTGGAGGTGGAGACGAGATCCTCGGCGCCGTTCTCCACCATGGTCCGGGTGACTTGGTTGACCTTGTTGTAGGCGTAGTCGGTGACCTCCGTGCGCGTGGCCCCGGCGCCGGTGCGCGTGCTCCTAATGACGTTGCCGTTGGCGTCGTAGACGTACGCGGTCTTGCGGTCCAGCACGCCGGGGTCGAACGTCTGGGAGGTGAGCTGGCCGACCGCGTCGTAGACGAACTGCGTGGTCGCTGTGCCGCCGCCGGTCACGAGCTTGGTCTGGTTGCCCGCCGCGTCATAGGTGTGGTCCTCCAGTACGACGTCCTTGGTGGTGGCCGAGCCGTTCAGCTTGACCTCGTCGGCGATCTTCGCGGCGAGCAGGTTGTCGGTGAAGTAGGTGTAGGAGGTCTTGCGGCCCATGGCGTCCACCCGGGCGGCCAGCCGACCGGCCGGGTCGTAGGCGAAAGACTCCAACACCACATCGGCTGGCGCCTGCAGGTTCACCGGGCTGCCGGTCCAGCCTTTCAACGTGCGCGTCGCCAACTCGCCGCGCGCGCTGTATCCGTGCTCCACGACCGTGCCCCGGGCATCGGTCACCCTGGACAGCTGGCCAAGGCTGTTCCACTGCTGCTGGACGACGCCGCCCTCCGCGCCGGTGATCGTGGCTAACCGGCCCAGGCCGTCGTAGGTGTAGGCGGTGACCCGCTCGGCATCCCCGCCGGTCAGGTCGGAGATCTTCTCGCTGAGCTTGTTGCCGTCCGCGTCGTAGGCCAGCGTAGTGCGCTTGGTGTGTGTGACGTCGGAGACCTCGTTTTCCACCCCGGGCTCGGTCTGGGCCAGCAGGCGACCGAGCGCGTCGTAGGTGAATGTGGTCGTCACTCCGTTTGGGTGCGCCTGAGACACCTGGCTCGTGCTGGTCAGCCGGCCGAGCGGGTCGTAGGCCAGCCGGACTACCAGGCCCGCCGGGTCGATCTGTTCGGCCAGGTCGCCGGCTGCGGAGTACCGGTAGGTCCACGTGTTTCCCCGCGCGTCGGTCTGCGACGCGACCAGACCTGCGAGGGTGGTCCCGCCGCCGATGGCCGCTTCGCTGCCATCGGTGTAGGCCAGGGCGATCGAGCGGCCGTTGGGGAAATCGGGCGTTGCCGGGATGGTCTGCTTGGTCTGCTCACCGTAGGTGTTGTACTCCCAGGTGGTGGCATAAATGTTGCTGGTCTCGTCGGGGGAGCGGGCATCACGGAAGGCCAGCAGTTTGTCATTGCGGGGGTCGAGGTCGTCGTCCTCGTTGAGGTGGTAGCTGCTGTAGACGTACTGGCAGTTGTTGGCCTGGCGGCATGTTTTGCCCTTGATGCGGTTGCCGCGCTTGTCGTTCCACCGGCGAAACACGTTGCCGTTGGGGTCGGTCTGCTTGGTGGAAAAACCGCCGGTGTCGTACTCGAAGCGGGTCTCCGCCGAGAGCTGGTCCTTGACGGACACCAGTCGCGCGTTGCGTAGCCCGTCGAAGGCGTAGTCCAGTGTGCCGCCGCGCGGATCGGTCAGCCTGATGGTGTCGAGCCGCTCCACCCAGTCGATGTCGGGCTCGCCGAGCTGCCAGGTGCCGCCATGCTCGTCGGCGTGCGTCACAAGCCGGTCGGTGGCCTGGTGGTAGGTGTTCGTGGCCCAGATCCGGCCGGATGCCAGCGTGATCTGTGACAGCTTGTTGCTGGCCTTGGCCCGGGCGGCCCAGTGGGATTGCACCTCGGCGTCGGTGAGCGGCTTGCCGTAGAGCGCGAACTCGTCGATGCTTCCCTTGAACGCGAAGGCGCCGGATGCGGTCTGCCCGCCGGGAACGTCCGACCACGAGCTGCCACGGTCGCCGCTGCCCACATAGGCGTGGGCGAACTCGTCGTCAAGGAGTGTCCCGTTCAGCTCGCCGACCACCTGACCGTCGAGGTAGAGCTTCTGTTTGGCGTCACCTACGGTGAGCACCACGTGGTGCCACTGGTCGTCATTGACGGGGTCAGCCGAGGTGATCGGCGTGTACCCGGCACCGCTTACGTTGCCCAGCTGCCCCCGTAATTTGCCGTCCGTTCCGACATACAGCACCGGGTAGGGCGCGCCGAACTGGTAACCAGCGAAACCGGCCGAGAAGATGATGCCGTTCTGCGTGGTCTTGATCCAGCCCTCGATCGAGACCTGACCCCGCCGGCGGTCCAGCATGGCCCAGGGCAGGCTCATGGTGGACTTGGTGAAGCCCGCCGCGGTGTCGGCGGTGCCCTCCAGCACGCCCGGCCGGCCGACCGTCACGTTGGTGTAGACGCCGACGCCGCCCTCACTGCCCAGGTTGGCGGCCGGCTCATACTGCGCATCGCCCAGCCGCCAATACCCCACCGGTTCCGAATCGAGCACCAGGCCCTTGTAGCGAGAGCCGTCCCCATAGCTGTAGGTGGTGCAGTTCGGCGCCGCCACCGGGCTACACACCGAGGTCAGGTTGTCGCCGGTGTAGCTGTAGGTCCAGGTGCGGGCCGTGCCGTCGACCGGGTCGGTGGACACCGTGGCCACCCGCGAGCCGTTCCAGGTGAAGTGCAGCGCCCGCCCGCCGGCATTGGTCACCGTGCCGAACGTGCCGTCGGCGTTGTAGGCCAGCGTCTGTGCTCGCCCCCGGTTGTCCTCGATCTTGAGAAGCCGGCCCGCCGCGTTGAAGACATACATCATGGCCGAGGTGTTCTTCAGGCGCCACCCGCCGCCGTCCACGTCCGTCAGCACGTCCTTCATCCCTGGCGGCGGCTGATAGCCGCCATCGCCTCTGGCCGCGAAGCGCACCCGGCGGCCGCTGGCATAGGTGACCAGCAACCCGGTGACCGTCGACCCGGACCGCTCGGCGACCACGTTCATATCCCAGGAGCTCGACCAGCCGGCACCGAAGATCCCGCTGGTCCGCGTGTCCATGCTGTTGTAGGTGCGCACCACCGATAGGGCCGGGCCGGGCCCGTGCACCTGCGCGTCCATCATGGTGGTGGTGTAGTTACCGCTGACCAGCGAGAATTCCTCCCCCTCGCTGAGCCGCTCGCCCAGATGCGCGCCGTTGAACGGCTGACGTGCCCCCGTGGCGATCACCTGCTTGTCGCTGACAACGGCACTACCGGCGTCCGGGTCAGCCACGCGGACCCACCACTCGTACTGCTTGCCCCACTCCATCGTGGCTGCCGGTACCTGCCAGGTGGTCTGCCCCAGCTTGGCGCCGGAGTTCCAGCACGGCGGCGCCGGCGGCGCCGGAAAGGTGACGCCGTCGCTCTCCTCCGGCTTCTCACAGAGGTTGAAGGTGAACCGCAAATTGGCCGACGTCCCACCGCCCAGCTTCGTCGCCCGCACCATCAGCAACGGCGTCACGCCACCCACCAGCGAACCCGAGTCGGGATACACATCATCGATAATCGGGCCCGCGGCCAGCGTCGCCTGATCCGCCTGCTCGGCACGCCGGACACCACCCGGCAACTCCGCCTCATCCGATTCCGGCTCAGACTGTAACGCTGTGCGCGGCCACGCACCCTCGTCCCGTGGCAGAGCGCCCGGCACTGGCGCATCGCCCGCTGTCTCCAGTTCTGCCGCTGCGGCAGACATAGCTTCTTGACCGGACAAGACGCCTGCCGACCCCCGTTGCTGCTTCGGGGTGGCCACAGCGCCCTGTTCGGCGCTCACCTCCCCGACCGTCCCCATCCGCGCCGACGCCGACGCCGGAACGACCACGAGAGAAAGAAGCCCTGGCAGGCACGTGATCAGAAGGAGTGCTGATCGAAAGATAAGGGCAGACGAAAAGAACCGGCGCACGCCGTCACGCTCCGAACCACAACGAGGGACACCCTGAGGGATGCCGAACGTCGCTCCACCCCACCCGGCAGGAATCCTGACTCGTGCGGCTCTGGAGCACTGATCAAAACGCACGAAGCGTAACTTCCACATGATCAGCCAACAAGAGCTACTTTTGCGATCAACAAGACACGGAATGTGATGTACCGGATAAGAGGGATTAGAAGCCACAGACGGGACGTAAGTGCACCAGCACCGAGACCCCGTCCCACCCTTGTCGACGCGCTCGATTCCGCCACGGACGGGGAAGCCGGGGGCCCGGCCTATGCGAACTCGATCGGTCCTTCAAATAATGATCGTTTTTTGAAGACCCGCCGGTGTCGATTCCTGTAGTCCTCTGCACAGAGGGGCTGCACCCTCACTCGACGCTTAGGCGGACGAAGAGTTCTTCGAACCGCCTGAGAGTCTCCTCATCAATTTGGGCGAGGAACTCGCTTAGGTTCTCAGTTAGTCGGTGGGCTGGAATCGAGTGATCGAAGTCGTCGCCGCGAACGCTCGTGATTCGCCGCAGGATCGGCTCGTTGGTCGCAGACAGGTCCGACTCGCTGATTGGGGGATGGCCAGCCAGGGCGTACAACCATAGGTAGTCCTTGACCGTGAACAGGTCCTCAATGTCGGCGGTCGCCGGGAGGCCGTCCAGCTCCCCAAGCGCGACAATCTTGCGTGGTTCGATCCCCACAGCCTCTGCAGCTGCCCGCACCCTCTTGACCGCACCCTTGGTCTCCGCGCCATCGACGAGTGCACGTACGTCCAACCGGCGTCCCATCAGAGCAACGTAGGCAGGCATGTTGCCGACACCGCCGACAGGGATGATGGACAGCCGCGGATCCAGCCCAGTCCGTCCCAGGCCGCGCAGGTAGGTCGACAGCTGGAGGAGGAAAACGAAGTCGCTGCTGCCCTCCACGGCAAGATGGGGGCCGGCGCCCAGGAACAGGTGCTGGGCCACGGAGTACCCCAGAGCGGCTTCAACGGGCAGGATCGTTGTGCGGTCGGCCGACAGATCCACCGACGTGATCACAACTCCCAGATCGGGTTCCTCGCGGGTCGCCCGGTCGTGGATGGCGCGCATCGTCTCGTACCGCGTCGGATCGATCATGTGCTGCGAATGCGTGGTGTACACCACCTGCTGGTGACTGCCGAGCTCCTTGAAGATGTAGGTCAGGAAATCACCCTGGGCTTCGCCGTGCAGACTGGTTCCCGGCTCATCGAGCAGGACTACGATCCGCTCGTTTGACCCCTGATAGGTACTGAAGGCGGCCAAGAAGGAGAAGAACCATTGGAAGCCGGAGGAACGCGTGGAGAAGTTGGTGTCCACGTCATGCCGCGCGTCATACAGATTGATCTTCAGGAACCGGTGCCGGATTTCATATCCCTCCGCCGTGTGATCCACAACTGGCATGTCGGTGTCAAACCGTACCGACAGTGAGGGGTTCTGCTTCCAGTAGCACATCACCTGGCCGGTGAGGTCAGAGCTGGCCGCTTGCAGTTCGGCCGTGCGGCTGGTGTAGTCCTCGTCCAGGAACCCCTTGGGCTCTTCGCCGGCCAAGCGCAGCAGGGCGATCATCGTGTCGTCGCCCTGGCGCCGCTCTCCAGATTCGACCCGAGCGGCTAGATCGTTCAGGTCGCACTCCCCCTGGAGTTGCTCGTAAGCGGAGAAGTAGAAGAACTGCGGCATCAGTTTCAGCAGCTGGTCCTGCTGTTCGTTGGGCAGTTCGGCGTCCAGCAGTGGCGTGTACTTTTTGAGACCGGCGGGGATCTTCTTGATCGCCGCCGCCCGAGCCGCATGCCCGTCTTGGGCCAACTGGGCTGCTAGATCTTTGGCGGCGGAGGTGGGGTCCTCACTGTGCAGCAATCCCGCTAGGTCTTCCTGCTCGATCCCGGCCTCGTCGGCGATGGTGGACAGAACTCCGGCTTGCGAGCACGCCACCGCGAGAGTCAGGGCGCCGTCGTAGTACCGGGTCATGGTGACGACCGCCTCGACCGGAGGCGCGAACCCCAGGATCTGGGTGACCGCATCCATGTCCGTGGGCTCGATCGCAAACCGGGCGCTGATCGGTGCTACCTCATTCAAGTCCTTGGTCCGACGGTGGCGGGAGAAAGAACGGCGCGGATACTCGGTGGTGAGCTTGAAATCGGAGTCTTCGAAGCGGTTGGCAGGATTCAGCCGGTGCAGCGCCTGCAAGACCGTCGTCTTTCCCGACTCGTTCTTCCCGATCAGCGCGGTGACCGCAGAGTCGGCCGCCATTGTCTGCGGGTGGGTGAAGTTGCGGAACCACTGGACCGTGACGTCGAGGAGAAGCATCTGGCAAGAACCTACTATCGAAGCGCGCCGTTGTGAGGTCACCACGTTACTCAGTGGCACCGACAGTTTCGACTTGTATGAACAGGCACAGACAGGCCACGGGGCCCATGCTTTTACACATCACTCACTTCGTGACGCTCTACGCCACCTTCCTACACGAGCTGTG
The DNA here is from genome assembly GCF_014646355.1 of Nonomuraea cavernae. GTDB lineage: Bacteria > Actinomycetota > Actinomycetes > Streptosporangiales > Streptosporangiaceae > Nonomuraea > Nonomuraea cavernae. Next base: position 62,336 of record NZ_BMNH01000036.1, read on the forward strand.
CAGACGACTACGGGAATCAGTGCGGAGGACTCCGGGAACCGACAGTCGGACCGGGCCGCCAAAGCCCCTTAGATTCTTCAAAAACTCGTTCAACAACCTCGGCGGTTCAACAACCCCTCAACACCGTTTGTTGAGAGAATGACGGGCGTGACCGACGCCCTGCAACCGCCCGCCGACCCGCTGGCCGCCTTCCCCACCCACCGCAGCGAGATCCGCATCGGCTACGCCCGCGTCTCCACCGCCGGGCAGAACCTCGAACGCCAACTGGATGCCCTCCAGGCGGCCGGGTGCCGACGCGTGTTCGCCGACAAGAAGTCCGGCAAGAGCGCCGAGCGACCCGAGCTGGCGGCCTGCCACGCGTTCCTGAACGAGGGCGACACCCTGGTCGTGCCCTCGCTCGATCGGTACGGCCGCTCCCTGGCCGACCTCATCACCATGGTCAGCGAACTACGCAGGCGCGAGATCGGCTTCATCTCGCTGCACGAGAACCTCGACACCACCACCCCCGGCGGCCGTCTCATCTTCCACGTCTTCGCCGCCCTGGCCGAATTCATCCGCGAGTTCATCGTCGCCGGCACCCGCGACGGCCTGGCCGCCGCCAAGGCCCGAGGCCGCACCGGCGGCCGCCCCACCGTCATCACCCCCGAACTGCTGCGCGCGGCCCGGGACATGCTGCCCAACCCGGAGAACTCGATCACCTCGGTCGCCAAGCTGCTCGGCGTCTCGCCGGGGACGCTGTACAACCACATCCCCGACCTGCGGCAACTCCGCCAAAGCGGGACCGCCCACGAACTCACGGGGACAAAGCTCGCCACCCCGCAAGGATGAGTGCTATCCCGGCGCCGCCAGATTGGCCGCACCGTTTGCGTAGTGGGGTGATCGACGCCCAGCACCCGCTCGCAGTCGGCCAGCGTCGCCTCGTACAGCGGAATGGCCCGGCCCAGATCCCCCCGCCGACTCGTAGATGCTGACGAGATTGTTGCGGGAGGTCCAGGGTAAAGGGGGGCGGTGGTCAAGACGCGCTCCATGGGTTGGTTACGCGTCCGCCTGTCGTACGCCGTACAACGCAATCGTGATCTCCGTCAACGACGTCCCCGAGACGGAGGGATGAACCCATCCGGCCTGGGCCGAGCATCACCCGCCTGGATGCTGAATGGCCGGTGGGCGAGCACTCCCATGCCGCAGCCGTCGCGTGTCTCAGCAGCCGCCGAGCCGTCACGTTGCCACGGACATGGCTCAGGGGCTGTCAGAAGATTGCGTCCTGTAACAGGGCAGAGACCTGCCGCCGTGAGATCAGCCGCAGGCATCGGCGGCAGTTCACCGGTGCCGTCGAGGCGCGCAGTCGTCGTGGGTCCCAACCTGCGATCGCCGTGTGACAGGCCGGTGCGGGGAGCGCTACGTCGTAGCGGTCGACGCTGGTGCCGGCCAGATGGATGGTGTGCGAATTCTCCACTCGTAAGGCGCTGGCCTCCATGCAAGCGATTCTACCAAGGCGATGTCCGCTTCAGGTGTTATTCGAGACGTTCATGTGCATCCGGCATTCCTGTCCCTATCAGTATCCAACTGGGGGTTGATGACAAAATGACAGAACGTCCGGCGATCGCTCTGATCTGGGTCGTTGCCGTCCGATGCAACAGCGCCGGAACCGTGACGAATCTCCTCTGCGGATGACAGAACTCGGATCCTGCCCGTAGTTATGGCAAAGACGAGTGACTGAAAGGAGTTCTGTCACTGTTCTGAAGATCCGTCACCGTTCTGTCTTGCCTTTTTTCCCAGCTGTTTCCGCAGGCCATCGCGACCGCATCGGTTCTGTCAGGGCTATCGGAAGAGAAGGGGGTTGACGGCGTACTTTGGGGAAGGTTTGCGTCCGCCTCGCGAACCGGGGGAGGGCTCCGGAAGCGGACGGATGTAACCGTGCGTGTCCAGCAGTGACAACACCGCGCCTACGGTCGAGGCGTCCTTGAACTTCGCCTGCATCCCCCGGTGGAGATCGCGCCGGCTGAATTGCTGGGCCGTCCTGACGTTCTCGTTCTTGGTCATCCATGCCACGGCGTCCCGGGCGAGTTCGGTGTGCCGGCCTTCCACCATCGCGCCGAAGCAGGCAGCGGCGTGGGCGATGTAATAGCGGGCGATGTCAATGGCCCGCCGCACGGTCTCTTCGACGACGGGCTTGCGGAAGCCGTCGTGGAAATGCTCCGCCAGATGCAGCAGGCCCGCGATGCGGGCGGCGGCGCCGACGAGCTTTCCCGCCCAATCGCGCAGGCTGTCAAGCTCGCCGACGCCCGCTCGGAGCTTGGGCTCGATCTCGTCCTGGAACTCGGCGACGAGCTTGGTGGCGGCCGTGGACAGCGTGAGGATCTGCGGCCGGTCCCACTCGGCGAGACTGATGACCAGGTGCCTCATGTTCTGCTCGTAGGTGTGCCGGACCTCGTCGGGCACGAGGTTTGGTTCGCTCTTGCGGTAGCCGACCGTGTCCTGCGGAAGCGTGTACAGGAAGCGGGCCAGCAGGCCCTGGCCGCGCAGGCGGGGCTTTTGGGCGATGAAGGCGAGCACGGTGGGCTGGATGCACACGGCGATGGTGAGTGCGGGAGATCGCACGTACTCCGACCGTCCGCGACGGTTGACCTTGAGCACGTCACCGGCGTGAGCTTCGAGGAACGGGGTTAGCGCGGGCACCCCGTTGCTGTAGCGGCCGCACACGATATCGAACAGGTCGCCTTCGGCGGACAGGATGGCCAGCCGGCCGCCCTGCTCCGACATGATCGTGGAGCACTCCTCCGGCGTGACGTTCTTGGCGATCAGCTGGACCTCGGGCGGGACGACCGCCTCTTCGAGAGCCAGAGCGGTGGACTCGGCCTCGGCCAGGTCGCTGGCTGAGCCGCTGCGTACCGCCTTGGTTCTGGCCTGCTTGTCGGCCTCCTCCAGTTGCAACCGGAGCAGCGCGGCCTGCCGCGCCGTGGCTCGGCCGGCGAGGACGAGTTGCTCCTCAGCTTGGTAGAGCGGTGCGGTCATGGTCCGGAAGACTGCCGACTTGCGGGTGGCGGGTGGGGCCGCGCAGACGAGGAAGAGGTTGAGCGGCTCGTGCCACCCACCCCTAACCTGGACCACAGCTTTGCCGCCGGCCGCGGTGGACAGCCCGCCCAGGGCGAAGGCCGCGGCGATGTCGGGGGCGGTCTGGGTCTCTTCGGCCACCGCTTTGACGATGTCTGTCAGCCATGTGGGCAGGCAGCCGAGCGGGAACGCGGGCGGTACGAGACGTGAGCCAAGAGGGACGACCTCGTCCCAGGCTTCTTCCTGGCCCAGGGCGGTTGGTGGCTTGCCGCCCGATTTGGTGATGTCCGGGGTCCAGCTCGGCCCGCTGCCGGCGCTCACCCGCCGATTCCCTGGAGCGTGTAGGGCTTGGGCGCCCACACCTCGATGAAGTTGCCGATGGTGCCGCCGGCGGCGAGGTGGTCGGAGGCGTCCTTGCCGTACCCGGCCTGCAGCACGTAGATGGAGCGGGCCACGGTGAGGAGCCCGGCGTTTTCCGGACACGTCCCAAATGAACTATAGAGTCGACTCTATCACGCAACCGCGCGATTATCGAACCATTCATCGAGGACTTCGAGCGG
>NZ_BMNH01000037.1 GCF_014646355.1 Nonomuraea cavernae
CTCCATCGCGGCGCTCTTCCTCACCACCGAGGCCGTCATCGCCGAGAAGCCCGAGAAGAACCCTGCCGCTCCCGCCATGCCCGGCGGCGGCGACATGGACTTCTGAGCCAGCTCGTCCATCACCAGGGCGGCCCGACCACATTGGTCCGGCCGCCCTTGTGTTTCTCCCTCCTTTACGGCACCGCCAAGGAGGGCCCACCCGCCGCACGTGGCTGAGGGCCTCCAGGGAGACGCCCGCTGACCCGCATCCTGCCGCCCCGCCGCAACGGCGCCTTGCCGGCCGTCTGGATGGCCCTGACGGGCACCCCTGCCTACATCACACCCCGAAGTGGGGGACGATGAGGCCGCGGGCGAGGGTGTTGGCGGTGATGTTGAAGCCGACGACCGCCGGGCTCGTGTCGCTGTCGACGCCCAGCTTGTCGACGCCCAGGGCGTGGACGGCGAAGACGTAGCGGTGAGGGGTGCCGGGCGGGGGCGCGGCACCGCCGTACTCCTTGCGGTTGTAGTCATTGCGGGCGTGCTGGGCGCCCTCGGGCAGGCCCTTGAACTCAGGCCCGGTGCCCGCCCCGGTGGGCAGCCCGGTCACCGAGGCCGGCACGTCGAACAACACCCAGTGCCAGAACCCGCTGCCGGTGGGCGCGTCGGGGTCGAAACAGGTGACGGCGTAGCCCCGGGTGCCCTCGGGGGCGCCCGACCAGCGCAGGGCGGGCGACAGGTTCTGGCCGGTCATGCCCCAGTCGTTGAAGACGTGGAGATCGCCCAGCCTCTCCCCGTCGGTGATGTCGTCGCTCTCGACCACGAGGGCGGGAACCGACGGCAGGTATTCGTACGGAAGCGGTGCGGGCACGGCATCCTCCTTGGGTGAGATCCTCTTCGTCATCCTAAGACCGGCTCCCGGCCTCGCCAGGAGGCCAGGTGGACTCGCACCTCAGCCCGGTCAGGAGGCCAGGTGGGCCGGCAGCGGCCGGTCGTGCAGGACGGTGAGCGAGGTGACCGCTCGGGTGAGCACCACGTAGAGCCGGGCCAGGCCGCGCGGCTCCGCCTCGACGATGTCGGCCGGCTCCACCACGATCACGTGGTCGTACTCCAGGCCCTTGGCCAGCGTGGCCGGGATGACGAGCAGCCGGTGCTCCTCGGTCGAGTCGGGCCCGAGGACGGCGTGGGGGAGGCCGGTCAGCGCCTCGGACACCCGGCCGGTCATGGCGTCGGGCACGATGACGCCGATGGAGCCCTCGCGGTCGAGCGCCTCGCGGGCCGCCGTGACCACGTCGACGGCCGGCCGTACGGTGAGGGAGCCCGCGCCGGGGCGCAGCGAACGCGGCGGGGCCAGGCCCGGGGCGATCGAGGGGAGCAGGCGGGCGGCGAAGTCGAGCACCTCGCGCGGCACGCGGAAGCCGAGCGTCAGCTCGGTGACCTCGCCCTCCGGCTGGCCGAGGTGCTTGAGCACGGTCTCCCAGGAGCTGGTCGACCAGGGCGTGGTGCCCTGCGCGAGGTCGCCGAGGACGGTCGCCGAGCCGTTGCGGCAGCGGCGGCCGAGCGCGCGCAGCTGCATCTCCGACAGGTCCTGGGCCTCGTCCACGATCAGGTGGCCGAGCGACGGGGTGCGTTCGATCAGGTCGCCGAGCTCGTCGAGCAGCGCGGCGTCGGCCGCCGACCACTTCGCGGACCGCCATCCCCGGGGCGGCTTCGGCCAGAGCAGTGACCGCTGCTCGTCGGGCGTCAGGTCGTTCCGCGCGGCCTTGGCCAGGAACTCAGGGTCGGACAGCAGGCGGTGGAGCACCTGCTCGGGCGCCAGCTTGGGCCAGACCGCGTCGACGAGCTGCTTGACCGGCCTGGACCTGGCCACGGCGTCCTGCACCCGGTCGTCGGGCGACTCGCCGCGCTGCTCCATGCGGACCAGCACCTGGTGGGCCAGCCGCTGGGCCAGGGCCGCCCGGCCGGGGCCGTAGCGGGTGGTGCCGCGCAGCGAGGCGACGATCTCGCGCACCTCGTGGTCGGCGACGCGGTGGCGGTAGGCGCCCTTGCTGAACACCAGGCCCTCTTCGGGCTTGACGATGTGCAGCCAGAGCGCGCGGTCGAGGACCGCGGCCATCCGCGCGTCGCCCTTGATCGCCGACACCGAGGGGTCCTCCGGCGCGGCGTGCTCGCCGAGCAGGCCCGGGACCGTCGTCTGGTCGACCTTGACCTCGCCCAGTGCGGGGAGCACGGAGGAGATGTAGGACAGGAAGGCGCGGTTGGGGCCGACGATCATCACGCCCGACCTGGCCAGCCGCTCGCGGTGGGTGAAGAGGAGGTAGGCGGCCCGGTGCAGCCCGACCGCGGTCTTGCCGGTGCCGGGCGCGCCCTGCACGCACACGGTCTGCGCCAGGCCGGAGCGGACGATCTCGTCCTGGTCGGGCTGGATCGTGGCCACGATGTCGCGCATCGGGCCGGTGCGCGGGCGTTCGATCTCCTCGGTGAGGATCCGGGACGGGCCGATCTCGCCGCCCTCGGCCAGCGGCTCGTCCTCGTACGCGGTCAGCCGGCCGCCGTGGTAGCCGAACCGGCGCCGACGTACGACGTCCATCGGCTGGGCGGGGCTGGCCTGGTAGAAGGCGCGGGACACCGGGGCGCGCCAGTCGATGACCAGCGGACGGCTGGCGCCGTCGTGCACGTGGCGGCGGCCGACGTAGATGGTGCCCGGCAGGTCGTCGTCGGCGGAGCGGTCGAGGCGGCCGAAGAACAGCGGCGTGTCGGGGTGGTCGGCCAGGGCGGCCACCCGCTGGTCGAGCAGCGACTGGAGGATCTGCTGCGAGACCCAGTCGCCCGCCGCGTCGGCCGACAGCGACTGGGCGTGCGCGCGCATCGCCCGCAGCGCGGCCCTGGAGTCGGCCAGGTGCGCCTGTTCGGCGGCGAGCACGACGGAGGGTAGGTCGGAGGGTATGTCGGGTGCCAACTGGTGTGCGGGCATGCGGAAGGGCCTCCCAGGTGAGAGTGGACGGAGGTGGTAGAGGTAGCGAGCAGGCCATTTTAGTCGTCGGCCGGGCAGGCTTCCACAGCATTTAGCCGGGGTACAGGCAGGGCGTGGGACGCGTCCACCTGGGCTTCTCGCCGATCATTCCCACCATCGCGAGTCTTCTGCTCGCGTCACTCTGGGGGCTGTCGGTGTTCGCGGGCTGGGGGTTGGAGGCGTTCTGCGCGGGGGGCGAGCCGGCGGCGGGTTGCGCGCGGCGGCTCGGCTCGGTCTCGGCGGTGTCGGGGCTGTTCGCCGTGCTGGCCGCCTGTTGTACGGCCGGTGCCTGGCTGGCCCCGCGGGCCAGGCAGGATCCACGCGTGTTCACCTGGTTCATGGGCGCCGGCCTGGCCGCCTGGATCGCGGCCGAAGGAGTGCTCTTCGTCGGCGGTCTGCTCGCCATTGCGCGAACCTGAGAACTGGCCGATAAAACCGAAACATTCGGGCATATCAGGTGGATTTGTCGGATCATGAGGGTATGTCGCTGGGCGGTTGATTGCGGCGGCAACAGTACGCAGGTGAGGGGGGTGGTTCGATTGTCGACGGCCCGCGGAGTCTCGTGGACGTGACACGAATGCCGGTGCCTGGCCGCTCCGAGGATGAGCGGCCGGGCCTCACACCCCGCCGAGCACGTCGTCGGCGTCGATGATCTGATAGGCGTAACCCTGCTCCGCCAGAAACCTCTGCCGGTGCGCCGCGAACTCCTGGTCGACCGTGTCCCTGCTCACCACCGTGTAGAAGCGCGCCCCGCCGCCGTCGGCCTTGGGCCGCAGCACCCGCCCGAGCCGCTGCGCCTCCTCCTGGCGTGACCCGAACGTGCCCGACACCTGGATGGCCACCGCGGCCTCCGGCAGGTCGATGGAGAAGTTGGCCACCTTGGAGACGACCAGCACCTGGATCTCCTTGTCGCGGAAGGCCTGGTAGAGGCGCTCCCGCTCCTTGACCCTGGTCTCGCCCTTGATGACCGGCGCGTTGAGGTGCTCGCCCAGCTCGTCGAGCTGGTCGATGTACTGGCCGATGACCAGCACCTGCTCGCCCAGGTGACGGCGGACCAGCGCCTCGGTGACGTGGGTCTTGGACGGCGTGGTGGCGCAGAACCGGTAGCGCTCCTCGGACTCGGCCATCGCGTAGGCCAGCCGTTCCTCGTCGCTGAGGGTGACGCGGACCTCCACGCAGTCGGCGGGCGCGATCCAGCCCTGGTTCTCCATCTCCTTCCAGGGCGCGTCGTAGCGCTTGGGACCGATCAGCGAGAACACGTCGCCCTCGCGGCCGTCCTCGCGCACCAGCGTCGCGGTCAGGCCCACCCGGCGGCGGGCCTGCAGATCGGCGGTCATCCGGAAGATCGGCGCGGGCAGCAGGTGCACCTCGTCGTAGACGATCAGGCCCCAGTCGCGCGCGTCGAACAGCTCCAGGTGGCTGTAGACGCCCTTACGCCTGGTCGTCATCACCTGGTAGGTGGCGATGGTGACCGGGCGGATCTCCTTCTTCGTGCCCGAGTATTCGCCGATCTCGTCCTCGGTGAGCGAGGTGCGCTTGATCAGCTCCTGCTTCCACTGGTGGGCGCTCACCGTGTTGGTCACCAGGATCAGCGTGGTGGCCCTGGCATGGGCCATGGCCGCCGCTCCGACGATCGTCTTGCCGGCGCCGCAGGGGAGCACGACCACGCCGGAGCCGCCGTGCCAGAACGCGTCGGCCGCCTCCTGCTGGTAGGGCCGCAGGTTCCAGCCGTTCTCGGCCAGCTCGATCGGGTGGTGCTCGCCGTCGACGTAGCCGGCCAGGTCCTCGGCCGGCCAGCCCAGCTTGAGCAGCGCCTGCTTGACGTTGCCCCGGTCGCTCGGGTGCACGATGACCGAGTCGGCGGTCAGGCGCTCGCCCAGCATCGGCTGGATCTTCTTGGACCGCAGCACCTCTTCGAGCACGGCCCGGTCGGTGGAGGTCAGGACCAGGCCGTTGACGGGGTCCTTCTCCAGCTTGAGCCGGCCGTACCTGGCCATGGTCTCGGCCACGTCCACGAGCAGCGCGTGGGGCACCGGGTAGCGGCTGAAGCTGATCAGCGCGTCGACGACCTGCTCGGCGTCGTGGCCGGCGGCTCGCGCGTTCCACAGCGCGAGCGGAGTGACACGGTAGGTGTGGACGTGCTCGGGCGCGCGCTCCAACTCGGCGAACGGCGCGATCGCCTTGCGGCACTCGTCGGCCTTCTCGTGGTCGACTTCGAGGAGCAGCGTCTTGTCCGACTGGACGATGAGCGGGCCGTCGTTCACTGACATCCCTTCAAACGGTTGACGCCTATCCAACACATCCGAGGGCAAGAACAGTCCCCGAACAGGCAATCAGCTGGGCTCTTCGTCGAAATAGCCGTTGAAACCGAGGAAGAGGAACGTGGCGATCGTCAGCACGAAACCCGTGGCGAACAGGACCCAGCTCCACACGAGCATCCCACGGGCCGCCTCGGGCTCGGTGGTGGTGCGGCCGAGCGCCATCCCCGAGAGCACGGCGCCGGGAATGGCGAGGATGTTGCAGCAGGAGACGATGGCGAGAAGGTTGAGCACGAGCGCGACGATCGCCTGGGCCCTCGGCCCCTCGGAGTGGGGTCGCGGCGGCGGCCCGTAGCCGTAGTCCTGACCGTAGTAGGGAGGTGGCTGCTGTCCGTACGGCGCCCCGTAGGGCTGGTACGGATAGTCACCGGGCGGATCCTGGTTCACGTGTTCACCTCCTGACGGTCAACATTTATCACGGAATAAGCACGCGTTCGGTCGAGATCGCTCCTTGGCCGGAGTCGATCAGCCCAGCCGCGACCGCAGGGCCTTGCGGTCGAGCTTGAGCACGCTGGTGACCGGGATCGAGTCGACGAACGTGATCTCGCGGGGATACTTCACCCGGCCCACCCGGTCGCGGGCCCACTCGATCAGCTCCTCGGCGGCTACGGTGACATCCGGCCTGAGCTGCACGAACGCCACGACCTCCTCGCCGACGCGCGGGTCGGGACGGCCGACGACGCCCGACATCAGCACGTCGGGATGGGTGTTGAGCGCGTCCTCGACGTCACGCGGGAACACGTTGAACCCGCCCCGGATGATCAGGTCCTTCTTCCGGTCGACGACGTAGAGGTAGCCGTCGTCGTCCAGGCAGCCGATGTCGCCGGTGCGCAGCTCGCCGCCGGTCATCGTGGTGCCCTCCGGGTCGGCGGCGTGCTCGCCCCAGTAGCCGAGCATCAGCGAGTCGCCCGCGACGCAGATCTCGCCCGGGTCGCCGGGCTCGGCCTCGTCGCCGGAGGAGTCGCGGATCGTCACCTTGTAGCCGGGCAGCGGCAGCCCGACGCTGCCCACCCGGCGCCGGCCCGGCGGGTTGAAGGTGGTGACGGCGCTGGTCTCGGTCATGCCGTAGCCCTCGAGGATCTGCACGCCCGGCATCCGGCGCTCGAACTCCTCCAGCACCTCGCGGCCGAGCGGCGCCGCCCCGCAGGTCAGGAAGGCCAGGTCGGGCAGCGGATGCCGCTCCAGGGGCTCGGCCAGCAGCATCTGCAGCATGGCGGGCACCACCGTGCCGTAGCGCACGCGCTGCTCGGCGGCCAGCGTGAGGAACACCTGGGGATCGAACCAGCGCATCAGCACCGCCTGCTGCGGCACGGTCGCGTGCATCCCGGCGATCGTGACGATCAGCCCGTACGCGTGCGAGAGCGGCACCGGCACGATCGCGCGGTCCATGCCCTCCTGGTGGGACATCGCGTAGGAGTCCTTGGCCACCTGCCACAGCCCGTGATGGCTGAGCATGACGCCCTTGGCCTTGCCGGTGGTGCCGCCGGTGTACATCAGCGCGGCCAGGTCGGCGGGGTCACGCGGCACGGGCCCGTGCTCGGCGGCCCGCTCCAGCTCGCCCGTGTCGACGAAGACCGGGACGCCGGGACCGCCGGCCAGGGCCGCCTCGACCGTGGGCACCAGCTCCGGCGAGGTCACGATCGCCGCGGCGCCGCTGTCGGTCAGGATGTGACGCAGCTCCTCGGCCCCCACGAGGAACACCACCGGCGTCACCACCGCGCCGGCCGCCCAGAGCGCCTGGTAGATCAGCGGCACCTCGGGAGAGTTGGCCATCATCACCACGACCCGGTCGCCCGGCCGGATCCCCGCCTCGACGATCCCGCCGCACACCCGGCGCGCCCGCTCGGCCAAGGCGTGGCTGCGATGCCAGACCCCGTCGTAGAACACCGAGTCGAAGTCGTCGAACCTGCTCCAGGACTCCTCGGCCAACCGGCCCAGCGTCAGCTCGCTCACGACGTCTCCTCCGCCGGCCCGACCCGGGCGGCCTCTCCGCGCCCGTACCTGATCCAAACCTTGCCTGATCACCGCGGGACGTCAAGACAGGCCGGCGACCCCGGTGATGCGATGCAGGGCGAAGCGGTGCACGGCGGCCCTCGTCTCGTCGTAGGCCGTCAGGTAGCCGCCCTCCATCCTGGCCGGCTCCAGGATGCGGGAGGTGGCGTTGCCCTGGGAGTCGAGGTAGCCGATCCACACCCGCACGCCCTGCCTGATCGCGTCCTGCAGAGCCGAGATCGTGGCCGTCGCCGGGCCTCGCGGGACGCTGCCGCCTGGAGCCTCGACCGGCTCGCGCCGGGCCAGGTGGGCGGCGTCGCCGGCCCGCAGCGCCCGCACGGCCGCGGTCGCCACCTCGGGGTCGAGGCCGTTGGCGGAGGAGACCACCCGGGCGGCGGGCAGCGCCTCGACGCGCCTGCTGTCGAGCTGGGAGATGATCACGTCGCCGTCGATCGACTCGGCCACCGGCGCGTAGCCCATCGCGCGCAGCGAGTCGACCAGCGTGGCCCTGGGGGTGCGGGAGGCGATGACGGTCGGGGCCAGCCGGCGCAGCCGCAGCGCGGCCGAGCGGCGGTCGGCGGTGATCTGGTCGAGCAGGGCCGGGTCGTCGCAGCGTACGTAGGCGCTGGCGGTGCCGACCCGGATCCGGCCGTGCCGCCGGGCCACGTCGGTGACCAGGTAGGACAGCGCCTGCGGCACCGGAGTGGCGGAGTGGCGCTCCAGCATGGAGAGCAGCTCGTCGCCGCCCTGCCCGGCGTCGAGGGCGCGCCGGATGGAACCGTCGCTGAACCGGTAGACGGTCGCGGTGCCCTTGGACTCGACGTCGGCGGCCAGCGTCATCCAGCGGTTGAGCCCGCTGGTCAGCGGGCCCGGCGCGACGGCGGTGAGGTCGGCCTGGAGCAGCACGTGGTCGACGGGCTCGGGCAGCAGCGGCGCGAGCGCGGCGGCGGCGTCGTCGCCGGCGAGCAGCGCCCGCGCGTGACCGGACAGCACGCCGAGCCCGGTGAAGCCGAGCTGCTCGGCCTCGCGCAGCGCGAACTCGGTGAGCTGCTCGCGCAGCGGGCCGCGGCGGCGTGGCCGCTCCCAGGCCAACCGGTCGAGCACGGAGTCGCGGGTCGGTGCGAGGCCGGGGGCCGAGGCGAGCACGCCCAGCGTCGCCGCGCGCACCGCGGGCATCGAGGACCTGCGCAGATCGGTGTGCAGGGCGTTGAGCGGGCGGTCGCGCTCGTCACGCTCGCCGACCAGCCCGGGGACGCGGTCCATGTGCAGCCAGGCGCGCGCCAGCGCCACCCACCGGTCGGCCGTCGCCCTGACCCGCCACAGGTCGTAGCCGTTGGTCGGCAGCCATTCGCCGTCGACGCCGCCGCCCGCGGCGACCAGCCCGGCCGCGTGGGCCACCTCCACGACCAGCGCCGCCGCCCAGTCGGGCAGGTCGAGCTCGGTCGCGGTGCGCTTCATGTCGCGCACGCCCAGCCCGCCGGTGCGCAGCACGCCCGGCGGCTCGACGCTCCACCGCTCGCACAGCTCCTCGACCGCCCGGACGAACGCGAACGCCTGCCCCGCCGCCGTCGCATCGGCCAGCCTGGGATCGCGTGTGGCGCCCTCCAGCGCGGGAGGCACGGGCAGCAGGTCGCGGTGCACCCGGCCCTGACGCAGGTGCAGGCCGACCTCGCGGGGCAGCGCCACGCTCTCCTCACCCGTGGCCGCCAGCAGCCCGCGGGCCAGCAACTGCTCGATCGGCGAACGGGCGGAGCCGAGACGCACCTCGCGCCGGGCGTTGGGCACCCGGCCCGTCGGCGGCCCCCAGGCGAGCTGGTCGAGCGCCGCCCGGGCCTCGTCGGACACCTCGGCGATCAGCCGGCCAGGCTCGGCCAGGGCCGCGGCCAGGCGTTCCCTGCCGGTGCCCGGAGTGCCGGGCGCGATCTCGTCGGCCATCTCGTCGAGCTGCTCGGGCGGGTGGTGCCGGAACACCTCGGCGGCGGGCGGCCCGAGCCCGGCGGGGTCGTCGAGCGCCTTGCGGACACCGGGGGCCAGGTCCAGCCCGTCGTCGGGGCCGTACACGAGCGCCAGGTCACGCAGCCGGTCGAGCGCGACCGACAGAGCGGGCTCCGGCTCTGCGCCGGTGAGCGCGCGGCCGAGCAGGCCGGCCAGCCCGGACCTGGTCATGGGCTCGGTTCGTACGGCCAGCGTCTCGACGACGGCCAGCGTGAAGCGGTCGAGCCGGTCGAGCACCCTGGCGATCGCAGAAGGACTGCCCGCCCGTGAGGCGAGGCCCTCAAGGTGGGCGGGCACCGGGGTGATCAGCTCAGGACGCGCGGAGACGAGCGCCCGCAGCTGCTCGTCGGTGCGCCCCCTGATCCACTCCGTGAACTCCATCGTTGCCATGGTATGTCCCTCCCGATCGAGGCAGCATGGCTCACGCGATCGAGCGAGCGGACCGGTCGTGCTCGTCCTGTTGAGCTGGGGCTGGGCGGTGCGCGATCGGCTGATCGGGCTCGGCGTGCCCGGGCCGGCCTACCGCCTGCCCGGCGTCAGCCGACCGGAGCCGGGCTGGGCAGCAGGCCGACCGCCAGCCGTACCCACGCGTCGACGAACTGGTCCTTCTCGGTGCGGCCGGGAGACTCGCCGACGGTCTCCTGGAAGAGCCGGTAGTGCACGACCGAGCCGCCCAGCACGGCGGAGATGCCGTTCCAGTCGATCTCGGCGTCGCGATATTCGGGCTGGGCGCGGAACCAGGTGGTGATGGCGTCGAACATGGGCTGCAGCAGCCCCTCGCGCACGATCGTGACCAGCTCGGGGAACTGGCTCAGGTCGCGGAAGAACACCCTGGTCAGCTCGGACTCCTCGCGCACCTTGGCCAGCCCGGCGCGGCACACGCGCGAAAGCCGCGCCTCCAGGTCGGTGGAGGTCTCCATGTCGCCCAGCTCGGCCAGGCTCTCGGCCACCTGGATGCGGGTGCGCGCGGCGTGCTCGTTGATCACCGCGGCGAGCACCTCGTACTTCGACTTGAAGTGCCGGTAGAGCCCGCCCGCGCCGGGAGAGAGCCCGGCCGCGGCCTCGATCTCGGCCACGGACGTCGCGGAGTAGCCTCGCTCGGCGAACAGCCGCAGCGCCTCGTCGATGATGCGCTCGCGGGTGGTCATGGTCGTGCCGGTCCTGGTCGGCACGTTGCGAGCCCTCTCGGACCGAGCTCCTGCGCCTGACGATCTGGTCATGTCCTGCGTGACACCTCCGTTAGGAGCGTAGTCGTCGTGGCACGGTGCGCTGGTTCGCCCCTGCCGCGACCGTGCCGACGGGCGACCAGACCGGCGCGGCTCCCGATAAGTAATTCCTTTCTGCCCATTCCGAACGGTCCCACAACAAGCGCCGTTACGCGTGACTCCCGGAGGTTTGGCATCCTGCGATCTGTGATGACTTCGGTGGGTTTCGATCTGGACATGACATTGGCGGACACGCGATCGGGCATCGCCGCGGTCTACGACGAGGTCGCGGCCCGGCTGGGCGTGCCCATCGACAGCAAGGCGATCATCACCAGGCTCGGGCCGCCGCTGGAACACGAGTTGGCCAACTGGCTGCCGGCCGAGGCGATCCCGGCCGCGGCCACCCTGTTCAGGGAGATCTATCCGGAGGTGGCCGTGCCGGCGCACACCGCCATGGCGGGAGCGCGCGAAGCCATCGAGTTCGTACGCGCCGGGGGCGGCAAGGTCATCGTCGTGACCGGCAAGAACCTCAGAGACGCGACCAGCACGGTCATGACGCTCGGTTTCGAGGTCGACGAGGTCGTCGGTTCGGTCTTCGGAGCCGCGAAAGGCTCGGCACTCGCGCGCTTCGGCGCCGCCGCCTATGTTGGTGACCATGTCGCGGACATCGAGGCGGCGCGGGCCGGGGGCGCGGTCAGCGTCACGGTCGCGACCGGCCCGTACACGGTGGAGGAACTACGTGCTCACGGAACGGATGTGGCACTGACCGACCTGACCCAATTCGCCAGTTGGTTCGCGGGCTGGCGGTCTCCGCACGAAGTCGGGTAATTGTCCGTCAATTACCCGGTCGCCCTGGAGCGCTGCGGGGCATAACCTACATCCATTCATCCTTTTCGACTGTTTGAACGAGGTCCCTCCTGTGCCGAGTGGCAAGGTCAAGTGGTACGACGCCGACAAGGGGTTCGGCTTCCTCACCCGTGACGACGGCGGTGAGGTTTTCGTGCATTCCTCCGCGCTGCCTGCCGGTGCCGGGCCACTCAAGCCTGGCCAGAAGGTCGAGTTCGGCGTGGCGGAGGGCCGGCGCGGCCAGCAGGCCCTCTCGGTCAGGATCCTCGAGCAGCCGCCGACGCTGGCCAAGGCGAAGCCCAAGGGCAAGCGCAAGAAGCCGGACGAGATGGTCGTCATCGTCGAGGACCTGATCAAGCTCCTCGACGGGGTCTCGACGTCCTACCAGCGGGGCAAGCAGCCCGACCCCGTCCACGCCAAGAAGATCGCGCAGGTGCTGCGGGCCGTCGCCGACGACCTCGACGCCTAGGCGTTGGGGTTGGTCAGCGGCTTGGTGGGGTCCATGGTGTCACCGCGGTTGTCCGGCAGGCCGGCGTGCCTGCCGGACAGGTCGGCGTGGTGGCGCCGGTTGGCCGCGCGGATGCGCTGACGCCGGCGGACGATCAGCCAGGCGAGCGCCGCGGTCAGCGCCACGGCCAGCGTGACCAGCCCGGCCACGCTGTTCTGGGCGAGCGACAGCACCAGCCCGACCAGCCCGCCGAACACCCAGGCCAGCTGCAGCAGCGCCTCGACCACGCCGAAGGTGGACGAGCGCACCTCCTCGCCGATCTCGCGCTGCACGATCGCGTCGAGCGCCAGCTTGCCCAGCTCCTGGGCGAACGCGGTGACGACCGAGATCAGCACCGCCGTCCACAGGCCGAAGAACACGGCGGTCGCGATCGTCGTCAGACCGGTGAAGGTCAGCGTGAGCAGCACGATCAGCTGCGGCGAGTGGTTGCGCGTCCAGTTGGCGACCACCGCGCCGACCAGGCCGCCCAGCCCGGCGGCCGCCGCGAGCAGCGCGATCGTCCTGGGCACGTCGAAGAACGGGTCGGGCGGAGCCAGCCACGGCACCCCCTTGTCCTGCACCAGGAACAACAGGAAGAACAGCAGAAAACCGGAGAACAGCCGGATCGCCACGTTGGCCCAGACCGCCTCGGCGACCGTGGGGCCCACGTTGAGCAGGGTGCGCCAGCGCGGCGGCCGGCCCTCCTCGGCCTCCTCCTCCAGGTCGGGCGAGTCGACGTGCCGCGGCAGGCGTACGGCGAAGACCCCGACCAGGAGGAACACGACCATCGCGATGCGCAACAGCGTGGCGCTGCCCAGCCAGGCGGCCAGGCCCGCCCCCACGGGCACCAGCACCCCGGCCGAGACGAGCGAGAACAGCGCGACCCGCGCGTTGGCGGAGACCAGCGTGATGTCGGCGGGCAGGACACTCGGCATGATCGCCGCGCGTGACACGTTGTACGCCTTGGACAGCACCAGCACGCCCAGCGCCCCGGCGAACAGCGTCACCAGGTCGCCCGGCCCCACGGCGGCGGCCATCGCGAAGCAGAGCAGGCCCCGGCCGAACAGCGTGCCGGCCATGACGTAGCGGCGGCCGGACCGGAACCGGTCGAGGATCGGCCCCACGAACGGCGCCAGCAGCGCGAACGGCAGCATCGTGATGACCAGGTAGAGCGCGACGGGGCCGCGGGCCTCGCCCACGGGCAACCCGAAGAAGACGGTGCTCGCGAGCGCGACCGTGACCAGCGCGTCGCCCGCGCTGTGGCCGGCGGTGAGCTCGATCAGCCGGCCGAGGCCGGTGCGGTCGGCGCCGTTGGCGTGGGTCAGCCGGCGGGCGGCCCTGCCGACATTGCGGGCGCCCCTGGCGGTGGCCTGACCTGCGCGCACGCCGCCGCCGACGGTGGCCCGGCCGGCGCGGACGGTCGCGCGACCGGCATCGGCGACGCCGCGGCCGAGGCGTCGCGAGATGTCGCGCGTCTTGTCCCACCCACCCTCCACGCATACAAGTCTTACCCGATCGGAGATCGGACTCGGCGCCGGATGGGCACTGTGGGTGTCGGCGGGTCCGGGCATGGGTGAGAATGAAAGTGTGAGCGAACAGCACCTTTCGGCGGAGGCGGCCCGATGAGCCGGACCAGGACACGTGTCTCCGTCCCCGACCAGGCCTGTGTCGCCGCGGTCGACCTGGCGCGTGCCGCGGCCGAGGAGTTGGCGCGGCCGGGTGAGCCGGGTGAGCATCTCGGCTACGAGGCCGAGGGCGACCGCATCGTCACCCACTACTTCGCCTGCCTCGACCGCGCCTACCGCGGCTGGCGGTGGGCGGTGACCGTGACCCGCGCCTCGCGCGCCAAGAAGGTCACGGTCAGCGAGGGCGTGTTGCTGCCCGGCCCCGGGGCGCTGCTGGCCCCCGAATGGCTGCCGTGGAGCGAGCGGCTGCGCCCCGGCGACCTCGGCGTGGGCGACCTGCTGCCGACCTCCGAGGACGACGACCGTCTCGTGCCCGGCTACACCGAGACCGACGACGACGTAGAGCACCAGATGGTTTTCGAGTACGGCCTGGGCCGGGCACGTGTGCTCTCGGCCATCGGCAGGGAGCGGGCTGCCAGGCGCTGGCACTCCGGCGAGCACGGGCCGCACACTCCGATCGCACACGCCGCTCCCGCGCAGTGCTCCACCTGCGGCTTCTACTGGCTGCTGGCCGGCGAGCTCCGGCTGTCGTTCGGGGTCTGCACCAATGAGTACGCCCCCGACGACGGCAAGGTGGTGGCCGCCGACCACGGCTGTGGCGCCCACTCGGAGGCCGCGGTCATGCCGCCGGCCGTCGAGCAGGCCACGCCGATCCTCGACGACCTGGGCTTCGACCTGATGGAGGTGGAGGCCGGCTCGGTCGACGAGACGGCCACCGAGGAGCTCGGCCACTCCTGATCCCGTTTCGTCAGGGAGTGTCGGTGCGGGCCGCTAGCCTACGGTGGCCCCCTACCCTCTATCAGGATCGTGATCGATGACCGACACCTTTGGCACCGACCGGATGCGGGCCGCCGTGCTCGCCGCCTGGACGGCCTCGCCCGCCCGTTTCCGCGAGGACGCCAACGCCGAGGAGGACTTCGCGCTCGGCGGCTACCGCGACCGGCTGATCGTGGAGCTCGCGCAGAACGCCGCCGACGCGGCTCTGCAGGCGGGCAACCCCGGGGTGCTCCGGCTGACGTTGCGTGACGGCGTGCTGACGGCCGCCAACACCGGCGCGCCGCTCGACGCGACCGGGGTGGAGGGCCTGTCGACGCTCCGCGTCTCCGGCAAGCGTGACGACGCGGGGGCCGCCGGCCGGTTCGGTGTCGGCTTCGCCGCGGTCGTGTCGGTCTGTGATGAGCCGTTCATCTGCTCCCGTGACTCCGGAGCGGTCCGCTGGTCCCGCGACGAGACGGCCGCGCTGGTGTCCTCGGTGCCGTCGCTGGCCGCCGAGCTGACCTCCCGTTCGGGCCACGTGCCCCTGCTCCGCCTTCCCTTCGCGGCCGACCCGCTGGAGGTGCCCGAGGGGTTCGACACGCTGGTCCGCCTGCCGCTGCGTGACGAGGCGGCGGTCGCGGCGGTCCGGCGGCTGCTGGAGGAGGCGAGCCCGGCCCTGCTGCTGGGCCTGCCGGCGTTGGCGAGCATCGAGATCGACCTCGACGGCTCGGTCCGCACGGTGGTCGCCGACGGCTGGCACGTGGTGTCGGAGTCGGGCGCGTTCACACCCGACCAGGTGGCCGCCCTGTTCGCCGACCGGCCCACCGAGGAGCGGGCCCGTCCGTTCTGGTCGCTGCGCTGGGCGGTGCCGCTGGCCGGCGCCCCAGGGAAGCCGGCCTCGGGGGAGTCGACCCCAGGGGAGCCGGCCTCGGGGGAGCCGGCCTCGGGGGAGCCGGCCTCGGGGGAGCCGGCGGAGCCTGGGCCGCTGCCCGCGACCGTGCCGCCCGTGGTGCACGCGCCGACCCCCAGCGACGAGCCGCTCGACCTGCCGGCGCTGCTCATCGCGTCGTTCCCGCTGGCCACCGACCGGCGCCACGTGGCCAAGGGGCCGCTGACCGACTTCCTGGTCGAGCGGGCCGCCGACGCCTACGTCAGGCTGCTCCAGGAGCTGCCGCGCACGCCCCGGCTGCTCGACCTGGTGCCCTCGCTCATGGGCAAGGGCGAGCTCGACGCCCGGATCCGCCGCGCCATCCTGCGGCGGCTGCCCGAGGTCCCGCTGCTGCCCGCCCTGTCGGCCCCCGCGCCGGCCGTGCAGACGCCGTCGTTCGCCGACGCCGAGGTCTACGAGCCCGACGCCGAGTGGCGGGTCGAGCATCCGGCCAGGGAGCCGCACGCGGACGGCTGGGTCGTGGCCGGCCGGGAGGCCGCGGTGGTCGCCGGTTCGGGTGAGCTGCTGGCGGTCATCGCCGCGTTCGTCCCGGGGCTGCTGCCCGCGGGCTGGCCCGCCCGGCACCCCGCGATGGGGTCGCTCGGCGTACGCCGGGTCGAGCTGGCCGAGGTGGTCGACCTGCTGTCCGGCGAGGCGGTCGAGGGCAGGGAGCCGGGCTGGTGGCGCTCCCTCTACGACGTGTTGCCCGCCGACGACCCCGAGTCGCTCGGCGCGCTGCCGGTGCCGCTGGCCGACGGCCGCGTGGTGCGCGGCCCGCGCGGCACGCTGATCCTCGACCTCGCCGGCACGGGCTCGTCGGGGGCCGGGCTCGACCTGACGCCGCTGGGGTTGCGCATCGTGCATCCCGAGGCGGCCCACCCGGTGCTGCTCAGGCTCGGTGCCGCCGAGGCCACGCCGCGCACCGTTCTCGAGGACCCGATCACCAAGGCGGCCGTGGCGGAGTCGCTCGACAGCTCCGACCCCGAGCCCGTGGCGGGGGCCGTGCTCTCGCTGGTCGAGGCCGCGGGGCTGGCGCCCGGCGAGGCGCCCTGGCTGGGCGGGCTGGCGCTGCGCGGAGCCGACGGCGAGCTCTATCCCGCGGGCGAGCTGATGCTGGCCGAGGGCGCGCTGGCCGGGCTGCTGGAGCCTGACACGCACCTCGGCGTGGCCGCGCCCGAGCTGGAGGAGACCTACGGATCCCGGGTGCTGGCCGCCGCCGGCGTGCTCGACGGGTTCGCCGTGGTGCACGACTCCGACGTGCTGCTCGACCACGACGACTGCGACCATGACCTCGACGGCGAGGACGAGTGGCTCGACCATGTGCTCGACCTGCTGCCCGAGCTGGACGTGCCGCCCGTGGTGCCGGAGTTCGCGGCGGTGCGCGATCTGGAGCTGGTCGCCGACTGGCAGGCCGCGCTGACGCTGCTGACCCGGCCGCCGCTGCGGGCCGCGCTCCATCCGCTGCGGGTCGAGGGCGTCGAGGTGCCGTCCTACACGGCGTGGTGGCTGGCCGGTCACCCCGTGCTGGGCGGGCGCCGGCCGCGCGAGCTGCGGCTGCCCGGCGCCGACCCGCTGCTGCAGGGCCTCTACGGCGACGCCCCGGCCGGGCTCGACGAGGGCGCGCTGGCGATGCTGGGTGTCCGCACCACACTCGCCGAGCTGCTCGACTCGCACGGTGGCCCCGAGGAGCTGCTCGACCTGATGGCCGACGAGTCGATCGAGGTCGACCGGGCCCAGCTGCGCGCGCTGTGGATCGCGCTGGCGGCTGTCGCTCCCTCGCGGGTGGCGCCGCCGTCGCGGGTGCGGTCGGTGCTGCGGGGCGAGATCGTGGTGGCCGCCGCCGACGACGCCGTGGTGGTGGAGGCCCCCGACCTGCTCCAGCTGGTCGCCGACCACGCGCTGGTGCTCGCCCCCTACGACCTGGCCGAGTCGCTGTCGGAGCTGCTCGACCTGCCGCTGGCCGGTGAGCTCGCTCCCGGCGAGGTCACCTCCGAGGGCGAGGTCCGGCAGGTGCCGCCCGAGGTGCGCTCCCTGCTCCCGACGGCCCCCGAGACCTACGTCGAGCACGACAAGCTGCTGGTCGACGGCGTCGCCTGCACGTGGCGGTTCTTCGAGGGGTCGGTGCACTGCACCGGTGTCGAGGGGCTGGCCCGCGGCCTGGCGTGGGCGACCGGCCAGTGGAACGACCGGCTGGCGGTCGCCGCGCTGCTGCGCGACCCGACCGCCGTGCCGCTCCTGCTGGCCGAGGCCGACCTGTCCTGACCGGCCCGCCGTTCAGCCCGCCGGGCGGGTGGCTCTGACCGGCCGGCCGCTCAGCCCGCCGGGCAGGTGGCTCCCTGGTCGGGCGTCTTCCCGGTGAGCAGATAGGCGTCGACCAGGCGGGTGACGCAGGTGCTGCCGCTCAGATAGGCGCCATGGCCCTCGCCCTCGTAGGTGACCAGGATGCCCGTCTTGAGCTGCGCGTTGAGTGTGGTGGCCCAGCGGTAGGGGGTGGCCGGGTCGCCCTTGCCGCCGATCACCACGATCGGCGCGGAGCCGGTGGCGTCGATCTTTTTGGCCTCGTCGTCACCGGGTGCCGGCCAGTCCTCGCAGGGCGCGGCGGTCCCTTCGACGGCCAGGATCGGGAAGATCTGCTCGATCCGGTCGTTGATCCTGGCCGTCTCGGCGGCGGTCGGGCGCTCGGTGGTGTCCGCGCAGTTGATCGCCTGCAGGCTGCTCATCGCGGTCGAGTAGGTGCCGTCGGGCCTGCGGCCGGTGTAGGAGTCGGCCAGCGCCAGCAGCGTGGCGCCGTCGCCCTTGAGGGCCGCCGCGGCGGCCTGCTCCAGCATCGGCCAGGTGGCCTTGGCGTACAACGGGGTGATGACGGCGAGCTGGGCCAGGCCGTAGGTGAGGCTGCGGTCGCCGACCTGGAGCGGCTTCGTCTTCAGCCCGTCGAGCAGCCCCTCCACGGTCCGCTCGACGGCCGCCGGGCTCGTGCCGAGGTCGCAGCCCTGGGCCACGCAGTCCTCGGCGAACGCCTCGAAGGCCTGGTCGAACCCGGTGGCCTGGATCGCGGCCCGCTCCTCGAAGGTCACCGCCGGGTCGTAGGCGCTGTCGAGGACGAAGCGGCCGACGTTCTTCGGGAACTTCGTGGCGTAGACGGCGCCGAGGTGCGTGCCGTACGAGAGGCCGAAGTAGTTGAGCTTCTGTTCGCCGAGGGCGGCGCGGATCAGGTCGAGGTCGCGGGCGGCGTTCACGGTGCCGACGTGGGGCAGCACCTTGCCCGAGTCCTTCTGGCAGGCGGTGGGGAGCTCCTTGGCCAGCCTGTCGCTCTCGGCGGCGCTGGGCGCGGCGAGGATCTCGGCCATCTGGCCGCCGCAGGTGACCCCGGCGCTGCGGTCGACGCCGCGCGGGTCGAAGCTGACCAGGTCGTAGCGGGTGCCGAGGCTGCCGAACGCCTGGGCGGCCTGGGCCAGGATGTCGACGCCGGAGCCGCCGGGGCCGCCGAAGTTGAACACGAGGGAGCCGGAGCGGTCGCCGCGGGCCTTGACGCGGATCAGCGCGAGGTCGATCTGGTCGCCGCCGGGCTTCGCGTGGTCGAGCGGCACCTTGATCGTGCCGCACTGGACGGAGTCGTCGGGCCGGGCCGGCTTGCCGTCGGGGCCGCTCAGGCCGGTGCACGTGCTCCAGGCGACCGTGCCGGTGTCCTTGACGGCCTCCTTCGCGGCGGGCCCCTCGGTGAGGCCGCATCCGGCGAGCGCCGTCAAGCACACGAGGGACGTGACTAATGTCTTGTTCATGTCATAAGGATGGTCTGGGTGTTCCGGCCCAGGTAGTGGCCTGTAACAGCTCTTGGCGATGACTTCGGGGATCGGCCGGAGATGACGTATGTCAACCGCGAGAGCGAGCGTGTCAGCCGCGAGAGGCCCGCCTGCGGACGTACCCGAGGCCGAGCAGGCCCAGGCCGACTCCCGCGACGCAGGTCCAGATCCACCAGGTGTCCTGCGGAGCCGGGCGGAAGACCAGCAGCACCGCCAGTGCCACCACCCAGAGCGCGATGCCCACGAGGACGGCCTTGCTGTCGTTGGTCTCGATGGGCTCGGGATCGGGATGCCACTCGCGCTTCACGGGATCCAGCCTAGCTTCCAATCCGGTTTCGATCCGATCACCTGCCCTTTGCCCAGGTGGGCCACTTCTGTCACTCTTCGCGCGTGAGTGACATTAAGTCTAAAATCGACCAATTCTTCGCAATCTCCGCACGGGGCTCGACCATGTCCCGTGAGGTACGTGGCGGACTGGCCACGTTCTTCACCATGGCGTACATCGTCGTGCTGAACCCGATCATCATCGCCAACGGCAAGGACATCGAGGGCCAGGTCATCGGCGACGGCACGCAGGGCAACGTGGCGCTGGTGGCGGCGGGCACGGCTTTCGTGGCGGGCATCCTGACCATCCTCATGGGCGTCGTGGGCCGGGTGCCGTTCGCCCTGGCGGCCGGACTGGGGCTGAACGCCTTCGTCACCTTCAACGTCGCCACCCTGATGAGCTGGGAGGAGGCCATGGGACTGGTCTTCCTCGAAGGCATCATCATCGGCCTCCTGGTGCTGACCGGCTTCCGGGTGGCCGTGTTCAACGCCATCCCGGGCCAGCTGAAGACCGCCATCAGCGTCGGCATCGGCCTGTTCATCGCGCTGATCGGCTTCGTGGACGCCGGGTTCGTCCGCCGCGTGCCGGCCGGGCCGCCGCTGGAGATGGGCATCGGGGGCAACCTGACCTCCTGGCCGATCTTCGTCTTCGTGGTCGGGCTGCTCGTGACCGCGGCGCTGGTCGCCCGCAAGGTGAAGGGCGCGATTCTGATCGGCATCGTCGGCACGACCGTGCTGGCCGTGCTCGTGGAACTGGGGGCCAAGGCAGGCCGGGCCACCGCCGAGAACCCGGGCGGCTGGCAGCTGAACGTGCCCACGATGCCGACGCAGATCCTCGGCTTCCACAACCCGCTGACGCTCTTCACGGAGTTCGACCCGTTCGGCGCGTTCAGCCGCGTGACGGTGCTGCTGGCCGTCCTGCTCGTGTTCACGCTGCTCATCACCGACTTCTTCGACACCATGGGCACCATGGTCGGCGTCGGCAAGCAGGCCGGGCTGGTCGGCGAGGACGGGATGCTGCCGCGCACCAAGCAGATCCTGCTCGTCGACTCGCTCGGCGCCGCGGCGGGCGGTGCGGGCTCGGTGTCGTCGAACACGACCTACATCGAGTCGGCCGCCGGCGTGGGCGAGGGCGCGCGGACCGGCCTGGCCAGCGTGGTCACCGGGCTGCTCTTCCTGGTGGCGATCTTCTTCGCGCCGCTGGTGACGATCGTGCCGTACGAGGCCGCCGCGCCCGCGCTGGTCGTGGTGGGCTTCCTGATGATGACCGCGATCCGCGACATCGACTTCACCGACTACGAGCTGGCCATCCCGGCCTTCCTCACCATCGTCGTCATGCCGTTCACCTACTCGATCTCCAACGGTGTCGGCGCCGGCTTCGTCAGCTTCGTGCTGATCAAGCTGGTCCGGGGCAAGGTGCGGGAGATCCACCCGCTGATGTGGGTGGTCTTCATCCTCTTCGTGCTGTACTTCGCGCTCGGCCCGATCAAGGCGCTGCTCGGGCTCTGACCTGCTGGGAGCCGCCCCTTTCGATGGGGGGCGGCTACCGGTGCGAGTGAAGATCTCCTCGGTGCGTACACGAGGTGGGCTGAAGGGCGGCATTGTTCTCCTATGCGTGGAGATGTGAAGTGTCCTGGCTGCGGTGCCGCCCTGGCCGGAGACCGGCCTCCCGCGCCCGCGTCGCCGCCCAGGTGCGCTGAGTGCGCGCTCCCGCTGTGGGGACCCGTCGCGCACGAGTTGTGGCGCGTGGATGAGGCGCTCGCCGGGATACGTCTCCAGGAGACGCGGCTGCTGACCCGCAGGGAGGAACTGCTGGGCAGCCTGCGCGCCGGACGCACGGGGGAGACAGACCCCTACCCGGGAGCCCCGGGTGGTCAGGGCGGAGGCGGGAGTGCGGGCCCGGATGCCCCGCCGTGGGCGGTCCCGGCGCCGGGCCCGCATGCTCCGCTGCCGGGGATCTCGGCACCGGGCCCGGTCGCCCGGCCTCGGGAGGTCTCGGCGGGAGCCGTACAGAATCTGCTGCTCATTCTCGGCGGGCTGCTGCTGACGGTGGCGGCGGTGGTGTTCACCGTGGTGAGCTGGGGTCTGCTGGGCATCGGCGGGCGGGCGGCCGTGCTGGCGGGGTTCACCGCGCTGGCGATGCTGGCCCCGGTCGTGCTGGTCCGGCGCGGGCTCACCGCGACGGCCGAGACCGTGGCCGGGTTCGCCGTCGCGCTGCTGCTGCTGGACGGGTACGCGGCCAGGCGGGTGGGGCTCCTCGGGGTCGACGCCGTCGAACCGCTGGACTACGCGGCGGGAGTGTGCGGGGTCATCGCGCTGCTCCTGATGACCTATGCCCGGGTGGTGCCGCTTCGCGGCCCCGCCCCGGTGGCCGTGGTGTTCGCGCAGCCGGTTCTGCCGCTGCTGGTCGGGGACGCCTCGGCGACCTGGCTGGTGGCCGCGCTGGTGGCCACGGCGGCGCTGGACGTCCCCCTGGTCCGGCGGGGCCGGACGGGGGTGCGGACGACGGCCGCTCTCTGCGGGAGCGCGGTCGCGACCCTCGCGCTGCTGGGCGGCGTGCCGTACGCGCTCAGTGCCGATTCCCCCGGGCAGGCGCTGGGCAGGTCGGCACCGCTGATCGCGCTGGTCCTGCTCGGTGCGTGGGTGGCGCGGAGCCTGGCCGGAGCGGGCAAGCGGGATGGGGAGACCTGGGCCTCGCTGGTCACCGTCGGGACCACGCTCGCGCTGATCGCCGTCCTGGCCGCGCCGGGGCAGTCGGCGTCGAGTCCGGACTGGATCCGTCTGGCCTACCTGATCCCGGCGCTCGCGGTGGCGCTCGCCGCCACCTGGCTGCCCTGGCGCAAGGTGCGGTCGGCCGCCCTGGCCACCGGCGGGACGGTGGCGCTGCTGACCGCGCTGACGCTGCTGCCTCGGCTCGTGGTCACCCTGGTGACGCCGCTGGCCTGGCTGGACACCCTCTGGACCGGCACGTGGGCGGGCGAGCCGTGGCTGGGAGAGGTCACCTCTCCGGCGGACGTGGTGGTGCTCGGCGCGCTGGCGGCCGGCCTCCTGCTCGCGGCCGCGCGCCTGTCCTCGCGCCGCGTCGCCGCGCGGCAGGCCGCGCTGCCGGGCGGCGCGAGGGATGGGTGGCGGGCGCGGACGGCGGTGGTCGGCGCGCTCGTGTCCGGGGCGCTCGCGGTCGCGGTCGCCCCCGCGGCCTTCGCGATGGTTCACCCGGCCGCGGTGGCGGTGCAGGTGCTGCTGGCCACCGCCCTGGCCGTGGCCGCCCTGCTGGGCAAAAGGCCCTGGTGGGCGGTGGCCTGCGCGGTCGTCGCCGGCGTGGCCTCGGTGGAGGCGGTGGCGTACGCGTTCGGCGGCAGGCCGGCGACGCTGGTCGCGCTGCCGATCCTGGCGGTGCCGGCCGCCGCCCTGGCCCTGGCGGCCAGGGTGACGGCCCTGCGGGTGTGGGGGCTGGGCGCCGCCGTGCTGTTGCTCGGCCTGGAGGCGACGGCGGTGGGGCTGGCGGTGGGCGCGCCGGTCAGGGTGGCGGCGAGCGTGGGCTGCGCGGTGGCCGGAGTGCTCCTGCTGGGCAGGTCACTGTGGCCGGGCCGGGCCGGTCGGGACGGGGCGAACCTGGAGTGGCTCAGGTATACGGGCACCGCCCTGTTGCTGCTGGCCTCGTGGTTACGGCTGTGGGCCGGCGAGGTCACCGTCGTGGAGGCGTACACCGTGCCGTGTTCGCTGGTCCTGCTGGGATTCGGCTGGTGGCGGCGGCGGACCGCGCACATCTCGTCATGGGCCGCCTACGGCGCGGGGCTCTCCTTCACGATGCTGCCGAGCCTGGTGGCGGTCTACGCGGACACGGAATGGCGGCGGTCGCTCGCCCTCGGGGTGCTGGCGCTGGCGGTCCTGCTCGCCGGAGCCCGATCCCGGCTCCAGGCGCCCACGGTGATCGGTGGTGTCGCGCTCGCCGGGGTCGTGGTGCGGGAACTCGCTCCGTACGTGTCGGAGATGCTGCTCACGGTGCCGCGTTGGGTGCCGATCGCCGTGGGCGGGCTGCTCCTCGTGGCGGTCGGGGCGACGTACGAGGCGCGGAAGCGAGACCTGAAGCGGTTGCGGGACAGCCTGGCGAGGATGGGCTGACATCCTCGCCCAAGGCGCTGCCCAGGCTCTGACCTGGCTCTGCCGGGCGGACGGCGAGCCCGCCCGGCCATGGTGCGGGAACCCCGGGGGCGATAATGAGTTGGGGAAATATCCCGGCCTCCCGTATAGTTAGCAAAGGTAATGACTCATGCTAACCAAGAACCAGTCCCAAACGGATCTCCGCAGCGACGCGGGTCTGGCATCAGCTCTACGCGTCTCGATGGCGCGGCTCAACCGGCGGCTCAGGCGGCAGGCGGCGGTGCACTCGCTGACTCCCACGCAGTTCGCGACACTGGCCGCCGTCGAACGGCATTCCGGGATAACCCCCGGCGAATTGGCCGAGCTCGAAAAGGTGCAGCCACCCTCGATGACGCGGGTGGTCGCCGCGCTCGAGGCACGTGGGCTGCTCTCCCGTTCACCGCACCCGACCGACCGGCGCCAGGTGACCGTGACCGTGACCGAAGAGGCCCAGAGGCTGCTGAAGGAGGAACGCCGCCGCAAGGAGGCGTGGCTGACCCGGCAGCTCAAGGAGCTGACACCTCAGGAGCGGGCCATCCTCAGGCAGGCGGCGCCGATTCTGGAGAAGCTCAGCAGGATCTAGAGCCCGAAGAACCCGAGACCGGGATGTTCCGGTCGCTCAAGATTCGCAACTACCGCATGTTCGCCGCCGGAGGCGCCGTCTCCAACGTCGGCACCTGGCTCCAGCGCACCGCCCAGGACTGGCTGGTGCTGGAGCTCACCCACGGCAGCGCCGCGGCGCTCGGCACGGCCACCGCCCTGCAGTTCCTCCCGATGCTGCTGTTCGGCATGTTCGGCGGCGTGCTCGCCGACCGCTACCCGAAGCGGCCCATCCTCATCACGGCGCAGTCGATGATGGCCGGGCTCGCGCTGACCATAGGCGTGCTCACGATGACCGGCGCCGCCCAGGTCTGGCACGTGTACGTCATGGCGTTCGCGCTCGGGCTCATCTCCTGCGTCGAGGTGCCCACGCGGCAGGCGTTCGTGGTCGAGATGGTCGGCCGCAAGGATCTGAGCAACGCGATCGCGCTCAACAGCTCGATCTTCAACCTGGCCCGCGTGGTCGGCCCGGCGATCGCCGGCGTGCTGATCTACGTGCTCGGCGGCACAGGGCCGATCTTCCTGGTCAACGCCCTGACGTTCGCCGCGGTGATCTCCAGCCTGGTCTTCATGCGGAAGTCCGAGCTGCACCTCGCACCGCCGGTGCCGAGGGCAAAGGGTCAGCTCCGCGAGGGGCTCAGGTACGTGCTCCAGCGCGAAGAGCTGCTCATGCCGATCCTGCTGGTCGCCTTCGTGTCGATGTTCGCCCAGGCGTTCTCGATGTCCATCGCCCTGATGGCCCGCGAGGTCTTCAAGGCGGGGGCGTCGTCGTTCGGGATGGCGTCGAGCATGTTCGCGATCGGCGCCCTGGGCGGCGCGCTGCTCGCCGCGCGCCGGGCCCGGCCGTCGCGCCGGATGCTGGTCGCGGGCGCGATCGGGTTCGGGTTGTTCCAGATCGCCACCGGGCTCGCCCCCTTCTACCCGATCTACCTGCTGCTGCTGATCCCCACCGGCATCGCGCTCATCACCTTCAACACCTCCGCCAACGCCAGTGTCCAGCTCGCCACCGCGCCCGAGATGCGCGGCCGGGTCATGGGCATCTTCATGCTGGTCTTCACCGGTGGCGCGCCGATCGGCGCCCCGCTGGTCGGCTGGCTGTCCGAGCTGGGCGGCCCCAGGGCCGGCGTCATGCTCTCCGGAGTGCTCGTGGTGGTCGGCACCGGCCTGGCCATCCTGCTCACCCGGGTGATCACCGCCCGCAGGGCGAGGCTGACGCCGGCGGCGGCCTGACCTTGTTGCACAATCAGTGAGCATGAGGCTCTTCGCGGCCGTGGTGCCACCGGCCGGCGTGCTCGACGAGCTCGAACGGGCGATCGCCCCCTATGTCGGGCAGGTGGAAGGGCTGCGCTGGCCCGACCGTGACACCTGGCACATCACGCTGGCGTTCTTCGGCGAGGTGCCCGAACACGTGCTCCCCGGCCTCCAGGTCCGCCTGGCGCGGGCCGTACATCGTTACGACGCCCTGGACCTGGCCTTCACCGGGTTCGGGGCGTTCTCGTCCGCCCGCCGGGCCAGGGTGTTCTGGGCCGGGCTGTCCGGCGACCCGATGGGGCGGCTGGCCGACTCGGTCAGGGCCGCGGGCCGCCGGGCCGGCGCCGCGCAGACCGACGAGAAACGCTTTCATCCGCACCTGACGCTGGCCCGGTCCAAGGCCGAGACGGACCTCCGCCCGCTGGTCGAGGCGCTGTCGGGATTCAGCGGCTCGCCATGGCGGGCGGAAGGTGTCCGGCTCGTGCGCAGCCACCCGGGACCGCGGGTGAGGTACGAGTCACTGGGCGAATGGGCGCTGGCACCGGCGCGACAGGGCTAGGCTCCACAGCGTGGACCGTCCTCGCCGCTGGCTGCTGCCCCTCGTGCTCGGCCTCCTCCTGCTGATCGTGGTCGTCGGCGCCGTGCTGGCCTGAGCCACCCGGCCGTGATCATCCGAGTTACCAGGCGTAGTCCTCCGGCGCCGTCCGGTGGCCCGGGAAGATCTCGTCCAGCCGGGCCAGCGCCTTGTCGTCCAGCGTGATCTCCAGGGTCCGCATGGTGCCCTCAAGCTGCTCCAGCGTGCGCGGCCCGATGATCGGGGCGGTCACCGCGGGCCGCGTCAGCAGCCAGGCCAGGCCCACGTGCGCGGGGTCCTCGCCGAGGTCGTCGCAGAACTGCTCGTACTGCTCGATCTTGGCGCGGTGCTTCTCCAACTGCGCGACCATCTGGTCGGTCGCCGACCGGCCCTTGTCGATCTTGCGGAGCACGCCGCCGAGCAGGCCGCCGGCCAGCGGGCTCCACGGGATGACGCCGAGGCCGTAGTCCTCGCAGGCCGGCAGCACCTCCAGCTCGACCGCCCTGGTCAGCAGGTTGTAGTGCGACTGCTCGCTGACCAGGCCGAACGTGTTGCGTCTGGCGGCGGTCTCCTGGGCCTTGGCCAGATGCCAGCCGGCGAAGTTGGACGAGCCGACGTAGAGGATCTTGCCCTGCTGGCGCAGGATCTCCATGGCCTCCCAGAACTCGTCGAACGGGGTGTTCCGGTCGATGTGGTGTGCCTGGTAGATGTCGATGTAGTCGGTCTGCATGCGCTGGAGCGAGGCGTCGCAGGCGCGGCGGATGTTCAGCGCCGACAGCTTGTCGTCGTTGGGCCAGTCGCCCATCGGGCCGTAGAGCTTGGTCGCGATGACCGTCTTCTCCCGGCGCCCGCCGCCCTGGGCGAACCAGTTGCCGAGGATCCGCTCGGTGATGCCCTCGCCCTTTTTCCAGCCGTACACGTTGGCGCTGTCGAAGAAGTTGATGCCCAGCTCGTGAGCCCGGTCCATGATCGCGAAGGAGTCTTCCTCGCTGGTCTGGGGGCCGAAGTTCATCGTGCCGAGGCAGAGTGGACTGACCTGGAGCCCACTGCGTCCGAGGTTCACGTAATCCATGCACTCCACCCTAGGCACCTGGAGTCCACTCCAGGCCACAGGCTCGTCGTGATGATCCCCGGCCTCCTGCGTGCGGCGGTGCCCCTGTTCCCGCGTGAACCTCGTCGTGCTCCAGGGCGCGGGCTTCCACCGCCACAGCGCCCGGATCGGGCGGGTTCCGGTTGCGGCATGATGGCGGCGTGGGGGATGTCCTGATCAGAGCGCTCGCCGTGACCGCCATGACCGCCGTGACCTGTGCCGTGACGGCGGGCCCGGCCTTCGCCGACGACGCGGGGGAGAAGCTGTTCACCTTCCGGGACTCCCGGATCACCGAATCCAGCGGCCTGGCCGTGTCGCCCACGCACGACGGCGTCTACTACACGCACAACGACAGCTCCGACGCGCCGGTCTTCTACGCGGTCGGTCCCGACGGGCGTACGAAGGCGACGTTCCACCTGCGAGGGGCCGAGGCGCGCGACTGGGAGGCGATGGCCGCGACCAAGGACCCCTCGACCGGACGGGGCGTGCTCTGGTTCGCCGACATCGGCGACAACCTCGACGGCGCCTGGCCCGACATCTCCGTCTACAAGGTGACGGAGCCGCAGAGCCTGCGCGACGCCACGCTCCCGGCCGTGCGCTACCGCTTCCGCTACGAGGACGGCGCCCGTAATGCCGAGGGCCTCATGGTCCACCCCAGGACCGGGCGGCTCTACGTGGTATCCAAGGAGTTCGCGGGGTCGGTCTACGCGGCGCCCAAGCGGCTGCGCACCGACCGGACCAACATCCTGCGCCGGGTCGCCGCCGCGCCACTCATGGCCACCGACGCCGCCTACGCGCCCGACGGCTCGTCGTACGTCGTCCGCACCTACTTCTCCGCCACCCTCTACAAGCCCTCCGGCGAGTCGATCGCCAAGGTGTCGATGCCGGAGCTGGCGCAGGCCGAGTCGATCGCCTACACGGCCGACGGCAGGTCGCTGCTCACCGGGTCTGAGGGGAAGTCGAGCCCGGTCTACCGGGTGCCCGTCCCCGAGCGGGCCCTCGCGCCCAGCCCCCGCCCCTCCAGCACGCCCTCGGCGCGGCCCGAGGCCGCCAAGGAGTCGGCCCGCCCCGTCGTCGCCGAGGAGCGAGCCGGGCTGAGCCTGCGTGACGTGCTCGTCTGGCTGGCCGCCGCCGTGGCCGCCATCGGGGTGATCGCCTTCATCGCCCGCCGTACGCGCTGAGGTCCTCGGCGGCCTGGCCGTACGGTGCCGTCGGTGACGTGCGAGCGTCACGCACGTCAGGGGCGGCGCATGGTGGCGGTGAAGAGGCCGCCGCGCAGGGCGCGTTCGACCACCTCGATCGAGCGCGACAGGCGGACCAGTCGCGGACCCTCCTCGCGGTAGGCGTCGAGGACCGCCTCGATGGCGTGCGGCGGCAGGTGACCCTTGAGGTCGACGGCGGCGCCACGGTAGCCGGCGCGGGCCGCCTCGACCTCGGCGTTGACATGGTGGCTCGCCATCCTGGCCAGCGCGATCGGGTGCCGCCTGAGCACCTCGTAGGCTCGGTAGTCGGGCGGCACGGCGTCGAGCAGCCAGGCCACGGCGGACGTCTCCCAGTCGGGGACGCTCGGCGGGCGGACCTCGGCGGGCCACTCTGGCGGGACGTACATGAGACTATCGTACTCACGTTCGATTCGGTTGCCGGAACGTGGTGCTTGGGTGGCCCGTAAGAATATGGCGCGCGCCCGGCTGACTCCAGGGAACTGGCGCGGTCCCTCGCGGCGATTACCGCCGAAGATCGATCATCAGCGCGAGGAGACCGAGTGAGGTTCACACGAGCGGCGGTTCTGGGGGCGGTGATGGCCGCGGGCATGGTGACCGCGCCGCCGTCTGCCGCCGTCTGCCGCCGGAGCGGCCGAAACCGCGCAGGCGCAGGTCAGGATTGTCGATCCGGTACGACCTGGCCGACTATCGGACCGGCGGCATCCCGTCCGATCCAGGCGTACGGGCGAGAACCGCGGACCTGGCGAGGGTCACCGCGACCTTCCGGGCCCAGACCGCGAGCTCCGTCCCGGCCGCCTTCGAACGCAGCGCGGCCTTCCGGGACGGCGGCAGGATCATGTTCAACGGCCCCACCGCG
Source organism: Nonomuraea cavernae (assembly GCF_014646355.1). Classification (GTDB taxonomy): domain Bacteria; phylum Actinomycetota; class Actinomycetes; order Streptosporangiales; family Streptosporangiaceae; genus Nonomuraea; species Nonomuraea cavernae. The sequence goes on from NZ_BMNH01000037.1 coordinate 29,060, forward strand.
GTACAGGCTCCCGGGACGTTGATCAACTACGTCACCCCTCATCGTGAGCTGCTGTGGCATGGGTGGTTCAGCGACGCCTCCGGTGTTTACCAGCTGTCGGACGAGCAGGGGCGCGCCCTGCGCCGCGGACACCACGCCGAGCTGTGGAACGCGGCGGTCACCGGCCCTGCTGCGCCCACCCTCACCCGGACGGGTGACGTCCTGCACGAGGCCCGGCTCGAGAACTGCCGGCTCGACCGCCGGTGCGGCTTCAAGACCGAGCTGGCCGGGGCGGCCGCCACGTACACGCTCGGCGTGTCCGCCCGCAGGGACGTCGCACACTCGTCGCTGACGACGGCGATCGACTCGGTGTGGACGTTCGCCTCCGGGCGCACCACCGGCACCCGGGCTCTCGACCTGCCGTCGGTGAAGTACACGCCCGAAGGTCTGGACGCCCACAACAGGGCCAGGGCCGGATCGGACACCACGATCACCATCGCCGGGACGGCGAGGCGTTGCGGACGCTGCAGGTGGAGGCGTCCTTCGACGACGGCCGCACCTGGCGGCCCCCGCGGGCGCGACCGGCGGTCTCGGCGGTGAGGCGCGGCCCGCAAGCTCTCACCGCCGTTCCCGGACCCTGCTTGATAGGTAACCCAACTGAGCGCTAGCTTGGCTGGCATGCGCGTCCTGGTGACCGGTGCCTCGGGGTTCGTCGGCGCGCACGCGACCGTCGCCATGGCCGCCTTGGGGCATGAGCCCCACCTTCTGGTGAGAAATCCGGAAAAGGTGGTACGCGTCCTCGCAGCCCTGGCCCCGCCCCAGGAGTGGCCGATCCACCAGGCCGACATCCGCGATGCCCCGGCCGTACGGCGGGCCCTGGAGCGGTGCGACGCGGTGCTGCACGCGGCGGCCGACATGGGCGTCACCGGTCACGCCACCGACCTGCGCGGCACGAACGTCACCGGGCTCGCGAACGTCCTCGGCCAGGCCGCCGAGCTGGGCCTCGACCCGATCGTGCACGTCTCCACGGTGGCCGTCTTCGTCCCGCCCACAGGGCCGATGATCACCGTGGACAGCCCGCTGGCCTCCCCGCGCAACGGGTACGGCCGGTCCAAGGTCGAGGGCGACCGCTACGCCAGGGATCTGCGCGGCGTCACCATCGTCTACCCCGGCGGCGTCGCCGGGCCGCACCAGCCCACGCTCGACGGGCTCAACGAGGGGCTTCGGGCGGGGCTGCGCTCGGGCTGGCCGATCGTGCCGGGCGGGGTGAGCGTGCTCGACGTCCGCGACCTGGCCGTGGCGCTCGCCCGCTGCTTCGTGCCCGGCCAGGGCGCCCGCCGCTACGTACTCGGGGGAAATTTCCTGACCTGGGCGGAGATCGCGTTCCTCGCCCGGCGGCTCACCGGGCGGAAGGGCAGGACGCTCAGGATGCCCGGCACGCTGCTGCGCGCGCTGGCGGCGGCCCTCGACGGCGTCAAGGGGCTGGGCCTGCGGGTCGCCTACCCCCTCACCCGCGACGCGGCCGATTTCATGCTGACCCTGGTCCCCACTCACGACACCACCGCGCTCAAGGAGCTCGGCGTCACATTGCGCCCTGCGGATGACACCGTTTCGGATACATTGCGGTGGCTGGTAGCGGAAGGGCATCTGAAACCTCGCGAAATCGGCAGACTGGCGCCGTGATGGAGAAGATCGGAGTCGTCGGGGCAGGCATCGTCGGGCTGGCGGTCGCTCGCGAGCTGGCCGCCAGGGGTGCCGAGGTGACCGTGCTGGAGAAGGAGCACCGGGTCGCCGCGCACCAGACCGGGCACAACAGCGGCGTCGTGCACGCGGGCATCTACTATCCGCCGGGCTCGCTCAAGGCCAGGCTGTGCCGCGAGGGCGTGGCGCTGCTCAGGGAATACTGCGCCGAGCACGGCCTGCCGTACGAGGAGGTCGGCAAGCTGGTCGTGGCGAGCACCCGCGCGGAGCGGCCGTTGCTGCGGGAGCTGGCCGAGCGGGCGCGGGCCAACGGTGTGCCCGGTGTCGCCGAGCTCGACGGGCTCGGGCTGCGCGAGATCGAGCCGCACGCGGTCGGTGTCGGCGCTGTCCACTCCCCGCGCACCGCCATCGCCGACTTCCCCGCCATCGCGCGCCGGCTCGCGCTCGACGTGGTCGAGCTGGGCGGTTCCGTACGGCTCGCGCACCCGGTCAGGGCCATCAGGGAGAGCTCCGGGGGTGTCCAGGTCATGGCGGCCCGCCGGAGGTTCACCTTCGACCGGCTGGTGGTCTGCGCCGGGCTCGGCACCGACGCGGTGGCCGCCATGGCGGGCCGGCCGGGAGAGGTGCGGATCGTGCCGTTCCGCGGCGAGTACTACGCGCTGGCCGGCGCGGCCCGTGACCTCGTGCGCGGCCTGATCTATCCGGTGCCCGACCCGCGGTACCCGTTCCTGGGGGTGCACCTGACCCGGCGCCTCGACGGCGAGGTCCTGGTCGGGCCGAACGCCGTGCTGGCGCTCGCCTACGAGGGATACAGCTGGCGGGATGTTCGTGATCTCGGGCAGATCGCCGGCTGGCCGGGCACCCTCCGGATGGCCCGCCACCACTGGCGCACCGGCGTCAAGGAGATCTACGGCTCGCTGGCCAGGCGTTCCTTCCTCAACGCCGCCCGCCGCTACGTGCCCGAGCTGCGTGCCGGTGACCTGCGGCGGACCGAGGGCGGGGTGCGCGCCCAGGCCGTGGCGCGAGACGGCGGCCTGGTCGACGACTTCGCCGTGGACGTGCAGGGCAGGGTGGTGCTCGTCCGCAACGCACCCTCGCCGGCCGCCACGTCGAGCCTCGCCATTGCGCGGCACATCAGGGGAATTGTCCCAGCACTCGCCCGATGAGGGCATCCTTGGGGGTGATGGACGCACGTTTGCTGATCGTCGAGGACGATCCCAACATCCTCGAACTTCTCGCCGCGAGCCTGAGGTTCGCGGGCTTCGACGTGACCACGGCCAAGAACGGCCACGACGCCGTCGCCTCCGTGCAACGGCACCAGCCGGACCTCGTCGTACTCGATGTCATGCTGCCCGATGTGGATGGGTTCGAGATCGTACGGCGAATCCGCGGCGGCGGAATGCACACCCCCGTGGTCTTCCTCACCGCCCGCGACGAGACCGAGGACAAGATCCGCGGCCTGACCATCGGCGGCGACGACTACGTGACCAAGCCGTTCAGCCTGGAAGAGGTGGTCGCCCGGATCCAGGCGGTGCTCCGCCGCACCAGCGGTGACCTGCCGGCTCCGCCGCCCAGGCTGACCTTCGCCGACATCGAGCTCGACGAGGAGAGCCACGAGGTGTGGCGCGGCGGCCACGCGGTGGCGCTCTCGCCGACCGAGTTCAAGCTGCTGCGCTACTTCATGACCAACGCGGGCCGGGTGCTGTCCAAGCCGCAGATCCTCGACCACGTCTGGGACTACGACTTCCGGGGCGAGGTGGGCATCGTCGAGTCGTACGTGTCGGTGCTCCGGCGCAAGATCGACAACCGCACCCCGAGGCTCATCCACACCCTGCGAGGCGTCGGATACGTGCTCCGCCTGCCACCGGCTTCCTGATGGCCGGGCTGCCGCTCAGGATCAAGCTGATCGCCGCGATGCTGGCCCTGCTGGCGCTCGGGCTGACGTTCATCGGGCTGGTCAGCGTCTCGGTCCTGCACGGCTACCTGATGGACCGGGTGGACAGCCAGGTGCACCTGGTCTCGGTGCGGATGCAGAAGAAGCTGGAGTACGACCGCGAGCGGCGGGAGAAGGGCAAGAAGGTGAGCGACAAGCCGTTGCTCATCGAGTCCGACACGATCGTCCTGGTCCGCGATCCCGCCGGGACGCTGACGCCGCTGCAGGTCGAACGCGACGTCGACATCAAGCCCAAACCGGTGCTGTCGGTGGCGCCGGAAGCCGTCATCTACACCGCCCCGGCCATCGCGGGCGACGGCCAGTGGCGGGTGCTGGAGACCTCGGCCGCCGGCACCGAGTTCGTGGTCGCGGCGGACCTGACCGAGGTCACCGAGATCACCCGGCGGCTCGCCCTCATCGAGTTGCTCGGCGGCAGTGGCATCCTGCTCATCCTCGCCGTCGGCGGCGTGACGATCGTCCGGCGGAGCATGCGCCCCCTGTCCGAGATCGAGCACACGGCCGAGGCCATCGCCGCCGGCCAGCTCGGCCGCCGGGTGCCCGATGGCGACCCCCGTACGGAGGTCGGGCGCCTGGCCCGCTCGCTCAACGGGATGCTCGCGCAGATCGAGACGGCCTTCGCGGCGCGCTCGGCGTCCGAGGCGGCGGCCCGCCGCTCCGAGGACCGGATGCGCCAGTTCGTCGGCGACGCCTCGCACGAGCTGCGCACCCCGCTGACCTCGATCCGCGGCTTCGCCGAGTACGCCAGGCAGAACCCGGGCGCCGACCCCGCCGAGCTGATGCAGCGCGTGGAGAAGGCCGCCGGCCGGATGAGCCTGCTCGTGGACGACCTGCTGCTGCTCGCCCGCGTCGACCAGCAGCGGCCGCTGCGCATGCGGCCCGTCGACATGCTGGCGCTGGCCGCCGATGCCGTGCAGGAGGCTCGGATCCTGGCGCCCGGACGCACCATCGGCCTCGACGTCGTCGGCGGCGCCGCCCTGATCGTCTCCGGCGACGAGGTACGGCTGCGCCAGGTCGTCACCAACCTCATGACCAACGCCCTCATCCACACCGACGAGGACAGCCCGATCACCATCCGGGTCGGGGCCGGAGCCGACACCGTGTTCCTGGAGGTGGCCGACAAGGGGCCCGGCCTCACCTCCGAACAGGCCGAGAAGGTCTTCGAGCGGTTCTACCGGGCCGACTCGGCCAGGTCGCGCCGCCGCTCGGGCGAGGACAGGGGCAGCGGGCTCGGGCTGGCCATCGTGCAGGCGCTGGTGTGGGCCCACGGCGGGACGGTGACCCTGGAGAGCTCCCCGGGGGTCGGCTCCACCTTCCGGGTCGAACTCCCACTCGCCTTGGAGTGAGCCTTCAGCTATTCCTCAGGTCCCTGGGTCACGCTAGGCAGGTGACCCAGGGACCTGAGGCGCTGATCATGGTGGTGGACGACGAGCCCAGCATCAGGGATCTGCTCTCCGCCAGCCTGCGCTTCTCCGGTTTCGAGGTGCTGACGGCAGCCGACGGCTACGAGGCCGTCGAGGTTGCCGAGCGGACCTCACCCGACCTGGTGGTGCTCGACGTGATGCTGCCCGACCTCGACGGGTTCGAGGTGGCCAGGCGGATCACCGCGCCGGTGCTCTTCCTGACGGCGCGCGACGCCACCGAGGACAAGATCGCCGGGCTCGGCGTGGGCGACGACTACGTGACCAAGCCGTTCAGCCTGGAAGAGGTACAGGCCCGGATCCGGGCCGTGCTCCGCCGGACCCGGGGCGAGAGCACCCCGGTCAGCCGGCTGAAGGTCGCCGACCTGGAGCTCGACGAGGACTCCCGCGAGGTTTGGCGGGCCGGCCGGTCGGTCCGGCTGTCGCCGACCGAGTACAAACTGCTCCACTACTTCATGTCCAACGCCGGTCGGGTGCTGTCCAAGGCGCAGATCCTCGACCACGTATGGAACTACGACTTCGGCGGCGACGCGGGCGTGGTCGAGTCCTACGTCTCCTACCTGCGGCGCAAGGTCGACGACGTGGAGCCGCGGCTCATCCACACGCTTCGCAGCGTCGGCTACGTGCTGAGAGAGCCGCCGGCGGGCTAGGCGCGAAACGCCGCCACCTGCGGTGGACCGCCGAACACCGTCCCCCGTAGCGTGGGCGGTATGGACCTGCTGGGCGCGTTGGAAGCACTACGCCGCCGGCTCGACAGCGAGTTGTTCCCGCTGGAGATCGGCGAGGCCGCGGCCGACCGGCGCGCGCTCCGGGAGCTGACCGGGCAGCTCGACGACTACCTGCTGCCCCGGCTGCGCGCGATCGACGCGCCGCTGCTGGCCGTCGTGGGCGGCTCCACCGGCGCGGGCAAGTCCACCCTCGTCAACTCGCTGGTCGGAGCCGACGTGGCCGAGCCCGGCGTGCTGCGGCCCACCACGCTGGTGCCCACGCTCGTGGTCAGCCCGGCCGACCACGACTGGTTCATGGGACCGAACGTGCTGCCCGGCCTCTCCCGCGCCACCGGCTCCGCCGTAGGGGCGCTGCGGGTGGTGACGTCCGAAGCCCTCGGCGAGGGGCTGGCGCTGCTCGACGCGCCCGACATCGACTCGGTGGTGACCGCCAACCGGGAGCTGGCCGCGCAGCTGCTCGCCGCCGCCGACCTGTGGCTCTTCGTCACGACCGCCGCCCGCTACGCCGACGAGGTGCCGTGGAGCTTCCTGCGCTCGGCCCGCGAGCGCAGCACCGCGCTCGCCGTGGTGCTCGACCGGGCGCCGCCGGAGGCCGTCGAGCCGGTCACCCGCGACCTCGAACGCCTCCTCGTCGCCAACGGGCTGGACGGCACCCGGCTGTTCACCGTTCCGGAGGCGGTGCTGTCCTCCGAACGCGCCCGGCTGCCCGCCGAGCTGGTCGAGCCGATCGTCAGCTGGCTGACCGAGCTGGCCGCCGACGCGGCCGAGCGGTCCCGGGTCGTCCGCCAGACCCTCTCGGGCGCGCTCGACAGCCTGGCCGCGCGGGTGCCGTCGCTGGCCGCGGCCGTCTCCCGGCAGCAGGCCGGCTTCGACGGGCTGCGCTCGATCGTGGCGGGGGCGTACGCGGGCGGGATGGCCGACTTCGACGAGGGCATGCGCGACGGCTCGCTGCTGCGCGGTGAGGTGCTGGCCCGCTGGCAGGACTTCATCGGCACGGGCGACCTCATGCGGTCGCTGGAGAGCCGGGTCGGCTGGCTGCGTGACCGGATCGTCGGGTTCTTCACCGGCCGGGTCCCTGCCGTGGAGCTGCGCGACGCCCTGGAGAGCGGGGTCGAGTCGCTGATCAGGGGGGCGGCCGACGCCGCCGCCGAACGCTCCCTGGACGGCTGGTCGGCCGCGCCCGGCGGGCCCGGCATGATCGAACGGGTCGGGGCCGTGGAGGCCGCCCGGCTCGGCCGCGCCTCCGCCGACCTCGGCAAACGGGCCGAGGCGGCGGTGCGCGGCTGGCAGGAGTTCGTCCTCGACCTCGTACGCCTGGAGGGCGGCGAGCGGCGCACCACGGCCAGGGTCGCCTCGTTCGGGGTGAACGGGGCAGGGTTGCTGCTGATGCTGGGCGTCTTCGCCTCGACCGGCGGGCTGACCGGCATCGAGGTGGGCATCGCCGGCGGCACCAGCGTGCTGTCGCAGAAACTGCTGGAGGCGATCTTCGGTGACCAGGCCGTGCGCACGCTGACGGCGCGGGCGCGAGACGATCTGCGGGAGCGGGTGCGGGGATTGCTGGACGAGGAGGCCGCGCGCTACACGGCGCTGCTGGAGTCCATCGAGCCGGCCGAGGGCACGGCCGACGCCCTGCTCGCCGCGGGCGCGTCGGTGCGAGCGCACAGCGGCGACCTGCCCGCCGCATCCGTCCGGCCGTTGTCTCCCGGCGCCGACGCGGGCCGTCCTGACGCGGCCCGTCCTGAGGCGGGTGGTCCTGAGGCGGGTGGTCCTGAGGTGGGCCGTCCTGAGGCGGGTGGGGACGGTTCGGCGGGGTCTCCTGGTTCGGAGGGATCGTGAAGTTGCTGCGCCGCAAGGAGGGGCCGTCGCTCGACTCGCGGCTGGCGGCCCTGCTGGAGGCCGCCGAGCTGGGGGAGGGGCGGCTGCCCGAGGAGGCCGTGTCGGGGGCGCGGGCGGTGGCCGAGCGGGCCGGCGTGCGGCGCGACCTGTCGGTGGCCCACACGGTGGTGGCTCTCGCCGGGGCCACCGGGAGCGGCAAGTCGTCGCTGTTCAACGCGCTGGCCGGAGAGCAGGTGGCGGTCGTCGGGGTCACCAGGCCCACGACGTCGGCGGCCCAGGCGGCCCTGTGGGACGGCGCGGGCGCGGGTCCGCTCCTCGACTGGCTCGACATCTTCGAACGCCACACCGCCGCGCCGTCGCCGGCCGCCACCGGCGACCTGTCCGGACTCATCCTGCTGGATCTTCCCGACCACGACTCCATCCGGCTCTCCCACCGGCTGGAGGTCGACCGCCTGGTGGAGCTGGTCGACCTGCTGGTGTGGGTGGTGGATCCGCAGAAGTACGCCGACGCCGCGCTGCACGAGCGCTACCTGCGCCCGCTGGCCAGGCACCGCGACGTGATGGTGGTGGTGCTCAACCAGATCGACCGGCTGCCGCCCGACGCGGTTCAGCGCTGCCTCGACGACCTGCGCCGCCTCCTCGACGAGGACGGCCTGTCCGGCGTCCCGCTGCTGGCCGCGTCCGCCCGTACGGGCGTCGGCGTCGACCGGCTCCACGCGCTGCTGGACGAGCGGGTCTCCGAGCACGTGTCCTGGGCGGCGCGCGTGTCGGCGGACGTGTCCACCGCCGCCGTCCTGCTCACCGACGCCGCCACCCATCGGCCCGGACCGGGTACGCCGGCCGAGTTGGGAGCCAGGTCGGACACGCCGGACAGGCCGGGGGTCAGGCCGAGGGTCAGGCCGGGGGTCAGGCCGGGGACGCCGGCCGCGCTGGGGCACGGGCCGGACACGCCGGACACGCCGAGGGTCGGGCCGGGGACGCTGGCCGCGCTGGGGCACGGGCCGGGGACGCTGGCTGTGGGCCGTGACATCGCGGTCTCCGGTGAGCCCGCCGCTCTGCCCGCCGTCAACGGTGGCGCGTTGGCGGGGCGGGGGCTCACGAAGTCGCTGTCGGAGGCCGCCGGGGTGCCGCTCGTCGTGGCGGCCGTGGCCAAGGGGCACCGCCACCGGGCCGTCGTCGCCACCGGCTGGCCGGTCACCCGGTGGCTGCGCAAATTCCGGCCCGACCCGCTGCGCCGGCTGCGCATCGGCACGGGCGCCTCCGGCCGTGACGGCGCCCCCGAGATCGTCGGGCGCACGTCCGTGCCGGCCGCGAGCACCGTACAGAAGGCGCAGGTCGACTCCGCCATCAGGGACGTCAGCGACGCCGCGGCGGACGGGCTGCCCGAGCGGTGGGCGGCGGCGGTGCGGCGGGCCGCCCGTTCGCGGTCGGCGGAGCTGGCCGACGCCGTCGACCGGGCCGTGGCGACGACCTCGCTGCGCGCGACCAGGAGACCGCGCTGGTGGACGGCGGTGGGCGTGCTGCAGTGGCTGGTGTTCGCGACCATGGCCGTGGGCGGGCTCTGGCTGGGCGTGCTGTTCGCGATGGACTATCTGCGGCTGCCCCAGCCGCCGCTGCCGACCGTGGGCGAGGTGCCCTGGCCGACCGTGCTGCTCGCCGGAGGCGCGCTGGCCGGCGTGCTGATCGCGCTGCTGTCGCGGCTGGCCGCCTGGGCGGGCGGGCGTCGCCGTGCCCGCCGTACGGCCAAAGCCCTGCGTGCCGCGATCGACGAGGTGAGCGGCGCGTACGTGCTGCGGCCCGTGGAGGAGGAGCTCGCCAGGTACACCAGGTTCCGCGACGCCGTCGCGCTGGCCCGCGCCTGAGGGACGTCAGAACGGGTCAGCCGCCGCCGAGCGGGCCGGCGACCGCGAGGAGGGCGTCGAGCAGGGGGCGTAGGAGGGGGTGGGCGTCGGCGCCGCGCCGGATGGCGGCGAAGACGCGGCGCTCCGGCCCGGGAGCGGGGCGTACGACCACGCCGGAGAGCGCCATGTCCCGCAGCGCGAGCCGGGGCACGAGCGCCACCCCCGAACCGGCGCCGACCAGTGCCACCACGGCCCGGAAGTCGTCGGAGCAGTGCGCGAAGCGCGGCGTGAATCCCGCCCGCTCGCACGCGAACGCGATCACGTCATGCACGGGATTGCCGGGATACGGCCCGATCCATGTCTCGTCACCGAGGCTGCCCAGCGAGATCGGCGGAGGCGACCCGCCGATGTCGCCCCCGGCGGACGGTGACGCTGCGATCAGTCCGCCGAGGCCCGCCAGAGCATGAGGTGCCGAGTGATGACCGCTGGCCGCCAGGGCGTGGTCGTGCGGGAGCACCAGGTCGAAGGGCTCGGCGTACAGGGGAAGAAGGGACAGGCGGCGGTCGGTGGCGTCAGGGGCGCCGCGGTATTCGACCGCGATCGTCAGATCCGCCGTGCCGTCGAGGAGCATGGTCAGGCCGTGGTCGCCCTCGGCGTCGCGTACCCGGATCCGCAGGCCGGGCGCCTGCTCGCGCAACCGGCCGATCGCGGGGGAGAGCACGGCGCTGATCGCGGTGGCGAAGCAGGCCACGGTCACCTCACCGGCCGCGCCCGTCGTGTAGGCGGCGACCTCGGCCTGCGCGCGTTCGAGCTGGGCGAGCACCTCGTTCGCGTGCCGGATCATGATGCGCCCGACGGCGGTGAGATGCACCCCGCGCCCGTCGCGGGTGAGCAGCCGGTGGCCCACCTCGTGTTCGAGCGCGGCGAGCTGCTGGGACACGGCCGACGGGGTCAGGTGGAGGGCGGCGGCCGCGGCGGTGACCGTGCCGTGGTCGGCCACCGCGCGCAGCGTGCGCAGGCGCCGCGTGTCTATCACGGAGCGAGGATACAGAGCGCGCGGCGCCCGGCCGACCGGTCAGCCGCGCGCCTGGACGAACGCCTCCACGGCCCGGTCGACGTCGTCGGCGGTGTGCGCGGCCGACAGCTGGACCCGGATCCGGGCCTTGCCGTGCGGCACCACCGGGTAGGAGAAGCCGATCACGTAGATGCCCAGGTCGAGCAGGCGCTCGGCCATCGCGCCGGCCGCCGCGGCGTCGCCGATCATCACCGGGACGATCGGGTGGTCGCCGGGCAGGAGGTCGAACCCGGCCCGCGTCATCTTGTCGCGGAACCTCGCGGTGTTGGCGCGCAGCCGCTCGCGGGCCTCGCTGGACGTCTCCAGCAGGTCGAGGATGCGCAGCGAGGCGGAGGCGATGACGGGGGCGAGGGAGTTGGAGAACAGGTAGGGGCGTGAGCGCTGGCGCAGCAGGTCGCAGATCTCCTTGCGGGCCGACACATAGCCACCGCTGGCCCCGCCGAGCGCCTTGCCGAGCGTGCCGGTGATGATGTCGACCCGGTCGGTGACGCCATGCAGCTCGGGAGTGCCCCGGCCGGTGGGGCCGACGAAGCCGACGGCGTGCGAGTCGTCGACCATGACCATCGCGTCGTAGCGGTCGGCCAGGTCGCAGATCTCGGCGAGCGGCGCGACATAGCCGTCCATGGAGAACACTCCGTCGGTGACGACCAGCCTGCGCCGCGCGTCGGACGCCTCCTTCAGCCGGGCCTCCAGCTCGGCCAGGTCACGGTTGGCGTAGCGCAGCCGCCGCGCCTTCGACAACCGGATGCCGTCGATGATGCTCGCGTGGTTGAGCGCGTCGGAGATGACCGCGTCCTGCTCGTCGAGCAGCGTCTCGAAGACGCCGCCGTTGGCGTCGAAGCACGAGCTGTAGAGGACGGTGTCCTCCATGCCGAGGAACTCCGACAGCCGGGCCTCGAGCTCCTTGTGCACCTCCTGGGTGCCGCAGATGAAGCGGACCGAGGCCATGCCGAAGCCCCACCGGTCGAGCGCCTGCTTGGCGGCCTCGACGACGGCCGGGTGGTCGGCCAGGCCGAGATAGTTGTTGGCGCAGAAATTGAGCACCTCGCGCCCGGCCACGCTCACCGACGCGCTCTGCGGGGTGGTGATCACTCGCTCGGGCTTGAGCAGCCCGGCCTCGGTGATCTCATCGAGGGTCGTACGCAACTGCTCGCGCACGTTCGTGAACATCAGGTGCCTCCGCTCGTGTCGATGGTCGCGGCCGCTTCGGCCTTCGTTGGCTCGTGCCTCGCTCTCTCAGGCCGAGCTCCTCCGCTCCAGTCCAAAATGACCTTGCCGGTGCGGCCGCTCGCGGCCGTGTCGAAGGCGGCGTCGAAGTCGTGGTAGGAGAACCGGTCGGTGATCACCGGTGACAGGTCGAGCCCCTTCTCCAGCAGGACCGACATGTTGTACCAGGTCTCGTACATCTCGCGACCGTAGACGCCCTTGATGGTGATCATCGACGTGACCACCGTGGCCCAGTCGATCGCGAACTCCTCGGCGGGCAGCCCGAGCATGGCGATCCTGCCGCCGTGCGTCATGCTCGCGATCATGTCGCGCATGGCCTGCGGGTTGCCCGACATCTCCAGCCCCACGTCGAAGCCCTCGCGCATGCCCAGCCGGCGCATGCCGTCGGCGATCGAGGTCTGGCCCACGTTGAGGGCGAGGGAGACGCCCAGTTTCGCGGCCAGGTCGAGACGCTCGGGGCTGACATCGGTGATCACGACGTTGCGGGCGCCCACGTGGGTGGCGACCGCCGCCGCCATCAGCCCGATCGGGCCCGCGCCGCTGATCAGCACGTCCTCGCCGACCAGCGGGAACGACAGCGCGGTGTGCACGGCGTTGCCGAACGGGTCGAAGACGGCCGCCACGTCGGGGTCGACCGGGGTGCGGTGCACCCACACGTTGGAGGCGGGCAGCGTGACGTACTCGGCGAACGCGCCGTCACGGTGGACGCCCAGGCCCACGGTGTTGCGGCACAGGTGGCGCCGGCCGGCCATGCAGTTGCGGCACTTGCCGCAGACGAGGTGGCCCTCGCCGCTGACCAGGTCGCCGACCGAGATGTCCTCCACGCCGGGCGTGACCTCGACGACCTCGCCGCTGAACTCATGTCCCACGATGAGGGGAAGTTTCAGGGTGTGTTGGGCCCAATCGTCAAATTTCCGGATATGAAGGTCGGTGCCGCAGATGCCGGTACGCAGCACCCTGATCAGCACCTCGCCCGGACCAGGCACCGGCTCCGGCACGTCGACCAGCCACAGACCGGCTTCGGCCCTCTCCTTGACCAGCGCTTTCATGGCTCAATCTCCCCCTCATCCGAACCCTACGCACTGTGCCCGGTCCCCAGCGGGCATGTCCATCGAGGGATTCTTAAGTGCCCCCACAGCTCCGCTTCACGCCGCAGGCCGGATGGTGAGGCGCCCGGGACGGGGGGCTAGATTGCTGCCGTACCTGGAGGAGAGGACGTCTGTGGAAGACCTGCGCATCGGAGTCGTCGGCCTCGGCCTGCGCGCCAGCCTCGCCCTGGCCGCGCACCGGCCGGGACGGGGATCGGTGGTGACCGCCCTGTGCGACTCCGATCCGGCGGTGCTCAAGCGCCAGGCCGAACGGTTCGACGCCGACTTCCTGACCGAGGACCACCGCCGGCTGCTCGACCGCGACGACCTCGACGCGGTCATCGTGATGACGCCCGACGACACCCACGAGCGCGTCGCGATCGACTGCCTCCAGGCCGGCAAGGCTCTCTACCTGGAAAAACCGCTCGCCATCACCGTCGACGGCTGCGACAACATCCTGCGCGAGGCCCGACGCACCGGCACCCGCCTGTACGTCGGCCACAACATGCGCCACATGGGCGTGGTCCGGCTGATGCGCGACGCCATCCGGCGCGGCGACATCGGCGAGCCGAAGACCGTCTGGGTGCGCCACTTCGTCTCCTACGGCGGCGACTACTACTTCAAGGACTGGCACGCCGACCGCAGCCGCACCACGGGCCTGCTCCTGCAGAAGGCCGCGCACGACCTCGACGTGATCCACTGGCTCGCCGGCGGCTACACGACCAGGGTCAACGCCCTCGGCGACCTCATGCTCCACGGCGACCTGCCCCGTCGCGCCCCTGGCGAACCACGCCCCGAGGGGTGGCTGCGGGAGTTCGAGTGGCCGCCGACCAGCCGCACCGGCCTCAACGACGTCGTCGACGTCGAGGACGTGTCGGTGATGAACATGCGGCTGGACAACGGCGTCATCGCGGCCTACCAGCAGTGCCACTTCTCGCCCGACTACGTGCGCAACTACACGGTGATCGGCACCGAGGGGCGGCTGGAGAACTTCGGCGACCGGCCGGGCGACACCGTCAAGGTGTGGAACACCGGGCCGTCCGCCTACCGGGACGACGCCGACGTCACCTACCGGGTGCCCGACGCCCAGGGGACGCACGGCGGGGCGGACACGGCGATCATGGCTGAGTTCTGCCGGTTCGCCAGGGAGGGCGGGGTGACCGACACCTCGCCGGTGGGGGCCCGGATGAGCGTGGCGGCGGGCTACATGGCCACGATGTCGCTGCGTGACGGCGGCATGCCGTACGACATCCCGCCCCTCGATCCGGAGCTGGCGGCCTACTTCGACGCCGGCCAGCGCTGACCCGTCTCTGGCGGGGCTCTGTCGGGTCGCGCCTCAGCGGGCCCTCGCTTTGTGTAGTCAGTACGGAACTTTTAGTAGGGACTCCAGGGGTGGAAAGGGTGTGCCAACCCTGCCACCCTGTTGCAGGGTTGCTACATGGTCGGTCGAGGTGGACACCGGAACAACGAGATCAACGCGGTGCTCAAGGCCTTCCGCGAGATCAACAGTGGCGAGTGAGCAAGAGGAGACCTCATGACCATCTGGGACTTCCGGGTCATGCTCAACCGTGAGCCCGACTCTGATGAGTACGACCGGCTCGTTGAGGCGGGCATGGACGACTGTGTCCTGACCGGAGGTTCCCAGCCCTCCCTCATGTGTGATCGTGAGGCGGACAGCCTCCTGGAGGCCGTCGTGTCCGTCCTCGCACAGATCAGACAGGTCAACGGACTGTGGGGCGTCAGCGTCGGGCATGGTGACGCGGTGACGCTGGGGGATGCGGCTCGGCGGCACGGGGGGCGCACTCAGGCGAGCCTGCGGCAGCTCGCCAGCGGTCAGCGTGGCCCGGGCGGCTTTCCGGAGCCGCTCATGGAGGCCGACAACGTCAGCGTCTACTCGTGGGCCGAGATCTCCGACTGGCTGCGCACCACCATGGGCGACGACCTCCCGCCCGGCAACCGCGACCTCGCCCTCGCCGACGCGGCGGTCAAGCTCGCCTGCCGGGCCAGGGCCATGCGCCAGGAGCCCCTGGTGCGCCGCCTCCTCGAAGTCGCCTGACCGCCCCGCCTGGCCGCCCGGACGGCGGGACTCGGTCGTACGCGCCCGAGGCCGGAGATGCGAACGGTGCCCGTCGCGGGGACGGGCACCGTCCGGATGGAGTGGCGGGTCAGCGTTCCTGGTGTTCGCGGTCGAGGTCGGGGAAGGGCGTGGCCGGCTCGTTGGCGGCCTGGGTCAGCTGGCGGGGGCCGGCGGGAGTGCCGGCGTCCTGGGCGTCGGCCACGGCCTCGGCCGCCGCCTCCGAAGCCTTGACGACCTCTTCCTCCTCCATGGCGGACGACTCGGGCACCTCGCGGGTGGCGGCGGACCTGGGCAGCGACTCGGTGAACGCCTTGGACACGCCCTGCAGGGCCGAGGTGACCTCGCTGGGGATGACCCAGAACGTGTTGCCCTCGCCCTGGGCGAGCTGCGGCAGCACCTGGAGATACTGGTAGGCGAGCAGCTGGGGGTCGGGGTCGTTGCGGTGGACCGCCTGGAAGACCTGGTCGATGGCCCGTGACTGACCTTCGGCCTCGAGGATGGCGGCGGTGCGCTGGCCCTCGGCCCGCAGGATGCGGCTCTGCTTGTCACCCTCGGCCGTGAGGATCTGCGACTGTCGCTGGCCCTCGGCGTTGAGGATGGCGGCCCGCTTGTCACGTTCGGCCCGCATCTGCTTCTCCATCGCGTCCTTGATGGTCTTGGGCGGGTCGATCGCCTTGACCTCGACGCGGTTGACGCGGATGCCCCACTTGCCGGTGGCCTCGTCGAGGACGCCACGCAGCTGGCTGTTGATGGTGTCGCGGGAGGTGAGGGTCTTCTCCAGGTCCATCGAGCCGATCACGTTACGCATCGTGGTGACGGTGAGCTGCTCGATCGCCTGGATGTAGTTGGCGATCTCGTAGGACGCCGCCCGAGGATCGGTGACCTGGAAGTAGAGGACGTTGTCGATCTCGACGACCAGGTTGTCCTCGGTGATGACCGGCTGCGGGCGGAAGGTCACGACCTGCTCGCGGAGGTCGATCATGGGGTAGACGCGGTCGATGTAGGGGATGACGAAGTTGAGGCCTGGCTTGAGCGTGCGGTGATAGCGGCCGAGGCGCTCCACGTTGCGCGCTCGGGCCTGAGGAACGATCCGCACGGCCTTGAGCACCGTGAACGCCGCGAACAAGATGATGAGAATCCCGACTACCAACACCGGATCCATGATCACTCCCGGGGATATACGAGGGCCGTCGCGCCCTCGATCTCGATGACGTCTACGGTCGCCCCTGCGGGGATCACCAGGGTCTCGTCATAGGCGCGGGCCGACCATTCCTCGCCGCCGATGCGGACCCTGCCATCGCGCCCGGTGACCTCGGCCACCACGTAGGCGGGCTTCCCGACCAGTGCTTCCACGCCGAAGCGTTGCAGTTGTGGCTGACGGACGTTACGCATGGCGATCGGCCGGATCAGGACGAGCCCGGCCGCTGAGGACAGGATGAAGACGAGTAGTTGAAAAGGAACAGGCAGACCGATGGCGGCGGTGGCCGCGGTGAGGAGGGCGGCGGCGCCGAGCAGGCCGAGCGCCATGGTGACCGTGAAGATCTCCGCCACTCCGAGGACTACCGCCAGGATTATCCAGATGATCCATTCATCCATGCTTCGGCCCTCCTGTTAGGACAACGGGCCTGTGTCCATGACTGTTCCCTTCCCCTACCGTAGTCGCCGTTTCACCGCTGCGGCAGGGGTGAGGTGGTGTCGGCGATCATCTCATGGGGGTCGGCGAGCGCGCTGCCGACGAGCCACCTGTCCCAGGGCAGCTGCCAGAATCCCCAGCCGTTGTTCCAGGCGAGCTCGCGGTCGGTGCCGGTGATCGTCACCGGGTCGCCGCGCAGGCTGCCGGCATAGAACCAGGCTGCCTGGTCGGGCCGGGCGTTGACGCAGCCGTGGCTGACGTTGGCCCTGCCCTGGGCCCAGAGGTTGTCCTTGGCGTGTACGTACTCGCCGCTGTCGGAGATGCGGACGGCGTGGTCGATCAGCACGTCGTAGTAGCCGGGGTCGCCCTCCTCGCGGCCCGGCGAGATCATGCGGACGGGGTTGCCCTTGTCCATGGTCAGGTGGACGCCGCTGGTCGTGGTGTATTCGGGGGTGGTGGCCATGCCGGCGCTGATCGCCATGCGTTGCACGACCCGGCCGCCGCGCCGGACCTCCATCTGGTGGGTGCGGGTGTCGACCGTGCTGGTCTGCTCGCGGCCCACGGTGAAGGCGAACGTGCGGTCGGCCGTGCCGTGGACGCCGGGGGCCGCGCGCACCCCGGCCAGGTGGGCGGTGACGGTGACCTGCTGCCGGGGCGCCCAGTAGGCGCGGGGCCGGTAGACGGCCTGCGTGTCGCTGGTCCAGCGCCAGGCGCCCTCGACGGGGCGCGCCGTGCTGACCTCCAGCGCGCGCTCCACGGCCGCCTTGTCGCGCACCGGGGTGTCGAAGTCGAGGATGATCGGCATGCCCACCCCGACGGTCTCGCCGGGCATGGGCACGGCCGAGGCCAGCCCGAAGGCGCGCTCGGCCGGGCGGGTGCGGAACCGGCCCACCGTCACCGTCGGCGCGCCGCTCGGGGACGCGGCGGTGACGGACACCGTGTATTCGGTCCCCGGTTTGAGGGTCCAGTCGGAGCGCCAGAAGGTGCCGGTCGCGTCGAGCCTGCCCGGCACGGGCACGCCCGCGGCGTGGGCGACCACCTTGCGCAGCGTGCCGCCCCGCGCCCTGACCTGCAGCCCTTTCTCGGTGGGGGCCTGCCTGACGTCGAAGGCGGGTGACACCCGGACGACGGCGGGTGCGGGCGACGGCGCCGGGGCGGTCACCGCGGCGCAGCTCGTGGTGACGAAGAGGGCGACGACAAGGATCATCGCGGCTCGCCGCATCTCACTCCTGCTCTCCGGGGAAGGGAACCCTCAGAGTAGCGGCGAGTCACGGAGTGAGCACGTCGAGTGATCTATCGGACGGTTCCGACAACCTCTCCCAAGGAGCGTCCGGCGGCGGTGGCGCGGAGGGTCACGGTGTCGCCGTCCTCCAGAAATGTCCTGGTCTCGCCGCTCGCCAGCTTGATCGGGTCGCCGCCGTTCCAGCTCAGCTCGATGAGCGAGCCGCGCTCCTCGCGTTGCGGGCCGGAGATCGTGCCGCTGGCGAACAGGTCGCCGGTGCGCAGCGACGCGCCGTTCGAGGTCAGGTGGGCGAGCATCTGGTCGGGCGTCCAGTACATGCTCGGGTACGGCGGCCGGGAGACGATCTCGCCGTTGAGCCACACCTCGACCGTGATGTCCAGCCCCCAGTCGCCCTGCCTGCGCAGGTGGCCGAGCGGCTCGGGCTCCTGCGGACGGCCGGGGATCCGGGGCAGCGCCTCCAGCGGGGTGATCCAGGGCGAGATCGAGGTGGCGAACGACTTGCCCAGGAACGGCCCGAGCGGCACGTACTCGAAGGACTGGATGTCGCGCGCGCTCCAGTCGTTGACCAGCGTCACCCCGAACACGTGCTCCTCGAACGCCCCCGCCGGGGAGCCGAGCTCCGAGGGGACACCGACGACGAAGCCCAGCTCGGCCTCGATGTCGAGTTTGGTGCTCGGCCCGAACACCCCGGCCCGCAACTGGCCGCTCGGCCGCCTGATCGGCGTGCCGGACACCACCACGGTGCCCGCCCGGCCGTGGTAGCCGACGGGCAGGTGGCGCCAGTTGGGCAGCAGTGGCTCGGCGTCCGGCCGGAAGATGCGGCCGATGTTGGAGGCGTGGTCGAGCGAGCAGTAGAAGTCGACGTAGTCGGCCACCTCGAACGGCAGGTGCAGCCGCACCTGCTCCAGCGGGATCAGGTGCGCGTCGGTGACCGAGCGGTCGGTGGAGAGCTTCTCCTGGATCAGCGCGCGCGTGTCGTGCCAGGCGGTGTGCCCGCGGGCCATGAAGGGGTTGAGCGAGGGGGCCGCGAACACCTCGTCGTGCAGCGCGGCGGCCAGGTCGAGCACCTGGTCGCCGTAGCGGACCCCTACCCGGGGCGCTTCGCCGCGCCGGGAGAACACTCCGTAGGGCAGGTTGTCCAGTCCCCAGCTCACGCTTCCTCCTCGATCAGTCCGAGTGCGCGCAGGTCCTCCAGGGGCGCGCTGGTGTTGCAGGAGCCGTAGCTGACCAGCAGCCGGCGGGCGTGCTCGGCGGTCTCCGGGGAGACCGACTCCGCCATCCGCACCAGGTGGCCCACGTCGGTGGTGCGCAGCATCGGCGCGGGGTCGCGGTGCTCGGCGGCCTCGCAGACGGCGAGCAGCAGGTTGAGGAAGCCGTGGCGGTCGACGCCGAGCGACGGGTCGAAGTGGCGGATGGCGTGGTGCAGCCCCGCCGTGGCCTTGAACGGGATGTCGTGGTCGGCGCAGAACCGGATGAACGCCGCGAGGTGTTCGACCGGCGGGAACGCCTCGGCCGTCTCGCCGCCGCAGCGCACCTTCAGCCCGACGCCCTCAGGCACGTCGGCGTTGCCCTTGCGGGCCGGCACCTCGACGAACAGCCGCACCCCCGGCGGCAGCCGGTCGGTCATCTTCCGGGCCAGCTCGGCGACCGACATGTCGGGCGGCAGGCGTACCTCGACCAGGTCGACCGGCAGGTCCTCGAACGGCGGGAGGTCCGGCGTGTCGACGATCAGCCCGATGCGGCGCGGCCGGAAGCTCTCCCGGCGCAGGCCGTCGAGGCGGCTGGTCGGGCAGAGGAAGCGCTGGGTCAGGAGCGGATTGTTCCTGGCCTGGTCGCGCTCGTGGCGGCTCAGCGCCTCGTCCATGTGCAGGGAAGTCGGCGGGAACAGGCCCGCGTCGTCGACCAGTGCGGAGAAAAGACTCATCGTGACCAGGTCCAGGCGTATCCGGGATCCTCGCAGGACAGGGCGCCCTGACCGAGGTCGAGCGGGCGGAACGTGTCGACCATCACGGCCGTCTCACTGGTGGTCGTGACGCCTTGGGCGACGGCGTCGATGACCGCCTCCACCGCTCCTGGCTGCGGCCCGTGGGTGAATCCGGCGGGATGCAGTGAGATGGAGCCGACGTCGATGCCGGAGCCCCTGCGCGCCGTGTAGTCGCCGCCGACGTAGAACATGAACTCGTCGGAGTCGACGTTGTGGTGGTTGTACGGGATCGGCACCGATTCGGGATGGAAGTCGAGCGGGCGCGGACAGAACGAGCACACCACGAAGCCGGGCCCCTCGAACGTCTGGTGCACCGGCGGCGGGGCGTGGGTCCGCTTCACGATCGGCTCGAAGTCCTCGATGTTGAACGCGTACGGGTAGAGGCAGCCGTCCCAGCCGACCACGTCGAACGGGTGGTGGCGGTAGACCAGCCTGGTCAGCCCGCCCCGGGTGCGCACCAGCACCGGCACCTCCTCACCCTCGGCGAGGAGCGGCTCGGCGGGCCCGCGCAGGTCGCGCTCGCAGTAGGGGGCGTGCTCCAGGAACTGGCCGTGCTGCGACAGGTAGCGCTTGGGCGGCCTGATGTGCCCGGACGCCTCGATGACCAGGGCGTTGACCTGGCCGGCGGGCACCCAGCGGTGGATCGTCCCGGTCGGGACGACGACGTAGTCGCCCTCGCCGGCCTCGATGACGCCGTACGTCGACTCGAACCTGACCCGGCCGCACTGGATGTAGACGCACTCGTCACCCATCGAGTTGCGGTAGAGCTCGCTGGGCGCGTCGCTGGTGGCGTACGACAGCCGGACGTCGGCGTTTCCGGCCAGCAGGATGCGGCCGGACACCAGGTCGCCGGCTCCGGTCAGGTCCTGGGTGCGGAAGTGGCGCGGGGACAGCGGCAGGTTGGGCTCCAGGCGCGACTCCGTGACCGGGGTGACCGCCTCGGCTTTGATGATGGCGGTGGGCAGGTGGCGGTGGTAGAGCAGCGAGGAGTCGGACGAGAACCCCTCCTCGCCCATCAGCTCCTCGGCGTACAGGCCGCCGTCCGGCCGCCTGAACTGCACATGACGCTTACGGGGCACCTCGCCCACGACGCGGTAGTACGGCATCCGCCCCTCCCCGGGAGTCCGTTTATCGGACGCTTATGTCCTCTATATGTGATTACCGTCGTTCATCGCCCACCCGATGTCAACCCGGTACGGGCGCGGTCAGCCCAGCGCGTCGGCCAGTTCGGCCGCCGCCGCGACGACCCGTGGTCCGGCCGACTCGTCCAGCGAGCCGAAGGTCACCACCCCCACTGACGCCTCCAGCCACGGCAGGCCGCTGACCGGGGCCGCGATGCCCCGGGCTCCCTCCTGCAACTGCCCCTCTGTCACGAGATAGTCCGTCCGGCCTTGGCGAAGGCCCAGGATCGCCTGCCCCGCCGCGCCTTTCGCGAGCGGATGCCGCGAGCCCTCCCGGTAGGCCACGTGCATGTCGGTCCACGACGGCTCGACCACGGCCACGGCCAGCCCGTCGTCGCCCTCGGCCACGGTCAGGTGCGCGGTGGCGCCGACCTGCTCGGCCAGCCGGCGCAGCGCGGGCAGCGCCGCCTGGCGTAGCAGCGGCTGCACCGCCTGGGCCAGCAGCAGCACCCCGAACCCGAGGTGCACCCGGCCGTCGGCGTCGCGGCGCACGAAGCCCTCGTTGAGCAGCGTGGTCAGCAGGCGGTAGACCACGGGACGCGACAGCGACAGCTCGTTGCTCAGCTCGGTCGGCGTGCGCCCGCCTCTGCCGTCGGCGAGCAGGCGCAGGAGCCGGAGTCCGCGTTCGAGAGTCTGGGCTGATTCAGCGGGCATGTGGCCGATTATCTACGCGTGCCGTCCGATTGATGATCGCCTGACCCCTTGCGCCGGCAGGGATTCTCCGGTCACGGTGGTCCCATGAAATCGGTCATTGTGGTCGGAGCGGGCATTTGGGGGTCGTCACTGGCCCTGCGGCTCGCCGAGACGGGCTGGCGGGTGACGCTGGTCGAGCAACACAAACCCGGACATGTACGGCAGGCAAGCGCGGGCGAGACTCGGCTGCTGCGCTGCTCCCACGGCGCCGACGACTGGTACGCCCGGCTGGCCTGGAAGGCCCGGGACGGCTGGCGGCGGCTGGGCGAGCGGGCCGGCGAGGAGCTGTATCACGAGGCGGGCATGCTGTGGTTCGCCGGCACACCGGACGGCTGGGAGAGCGCCAGCGCCCGAGTCCTGAAAAATTTGGATATTCCGTGTGAGGTGCTGGACCCGGCCGACGGGGCCCGGTTCTTCCCCGACTTCCGGGGCGACGACCTCAGTTTCCTGCTCTGGGAGCCGAAGGCGGGCGTGATCAGGGCCCGCCGGGCGACCCAGGTGACCGCCAGGCTGGCCGAGGCGGCCGGCGTCAGGCTGGTCAGGGCGCGGGCGGTGCCGGTGGCCGGGGCCGAGTCGCCGTACGCGTGCGCGGTCGACGTCGACGGTGAGGTGCTGCGCGCCGACCGGGTGGTGTGGGCGTGCGGCGCGTGGCTGCCCCGGCTGTTCGACCTGGGCGACCAGCTGACCGTCACCAAGCAGGACACCCTGCACTTCGCGGTGCCCGCCGCGTGGACCACGCCGGGCACGCCCGCCTGGGTCGACTACGGCGCCTCCGCCTACGGGCACGGCGACGTCGACGGGGTCGGCATGAAGGCCACCTCCGACGTGGAGGGCGGGCCGTTCGACCCGGAGGACGGCGAGCGGGTCGTCGATCCGGCCGGGATCGAGCGGGTCAGGGCCTACCTGCGGCGCAGGTTCCCGTCGCTGGCCGAGGCGCCCGTGCTGTTCAGCCAGGTCTGCCAGTACGCGCTCACGCCCGACGCCGAGTGGATCGTCGCGCAGACGTCGCCCGGTGTCTGGCTGCTCGGCGGAGACTCGGGCCACGGCTTCAAGCACGCCCCGGCGCTGGCCGAGTACGTGGCCGGCGTGCTCGACGGCGCGTACGAGCCGGAGCCGCGCTTCGGCCCGCACGACCGCGTGCCGTCGCGCGGCCTGCGCACCAGCGGCGACACCGGATGACGGCGCCCAGCCGGAGGCGGGCCGGATAGCGGCGCTCAGCCGGAGGCAGGCGGGTGACGGCGGGTCAGCCGGAGATGGGCCGGGTGACGGGAGATGGCCGGGTGACGGAGGTCAGCCGGAGGCGGGCTGGGGAGCGGCGGGCTGGGCGGCGGTGGCGGCGGCCGGAGCGCGCAGGTTGCGCACCCCCGGCGACAGCAGCGCCGCGAGCGTCGAGAGCAGGACGATGACGCCGCAACCGATCAACGCGGACCGCGTGCCGACCAGCGCCGCCACCGGCCCGGCCAGCATCAGTCCGAGCGGGCCGAACATCAGCGACCCGAGCGCGTCGTAGGAGCTGACCCGCGACAGCGACTCGGCCGGCACCTCCCGCTGCATGGTCGTGTACCAGAGCACGCCGAACACGTCGAAGCAGACGCCGAGCACGAACGCCCCGCCCACGATCACCCAGAGCGGCGTGCTGAACCCCAGCATGAAGTACGGCACGGCGATGGGCAGGCAGAGCAGGGTGGCCATCAGGATCGGGCGGCTGGGCCGCAGGCGCAGGGAGAACAGCACCCCGGCCATCGTGCCCACCGCCTCACCGGCGAGGAACGCCGACCAGGCGGGGGCGCCGCCCAGGCTCTCCTTGGCCAGCAGCGGCCCGAGCACTCCGTGGCCCGCCTGGATCGCCATCACCATGACGGAGAACTGCAGGACCACCACCCAGATCCACTGCCGGGACCTGAACTCGTGCCACCCCTCGCGCAGGTCGGCCAGCACCGAGTGGCGCTTCTCACCGGCGGGACGTTCGCCGGGCGTCATCTTCAGCGCCGCGATCAGCAGGCCGGCCACGGCGAACATGGCGCCGCTGACGGCCAGCGCCCAGCCGCCTCCGAACAGCACCACCGTGATGCCGCTCAGCACCGCCCCGGCCACCCGGGAACTGTTGGCGCCCAGGCCGAGCAGCGCGTTGCCGGCCTGCAACTGCTCGGCGGGCACGATGTCCGGGATGATGCCGGTCAGCGCCGGGAACAGCACCGCCATCGCCACGCCGCCGATCGCCGCGGCCGTCACCAGGGCGGGCAGCGGGGTCCAGCCGGTGAGCAGCATCGCGGCCAGCGCGAAGAAGGCCAGCGCGTTGACCAGCTCGCCGACCATCATCACCCGGGAGCGCGGGAAGCGGTCCGCGATCACCCCGCCGACCAGCATGAACACCACCATCGGCAACGCCTGGGCGGTGAGCACCACCGACAGCGTGGTCGCGTTGGCGCCGGGCAGGCCGAGGACGCCGAAGGCGAGAGCCACGGGGGCGAAGGCGCTCCCCAGAACAGAGATCGTCCGCGCCGACAGAAGCAGCGCGAAACGCCGATCCCGGAGCAGCCCGAGATCGCGACGGTAACTGTGCACGTGGTGGCCCCCTCGACGCCCGATCACCCTATTGTGCCCGCCCGTTATAACTCCTGTCGTCCCGTTATTCAGTGCTTGTCACTCCGGCAACAACACCGAACGCGGAATGTGAGGAGGTATGGCAAGAATCGTGGCCCCATCTCCCGTAATTTGCTAGGTCCCTGTCCGACGGCGAGGGGAACGCGGCATGCCTGACACACTGATCGCCCGCGTGGCGCGGTGGGCGCGGGAGACGCCCGACGCGCCCGCCTACACCTTCGTCGACCACCTGAGAGCCGATCACTCGAAGGGCGGGGCACGGCACACCCTCACCTGGAGCGGGGCCGACCTCAAGGCCCGGGCGCTGGCCGTACGGCTGCGCGAGCTCGCCGGGCCCGGCGAGCGGGTGGCCGTGCTGGCGCCGCAGGGCCTCGACTACGTGGTCGCGATGCTCGGCGCGATGTACGCCGGAGTCGTGGCGGTGCCGCTGTTCGTGCCCGACCTGCCGGGGCACGCCGACCGGCTGACCGCGGCCTACGCGGACGCCGCTCCCGTGGTCGTGCTCACCACCTCCGAGGCGCTGCCCGGCGTCACCGCGTTCCTGGAGACGGCGCCCGCCCCGAAACGGGTGCTCACCGTGGACACGGTCTCCGACCTGCTGGCCGACGAGTGGGACGAGCCGCTGCCGGAGCCCGAGGATGTGGCCTACCTGCAGTACACCTCCGGCTCCACCCGGTCGCCCGCCGGAGTGGAGATCACGCACGCGAACGTCACCGCCAACGCCGCCCAGCTCTGGGAAGCGTTCCGGGCCACGCCCCGCACCTCCGTCGCGGTGCTCTGGCTGCCGCTCTTCCACGACATGGGGCTCATCGCCACGGTCGCGATGCCGATCATGGGCGGCAACCAGGTCGCGTTCATGGACCCGGTGGCGTTCGTCATGCACCCGGTGCGGTGGCTGCGGCTGCTGAGCGAGTTCGACGACGTCTTCACCGGAGGGCCCAACTTCGCCTTCGAGTACACCGCCGCCCGGGTGAGCGAGCAGGACAAGGCCGGGCTGGACCTACGCGGCGTGCGCGTCATGCTGAACGGCGCCGAGCCGGTGCGGCCGGCCACGATGGAGGCGTTCCAGGCCGCCTTCGCCGGCTGCGGCCTGCGTCCCGAGGCCCAGACCCCGGCGTACGGGCTGGCGGAGGCGACCGTCTTCGTGGCCGCGGCGGGCCATGACGAGCCGTACCTCGTGACCGAGTTCGACCGCGACGCCCTCGGCGAGGGACGGGCCGTCTTGTACGGCGGGGAGGGGGCGCGCAGCGCGCTCGTCTCCTGCGGGCGGCCGACCGGGCAACGGGTGCGGGTCGTCGGCGAGGACGGGCGGGCGCTGCCGGACGGGCACGTCGGCGAGCTCTGGGTGCAGGGGCCGAACGTGGCGCGCGGCTACTGGCGGGACGCCGCGCGCACGGCCGAGGTGTTCGGGGCCGTGCTGGACGGCGCGGACGGCACCTGGCTCAGGACCGGCGACCTGGGCGTCCGGCACGACGGCCGGCTGTACATCACCGGGCGCATCAAGGACCTGGTCGTCGTCGACGGGCGCAACCACTACCCGCAGGACATCGAGGTCACCGTGCAGCAGGCGCACGAGGCCGTGCGCCGCGACCACGTGGCGGCGTTCGCCGTGCCGGGAGAGGAGACCGAGCGGCTCGTGGTGGTGGCCGAGCGGTCACGCCGGGGCGCGGACGCGGATCCGGCCGAGGTGGCGCGCCGGGTGCGGGCGGCGGTCCGGGCCCACCACGACCTGGCGGTCCACGACTTCGTGCTCACCGAGGCGGGCGCCGTGCCCCGCACGTCCAGCGGGAAGATCGCGCGGCGCGCGTGCCTGCGGGCGTACCTGGAGGGCGCCCTTGTTTGAGACGGCCGGCCGGCTGGTCTATCGCGGCAGGTGGACGCTCCTGGTGCTGAGCCTGGTGGCGGCCGTTCTGGTCGCGCCTTTCGGGCTGGAGCTGTTCGGGCGGATGTCCGACGGCGGGTTCGAGGACCCCGCCGCCGAGTCGACCACCGCGGCCACCTGGAACGACGACTGGTACGGCGGCAACGCCCCCGACGTCGTCGTCCTCTACCGGCACCCAAAGGTCAAGGTGGGCGACCCGAGGTTCAAGAAGGCCGTCCACGACTCGCTGCGCGCGTTGCCCGCCGAGCACGTTCGCCGGCTGGCCACCTACTGGACGACCGGCGCCAAGGAGCTCAGGTCCGCCGACGAGCACGCCACCTACGCGCTGATCACCCTCAAGGGCGACCGGCAGGCCGCCTACGCCGCCATCAAGGACCGGCTCGCCGTGCGGAACCTCGTCGTCCGGGTCGGCGGCTCGGTGCCGCTGCTCAAGGAGCTCAACGACCAGACCGCGGCCGACCTGGTGCGCGCCGAGACGATCTCCATGCCGGTGCTGCTCGTGCTGCTCGTGGTCGTCTTCGGCAGCCTGGTGGCCGCCGGGCTGCCGCTGGTCGTCGGCGCGCTGGCGGTGCTCGGCGCGCTCGTGCTGCTGCGGCTGCTCACCGAGGTGACCGAGGTCTCGGTCTTCTCCCTGAACGTGGTCACCATGCTGGGGCTCGGGCTGGCCATCGACTACTCGCTCTTCGTGCTGAACGCCTTCCGCGAGGAGATCCGCCGGGGCGCCACCACCGAGCAGGCCGTGGTGCGCACCATGGCGACCGCCGGCCGCACCGTGGCCTTCTCCGGCCTGACCGTGGCGACGTCGCTGCTCGGGCTGCTGCTGTTCCCGCAGATGTTCCTGCGCTCGATCGGGCTCGGCGCGGCGGCCGTCGTGCTGGTGGCCATGGTGGCGGCGCTCGTCGTGCTGCCCGCCCTGCTCGGCGTTCTCGGCACCCGCGTGAACGCCATCAGGCTCACGCCCGACTTCGGCGGCTCCGGCGGCCGGGGCGGGGCCTGGCACGCGGTCGCCTCCAGCGTGATGAGACGCCCGCTGCTCTACCTCGTCGCCGTCACCGCCGTGCTGCTCGCCCTGGCGGTGCCGTTCCTGCACGTGAAGTTCGGCAACGTCGACCACCGGGTGCTGCCCGTCACCGCCGAGAGCCGCCAGGTCGCCGAGACCATCGACCGCGACTTCGCCCGCAACTCCATGGCCCCCATCGACGTCCACGTGCTCGTCGAACGCGCCTTCACCGAACGGCCCGCCGTCCCCGGGCCCCTCGGCCAGGGCCACACCCCGATCAGCGCCGTCACCCCGGTCACCCCCGCCGACGTCAAGCCCCTCACCGACCGGCTCAACCGCCTCGACGGGGTGACGGGAGTCGACGTGGCCGGCCTCTCCCAGGACAACGGCGCGGTACGCCTGGCCGTCCGCTACTCCTACGACCCGATGTCCGCCGAGGCGCGCGACCTCGTCACCCTGATCAGGTCAATGGCCCCCGAGCCGAACGTCCGGCAGGTCGTCGTGGGCGGCTCGACGGCGGCGCAGATGGACCTGATGGACAGCCTGGTCGACACACTGCCCCGGATGGCCCTGGTGGTGGGCCTGGCCACCGGGCTGCTGCTGTTCGCCGCGTTCGGCTCGATCGTGCTGCCCGTCAAGGCACTGCTGATGAACGTGCTCTCCATCGGCGCGTCCTTCGGGGTGATCGTCTGGGCCTTCCAGGACGGTCACCTCGCCTCCGTCCTCGGCTTCACCTCCACGGGCACCATCGAGGCCACGGTCACGGTGCTGATCCTGGCGGTGGTGTTCGGGCTGTCGATGGACTACGAGTTGTTCCTGCTGTCGCGGGTGCGGGCCGAGTGGCTGCGTACCGGCGACAACACGGCGGCCGTGGCGGCGGGGCTGCAGCAGACCGGCGGTGTCATCACCAGCGCGGCGCTGCTGCTGCTCGTCGTGATCGGGGCCTTCTCCACGGCCGGCATCACCGTGGTGAAGCTGCTCGGGGTCGGGATGTTCGTGGCCATCGTGGTCGACGCCACGCTGGTGCGCGCCCTGCTCGTGCCCGCCACCATGCGGCTTCTGGGGTCGGCCAACTGGTGGCTGCCACGGCCGCTGCGCCGCCTTCGCTTCTCCCTCCACGCCCCCGCCCCGGAACCCGCCCCCGCCCCGGAACCCGCCCCGGAACCCGCGCCGGAACCCGCGCCGGAACCCGTCCCCGCCCCGCTCCCCGCCCTGCGCGAGTCCGGGCCGTCCGTGGCGCTGCCGCCCGTACCCCAGGAGCCCGGGTCGTCCTTGGTGTTGCGCTCGTCCGCGCGGAGACACCCGTACGGCGGTGGCGAGGAGGAGTCGGACCGCGCGCCGGACCACCTGAGGTGGGTGAAGGTGACCGGGGAGCGGACGAAGGTGGTGAGGCCCGACCCCGAAGGGCCGGGATGGCGCTGGGTGGAGGTGGACTCGTGACCGTGGCATCCGCGCCCGCGCGGCCGGGCGGCCGGACGGCAGGGCGGACGGGCCTGCTGCTGACCGTCGTCGGACTGGCCGGGTTCGTGACGACGCTGGACAACACCGTGGTGACCGTCGCGCTGCCGAGCATCCAGCGGGACCTCGGCGCCCGGCTGGCCGCGCTGGAGTGGGTGGCCACCGGGTACATCCTCACGTTCGCCGGGTTCATGCTGGCCGGCGGCCGGCTGGCCGACGTGTACGGCCGGCGCCGGATGCTCGTGGCCGGGCTCGGCGCGTTCACCGCCGCCTCGCTGGTCGCCGGGCTGGCCTCGTCGATCGAGGTGCTGGTGGCGGCGCGGCTCGCGCAGGGGGCGGGGGCGGCGCTGATCCTGCCCGCGACCCTGGCCGTGCTCGCCGGCCGGGACGAGCGGGAGCGGTCGCTGGGAGTGGCCGTGTGGATGGCGTCCGGAGCGGGCGCGCTGGCGCTGGGGCCGGTCGTGGGCGGATACCTCAGCCAGCACCTCCACTGGAGCTGGATCTTCCTCATCAACGTGCCGGTGGGCGTGGCCGTCATCGCGCTGGCCGTCGTGGCGGTGCCGGAGACGGTCGCCGAGCGGCGGGTCCCGGTGGACGTGGCCGGTTCGGTGGCGTCCGTGGTGTGCCTGTCCGCCGGTACGTTCGCGCTGATCCACGCGGGCGAGCACGGCTGGACGTCGGCTGCCGTGCTGTCGGCGCTGGCCGCCTGCCTGGCCGGCGGGCTGGTGTTCCTGGCCGTGGAGCGGCGGGTGGCGGCGCCGATGGTGGAGCCGGAGCTGTTCCGGGTCAGGGCCTTCACCGGGGGTGTGCTGGCCCAGGTGCTCTGGGGGCTCGGGGTGAACGGCGTGTTCTTCTACACCGCCCTCTTCCTGCAGGGAGTGCTCGGGTTCACCCCCGTGGCCTCCGGGCTCGCGTTCGTGCCGCTGGCGCTGCTGGTGGTGGCGGTGACGCCGCTCGCGCCGATGGTCGAACGGCGGATGGGGACCGGGCGTACGGTGGCGCTCGGCCTGGTGCTGGTGGCCGCCGGGATGGTGGCGGCGGCGTTCCTGGAGCCGGGCGACGGGTGGGCGCGGTTGCTGCCCGCCGTCTGCGCGATCGGCGTGGGGTCGGCGCTGACCATGCCGCTCGGGTCGGCCGTGCTGGGGGCGGTGCCGGAGGCGCGGGCCGGGGTGGCGGGCGGGATCTTCTCGGTCAGCCGGGAGATCTCCGGGCTGTTCGGCATCGCGGTCATCGGGGTGATCGTGCAGGGGGCCGGCGGTTTCGCGCCGGGCTACTCGCTCGGGCTGGCCGTGGCGGCCGGGCTGGTGCTGGCCGGGGCCGTGATCAGTCTGGTGACGCTGCCGTGACGAACCAGATGCTCGCGTGGGTCCCGGGCGGCTCGGTGTCGTCGTGAGGGTGGCGGTGCTGGCGTTCGGGTCACGGGGGGACACGCAGCCGTGCGTGGCGCTGGCCGGCGGGTTGCTGGCGCGGGGGCATCGGGTGACGCTCGTGGCCGCGCCCCGGTACGGTCCGCTGGCGGAGGGGGCGGCGACGGTGTTCGCGCCGCTCGGGGTGGACCCGGTGGCCATCGTGGAGAGCCCCGAGGGGCAGGCCTGGCTGCGCGGCGGACCGCTCGCGTTCGTGCGCGGGTTCAGGACCGTGGTGGAGCCGCTGGCCCAGCGGCTCGTCGCCGAGGTGGACGAGGCCTGCGCGGGCGCCGACCTGGTGCTCGCGCCCGCGCTGGGCGCGTTCGGCAGGCACCTGCACGACAGGTACGGCATGCCGTACGCGATTCTGCAGTTCCAGCCGAGCGAGCCGACCGGCGAGTTCCCGAACCCGCTCGTCCCGCTGCGCACGCTGGGCGGGATGGGCAACCGGCTCAGCTACGCGGTGGTGGAACGGCTCGGCTGGCTGGCGCTGGCGCGCATGGTCAACCGGCTGCGGGCCCGGAGCCTGGGGCTGGGGCCGTTGCGGGGGAGTCCGTTCGCGGCCGACCGGCGCGACCGGGTGCCGGTGCTGTGCGGGGTCAGCCCGCTGGTGGTGCCCCGGCCCCGGGACTGGCCGGAGTACGCGCACCTCACCGGCTACTGGCGGCTCCCCGAGCGGCCGCCGCTCCCTGACTCCGACGGGCTGGAGGGGTTTCTGCGGGCCGGTCCGCCCCCCGTGTACGTGGGCTTCGGCAGCATGGCGCCGGCCGAGCCCGAGCGGGTGGCGGAGCGGGTCGTGGCGGGGCTGCGGCTGGCCCGGCTGCGCGGAATCGTGCAGGGGCTGCCGGTGACCGCGTCGGACGACGTGCTGCCGGTCGGGGAGGTGGATCACGCGCGGCTGTTCCCCCGGCTGGCCGGCGTCGTGCACCACGGCGGCGCGGGGACGGCCGGGACGGTGCTGACGGCCGGGGTGCCCGGCCTGATCTGCCCGTTCTTCTCCGACCAGCCGTTCTGGGGGCGGCGGGTGGCCGCCCTGGGCGTGGGGCCGCCGCCGTTGCCGATCGGGGAGTTGACGGCGGAGGCTCTGGCCGCGCGGCTGCGATACGTACCGAAATATCGCGAGAAAGCGGCTCAACTTGGACGGCTACTTCGAGTGGAGGATGGGGTGAAGAACGCACTGGATCTCATTGAACGTTATTGATCATCCCGATAGTGTGCGATATGTCCGCCGATCACCCCCTGGAGTAACGCGCCATGCGACTGCGGCAGATCTTCGTCATCGGGCTCGCCCTCTCACTGCTCGGCATCGGCGTCCCAGCGTGGGCGCAGGACGATCCGAAGAACTGCGACGACCTGATGGCCGCCGACACCCCGGCGTACGTCGTCTGCCGCTGGATGGCCACCCCCGAAGAGGCGGCGGACATCGCGAGGTTCTGGCTCGACAACGACGGCGAGCACCTCCAGGAGGCCGGACCGCTCGATCCGATCGTGATCGACTGCACCGAGCCGGGCAACGTCTGCCCCACCGGCGAGGACGGCGACGGCGACGGCCAGCCGCGCGACCCCGGCGACCCCGACGTCGAGGATGCGGAGGACGGCGGCACGCCCGAGTGCAAGGAGGGCGAGAGCTGCTACGTGAACCCGGCCGGGCTGTCACAGGCCGAGATCGCGCAGGCCGAGAAGACCGCCGCGGGACAGGCCGTCCAGGCCGCCGCCAAGGAGAACCTGCGGATCTGGATCAACGCCGAGCTGACCGGCGCCTGGAAGGACGGCAAGCTCGACGCGGCCGTCAGGAAGCTGGCCGCGCTGGCCGTGCAGCCGGGGGTCGCGGGCATCAGGTTCACCACGCAGCTCGGGTTCGACCAGACGTTCAAGACCGCCGACGAGATCGACACCTTCGTCGCCGAGACCTCCACCGCGTTGCGCAAGCTCGCCCCGGGCAAGAAGCTGGCCGTCCACACGGTCGTGCCGGTGCTCGGCTGCGGCGCCGACGAGGCCTGTAAGGCCGAGATGACCAAGAAGCACCCGCTGTCCGTGCCCGACCGGGTCGGCGCCTGGCTGTCCAAGGGACAGATCGACCAGCTCGCCCTGGACAGCGGACTGCTGGCCACCGAGTACGCCACCTGGAAGATCGACGCGCCCACGGCGCAGCGCAACCAGTGGATCCAGGTCCGGGCCCGCGCCTGGGACGCCTACGGCCAGATCGCCTCCGAGGACGCCGGGTTCGCCGCGACCGGCGCCTCGAAGCTCACCAGCGAGCAGGCCACGCAGGCGATCAACGACCGGATCGCGGTCCCGCTGCAGACCGACGCCGCCGAGACGGTGACCCTCTGGAGCCGCTGGAAGGACGAGCGGGGCCAGGTCAGCAGGACCTTCGGCGAGAAGTGGGCGACCAACGCCACCTGGGACCAGCTGAAGAAGCTGACCTCGGTCCGCCCGCGCCTGGCCACCGTGTACGACCCGGCCAACCCCGAGGTCGACCCGGCCACGGACATGAGGAACCTCGCCGAGGTCTTCGGCCAGGTGTACGTGCACGCCGGCGCCTGACCCGCGGCGTCCGCCCCAAGGAGCCATTCACGGGTGGGCGATGACCGCCTACTCGTGAAACCGCTTCGACACATGGTCATGCGGTTTTCGGGAACCGTTCACCGTCTTTTCTGGCGAGCCCCCTGTGCCGTGCCAGTGTCTTCGGACCCCACCCGAACACGACTCCGGCCACCACAATGGCCAGGAGCAGGCTCGTCACGAACGGGTCGTAATGGGAGCCGTCTGCCGGGAAAAGCGTTACGCCGAGGTTGACCATGTCGTGGAAGACGATCGCGGCGAGAATGCTCTTGCCCATGTTGCCGTAGAACCAGAAAATGAGGACCCGTAAAAGGACGGTGACCACGCACTGCCACAGCACCCAGGTGGCGCCGTGGCCTGTCTGGAAGAACGGGATCACATGCCAAACGGCCCAGATCGAGCCCATGGCGATGCTCGCCTTCCAGGCGCTCCACCGGCTGAGCTCTCGTTCGGCCGCGTAGCCCATCCAGCCCAGTTCCTCACCTGCGGCGGCCACGAAGAACACGACGAACAGCACAGGGATGGCGGCGAACGCGATCTCCGGCGACGGGAGCGGCCGACCGGCCCACACCATGAGGCCGTACTCCAGCAGTAGGACGACGGGCATCAGGAAAACGAGCGGCACATACCAGCGCCCACGCTTCACTCTTCTCGCGTCGAAAGTCCTGCGTAATAATTCCCACACGCCCGAACGGCCCTTTTCTCGATACGTGAGAATGAGGGCCGCGACGAGCGGGCAGAGAAACATCAGCGAGCTCACGGGCAGGTTCATGGGCAGATATCCGGAGAGGTCGGGAGCGACGGCCCCGAAGATCCAGAACGGGATCGACAGCGCGAACACCAGCGCATAGAATTCAAGTAGTGATCTGCGTGCCGAGCCTTTCGCCATTTTCATGATCGCGACAATAGCACCCGACCGTCATTCGCCGAAAAGGCGATTGTGATGGATGAATGTCCGGGCCCTCTCCCCTCGGCGCGGGCGGTCCGCCCGTCAAAGGCTTTTCGGCGTGCATCCGCGCCCGCGCCCGATCCCGCACGCGGCCAGGTCGCCACGGACGGACACGATATATCTTGACCCGAGGAGGCAACGCGACATATCGTGTTTATCCAGCGATGTGTCTCGGTCCCTGGAGGACGATCCCATGAACGAACTGGTGCCTGTCCTGGTGGTCGTCTTCGTCGTCGTCCTCGTCCTGCTGTCGGTCCTGCAACTGGCGCTCGTGTGCGGCGCGCCATGGGGGAGCCTTGCGTGGGGCGGGCAGCACCGGGTCCTCCCGGGACCGCTGCGGGTCGGCAGCGGTGTCGCGCTGGTGCTCTATGTCGCGTTCGCAGTCGTGGTCCTGGACCGTGCCGGCTGGATCGACGTGCTGGCAGAGCCCGTCGCGGTCACCGGCACCTGGGCGGTGTTCGGGTTCGCCGCGCTCAGCGTCATCCCCAACGCGGTGTCCCGAAGCAAGCCGGAGCGCTACGTCGGAACATCCGCCGCGTTCCTGCTCGCGGCGGCCAGTCTCGTCGTCGCGCTCAGCGGGGCGTCGACGACCTGACGTCGTTCAACCGGGCTCACACGGGCGATGGAGCGCCGGACGACGCCCCAGCGATGGGCGTCCCGTGGCCTCGTCAGCCCGGATCCAGCCGCCAGTCGCCGCCGGACGTCTCCGTCGGCGCCGGGGTCGGGACGGTGCCGCCGCCCCGCAGGCCGAGGGCCGAAAGGATCATCGGGTAGGAGTTCTTGAACTCGCGGGTCCAGTACGGCCAGGTGTGCGTGCCGTTCCCGTACAGGTGCAGCGTGTGCGGGATGCCGAGCTTCTTCAGGCGCTTGCTGAGCGCCTTGGCCGTGTAGGCGGACAGGGGCTCGCCCAGGTGGGCCGGATGCCAGGGGGAGCCCGGCGGGTCCAGCGGGCCGTTGAAGCTGTTGGTGCCGCTGGACAGGTAGATCCGCACGCCCTTCAGGTTGGGCGCCAGCACCAGCGGGTCGTTGGCGGCCCACACCTTGCGGTCGCGCAACGGGTCACCCCAGAGCGCGAGCGGGTCCTGCTTCTCGCTGGCCTGGGCGTTCATGATGACGGCCGGGATGCCGGGCAGCTCGGTGGCCAGGATGCCGCTGTAGGCGCCGGCGAAGCGGAACATCCCCGGGTAGCGGGCGGCGTACTTGATCGCGCCGTACGCGCCCATCGACAGGCCCGCGATCGCCCGCCGGGTGCCGGCCCGGTAGCCGAGCTCCAGCAGCCGTCGCACCTCGTCGGTGTGGAACGTCGCCCACGCCGGAGGGCCGCCCCGGCCGCCGTTGTGCCAGTCGGAGTAGTTGCCGGCCCGCCCCGCCTCGGGCATGACCACGATCGCGTCCAGCTTCGCGGTGTAGGCCGCCACGTCCGTCATCCTGGTCCACGACGTGTAGTCGTCGGCGCCGCCGTGCAGCAGGTAGAGCACCGGCCAGGTGCGCTTGGCGGTCTTCGACCAGCCTTCGGGCAGGAGCAGGCGGACCGGTGTCAGCTTGCCGGTCGACGGCGACGAGATGAGCAGGTCGAGCATGCGCGGGCTCAGCCGGCGCTCGCTCACGACCCGGGCGCCGCCCGGCAGCGCCTTCTGGCCGGGTGCGTAGCTCTTCGGCGGCGTGGGATCGGCGACGGCCGGGGTGGCGCTCGCGCCGACGAGGAGCGCCGTGGCCAGGGCCAGCAGGGCCGAGAGGGGGCGCGATCGCATGAGTGCTCCCGGTTCGCATGGGAAATGCCAGGGCTCAGGTGACCCTAGAGGTCACGGCCATGCCGAGCTATGACCTGAAGCAACGAAACAGCGCGAGAGCTTGCGCCTTGCCGGACAAATCCCGGGTTAACCCTGGGCAACCCGCGAGGGAGACTGGCGGTGACGAAGGGGGACGTCATGATCGAAGTGAAGAGCATCGACAAGCCGGACGAGCGCCGCGACTTCCCGATGGGGCACCTCGACGTGTGCTACCTGACGGGCCTCACCTTCGGCGTGGGCACGTTCGAGCCAGGGTGGCGCTGGTCGGAGTCCGTACAACCGATCGTGGGCACCGAGTCGTGCGAGGTCCACCACAACGGGTTCGTCGCCCGGGGCAGGCTCCGGTTCCTGATGGACGACGGCACCGAGGCAGAGGTGGGACCAGGAGAGGCCTTCGTCTGCCCGCCAGGACACGACGCCTGGGTCGTGGGTGACGAGCAGGCCATCGTGTACGACTTCGCGGGCGGGGCCGCGGAGTACGCCAGGGCGTACGAGCTCTGAGAAGGGATCGGCTTGGGACGATGAGCACAGCGGTGGACTCTCCCACTGTGGGAGAGTCCACCATGATGGCGTGCAAGACGAACTTCTCACCATCGGACGCTTCGCCCGCCTGTGCCGGCTCAGTGTCAAGCGCCGGCCGCCGAGCCCGAGCTTTTCGTTCAGCGTGATCTGGCGTGGAACCCCGGGCGTTTACGCCCGGGAGGAAACGACAGCGCGGGAGGGCCGCCAAGGCCCGAGCGGTGCGGTGACCGGTAGGCCGTG
>NZ_BMNH01000038.1 GCF_014646355.1 Nonomuraea cavernae
GTAAGACCAGACCGGCCGCGCGTCAGCGCGGCCAGGGCGGCACGGTCGGCGAAGCAGGTAGCCACAGAAGTGCCGCCTAAGCGGCACAGGCTGAATCCTCGGCCTTCAGGCCGGGGAGCGCGTCAACGTCTCCGCCTCGACCGGAAGCCGCCCGACCTCGACGACCCCCGCCCGCCGTCCGCCGCCCACCTGGTGGTCTCACTCGAACGACCGGAGGAGCCCCCGGTGCCGCCGTCGAGGTGAGTCACGCGGAGGGGATGCGTTCCAGGAGGCTCTGCATGTCGTCGGCGTGCTCCTCCTCCTTGGCGAGCAGTTCCTCGAACACGCGCCGGGTGGTGATGTCGCGGTCGCCCAGCCACTGGATGATCTCCGTGTAGCTGGCGACCGCGATGCGTTCGGCGACCAGGTCCTCCTTGATCATGTCGATCAGGCCGAGGCTCTCGTCGTACTGGGAGTGGGCGCGGGTGGTCAACGTGTCGGGGTTGAAGTCGGGCTTCCCGCCCAGCTGGACGATCCGGGCCGCCAGCTTGTCGGCGTGCTGTTGCTCCTCGCCGGCATGCTCCAGGAACTCCTGGGCCACGGACTCCGACTGGATCCCGGAGGCGGTGTAGTAATGGCGCTTGTAGCGCAGGACGCAGACGAGTTCGGTGGCCAGGGCCTCGTTGCACACCTGGATGACGCGTTCCAGGTCGGCGCCGTACGCGTCGGTGATGGGGCCCTTGTCGATCTCGGCGCGGGCGCGCTCGCGGATGGTCTTGATGTCGGTCAGGAACTCAGCCATGTCGGCCTCCTGCCCACTGGGTGGCTGAAGACGCGCCTTGGATGACAAAGAGCGGTCACTTCCGGCCTCGGGGCAAACGTCGCGAACGGCCTTCCAGAGGCTGTTACTGGTCGGTAATTAGCCGTGTTTAATGTTCAACCAAAGTCGCCATCCCCGCTGGTGGCGGCAGTTGCGGGCGAAGGCGGCGCGCGGGGCCGGTTATGGCGCCTTCTGTATGGACCGCGTCGAAGATTGTTTGCAGGCCATTTACCGCTAATGCGCAACCGGCCTTTCTTCCTGGGGCCGCCGGTCAAGTCTCATTTAATCGGGCCGATTAGTAGTGATTTGTGTCCTTATGGGTGCTAGCGTCCTTTTTGGAAAGATCCTCACCACTGGAGGAGGAGAAATGGCTCGCAACGGATTCCAGGCATGCGGTTGGAGGCGTGGCTGCGGATGCCGCCGACGCCGCTGGTGCGGAGGCGGCTGTGGCTGCGGATGGCGCCGGCGGTGGTGGTGGTAGCAAGAACACGTGAGAGCCGGCGGGTCACCCGCCGGCTCTCGTTCTCGCCGTCCGGCAGGGGAGACCGCGCGCCGCTCGCGCCGGCGGTCACTCTGCGCCGGACCTTCCGGGAGTTCTGGCCCGGGACTCGCGGCCTGCGCCGGCTGTTCGCGGCCGGCGCGGTGTTCGCGATCCTGGCAGCGCTCTGCGAGGTCGCCGCGATCGGCCTGTTCGGCCACATCACCGACGAGGTGCTCACCACCAGGAACCTGGCGGCCTTCTGGGCTCCCGCGTCCATGTGGCTCGGGCTCGCCGCCGTCGCCGGCCTCGCCTCCTTCGGGGGTACGTACCTGACGGCCCTCGGCGCCGAACGCTTCCTGCTGAAACTGCGCGACCGGGTGTTCGCGCACGTCCAGACGCTGACACCGGACTATTTCGAGAACCGGCGGCTCGGCGACCTGATGGCCAGGCTGACCGACGACATCGAGGCCATCGAGGAGCTCGTCGGCTCCGGCGTGGTCAAACTGATCACCACGGTCGCCAGCGTGGTCTTCTTCGCCGGTGCCGCGTTCTACGTCCGGTGGGACCTCGCGCTGGTCACCCTGGCGCTGGTCCCCGCGTTCCTCCTGGTCTCGAAGATCTTCGCGAGCAGGTTCAGGACGGCCGCCGCGCGCGAGCGCCGCAGCAACGGCGCCATGAACAGCGTCATCGAGGAGAGCCTGGCCAACCAGCCGCTGGTGCAGGCCTACAACCGTCAGAACAACGAGTCGGTACGCCTGAACCGCGAGGGCCAGGGCTGGCTGCGGGCCAACCTGTCACAGGCCTGGCTGTCCGGCATGTACGGCCCCCTCGTCCAGGTGCTCGAAACCGTCTGCCTGATCATCGTCCTCGGCTTCGGCGCCTGGCAGATCGCCCAAGGACGCCTCACCCTGGGCGGCCTGCTCGCCTTCGCCGCCTACCTGGCGATGCTCTACCCGGCGGTGCAGAGCCTGGGGCAGATCGCGCTCACCGTGTCGGAGGCGGCGGCGGGCTCCGACCGGGTCCTGGAGATCCTCGACGCCCGGCCGGCCGTCACCGACCGCCCCGTCGCTGTGCCGCTCATCTCCCGCAGCCGCGGCCGCGTGGAGTTCGACGACATCGGCTTCACCTATCCGAACCGCAGGAGGCCGACCCTGTCACACCTGTCCTTCGTCGCCGAACCCGGCGAGCTCATCGTCTGCACCGGGCCGAGCGGATCGGGCAAGTCCACGCTGACCAAGCTGCTGCTCAGGTTCTACGAGCCGAGCGCGGGGCGCATCCTGCTGGACGGCGTCGACATCCGCGACGTGACCCGGGCCTCGCTGCGGGAGAACGTCACGATCCTGCACCAGGAGAGCATGCTGTTCTCGGGCAGCGTGCGCGAGAACATCGCCTACGGCCGCTCCGGCGCGTCGCTCGACGACGTGATCAGGGCGGCGGAACTGGCCGGGGTGCACGACTTCATCTCCACGCTGCCGCGCGGCTACGAGACTCCGCTCGGCCAGCGCGGCCGGCTCGTCTCCGGCGGCCAGCGGCAACGCATCGCCATCGCCAGGGCACTGCTGCGCGACGCGCCCGTCCTCGTCCTCGACGAGCCGATGACCGGGCTGGACGAGGCGACCGCCGCCCGTGTCATGGCGCCGCTGCGGCGGCTCATGGCCGGCCGGACCACGATCCTCATCACGCACGACCTGCGCCACGTACCGGTGGAGGCGCGCCGGATCGTGCTGGAGCCGACCCGGCGCGTGGACCGCATCCGGATCCGACGCCTCGGCGTCCCGGTCTGAGCACCGCCCGGCAGACGGGGACCGGCCTGAACACTGTCCGGTCCCCGCGCCGGGCAGGAGTCAGGGGGCTGCCTGGGTCATCCACCAGCGGTCGGAGGAGCGCCGCACCTGTTCGAGCGGCACCTCCACCCGGGTGCCCGGCGGCGTCTCCCCGCCGAGCCCGGTCAACCGGCGCACCATGGCCCTCCCCATGCGGCTGTGCGGCATCGTGAAGGCCAGCCTGTCGACGCCGGCGGCTCGCAGCTCATGCCAGAGCCGCAGCGCCGTTCGCACGGCGGCATGCTCCCCCCGCCTGTCGGGCCGGATCACGAAGACGCTCACGTCACAGGTGCCGGGCTCGGGCCGATGGAGCCGGGCGGCGATGACACCGATCAACCTTCTGTGCCGGTCCCTGTGTGCGGGCCTGTTGACCACCAGCAGCACGCGCGTGGCCGCACGCTCTCCCGTGAGAATCTCGCGCAGGACATCTCGTTCGGCATGCTCGCCCGCGGCGTCCAGAGCGGCGATCATCGACAGCATCTCGGGCTCGTCGTACGGCTCGTAGTCCCGCACGATGTGTCCGTTGTTGTGTTCGATCTCCAGGTAGGCATCGTCCGCGCAGGGCGCATGGGGCGGATGCCGCCGGGTGCAGCGCGGGTCCCAGTGGAACGCGTAATGGATCAGCGAAGCGGCCAGGCCGGGATGAGCCGCCGCCCAGATGTCGTCGAACAGGAACCACTGCCGGTGGCCGAACGGCTCATCGGTGTGAACGCACATCTGGGCCAGGTGGTCGCCGACGTGGATGAGCGAGCGGCCAGGGTCGCGACCGTACGCCGGGGTGAAGCCGTCAAGCAGGCGCAGCGCCCGCGCGTGTGCCCGCGGGTGCGGATAGGCCAGCGCCGCCCGGCGACGCCGGTGAACGCCGATGATCTCGTCCTCCGTCGTCGGCCATCTGTTGCGGCGCTCCAGCGCGGGGCCGATCAGATCTTCGCCCGGGGCCGTCAGTGCCCGTAGTGCCAGCATCTCGCCGCTCCAACGCTCAGGGTCAGCGTCACTCTCGCGCAGGGCCGTCGCCAGCTCCGGCAGCCGAACGCCGGGGAAGGCCGTGGACCGAACCCCGCCCACGCTCCGATCGCCGTCTTCGAAATCGAGGACGACCGCGTACGTCACCCCGTCGCCTCCTTCGCGGCCGAGGTCGACGGTGTTGGGGGACACCGGAGGCTCGAAGGGCCGGCCCGGGCCGTCCGCGGCATCCGGCAGGAGCCGCCCCTGGTGAACCGGATACGACCAGCGATCAGGCTCCGCGGACACGAGCGCGTCGTCCACGAAGTAGTACGCGAGTTTCACCTCGTCGTCGTTGGTGAGGACACGGACGCTGTGGTCGTCCACGCGCAGGTCTTCCTCGTAGTGGAGGTGATGCCGCATCAGCCGGCGCAGGTCGGCCATGCTCGTGGGCGCGGGCTCTCCGGTCTCGAAGACGCTGTAAAGGCCATAGACGTCCGCGCCGAGCTCGCGACGCACCCACTCATGGGCGTCCTCCCGAGCGGCCTCGTCCCAGGAGCGGCGAAACCAGTCGAGGACGGTGACACCGGGAAAGTGCCGAGCGTGCTTGCTGAGCGGGCCGGCGTACCAACTGCGATAGACGAAGTGCATCCGCGTCCTGTCCTCGGCACGTTTGCCGCGATCCTGGCAGATCGCTCCGACATTTCCCCGGTTCCTTGACGTCGGACGCTCACAGCCGCCGGGCGGCTATGTGATGGGTCACAAGAATGGCCGCCGCGATTTACCGCGCCGCCCAATTCACGGACGGGGGGCGGCGACGGATGGTGTGGGAGAACTCCACTGATCACGGGAGATTCCCATGGAGCGACGCACCTTCCTCTTCGCCATGTCCGCCGCCGCCTTCTCGGGTTCGCTGTGGCAGGCCGCGGCACCCGCCTGGGCCGGAGTGAGTCCGTACGGACCACTCGGCCCGCCCGACGCCAACGGGATGGCCCTGCCCGCCGGCTTCACCAGCCGGGTCGTGGCCCGCACGGGCCAGTCGGTGGGCGGCATCCTGTGGCATCCCGCCCCCGACGGCGGCGCCTGCTTCGCCAACGGCACCGGCTGGATCTACGTGTCCAACTCCGAGGTCCCGCTGATCGGCGGCGCGTCGGCGCTGAGGTTCCGGGCCGACGGCTCGATCGAGCGGGCGTACCGGATCCTCAACAACACCAACATCAACTGCGCGGGCGGCGCGACGCCGTGGAACACCTGGCTGTCGTGCGAGGAGATCTTCCGCGGCCGGGTCTACGAGACCGACCCGTACGGCGTCCGCTCCGCCCAGGCGCGCTCGGCGATGGGCCGGTTCAAGCACGAGGCGGCGGCCTGCGACCCCGACCACCAGGTCATCTACCTCACCGAGGACGAGAGCGACGGCTGCCTCTACCGGTTCCGCCCCAACACCTGGGGTGACCTGTCCAGCGGCCGGCTCGACGTGCTGTGCGAGGGCGTCGTGTGGCGTCAGGTCCCCGACCCGTCGCCCGGCGTGTTCGAGCGGCAGACCCGGCACCAGGTGAGCTCCGCCCTGCACTTCGACGGCGGCGAAGGCTGCCACTACGCCGCCGGCGTCTGCTACTTCACGGCCAAGGGCGACCGCAAGGTCTGGGCGTACGACGCGGTCGCCGGCACGCTCTCCGCGATCTACGCGGGAGGAGGCACTCTCGACGGCGTCGACAACATCACCGGCACCCGCGGAGGCGACCTCTACGTCGCCGAGGACGGCGGCAACATGGAGATCAACATCATCACTCCGGACCGGATCGTCGCACCGGTCATGCGGCTCGACGGTCACGGCAGCTCCGAGATCACCGGTCCCGCGTTCTCTCCCGACGGCTCGCGCCTGTACTTCTCCTCGCAGCGCGGGACCAGTGGAGAGACGGCGGGCACGGGCGGCGTCACCTACGAAGTCACCGGCCCCTTCCGACGTTAGGGAGTCACCATGTTCCGCCGATTAACGCTCCTCGCCACCTCCTGCCTGCTCGCGCTCAGCCTCACGCCCGTGGCGCACGCCGCCGCCGCCGAGTCGTACGTCGCCCTCGGTGACTCGGCCGCCGCCGGGCCGCTCATCCCCAACCAGATCCTGCCCGAGCTGGGTTGCTTCCGCTCCGACCGCAACTACGCCCACCTGACCTCGCAGAACCTCGGCGGCTCCCTGAAGGACGTCACCTGCTCGGGAGCCAAGACCAGGCACATGTACGAGTCGCAGGAGACCGACCTCGGCTCGGTGCCGCCGCAGCTCAACGCGCTGTCGTCGAGCACCAGCCTGGTGACCGTGCACATCGGCGCCAACGACGTCGGCCTGACCGGCTTCATCGAGGACTGCCTCAACCTGCTGCTGCCCGGCGACCCCTGCAACGACGACTACCAGCAGAACGGGCGCGACTCCTGGCGTGACGCCACCGACGCGCTCCGGCCGAAGATCGACCAGGTGATCCGCGACATCCGGGCGCGTGCCCCGCAGGCCAGGGTGTACGTGGTCGGCTACGCCACCTACGCGCCGGTCAACGGCTGCTGGCCGAGGGTGCCGGTGTTCAAGGCCGACGCCAACTACATCCGCGCCACCATCGCCTACTTCAACCTCATGCTCGCCCAGCAGGCCGCGGCCCAGGGCGTGGGCTTCATCGACCTGCAGACGCCCAGCGAGGGCCACGACCCGTGCAAGTCGTCCGGCGTCCGCTGGATCGAGCCGTACATCCCGACGACCCCGGCCACTCCCTTCCACCCCAACGCGCTCGGCATGCGCAACTTCGCGACCATCGTCACCGCGGCCGTGCGCGCGGCCGTATAAGCCCGTACAGCACGAGGTCAGCGTCCTCTGGCGCGGCGCGCGGCCAGCGCCGCGCCGATGGACTGCAGATCCGCCGGGTCGACCGGGTCCAGCCCGGTGAGGCTCACGGCCCGGCGGAGCCGGTAGTCGACCGTGTTGGGGTGCACGTGCAGCAGCTCGGCCGTACGCCTGCGGTCCAGCCCGGTCTCCAGGTAGACGGTGAGGGTGCGCAGCAGGTCGGGGTTGCCGGTCAGCGGGTCGAGCAGCCCGGCCAGGTGCTCCGTCGCCTCGCTCGGCCGGGTCAGCTGATACTCCAGCAGCACGTCGGCCAGCCGGTAGAGCCCCGGCGGATGCTGGAAGAGCTGGACCACGTCGAGGACCTCCTGGGTCAGCCGGGCGGCGTCCGCCACACCCTCCGGCGGGACGACCTCGCCCGCGGCCCGCACCTCCACCCCGGCCGCCTCGCCCATCCCGGCCACCAGAGCCTCGGCCGAGCACCAGTCGAGGTCGGGCACGAAGATCAGCCCGCCGCCCGGATCCAGCAGTGACAGCACCGGCTCGGCGGCGAACTTCTGCACCGAGTCGCCGATCCGGCGCAGCTTGCGCCGCCCCGCCACCGCCCCCGACCGCTCGTCGGGGTGGAAGCCGAACGTCACGCTCAGCACCAGATAGCGGGCGGCGAACCGGATGCCGGCCGTGGCCAGCGGCTCGCCGCTGAGCAGCGCCGAGACGGCGGCGTGCCGGGCGTGCTGGTCCTGGCTGACCAGGCTCTCGCGTTCGCTCTGGTAGGCGCCGCACACGGCGGCCGTCACGGACTCGATGTAGCGGAGCATCAGCCGGCCGGCGTCCAGCGCGTCGGGCAGATCCTCCTGGCAGGCGTCGGCGAACACGTGATCCCAGATCCGGCCCGCCCCCAGATGGTAGGCGGCCAGGATCGCCTCGACCGGCACGCCCTCCTGCGCCCTGCGCGCCGCCGACCTGCGCAGCGGCTCCAGCTCGGCCGAGGTGGGCGCCCGGCGGTCGCGGAACATCCGGGCGACCAGCCTCAGGTTGTGCACGGTGATCCGCTCGATGTCGCCCGCGATCTCCTCGGCGGGTAACTGGCGGTAGACGGGGATCTCCTCGACGAACGAGCGGACGAGCTCCCGGGCCAGGCTCACCGCCTTCCGGTCCAGGAGTTCGTGTACGGCCCGCCCGGCCAGGGTGAGCGCTTCGGCCATCGTCGCTCCCGAAGGTCGTTCTGAAGGTCGTTGCTTACGCCCATCCAGTAAGGCAGAACCACGACTCCCCGTCACGACCCAGGTAAGACCAGGACTCAACCCACAACCCCGGACATATCTGGCAAGCGCCGACGAACTCGTTCACCCGGGCCCCTCAGGAGGGTGGCTCGCGGTGCCGCGCGAGCATGTCCTCGCCGACGGCGACATAGCTCTCGAACAGGCCGACGACGCTGTCCAGCCGTTCGCGCGTCGCCGGGCTCCTGGCCAGCTCGCGGCCCTGCCGCAGGGTGCCGATGAGGGTGCGGGCCCGGGCGTGGCTGGCCTCCAGGAGCGACTCGATCCCCCCGGCGGCCTCCACGACCAGGCGGCGACTGCCAGGCCGTGGGATGGTGCGGGCCAGGCCCCACGACACGAGCTGTCGCACGGCGGTGCTGACCGCGCCCTTGCTGAGGCGCAGCTCCGCGCCGATGGCGTCCAGCGAGAGGGGCTCGTCCGTGACGAGCAGCAGCCCGTACACGCGGCCGGTCGCGTGCGGCAGGTTCCACGACGCGAGGAGATCGCCCACCGCGGTCACGAAGCTGTCCG
The DNA here is from genome assembly GCF_014646355.1 of Nonomuraea cavernae. GTDB lineage: Bacteria > Actinomycetota > Actinomycetes > Streptosporangiales > Streptosporangiaceae > Nonomuraea > Nonomuraea cavernae. The sequence continues at coordinate 8,657 of NZ_BMNH01000038.1, forward strand.
TTTCGCTCATGATTCAAGCTCCGTACGGAGAAACGCCAGGATCGCCGAATTGACCGCGTCGGGCGCGTCCAGGGTGACGAGATGCCCCGCGTCCGGGATGACCGTCTCCTGCACCCCCTCGGTGCGGGCCCAGCGGGGCATCGCGGTCGCGATGTTGCCGGTGCGGTCGCGTTCGCCGCGGATCAGGCAGAGCGGCACCGGAGTCCGGTAGGCCGGATCGGGATCGACCAGCTCCACGGTCGCCCGCCACACGGCCAGGAACTCCCGCTTCGGCAACTGCTCGAACGCCCGCCGCGCGTACGCCCGTCCCTGTTCGGTGGCCGCCGAGGCGTTCGCCATCAGCGCGGGGAGCCGTCGCGCCGGGATCACGGACAGGGTGGGCAGCGCGGCGCTGAGCAGGACGCGCTCGGCGCGGCTGAGCGGGCCGGTGTTGCACGTCGAGTCCATCACGATCAGTCCGCGGGCCAGGCCGGGCCGCCGCCGCACGACGGCCTGGGCGAGGTTGCCGCCCAGCGACTGCCCCGCCAGCACGGGCCGCGCCAACTCCAGGTGGTCGAGGAGCGCCACCAGGTCGCCGGCCGCCCGCTCCGCCGTGAACGGCGCGCCGCCCGGACGCGACCGCCCATGCCCGCGCAGGTCCCAGGTGACCACCCGGTATCCGTGACGGGCCAGGTGCTCGGCCTGCGACCGGAACATCAGTTGGTCGGCTCCCGCCCCGTGCGAGAACACCACGGGAGTGCCGTCGCCGCCGGTGTCCCAGTAGCGGAGGTCGCATCCCGCGACTGTCAGGCTCGCCTCTATATTCAGCATGTACTAAATATAGTGAATAAATCGGGAGGCGTACGCTGGGGGCATCACAGCAGGTCACAGGGCTGACAGCGAGGTGGGCAAGGGTGGAAGAGAGCGTACGGGTGCACGTGGCCGACGCCGTTCTGGAGGCCGATCTCGCCGTGCCGGCGGACCCCAGGGGAGTGGTGCTGTTCGCCCACGGGAGCGGCAGCGGCCGCCACAGCCCGCGCAACCGTCACGTCGCCGGGCGTCTCCAGGCCGCCGGGCTGGCCACGGTCCTCGCCGACCTGCTCACCCTGGCGGAGGACCGGCGCGACTCCCTGACCGGCGAATACCGCTTCGACATCGACCTGCTCGCCGGCCGGATGACCTGCCTGACCAACTGGGCCGAGGCCGACCCCCGCCTCACCGGCCTCGGCATCGGCCTCTTCGGCGCCAGCACCGGCGCCGCCGCCGCGCTCGTGGCCGCCGCGCACCGTCCCGACACCGTCCGCGCCGTCGTCTCCAGGGGCGGCCGTCCCGACCTGGCCGAGGACTCCCTCGTCCGGGTGGAGTGCCCCACCCTGCTCATCGTCGGCGGCGACGACCCGATCGTCATCGACCTCAACCGTCAGGCCCAGCGCCGGATGCCCGGCGAGACCCGGCTGGAGATCGTGCCCGGCGCCACCCACCTGTTCGAGGAGCCCGGCGCGCTCGACCAGGTCGCCGACCTGGCCGCCGACTGGTTCGTCAGCCACCTGCCTCCCCTGCCCGGCGACCTCACCCAGGAGGGCCAGGCCGGTTAGAGACGCGGGGGCGCCCCGCGCCCCGCGGTGGGGTCCTGCTCGGGGGAGGGACGGTCGAAGAACGGGGGCTCGCCGGCCGGGAGGGGGGTGCGGAAGGCGCTGAGTGACAGGACGAGGGTGTCGTAGTAGCCGACGAGGACGACGAGCTCGTACAGCATGTGCTCGCCGAGGTCGGCCGTGGCGCGCGCGTAGAGGGCGTCGTCAAGGGAGCGGTCGGTGAGAAGGGCCCGGCAGACCGCCCGGAGGGTGCGCTCGGTCTCGTCGAAGGTGACGGCGTCGGCCCCGGTGGAGAGGGCGGCCAGCTCTTCCTCGGTGAGCCCGACCCCGCGGCCGACCCGTTCGTGCGCGTACCACTCGAAGTCCGCGCGTTGTTCCGGAGTCAGGGTCGTGCGTTCATGCCAGGGGATGCGTCCGTGCATAGGGCCTCTCCTGGCACCAGCGACATGTGTCATACAGACGACGAAGCTAGCAGGCGCGGGTGACCCGGACGCCGCGCGGATGGGGAGCGACCCCGACGATGATGCGAAACATTCCTCAGATCCACGTATGCGGTTGTCTGTCATGAATCCTGTTACCTGAGAGGTAATCGCGCCACGTGGGCGTATTGGAAAGGATGTGATCTCACCGCAGGTCCTGATCGGGAGGAAATACCCCATGTCTACGCGCGAGGTCGTCGAAGAACTACTGCGTCGGATCGGCGACGGCGACTCCGAGCGCATCGCCGAGATGTACGTCGAGCACAGCGACTGGAAACTGGACTGGCCGGAGGCCGAGCACGGACGCGCCGCCACGCCATGGATCCGGCACCGCGCCACCCGCGCCGACGCCGCCGCCCACTTCCGGCAGATCGCCGAGCACCACGTGCCCGAAGAGGCGGGCACCGTGATCGAACGCGTTCTCGTGGACGGCGACGACGCGGTCGTCCTCGGCGAGATCCGCCAGACCGCCCGCTCCACCGGACGTGCCTACCGGTCAAGGTTCGCCCTGCACCTCACGGTCGAAGACGGCCTCGTCACCCGGCACCACATCTACGAGGACAGCCTCGCCGTCGCCCAGGCCTTCGACCGGCCCTAGGCGTCGCCGAAGACCTCCCAGACCTCCAGCAACTGCCTGCTGACCGGGTCGTACGCGACCTTGGCCAGGGTGTAGTGGAACCGCACCGCCGGTGGTGGCGGCGAGCTGGCGCAACATGGCGGATCCCCCGTTCCCCGAGTACTTTGTGAGCCTTCCCCTGAGCACGAGGAGAGCCTGGTGTCCGAACCGACCAGCCTGGCCGAGGTCCGCGCCCGGATCGACGCGCTCGACGGCGAGCTGATCCGCCTCCTGGCCGATCGGCAGGCCCTGGTCCGGCGAGCGGCCGCGTTCAAGAAGGACGAGCAGGCCGTACGCGCTCCCGGCCGGGTGGAGCACGTGGTCACGGCGGCCCGCGAACGCGCCGCCGGCGCCGGACTGTCCCCGGACGTGGCCGAGAGTGTGTGGCGGGCCATGATCGACGCCTTCATCGAGCTCGAACTGACCGAACACCGGGCCGCCGGCGCCCCAGGCTGATCGCGCTGTTCGTCAGCGCGGGTGATGACCCCGACCGATGCAGCCGATCAGCGTGGCCGGGCATGACTGTGAGTCCCGACGCGCCCACGTGACGGCGGGCCGATCACCGCGCATCCTGGTACTCACCAGCCGCGAGGCATCAGGGAGAATCGATCCGCATGGCTGTCCAGAAGCTGAGGCGCAAGCCGTACGAGAAGGAGCTGCTTCGCCTGCAGGCGGAGCTGGTCAAGGTGCAGGAGTGGGTGCGTGCCGAGGGGCAGCGGCTGGTCGTGCTCTTCGAGGGCCGTGACGCCGCCGGCAAGGGCGGCACGATCAAGCGGGTCACCGAGTATCTCAACCCCCGGATCACCCAGATCGTCGCCCTGCCCGCGCCGACCGAGCGGGAGCGGACGCAGTGGTACTTCCAGCGCTACGTGGAGCACCTGCCGGCCGCCGGGAACATCGTGCTGTTCGACCGGAGCTGGTACAACCGGGCGGGCGTCGAGCGGGTGATGGGATTCTGCACACAGGACGAATACACCAGGTTCCTGCACCAGTGCCCCATCTTCGAGCGGCTGCTGGTGGAGGACGGGATCCTGCTGCGCAAGTACTGGTTCTCGGTGAGCGACGCCGAGCAGGAACGCCGCTTCCGGGCCAGGCTGGACGACCCGATGCGGCACTGGAAGCTGTCGCGGATGGACCTGGAGTCGATCACCCGCTGGGAGGAGTACTCGCGGGCCAAGGACGAGATGCTGATCCACACCCACATCCCCGAGGCGCCCTGGTACGACGTGGAGAGCGAGGACAAGCGCCGGGCCAGGATCAACATGATCAGCCACCTGCTGTCGACGATCCCGTACGAGGAGGTCGAACGGCCGTCCATGGAGATCCCCGAACGCCCGCCGAGCACCGGCTACCGGCGCCCGCCGCGAAGGCTGGACACGTCCGTCCCGGACGTGACGACCGGCCTCTGACGCCGGCCGCGTGGCTACTCCCATCCGGGTCTCTCACGGTGATGACGGAGGCCGTCACAGCACCTCGACCCGCCCGCGAACCGATCATCTTTCGCGCGATTTCGCACGTCGTCTGGGATAGTGGCCGTGTGCCAACCGTTCACATCGAGGCTAAACCCGACCATCTGCTGCGACTTGCGAAGCAGCGGGACCCGGTAGGCGCGGTCGCGGAGATGATCTGGAACGCCCTGGACGCGGAAGCGAGCCTCGTCAGCGTCGACCTCGAGGTCAACGAGCTGGACGGTGTGGAGTCGGTTCGGGTCAGTGACAACGGCCATGGCATGCCGAATGCCTCCTGCGCCAACTACTTCGGAGGTCTGGGCGGATCCTGGAAGACCACCGCCAAGGTGTCCCCGGAGCTGAAGCGCGGGCTGCACGGGCGCAGCGGGCAGGGCAGGCTCCGCGCGTTCGCGCTCGGCGAGCAAGTGCGTTGGGTCACGGTCGCGAAGGCGGCAGACGGCCGGATCGAACGGACGGTGATCAGCGGAGCAGTCGACAGGCCTGCCGATTTCGACATCTCCGAACCGGAATACGTACGAGAGCCATCCGGGACACGGGTGGAAGCGTCGGTCCCGGCGGACTTCGTCACCCGCCTGACACAGGACGACACGGCTCAACAGCTGGCCTCAACTTTCGCGCCATTCCTGGCGGCCAACCTCGAGGTGCGGATCGTCTATCAGGGCACGGTCCTTGATCCGGCCACGGTGTGGACTGACATGGCCGAGTATCCGGTGCCCTGGCCGGACGCGGACGGTCACCCAGAACCGGTGCTGCGCGTCATCGAATGGCCGAAGGACGTCGGCCGGGTGCTCGCTCTCTGTGATGCCAACGGTGTGGTTCTGGACGAACTATCGCCCGGGATCCAGGCGCCCGGCTACCACTTCACGGCGTATCTGCTCTGGGACGGCTTCGTCGAGCGGCGGGACGATCTCCCGTTGGCGGAGATGGACGAGATCGGTCCTCTCCTCGCCCTCGCCCGCGAGACACTGCGTGCGCATGTCAAGAGACGCGACCAGGAGCGCAGGGCGAGGCTCATCCAGGAATGGAAGTCCGAGGGCGTCTATCCATACTCCGAGGAGCCCGCCGAGCCGGCGCAGGCGGTCGAACGCGAGATGTTCGACGAGGTGGCTACCAGGATCTCCCGGCGCCTGCCGGGCGTGACGCAGAGCAAGAAGACCACGCTGCGACTCCTCCGCGAGATCATCTCGCGCGACCCGAGTGGGCTTTATCCGGTGCTGGACGAACTGTTCCGGCTGCCCCAGTCGGAACAGGAGGAACTCAAGCGGATCCTGCAACGGACCAGCCTGTCCGAGGTGATCAAGGCCACTGGGCAGGTGAGTGACCGGCTCGACTTCCTGGCCGCCTTGAAGCGGCTTGTGTTCGAGCCGGAGATCAGCCGGACCGTCAAGGAACGGAGCGAGCTCCACAAGATCCTGGAAAGTGAAACCTGGATCTTCGGCGACGCCTACGCCTTGATGGTCAGCGACCAGAGCCTGGATGCCGTGCTGGTGCGCCATCTCAAGGAGCTGGGGCGCGAACTGGAAGATGGCCGCCTGAATCCGGTCCGTCGTGAGGATGGCAGGACGGGCGTCGTCGACCTCCTGCTTGGCCGAGCACATCGCGGAAGCGCCGGACGCGAACACCTTGTGGTCGAACTCAAGGCTCCCAAGGTCAAGATCGGCCAGGCCGAGGTTGCTCAGATCAAGAGTTACGCGGAGGCGATCGTCAGCGATCCGCAATTCCGCGACGCCCGCGTTGCCTGGGATTTCTGGGTCGTCTCAACCGAGATGGCGGACATCGTCAGGCGGGATGCCAGCGCACCGAACCGCCCTCCGGGCTGCATCGCGGAGTGGGAGGGAGGGGTGCGCATCTGGGCCCGTACGTGGAGCGAGATCATCGATGACTGCGAGGAACGGCTGCACTTCTATCGGGAGCATCTGAACCACGACCCTGCCGCGGAACACGCGGTCGAATATCTTCAGCGGGTCCATGGCGAGCTCGTAACGGAGTCAATCGCGGCGAACTGATCCCTAAGAAGCGTGGCTCGCATTACTTCCCGGAACGGGTGGATCAGGCCGGCATCAGAGACCCGTCGCGACGTCGAACAGCAGCGCCCGAAGCCATTCGATGAAGTGCTGGTCAGCCAGCCGAGGGTTCCAGACCATGTCGATCCCGAGCCCGGGAAGCGGGAACGGGAACTCCTCGATCCGCAGGTCGGCGAGGGTCAGCATGGTGGCGGCGACCTGGTAGCGAAAGAGGGCGACGCCGCCCGCGCGGGCGACCAGGAAAGGCACCAGCAGAAAGTCGGAGACCAACTGGCCGACCCGGTAGGGGATCCCCTTCTCCTCCAGCACCGCATAGGGGAAGACCCGCCCATCGGTGTCGACGACGATGTGCGGCTGGGTGGTCAGCAGGTCGAGCGCGTTCGCGTCCGGAGGAGTGTCCGGTGAGGCCACCACCACAATGCGGTCGTCGTAGAGGCGCTCGCGTGGATACGGCGAGTAGTGCCCCTCGGAGATCAGCACGACGTCGACGCCCTTGTCGGTGAAAGTCGCCTCGGTCGGCACCGTGATCGTACGGATCCGCAACGTGGCGCGAGGGGCATGTTCGGCGATGAGCCGCGCCAGTCGAGGGCCGAGGACGAACGCCGTGCTGTTGGTCATGGCGATCGTGATGACGCGCTGATCCGTGGCGGGGTCGAAGGAGGGGAAGTTCACGATGTGTGCCGTCTGTTGCAGGGCACTGCGCAGCGGCGCGATCAGCTCCTGTGCTCGCGGGGTCAGGGTGACGCCTGCCCCCTGCCGGACGACGAGGTCGTCACCCAGCAGCCGCCGCATTCTCGTGAGGGCGTGGCTCATCGCCGGCTGTGACAGCCCGACCCGTTGCGCCGCCCTGGTCACCGAACACTCTTCCAGGAGCGCGAGGAGGGGCACCAACAGGTTGAGGTTGACCGATGCCAGCCGGTCCAACCCCGAACCTGTGACGTCCTCTCCGTCGTGTCCCATCGAGAAGAACCCTACGCGGCGGCCTGACTCATACGACGCAGCCGGGGAATCGCGACCCGGTAGTTGAGCGCCGCGGCCACACCGGCCCCGTCATCGTGTGACCAGCGCATCAACGCCGGCCCGCCACCGGGCTCTCCCTCGATGTACGTCGGTTCGCCCTCCAGCGGCAGATAGCCCACCGCTTTGAGGCTCAGCCCGAACTGCTCGGTCCAGAAGTACGGCTGGAACCGCAGCGGCGGCGCGTCGTGGCCGTGGACCAGTGCCCGGGCGGCGACCTTCGCCTGCTCGATCGCGCTGCTCCAGAGGGGGATGCGGCGCAAGCCGTACGGGGTGGGGAAGGCCGCCAGGTCACCGACGGCCGCGACGTCGGGCCGGACCAGCCCGTGTGAGTCGACCGGGATGACGCCCTGCGGCGCGAGTCCCGTGTCCGCGAGCCATTCCGTGTTGGGTACGTCGCCGACGGCGGTGATGATCATTTCTGCCTCGCGGACCGCGCCCTCGTCAAGGACGACCCGCGCACTCCCCTCACGCCGTTCGAGCCGGGCCGACCCGGTCTCGACGATGGTGAGTCCCTGGTCCAGCGCGGCCCTGACGAAGACGCCGGCGAGGTGGGGGCCGAGCTGGACGATCAGCGGCACGCCCTGGGAGACGAGGGTGACCTGACAGCCGGCGGCCAGGCACCCGGAGGCGATCTCCATGCCGAGCGGGCCGCCGCCCACCACGATGACCGACGGTGTGGCCGCCAGCCGGCCCCGCAGGGACAGCGCGTCGTCGAGCCCGCGCAGGGTGAGCTCCTCGGAAAGACTGGACAGCCGTCGCGCCCGGGAGCCGGTGGCCAGGACGACGCGGTCGTACGGCAGGGCCGTGCCGTCGTCGAGGCTGACGAGCCGGCGATCGAGGTCGAGTGCGGTCGCGCGTACGCCCAGCAGTTCGGTCGCCCCGTGGCCGGTCGGCGGAAGCTCGTGCGACGACACGTCGTCGCCGTCGAGCAGCAGCGCCTTCGACAAGGCCGGGCGGCTGTACGCGGGGCGCGGCTCGTCGCCGACGATGGTCAGCTCGCCGTCGAAGCCGGCCTCGCGGAGCGTGTCGGCCGCGGTCAGCCCGGCGATCCCGTTGCCGACGACGACGACGCGGTTGATGGCGCCGCCACTCATGCGATCCTCAGTGCCGCGACCGGGCACACGCGGACGGCGGCGTTCGCCAGGGCGGCGTCGGCCTCGTCGATCTCCTCTCGGTCCAGCACGAGCTCGCCGTCGTCGTCGAGGTGCATGAGCCGCGGCGCGGCCTCCTCGCACAGGCCGTGACCCTCACAGCGGGGGCGGTCGACAACGATCCTCACGCGGGGATCACCTCCAGGACGGGGAGCTCCTCGATGCTCCGGGTGATGTTGCTGGGAACACGGACCTCGGGCCCGACGACGAGGCGCTTGGCGCGCCGGGAGAGCGCTTCGATCACGGCGTGAGCCTCCAGGCGCGCGAGTCCCTGGCCCGCGCAGCCGTGGGGGCCGTAGCCGAACGACAGATGGTCGACCGGATTGCGCTCGACGAGGAAGGCGTCCGGGTTCTCGTAGTGCCGGGGGTCGCGGTTGCCGGCGCCGAGCAGGACCGCGATCTGCGCGCCCGCCGGGATGACGGTCCCGTCGATCTCGACGTCCCTGGTGGCGCGCCGGCCCCAGGCGTTGACGGGAGGCCAGAAGCGCAGCACCTCGTTGAACGCCGCCGGCACCAGCGACGGGTTCTCACGGACCAGATCGAGCTGATCGGGGTGCGCGGCGAAGAGCGCGACGACGTTGCCGATCGCCGCCACGGTGGTGTCGACACCGGCGCCGAGGTACTGGTGGATGATGTGACCGGCCGTGTCCGGCGGGATGGCGCCCCGCGCCTCGGCGTCGAAGATGCCGCGGCCCACGGACCCTTCGGCCAGGTCGGACGCCTTGACCTGGGAGCACCAGGCGTAGAGCTCCCCGGCGATCGGGAAGCTCTCGGCCGTGCGCTGGTTCATCGGACCGATGACCTGCATGGCGGCCTGTCCCCAGCGCAGCATGTTGTCGCGCACGTGGCCGGTGAAGCCGATCAGGTCCGCGACGACCTCCAGCGGGAAGGCCCGCGCCAGGGCGTCGATGGCCTCGAAGGAGCCCTTCTCGACGAGCTCGGCGACGAGAACGTCCGCCTTCGCCTCGATCCGGCCCTTGAGCCCGCGCAGCGCACGCGGTGAGAGGTTCTCGGTGAGCGTGGCGCGCAGCTGGGTGTGGACCGGCGGATCGGACGCGAGCGAGGTGCCGGTGAGCGCCTCGTTGGCCATCGGATTGAACGCGATCGAGGTCGAGGAGAACGACTCCCAGTCCATGAGCGCGTCACGGATGGCGGCGTAGCGCGTCAGCGCGTACACATCGTTCTTCAGGAGGTGGACGACGGTGCCCTGCTCCCGCAGTTCGGCGTAGACGGGGTACGGGTCGAGGACGACCTCGTCTGCGAAGAGGTCGACGTCGGAGGTAGGCGGGGTGGTCATGCCCTCAGTGAAGTGGCTGACCTTACATCGAGCAAGTGAATGTTTTACATGCTGTTACATGCGCGACATGCATGCGTCATGGAACGGCGCCCGCGTCGACGCGCCCGCGTGCGCGGGATCGGTGGTTGTTTGATCCATTCCGCAAAGTATCCCAAACGTAATTGGCGGCGACTAATGTAGTCATGGTGCGAAAAACGATCATCACCGCCTTCAGTGCGGCAACTCTCCTGGTCATTTCTGGAGCTCCCGCTTTAGCGTCCGCCGAAAGTCACTCGCATTCTCACTCACTGGTGGCCCCGGCCGGCTGGTGCAAACAGAAGCAGAGCTCGGGCAGGTACTACTACCAGCACAAGAAGCACTGGGACTGCGTCTCGCCCGGCGCCTTCTGCGCCAAAACCCAGCGCAACGCGTACGGATACTCCATGCGGGCTGCCGCCCACACCAAGCGCTACAAGTGCGTCCGATACCCCAGCAACACCTGGCACTGGAAGCCCGTCAAGGCCTAACGCGTCCAGTGCCGCCCGTTCTGTCCGGCCTGCGTGGGACACGGACAACCGGACCAGCGAGGCCGGCGGCCTCAACCTGGCGAATCACGGGGGGCAGGCGCGGGGCAGTACGCCGGGATGACGCACGAACTCCGGAAGAGCGATAACACGCACTCCATTTGTTAGGCCTTGTCACTATGGTGCCCCTGCTTCACACTGAGCAAAATCCGTGACCTGACCAGGAGGCGTCATGCGCAAACTGTTCTTTGTCCTGCTCGCCGCAGTAACCCTCACGGCTCTGCTTGCTGGGCCTGCGTCAGCGGCGTTCATGATCTACTAGCGGCCGTCCACCTGGGGCGGCCGACACCACGCAGCTCAGACCGGCCGCCCCGGCGTGTCGTGGAGAGCGCAGCCAAGCGCTCGCACTTGACCGGGAGCGCGCCGGAGAGCTGGAAGAAGGGTCGAGACCGCCATGGCGGCGACCGCGAACGGGGCCGGGGACCCCGCCGTACGGCGAGGCGCTGCTGAAGATGAGACTCCTCCGGGCCGCCCGGCGGCAATCATCCATACTTTGATGTTCTTTACCGAGAGCCCCGTGGCCAGGCGGACCAAAGAGGGCAGGTAGGCATTAAGGCACTTTTGTTGAATGACGGGTGGTTGGTCGTGAATTTTCCTAGTGCATCGGCTCCGTTGCGGCTGGCCGCCGAAGAGTCCAGTGACTTCATCGGAATCGAGGCACCTGGCTCAGGGCAGGCGATGCTCCTACGCTTGGTGACCTCCGGTCCCGACGGCCAGCGCGGCACCAAGCCGCCGCTGATCCAGCTCAGAGCCGATATGGGACCGCCGGTCACGGTGACCGAATTCCCTGACGCGGAGCCCGTCGTCGACGCCGAGAACCATATCGTGGGCTCCGCCACCTGGATGCGGAGAAACTTCGACGTATATCTCGTACGAGTGTCTCTCGACCGCCCGGGAAGCAACTGGCAGATCCAGGTCGTGAATGACGCCTCAGAAACTCGCACTTTTCAGTTCATCAGCCTCAGTGGCGCGAGAATTTTTGCCGAAGACGGATGGCCGGGTTCCAATGTCTACTGCGGAGACTTCCCGTGCGCTTGCACCCGCCATGAAGGCAGCTTGACAAGTCCGTGCCCTCATTGCGGGCACAAAAGCCCGCAGGGCTGAAGCGTTTTCATGTTGTGAGACCGAGTAGTTGGAGCCCGTCGGTGCGAGCTCAGCCCCATAGCCTCGGACTCATGAACGATCGTGCTCTCGTCCCCGACGACTTCGCCGTCCCTCCATGCCTGGCCACCCCGCAGTTCCGTCTGGAACCCCTGGGACCCCAGCACAACGCCGCCGACCACGCTGCCTGGACCAGCAGCATCGAGCACATCCGCGCGACCCCGGGCTTCCCGGACGGAGATTGGCCCCCCGTGGGTGGCATGACCCTGGAGGCGAACCTCGCCGACCTGCGGCGCCACGCGAACGACTTCGTTCAGCGCCGCGGATTCACCTACACCGTCCTCGATCCGGCCGGTGGCGAGGTGATCGGATGCGTCTACATCTATCCCTCCCGCAGCGACGACCACGACGCTGACGTGTCCTCCTGGGTCCGGGCGGACCGAGCCGAACTGGACGTGCCCCTGTACGAAGCCGTGACAGCGTGGTTGTCCACGCATTGGCCCCTCGGGACGCTCAACTATCACCCGCGCTGAGACCACGTCATCCCGCCGGGAACGAGCCCAGGACGCCGAACGCCCAGCCGGGTGACCACGGGGTCACGATGACGCCGCCCGGCCGCGTCTGCTCCACCCAGGTCGCCTTGGTGGATCGGTTTCGGGTCTCCCGTTCCATGGCGTGGAACGGGATGTCACGCCCTTCTGATGACAGTCACTCTTACAGGGGGTATCTCATGCGTAAGCACCTGCTGGCGATCCTGGCCTCGGCAGCCACCGTGGCGGCACTGACGGCCGCCGCGCCGGCGCAGGCCGGCTCCGCACACGCGGTAATGGTCCTGGGCGGCGGCCAGTCCGCGGTCGGGAGCCTCATAATCGGCCAGAACCAGTCGATGGGCGGCCTCAACTGGACCTTCACCGAGTCCAACCGCGATCTGTCTTCCAGTGGCAGCGAAGACCGGGCCAGTGCCCTCCGCGTAACCGGCGACTCGGCCTGGGTCGTCTACCAGCACGACAACAACGGCGGCCGCGCGTACTGCATCCTTCCAGGCCAGTCCATCAATGACCTCCACCACGCGTGGTGGCAGTTCGGCGACACCATCTCCTCGGTTCAGCGGCTCATCGGCCCGAACTGCTTCAATTTCCCGATGTTCCTGAGTACGACCCTCTGACGGAGAGGCGAACATCACCCGACGGTGGCACTCTGCCCCTGATGTGGCTGCGCTACGGCGGCTCGGCCACCTACTGGGAGGTGTCAGTGGATGGTGGAACGCTGGAGCGCGGTGGCCGTGCCGTCGATCAGGGTGCGAAGGCCGTGGTCGAAGGCTTCGTCTCCGAGCGTGCTGCCGCCTTCGCGGATGGCCAGGAGGAAGGTGGCGTCCATTCCGCGCTCCAGCAGGGCGGCCACCGCCGCGAGCCGCTGTGACGGGTCGTCGGCGCTCTCCTGCCGCTCGGCCTGCTCTCGGAGGACGAAGCCGTTGATGTAGCTGGTGCAGCTCGAGATCGTACGCAGCGCGAGTGCTGGGGTGAATCCGCAGCCGACCAGCGCGGTGAGCTCCTCGTCGAACAGTCTGATCGTCGCCGGGCTCAGGCCGACCGCGTTGGCGACCAGGCGGGCACCGTCGCGGTGCGCGAGCAGCGAGGCGCGGTAGGCGTGGGCTCGGCGGACCAGCCAGTCCTGCCAGCTCTCGCCTTCGCGGGGCGGGCCCATCCCGGCGGCCACGATGATCGCGTCGGCCATGCCGTCGAGTAGCTCCTGCTTGGTGCGGATGTGCCAGTAGAGCGCCGGGGACTTCACGCCCAGCTCGGTGGCGAGCCTGCGTACGGTCAGCCCGTCGAGGCCGACCTGGTCGACCAGGCGAAGCGCTGTCTCGATCAGAGCCTGCCTGCTGAGCGCCGGGCGCTTGGTCTCACTCATCGATTGACAGCTTAGCGGCGCTAAGGCAGCATCAGATGCCTTAGCAACGCTAAGGAGACAGAGATGCGGCTGACCAGGTCCCTCTTGGCATGCGGTGCCGTCGCCGGCCCGCTGTTCATCGCTCTGGTGCTGATCCAGGACTACACGCGTCCCGGCTTCGACCCCCGGCGGCAGCCGCTCAGCCTGCTCAGCTTGGGCGACCTCGGCTGGATTCAGGTCGCCAACTTCGTGGTCACCGGGCTGTTGTACGTCGCGTTCGCGGTGGGGATGCGGCGCGCGCTGCATCCCGGCCGCGGTGGGACGTGGGGGCCATTGCTGATGGGCGCCTTCGGAACCGGACTGGTCATCGCGGGGGTCTTCCGCACCGCCCCTGGGTGGGGCTATCCGCAGGGAGCGCCGACCGGCGTGCCCACCGACGCCGGCGTGAGCCACGTGTTGCACGGCGCCGGCTTCTTCGTGGTGCTGGTCTCGCTGATCGCGGCCTGCTTCGTGTTCGCCCGGCGGTTCGCCGCGCTGGGCGAACGGCGCTGGGCGGTCTTGTGTGCGGTCACCGGGGTGGCACTACCGGCGATCTACGTGCTGTCCGGCGTGCTGTCGGAGCGCGGTGAGCACTCACAGCCCCTGAGCCTCCTGCTTCGCCTCCTGGCCCTGGTGGGCTGGGGCTGGGCTTCGCTCCTGGCGGTACGGCTACGCCGGGAAAGCACGGCCGCATTGGACCAGGCGACCAGCCTGCCATCGAACACACCCTGAGCCTTTTAATCTTGAAGCCGTAGCTCATGACGGGGGGATCCGATGGGCTCAGCGATCATCAGGGCCCTGGCCGAGCTGACCGCAAGCGGTTCGGCACCTGCGATGCTGGAGTCATGACCGACCCCGGACAAGTAGATCTGGATCTGCTCGCCGGACTCGCAACAGAGCTGGATCCGCTCATGCGAGGTGTCCTCGTCAGCGAGGACGTAAGGCAGGCAGGCGACCTCCTCGGTGAGGCGATGTGGCACTGCATGTTGTCGCCCCTACGGTATGCGAGCCATCTCTACGGCATCTGGGCGGAGATCGATGACATTCTCGACAGGTGGCCTCTCGACTACGGGCCGGACACCGATGTCATCGCCCTGCGAGAGTTCAAGCGCGTCGCCGAGGAGTGGCTGAACATGCCGCAGAGGGAAGCCGGCATCAGGGACTACGTGCATCAGTGGAAAGTACGGATGGCGCAGGACAGCTGGCCGGCACCCGGGGGAGTCCACTGGCGGCAACCGTAGCCGCACCCGCCGAAGCCGCGGACTCCTGAGGAGTGGGACGTCGGCGGCCATGGCCTCCAGGTGGTCAACGAGCTGGCTATGATCTGGGGCTACCGCTGGCCCAAGACCGGCGGAAAGATCGTCACAGCTCGGGAGGTATCCCTGAAGTACCGGCTGACGACCGAGTCAGGCCGCCCACTTCATTAAGAAGCTTGTTGAGCAGAGGACGGAGTTTCGGTGTTCCGAGAGCGTCCAGCAAGTGCGGCACGTTGACTCCGACGCAGGTGAGCTTGGCCACGGGAACGCCATCAAGGCGGCGCAAGACGACATGGTCCGGCTCGATGTCGCGATCGCTGGCGAATACGATGTACGCGGTCGGAGGCTCGCTGCCGCCCAACGCCTGGCCGTAGGCGAAGCTCTGGTAAAGATCGGCAGGTGCAGCCGTCCGGTCGGCGTAGAGCTTGTACTTGACGTCGACCGAACGTCGCCAAGCGCTTGGTCCGTGTCCGTGCACGAGCTGGAGGTCCGGGGTGATTGATGCGTAGCTGCGGCCGTCAGGACGGCTGATGCTGCGCGACAGGGGTTCCTGGGCGTGAACGGCGATTCCTGTCTGGCGCGTGGCCTCGCGGAGTAGTCGCGTGACGAAGGCCTCGAACAGGCTGTTCATATCCAGCAGGAACGTCCGGGCGGACGGTCCGCTGCTAGAGAAGAGGCCAGCGAAGCCAGGGGCCTGCAACAGAAGCAGCGCCCATCGATGTGCCAGACGGTAGTGCTCGTTGTGACGGTGATAGGTCAGGCGCTGCACAACCCAACGCGGGTCGAGCCCGTCTGCAGTGCAGACTCCGGCAAAGTCGGTTGCCACGCGGCGCGCTCTTGCCCGGACGGCCTCGTCCCGCGCTGTACGGGCCGCCAAGCGCAGGGCGGCTGCGCACAGCCGGTTGTCCAGGATGCCACTGTCGAACTCGTCGAACTGGCACTCCAGCATGTCGAGTCGACCGAAACGGCGCAGCACTTGCCGATCGTGGAGGAGTCGTCCGCGTAGCGCCGGAAGTGTCTCCTGCCGCCGGAGATAATCGCGTCGCAGCCCGTGCCGTACGAGTGCCTCGCATTCAACCGTTAGCAGCAGGCAGACGAGATCCCGCAGGTCGTATCCCTGGTCTGGGAGATCTCGTAAGCGGTCAACGTTTCGTAGTGCGGACAGTCCGCTCGCGTAGTCGAGCATCCTCAGCACGGATAGCTCGTGCCCGACCAGTTTGGGGCGGACATGGATGGTGACACAGTCGAGGGCGACGATTCCTATGTGGGAGGTTGCTTCGATCTCCAGGTCGCCGCTCGCCAGCCAGCGCAGTTTCACCCGTTTCGTGAGATCCTCCGACTCGGCCGCAGCCCGGTCGGCGGCGCTCGGTTCCAGTCCGGAGATGCTGGTTTTCTCGTACTCGGCCAGGAACGCGGGCCTCACCGGACACCTGCATCCACCTGAAGCTCGGCATAGAGCGCGTCGATCAGTTTCTCGTTACTCAGCTCGTTGAGTCGATGATCAACCACGTCAACGATCTCTGGGCCGAAGAACTTGGCGAGCATGGAGTAGTCGTCATAGACATACTCCTGCAACAGAGGGAGCACTTCGTTACGCACCACAGCTGCCAGCATTGCCTCGTCCTGCAGAGGTCGGCCGTCGGCGAGGAAGAACGAGTGCCCGATCTGGCGCTCTCGACCGAGATCCTTGAGCACTCGGCGGTTGAGCTCGTCGAGCAACTCGCCCAGATCGACCTTGCCCGCACGGGAGCCGTACAACAGGGAACTGTCCGGTAGAAGCTCTTCGAAGGCGAACCGTCGGCGCAGCGCCGAGTCCAGCAGCCGGATACTGCGGTCTGCGGTGTTCATCGTGCCAAGGACGTGCACGTTCGATGGGACGCTGAAGTCCTCGCCGCTCTGTGGAAGGACTACGGTCAGACCACGTTTGTCCTTCTCGAGCAGCGTGATCAACTCTCCGAAGATCTTTGGGATGTCTCCGCGGTTGATCTCGTCGATAAGCAGCAGATACGGCCGACCAGGATCTTGTTCGGCGGCTCGGCAGATGCGTTTGAAGACGCCGTCGACCAACGATAGACGCAGGCCGGAGCCGCCATTCTCAACCGGGCGGAACCCTTCGATAAAGTCCTCGTAACCGAATGCAGGATGGAAAGTCACCTGGGTGAGGTGACCGGCCGACCGCCCATTGCGCTGGGATAGCTTGCTCAGCACCCGTTGCAGGGCAGCGCCGTCCAACGAGGGCTCAGGCGTCAGGCCGAGTTTCTGGGACAGCCACCAGGCAGCGAACCGCAGGCTGGTGTAGGTCTTGCCAGTGCCGGGAGGGCCGAACAGTACGAGCTGGCCTTTGCGCGCGAGGGCCTCGGTTAAGGCCATGAACAGTGGGTCGGCCGGCTGAACCTTTACTGGGTCGGGCTTTATGGTTACTCCGGGCTTTTGGCGGATGCCACGCCACAGGCGGGCGGGTACGTTAGCGACGGTCACCGTCCCCCAGGACTTCTCGGCTTCCGGGAGTGTCTGAGCATATGAAGGGTCCCAGTCCACGGCTACGGCATGCCGGTATTCGGCACGATCATCACGCCAGTGATAGCCGGTTTCGGTCACACGACCAACGGCGAGGATCTCCTGAACGCCCTTGTTGGCTACGATCAGATCTCCTGCTTGCAGCTGGGTCAACCGCCACAGTTCCCTGCCCTTCGCTGTGATCTTCGACCTGTTGTTCTTGTACTCCTGGCCATAAGCGCTTCGGAAGGCTTCCACGAAGTCGTCCTCCGACGTGTACGCAGTGAGGTCCCCGACGTCGTCCCAGCCAACGCAGATGTATCCGCCGTTCAAGCACTCCTGCCAGTACTTCGCTCCTGCCCCAGGTGCGATCTTGACGATGCTGGCGTCCTGCTTGGGATTGTTCCACCAGTACAGGAAGTGCATGATCTCCCTGGGGTGCCATCCGGCAAAGTGGCCGGTCGCGTCGATGAGTTGCTTCAGCATCGCATGGGCTTCGAACGGTTCCAGTTTCGAAGTGTCCTCATCAGACAGCAGGGAAATGAAGTGACGAACGTAGTCTCGTGCATAGATCGGCAGCATGTGGTCCGGGAAGTAGACGTACAGAGTCTTCGCTGTCAGGCTCGGGCCAGAACGGAGTGCCTCGATGCCGTCGACCGCCGCGACCTGGCCGTTCTCCACTGATGAGAACGCCTCCAGAAACCCCTGACGCAAGTGCACCCACGCCTGCTGCTCGTCGGCGAAGGCGCGATCGTGATACCAGAGCTGGTCCTTCTTCTGCCTGAAGATCATGTGCTTACGGGCGCTGCCGCCACCGATGCCGCCCAGCTCGCGTGTGCCGTACTCCATTAAGTAGCAGAAGGTGCTCTTGTAATCGGAGACCCCGAGGGCGTAGCGATCAAGAGGCATATCAGTCCAGGCTGAAAGAGGGAAGTCGTGGTGGACCTTCTCGATCTCCGCGTTGGCCTTGGCGACCTCATCTGCTAGGGAAGAGCGGTCGAACTCGGCGAGCGCCTCGGTTAAGGTCATGCGAACAGGGCGACCATCATTGGTCACCGAGACCTCTTTGAGAACGCAGTCGTCGCAGGCGTCGATGATTGGTCTTCCTGCGCCGTTGAGCAGCCCGTTTACCTGGGCGAATTTCCGGCGACCGTCGTGGTCGTTCGACGGAGCGGCGTCTATAAGGCGCCGCCAGGTGAGGCGGTCGGGGTCTTCGTAGAACCGCCAGGTGGACTGGTCGCCACCGCTCAGGTGCTGACAGTCCTCGTTGTGATGGATGTCTTTGCCGGTCTTCGAACAGATGACTGTGCCTGTGGATGGCGTCAGCCTGAAGAATTTGCCCTCATATTTGATGGTTTCGGAAATTTTGTCAGACATCCGTTGGCTCCGTGTCGGGGGTGGACCACCAGGCGCCGACGATGCTGTGGTCCTTGGCGTGACGGACCGAATGATGGTTTGCGGCGCTCTGTAATACCTATATCACCGAACGAGGACATCTAGTGGTCGCTCGTTGGCGCACTCCTCAACCCAGCGATCTTGTCCCCTCCAGCCGGACTGATCAGCGTTGCAACGATGTGACGAGTCCACAATCTCCGTCACTCGCGGCACACATGCTGAATGTTCGAAAGTGGAACCTGATTACCTCTCTTAAACACACGCTTTGCAGTTACGCTTCGGGGGCGGCTCGGGAGCCGCAAGGTCATTCAGAACAAAGGATCCATAGTGGGGCAACACTCTCTCTTCGGTCCGGAGCTTGGAACGAGCCAACCCAAGCCGGTCGGGCCTGACTATCAGCGGCTTCGAGTGTTGATCACTGTGAAGGCCGCGCCGAACCCTTCCGAAACTTACGGTGAGACGGTATGCGTCGCCGCTCTAAGTCTTGATCTTGACAATCCGGGTTGGATGCGGCTCTATCCGATCAACTTTCGCGAGCTGGACGGGGATAGCAAGTTCAAGAAATACGACATCGTCCTGGTGGACGCCAAGCCGAACACGAGTGATCCACGGGCAGAGAGCTGGCGCCCTCGCGCGGACAGTTTCGTGGTAGAGGCGCAGATCAAAGGCTGGGATAGGCGCATGTCCTACGTCGATGACTACGTCGAGGAATCGATGTGCGATCTCATCAACGCCGTTCGGGACCGACCAAGTGCCCGCTCGCTGGCGGCAATCCGGCCAAGGGAGATCCTCAAGTTGGACATCAGGCCCCACCCCGGCTGGACACCTGAGGAACAAGCGAAGATCGACCGATATGTACAACAGCTTGATCTTTTGGACACGGGACCTCGTACTGCCTTGCAGGCTCCCCGTTTCAAAGCGTGGTACCAGTACCGATGTCACTCGGCCACCTGCAAAACGCATCGTCAAGGCATCTACGACTGGGAGCTTGTAGCCCTGCAGCGTCGATTCACCGACCGTGACGACGAAGGTCTGAAGCGGCTCATTCGGGAGAAATTCTGGGACATGATGTGCTCGCCGAAGCGTGACACGATCTTCTATGTCGGCAACCAGCAAGCGCACCCACAGAGCTTCATCGTCCTGGGTGTTGTCTACCCTGAACGTCCTACGCTGAGATCGCGAAGCTGAACTGTTCGTGAATCGCTTCCAAGACCAAGTCCCGATGGCAGCGGGACTCATCAGCCTCGAAGCACATCACCGCCACACGCTGATTTCGGGCAGCGAAGGCGATCCGCTCCAGACAGGTACGAGCGTGGTCATCATGCAGGGTTTGAGCGTAGAAGCCGCGAGCGGCTCCTAGCTCTGCGGGGCTACCGCCGAACCCTGGACGGTTCCATTTCGGATTGCCCAATTCGCGCATGTGCTCATAGGCGATCTCGGCGTCGGCCAAGGCGGTGGATAGGGCCGTCTTGCTGAACCCACGCTTGCGGGAGATCGGATTGAGACGCACATCGACCAGCCTCGCCACGCCCTCGCCGCGTAGCTGCCGGATGAACTCATCGAGGTCGCGTCCTTCGTAGCCGACGCCGACCACTCCAGCTGACTGATCGTTTGTAGACATGCCCTGCACTCTTCCACGCCTGGTCGCAGTCGTCACCTTGTTCGTGGAACACGCCGTAGCGATTCGATTCCCTTCATCAGGCTCGCCCGGATGAGCGGTGAAGTCGAATCGATCACCAAAATGGCCGTACGAACAGCGTGGCCAGAGGCGACGGTTTCCGGCACCTTTGTGGGATGAAACCCGCCACGATCACCGTCGCTGTGAGCGGACTGCTGCTGACCCTGTCGATCGGCTGGATACTCGGGCCAGGTGCGCCCTGGTGGCTGACGCACGTCGACGGGGTGCACGGGCTGCAGGGGGACCAGCTCGCGGCGGCGCTGGACGCGATCAGAGGCCGAGCACTGGCGGTCGGCACCGGTCTGGCCGCGCTGGTGGCTGTCTTCTACACCGCGCGCAACGCCGACACCGCGCGGCGCACGTTCCAGCTCGGCCAACGCGGCCACGACACCGACAGGTACGGCAAGGCCGCCGAACAACTGGGCCATGTCCAAGCCCCCGTACGGCTGGCCGGCCTCTACGCCCTGGAGCAACTGGCCCAGAACACGCCTCTACTACGGCAGACGATCGTGGACGTGATCTGCGCGTACCTGCGCATGCCCTACCACGAGCCCTTACCAGGGGACCGGCACACCAGGATCCGGGCCGCGCAACGAACCGCTCGCGCCCGCGTGCCCGCCGAGCGTCCGGCCGGTCGGGACGCACGGGAGGAACGGGAGGTACGCCTCACCGCGCAACGCATCCTGGCCGACCACCTCCGCTACCGGGAGCCGCCGAAGACACGATGGTGGAGAGCGGCCGATCCCGATCCCCGGTTCTGGCCCGGCATCCGACTCGACCTGACCGGCGCTGTCCTGTGCGACGCCAACTTCGTGAGCTGCCGCATCGCGGAGGCCACGTTCACCGGGGCCACCTTCAACGGCGACGCGAAGTTCGGCGGAGTGGTCTTCACCGGCGCGGCCCACTTCGACACGGCCTCCTTCACCGGCGACGCCGAATTCGGCGAGGCGAGATTTCTCGGCGCGGCGGAGTTCACCTCGGCGACCTTCCGGGGCGCGGCCAGATTCGGCGGGGCCGCCTTCGAGCGCGGCGCAAACTTCGGGTTCGCCTCCTTCGAGGGGCAGGCGGGCTTCAGCGAGGTGGTCTTCGGGGGGCACGCCTCGTTCGGCATCGTGAACTTCGGGGGCAACGCCAGGTTCACTGGGGCGATCTTCCACGGCAACGCCGGGTTCGCGGCGGCCACGTTCACCGGTCTGTCCGGGTTCGTCGAGGCCGCCTTCCACCAGCAGGCGATGTTCAAGGGCGCGACCTTCACCAGCGCCACCTCGTTCGACCGGGCCACGTTCGACGGGCCGGCCGATTTCGCGTACACGCATGGGGCCGAACACGTGCGGCTGCACGAAGCATCCGTGGCCCGCCCCGCCGACACCCACCGGTGGCCGCCCGGATGGAGGCTGGAGAGCGAACCGAACGGCCACGCCGTGCTGAGCGCCGTCGGCCCAGGCGGGTCTGCTTACCCCCGATAAGCTCAGGGCGCACAGTCTGGGACGTTGTCCCGTAAACCCAGACGGCCCTCGTAGATGGCCACCTTGTGGGTGATCAGCTTGAGGCACTCGTCGAGGTCGTGCATCTGGGCGAGCACCCGTTCCCGATGTCCGCGCAACACCTCCAGCCGTTCCACTTCATTGCCCTGGCCCGCTCTGACGAGTTCGGTGTAGCGGCGGATGTCGGGCAGGGGCATGCCGGAGGCCCGTAGCCGGATGCACACGCCGAGCCAGTCGACGTCATCCTGGTTGTAGACCCGGTGCCCTGCGGTTCCCCGCCGTACCGGCTGGGTCAGCAGCCCCTCCCGCTCGTAGAACCGGAGTGTGTGCACGCTGAGCCCGGTGCGTTCGGCGACCTGGCCGATGCTCAAACCCGACATGGGGCCCAGTTTGACCTAGAGTCGGCTCTAGCTTCTACGGTTCCGAAGCATGAGATATCGCATCCTCGGCGGCACTGGCATCGAGGTCAGCACCCACTGCCTCGGCACCATGATGTTCGGCTCGGCCGGTAACCCCGACCACGATGACAGCATCCGCATCATCCACACCGCCCTCGACCACGGGATCAACTTCGTTGACACCGCCGACATGTACTCGGCGGGCGAGTCCGAGGAGATCGTGGGCAAGGCGCTGCAGGGCCGGCGAGACGAGGTGGTGCTGTCGACCAAGGTGCACTTCCAGATGGGGGAGGGGCCCAACCGAAGCGGCAACTCGCGGCGTTGGATCATGCGCGAGGTCGAGGCGAGTCTCAAGCGGCTGCGCACCGACTGGATCGACCTCTACCAGATCCACCGCCCCGACCACCGGACCGACATCGAAGAGACCCTCTCCGCACTGACCGATCTGGTACGGCAGGGCAAGATCCGGGCCTTCGGCAGCTCGGCCTTCCCGGCGCACGAGACCGTTGAGGCCTACCACGTGGCCCGGCAGCGCGGCTTGTACCGGTTCCGCACCGAGCAGCCGCCGTACAACATCCTGGCCCGCGGCATCGAGGGCGACGTCCTTCCCACGGCGCAGCGGCTCGGCATGGGCGTGCTCACCTACAGCCCGCTGGGCTGGGGGTTCCTGACCGGCCGTTACCGCAAGGGGCAGCAGGCCGACATGACGCGGGGCCGCGCCGCGCTCGCGCCAGAACGGTTCGACCCGTCCATCCCGGTCAACGCGGCCAAGCTGGAGATCGTCGAGGAGCTGGTGAAACTGGCGGACGAGCTCGGCTGCACCCTGCCGGAGCTGGCCGTCGCCTTCGTCGCGGCACATCCGGCGGTCACCTCGGTCATCCTGGGCCCGCGCACGATGGAGCAGCTGGAGGGCTTGCTGAAGGGCGCCTCGCTGGTGCTCGACGACACCGTGCTCGACCGGATCGACGAACTCGTGCCGCCCGGCACCAACGTCTACCACCCGGTCGGTCTCTGGAGCCCCGCACCCCTGACCGACCCCGCACTGCGCCGCCGCCCGCTCGGCGACCGCGCCGCGAGCTGACCAGAGATCATCTGGCACGTTCATGCCCGCCGGCCTGAGGCAGGCTGTCCCGGCTGCGCGCCGTAGGGGGTTCAGCCGCAGGTGAAGCCTTCGGTTGCGGCGCGACAGAAGTCGCGGAACGTCCGTAGCCACTCGGTGCTCGCCGAGTAGTTGCGGTCCAGGTCGGCGCGGTGGAACTGGTGGGTGTCGGGGTCGGTGGTGACCGTTCCGTCCAGCCGGACGCGGCCGTCGGCGGGCAGGCCGTTCAGGTAGGTGTCGAGGAAGTCCGCGATCCGGGCGGCCTCTTGGGCGGTGATCGGCATGTGACCATTGACGCCGAGCATGGTCGTGGTGTCGGGGTCGAGGACCTTGCCGTCTTCCAGCAAGGCCAGGGTGGGGCGCCAGGTCCAGGCGTTCACGTTCAGCCGAGCACCGTCAGGCGACTCCAGGGTCCAGCTCAGGTTCGTCCCTCTCTGAGATCAGTCGTTTGGCGCTGGAGGATATCTCTGTTGGCGATGGCCCTCACCTCCTGCATAGCGGGGAGGCAGGGCCTGATCGACTTCGCTGGCCTGGCCCACTTGGAAACGGGGACTTTCAGCAGCGCCACTTCGTTCGACCGTGGCCACGTTCATCGGACCAGCCGATTTCGCGTACACGCATGGGCTAAGCGCGTGCGACTGTACGAAGCGTCGAGGGCCCGCCCGCCGATACCCATCGGTGCCGGGTGGCGATGGAAGCGAACAGGCGCCGCCGTGCCACACCAAGGTTCGGTTCCCTCAACTGCTAACGGTCTTTAGGATTCGATCCCGTCTTGGCTGCCTATCCGGCGGCGCGGAACCGCTCGTAACGCTCCTCTAGAAGATTGTGGTCTGGGCGGTCCATACGTCGGCGCGGGAGCGTAAGGCGAAGATCATGCATTGCTTGAAGGCCATACCTCAACATGGGTCCGTCGCGCTCTTCCAAGATGTCAGACCGTACCTCGATGACGTAGTCCGGCCGTACGCCGAGGATATTCTCGTCGTACGCTGCATGGTGGATCTTGCAGAGGGCCATGCCGTTGGAAATGGCCGGCACGCCGTGGGTTTCGCGGTCGGGGATGATATGGGCGGCGTCCAGGAGCGAGCGGTGGCGCAGATGACACATGGCGCAGCTTGTCTCGTACGCTTGGATCACTCGTTGCCGGAAGACCGGCTGGTGCAGACGTTGCTTGGTGATTCGTTCGGAATAGCCGCGTTCGATCAGGCTTACCGGGCCATCGATCCGGAGATGTCGCTGGGCCTCGTCTAGCGCGACGGCGACCTGAGACTGCTCCACCTCGACGGCGACGATCCACACGGGGAAGAACGGCAGATAGAGACCCTGCCTGATGCCGAAGAACCACATCAGCGGAAGTCTGAGCTCGAAGGCACGCTGCAGCCCGACGTTCGTGTAGTGCTCGCGATTGCCCTGGAACTTGTATCGCAGCAGCCCGTCCCCGCCCACGGCGTCCTCGTAAGGGGCTCGCGCGCCATCGGAGGTGTAGGTCGTAAGGATCGATAGCGCGGCGGTCATCCCCTGCGGTTTCCGGATGCCCAACTGGTTGTCGATCAGTGGGAATGGCCGCCCCTCGAACTGGAAGCTGAGCAGTTCACCACGTGGTACGACGGGGTCTTCGGGCGTGCAACGCTGCCGAAGCCAAGCCATGGCCGCTGCGCGTACACGGCCGTCCAAGTCGTTGCCCAGGGACATGATCACATGTGTTTCTACACCCGCGGCGGCTCTCTCCGCTAGGGAGTCGAGCGGAAGTGTTGGCTGGCATTCGTGGACGCGCTACACCGAGGTGTGTGGCTCGAATTCTCCTTCCTTGGCGCCTCGTATAAAGGCGTTCCACTCGCCTGCGGTGAAAGTCAGCACTGGTCCAGTCGGATCCTTGCTATCCCGTACGGCGACGTGACCGCCACCCAAGAATGCGACCTGAACGCATTGGCCGTTCGATCCGCTGAAGCTGCTGGTGCGCCACTTGGCACGGGAAAGGTCGACTTCCTGACCTGTCACCCCGCACCTCCTCTCACTCCGTATCGACAAGCAAGCGGGCTATGAGATGCCGGGACTCTGTCGGGCTGGCTGCGACAGTCTGAAGCTGCTCGAATATCAGGTTATATCGCCGCAGGTCTTTCTCGCTCTCCAGGAACAGATCCGCCGCACTCGTCTCGATGTAGACCACATCGTGCACACCCTCGGCGAACTGGAGGATGACGAACGAGCCGTGCATCCCCGGATGGACGCCGACCTCGTAGGGGATCACCTGCAACGTCACCTGAGGTTGATCGCTGACGTCGATCAGCTGCTGCAATTGCTGGCGCATGACCTTGGGGCCGCCAACCTGGCGATGCAGCACCGCTTCGTCGATGATCGTCCAGAGATTCAGCGAAGGATCGCGCCGAGCCTGGCGCGTCATGCGTGCTACGACCCGGCTTTCGACCTCTTGCGATGGGAGCTCTGGATCGCCGCCGGGGATTGCGGCTCGCGCGTACGCCTCAGTCTGCAGCAAGCCGGGCACGAATGAGGACTCGTAGTTCAGGAGCCCCTTCGCCTCGCTCTCGAATCCGATGTACGTGGCGTACTGGCCAGGCAAGCTTTCAGTAGTGCCGTGGAGCCAGCTCTCCTCCTTGGCCAGCCTGAGGATCGCGACCAGCTCGTCCTGACGGGCGGTAGGCACGCCGTACACGTCGAGAAGCGCTCGAAGCGTCCTGACCTGCGGTTTCGCCTGTGCCGTCTCGATGCGGTAGAGGGTCGCGCGGTTGATGTCCGTCGCGTCGGCCACCTGCTCGCGGGACAAGCCCGTGCGTTCTCTGAGCTGTCGCAACTCCATCGCGAGGCGCCTCAAGCGGGCCGTGGGTGCCTGTCTCGGTGGAGGCATGCGGCAAAGAGTAGCGGAGAGTTCCTTACCGATGCGACGCAACGTGTTGCATCGGCAGCAGAGCGTATGCATCATGGTGCGTAATCAAGTCATCACAGAATGCTGTCGAGATAACTGATCCGGCTTGTCGACGACATGGCCGTGCATGCGTCGCCGTACCACAGCAAGGGGTAGTGCGATGGAGGAGCGGTTTCTAGGAGAGCTCGTCTTGCCAGGAAACGCGAGATCGGTGCCGCTGGCTCGTCACTGCGTGAGGGAGATCCTCAAGGCGGCAGGCCACCAGGATGTGGACGACGTGCAACTGCTGGTGAGCGAGCTGGTCAGCAACGCGGTTCTGCATACCGCCTCACAGCTGGGCGGCGGGCGGATCACTCTGGTGATCGCCGATGTGGGGCCGGAAATGGTCCACGTCGAGGTGATCGACGAAGGGGCCGGCACGGTGCCGCGACCTCGGGTCTCGGACTTCGACGATTGCACCGGGCGAGGGCTGTGGTTGGTCTCCCAGCTTTCCGCCAAGTGGGGTGTACGGACATCAGGTCTGGCGCGCGGCGCGGTTTGGGTGGACGTATCCACGGCGCATGTAGAGCCCGCTGCGGCTGATGCGGGAGGGCTCGGACATGGATGAGATCACGGCGAGCCAGGCGGTTCGGGTGCTCGCGGCGAGGCTGCCGAACTGGACCATCTGGTACGGCCGGCACACCGGCCATTTCTGGGCCCTGCTCAAGCATCGTCCCGGCCTCCAGGCCCTCCACGCCGAAGCGCCGACCGCGGCGGAGTTGGAGGGTAAGGCCGTCGAGGCCGAGCGGTGGTTGCCGCGACCGGCCCTGGTCCGGCCGGTGCCCAGGCTGCCGATGGGGGTCGCTCCGGTCGAGGACGTTCTCGTCGCACGGGCTCCCGGCGGCTTCCTGGGCGACACGGGTTCGACTGCCTCAGAAAACCTGGGCGACACGGGGCCGACTGCGTCAGGATAAAAGGATTTGACCAGGTGATCGCGTCTGGGATAGAACGTCCTGCGATTCTCGGCCGACGTACGGCCGGAACTGCTTCGACGAGAGGAGGGATAAGCCGATGCGTGCCATGACCATCGTGCCGGTCCTTCCCGGGGTGCCGCGAAAGCACTGATCCCGGAGTGGCCAGGCACGCCTTCACCGAAGGACAGTGCCTTGCCTCAGAACGACCTGATCATGCGCCCGATCGCCGGGCGTGCGGAACTCGACCTCTTCAACCGCCTGCCGTACGTGCTCAACCATGAGTTCGCGGAGCCGTGCTCGATCCCGGCCCGGAACAACTACAACCCGATCATCGCGTACCTCGGCGTCGTGCCCGCGCACCGAGGGAACGGCCACATCGACGACCTGCTCGCCGAGGGGACCCGGACCCTCGCCGCGCACGACGTCCCGAGGATCCGGGCGTCCACGGACGTCGGCAACGTTCCCATGGCGCGGGCGTTCGAGCGGGCCGGATACGTCGACTTCCAGCGTGAGATCAACCTGGTCTGGAGCTGATCCGAGCGCGGTGGGATCAGTGCTGATCGGCTTCGCGTGCCGCCCGCTCCACCCGGCCCCGATACTCCTCCCACCACGCCTGGTCGCCCTCAGGCAGGTTGTCGTTCTCCTTGCGCAGCCCGGCGGCCCCGTCGATGAGTTCGCGGACGATGTCGGCGTGGCCGGCGTGCCGGTTGGTCTCGGCGATCATGTGGATCAGGATGAGGTGCAGCGTCACCTGGCGCCGGCCTTCCCTCCACCACGGCACGTGGCCGATCGCGTCCACCGCGAGCGCGTCGATCGTCGCGTCCGCGTGGGCCCACGCCCGGTGGTAGAGCCCGATGACGTCCTCGCGTGACTCGTCGGCGGTCGCCCACATGTCCGCGTTGGGCTCGGCG
This sequence comes from Nonomuraea cavernae, assembly GCF_014646355.1. Lineage (GTDB taxonomy): Bacteria > Actinomycetota > Actinomycetes > Streptosporangiales > Streptosporangiaceae > Nonomuraea > Nonomuraea cavernae. Next base: position 36,425 of record NZ_BMNH01000038.1, read on the forward strand.
CCCTCCTCGAACCAGGGCAGCGGCTCGCCGGACGGCCGTCCGAAGGTCTCGCCGAAGTAGCCGAACTCCACGCTGGCGACGTGCTTGACCAGCCCCAGCAGGTTGGTGCCGGTGGGGGTCAGCGGACGCCGGATGTCGTACTCCGAGAGCCCGTCGAGCTTCCACAACAGGGCTTCACGAGCAGTTTGCAGATAACGGTGAAGTTCTGCTTTTGGGTCCCATTCGGTCATGCGGGACATTTTCGCAGCTATTAGGACCGCCCTGCTACTGACATGTGCTCAGGGTCGCCTTGGAGGACGACCCTGAGCACGTGTCGAGGTCAGCCCAGTTTGGCGGTGATGGCTCTGGTCATCGCGTCGAGGCCGATCAGTGCGTTTCGCCTCTCCGCAAGCCCTGCGGCGAGGATGTTGCCGATCGTTAGTGCCGGCATGGAAACATCGTCAACAACGAAGACGAAGTTCGTGCGCGTTGCCCCACGGCCGGGGCGGGAACCGTCTCGCTATACGGGGATGACCCTGGGGAGGCGTGGGCCGTCATACCAGCCGGGCTTGTGCTTGCGCAGCAGTGCCTCGCCGTCGTTCTCCCAGGAGAAACGCGGCTTCTTGAGCAGCTTGCGGAAGACCTCGCTCGCCTTGCCGGGGTCCTCCGCGGCCAGCCGCCGCAGTATGCCGGGGCTGACGTCGTCGCCGCGCAGATATCCGCTGACCACCTCGCGATAGCGGCCCCGGACGACGAGCGCCGGGCTGGCGAAGACCTCCTGCAGCAGGTCGAAGTCCGGGTGGAACCCGAGACCGGCCTCCTCGTCGAAGACGATCGCGACCGTCCCCATCTCGGCGAAGCCAGGATCGGGCAGCTCAGGGTCCGTCCACGGGCCGCCCTTGCTGCCGGCCCGCTCGTAGTCGTGCCGGTAGAAGGCGAGCATCTTCTCCTTCACCTCGGCTCCCGGCACGACGATCAGATCGCTGCCGTAGAGGTCGACGAAGGATGCGCGTTGGGCGGCCTGAAGCTCGCGGGCCTGGGCGAGCTTCTCAGGGTTGCGGAAGACCAGCTTCGGGCTCCGCAGCTGCAGGTCTCGTACGCCGGCGAGGGCGGTGGAGGCGTCCTCGGCGGGGAAGGCCATCGACGCGCCGCTGATCATCCAGTCGTCGCCGACGGGGACGATGCCGCCGATCATGACGACGCCCGGCGTGAGCTGTTCGACGCCCGCAGGGCCCATGTTGGAGCGGATCCGGTAGGTCAGCTCGTCGATGTGGTTGACGGCAACGAAGCCGTCATCGCCGTACGGCTCCTTGATCTCGAAGACGCCCTGTACGTAGTCCGTCCACGAGAGCACGAGCGCCCGGTCGTCGCCCGTGAGGGTTTCGGCGAAGAGCTCGACCACGGTCTGCCCGCCGTCGAGCCGCTGGGTGAAGATGAACGCGTCCAGGGCCGCCGAGAAGGTCATCTCGTCGTTGACGACGCCGCCAGGGAACGCCTCCAGAATCGCTTCCCTGCTGGCCCGGTGAAACCGAGGCGACTGCGCGTACTGCGACAGCTCGCCCTTCAGATCCCCGGCACGCTGCATCGCGTCCATGACTTCCTCCCGGTCCATCGGCGGCTAGCCCAAGGTACCGGTGAAGGCGCCGCGATGACGCCGGGTCGGGGACCGGTCACCGGGTGAGTTCGGTCTCCTCGTCGAGCCGGGCCAGCTTGTGCGGGTTGCGGATCGCGTAGATCCGGGTGATCCGGCCGTTCTCGATCACCAGGCTCGCCACCGTGTCCAGTTCGCCGTCGAGGTGGAGTCGCGCCGCCGGCTCGCCGTTGAGCCACATCGGCATCGCCTCGAAGGCGCTCGTCACCGTGGCCAACGAGCTCAGCAGCGGGGCCACCCGGTGGGCGCCCTCGACCGGGCGGCGAGAGGCGGCGACCACGCCGCCACCGTCGGCCACCACGACCACGTCCGGCGCGAGCACGTCCAGCAGCCCTTGCAGGTCACCGCCGCGGACCGCGGCCAGGAACCGCTCCACGACGGCCTCCTGCTCGGCCCGGCTCACCTTCACTCGCGGTCGCCGCGCGGCCACGTGATCCCGGGCGCGATGGGCGATCTGCCGCACCGCCGCCGGCGTCCTGCCCACCGCCTCCGCGATCTCGTCGTACGGCGTCTCGAAGACCTCACGCAGCACGAACACCGCCCGTTCGACGGGGCCCAACGTCTCCAGCACGGTCAGCATCGCGAACGAGACGCTCTCGGCGAGTTCGACGTCCTCTGCCACGTCGGGGCTGATCAGCAGCGGCTCGGGGAGCCACTCGCCGATGTACTCCTCGCGTCGTCGCGTCAGCGTGCGCAGCCGGTTGAGCGCCTGCCGGGTGACGGTCCGCACCAGGTAGGCCCGTGGGTCCCGGACGTCCGCCCGGAGCGCGGCGTCGAGGCCCGCCCACCGCAGCCAGGTCTCCTGCACGACGTCCTCGGCGTCGGCGGCGGAGCCGAGCATCTCGTAGGCGACCGTGAACAGCAGGCTGCGGTGGGTGACGAACGGGTCGGCGATCATGCCCGCGACGCTACGTCGCCAGGTCGCGCCAGGGGCGCCAGGCCGCACGCCGCGGAGAAGCCCTGGGCCTCGATGCCGAGGGCGAAGTTCGTCCGCGCGGTCTGGTTCGCCACGGCGATCCACGCGGTGAGCTCGACCATCGCCGGGGCCCCGAGCCGATCGAGCAGCCGCGCCGAGAGCTCGTCGGTGACGGTCGGCGGCGTCCGCGTCATCGCCTCGGCGTACTCCATGACGTCGCGCTCCAGCGGCGTGAAGACGTCCGACTCGCGCCAACGCGGCACCTCGCGGGCCTTGGCCACGTCGAGCCCTTCGTTGTGCGCGTGGAAATACCCGAAGTCGAGGCAGAACGTGCAGCCGATCAGGGAGGCCGCCGCCATGTGGGCATAGGACTTCAGGTTCTTGTCGCACGTCTTCCACTTGCCGGCCTTGCGGCCGAGGCTGAGGCTGAACGTGAGCACCGGCCGGTTGTTCCACATCACGCCGAGTGGCTCGGGCACGACGCCGAACATCTTCCTGCTGAACTTCTTGAGTACGGCCCCGTAGACGCCGGTGATCTCAGCCTTGGGAACCCGGGTGTGGCTGGTCATGTCTCTCCTCGTCTCCTGATGTCGGCATGGAGACACCGACGGGGCCCGATCTGTGACATGTCCGGCGGGGTGTCTCGCCCCAGGGCGGCGATGTAAAGAAAAGTAGACATCGGGTCCGCTTTGTTTTACATTGCCGGTATGGCAGCAGAAGAGAAGAGCGCGTGGATCATGCTGATGGTCTCGGTCGTCGCGTACACGGCGTACCTGGTCGTGGTCCTCGGGCGGGTGGGAGACGGCCCGCTGGCCGAGGTGTCGTACGCCGCGCCGCTGGTGTGGACCATCGGCGGGGCGATCGTGGCCGGGATCGTGCTGAACATCGCGGCCGGCGTCATCGCGCCCAAGGAGGCGCTCCGGAAGGACCAGCGCGATCGGGAGATCAACCAGTTCGGCGAGCACATCGGCCAGTCGTTCGCCGTCATCGGCGGTGTGACGGCGATGGGCCTGGCGGTGGCTGAGTTCGCCCACTTCTGGATCGCGAACGCGATCTACCTGGGGTTCGTGCTGTCGGCGATCCTCGGGTCGATCGCGAAGATCTTCGCCTATCGCAAGGGCTTCCACCCATGGTGAAGCCGACCCGGGTGACGAACTCGATCCGCTCCCTCCGGTTCGCGCAGGGCGAGATGACCCAGGCGGAGCTGGCGGAGCGGGTCGGCGTGACCCGGCAGACCGTCATCGCCATCGAGCAGGGCCGCTACTCGCCCTCGCTGGAGATGGCCTTCCAGATCGCCAGAGTGTTCGGCGTCCCGCTCGACGACGTCTTCCAGTATCCGGACAGTGAGGAGTAGACACCATGAAGGCAATCATTCAAGACAGGTACGGTTCGCCCGACGTGCTGAGATTAGAGGACATCGACCGGCCGATTCCCGGGGACGACCAGGTGCTCGTGGAGGTGTACGCGGCGGGTGTCGAACAGGGCGTCGCCCACCTCATGACCGGCCTCCCGTACCTGCTGCGGCTGGGCTTCGGGCTCCGCGCGCCCCGGCATCGCGTCCGGGGCCGCGAGCTCGCCGGGCGCGTCGAAGCGGTCGGGAAGAACGTGACCCGCTTCCGGCCGGGCGACGAGGTCTTCGGCATGGGCGAGGGCACCTTCGCGGCGTACGCCTGCGCCCGCGAGCGCAAGCTCGCCCGCAAGCCGGCGAACCTCACGTTCGAGCAGGCCGCGGCCGTCACCATCTCGGCGACCACCGCCCTCCTGGGGATCCACGACATCGGCCAGGTCAAGCCCGGGCAGCAGGTGCTCGTCACCGGCGCCGGAGGGGGCGTGGGGACGTTCGCGCTGCAGCTGGCCAAGGCGGCCGGCGCCGAGGTCACCGGCGTGTGCGGCCCGGCCAAGGCGGAGCTGGTCCGGTCGATCGGTGCCGACCACGTCATCGACTACACGCGCGAGGACTTCACGCGCGGCGGGCGTCGCTACGACGTCATCTTCGACCTGGCAGGCAACCGCCCGGTGGCCCGCCTGCGGCGCGCCCTCACGCCCCGCGGCACCCTCGTCCTCGGCGGCGGCGAGGACGGCGGGCGGTGGCTCGGCGGCATGGAACGTTCCCTCGGCGCCATCCTGCTGTCGCCGTTCGTCGGCCAGCGGCTCCGCTGGCTGCTGGCGGGCGAGCGCAGCGAGGATCTCGAACGTTTGAGAGAGCTCGCCGAGGCCGGCACGATCACGCCGGTCATCGGCGGGACGTATCCGCTGAGCGAGGCCCCCGACGCCCTGCGGCAACTGGCCGCCGGCCAGGCACGCGGGAAGCTGGTCATCACCGTGCGGGAGTGAGACGCCGGTCACCCCGCTCACCATGCCCGGCGCGAGGGCCGCTGCGCCGGGAGGAGGAGTCATATCGGGCGAGACGGAGTCGAAAGATCCAGTGCCTGGATGGTGGTCGTGTTGGCGTGTTCGATGGTGGCCGCCCGGTCGGCCATCACGGCGACTGCCGCGCTGGTTTCGCCGAGATTGGTCTGCACACGGTCGCATGCCTGGCTGAGCATCTGGTTGATCTGGTCCATGGCCATGCCGATGACACCGATCCCCCAGGGGGAGCGCACGCCGCCGGAGATGGCCTCCTTGAGCGTGTTGGCATGCTCACCGAGCAGATCAGCTGCTTCCTGGACGCGTCGCGCGGCCTGGGCCAACGATGCATGATCGACCAGAACCTCGTCCACCGTTCACACCCCACGACTGCTGGGCGATGATCGAACTTGCCGATTTTTACCATATGTACGCGGGGTTTCGGTGTCTCGAACGGCCAGAGGTTCCCGCGTAGATCGAAGGGAAGGACGCGCTCGCTGCGGGCGACTCCAGCGACCGGCTCCCATCCGTGTTCCGTAGCCCCGGTTCACCGCATGCCAGCGAGTCGTTCGAGTTCGGCCAGCCCGGAGGCTCGTCGCTCCACGGCATCGGCTGGGATCTTCCCGGCTGCCGGATCCTCCGGCATACCGATCCAGTAACGCAAGGCGCACATGGGGCTGTACCCGTCGCATCGAGCCTGCCGGAGGCGGGATTTCCACATCAGATACGCGGCCGGTCCCGCCTCGCCGGCTTCGCTTGTGGAGTAGTAGCCGGCCGCGTCATCGGAGACGGCCGCCCACAGATATCCGATGACGATGTCACCACTGGCCTCCCTCACGACCGGCAAATAGCAGACGGCTTCTTCGGTGGTGAACGGGTACTCCAACGATGCGCTGTCGCGGGAAGGCGCGTCCATCGGTGGGGACGCCGGCCACTCCATGATTTCCCGGGGATCGGCCAAGCCCGGATTCGCCATCTCGGTGAGGGCCTCGTAGGACGTGGCGAAACGATCCGCAGCGTCCTCGGCGATCCCACCGGCAAGGGGGTCTTCAGGTGTGCCCACCCAGCGGTGTAGCGCCTCCATAGGTGACCGGCCCGCCTTGCTCTCCTCGCCCATGCGCGTGGCCCAGATCACCGCCGCGTCGAAACTGTCGCCTGCCGCGCCAAGCCGGCGTTCGTAGTGGGCGCTCCCCCCGCTTTCCTCGGTGGCGGGAGCCCACAGGTAGCCGATCTCTTCCCCGCGCAGCGTCACGGGGACGTACCGGATGGGTGTGCGGTGCGGCGGTGTGGGTGATGATCGCGCCATGGGGAAACTCCTGCTCTCCGGCTGTCCCGCTCATGATGCCGATCGAGGGAGAACCCGCGCATAGAGGTGGACCATGCCGTCGCCTTTAAGGACCGCATCGGTGAAGACGTATTCTGCTTGCGGAGGAAGTACTAGCTCGCGCTGCTCTGGATGGATGCTACGTCGGCCCAACCATAAGCATGGATATTTCTGGGGAATGTCGAAGTGCACTAGGTAACGTATGGGATGTGGCGTGGTGGGAACCACCGTGGTCCCCAGCGAGGTGGAGGTGAACGCCTGGTCAACGTGTCTCACACCGATGATGGAGCGGGGATCCACACCGTCGTATCCCTTGATGTAGTCAATTGAGTTGAGCGCGCGCAACGCCTCTAGCCGTTCGGGAAGCGGGAACCTCACTGCGCCCTGCAGATGTGCGATCTCGTCACTGACATCCTTAAGACTCGGGACGACCCCGTTGAACATGTTTATCAATACTCGGCGATCCCGGGGGATGCTGAGCATGCGGTCCAGTTCGGCCTGGGGATCGGGAACTCGTAAGAGGTAGTTGAATGGACGACCGTCGCGCGAATAGTTTTCCGCAGCGAGTCGCTCTCGTCGGGAGAGCTCGGTGAAATGGTGACCAAGGAGTCTTTCTCCATAGGCCTCGCCCTCGGCATCGCTGCCGAAGCGGCGGAGTCGGCCGTCGAGTCCGTCGCCGTGGCGTCGACTGATCGGCAGGAGGGGCGCACGAGCGTCGAGTATTCGGCGAAGGCGCGTTCCGACGCCTCCGGCCAGCCTTTCCCGGAAGGCTTCTTCGAGCTTTCGGCGAAAGGTGGATGCGGACCGCTGGGCGAACATCCGCCAGACCGAGGTGGCGGTCCGCGCGTGCAATGCGGCCATGCCGCCGCTGATGACGGCGGCGGCCGCCGCCCACGCCAGGACAGCGGCCAGGCAGAAGGCGGCGAAGATGAGGATCAACTTGATGGCCACGACGAGTACGGCGGCCAAGTCGTGGCCGTCGGCCAGGGCGCGCAGGCTGATGGTGAGGCTGGTCAGGTGCGGGGAGTCATCGACTTTGTCGTTGGGGTGGTATTCGGCCCAGTAGGCGAGGAGTGTGTCGATGTCGTCCCCGGCGTTGTTGGTCATCACTTCGTTGATGCCGGCGTTCGCGGTGGGGATGACGACGGTGGCGAGCGCGGTGGCGCAGGTCCGGTAGGCGGTGGCGCATTCGCGTAGTTTGTCCTCGTCCTCGGTGGGCCATGGCACGCCGAGCAACTGGAACGCGATCTCCAGTTCGGGTGGGAGCATCAATGCCATGAGGCTGCCCCTGAGCCGCTACTGGTGACCCCTGCGCGTCGCCTCACGCCCGCGCGCGGGGACGGGGAGCTCATATCGGGTGGGACGGAGCCAAGGGCGTCAGGACCTGGATGGCGTTGGCGTTGGCATGAGATCTGAGCAGATCAGCCGCTTCCCGCTTGTGCCGCACTGTCAAGATCAACGATGCCTGGTCGACCAGGATCCCGTCGTTCATTGTCCCCCAGAGCAGGGCTGGTCATGATCAAGGTTGTAGATTTCTACCATATGTACGCCGGTCATGGCACGACGGCGAGCATTCGGCCGGGAACCCTTCATCTGCACGCCATGCGGCTTCGCTGAGCACGCCGACGTCACGCGGCTCGCAACATCGCCTCACGCGGCGTCGCGGGCCGGTCAGTGAGTCGCGCTGCCTGACGCGTACCAGACCGTCGACATCATCGACGCCAGGAGCCCGCAAAGCTCGGTCGTCAAAGGTTGGAAAGTCGACGGACCCGGGCGGGTGCCTACAGCCAGCTGGCCCGGACGCTGTCCGCCTCGTCGGTGGGCGCCCGGCCGAGCTCTCCCTTGCGCACCCTGGTGAGCAGGCGTTCGACGCTGTCGAGGATCTCAGGGGCGGAGGCGCGAAGCTCGGCCACGTCCGCGGCGATCACGTCGTCGCGCTCGATCCCGGCCCGCTCCAGCACGCCGTCCAGGTCGGTCAGCCGGGCGGCCAGCCAGCCGAGCGGGTCGCCCGACAGCTCCCTCTCGAACACGCGGGAGCCCGGCTCCCAGCCGGTGAACGTGGGGTGGTGGTGGGTGCGGTCGAAGCTGCCGGGCTGCCCGGCGACCGACTCCAGCAGGTCGACGCGCCAGACGGGCTGGTCGACCTCGATGGGGCGGGCCGAGTAGATGGATCCCTTCAGTTGCCCCTGGCGGAGCATGCGCACCTCGAGACGTACGCCGCGTTCGGGTCCCTCCTGGCCTTTGTCCGGCTCGGGGTCCACGAAGTAGAGGTCGCTGACGACCACGCCGATGCGCTCGAAGCCGAAGACGTAAAGCACAACAAACACTCCTATTTCGGATGTCTTTCTCGCAGTATGTACACCCCGGAGATCGGCTTCAATCCGCGCCCGGAGACAGCGGCCGTCAGTCCACGAACTCCATCAGGGCCCGGTTGACCTGTTCGGGATGGGTCCAGCCGATGTTGTGCGGGCCGCCCTCGACGACCTCGAACCGCAGGTTCCTGACGAACTCACCCAGCCGCCTGCCCGTGGACTCGATCGGCAGGATGCGGTCCTCGTCACCCTGGACCACCAGCAGCGGCACGTCGAATCTGGCCAGATCCGCGCGGAAGTCCGTGCCCCACGTCGGGACGCAGTCGTAGGTGGCCTTGGCCGACGCCGCCGCGGCCACGTTCCAGCTCGCCTGCCACGCCTCCGCGCTGATCCGCTCGCCGCCGAGGACGTCCACGTTGTAGAAGTCGTCGAGGAACGTCTTCAGGTAGGCGAACCGGTCGTCGGCGATGGACTTCTGGATGCCGGTCAGCACGCCCGGGTCGATGCCGCCGTGCTCGTCGACCAGGTACGGCTGGAGCGGAGCGAGCAGCACCGCCTTGCGGACCCGGGCGGAGCCGTACATGCCGAGGTAGCGGGTGACCTCGCCGGTGCCCATGGAGAAGCCGACCAGGACGACCTCGCGCAGGTCGAGCCGCTCCATCAGGATGTTGAGGTCGGCGGCGAAGGTGTCGTAGTCGTAGCCCGTGGCCGGCCGGCTGGAGCGGCCGAAGCCGCGCCGGTCGTAGGCGACGACGCGGTGACCGGCCTCCAGCAGGACGGGCACCTGCTTCTCCCACGAGTGGCAGTCCAGCGGGAAGCCGTGGATCAGCACGACGGGCGTGCCGCTGCCGTGGTCCTCGTAGTAGATCTCGATGGGGCCGGAGTTCTCCTGACCGGTCGTGATGTAAGGCATGTGGTGTCTCCCCCGAAGTGACGCTCAAACCGCATGAATGCCCGTTGACGAGGATGAACACGCCTCCGCCGGCCGAACGCCTCAGAGATGGCGGACCACTCTGGCCTGGACGCCCACGAGCTCTGCCGGGAGGTCGCAGATGTCCGTTGTGCCGTCCACCGGGAGCGGCGGCCTGGAGACCGCGCTCGCCGAGCTCCCCTCTGGTCGACCACCACGTGCACGGAGCCTCGCCGACGACCATGATCGGCGCGGGCAACGCCCTGCGCGTCTACGGCCTGGAGGAGGACCCTGGCCGACAGGTTCGATGACCTGCTTAAAGGGGACATCCGGGATGCCGACCGGATCCGTATCGCAGGCAGGGGGCAGCGCCATGGACACCATGATCAAGGAGACGCACGCCGCCCTGGTGTTCCTGCTCGGCGAGCACGCGTACAAGATGAAGAAGCCGGTGAACCTCGGTTTCCTCGACTTCTCGACCGTACGGGCCCGAGAGGCGGCGTGCCGGCGGGAGGTCGAGCTCAACCGCAGGCTGTCGCCCGACGTCTACGAAGGCGTGGCCGACGTGCTCGGCCCCGACGGACAGGTCTGTGAGCATCTGGTGGTCATGCGCCAGATGCCCGGCGAGCGGCGGCTGGCCACGCTCGTACGGTCGGGCGCGCAGGTGGAGGAGCAGCTGCGCGGGATCGCGCGCCAGCTCGCCGGGCTGCACGCCAACTCCCGGCACGGCCCCGACATCGATCGCGAGGGCGGCCGGCAGGCCCTGCGTGGACGATGGACCGAGAGCTTCGCGCAGGTGCGCGGCCTGCCCGGCGCCACGATCCCGCCCGGCATGCTCGACGAGATCGAACGGCTCACGCTCCGCTTCCTGGACGGCCGCGACCCCCTCTTCGCGGCCCGCGTCGCCGCCAAGCGCGTCGTTGACGGCCACGGCGACCTGATGGCCGAGGACATCTTCTGCCTGGAGGACGGCCCCCGGATCCTCGACTGCCTGGAGTTCGACGAACGCCTCCGCTTCGTCGACGGGCTCGACGACGCGGCCTTCCTGGCCATGGACCTCGAACGGCTGGGCGCGCCCCGGCTGTCCGAGGAGTTCCTCCGCCGCTACGTCGAGTTCTCCGGCGACCCCGCGCCGCCCACGCTGTGGCACCACTACGTCGCCTACCGCGCGTTCGTCCGGGCCAAGGTCGCCTGCCTGCGCCACTGGCAGGGCGACGTCGACGCGGGCTGGGAGGCGCGGCGGCTGGCCGAGCTGACCCTGGGCCACCTGCGCGCCGGCGAGGTCGCCATGATCGTCGTCGGCGGCTCGCCCGGCACCGGCAAGTCGACCCTGAGCGGCGGCATCGCCGACCGGTGCGGCTACACCGTGCTGCGCAGCGACCGCATCCGCAAGGAGCTGGCCGGGCTCGACCCCCTCGACTCCGCGAGCGCGCCGTACCAGCAGGGGATCTACGACCAGGCGCACACCGAACGCACCTACACCGAGGTGCTGTCGCGCGCCGAGAAGCTGCTCGGCCTGGGCGAGCCGGTCGTCCTCGACGCGTCGTGGACCGGCGAGCGGCACCGGGACCAGGCCGCGCGGGTGGCCGCCCGTACGTCGAGCACCCTGGTCATGCTGCGGTGCACGGTCATGCCGCAGATCGCCGCCGAACGCCTCGCCACGCGCGGGCTCGGCCTCACCGACGCCGACGAGGCCATCGGCGCCGTCATGGCGGCGACCGCGGCGCCCTGGCCGGACGCCGTCGAGATCGACACCGGGGTCGCGCCGGAGCAGGCGCTCGAACGTGCTCTGGCGGCCGTCCAACCGGCCAAGGGCGAGCTGTCCTGGAGGTTCCGGCGCCCGCAGATCGAGCCCGGCTGACCTCCGTCGCCGTCCCTGGGGGCGCCGCCGCACCTCGCGCCGCCGGTGGGGGCGCCGCCACCACCCAGCGCCGGTCCTGGGCGTGCCGCTACACCTCGCGCCGGCGCTGCCAGTGCTGGTTGTACCGGCTCCAGGACGTCTCCCACTCGGCCAGGCGGCGCCGGTCGAGCACCCGCCGGAAAACGGCGAACGCGCCCCAGCACAGCAGCGCGGTCACCAGGACCACCGACCCGCTCGTCGTGACCGCCTGGATCCGGAGCTGCGTCTCGCTCAGAGGCGGAGACGCGGGAGTCCCGCCGCCGTCCAGCCACACCGGAACAGTGGCTCCGGCCTTGGTCAGGGCCGGAGCCGGCACCGGCCCTGTCCGCACCTCACCCGTCCGGGTCGTCCACCGCGCCTTCACCCGCACCTCGGGCGGGGTGCCGTCCCACGCCGACCGGCGGCCGGCCGGCGCGTCCTCCAGCAGGGTCGCCTGCACCTGCCGGCTCGTGCCGGCCTCGCGCGCGTTCATCTCGTACGAGTGCCGCCCCGCCAGCACCGCCGGCCAGAGGCTGACCAGCACCAGCAGCACCGCCACCACGCCTCCGCCCGTCTCCAGCCGGTCGGCGCGGCGGCGCAGTGGATTGCCGTCCAACCGGTGCCTGCGCACGCGGGACTTCACGGAACACATCACGGAGCGGATCGCGGCCTTCATCTCGCACCTCCCTCGCCAGGCTCCCCTCTCTCCCGCGAGCCGGGCCAGAGTCGTAAGCCCTGCCCGATCAGGGACCTTCGGCCGGCCCGCGCCCAGGCCCGGCAAGGTCCAAAGTCCCTGCGGGGCAGGCCCTACGGCACTGCACCGGAGCCGCCGGACACGGTGTGATCGTGGTGTGAGAAAGACGCTGACCCAGCACTGAAAGGGGGCCGTCATGGCCACCACGATTCACAAGCCCGTCATGGCAGCCGACACCGGCACCACGGCGCGCCGCCCCGCCGACTACGTCTGGGCGATCACCCGGATCTCGCTCGGCTGGATCTTCCTGTGGGCGTTCCTCGACAAGACCTTCGGCTGGGGATTCGCCACTCCCGCCGAGCGGGCCTGGGTCGCGGGTGGCAGCCCGACGACCGGCTTCCTCAAGGGCACCGGTGAGAACGCGCTCGGCGGCTTCTTCGGCTCGCTGGCCGGACAGGTCTGGGTGGACTGGCTGTTCATGATCGGCCTGCTCGGCATCGGCACCGCGCTCGTCCTCGGCGTCGGACTGCGGATCGCCGCCGCCACCGGCAGCCTCCTGATGGTCATGATGTGGGCCGCGGCCCTGCCCCTGACCACCAACCCCTTCATGGACGACCACATCATCTACGCGATCGTGATGGTCGGCCTGGCCCTGGCCGGCGCCGGCACCACGCTCGGCCTGGGCAACCTGCCGATCGTCCAGCGCAACCCGTACCTCAAGTGATCGGCCCCGCCGATGCCCACCCTCCCGGTGGGCATCGGACCGTATCCCCGACGCCCCGCCCCTGACCAGGGACGGGGCGTTCTCGTCGGGTCCGCTCAGGCCAGGCGCTTGGCCACGGTGAGCAGGACGGCGGCGTCCTCCAGGGCCTCCAGGCTGTGGCGCTCCTGCGGGATCTCCAGGAGGTCGCCGGCCAGCCCGTCGCGGGTCTCGTCGCCGCCGCGCAGCCGTACCCGTCCGCGCAGCACCAGCAGCGTGGCCTCGCCCGGGTTCTCGTGCTCGGCCAGCGACGTGCCGGCTGTCAGGACGAGGAGCGTCTGACGGAGCGCGTGCTCGTGGCCGCCGTAGAGGGTTTCGGCGCTGCGCCCCGACGTGGCCGCCGTGGCGCGCTCCATGTGGTCCAGTACGAGTGCGTCCAAAGGGATCTTCCGCATGTTCACGAGTCTGCACCACCTCCCTGCCGATCACCCCACCCAGGTCCGCGTTTCACCTCCCGGGCCCGCCGGCTTCGGTGAACGGCGGGTGCCATGAACGTCGGGTGCCCTGAAGGCCCGGCTCAGCGCCGCCCGCGGCCGCGCTTGTCCTGCTGCTCGGCGCGTTGCCTGCGGCGACGTCCCAGTAACCAGGCCAGCCCGACGACGGCCAGGCCGATGGGGGTGCGTGCCAGCCAGCGCGCGACGACGACTTTGAGGAAGTTCTTCATGGGGACCACTTCTGCCCCGCTGAGCGGCGGGTAAAGCTGCCCGAACATCCATCACCAGGACCTCGCCGGCCCGGTCCCGGCGAAAACGGTTGGGAATCTGTCGGAGGCCGGTGATAGGAACAGGGGCGTTCTTTCTCCTCTTTTCCTGCGGCCGGGGGGCTCGCCGTGACCACCAGCAGTTCGGAGTTCTCCGTCTCCGGTCCGCGCTACAACGGGCGCGGTCCGGTGCGCTGGCTCTGGTCCCACCTGCGCCGCCATCCGCTCCACCTGGCCGGTTTCCTCGGCGGGTCGCTCGTCATGGTGGTGCTCAACGCCCTGGTCCCCCAGCTCACCGGCGAGGCCTTCGACGCCGTGCTGGGAGAGCGGGGTGAGCCGCGCGCCGCGCTGGGCCTGCTCGCGCTGGCGCTGCTGGCGATCGTGTCGGCCCGTGGGCTGTTCGATCTGGCCGCCCGGCTGTCGAGCGAGGTGCTGGCCAAGCGGTTGGAGCGCGACGCCCGTGACGAGCTCTACGTGAGCCTGCTGGGCAAGAGCCAGACCTTCCACAACCGGCAGCGGGTCGGCGACCTGATGGCCCGGGCGGCCAACGACATCCGGCAGCTCTCCATCATGGTCACTCCAGGGTTCGACCTGATCGTCGACTCCGGCCTCAACGGCCTGGTGCCGCTCTTCTTCATCGGCATGATCGACCCGCGGCTGCTGCTGGTGCCCTGCGTCTTCGCGGTCACCTTCGTGATCGCGCTCTGGCTCTACATGCGCCAGCTCAACCCGGTGGCCACGCGCATGCGTGAGCAGTTCGGCGACCTCAACGCGGGCCTCAACCAGGCCGTGCGCGGCATCGAGGTGATCAAGGTGACCGCGCAGGAGGAGCAGGAGCGGCTACGGTTCCGGTCCTACGCGCGCCGCTACCGCGACTCGTTCGTCCGCAACGGCCTGGTCCAGGCCCGCTATCTGCCCACTCTGCTGTTCGCCTTCGCGATGGCCGGGGCGCTGTGGCACGCCCTCCACCTCCATGCCGCGGGGGCGATCACCATCGGCGAGCTGGTGGCCTTCATGGGCCTCATGGGCATGATGGGCTTCCCGACGCAGATCTCGATCTTCACGTTCTCGCTGGTCCAGCTCGGCGTCGTGTCCTCCCGCCGGATCCTCGACATCGTCAACGCCGAGACCGAGCTGGAGCAGCGGGCCGACGGCCATGCCGCGCCCATCACCGGCGAGATCGTCTTCGACGACGTGACGTTCGGCTACGGAGAGGGCGACCCGGTGCTGCGTGGGGTGTCGTTCACCGTGCGGCCGGGCGAGACGGTGGCGATCGTCGGCGAGACGGGCTCCGGCAAGAGCACGCTGACCAAGCTGGTGCCCCGCATCTACGACGTGACCTCGGGCCGGATCCTGGTCGACGGCGTCGACGTGCGCGACTGGGACCTCGACTCGCTGCGCTCGCAGATCTCCACCATCGAGCAGGACATCGTGCTCTTCTCCCGTTCAGTCGCCGCCAACATCGCCTTCAGCCTCGGCCAGCGGGCCGATCGCGAGGCCGTGGTCAGGGCGGCCGAGGACGCGCAGGCCGCCGAGTTCGTCGCCGAGCTCGACGACGGCTACGACACGGTCATCGGCGAGCGCGGCGTCACCCTGTCGGGAGGCCAGCGCCAGCGGCTGGCCATCGCGCGGGCGTTGCTGACCGACCCGGCGATCCTCGTGCTCGACGACTCGACCAGCGCCGTCGACTCCGCCACCGAGGACCGCATCCAGCAGGCGATCGGCCGCATCCTCGACGGGCGCACCACGCTGCTGATCACCCATCGCCTCTCCCAGATCCGGTGGGCCGACAAGGTCCTGCTGCTGCGGCGCGGCGAGCTGGTCGACTACGGCACCCATGACGAGCTGATCGAGCGCAGCCGCCTCTACCAGCGGATCTTCGCCCACTACGACGAGGTCGCGGACCCGGCCGAGTCGTCCTCGTCGACGGCTCGCCAAGATCAGGCCGAGTCGTCCTCGGCGGCGGCTCGCCGGGATCAGACCGAGCCGCCGGTCCTGGCGAGCGAGCAAGGAGGGGTGCGCTGATGGGCTTCGTCATGGACGGCCTCGACGCCGAAGACTACGACCGCAGTTACGACGACCGCGATCTGCTGCGCCGGATCCTGTCCTACTTCCGGCCGAAGCTCGGGTCGATGCTCCTGGTGGCCGTCATGATCGTGCTGGTCTCGGCGACCCAGGCGGCCATGCCGCTGCTGGCCAGCTGGGGCGTCGACGCGATCGCCGACGGCACCATCGCCGACGTGGGGTGGCGGATCACGGCGGGGCTGCTGCTCGCCGGGGCGCTCGGCTGGCTGTTCACCTTCGTCCGGCAGTGGTACAGCGCGCGGGTCACCGGCGACGTCGTGCTCCGCCTGCGTGAGGACGCGTTCGACGCCGTGCTCGAACGCGACCTGTCCTTCTACGACGAGACGCCGTCAGGCAAGATCGTCAGCCGGGTGACCTCCGACACCGACGACTTCGCCACCGTGTCCACGCTCACGATGGACCTGATCAGCCAGGTGCTGATGGTGGGGTTCGTCACGGTCCTGTTGTTCCTGCGCAGCGTCGAGCTGGCCCTGCTGACCCTGCTGATGGTGCCGGTCGTCGTGGGCATCGCGCTGCTCTTCCGGCGGCTCGCCCGCATCAGCACCCGCACGGCCCAACGTTCGCTGAGCCGGGTCAACGCCAACCTGCAGGAGACCATGGGCGGCATCGCCGTGGCCAAGAACTTCCGCCAGGAGCGGCAGGTCTACGACGAGTTCCGGCCCATCAACCAGCAGAGCTACCGGGTGACCCTCAGGCAGGGGTTCGTCTTCTCCGCCATCTTCCCGGTGCTCTTCCTCGTGGCCGGGCTCGCCACCGTCGCGCTGGTCCAGCTGGGCGGCACCTCGGTGCTCGGGGGCGGTCTTTCGGCCGGCGACTGGTACCTCTTCCTGCAGGGCGTGTCGCTCTTCTGGTTCCCGCTGACGTCCATCGCCGCCTTCTGGTCACAGTTCCAGCAGGGCCTGTCGGCGTCCGAGCGGGTCTTCGCCCTGATCGACGCCCAGCCGCGGGTCGTCCAGACGGACGCGCGGGTCCCCGGCAGGCTGGCGGGCCGCATCGAGTTCCAGAACGTCACCTTCGGCTACGACGCCGCCAGCCCCGTGCTCCGCGACTTCGACCTGCTCATCGGGGCCGGCGAGTCCGTGGCCCTCGTCGGCCACACCGGCGCGGGCAAGTCCACGCTCAGCAAGCTGATCACCCGGTTCTACGAGTTCCAGGAAGGCCGCCTGCTGATCGACGGCCACGACATCCGCACGCTCTCCCTGGGCCACTACCGCAGGCAGATCGGCGCGGTCCCGCAGGCTCCGTTCCTGTTCAGCGGCACCGTCGCCGACAACATCCGCTACCCGAGGCCCGACGCCGGCGACGAGGAGGTGGTCGCCGCCGCGGCCGCGGTCGGCGGCGGCGACTGGGTCGACGCCCTCCCACAGGGCCTGCTGACCGATGTCGGCGAGCACGGCCGGGCGCTGTCCATGGGCCAGCGCCAGCTCGTCGCGCTGGCCCGCCTGCTCATCCAGGACCCGGCGATCGTGGTGCTCGACGAGGCCACGGCCAGCGTCGACCCGCTGACCGAGGCCCAGATCCAGGAAGGGCTCGACGTGGTGCTGGCCGGCCGCACCTCGATCGTCATCGCGCACCGGCTGTCCACGATCGAGCACGTCGACCGCATCATCGTGCTCGACCACGGCCAGATCGTGGAGGAGGGCGACCACGCGATGCTGCTGGCTCGGGGTGGCCGCTACTGTCAGGTCTACAACACCTACTTCCGGCACCAGTCGCCCCATTATCGCGCCGGCTCGGGGTTCGTCGCCGTGGGCGACTGATACCGGGGATTCCTCGTGGGAGATCGTGGATCTTGCCGCAGGTGGGGGCGTGGGGTGGTGAGCATGCCGCCTTGCGGGCCGTTGACTTCCGCCGGTCCGCCGCCGGCACCTCGCGTTTAATCAGCGACGTGGCGTGCAGGGTCCATGCGGCGAAAGGCAGGCTGATCACGAGGGGTGGTGGTCGATGTGGTCGACCGGGAAAGCGTGCCCACGTTCTGTCAGGTGGTGCTCGACTGCACCGATGCGAGGGCGTTGGCGGAGTTCTACCGATCTCTGCTGGGTCTGGTCTATCGGCCCGGTGATGAGCCGCCGGAGGCAGGGGGCGCCGATGAGCGTGGCCGCGACTGGCTGGTGCTGAGGACTCCTGAGGGCGCCCCGCAGCTGGCCTTCCAGCAAGTCGAACGACTACCCGAGGCGACTTGGCCGGAAGACCGGGTGCCACAGCAGTTGCACCTGGACCTGACCGTGGACTCGGTCGAGAGCTTGGACGTTCAACACGAACGCGTCCTGCGTCTCGGCGGCCGGCTGCTGCTGGACCGCAGCGATGATCCCGAGGAGCCCCTCCGCGTCTATGCCGACTTGGCCGGCCATCCGTTCTGCGTTTTCGTCGGCTGATAGGGGTGCCGCGCCGCTCACCCGACCCGCCGCGAGAGGGAGCGGTGGCTGGAGAAGCGGTCCGCCGGGGTCCGGCGGCAACTGGAGTTCCTGCGTTCGGCGCTGGACGGCGGCGCCGCCGACGAGGCGCAGCAACTGTTCCCGGAAGGCTATGTCTTCCTGCACGCGTTGTACGGCCTGAGCTGGGTCGAACTCGGCCTGCGCGAACCGGCCGACGGACGCGCGGTCGCGCTCGGCGAGGCCCGCTGGGCGTTACGACGGCTGGACTCGCCCTCCGGCCGCGCCCCGTTCAGCCCCGACCTCGTCCCGCCGTACGGCGTCTTCTACCAGGGCTGGACCAACTGGCTGCGCGGCGGAGCGCTGAGCCTGCAACCGGCCGGGCAGCGCGACCCGGCTGAGCTGCGCCGGTTCGCCGCCGACTCCGCCGCCCTCGGCCGGGCGTTCGACGCCTCCGGCTCACCGTTCCTGGCGGCGTACCCGGAACAGGCCTGGCCGGTCGACTCCACGGTGGCGGTGGCGTCGCTCCGGCTGCACGACACACTGCTGCCGCCGCGGTTCGCCGGCACCGTCGAACGGTGGCTCCGAGCCGTACGTGAGCGGCTCGACCCGCGCACCGGGCGCCGGCGCGCTGGCCAACTACGGCGAGCTGGCCGGCCTGCCGATCGTCACCCCGTGGACCAAGAGGTACGCCTTCGGCCTGCTCCCGATCGGCGACGCGTTCCTCGCCTGGTCGAAGACCGCACGGCCCTGGGTGGCGGGTACGCCGGACCCGCCGCCGGCGACCGTCTCGTGGTGGTGGCGGATGCCGCTGCTGTCGATGCTGTTCGTCGTCGGCGTCGCTCCCTGGGGGCCGGCGCTGCTGCGGTGGCGGCGCCGTACGCGTGCCGGCACCAGCTGAGCGGCACCTGCTGAGCGGGATTCGCGCTGAGTGGGATTCGCGCTGAGTGGCGCCTGCTGAGCGGGACCCGCTGAGCGCACCCGCGCCGACGCGAAAGCGGCCTGGCGAACCGGAAAGGCGGCCCGAAGAAACCGCGAAAGCGGTCAAGCCGGGACATGGTCAGGCGAGGGCCGCCTCGTCGACCAGGGCGACCCTGATGGCCGCCGGATCGTCGCCGGCGAGGGGGACGGCGAAGACCGCCGACCGCTCGCGCGCGCCGTAGACCAGGAACCGCACGCCGTCCTCGTCCCACGTCTCGCGTACGTCCGAGGTGAGCCGGGCCGACGCCGAGCAGTACGCGGGGCTGCGCCGGAGCAGGTGCAACGTGGTCTCCAGCGGGACGTCCCCTGGCGGGAGAGCGGCGAGCGGGCGGCGCAGCCGTACCAGGAGGCGGCGTGTCGGGGTGAGCCAGTAGCGGTCCAACTCGGCCGAGAGGCCCAGCAGGATCACGACCTCCAGCAGGACGAGAGGCGCGAGCGGCGGGTACGGCCCCGCCCCGATCGCCACGAGCCCGGCGGCGAGCAGGACGCCCGCGCGGAGGAAGGCGCGCAGGTCCACCGGGCGGGAGTGCGCGCCCAGGCAGCCGCACGACGAGGTGGGCGCGGCGACGTACGCGTAGCTGAGGTAGGCGAGGAAACCGGCCGCGAGCAGCGCGGCGGCCACGCCGTCGAGAGGATGGACCGGCGGCAGCAGCAGCGCGGCGGCCACCGCCAGCTCGACCAGGCCGACGAGCCGGAGCGCCGGGACCGCGCGCGTCGCGCCGGTCAGCCGGGCCAGGGCGGTCTGCCCGGCCTGTGCCCGCATCCGCCGGCTGAGCAGCTTCATCAGACCTGCCCAGATGAGGAAGACAGCGATCACGTACGGCTGCGACGCGGCGATCCCGTGCATCTGCTGGCTCCTAGTGAGGGGAGAAGACGGTTGCGATGTCGACTTCGTTCGTGTCCGGACGCCAGGCGCCCAGGATCTGCACGTGCTGGCTCACTTTCAGCATCGACAGGTCCGAGGTGGCCGGCGACTCGGAGTGGATGGCGACGGACTTGCCGGCCACGACGTGGCACAGCACCTCGTGCCCGTTGTGGTCAAGGTGGATGGTCTGGCTGGTGATGTTCTTGATGTGACCCTTGATATTGACGATGTTGAGCCACACCGCCTCGGCGGCGAGCATCCCATCGGGCATGCGTACGCCCCTGGCGTACAGGCCGTCGCCCGGCTTGGCCTGATCGAACCCGACCGGTCCCAGCTTCCACAGGCTCGTGCCGTCGACGACCCTGATGGTGTGGAACACCATGTTCGAGCCCAGGACGAGCAGGGTGTTCTCCTTGATCGAGCGGATCCGGCCCTCGGCGAAGTTGGGGTCGGGGGTGCCGGGCTCGATCGCGGGAGCCGTGGTGGCGAAGGCCGCCTCGGGGCCGAGCGAGCCCAGCGCGGTCGCGGCGACGACGCCCGCACCACCGCCGAGCACGGCCGACTTGAGCAGATCTCTTCTGCTGCGCATCGTTCGCCTCCTATGCGGCCGAGATCTCGCACGGCCGCAGGCCGGTGGAGAGGCTGGCGATCTGGCTGTACGCGGCCGGTGTGAGGTCGATCAGCCGGTTGTCCGCGCAGGTCGCGCCGCAGCAGCTCCGTTCGCCGCAGAACAGGTCGGTCTGCGGGCCGCAGTCGGCGATGGCGGTGACGACGCTGACGCCGCTGCACAGCGCCGTGGTGCGGTGGCGGAAACCGCAGGTCCTGCGGGACAGGCCGACACCGCAGCTGTCAGGGCGGGTGATCGCCCAGCAGGCGTCGGACGTGTTGGGCCAGGCATGTTGCATGCTGCCCGAGTTGCAGGTGCCGCAGGCTCCCTTGCCGGTGCTGCTGCACGGGCCCCAGGCGGTGCCGCAGCAGAACCAGGAGACCTCTCCTTGGACGGGGCCGAGTAAGTCGGCGGGCGGGTCGGGTGACGTGCTTCGCGACATGCGCGTCCTCCTTGGGTGAGCTCTGAACGATCTCAGCGAGGCTTGAAGCTTTCCGACTCGATCTATGAGTACCATGCAAGGATTTTTCGTCAATGCCCGATCTGTCCCAGCGGCGAAAGTCGAATCAGCCGACGATGAGCGATCCCAGGCAGGGCGGTGTGTTGTCACTGATCAGGTGGAAGTGGCCTGAGTTGTGGGGTTAAGCCAGATTTAAGGGCGTTGCAAGAGGGACGCGATGGAATGTGGGCATGACGAACGAGAAGAAGAGTGGCGGCTTCGCACGCGCTGGTCGCCGAATCATCGCGGTTGCCGTGGTCGCCGCAGCCTCCTTGACCATCCTCGGCAGCGCGGCCCAGGCCAGGCCAAGTGACGGCTGGTACCGCTGCTGGATTTCGGACCACGGCTGGATGTGGTGCAAGGACGTCTAGGACGTCCTCGTCCCACCGGCGCAGGGCCCGCGCCGGGTGGGGCATCAGATCCAGGCACGACCTTCGACAAGGTCGTGCCTGCTCTGTTTCGAGTTCGCTTTGGTACGACGTGTCGTGGCGGAGTATGAGCCGCGGGACAGCTGCTAGGTCCACGAGACCGTGTGAAGCGGGCCAAGATCTGTCAGCGCGATGCGATCGTCGTGGACAAGGGTGGTGACCAGCATCAACGCCTCGTCGATGGTCACGTGTCGGCCACGCGAGCACTGCGCCGCCGCGTCAGGAGACTCCGCCCAGAGTTGTAAGTCGCTCTCCCACTGGAACTGAAGGATGGCTCCGGCGGCACTCTGGAAGCTGGGGCCAGGCCGTCTGTTCGGCGAGGTGTCGCGCTAACTCCTGAGTAGCGACCTCTCTGATCGTGCTCTCCAGGAGTTGATCATCCTCCACCTCGTTCGCCCAGCGCTCCATCGCGTCCTCGACCAGCCACGAGTACGCGCTGCGCCCGACGGCCACCTGAGTGCGGAGATCCTCGCTGAGTTCTCCAGCACGGTTGGCTCGATCACTTTCCGATCTCCTCATCCCCGGCTCGGCCACAGCTGAGGTCTGTCGCTCTCCGTGATTTGTCGTACCCGTACAGCACACTGGTTCCGGCGTAGGAGGTGAGGGTCATGGCGAAGGGCTTGGGCCGGGAGAGGGTCCGGGAGCTGCTCGGGCTCGCCGTTTGGGAGGTCGAGCTCGCGGTCGAGACCGGTCTGCTCAGACGCCTCCCCGATCGCACCTTCGACCCCGTCTCCGTCAACACGGCACAAGCCGACCTGGAGCTCTTTTGGCGACTTCTCGCCGCCGAGCGTCGCTGCAACGCCACCGAGGCGGCGGCCAGGCTGGGGATCTCGGCTGAGTCCTTCAGACGGATCGCGGCCGTCGCGGGCCTGGTTCCCTTGGTCACTCGGGAGATCAAGAAGTACGGCAGGGCTCTGACCGTTGGCTATTACCGCGCGGCGGATGTCGATGCGCTGGCCGATCACGCCCGCGCCGATACCGAGCTGCGCGCCGTCGCCCGGGCGGTCGCTCGTTCCGAAGCAGCCAAGAAAGCCGCCCTGACCCGCAGAGCCAACCTCGCCCGGGCCACAGAGGCCCGCGCGGAAGTCGAGGACACAAGGCCGGCTCCTGATGCGGATCCGATTCGGGTCCTTCTTTGGACAGCGGCCGTGATGGCCGCCGCCGGCGTCTGGCCTGGACCGCTCCGACTCCTCCGCCGCCTCTCGGACCGGCGCGTCGATCCGCTGGTCCTGACTTTGCGTGAAGCCCGTCTTCCTCGTGCGGAGCTGGAGGTGATGCTCGCCGAGCTCGCCGAAAGATCCGTTGAGCTGATCGGGCTCCTGGTCCCGCCTGCGGCTGGGGAGCGAGAGCTGGGCGTCCCGGTCGCCATGCTCCCCGCTGATCTGCCCCGGTTCGGAGATCACCTGCTGGCTCCCTTCCTACAAGAGGTGGTCTCCTCACCGCCGTCGTGGCTGCTGGAAGCACGAGCGGATCGCGAGCTGGAAGACGCCGCTCACAGGCAGGCCCGTCGTGCCATCGAAGAGGCCTATCGGCGGCGGACAGCGGCGCAGGCCGCTGTCGAGGAGGCCGTCCGCGTGGCATCCAGGCTGTCCGACGAGACCGTGGCGGAGATCTTCGGCCTGTCCGTCGAGGTGATCCGGCTGCTTCGCCCGAAGAGTGGCCGCTGGTCAGCCGAGCTGGTCGCACAGTTGTTCCGGCATTCTCCGCCGTGGCTGCGGGATGAGACCGCGGCCCGTATGGAGATCGACCGCCGCCGTCGGGCCGCCGTCACCCAAGCTCGGCGGCGGGCGGCCACTCGGCTCTCCTGGCGCCGACACTGGGCTGAGGCGTTCGGTGTTCCCCTCGAATGCGTCCCGGAGGTGATCGGACGGCCCACTCCTGGAGCGATTGAGGCCGCCAGGCGAGACCCGCCCCGCTGGGCGCGCAAGGAGACGCCCGGTTGACGAAGACCGGCTGACCGGAGTGCTTGAACATCGCGATCTTGGGGTCGGGGCCCGGCGCCGCACCCGCGTGTCCAGGCGGCGGGGTGGGTCAGCGGCGACGGGACGCGCAGATCACGCAGGTCTTGACGGCCGGCAGGACCTTCAGGCGCTCGAAGGGAATGCGTTGCCCGCACCTCGCGCAGGTCCCGTAGGTGCCATCGCGTAGCCGCTCGGAAGCGAGGTCCAGCTCGGTGAGGTGAGTCAGGGCCTGATCGAGAAGGGCCTGGACGTGGGCCCGCTCGAACGCCGTGGACGTGCCCTCGGGGTCGTGCTCGTCGTCGGAGGCCGTCAGCGCCGACGATGTGACGATCTCGTCCCGGTCGCGGCCCAGCAGGGCGGCGCGGGCCGTGGTCCTGCGACGGTCGGCGTCGAGCAGGTCTCGTATGGTCGCCTGCTCGGAGGGGGAAAGCGCGGCGTCCCGATGGTGTTCGGTCATGACGGCTCCTCACCTTCCCTGCCAGAGTATTCGCAGCCCTTCCCCGGAGATCCCTGAACGGTCCTGCTCACGGCCCCAGGGCGAAGAGCGTCCAGGATTCGTCCGGAGCCAGGCCGGCCAGACGTCACGTGATTGAGTGCGAGCCGCACCATCGTCTCCTGGCGTACGTCGAGCGTCCGGCCGGAGTCCAGGGTGTGTTCCGTGTCGTCCCACGTCGCGTGCACCAGCGCTTTCGCCGCGCGGAACGTCGCCTCGGCGCGGGCGAAGTCGGCGTGGAAGGCGTCACTGCCGGCGATCTGGCCCGGCCGCCCGGCCCGCGCCTCCGCGTAGCGGATCAGCTCGTCGAGTAACCGGCGGCCGACCCCGAGTGCCCAGGCGGAGTGGCAGATCAGCGCCTGGTCGAGCACGCCGAGCCGGTAGATCGCGCCGCCGCGCAACGGCTCGTTCTGGGCGAAGACGTGCGTCTGGGACTCTGGTACGAAGGCGCCGTCGATGGAGTAGTCGATGCTGCCTGTCGCGCGCAGGCCCAGGACGTCCCAGTTGCCGAGCATCGTGACGTCCTCGATCCGGGTGATGAAGATCCGGACACGGCCTGGTCGCCCAGGTAGGCGCCGGTCGTGCCGTTCTCCAGCGTGGTGGCCATGACGACCCACCCCGTTGAAGGGTCGGCGTAGGAGAGTTCCTCGAAGACGGCGATCAGCTCGCTCGGGGAAAGCTTGGCGCCGCCCAGCGGCACAGGCACCCAGATACCGAAAGGCCCTGCCTCGTGCAGGGCGTCCACGACAGTGGCGGTGAGTCTGCCCTGCAGGTAGCTCGTCCACAGCCTGGACGAGCTCCTACGCGGTGGGCGAGGGTGTGTTAACGGCACTGAACTCGTGGTTACCTGAACAGGTCCTGGAGGCTCTCGGCGGTCACCGCGCGGGTGGCCCAGGTTTCGAGCTGGTCCAGGTTGGTGCAGGCGGCGATCTGGGTGCGTGTGTCATCTGGGACGTCGAGACCGCGGGCTTCCAGTAGGAGCAGCACCAGCCTGGCGGCCTCTTCGGCCTTGCCTTCGGCCTTGCCTTCCGCTTTTCCTTCCGCTTTGCCTTCAGCCTTGCCCTCGGCTTTGCCTATGGTTTGGCCTTCTTCGAGGCCGCGGCCGTAGTGTTCGCGGGCGAAGGGGCTGTACACGGGCCAGGCGGTGGACGTCATGATCTCCTCCATGAGTCGCCGGATGTCGGGCGAGGCCATGCTGTAAGCGTATTCATAGTACTTCGGAGCGTGTTCGTCGTGCAGTTCGGCCAACGCCATGGCGAACGCCTCGATGACCTTGCGATCGCGGCCGTGGACCATGACCGCCATGGCCGAAAGCCCTGGGTGGGCTGCGGCCTGGTGGGGGTCGGTGATGGCCGGAATGCCGTCCGGCCCGAGCGCCTGGGCCTGGAGGCGGTAGCCGGTCAGGCCGGAGTTGATCGGTTGTGCGTAGTGGGCGGCGGTCCCACGGTCGGGACAGATGACCAGGACCGTGACGTCACAGCCCAGCAGCAGCCACAGGGCGGCGGCGTAGCGGGCGAGCTGCCGGGGATCCTTGGACTTGTCCTGCTGGATCTCCACGATGATCGCGTGTGCGGGGCTTTGTGGCGGCCCCAGGACGAGGACCAGGTCGGCCGCGAAGTCGTCCGAGGTGCGAGTGTTGAATGAGTTGTCTTCCAGTCGGATCAGCGGAGTCGCGGGTAGCTCCACCCCCATGAGGTCGCGCAAGATCTCCACCGCCAGCTGGGGGCGGTCGCTGATCAACTGGATGAGGGCATCATGTCGGGGGGATGGCATGTCGCTCATTGTGACACAGTAATCGCTGTGCGTGAGGTCAAGTGTCATGGCCCGTCGGCGCCTTGATGATCGCGGTGGACGCCTCACCGGTGGGTGGGCGCATCGGGGGCCGGTCGTGTCGCGCTCGCCGAGATAACGCCGTCACAGGACCGGCTGCGGGGTCCGTCCGGGCTCGACCGCCGCCGACAGGTCCGTACGGAGCGCGTACGGGATGAACGCGGCCAGGATGGCGACGGCGAGCACGGTGGCGATGACGAACACCGTTCGCACGCCCCAGAGTTCGGCCGCCAGGCCGGCCAGGGCGGCGCCGGCGGGGATGACGCCCCAGCTGAGCACGCGCGAGGCGGCGTAGACGCGGCCGAGAAGGTGGGGCGGTGACAGGTTCTGCCGGATGGTGGCGACCAGGATGCGCCAGACGCTGGAGCCTGCCCCGGCGACCACCGCGCCCGCGACCACGGTCCACACCGGGCCGTCCGCTGCCACGGGGGCCACCAGCAGGACGGTGCCGGCGGCATCGGCGATCAGCAGCCTGGTCACGCCGAACCTGCGGCGCAGCCGCTCCACCACCGTCGACGCGAGCAGGCCGCCGACGGCCATCGCGGTCAGCACGAGCCCGTACTGCGCCGTGCTGAGCCCGAGCGGGCCGGGGGAGACCGCGTACACGACGAGCAGGGCGGTCGCCACGGCCCAGGGGATGTTCATGGCGGCGGTGAAGAGAGTCAGGGTCCGCACGACCGGCTGCCGCCAGAGGTGGCGGAAGCCCGCGACCACTCCGTCGCTCGCGGCGTGTGCCGCGGCCACCCCGCCGCTCGCGGTGCGTGCCGCGGCGAGCGGGCGGCGCAGCGTCATCGCGAGGACGCCGGCGACGGCCAGTACGTAGAGCGCCGCGCTCGCGCCGGTGGCCAGCGCGAGGGTGGCCGCGGCCAGCAGGCCCGCGAGGGGCGGACCGGCGAGCTGGTTGGTCAGGTTGATGGTCGCCTCGATGCGGGCGTTGGCCCGGTTGCGGACGGCGGGCTCGGCGACCATCGGGATGGTCGCCGTCAGCGCGGTGTCGACGAGGGTCTCGGCGGCGCCGAGCAGCACGGCCCCGGCGAGGATGAGCGGCAGCGACAGCGTGCCGGTGAGGTGGGCCGCGGTGAGGCCGGCCAGTACGAGGGCGCGGATCACGTTGACGCCGATGAGGACCGTGCGACGGTCGACGCGGTCGACGATCCAGCCGGCGTGCAGCCCGAAGACCGGCCAGGCCAGCGTCAGCGCCGCGGTGACGGCGGCGACCCCGCCGGGGGACGCGTCGACGGCGAGGGCCAGCAGCGGGAGCACGAACAGCGCCATGCCGTCGCCCAGGTTCGCGGCGCCGGTGCCGAACCACAGCGCGTTGAACGGGCGGCCGAGTGGGATGGGGCGCATGACGGTTCTTACCTTTCAAATGGAGTTGATCGGTCGTAGCCTGGCGTCTACCGGACTGACCTGTCAACGGCATTTGATCGGTGAGATAGTGGTGTGGTGATGGATGTCGAGCTGGTTGGCAACGCGCTCTGCCTGGACTTCGCCAACACCGTCAACGCCCGTCCGGTGGCGCGGAGCGACTGGCTGGCCGGCGAGGAGGAGGCTTGTATCTGGGCCCGCGCCGCGGGGCATCCGATCGAGGACGCGGCCGGGCTCGCGGCCGCGTTGCCTGCCGCGCGGGAGCTCCGGGAGGCGGTGTTCCGGGTGTTCCAGCCGCTCGCGCACGGCGAGCGGCCACCGCGCGCGGACCTGGACGCCGTCGCCGTCGTTCACGCCGATGGCGTCACGCGCGGCCACCTCGCCGCCGGGCCGAGCGCCGCCGGGCCGAGCGCCGCTGGGCCGAGCGCCGCTGGGCCGAGCGCCGCTGGGCCGAGCGCCGCTGGGCCGAGCGCCGCTGGGCC
>NZ_BMNH01000039.1:0-595 GCF_014646355.1 Nonomuraea cavernae
TACGGGCAGGTCAAGGACAGGTACGGGCTGGCGGCTCAGGCCGCGCAGCATGTCATCAAGAAGGTCGCCGACGCCTACGCCACCCTGCACGCCCATGTCCGCAAGGGCAATCTTGGCAGGCGCGGCTCCGTCCGGCGTGAGCGGGTGCTGGCCCGGCCGATCGTCTTTCGCCCGGGCGCGGCCCAGCCGTTCGACGACCGCTGCCTGTCCTGGCAGCTGGACGCGCGGACGGTGTCGATCTGGACCGTGGGTGGGCGGATGAAGGGCGTGGCGTTCACCGCCTCGGCCGATCAGCTCGCCCTGCTGGCCGCTCACCGCAAGGGCGAATCAGACCTGGTGTACCGCGATGGCAGGTGGTTTCTCATCGCCACCTGCGACCTGCCGGACGTTCCGGTGCGCGCGCCGGACGGGTTTGTCGGGGTGGATCTGGGGATCGCCAACATCGCCACCACCGCCACCGGCACCGCCACCGGCACCGCCACCGGCACCGGCACCGGCACCGGCACCGGCACCGGCGATGGTGTCCGTCACAGCGGCAAGACCCTGAACGCGGTCCGTCACCGCCACCGCGAGCTGCGCCGCCGCCTGCAGGCCA
>NZ_BMNH01000039.1:605-58425 GCF_014646355.1 Nonomuraea cavernae
CTGCTGAGGAAACGCCGCCGCAAGGAAGCACGTTTCGCCGCCGACACCAACCACACCATCGCCAGACGCATCGTGACCGAGGCTGCACGCACCGGGCGAGGGATCGCCCTGGAGGATCTCCAGGGGATCCGCGACCGGGTACGGCTCCGCAAGCCCCAGCGGGTCACGCTGCATGCGTGGTCGTTTCACCAGCTCGGCCACTTCATCGCCTACAAGGCGGCCCGTGCCGGTGTCGCCGTGGTCTGGGTGGATCCGGCCTACACCTCGCAAGTCTGCTCGGCCTGCGGGCACGTGGCCAAGAAGAACCGGCCCGACCAGGAAACCTTCGCCTGTACGTCGTGCGGCTTCGCTGAGCACGCCGACGTCAACGCAGCCCGCAACATCGCCGCACGCGGTGAGACGGGCTGGGCAGTGAGTCACGCTGCCTGACGCGGACCAAACCGTCGAAACCACCGACGGCCAGGAGCTGCAAGCTCAGTCCCTTCAGGGCTGAGAAGCTGACTAGAGGCCCTGTCGTGTCCCGCGCGAAGCTCATCCGCGCGCTCTAAGCCGGACGCCGCAGGCCGAGAGTCCACCTCTGCTCGCCGACCTCGATCCCGTTCTCCGTCCCCCGCTCCTCCGACTCCAGCTCGAACCCGGCAGCCTCGTAGATGCGCCGGGCGCCGGCCAGGCAGTCGCGGGTCCACAGCGTGATCCGCTCGTAGCCGCGATCGCGGGCGTGGCGCACGCACTCCTCGACGAGCGCGCGCCCGAGACCGAGGCCCCGGGCGGACGGCTCGACGAGCAGCATCCGCAGCCGCGCGGTCGTGTCGTCCTCGTGCACGCAGAACACGCATCCCGCGCGCTCGCCGCCGATCTCGGCGATCCACCCCGCGTCGCGTGCGGGGTCGTAGTCGGCCACGATCCGGGCCACGAGCCGTTCGAACTCCATGCCCCAGCCCCACTCGGCGCTGTAGAGCTCGCCGTGCCGGTGGACCACCCAGCCCAGGTCGCCCGTCCGCGGCGGCCTGATCAGGTACGGCTCGCGCTCCGCCGGCCCGCCGAGCAGCTCCCGGATCGTCGCCATGCAGGCCACCAGTCGCCGCTGCCGCTCGTCGGGCAGCCCGGCCAGCAGCCGCTCGATCTGCTCGCTGGAGCGCGCGTCGAGCCCGTCGAACGTGGCCGCGCCCGCCTCGGTCAGGCTCACCACCTGCTTGCGCGCGTCGGCGGCCGAACGCTCCCGCGAGATCAGGCCGCCGGCCTCGAACCGGCCCAGGATCCTGCTGAGATAGCCCGCGTCGAGGTCGAGCAGGGCGCGCAGCTCGCCGGTCTCCAGCCGGCCGGCGTGCGCGAGCTCGAACAGCACCCGCACCTCGGTCAGCGAATAGGGCGAGTCGAGCATGCCCGCCTGGAGGATGCCCATCACCTTCGTATAGAACCGGTTGAAGGTTCTGACCTCAGAAACCCTTGCTTTTGTCAACGAAGTCATTGCCTCAGTCAAGCATGGAGGAGCCTTCCTGTGAAGTGCCTGTACATCGGCGGCTACGGCCCCGGCATCGAGACGATCGGCGGCGGGCTGACCCGTCTGGCCTCGCCGTCGTTCCTCGCCGCGCATCCCACGCTGCCGGTGCTGTACGCCGTCGGGGAGCTGGAGCAGGGCTGGATCACCGCGCTCACCACCGAAGGCGGCCTCGCACCGCTGGACGAACGCTCCAGCGACGGCCACAGCCCCTGCCATGTCGCCGTGCATCCCTCGGGCACGCTGCTCGCGGTCGCCAACTACGGTGACGGCACGGCCGGCCTGCACCACCTCGGCCCCGGAGGCGCGTTCACCGGGGAGCCGATCACGCTGCGCCACGAGGGGGCGGGCCCGGTGCCCGACCGGCAGGAGGGCGCGCACGCCCACCAGTGCGTCTTCCACGACGACCTCCTGTACGTCAGCGACCTGGGCACCGACGAGATCCGCCGCTACACGCTCGACGGCACGCCGCTGGAGTCGCTGAGACTCGACCCCGGCACCGGCCCGAGGCACCTGGCCTTCGCCGGCTCGCGCCTCTACGTGGTGGGCGAGCTCGACGGCATCGTCACCCTCATCGACGGCGAGAGCAGGCAGGGCACGCCCGCGTCCAGGCGCGAGGTGGTCAACCAGCCCTCGCACCTCGCCGTGGCGAACGGCCTCGTCTATGTGGCCAACCGCGGCCCTGACACGATCTCGGTGCTGCGGGCCGACGACCTCTCACCCGTCGCCGAGGTCCCGTCGGGCGGCGAGTGGCCGCGGCACTTCGCGATCGACGGCGACCGCCTGTACGTGGCCAACCAGCGATCCGACAGCGTCACGGTGTTCGCGCTGGAGGACGGCGTCCCCGAGCCGACCGGCCAGGCGTACGAGGTCAGGAGCCCGTCCTGCGTGCTCCCCGCCTAGCCGGGACACCGGCCCGGCCGGGCGCGCCCGGCCGCCGGGCCCGCGTCGGGCATGACGTACGCACGGGCCCGGCGGGTGCCCGCTCGTCAGGGGCCGGCACGTCTCCGGTAAGGACTTCGCCAAAGGGGAGGGACGTCCGGGGCCCCGCCCCGATCATGGGTGCTCGTGCGCCCTGTCCTCGCCGTCCTCGCCGCCCTCGTCCTGCTGGCCGCCGGTTGCGGCGCCGTCTCCGCGCCCGACGCCCCCGAGCCCGCCTCGGCGTCCGCGCCCGTGGCCGCCTCCGAGCGGGCCGCGCCCACACGCACGCCGCTCGCGGCGCCCGCCGCGAGCGTGCAGTGGCGCATCACCGAGCGCGGCGGGGAGCACGAGATCGAGGGCTACGCCGACCGGGTCAGCGTGCTGCCGGGGGAGAGGTTCCGGCTGCTCGTCTCCACGACCGCGCCGCGCTTCACCGCGTCGGCGTTCCGGATGGGCGCCCGGCCGGCCCTCGTCTGGCGCTCCGCCCGCACCGACGGCGTACGCCAGCCGTCTCCGAAGGTCGTCGAGGGCATGGTCACCGCAGCCCACTGGGAGCCCTCGCTCACCGTCGACACGACCGGCTGGGCCGAGGGCGCCTACCTGGTGCGCCTGGACGCGTCCACGGGCGGTCAGCGCTACGTCCCGATCACCGTGCGCTCGGCCTCGACCGAGGGCCGGGTAGTGATCGTCAACGCGGTCACCACCTGGCAGGCGTACAACCTGTGGGGCGGACGCAGCCTGTACACCGGGCCCGGCGGCTACCACGACCGGTCGCGCAAGGTCACCTTCGACCGTCCGTACGACGGCTCGGGCGCCCGGCTCTTCCTCGACTTCGAGCAGTCCGCCATCCAGCTGGCGGAGCGGAGCGGGGGGCCGCTGGCCTACCTGACGAGCCTGGACCTGCGCCCCGGCGTGCTGCGTGGCGCCCGGGCGGTGGTGTCGCTGGGCCATGACGAGTACTGGTCGCCGCAGATGCGGCAGGCCGTCACCCGGGCCCGTGACCGGGGCGTGAACCTGGCCTTTCTCGGGGCCAACGCCGTCTACTGGCGGATCGGGCTGTACGGCAGGATGATCATGTGTGACAAGGAGACCCAGTGCCCGCTCTGGCGGCAGTCGGAGCCGGAGAGCGGGCTGGTCGGTCAGATGTACGACTGCTTCCCGGCCGAGGCGACCTACCGGGTGAGCAGGCCGGGCCACTGGATCTTCAAGGGGACCAGGGGAAGGAGTTTCCCCGGGCTCGCGGGCGTCGAGACC
Organism: Nonomuraea cavernae; assembly: GCF_014646355.1. Taxonomy (GTDB): domain Bacteria; phylum Actinomycetota; class Actinomycetes; order Streptosporangiales; family Streptosporangiaceae; genus Nonomuraea; species Nonomuraea cavernae. Next base: position 4,279 of record NZ_BMNH01000039.1, read on the forward strand.
GACAAGGTGTCGGCCGGCTCGCCAGACGGCGTCCAGGTGCTGGCCGAGTCGCCGGTCGACTGCGGCGGCCGGGCCACCGTCAGCAACAGCACCTACTACGTCGCCCCCAGCGGCGCCGGGGTGTTCGCCTCCGGCACCATGCGCTGGGTGTGCGGCATGAAGGGTGAGGCGTGCGGCCACGGCGTGACGCGGGCCGCCTCCGTCTTCACCCGCCGCGCGACGCTCAACCTGCTGACCAGGTTCGCCAAGGGCCCGGCCGGTCCGGCCTAGGACTGCTTTCCCCCGGCCCGCACGATGGCGTCGAGCAGTCGCACGACCTCCCGCTCGGCCGGCTCCCTGGTCACGCCGAGCCCGGCGAGGGCCGTGACCGCCGGGTCGTCCTCCATCGCGAGGGCGGCGAGCAGCAGGTGCTCGGTGCCCACGTAGTTGTGGCCGAGCCGCAGCGCCTCGCGGACGGTCAGCTCCAGCACCTTCCTGCCCTGTGCGCTGAACGCCGGCACTCCGGACGGCGGGTCGGCGGCGGGGCCGAGCGTGGGCGCCACCGCCTCCCTGACCTCGTCGAGCGTGACGCCGAGCGCCTCGATGGCCTTGGCGGCGAGCGCCTCGGGCTCGTGCAGCAGGCCGAGGACGAGGTGGCCGACGCCGATGTGGTCGTGCCCGGCCCCGCCGGCCTCCTCCTGGGCCCGCACGATGACGTTGCGCGCCCGCGCGGTGAAGCGGCTGTAGGTGTTGAGCTCCTCGGCCAGCGAGGTGCCCTCCCTGGGCACGAACCGCTTCTGCGCGGCCTGCTTGCTGACCCCCATGCTGCGGCCGATGTCGGTCCAGGAGGCCCCGGAGTGCCTGGCCCGGTCGACGAAATGGCCGATCAGGTGGTCGGCCACCTCGCCGAGGTGCTCGCCCAGCGTCACCGCGTCGGACAGCTCGCTCAGGGGATCGCCGTCGGGGTGGCGGCTCTTGATCGCGTTGATCAGGTCGTCAAGACGAACGGTCTGTTCCATGCGTCAACCATAGGTTGACGATATTGAGCCGTCAACCACTCGTTGACGGTCGGGACTCCCGGGCGCTGTCACCCGGACCGCGCCTCCAACCGGTAGTACACCGTGAGGCGGAACGGAGAGTCGCCCGGTCGGCTCAGTCGTGGGTGGACGCCAGCCGGACGGCCGCCCGCCAGCGCCGGTAACCGGCGTCGTCGCGCTCGCCGGGCTCGAACCGGCGGTCGAGTCGCCAGGTCTTGCGCAGCTCGTCGGCCGAGTCCCACACGCCGGCGCCCAGCCCCGCGAGGAACGCGGCGCCCAGCGCGGTGGTCTCCTGGATCATCGGCCGCTCGACCACCGCGCCGAGCTGGTCGGCCTGCAGTTGCATGAGCAGGTCGTTGGCGCTGGCTCCGCCGTCGGCCTTGAGCACCGGGGCCGATCCGCCGGTCATCACCTCGACCACGTCGCGCACCTCGAACGCGATCGCCTCCAGGGTGGCCCGGACCAGGTGGGCCCTGGTCGTGCCGCGGGTGATGCCGGTGATCAGGCCGCGCGCCTCCGGGTCCCAGTGCGGCGCGCCGAGACCGGTCAGCGCCGGGACGAACACCACGCCCCCGCTGTCGGGCACCGTGCGCGCCAGCGCCTCCGACTCGGGGGCGGTGCCGATCAGGCCCAGCCCGTCGCGCAGCCACTGCACGGCCGCGCCGGTGACGAAGATCGACCCCTCCAGCGCGTACGTCAGCTCGCCCGAGGGCGTCTGCCAGGCGACCGTGGTGAGCAGCCCGGCCGCCGACCGGACGATCTCGCCGCCCGTGTTGGTCAGGATGAACGACCCCGTGCCGTACGTGCACTTGACGTCGCCCACCGCGAAGCAGGTCTGCCCGAACAGCGCCGCCTGCTGGTCGCCGGCGACGCCCGAGATCGGCAGGTCGAGCCCGAGGAAGGCGCCGGGGTCGGTGCGGCCGAGCTCGCCGTAGTTGGGCACGATCTCCGGCAGGGCCGCCTCGGGCACCCCGAACAGCTCGCACAGCTCCGGCTCCCAGCCGCCCGAGGCCAGGCCGTACAGCAGGGTGCGGGAGGCGTTGGACGGGTCGGTCACGTGCCGCGCGCCGCCGGTGAGCCGGGCGATGAGGTAGGAGTCGACGGTGCCGATCACCACGTCGCCGCCGGTGACGCCCGCCCACGCGCGCGGATCGTGCTCGGCCAGCCAGGCCAGCTTGGAGGCGGTGAAGTAGGGGTCGAGCCGCAGCCCGGTCAGCTCCGAGACGCGCGGCTCGTGCCCCTGCTCCCGCAGCCGGCCGCAGATGCCCGCGGTGCGCCGGTCCTGCCAGACGATCGCCCGGCGCGGCGCCGCCAGGGTGCGCCGGTCCCACAGCACCGCGGTCTCCCGCTGGTTGGTGATCCCGACACAGACCGGCGCCGAGGTCGCCCCGCGCAGCGCCACGGCGCAGGCGCTCAGCGCGGCCTGCCAGATCTCCTCGGGGTTGTGCTCCACCCAACCCGGCTCTGGGAAATGCTGGGCGAACTCCTGGTAACCCCTTGACTCGATCCGGCCGTCATCGGTCACCACCAGTGCCGTGACCCCCGTCGTGCCCGCGTCTATCGCCAACACGCTCACGGATTCTCCTCCCGGAAGACGTTTCGCTCGGTACGCTCGCATTTGGTCTAGACCAATGCCCGCACAGGCGGGCACAATGCGATTCTGGTAGTGAAGCTCATCGGGAGGAACCCGTCATGCGTATTGGAGTGCTCACCGGGGGTGGCGACTGCCCCGGCCTCAACGCGGTCATCCGGGCCGTGGTCCGCAAGGGAGTGGGCGCCTACGGCCACGAGTTCGTCGGCTTTCGTGACGGCTGGCGTGGTCCCCTCGAAGGCGAGACCATGCCCCTGGACATCCAGGCCGTCCGTGGCATCCTGCCGCGAGGCGGCACGATCCTGGGCTCGTCGCGCACCAACCCCATGAAGATCGAGGGGGGTGTCGACCGGATCAAGGACAACCTGGCGGCGACGGGTGTCGACGCGCTCATCGCCATCGGCGGCGAGGACACCCTCGGAGTGGCCAAGCAGCTCTACGACCGCGACGTCAGGGTCGTCGGCGTGCCCAAGACGATCGACAACGACCTGTCCGGCACCGACTACACCTTCGGTTTCGACACCGCCGTCAACATCGCGACGGAGGCCATCGACCGCCTGCACACCACGGCCGAGTCCCACCACCGGGCCTTGATCTGTGAGGTGATGGGCCGGCACGCGGGCTGGATAGCGCTGCACGCCGGCATGGCGGGCGGCGCCAACGTCATCCTCATCCCGGAGAAGCCGTTCGACATCGACCGCGTCTGCGAGTACGTCGAGTCCCGCTTCCGCACCCGCTACTCGCCGATCCTCGTGGTCGCCGAGGGGGCGCACCCGATCGAGGGGCAGATGGAGCTGCAGGCCGGCGAGCTCGACGCGTTCGGCCACGTGCGGCTCGGCGGCATCGGCGAGGTGCTGGCCAGGGAGATCGAGAAGCGCACCGGCAAGGAGGCCCGCACCACCGTGCTCGGCCACATCCAGCGCGGCGGCACCCCGACCGCGTTCGACCGGGTGCTGGCCACCAGGTTCGGCCTGCAGGCGATCGACGCGGCCCACGAGGGTGACTTCGGGAAGATGGTCGCGCTGCGCGGCACCGACATCGTGCGAGTCGGCCTCGACGAGGCGACGGCCGAGCTCAAGACGGTGCCCGTGTCGCGCTACGAGGAGGCCGAGGTCTTCTTCGGCTGACTGTAAGCGGCTTGCAAGCGGCGGGCCGTACCTTCTGAGTCAGCGGGGTTACCGCTACAACCCCCCCTCAGGGTACGGCTTGCGCCGCGACGAGTCGGCGGCCCACTACGCGTCGCAAGCCGTACCCAGGAGATAGCTCAACCGCGGGGCGTGCCGAAGAGATTCGCCTGCGGCGCGCCCTCGTCGCCTTTCTCCGTCTCCGTACGGGACAGATACTCCTCCTCGCCGCGCAGTTCGCGTTCCGACGGCGACAGCATGACGGCGAGCAGCAGGCCCACGGTGATCAGGCTGATGCCGACGATCAGTGGCAGCAGGAAGTCGATCCCCTTGGACCCGGCCAGCGGGATCGTCGTCTCGTGCACGTCGACCGCCATGGCGAACATGCCGGTGTAGTGCATGCCCGTCACCGCGATGCCCATGATCAACGCCGCGCCGATCCGCTGGACGGCGCCCGTGACGCGGATGGTGAACCAGAGCGCCACGGTCGCGGCGGCGATCGCGATGAGCACGGAGAGCGTGACGATCAGCGGGTCGTAGCTGACGTGGCCGGACATGTTCATCGCGATCATGCCGAGGTAGTGCATGCCGGCCACGCCGACGCCCGTCAGCAGGCCGCCGCCGAGGAGGTAGGCGACGCGCTCGCCGTGGTAGGAGACGAGGAACAGCCCGGTGCCCACGACCACGACCGCGAGGAACGCCGAGGCGGCGGTGAGCGGCACGTCGTAGCGGATCACCGTGCCGCGTACCCCGAAGCCCATCATGGCGATGAAGTGCATCGTCCAGATGCCCGTGCCGCCGAGCGCGACGGCGGCTCCGACGAGCCAGAATGCTCGCTCCCTGCCCTGGACGAGACGGGCCCGCGAAGCCAGCAGCAGCCCGAGCATGGATCCCACGCTGGACATGGCGTAGGAGAGCACGGGCGTGATGAGCCCGTAGGAGAAATGGTCGATCGGTGACATGGGCCCCCCTCAGCAATTAAGGGAGTATGGGCGGTATGTCGCGGGGAGCGCAACTACCTGTGTCGGGATCGTGACCTAGAGGAAGATGGGACTCCAAGGGAGGGAGCGGGATACATGGGTGGTTCCGTGCCCCACTCCTGAACGGGCGCCGGGGCCGCCGGCAGAGGCCGCTGGACGGGCCCGGTGAGGTGCGCCGGCCGCTGGGTGACGAGCCTGCGCCGCTCCAGCCGGGCGTCCAGCTCGGCGTCCTCGTGCAGTTCCTTCGCCGACGGCGCCAGGATGACCATGAGCAGCATGGTCAGCGTGATGAGGGAGATCACGGTCATCAGGGGCACCAGGAAGTCGAGCGCGTCGGCGCCCGGCAGGACTCCCGGCTCCGCGTGGGGGGTGACGACCATCGCGTACATCCCCGTGTAGTGCATCCCGGCCACGGCCACACCCATGACGAGCGCCGCCCCGGTGATCCAGATCGGCTTCCTGACCCGCAGGGTGAACCAGAGCGCGACGGTCGCGGCCACCACGGCGATCGCCACGGAGGCGGCCACGATCCCGCGGTCGTAGGAGACGTGCGCGGACATGTTCATCGCGTACATGCCCAGGTAGTGCATGCTGGCCACGCCCAGGCCGGTGAGCGCGCCGCCGCCGAGCAGGGCGAGCGGCCGGCCCCCGCCGTAGGAGACGAGGAACAGGCCGGTGCCGACGACCACGATGGCCACGACCACGGAGGCGGCGGTCAGCGGCACGTCGTACCTGATCTGGGTGCCCTCGACCGCGAAGCCCATCATGGCGACGAAGTGCATGACCCAGATGCCCGTGCCGCCGATGGAGACGGCCGCGCCGAGCAGCCAGCGCACCCGCGCGCCGCCTCGGGAGGCGTGCGCCTGGGCGGTCAGCCGCAGGCCGAGCATGCACCCCAGGCATGACATCACGTAGGCGAGCACGGGCGTGAGCGGGCCATGGGTGAAGTGATTCACAACCGACATTCGTCAAAGCTTCCTTGCGATAGGGGTCTCCGTGATCTTGCCAGCCGCCCTGTCCGATTCATATGGATATCTCGACTATCTGTCAATTTTCTCTGTCGGGAAGGTGAAAAGTCCCCCAGCATGACAAAGCGAGTGCGGGGGCGGCGGCGGACTAAACTCCATAGGTCGCGCGTTGCTTCTAACGCCCGTATCCCCGTCTTCCCCCGGAGGTTCAGCCATGACGACGATGTCCGCCCTGGGCGAGCCGTGCGTTCTGCTCAAGCTGGGCGAGATCGTCCTCAAGGGCAAGAACCGTGAGCTGTTCGAGCGCCGCCTGATCAGCAACATCCGCGAAGCGCTCCAGGAGCTCGGACTCAAGGTCGACGTCCGCCGCCGCCACGGAGTCGTCGCGATCTTCCTGCCTCTGGGCGCCACCGTCGAGGAGTCCGAGGCCGTGGCCCAGCGGGTCGCCGACGTGCCCGGGCTGGTCTGGATCCACCCCGCCTGGCGGGTCGCCAAGGACCCCGACTCGGTGCTCAAGGCCGGCATCGAGCTCTTCCGCGACCGCGAGGAGGTCAAACGCGGCGCGGCGTTCGCGGTCCGCTCACGCCGCCGTGACAAGCGCTTCCCGATGCGCTCCAACGAGCTCGACCGGTTCGTCGGCGGGGCCATCAACGACGAGTACGGCCTGCCGGTCGACCTGCGCCACCCCGAGCTGACCCTCTCCATCGAGGTCGACCGCGACGAGGTGTTCGTCTTCACCGGGGGCATCCCCGGCCAGGGCGGGCTCCCCGTCGGCAGCAGCGGCCGGGCCCTGGTGCTCATGTCCGGCGGCATCGACTCGCCGGTGGCGGCCTACCGCATGATGCGGCGCGGCCTGCACGTCGACTTCCTGCACTTCTCGGGCATCCCCTTCACCACGTCCGAGTCGATCTACAAGGCCTACGCGCTGGTCAGGAAGCTCGACCGGTTCCAGGGCAGGTCGAGGCTCTGGGTGGTGCCGTTCGGCAAGGCCCAGCAGTCGATCCGCTCCTCGGGCCAGGACCGGCTCGCGGTGATCGCGCAGCGGCGGCTCATGCTCAAGACGGCCGAGGAGGTCGCCCACCGCATCCGCGCCTCGGCGCTGATCACCGGTGACGCGCTCGGCCAGGTCTCCTCGCAGACCCTGACCAACATCACCGCCCAGGACCACGCGGTCGAGCTGCCGATCCTGCGGCCGCTGATCGGCTGGGACAAGACCGAGATCATGGCCGAGGCGCGGCGCCTCGGCACGCTGGAGATCTCCGAGCTGCCCGACGAGGACTGCTGCAGCCTCCTGGCCCCCAAGCGGGCCGAGACCCGCGCCAAGATCGAGGACCTGAAGCAGATCGAGAAGCGGCTCGACGCCGAGGAGCTGGCCGTCCAGCTGGCCGACTCGATCCAGGAGTACACCCTCTGACACCAGGCCCCCTCCACCCGGCGCCGGATGGAGGGGGCGGACGGCCCGCCGTCAGGCGGGCTGCGCCACCGCGGCCGACTTGCCGAGGAGCGCCGGGAGGTCGCGCATGACCCCCGCCAGCTCCTCCAGGTCGCCGTCGATCAGCGCCTGCGGGCCGTCGCACAGCGCCAGCTCGGGCTGCGGATGCACGTCGATGATCACGCCGTCGGCGCCGACCGCGATGGCCGCCCGGGTCAGCGGCAGCACCAGGTCGCGCCGGCCGCCCGAGTGCGACGGGTCGACGATCACCGGCAGGTGCGACAGGCGCTGGGCGACCGGCACCGCCGAGACGTCGAGGGTGTTGCGGGTGGCGGTCTCGAACGTGCGGATGCCCCGCTCGCAGAGCACGATGTCGAGGTTGCCGCGCTGCGCGATGTACTCGGCGGCCATCAGCCACTCCTCGATGGTGGCGTTCATGCCGCGCTTGAGCATGACCGGCCGGCCCGCCGCGCCGACCGCCTGCAGCAGCGCGAAGTTCTGCGCGTTGCGGGTGCCGACCTGGAGCATGTCGGCGTAGGACGCGACCAGCTCCACGTCCTGCGCGTCGACGACCTCGGTGACGATCGGCAGCCCGGTCTCCTCGCGCACGTCGGCCAGGATGCGCAGCCCCCGCTCGCCCAGCCCCTGGAAGGCGTACGGCGACGTGCGCGGCTTGAACGCTCCGCCGCGCAGCAGCGTCGCCCCCGCAGCCCTGGCCATCAGCGCCGCGTCGAGCGTCTGCCCCGGCGTCTCCACCGCGCACGGCCCCGCGATCAGCGTCACGGTGTCGGGACCGATCGGCACCCCGCCCACGTGCACGGTCGAGCGCTCCGGATGGTTCTCGCGGCTCACCAGTTTGTACGGCGTCGACACGCGCATCACGTCGCGCACCCCGCCCATGCCCCGCAGGCCGGCCGCGTCCAGCTGGGTCACGTCACCCACCAGACCCACGATCGTGCGCCGCACGCCCCTGCTCACGAACGCCTCCACGCCGGCCGCCTGGACGACCGTGACGACCGACTCGATGTCGACCTGGGTGGCCTCCGGGCCCATCACGATAACCATCTGCTCTTTCTCCTCCGGAAACGCGAGAAGGCCCCGGGTCCTTAACGGACCCGGGGCCTTCTGTTCGCCTGTCTGCTGGTCAGCGCAGCGTCAGGTGGCGAACGGACTCGGGTCCGTCGCCATACCAAAACTGGAACGCCTTGCGCATAGCGCCCAAGAATAGCGCACCCAACCCGGGCGCGAACCGGGGGCGGTGCGATGGCAGGATGGCTCACGACCACGAGAGCGTGCGATTGGAGTGATCGTGCAGGAGCCGCGCCTGCCCCCAGGCCAGTACGTCCCGCGCGGCCGTCCCGTGATCCACTACGGCAGGGTCCCCCAGTTCAGGCCCGACAGCTGGGACTTCCGCGTCTTCGGTGCCACCGCCTCCGGCGAGGAGCACCGGTTCGCCTGGGACGACTTCGAACGGCTGCCCCGCGCCGACGTGGTGGCCGACTTCCACTGCGTGACCAAGTTCTCGCTCATGGGCGTCGAGTGGCGCGGGGTGAGCCCCGCCACCATCCTCGACCTCGCGCCACCCGACCCGGGTGTCCGGCACGTGATGATCTGGGCAGAGTACGGCTACAGCGCCAACCTCAGGATGTCCGATTTCACCGCACCCGGCACCCTGTTCGCCATGGAGGTCGACGACAAGCCGATCAGCCTCGACCGCGGCTTCCCGCTGCGGATCGTGGTGCCCCACCTCTACGCGTGGAAGAGCGTCAAGTGGGTGCGCGGCATCGAATATCTGCTGGAGGATCGGCGGGGCTTCTGGGAGGAGCGCGGCTACCACAACGTGGCCGACCCGTGGCGCGAGCAGCGTTACTCCTACCAGGAAGAACCCGGCGAGGGCCCTCCGTAGGGTTTCCGCCCGCACACGGTCCGTGGCCCGCTACGGTTGCCCGCATGCTGACCACCGCATGCGTGGTGCTCTCCTCCTTGACCTTCGTCCTCGGCTACGGCCTTGCCCGGGTTTCGCGGCGCGGCCCCCGGGCGTCCGGCCGCCGGTCCAAGGACGAGGCGACGTTCACCACGCTGCACCTCGCCGCGATGGCCGCCCCGGCACTGCGCACGGGGCTGCACCGCGACTCGGCCCGTCACGCCGTCCGCCACCTGCGCGCCCTGCTCGGCACCCACGCCGTCGCCATCACCTCGACCGACGCGGCGCTGGCCTGGGACGGGCCGTGCACCGACGAGGTGCTCACCTACGCGCGCACGGCACTGGCGGCCGGCCGGGCGCAGGTGTTCGCCGGCGAGCCGTACGGAGCGGTGGTGGCGCCGCTGACCGTGGACGGCACGATCGTCGGAGCGCTGGCCGCGTTCGACGACGAGCTGAGCGCGGGGCTGGTCCGCACCGTCACCGAGGTGGCCGGCTGGGTGTCGGGGCAGCTGGAGCTGGCCGAGCTCGACTCGTCGCGCCGCCGCGCGCTGGAGGCGGAGATGCGGGCGCTGCGGGCCCAGATCTCGCCGCACTTCGTCTACAACGCGCTGACCACGATCGCGTCGTTCATCCGCACCGACCCCGTGCGCGCCCGCGAGCTGCTGCTCGACTTCGCCGACTTCGCCCGCTACGCGCTGCGCCGGGCCCACGACTTCACCACCCTGGCCGACGAGCTCACCTGCGTCGACCGCTACCTGCTGCTGGAACGTGCCAGGTTCGGCGACCGGTTGCGGTTCAGCCTCCAGGTGGCGCCGGAGGTGCTGCCGGTGCCGGTGCCGTTCCTGTGCCTGCAGCCGCTGGTGGAGAACGCCATCAAGCACGGCATGGGCAGCCGGGGCGGCAGCGGCGAGGTGCGCGTCGTGGCGCGTGACGCGGGCCCGGAGGCGCACATCTCGGTCGAGGACGACGGCGCCGGCATGGACCCCGAGCAGGCCCGCCGGATGCTCGACGACGATCCCCGGCGGGAGGGCAACGGCATCGGGCTGGCCAATGTGGACGTGCGGATGCGGCAGATCTACGGCGAGGGCTACGGCCTCGTCGTGGAGACGTCGCTGGGCGCGGGCACGAAGGTGCGGCTGCGCGTACCCAAGACTCAATTTAGCTCTTTGTAGCCGAATCTTTACGCGACGTTGGCATGTCCCTTGTGACCTTGGTGTTCATGCGGCAGCGTAGGACCCATGCTGCGTCTGCTGGCCGTTGACGATGAAGTGCCCGCGCTGGAGGAGTTGGCATATCTCCTGCGCCAGGACGGCCGGGTCGAGCATGTCGCGACCGCCTACGACGGGGTCAAGGCGCTGCAGGACATGGTCCAGATGATCGGCACGGGCGAGCGGCTCGACGGAGTGTTCCTCGACATCCGGATGCCCGGGCTCGACGGGCTCGACCTGGCCAGGCTGGTGGGCGGCTTTCCCAGCCCGCCGCGGCTGGTGTTCGTGACCGCGCACGAGGAGTGCGCGGTGCAGGCGTTCGAGCTGGAGGCGGTCGACTACCTCCTCAAGCCGGTCCGGGCCGAGCGTCTGGCCGAGGCCGTGCGCAGGCTGGAGGCCGCCGCGGCTCCCTCGGCCGAGCCTGGCCGCGACGACGTCATCCCGGTCGAGCTGGGCGGCCGCACGAGGTTCGTGCCGCAGCAGTCCGTCCTGTTCGTCGAGGCCCAGGGCGACTACGTGCGGCTGCACACCGTCGACGGCAGCTATCTCCTGCGCATGTCGCTGGCGGCGCTGGAGCGTCGCTGGGCCGAGGCGGGCTTCATCAGGGTGCACCGCAGCACCCTGGTCTCCGTGCGGCACGTCAACGAGCTCAGGTTCGAGGGCGGGCGGGTGACCCTGACCGTGGGCACCGAGACGCTCCAGGTCAGCCGGAGGCACAGCCGCGAGGTGCGCGAGCTCCTGGTCCGCCAGCACCGCAGCGTCATCTCCTAGAGCCGATTCCGCGCCGCCCGGCGGGCGGGTGTGAAGCGGGTGGCGCCGGGTCCGCGCCCTCGATCCCGGGGCCTTTGCCGTGATGGTCGCGATGTCCCTGGTCACGCCGGGGCGGCCGGTGCGCTGAATCGGGTATCCCTCGTGATCTCCGTGCGTAAGGCGTGCGCGAGCCCCGTAATCGACCGTTCGTCGAATCGGAAGGACCGTTCATCGCGTACACACTCTCCGTATGCCGCTGACTACAGACCGTTCGACGCGCTGTGAGCCAACGGGGTTTCGCCTTCAAGATCGCGACCGTAGTGTTTCGGCATCGGAAGCCACCCGGGGCATCGGGGGACCGGGCCGAAAGGCCCGCGTGATGCTCCGGTTCCACGGTGACCACGCTGGTCACCACGGTTGTCGGGCCCTTGACCGGGGGGTAGGGCCCGCCTGCCGGTTACGTGAAGGGGCGCCCGCAGCGGCCGCGGAGACTCGGCGGCGATCCGGCCTTCCGGGGGCGGTCGGATCGCCGGCGCGGGCGCCCCGACACGACGGCGGATCAGCCGGGCGGGCAGCGGAGCACCCGGACACGACGGGGGATCAGCCCAGCGATCGGCGGAGCACTCCGGCACGACGGTGATCAGCGCCGCCGGGCGGCGGGTCAGCTGTCGCGCAGTGACTTGAGCAGCTCGATGTCGGCGCGGTGCTTCTCGGCCTTGCCCGGCGTCTCGATGCAGATCGGCACTCCCGCCACGGCCGGATGGCGCATCAGCGCGGCGAACGGCGCGGTGCCGATGTGGCCGGCGCCGATGTTCTCGTGGCGGTCCTTCTTGGACCCGCACACGTCCTTGGAGTCGTTGGCGTGGATCAGCTTCAGCCGGCCCGGCGCGATCCGGTGCAGGAGGTCGAAGGTCTCCCGCACGCCGCCCTCGGCCGCCAGATCGTGGCCCGCCGCGAAGGCGTGGCAGGTGTCGAGGCAGACCCCCGCGCGCGGGTGCCAGTCGAGCGCCGCGAGGTAGGGCTCGAGATCCTGGACCGTGGCGCAGAGCATCGCGCCCTGCCCCGCCATCGGCTCCAGCAGCAGGTCGGGACCACCCTCGGGGATCTCGTCGAGCAACGGCAGCAGGTGCTCGCGCACCTGGCGCATGGCGTCGTCACGTGACCCGGTGACCGCCGATCCGGTGTGGACCACCACCCCCTTGGCTCCCGTCTCGACGCCGCGGCGCAGCGTGTGGCGGACCAGCGCGACGGAGCCGGCCAGGGTCGCGGGGGTCGGCGAGCCGAAGTTGGCCAGATAGGGGACGTGGACGAAGGTGTCGACGCCCGACTCGGCCAGCTTGGCGTCCTCGTCGGGCCGGCCGGCGGTGAGGGCCCACGCGCGCGGGTTGGTGACGAACACCTGGATCATCTCGGCGCCGATCTCGGCCATGTACTTCAGGCCGCCCGTCGCGAGGCCGCCGGCGACGAGGACGTGCCCGCCGATGAGAGAGGTCAGGGTCATGGTGGGTGACAGTCTAGGCCGCTCGTGCCGGCGTCCGCGCAGGTGGTGGGCCTGCCCGGGGGCGGCGCTTGGAGCATGACACGAAAAGTCCTGGCCAACCGGTTGCGCAGTTCAGAGTTCTTACGGATGGACCGGGCACGACGGGCATGTGTGTACTTCTGGCATGCCCAACACGCTCACCGGTCTGGCCGCCTTCAACGCCCGCGAACCGGCCGAGGCCGAGCGGGAGCTGCTGACCTGCTGCGCCTCCCGCGTCTTCGCCCGGACGATCGCGGCCGGCCGTCCCTACCGCGACCCGGCCGGCCTGGCCGCCGCCGCGGACGCGGCCGTACACGATCTGACCTGGCCCGAGGTGCTGGAGGCGCTCGGCGCGCACCCGCGCATCGGAGAGCGCGCGGCCGGCGCGGACCGGGAGGCGGCGTGGTCGCGGCAGGAGCAGTCGGGCGTGCGGGACGACCTGCGGGAGGCGCTCGCCGAGGGGAACCGCGCCTACGAGGAGCGTTTCGGTCACGTCTACCTGATCTGCGCCACCGGCCTGTCCGGCGGCCAGATGCTGGACAGGCTGCGGGAGCGGCTGGAGCACGACGACGAGACCGAACGCCGCACGGTCCGCGACGAACTCGCCAAAATCACCCGGCTGCGGCTGGCCAAGCTGCTCGGGGAGGCGCCGTGAGCTTCTCGACCCATGTGCTGGACGCCGTCACCGGCCGCCCCGCCGCCGGCGTCGGCGTACGGCTGGAGCACGACGGGCGGGTCCTGGCCGAGGGCCGCACCGACGACGACGGACGGCTCAAGGGCTGGCAGCCGGGGGCCGGAGTCCACCGGGTCGTCTTCGACACCGGGGCCTACCTCGCCGAGACCTTCTACCCCGAGGTGGTCGTCACCTTCACCGTGACCGACCCGGACCTGCACTATCACGTGCCGTTGCTGCTCAGCCCGTACGCCTACTCCACCTACCGAGGGAGCTAGATGTCGATCATCCTGGGCCCGAACCGCTACGGCAAGGCGGAGACCAGGCTCGTCCGCGTCGTCAGGGACGGCGCGGTGCACCACCTCAAGGACGTCAACGTCAGCTCGTCGCTCTCCGGCGACATGGAGGCCGTCCACCTGACCGGCGACAACGCCGCCGTGCTGCCCACCGACACGCAGAAGAACACCGTGTACGCCTTCGCCGGCAAGCACGGCGTCGGTCAGATCGAGGAGTTCGCGCGGCTGCTGGCCGGGCACTTCGTGGACACGCAGCCGGCGATCCGGCACGCCCGGGTGGAGATCGAGGAGTACTTCTGGGACCGGATCCCCGTCTCCGGGCACTCGTTCGTGCGGGCCGGCGGCGAGGTGCGCACCTGCGTGGTCCACCACGACGGCGACGGCCGCACCACCGTGGTCTCCGGGCTCAGGGACCTCGTGCTGCTCAACACGACCGGGTCGGAGTTCCACGGCTTCGCGGTCGACGAGTACACCACGCTCCAGCCGACCTCCGACCGGGTCCTGGCCACCGCCGTGACCGCCCGGTGGCGGCACGCGAGCGCCCCGGACTCCTTCGGCGAGTCCTACACCGAGGTGCGGCGGTGCCTGCTGGAGGCGTTCGCCGGGACGCACAGCCTGTCACTCCAGCAGACGCTGTACGCCATGGGCAAGCGGGTACTGGACACCTGTGACGGGATCTGCGAGGTCCGGCTGGAGATGCCGAACAAACACCACTTCGCGGTGGACCTGTCGCCGTTCGGGCTGGACAACGCGGGCGAGGTGTTCCACGCGGCCGACCGGCCGTACGGCCTGATCGAGGGCGGCGTGCTGCGCGAGGACGCCCCCGACGCCGGATTCGCCTGGGAGTAGCGATGGACTTCTTGCGCCCCACGACGTGGGAGGAGGCGCTGGCCGCCAAGGCGGACCAGCCCGAGGCGGTGCCCATCCAGGGCGGCACCGACGTGATGGTCGAGATCAACTTCGATGTGCGCCGGCCCGTGGCGCTGCTGGACCTGGGCAACGTGGCCGAGCTGCGGACCTGGACCCTGGCCGACGGCGTCTGCCGGGTCGGCGCCGCGGTGCCGTACACCAGGATCATCGACGAGCTGGGCGAGGCGCTGCCGGGGCTCGCGCAGGCGTCGCGGACGGTGGGCTCGCCGCAGATCCGCAACCGCGGCTCGGTCGGCGGCAACCTGGGCGCGGCCTCGCCCGCGGGCGACAGCCACCCGCCGCTGCTCGCCGCCGGCGCCGTGGTGGAGGTCGCGTCACGCGACGGCGGCGTCAGGATGATCCCCGCCGGCGAGTTCTACCTGGGCGTCAAGCGGTCGGCGCTGCGGCCCGACGAGCTGATCCGGGCCTTCCACCTCAGGCCCGCCACCGGTCCGCAGTACTTCTCCAAGGTCGGCACCCGCAACGCCATGGTCATCGCGGTGTGCTCGTTCGCCGTCGCGCTGCACCCCGGGGAGCGGCGGGTCGGCACCGGTCTCGGCTCGGCCGCGCCCACGCCGCGCAGAGCGGTGGAGGCCGAGGAGTTCCTGGGCCGGGAGCTCGACTGGGACTCCCGGCTCGACCCGGCGCTGCTCGGCCGGTTCGGCGAGCTGTGCGCCGCGGCGGCCGCGCCGATCGACGACGTGCGCGGCACCGCCGCCTACCGCAGGCACGCCATCGCCGTGCTCGCCCGCCGCACGCTCACCTGGGCGTGGAACGACCACCGAGGAAGGAGGGCCGCCTGATGCGCGTCACGTTCACCGTCAACGGCCGCGAGCAGGTCGCCGACGACGTGTGGGAGGGCGAGAGCCTGCTGTACGTGCTCCGCGAGCGGCTTGGGCTGCCCGGCTCGAAGAACGCCTGCGAGCAGGGTGAGTGCGGATCGTGCACGGTCTACCTGGACGGCACGCCGGTCTGCGCCTGCCTGGTCGCCGCCGGGCAGGCCGAGGGCCGCCGGGTGCGCACCGTCGAGGGGCTCGCCGAGGGCGACCGGCTCGACCCGGTGCAGGAGGCGTTCGCCGAGTGCGGGGCCGTGCAGTGCGGCTTCTGCACCCCCGGCCTCGTCGTGCAGGCGCACGACCTCATCGAACGGGTCGGCAAGCCCTCCGACGCCGACATCCGCGAGGCCCTGGCGGGCAACCTGTGCCGCTGCACGGGATACGAGAAGATCCTCGACGCGGTGCGGCTGGCGGCGGCGCGGAAGGCGGCGGCCAGGTGACCGGCGTGGCGGCCGGGGCCGTACTGATCGAGAACGTGTACGTCGCGCCGGTCGCCGGCCCCGAGATCGAGTCCGGATATATCCGGATCGAGGGGGACCGGATCGCCGCCGTCGGCCCGATGACGGACCTGCCCGGCGCCACGGACGGCGCCACGGACGGCGCCACGGACGGCGCCACGGACGGCGCCACGGACGGCGCCACGGACGGCGCCACGGACGGCGCCATGGGCGGCGCCATGGGCGGTGCCACGGGCGGCGCCACGGACCTGACGCGGATCGACGGCACCGGGTGCCTGGCCACGCCCGGACTGGTCAACACCCATCACCATCTCTACCAGTGGGCCTCACAGGGCCTGGCGCAGGACGCGACCCTGTTCGAGTGGCTGGTGGCGTCGTACGAGGTGTGGGCCGCGATGGACGCCGAGGTTGTCAGGGACGCCGCGCTCGCCGGCCTCGGCCATCTGGCGCTGTCCGGCTGCACGACCTCCAGCGACCACCACTACCTGTTCCCCAAGGGCCGGGGCGACCTGTTCGCGGCCGGTGTGGAGGCCGCCCGCGAGCTGGGCATCCGCTTCCACCCGGCGCGCGGCTCGATGGACCGGGGCGCCTCGCGGGGCGGGCTGCCGCCCGATGTCGTGGTCGAGCGCCTCGACGAGATCCTCGCCGCCACGGCCGACGCGATCGACGCCCACCACGACCCGTCGTTCTCCTCGAAGCTGCGGGTGGCGGTCGCGCCCTGCTCGCCGTTCTCGGTCAGCGCCGACCTGATGACCAAGGCCGCCGAACTGGCCCGGGACAAGGGCGTCCGCCTGCACACGCACCTGGCCGAGACGCTGGACGAGGAGAGGCTCTGCCTGGAACAGGCGGGTGTGCGGCCGGTCGACTACATGGAGAAGCTCGGCTGGCTGGGGCCCGACGTGTGGTTCGCGCACACCGTGCACCTGAGCGACTCCGACATCGACCGGTTCGCCGCCACCGGCACCGGCTCGGCGCACTGCCCCAGCTCCAACGGGCGGCTCGGCGCGGGCATCGCCCGGGTGTCGGAGATGCTGCGGCGCGGCGCGAACGTCGGCCTCGGCGTCGACGGCGCCGCCTCCTCCGAGCTGACCACCTTGTCCGGCGAGATGCGGCAGGCGCTGCTCTTCCAGCGGGCGAGGTACGGGCCCACCGCGCTCACCGCCCGGCAGGCGCTGGAGCTGGCCACGCTCGGCGGCGCCCGCAACCTCGGCCGCCAGGACGAGCTCGGCACGCTCGAACCGGGCAAGCTGGCCGACATCGCGCTGTGGCGGGTCGACGAGCCCTTCGCGAGCGCGGTGACCGACCCCGTCTGCGCGCTGGTGTTCGCGACGCGTCAGCCGCCCCTGGCCCGCCTGCTGGCCGGCGGTGAGACGCTGGTCGAGGACGGCGAGCTGCGGACCGTCGCGCATGACGCCGCCGGACGGGCGGGCGCCCGGGCGCACCGCCGCCTGCTGCGCCTGGCCGAAGATCGAGGGGTCGCCACCACCGGGAGGTTCCGATCGTGACCCCGCCGGCCCTGCCGCCGGCTCCGGCGACGTACGGCGCGACCGGCCGGAGACGCCGCGGGCCGGGGTGTGATGATGAAGCGGCAACGGCACGCCCGCTCGCACCCGGGGCGCGCCCGCCCGCTGTCCGCCCGACGCGTGGGAGTACCTAGTGGTTGATCATGTGCTGGTCGCCCCGGACAAGTTCAAGGGGTCGCTGACGGCGGCCGAGGTGGCGGCCAGGGTGGCGGCCGGGCTCGGCGTCCCGGCGGTCGAGCTGCCGGTGGCCGACGGCGGCGACGGCACCGTGGACGCGGTCGTGGCCTGCGGTTTCACCCGGATCACCCGCGAGGTGACGGGGCCCACCGGCCGGCCGGTCCAGGCCGCCTACGCCTGGCACCCCACCGGCCACCCCGCCGGTGACCGGCCCGCCGGATCGGCACCGCCGCCCACGCGCGATGTCGGCCGGCCCTCGGGCGATGTCCGGCCGCCGGAGCGTGACATCCGGTCTCCCGCTCCTGACGTCCGGCCGTCCGCCCGGGATGCCCGGTCTCCTACTCCTGACGCCCGGCCGTCCGCGCGGGAGCCCTGGCCGTCCGCACGGGACGCCCGGCCGACCGCCGTCATCGAGCTCGCCGAGGCGTCCGGTCTGCGGCGGCTGCCGGGGGACCGGGAGCCGCTCACCGCCACCAGCTACGGCACCGGCGAGCTCATCGCCGACGCCGTCGAGCGGGGCGCGCGACGTGTCGTGCTCGGCCTCGGCGGCAGCGCGTGCACCGACGGGGGAGCGGGCATGGTCCAGGCTCTCGGGGCGCGGCTCCTGGACACGGAGGGCAGGGAACTCGGCCCGGGAGGGGCGGCCCTCCGCGAGCTGGACCGCATCGACCTGGCCGCTTTCCCGGACGTCTCCGGTGTGGAGTTCGTGGTGGCGAGCGACGTCGACAACCCGCTTCTGGGCCCCCACGGGGCGGCGGCCGTCTACGGTCCCCAGAAGGGGGCCACCGCGGACGACGTCAGGATCCTGGAGGCCGCCCTCGGCAGGCTGGCCGCCGTCGCCACCCGGACCCACGGCCTCGTCGGCGCGGTCGAGCACGACGGCGCGCCCCGGCCCATGGGCGTCGCCGGAGCCCCGGGAGCCGGGGCCGCCGGCGGGGTCGGCTTCGCCGCCCTCGCCTTCCTGCGTGCCGACATCCGTCCCGGCATCGACTACCTCCTCGACCTGCTGGGCTTCGGTGAGTTCGTCCAGGGCGCCCGGCTGGTGATCGTCGGAGAGGGGTCGCTGGACGAGCAGTCGCTGCGCGGCAAGGCCCCGGTCGGGGTCGCGCAGGCGGCGGCCAAGGCGGGGGTCCCCGTGGTCGCGGTCTGCGGGCGCCGCACCCTGTCCGACGCCGAGCTCCAGGTGGCCGGCATCAAGGCGGCGTACGCGCTCACCGACCTGGAGCCCGACCCGGTCCGCTGCATGGCCGAGGCCGGGCCTCTCCTGGAACGCCTGGCGGCCCGCCTGGCCGCCGACCGCCTGTGACCGGTCCTGACCGTCACCTCCGAGAGGAAGCCATGACCCCGTACGACCTGGTGGTCCGATCGCGGCGGGCCGTGCTGCCCGAGGGAGAGCGCGCCGCGGCGGTGGGCGTGCGGGAGGGGCGGATCGCGGGGCTGCACGAGTACTCCGCGGAGCTGGAGGCGGCCGAGGACGTCGACCTGCGCGGCATCGCGCTGCTGCCCGGCCTGGTCGACACGCACGTGCACGTGAACGAACCGGGCCGTACGCACTGGGAGGGGTTCGCGTCGGCCACCCGCGCGGCGGCGGCGGGCGGGGTCACCACGATCGTCGACATGCCGCTCAACTCGGTCCCGCCCACCGTGGACGTCGCGGCCCTGGAGGCCAAGCTGCGCACCGCCGAGGGACGGTGCCACGTCGACACCGCGTTCTGGGGCGGCGCGGTCCCCGGCAACCTCAAGGACCTCCGGCCGCTGCACGACCGGGGGGTCCGCGGCTTCAAGTGCTTCCTGTCGCCGTCGGGGGTGCCGGAGTTCCCGCCGCTGGACGAGGCGGGGACGAGGCGGGCGCTGGAGGAGGTCGCCGGGTTCGGCGGGCTCCTGGTGGTGCACGCCGAGGACCCGGCGCTGCTGACCGAACCCGGCGGCCCGACGTACCGGGAGTTCCTGGACTCGCGGCCCGGCGCTGCCGAGCGCGGCGCGGTCGAGCGGGTGATCCGGCTGGCCGGGGAGACCGGCGCCCGGGTGCACATCCTGCACGTGTCCAGTGCCGACTGCCTGGAGCCGCTGGCCGCCGCCCGCGCCGACGGGCTGGCGATCACCGCCGAGACCTGCCCCCACTATCTGACGCTGACCGCCGAGCAGGTGCCCGAGGGCGACACCAGCTTCAAGTGCTGCCCGCCGATCCGCTCGGCGGCCAACCGCGACCGGCTCTGGGACGGCCTGGTGAGCGGCGTGCTGAGCTGCGTCGTGTCCGATCACTCGCCCTCGCCCGCCGACCTCAAGGTGCCCGACTTCGCCGCCGCCTGGGGCGGCGTCTCCTCCCTGCAACTGGGCCTGTCCGCCGTCTGGACCGAGGCGTCCCGGCGGGGGTACGGGCTGGACGACGTGGTCCGCTGGATGTCCACGAATCCCGCCGCAATAGCCGAAATTTCGGGGAAAGGCGGGATAAAACCAGGCAATGACGCCGACCTGGTCGCCTTCGACCCCAGAGCCGTCACCCCGGTCGACGCCCACCGCCTGCACCACCGCAACCCCGTCACGCCCTACCACGGCCGCACCCTCAAGGGCGCCGTCCTGACCACCTGGCTGCGCGGCCGGCCCGTGGACGACGAGCCGCACGGAACCCTGCTGCTGGGAGAGCGCTAGATGGCCGGCTTCACCGCACTGCCCGACCTGGCCCTGCGTACGCTCGGCGGCTCGGTCGTGGCCGCCAGCGACGAGTCGTTCGCCGAGAAGGAGAGCCTGATCCGCCCCGGCCGGCCCGGCTTCCAGGCGGCCACGTTCGGCAGCAAGGGGCAGCTGTACGACGGGTGGGAGACCCGCCGCCGCCGCGAGCCGGGCCACGACTGGGCGATCGTCCGGCTCGGCGTGCCCGGCGTGATCCGCGGCGTGCTGATCGACACGGCCTGGTTCACGGGCAACTACCCGCCGTACGCCTCGGTGGAGGGCACGGCGGCCGGCGGCCACCCGTCACCCGCCGAACTCCAGGCCGCCGAGTGGACTGAGCTGGTGCCCAGGTCGGGCCTCAGGGGCGACGCCGAGCACGCCTTCGAGGTGGCCGACGAGCGCCGCTACACGCACGTACGGCTCACCATCCACCCCGACGGCGGCGTCGCCCGGCTGCGCGTGCACGGCGAGGCCCGCCCCGACCTGTCCGTCTACGACGGCCTCGGCCTCGACCTGGCCGCGCTCCAGAACGGCGCCCTGGTCACCGCCTGCTCCGACGACTTCTACTCCTCGCCGAACAACGCCATCGCCCCCGGCCTGGCCCGCCACCAGGCCGAAGGCTGGGAGACCGCGCGCCGGCGCGACGGCGGCAACGACTGGCTGGTCATCCGGCTGGCCGGGCGGGGCCGCGTCCGGCTGGCCGAGATCGACACCACCAACCTGCTGTTCAACGCCCCCGGCGCGGTGTCACTGACCGGCCTCGACGGCGACCGCGAGATCGGCCTGCTGCCGAGGACCCGGCTGCAACCCGACACCCCGCACCGCTTCCGGATCGAGCACACCGACCCGGTCACCCACGTGCGCGTCGACATCCACCCCGACGGCGGTTTGGCCCGGGTGCGGCTGCACGGCCACCTCGCCTGAACCCGCGCACCGGGCCGGGCTCACTGCCAGAGGTAGACCACCGAGCCCGGCGGCCGCTCGCTGTTGGGCATCGGCCGCTGGAACTGCACCACGCCGCCGTTGCCGAGCCTGCGCACCTTGACCTTGAAGCCGAGCTGCTCCAGCTCGGCCTTGGCGTCGCGGACGTTCTTGCCCATCACCTGGGGAACGAGCCGGAACTCCTGGTCGTCACGGCCCTCGTTGTCACCCCGGAACCAGTCCCAGAAGTCGGTCTGGCAGCGCGCCACCGTGATGGTGGCCGCCGAGCCCGGGTCGACCTCCGCGTTGACCTTGGGCGACTGCGCGATGACCGTGCACGGCTCGGCGTCGTCGTCCACCTCGTTGACCTGCACCTGGAACCCCTGCTGCTGCAGGTAGCCGGCGGCCTGGTCCTTGGGCATCCCGCCGACGTCGGGCATGACCAGGCCCGCGCTCACGTAGATGGCGACCTTCGAGTCCTCCTTGACCTTGTCGCCCACCTGCGGCGAGGTGCGGATCACCTTGTTGCGCTCGATCTGCTGGCTGGGCAGCCGCCTGACCGTGCCGACCTGCAGCCCGGCGCGGGCGATGGCGTCGCGGGCGTCGCTCTCGGACATGCCCTCGACCTTGGGCACCAGCACCCGCTTGGGACCGAGCGAGGGCACCAGCGTGATCGTCGCGCCCCCCTCGACCTCCTGCCCGGAGACCGGGGCGGTGCTCAGCACCAGGCCCTCGGCCATCTTCTCGTCGTGCTGGCCCGGCGCCTTGCGCACCTGGAAACCGCGCGCGATCAAGTTGCTCTCGGCCACCGAGACGTTCTTGCCCACCAGGTTGCCGGGCACGGCGACGAGCTTCGTCTGCGAGAAGTACCAGCCGGTCAGCCCGATCGCCACCACCATGACGGCGGCCAGCGCGACCAGGAACCAGTTGGGCCGGAACCCGGCCCGCCGGTGGCCGGTCGGCGGCGCCTGCGCGGGCACCTCGACGCGCGGCTGGATGAGCGTGTGGGCAGGCGCGACCTGCGGCATCGAGTGGGCCCGCGAGTGCGCCCCGGACTGCTGGGAGACGGGCGGGTGGGAGCCGGGCGGGTTGGTCAGGCGGGGCAGCATCCGGTGCGCGTCGACGGCCGCCACCAGCATGGCGGTGGCGTCGGCCGGGCGGTCGGCCGGCTCGCGCGCCGTGGCGTGCGCCACCAGCGTGTCGATCAGCGGCGGCACGTCGGCCACCAGCGACGACGGCGCCGGCACCCGGTCGTGAACGTGCCGGTAGGCCACCGACATCGGCGTCTCGCCGTCGTAGGGCTGCTGCCCGGTCACCAGCTCGAACAGCATGATGCCCGCCGCGTAGACGTCGCTGCGCACATCGGCGCCGCCGGTCATCACCTGCTCGGGCGACATGTAGCCGATCGTGCCGATCATCACGCCGGTGCGGGTCTGGTTGGTCGCCTCGATCGCCCTGGCCAGTCCGAAGTCGACGACCTTGATCCGGCCGTCGTCGGTCAGCAGGACGTTCTCGGGCTTGACGTCGCGGTGGACCATCCCGGCCTGGTGGGCCGCGCCCAGCGCCGCGAGCACCGGGATCATGATCTCCAGTGCCTCGCGGGCGGGCAGCCGCCCCCGGTCGCGCAGGGTGTCGCGGAGCGTCCGGCCCGGGACGTACTCCATCGACAGGTAGACCACGTCACCGTCGGTGCCCTGGTCGAAGACGTGCACCACGTTGGGGTGCGAGAGACTGGCCACCGATTTGGCCTCGCCGATGAACCGCCGCACGAACGCCGGGTCCTCGGCCAGCGAGCGGTGCATGACCTTGAGCGCGACAGTACGGTCCAGCCGGATGTCCAGCGCCAGGTAGACGGTGGCCATGCCGCCCCGCGCGATGCGGGACTCGATCCGATAGCGCCCGTCGAGCAGCCGCCCTACCAGGGGGTCAGCAGTCGTCGTGTCCACCCGGCTGAGTTTACGGGCGATTTGCCACCCGTAGGGCCTGACCACCCGAAACCGATGCCGAGACGTGGCCCTCCTTTACCCCTGTTTCACGGGCCCACCGGCGAGGACGCCTCCGCGTAGCGGCGGCGGGGGATGCGGCCCGCCAGCCGGGCGAGCCGGCCCGCCTCGACGGCGCCCTTCATGGCCGCCGCCATCAGGTCGGGCCGCTGCGCCCGGGTGACCGCGGTGGCGAGCAGCACGGCGTCGCAGCCGAGCTCCATCGCCAGCGCGGCGTCGCTCGCCGTGCCGATGCCCGCGTCGAGGATCACCGGCACCCCGGCCGCCTCGACGATGAGCTCGATGCTGTGCGGGTTGCGGATGCCCAGGCCCGAGCCGATGGGCGCGCCGAGCGGCATCACCGCCGCGCAGCCCGCCTGCTCCAGCCGCCGCGCCAGCGCGGGGTCGTCGCCGATGTACGGCAGCACCGTGAACCCGTCGGCCACCAGCCGCTCCGCCGCGTCGAACGTCTCGATCGGGTCGGGCAGCAGGGTCCGCTCGTCGGCGATGACCTCCAGCTTGACCCAGTCGGTGCCGAGCGCCTCCCTGGCCAGCCGGGCGGTCAGCACCGCGTCGCCCGCCGTGAAGCAGCCCGCCGTGTTGGGCAGCACCTTGATGTCGCGCCGGCGCAGCACGTCGAGCACCGAGCCGCGCGCGGCCGGATCGAGCCGCCGCATCGCGACCGTCGTCAGCCGCGTGCCGGAGGCGACGAGCGCCCGGTCGAGCACCTCGAGCGACGGGGCGCCGCCGGTGCCCATGATGAGCCGCGAGGAGAACTTCTCCCCGGCGATGATCAGGTCATCCACCTTGCACCGCCGTGAGCACCTCGACGCGGTCGCTGTCGCTCAGCGCGGTGGTCTCCCACGTGCCGCGCGTCACCACCTCGTCGTTGACGGCCACCGCCACGCCGGTGGTGGCGCTGGTCAGGATGCGTACGGCCTGCGCCACGGTCGTGCCGTGGGGCAGCTCGCGGGCGCTGCCGTTGATCGTCACCTTCATCGTTCCTCCGTGTGCGCGGTCGCGGCCCCGTCCGGCGTGGCCGGCCGCGGGGGCCGCGCGGCGTCGGTGCTCTCGGTCACTTCTGTGCTGTCGACACCGGTGTCGGCACCGGTGTCTGTGCCGTTGCCGGTGGTGCCGGCGTCGTCGAACCGCGCGGGGGAGCACAGCGCGGCCAGCTCGGTCTCCTCGCCCAGCAGGATGGCCGCCGTCAGCGGCGCCAGCAGCACCCCGCCCCGGTGGTGACCGGTGGCCAGCACGAGCCCCGGGACGGCGCTCGGGCCGATGATCGGGACGTTGTCCGGGGTGCCCGGCCGCAGCCCGGCCACGATGTCGGCCACCTCCAGCTCGGTGACGCCCGGCACCAGCTCCCGGGCGTCGCGCAGCAGCTCGTAGAGCCCGCCGGCGGTCACCCGCGTGTCGAACCCGAGCTCCTCCTGGGTGGCGCCGACCACCAGCTCGCCGTCGCCGCGCGGCACCAGGTAGACGGGGGTCCCGTGCACCGTGCCCCGCACGCACCGGCCGAGCAGCGGCTCGGCGGAGCGCAGCCGCATGATCTGCCCCTTCACCGGACGCACCGGGACGGCGGCCAGCTCGGCGCTCCACGCTCCGGCCGCCAGGACGACCCGCTCGGCCCGGATCTCCGCGGGCGCGCCCGGCGGCTCCAGCCGTACGCCCGCGACCGTGTCACCGTCGCGCAGGAGCTCGCTCACCCGGGCCCGCACCAGGGGGACGCCCCGCCGCTCCAGGGCGGCGAGCAGCGCCGCCGTGACGCGGCGCGGATCGACCCAGGCGTCGCCCGGCGCCAGCAGCCCGCCGCGCACCGACGGCGCCAGCATCGGCTCCAGGCGGCGGCATTCGCGCCCGGTCAGCCGCTCGACCGGCAGCCCCAGCTTCTCCATGTACGCGGCCAGCTCGTCCAGCGCGGCCAGGTCGTCGGCCCCGAACGCCACATCGAGGGTGCCGTCGGCGCGCAGGTCGAGCCCGATCCGGGCGGCCTCGGCCGGGTCGCCGGCCGGCTCGAACCCCGCGTCGGCCGCCAGCTCGGCGGCGAACGACGGCCAGCCGCGCAGCGAGGCCGCGCCCAGCCGGAGCAGCGGCTGCTCGGTGTAGGCGACCTCGCTGACCGGTGCCAGCATGCCCGCCGCCGCGTGCGAGGCGCCCGTGGCGGGGGCCGGATCGACCACGGTCACGTCCTGGCCGGCCCGGCTCAGCCGCCAGGCCACCGAAAGCCCGACGACGCCGCCACCCACGATCAGATCCATTCGCGCTCCCTTCGCCGGCATGATCCGGATCAGGTGTCTTGCGGTCGAAGGCCCGGTGCAGCCTTCCTCTCAGCCCGGTCACGGCCGGACTCCCGCGCGTCATGCGCCTTCCACCCTAAGGCCTCGGCGCGACGGGCCGGCACCGCCCCCGTTATGGTCTTGACCGTGAAGCGTGTCGTGGTGGTGGGAGCGGGCCTGGCGGGACTGCGCAGCGTCGAGGCACTGCGCGCCCGTGGTTTCGGCGGCGGGATCACGCTGGTCGGGCAGGAGCGGCACCGTCCGTACGACCGGCCGCCGCTGTCCAAGGCGGTGCTGCTCGGCGACGTCGACTCCAGCTTCGTCGACTCCGACCTCGCCGAGCTGGAGGTCGACTTCCGGCCCGGCGTGACGGCCACGTCCCTGCGGCCGGGCGTCGTGGTCACCAGCGAGGGCGAGCTCGGCTACGACGGCCTGGTCATCGCCACCGGCGCCGACCCCGTCCGGCTGCCCGGAGACGGGCCCCAGCACGTGCTGCGCACCCTCGACGACGCGCTGGAGCTGCGCGCCCTGCTGACGCCCGACGCCCGCGTGGTCGTCATCGGGGCCGGCTGGATCGGCGCCGAGGTGGCCGGCGCCGCGCGGCGGGCCGGCTGCGCGGTCACCGTGATCGAGGCGGGCGCCGCCCCGCTCGCGCAGGCCGTCGGCGCCGAGATCGGCGCCCGCACCCAGGGCTGGTACGACGGCATCGATCTGCGGCTCGGCACCCTGGTGGGCTCGGTCGACGAGGGCGGCGTACGGCTGGCCGGCGGCGAGTTCGTCCCGGCGGACGTGGTGGTCACCGGCGTCGGCGTCCGCCCGGCGGTCGAGTGGCTCGCCGACGCCGACCTCGACCTGCACAACGGCGTCGTCACCGACGAGCACCTGCGCACCTCGATGCCCGGCGTGGTGGCGGTGGGCGACTGCGCGGCCTGGTGGTCGCGCCGCTTCGGCGCCAGGCTCCGGGTCGAGCACTGGGACACCGCGCTGAGCGCCCCCGACGTCGCCGCGGCGACCCTGCTGGGGCAGGAGGCGGTGTACGACCCGGTGCCCTACTTCTGGTCGGAGCAGTTCGGCCACATGCTGCAGTACGCCGGTCACCACCAGGCCGGGTCCCGCCTGCTCTACCGGGGCGAACCTGGCGGAAAGTGGTCGGCCTGCTGGCTCACCGCCGACGACGCGCTGGCCGCCGTCCTGGCCGTCGACCGGCCCCGCGATCTCGTCCAAGGGCGCCGGATCATCGGCGACGGCCAGCGACTTGATACGGAACGCCTGGTAGATCCCGGTGTCTCTCTACGGGATTGTGTTGTTTGAGCAAGCACGGCATGTGGTAGTTGTGGTTTCGTGACGCTTTCTGTTGCACAGATCGACCGGGAGACCGACCAGCTCGTCGACGAGTGGCTCACTCTTCCTCAAGTGGCCGAGCGCCTCGACCTTTCGATCGGCCGTGCCAAGCAACTTCTCAAGGACCACAAAGTGCTCGGCGTACGCAGGGGAGGAGGCGGGCCACAGGTGCCCGCGGTGTTCCTCGACGGAAAGGACGTGATGAAGGGCCTGCCGGGCACGTTGACCGTGCTCCGCGACGCCGGCTACGACGACGTCGAGGCGCTGCGCTGGCTCTTCACTCCCGACGACTCCCTGCCCGGCTCGCCCGTCCAGGCGATCAAGGCGGGTCGTCATACCGAGGTCAAGCGGCGTGCCCAGGCTCTCGGTTTCTGACGCGCGGCTCTACCTCTGCACCGACGGCCGGCGTGACCGCGGTGACCTGGCCGAGTTCCTCGACGCGGTGCTCGCGGGCGGTGTCGACATCGTTCAGCTGCGCGAGAAGGGCCTGGAGGCGCGCGAGGAGCTCGCGCTGCTCGAGGTCTTCCGCGACGCCTGCGACCGGCACGGCAGGCTGCTGGCGGTCAACGACCGGGCCGACGTGGCCTACGCCGCCCGTGCCGACGTGCTCCACCTGGGGCAGGACGACCTGCCGGTGAGGGTCGCGCGAGAGATACTCGGCGACGACGTCCTCATCGGAAGGTCCACCCACTCCACCGCCGAGGCGTCCGCCGCCGCGGCGCAGGACGGCGTCGACTACTTCTGCTGCGGCCCGATCTGGCCCACGCCGACCAAGCCCGGCCGCCACGCGCCGGGGCCGCCCCTGCTCAGGCACGCGGCCTCACTCGGCACGGACCGGCCGTGGTTCGGCATCGGCGGCATCGACCTGGGCAACCTCGACGAGGTCAGGTCGTACGGGGTCACCCGCGTCGTGGTGGTGCGGGCCATCACCGAGGCCGACGATCCGGGCGCCGCGGCGGCTGAGTTCGCCAAGCGGCTGGCGGCCTGACCGCCCGCGGCGGCCACCCGGCGAAGGCCCCGCGCGACACCGGCCGTGCGCTGCCGCCGCGGACGCCGTTCGGCCGCTCAGGTGCGGCGGGAGGTGGCGGCGACGGCCAGCTCGGCGAGGGCCGCGCGCGCCTCGGCCGTGATCGGCGCCTTCTCCAGGGAGGCGAGCGCCTCGGCGAGGTAGTCGCCGATCAGGTCCTCGCACTCCCGCAGCGCGCCGGTGTCCTCGATGACGCCCCGCAGCGTCGCCACGCCCCGCGCGTCGAGGTCGGGGTCGCCGAGCAGGCGGCGCACCGTCTCGGCCTGCCCGGGGGAGGCGGCCGCCAGGGTGCGGGCCACCAGCATCGTCCGCTTGCCCTCGCGCAGGTCGTCGCCGGCCGGCTTGCCGGTGCGCGCCGGGTCGCCGAACACTCCGAGGATGTCGTCGCGCAGCTGGAACGCGATGCCCACCCGGGTGCCGTACGTCGTGCACAGCTCGTCCATCCAGGGCGCGGCCTCGCCGGCGGCGAGCACCAGGCCGAGCCGGAGCGGCTGCTCGACGGAGTACTTGCCGCTCTTGTAGAGGGCGACCCGCAGGGCCGACTCGAACGTGTTCTCGCCGCCCGCCTGCTCCAGCAGGTCGAGGTACTGGCCGCACATCAGCTCGGTGCGCATGTGGTCGTGCACCGGCTGGGCCGCCGCGAGCGACTCGGGCGGCAGGCCGCTGGTGCGCCACATCTCGCCCGACCAGATCAGCAGCAGGTTGCCCAGCAGGATCGCCGCGCCCTCGCCGAACTGCTCGGCCGAGCCGTGCCAGCCCGACTTCGCGTGCATCGACTGGAAGCGGCGATGGGCGGACGGCATGCCCCTGCGCAGGTCGCTCTTGTCCATCACGTCGTCGTGCACCAGCGCGCTGGCCTGCAGCAACTCCAGTGACGCCGCCGCCGTGAAGATCTCGGGCAGCTCGCCGCCGCCCGCGCCGCGCCAGCCCCAGTAGCAGAACGCGGGGCGCAGCCGCTTGCCGCCCGACAGCAGCTCCTCGGCGGCCAGTCGCAGGGGCTCGAACTCGGGGGCGCCGGTGGCGGGAAGCCGCCGTCCGACGAACTCGCGCAGGGAACGGTCAACCTGCTCACGCAGGACGTCCATGCTCGCGACCTCGGTGCTCATGCCCTTGAGACTAGTGGCCGGGCGGCCGGGCACGGATCTCCAGGCACCGCTGTGACCGCCCGTTCCAGGGTTGTCACGGTAACCTGGGGCCATGGCACTTGGCCGACCCTCCGTCCTGCCCGACCGGGTTCCCACCGTCCGCGAGCTGCTCGCCGCCGGCGGGCGGTCCTTCTCCTTCGAGTTCATGCCACCGAAGACCGACGATGGCGAGCGCCAGCTGTGGCGGGCCATCCGGGAGCTCGAGTCGCTCCGGCCGACCTTCGTCTCGGTGACCTACGGAGCCGGCGGCTCCAACCGTGACCGCACGGTCGAGATCGTGGAGCGGCTCGCCCACGACACCACGCTGACCCCTGTGGCCCATTTCACCGCGGTCAACCACTCGATCAAGGAGCTGCGCCACCTGGTGGGCCGGTTCGCCGACGCCGGGGTGCGCAACATCCTGGCCGTGCGCGGCGACCCGCCCGGCGATCCCACGGGCGAGTGGGTCCGCCACCCCGAGGGCGTGCGCTACGCCGAGGACCTGGTGCGGTTGATCCGCCAGTCCGGTGACTTCTGCGTCGGCGTGGCCGCGTTCCCGTTCAAGCACCCGCGCTCGCCGTCGATCGAGTCCGACACCCAGTACTTCGTGCGCAAGTGCGAGGCCGGGGCCGACTACGCCATCACCCAGATGTTCTTCCAGGCGGACGACTACCTGCGGCTGCGCGACCGGGTGGCGGCCCAGGGGTGTGACACGCCGATCATCCCGTGCATCATGCCCGTGACGCAGATGAGCACGATCGCGCGCTCGGAGCAGCTGTCGGGGGCGCCGTTCCCGCCCGACGTGGCCGCCCGCTTCGAGGCCGTGGCCGACGACCCGGCCGCCGTGCGCCGGCTCGGCATCGACCATGGGGTCGAGCTGTGCCAGCGGCTGCTCGACGAGGGGGCGCCGGGCATCCACTTCATCACGTTCAACCGGTCGAGCGCGTCCCGCGAGGTCTTCAGGCGGCTCTCGCCCGCCGCGGCGATGTCGGCCTGACGCGCGACACGAAGCGCCCGCTCCCGTGAAGGGGGCGGGCGCGCTGTGTGAGCGGGTGCGGGTTTCGGTGGGGGCCGCCACCCGCCCGCAGGGGGACCGGGCGGGTGGCGGTAGGGGACGGGTAGACGCGGGGTAAAGCGTCCATTACCTTGCGTAGCCAATGGTGCCCCCGGTAATGGCCGCCAAACTCACGGGTCAAGGTTTTACCAGCGGCGATGTCAGCGGAGGGGGAGAGGGGCGCCCGCGATCGCGTACTCTTCGTGACCGCCCGGGAAGACGAAACCGGTCAGCAGGTCGACGAACCCCATGCTCCGGTAGAGGTGGCGGGCCACGGTGGGCCGGTCGTGGGTGGAGAGCACGGCCGAGCGCTCCCTGCGTCCGGCGCACAGGGTCGTGACCATCGCGCGGCCGATGCCCTTGCCCTGGTAGTCGGGGTGCACATGGATCTCGGCCAGCTCGAACGCGCTGCCCAGCCAGGCCTCGGCCGCCTCGGGGCCCGACTTCTCCTCCACCGCCCGGTACACCACGTCGTGCCACCACTGGCCGGGGGCGCCGCGGAACCCGTAGGCGAAGCCGACGATGATCGCGGGCGGGGCGCTCCGTCCGCTGCCCGGGGCGCCGCGGGTTCCCGGGCCGCTCGTGGAGAATTCGTGCTCCGACTCTCGCAATTCTGCGAAATAGCACTGAAAATACGGATATGTCCCGTGGTTTCGCATAATGCTGGCGCGGCCGGAGATCTGGTCCGCGGGCGGGCGCATGGCGGCGGTGTAGATGTCGATCACCGTGTCCAGCCGTTCGCCGAACTCGTCAGGCCCCGCGCCGCGAAACTCGATCACTTGTCGCACCCTACTCGACGTCGACGGGGGCTCCGCCGGTGATGCGCAGCAGCTCGTCGTAGCTGGTGGGGAAGACCGTGAGCGGATGTCCGCCGGCCGCCCACACCACCTCGTGCTTGGCCAGCCAGTTGTCCACCAGGGTCCGCACGGGCGCCGGATGGCCGACGGGGGCCACGCCGCCGATCGGCTGGCCCGTCGCCTCGCGGACGAACTCGGGGGTCGCCCGCCGTACGCGCTGGACTCCGGCGGCGCGGGCGACGAGCTCGACGTCGACGCGGTGCGCGCCGCTCGTCAGCACGAGCAGCGGCGCGCCGTCGGCCTCGAAGATGAGGCTGTTGGCGATCGCCCCGACGTCACAACCGAGCTGGGCCGCGGCGGTGGCGGCGGTGGGCGCCTTCTCGGGCAGCACCACGATCTCGCCCGTGGCTGCGCGCTCTCGCAGAGCCGACCGGACCAGAAGACTGTTGGCGGGCAACTTCTCAGACATGCGGACACTCTAAAGCGAGTGATGGCGGCATTACCGCGCCATGGTGGTGGTGTAGTGTCCTTTGCTTTGATTAATACCGAATGAGGGGTGGTTTTGGTGGTGGCACGACGCCTGCCCGGCATGGCTGCCGTCGTTACGGCGAGCGCCCTCGTCCTGGCAGGGCTCGGCGCGTCCAGCGCGCACGCCCGGCCGCTCGCCGCCCCCGTCACGGCTTCCGCCGCTCTCCCGGCGCCCGTCGCGGCCGTGGCGGCGCTGGTCACGGCGCCGCGCAAGACGCTGAAGCTCGGCGCCAAGGGCGAGGAGGTCGTCTGGCTGCAGAAGCGCCTCACCGGGCTCGGCTACCGTCCGGGCAGGGCCGACGGACGCTACGGCGGCGCCACGCTGGCGGCCGTCTGGGCGTTCCAGAAGGTCAACGGCATCACGCCGAGCAGCACCGTGGCCCGGCGCACCTGGGCCGCGCTGGAGCGCCCGAGGGCGCCCAGGGTGCTGGTCGCGAGCGGCCGGCCGACCCGCGCCGAGGTCGACCTGACCAAGCAGATCATGGTCCTGTACGTCGGCGGCGCGCCCCGGCTGATCACCCACATCTCCTCGGGCAGCGGCGTCCCCTACTGCGAGACCGCGGTCTGGCAGGGCAGGAGCCAGCGCTTCTGCGGCTCGGCCCGCACGCCCACGGGCGACTACCGGACCACGTGGCGCGCCTCGGGATGGCACAAGTCCTATCTGGGCCAGCTCTACAACCCGATCTTCTTCAACGGCGGCATCGCGTTCCACGGGGCGCTGTCGGTGCCGCTCCACCCGGCTTCGCACGGGTGTGTCCGGATGCCGATGAACGTGGCCGAGGTGCTGCCCGGGATGCTCGGCAAGGGCGTGCCGGTGCACGTGCGGGGCGGCTTCCGCAGGGCCTAGCGGCCGGTCGGCCGGTCGAGGGAGGCGAGGCCGCGGACGGTGATCTCGGCGGCCTCCAGAGCGGCCTCGGCGGCCCGCTCCGTGGAGCCGTCGTGGTTGAGACTGACCACGGCGGCCAGTTTGGTGGCGCCCACCACCG
The DNA here is from genome assembly GCF_014646355.1 of Nonomuraea cavernae. Classification (GTDB taxonomy): domain Bacteria; phylum Actinomycetota; class Actinomycetes; order Streptosporangiales; family Streptosporangiaceae; genus Nonomuraea; species Nonomuraea cavernae. The sequence goes on from NZ_BMNH01000039.1 coordinate 36,372, forward strand.
CGCCCACCGCGGCGGCGGCCTCCATCAGGCCGAGCTGCCCGGGGTAGGCCTCGTGCAGCGCCCGCGTGAGCCGTAGCTGGCTGTCGAACAGCAGGTGCAGGGCACGGGCCTGGAGAGCCGGGACGGTCATGATGAGCCGCATCCGCAGCCGCACGTCCTCCGGCCGGAAGTCCTGGTCGTCGACCGTCCAGGTGACACTGGCGCGCACCATCCGCAGGAGCAGCTCCGACGGCGTCTCGTCCGGTCGTCTGGTCGCGACCAGGGCGAGCCTCTCGGCGAGGCTGCCGTCCGTGTCGTGGAAGAGCACGTCCTCCTTGCTGGCGAAGTAGCTGAAGAACGTGCGGGTCGACACGTCGGCCTCCGTCGCGATCTCCGCCAGGGTGGTGTCCTCGTACCCTTTCTCGCCGAACAGCCGGAGCGCGGCCTCGATCAGCGCGCGGCGCGTGCGCTGCTTCTTGCGCTCCCGAATTCCCACCATGTCGTGAACTGTACTGCACAGAATAATGATTTACATCCGTTGAAACTTTGCATTGGATGTTGTTTTGTGGATGGTGACCCGAAGGGAGCCACCACATGACCGACGTGACGCTGACCACCGCCCGCCAACGCCCGTTCGATCCGCCCGACGAGCTGGCCGAGCTGCGAAAACGGGGCCCGATCCACCGCATGACCTACGCCGACGGTCATCGGGGCTGGCTGGTCACCGGCTACGCGGCGGCCCGGGCGGTGCTCGCCGATCCGCGCTTCAGCAACCGGCCCGAGCACATGCACCCGCCGATCCCGGCCCGGCTGGAGCTCAGCAACGAGTTGCGCGAGCACGAGTTCCGGCTGCCGCCGGGGTTCTTCCTGCGCATGGACGCACCCGAGCACACGCGCTACCGCAGGCTGCTGACGGGGCAGTTCACCGTACGCAGGATGAAGCAGCTGGAGTCCAGGATCGAGGAGATCACCGAGGCGTGCCTGGACCGGATGGAGGCCGCGGGCCGGCCGGTCGACCTGGTCGAGCACTTCGCGCTGCCCATCCCGTCGCTGGTGATCTGCGAGCTGCTCGGGGTGCCGTACGACGAGCGCGGGCGGTTCCAGGACGACTCCAAGGTGCTCTTCGCGCTCGACAGCAGGGCCGAGGACGTCGTCGGCGCGATGACCAGGATCTCCGCCTACCTCTACGGCCTGGTCCAGCGCAAGCGCGCCGAGCCGGCCGACGATCTGCTCAGCGGGCTGGTCGCGGGCGGCGAGCTGAACGACGAGGAGCTGACCGGCGTCGCCTTCCTGCTGCTGGTGGCCGGCCACGAGACCACCGCCAACATGCTGGGCCTCGGCACCTACGCGCTGCTCGCCAACCCCGGCCAGCTCGCCGCCCTGCGCGACGATTCCGGCCTGGTCGACAACGCCGTCGAGGAGCTGCTGCGCTACCTCACGATCATCCACATCGGCCCGGTCAGGACCGCGCTGGAGGACGTCGAGATCGAGGGCACCCTGATCGGGCGGGGCGAGGCGGTCACGCTCAGCCTGCCCGTCGCCAACCGCGACCCGGAGCGCTTCCCCGACCCCGACCGGCTCGACGTCACCCGGCCGGCCGGCGGGCACCTGACGTTCGGCCACGGCATCCACCAGTGTCTCGGCCAGCAGCTGGCCCGGACCGAGATGCGCGTCGGCTACCCGGCGCTGCTGCGCCGCTTTCCCGATCTACGCTTGGCCGTATCACCGGAGGAGGTGCCGATGCGCTCCGACATGAGCATCTACGGCGTGCACCGCCTCCCTGTCACCTGGTAGGTCACCATGAAGATCAAGGCAGACACGACGGTGTGCATCGGCGCGGGCATGTGCGTGCTCACCGCCCCGGAGGTGTTCGACCAGAGCGAGGACGACGGCACGGTCGTGCTGCTCCAGCCGTCGCCTCCGGCCGACCAGGAGGCCGCCGCCCGCCGCGCGGTCGGTCTCTGCCCCTCGGGGGCCCTCTCCGTCGTCCCGTAGGCACGGGGACGCGCCGTTTCGGTATGAGCGCACGTGGGAACAGGTTCATCGAACCTGTGTTCGTGGAACAGGTTGACACAGAGCGTGATCGAAATTATGTTCGACCTAGTGACGTGAGGCTCGCGGCTCACGTCGAGGACCTGGGCGCGGGTCCCGCTTCCCCCAAGCGGGACCCGCGACCAGGCTCCACGGGCGAAGGGCGGGTCCTCGTCGTCGGCGGAGACGAGTGGGCGCGTCCTGGCCGGACGGGGAGAGGGGAAGCTCCTCGTCCGGCCGGCCCGGCGGAAATGTCGGTGGCGTCTGCGATCGTGGGCTTCACCGGCGGCAACGCCGGGCGCCGTCACGACCCCAAGGAGGCGTGCACATGGCACCACGGTCTAGAGACCCGCAGGGTCCCCGGCTGTCGCCCGCGGTCCGGGCGCACCTGACGGATTCACGTTCCTGCCTGGCGGAGGCGGCGGCCGCCCGCACCCCGGCATCCCGATATGTGGCGGCGCACCTGGCGGCCCTGCGCGCCGCGGCGGCGATCCTGGCCGCCCGGCCCCGGCCCATGGAGGGCCGCAGGCGCCGGCTGCGCAGCGCCTGGGAGCTCCTGCCCGAGGCGGAGCCACAGCTGGCCGAGTGGGCGGCCTACTTCTCGGTGACCGCTGCCAAGCGCGCGGCCGCCGAGGCGGGCATGGTGCGTGGCGTCTCGGGCGCCGACGCCGACGAGTTGCTGGCCGAGGCGGAGACCTTCGTCTGCACAGTGGAGGGCATTCTGGGCGTTCCCGCCCAGCCCCAACTTCCCGTCGACGTTCCCCTGGCCGGCTGATCCCGACCAGCGATAGCCCCCGATCGCCGGCCGGAGCGGGCGGTGGGCCCGGCTGAGGCGGCATGACGCCGGTGGAGAGTGGGCCAGGACGGCGCGAAGGGCGCGCCGTCGTCGTGGCGCGCCCCTCGTCCGAAGCTGTGTCAGAAGGACTCGACGGCCCTGCGGGCCTCGGCGTCGAGCACTCCCCAGCTGATGAGCTCCTCAGTCAGCTCGCTGGGCGACTTGTCATAGATCACGGCCAGCGAACGCAGGTCCTCCTGGCGGATCGACAGCACCTTGCCGTTGTAGTCGCCACGCTGACTCTGGATGGTGGCGGCATAGCGGGCGAGGGCGCCCGCCTTCTCCTTCGGCAGTGTGGCCAGTCGCTCCAGGTCGATCACAAGCTTGGGCGTCGGGCCGAGCGGGCTGGGGGCGGCGCCGCCGGGCAGCAGCTCGGAGACGGGCACCCCGTAGAAATCGGCAAGCTCGGCAAGTTTCTGCACCGTGACCGCGCGGTCGCCACGCTCGTACGAGCCCACGACAACGGCTTTCCACCTGCCACGCGACTTTTCCTCGACTCCGTGCAGGGACAGACCCTGCTGGGTGCGGATGGCGCGGAGTCGTGCACCCAGCGACTTTGCGTACTCAGACGGCATCGTGTGGCCCCCCGGCTCTCGTATGTAGCGCTCTCAGTAGATTGTGCTCCTCCGCGGCGTTTGCCGGAGCCACCGGGGGGTCTGGTGCCAGGCTCGGCACCATCGGTAGCCATGGCTCTGGGTTTTCGCCCAGAACGCCGCGCAGTATGGTTACGCACAGTGACGGTAAAGGGGTGGACGCCGAAGGTCAAGCTGATTGGAAAAAAGATGTCGAATCCGATCCGGTGGGATTCGCCTCAAACGCCCCTCTTATCCCGTGGGGGTAACAGTACTTCGTCCCTGTTTCCCGAGCGAACCAGTTGGTTCAAGTGGTTCAAGCCTGCCGGGTGAGCATCATCACCGGGCAGGTCGCGGCCCGGACGATCTTCAGCGAGGTGTCACCGAGGAAGACCCGCCGCAGCGGCCCGCTGCCGCTCGACGCGCAGATGAGCAGTTCCCCGGACGGCCACGACGTCTCCGCGAGGGCCCGGGCCACGGTCCGCCCCTCCAGCACCTCGACCTCCACTCCGACGCGCCGCCGGTGCCCCCGGGCCGCCGCCTCGAGGTCGGCCACCGCCTGGTCGCGCAGCCGCGCCAGCATCTCCTCCTCGATCCTGACTCGCCGGCCGCTCCGGACCACCAGCGTCACCAGCCGCAGCGGCACGCTCAGTGAGAGGGCCACCTTGGCGGCCGCCGTGACCGCCGCGTCCGCGCCCGCGCCGCGCCGGTAGGCGACGGTGAGCCGGTCGAAGGCGGCGGGCGGATCCTCGGCGTAGCCGCGCGGCGCCAGCAGCACCGGCACGGACGAGGAGTGCAGCAACTGGTCGGCGGTGCTGCCGAGCGAGATCCGGCCGCGGGCGCCCTGCGGCGCCGAGCCGATCACGACCACGTCGGCTCCCCGCCCGCGGGCCAGCTCCACCAGCCCGCGTCCGCTGCCCTTGTCGGTCCGCACGACGTAGTCCACGCCGTCACCGGCCAGTTTGCGGGCCTGCGTGAGCGCGGCGGCGGCCTGCTCCTCGAGGTAGGCGCGCCACACGGTCTCCTCGGCCTTGCCCGGCCCGGGGGCCGACCAGGCCGGCGGCTGCACGTACGCCACCGCCAGGCGCGCCCCGGTCTGGCGGGCCAGCAGCATGGCCAGGGTGAGCCCGTCACGTCCCCGCGGCTCGGGGATGAACCCGCTCAGCACGTACTCGAAGATCATCAGCGGACCTCGGTGTTCAGCCGCGAGTAGCGGAATCCGTACAGGAAGTAGCAGGCGAGGCCGAGCAGCATCCAGAGGCCGAACGCGAGCCAGGTGACGCCGGCGAGTCCGGCCATCACGAGCACGCAGAAGATCGCGCCGAGCACCGGCGTGAGAGGGAACAGCGGCGTGCGGAAACTGCGCGGCAGCTCCGGGCTGCGGTAGCGGAGCACGAGCACGCCGATGTTCACGATCGCGAACGCGAACAGCGTGCCGATGCTGGTGGCCTCGGCGAGCTGGCCGAGCGGCACCAGCCCGGCCAGCACGGAGATGAACACCGCGACGATGAGCGTGTTGGCGACCGGCACCTGGTGGCGCGGGTTCACCTTCTGGAACACGCGGGGGATCAGGCCGTCGCGGGACATGGCGAACAGGATCCGGGTCTGGCCGTAGATGACGGTCAGCACCACGCTGGCGATCGCGATGACCGCGCCGAACGAGACGATGAGGCCCGCCCACGTCGAGCCCGTGGCGGCGTCCACGATCTGCGAGAGGCTGCCCTCGGTGCTCTCCGGATCGAACGAGGTCCACGGCATGGCGCCGACGGCGGCCACGGTCACGCCCACGTAGACGACCGTCACGATGACCAGCGACAGGAGGATCGCCAGCGGCAGGTCGCGCCGGGGGTTCTTGGCCTCCTCGCCCGCCGTGGAGGCGGCGTCGAAGCCGATGTAGGAGAAGAACACCTGGGAGGCGGCCGCCGTGATGCCGGCGATGCCGAGAGGCGCGAAGGGCGTGAAGTTCGCGGCCTGGAAGGCGGTGAAGGCCACCACGCAGAAGAACGCCAGCACGCCGATCTTGATCAGCACGAAGACGGCGTTGGCCGTGGCGCTCTCGGAGGCGCCGCCCAGCAGCAGCCAGGTCGCCAGCGCCACGATGAGGATGGCCGTGAGATTGATCACACCGCCGTCCTGGCCGGGGGAGCCGATGATCGCCGCGGGCAGCGTCCAGCCGAACAGGCTCCGCAGGAACGAGTTGAGGTACTGGCCCCAGCCGACGGCCACCGCCGCGACCGACACGGCGTACTCCAGCATCAGGCACCACCCGCAGACCCAGGCGACCAGCTCGCCCAGCGTCGCGTACGCGTAGGAGTAGGACGAGCCGGACACCGGGATCGTGCCGGCCAGCTCCGCGTACGACAGCGCGGAGAACAGCGCCGTGACGGCGGCGAGCAGGAACGACACCACGACCGCCGGACCGGCCTTCGGCACGGCCTGGCCCAGGATGACGAAGATGCCGGTGCCGAGCGTGGCGCCCACGCTGAACAGGGTCAGCTGCCACAGCGACATCGTGCGGCGCAGCTCACCGCCCTCGCCATGGCCGCCCTCCGCCACGATCTGGGCGGTGGGCTTGGTGCGGAAGAGCCGCTGGGCCAGTGTCACGGTGAACCCCTTCCACGCCTAGAGCGTGCTGGTCAGCGGCCACCTGGCGTTGGGCGTGACGATCGTGCCCGCCGTGCCCTCCAGGATCTGCTCCGCCTGGTCGAGCCGGCCGATCGCGGCCATGTCGCCGGTGGTCTCCACGAACCGGCAGACCGCCTCCACCTTCGGACCCATCGAGCCGGCCGGGAACTCCAGGTCGCGCAGCTCGTGCGGCGTGGTGTGGCCGATCTCGCTCTGCCGGGGCGTGCCGAAGTCACGCATCACCCGCGGCACGTCGGTCAGGATCAGGAACGCGTCGCAGTCGAGCGCCTCGGCCAGCATCGAGGCGGTCAGGTCCTTGTCGATGACCGCCTCGACGCCTGACAGGCGGCCGTGCTCGTCGCGGATCACGGGGACGCCCCCGCCGCCCGCGCAGATCACCACGACCTGCTCGCGCAGCATCCGGCGGATCAGCCGGGTCTCCACCACGCGTTGCGGCGCGGGGGAGGGGACGACACGCCGCCAGTACGGGCCGTCGGGCCTGACGGTCCAGCCGTGCTCGGTGGCCAGCTTCTCGGCCTCCACCTGGCCGTAGACCTGGCCGACGAACTTGGTGGGATGCTCGAAGGCCGGATCGACCGCCGAGACGAGGGTCTGGGTGACCATGGCCAGGATCTGCCGGCCGGGCAGGGCGTTCTGCAGGGCCCGCAGCATCCAGTAGCCGATCATGCCCTGGGTCGCGGCGCCGAGCGAGTCGAGGGGGTAGGGGGCGCTCAGGCCGAGGTCGGCGGCGCTCTGCAGCGCCAGCATGCCGACCTGCGGGCCGTTGCCGTGGGTGATGATCAGCTCGTGTTTCTCCGCCAGCCTGGCGAGCGCCTTGGCCGAGAGCGCGACGCGGGCGATCTGGGTTTCGGCGTCAGGCTTCTGCCCGCGCTCCAGCACCGCGTTTCCGCCGAGCGCGACGATGACCCGCATGCGGTCTCCTAGGGTTCGCGAGGTGTGAGGTGGCCGGGCGGCACGGGCCCGGAGGTCATCAGATGCCGTCCCGTTCGAGCGGGCAGCTCATGCAGCGTGGCCCGCCACGGCCCCGGCCGAGCTCGCTGCCCCGGATCGTGATGACCTCGATGCCGTGGTCGCGCAGGTAGTTGTTGGTGGTCGTGTTGCGCTCGTAGGCGACGACCACGCCCGGCTCCACGGCCAGCACGTTGCAGCCGTCGTCCCACTGCTCGCGCTCGGCGGCGCGTACGTCCTGGGTGGGGGTGAGCACGGTGATCTCGTCCAGGCCGAGCGCGTGGGCGATGGCCCGGTGCATGTCCTCGGGGCGGTGGTCGGTGACCTTCAGCTCCTTTTCGGTGTCGCCCGGCTCGATCGTGTAGGAGGGCAGCATGCCGAGCCCCGCGTACTTGGTGAACACGCCGACGTCGACCATGGTCATCACGGTGTCGAGGTGCATGAACGCGCGGGCCTGCGGCATGTGCAGCGCGACGATCCTGCTGGCCGAGCCGGCCTGGAACAGGCGCTGGGCGAGCATCTCGACCGTCTGCGGCTGGGTGCGCTCGCTGATCCCGACGAGCGCCGCGCCGCGGCCGATGACCAGCACGTCGCCGCCCTCCAGCGTGGCCGGCGCGATCGCCTGACCCGGCAGCCAGATCCGGTAGCCGCCCGTCGTGGGCCGGCTGAAGCCGTCGGCGAAGGTGGGGTGGAACTCGTAGACGGCCTCCATGTTGACCGTCTCGCGCATCCGGGCCTTCTTCCTCATGGCGTTGATCGAGACGCCGTCGTAGACCCAGCAGGAGGTGTCGCGGGTGAACAGGTGGTTGGGCAGCGGCGGCAGCACGAAGTCGTCGTCGGCGAGCGTGTGGTAGGCGACCGACTTGGGCTCGCAGCCGGCGGCGAGCAGCTCGCGCTTGGTGATGCCGCCGGTCAGGTACATCTGCAGGGTGGCGGAGTCCATCGCGTCGAGCGTGTTGCGGATGCCGTCGACGGCCAGCGGGCCCATGAAGCGCTCGTCGATGCTCGCGTCGAGGATGTGCTTGCGGGCCTCTGGGATCTCGACGGTCTCGCGCAGAAGGTCGGCCAGCAGGTGGACCTCGACGCCGCGGTCGCGCAGCACCTGCTGGAACTCCTCGTGCTCCTCCATCGCCCGCTGCACCCACAGCACGTCGTCGAACAGGAACGCCTGGGCATTGGTCGGGGTGAGCCGCTTGAGTGCCAGATCGGGCTGGTGCAGGAGTACCCGGCGAAGCGTGCCCACTTCGGAGTCGACGTGGAATGTCATCACTCGTATATCCCCCCAGAACCGGCAAATGCACGCCACTGCCGGGGATGGGGGACGCCGGCCGTCGATCCGTTCGAGCCGCACGTTTCGTGGGGCTGCCGGAGTCGTGCCCTGGTGAGGCGGGGCTGACACGAGGTGTTTTTACCTTTTAACCTGCTTTTGCCAATCGAGAAACGCCGACGCCTCCCGCTGCCGGCCGAGGCGGCGCCGGTCCTGTTGTGGCTGGTAGCCCCTGGTACTGTGTGTCCCGACCAGACCCTTTAAGACCCGTCCTGTGAGGCGGGAAAGGTGGTGAGTTTACCCATGTCCGAATCCAGGGCCGTGCTCGAAGGCCCGGACATCCATCGGGCGCTGACCCGCATCGCGCACGAGATCCTCGAACGCACGAAGGGCGCGGACGAAGTCGTCCTCCTCGGCATCCCCACCCGCGGCGCCACCCTGGCCCGCCGGCTCGGTGACCGCATCGAGCGGTTCGAAGGCGTCAAGATCCCCGTCGGCTCGATCGACATCACGATGTACCGTGACGACCTCCGGCTCCGCCCCGCCCGCCCGCTCGGCCGCACCGAGCTGCCGCCCGACGGCATCGACGGCAAGACCGTCGTCCTGGTCGACGACGTCCTCTACTCCGGCCGCACCGTCCGGGCCGCGCTCGACGCGCTCAACGACCTCGGCCGCCCGACCGCCGTGCAACTCGCCACCCTGGTCGACCGGGGTCACCGCGAGCTGCCCATCCGCGCCGACTACGTCGGCAAGAACCTCCCGACCGCCAAGAGCGAGAAGGTCAAGGTCTACCTCCAGGAGATCGACGGCCGCGACGCCGTCCTGCTCATGAAGGAGGGCGGCCGGTGAACCGTCACCTCATCTCCGCCGGAGACCTCTCCAGGGACGACGCCCTGCTCATCCTCGACACCGCCGAGGAGCTGGCCAGGGTCTCGGAACGTTCCATCAAGAAGCTGCCCACCCTGCGCGGACGCACGGTGGTCAACCTGTTCTTCGAGGACTCCACCCGCACCCGCATCTCCTTCGAGGCGGCGGCCAAGCGGCTGTCGGCCGACGTGATCAACTTCTCCGCCAAGGGCTCCAGCGTCTCCAAGGGCGAGTCGCTCAAGGACACCGCGCTGACCCTGGAGGCCATGGGGGCCGACGCCGTCGTCATCCGCCACAGCGCTTCCGGGGCCCCGCACCGGCTGGCCAACTGGGTGCACGGCAGTGTCGTCAACGCCGGAGACGGCACCCACGAGCACCCCACCCAGGCGCTGCTCGACGCCTTCTCGATGCGCCGCCGGCTCGGCGGGCTCGACGGACGCCGCGTCACCGTCGTCGGAGACGTGCTGCACAGCCGGGTCGCCCGGTCCAACGTGCTGCTGCTGCACACGCTCGGCGCCCAGGTGACGCTGGTGGCCCCGCCGACCCTGCTGCCCGTCTCGGTCGACACCTGGCCGTGCGAGGTGTCCTACGACCTCGACGCGGTGCTGCCCAAGTCCGACGTGGTGATGATGCTGCGGGTGCAGAAGGAACGGATGAACGCCGCCTTCTTCCCGAGCGAGCGCGAATACTCACGCCGCTACGGCCTCGACCGCGACCGCTTCGCCAGGATGCCCGACGACGCCATCGTCATGCACCCCGGCCCGATGAACCGCGGCATGGAGATCGCCGCCGAGGTGGCCGACTCCGCGCGCTCGACGATCGTCGAGCAGGTCGCCAACGGCGTGACCATCCGCATGGCCGTCCTGTACCTGCTCCTCGGGGGAGAGATCGCACAGTGAGCGAGCACACCGAACACACCGGTGGCGAAGGAGACGCGTTGATCATCCGTGATGTCAGGATCCTCGGCGCGGAGCCCACCGACCTGCGCGTCGAGAACGGCCTGATCGCGGAGATCGGCCCGCAGCCGCCCGGCGGCCGGTCCGTCGACGGCGGCGGCGCGGTCGCCCTGCCCGGCCTCGTCGACCTCCACACGCACCTGCGCGAGCCCGGCCGCGAGGACGCCGAGACCGTGCAGACCGGCACCCAGTCCGCCGCCCGCGGCGGCTACACCGCCGTGCACGCCATGGCCAACACCTCACCCGTCGCCGACACCGCCGGCGTGGTCGAGCAGGTGTGGCGGCTCGGCCTCGAGTTCGGCCACTGCGACGTGCAGCCGGTCGGCGCGGTCACCGTCGGCCTGGAGGGCAGGCAGCTCGCCGAGCTCGGCGCGATGGCCGACTCCGCCGCCCGGGTCCGGGTCTTCTCCGACGACGGCAGGTGCGTCGACGACGCGGTGCTCATGCGCCGCGCCCTGGAGTACGTCAAGGCGTTCGACGGCGTCGTCGCCCAGCACGCCCAGGAGCCCCGGCTCACCGAGGGCGCGCAGATGAACGAAGGCGTCGTCTCCGGCCGGCTCGGGCTGACCGGCTGGCCCGCGGTCGCCGAGGAGGCGATCATCGCCCGCGACTGCCTGCTCGCCGCGCACGTCGGCTCCCGGCTGCACATCTGCCACGTCTCCACGGCCGGCTCGGTCGAGATCATCCGCTGGGCCAAGTCCAAGGGCTGGAACATCACCGCCGAGGTCACCCCGCACCACCTGCTGCTCACCGACGATCTCGTCGAGCACTCCCCGGCCGGCGCCTACAACCCGATCTACAAGGTCAACCCGCCGCTGCGCACCCGCGCCGACGTCGAGGCCGTGCGCGCGGCGCTGGCCGACGGCACGATCGACATCGTCGCCACCGACCACGCGCCCCACCCGGTCGAGGACAAGGAGACCGAGTGGTCGGCCGCCGCCATGGGCATGGTCGGCCTGGAGACCGCGCTCAGCGTCGTGCAGGAGGCCATGGTGGACACCGGGCTGCTCGACTGGGCGGGCGTCGCCCAGCGCATGTCGGTCGTGCCCGCCCGGATCGGCCGCCTGGCCGGCCACGGCCGGCCGATCGAGCCCGGAGCCCCGGCCAACCTCACCCTCTACGATCCGGCCGCCCGCACCCTGGTCGACCCCGCCGCCTTCGCCTCCAAGAGCCGCAACACCCCCTACGAGGGGATGACGCTGCCCGGGCGGGTAGTGGCGACGTTCCTGCGCGGCAAGCCCACAGTCCTCGAAGGGAAGCTCACGTGACCGACGCGCTGCTCGTACTCGAAGACGGGCGGGTCTTCCACGGCACCCCCTACGGCGCGGAGGGTGAGACGTTCGGCGAGATGGTCTTCAACACCGGCATGACCGGCTACCAGGAGACCCTCACCGACCCGTCCTACCACCGCCAGATCGTCGCGATGACGGCCCCGCACATCGGCAACACCGGCGTCAACGACGAGGATGCCGAGTCGCGCCGCGTCTGGGTGGCCGGCTATGTGGTGCGCGAGCCGTCGCGCGTGGTCTCCAGCTGGCGGGCCACCGGCTCGCTCGGCGACTATCTCCAGGAGCAGGGCGTCGTCGGCATCGCCATCCCAGGCACCCGCGCCCTCACCCGCCACCTGCGCGAGCGCGGCGCCATGCGCGCCGGCATCTTCACGGCTCCCACCGAGCCGGTCGAGCACTTGGTCGAGCGCGTCCGCCGGGCGCCCCGCATGGAGGGCGCCGACCTGGCCGCCGAGGTGGCCACCACCGAGCCCTACGTGGTGCCGGCCATCGGCGCCAGGCGGTTCACGGTGGCGGCCGTCGACCTCGGCATCAAGGGGATGACCCCGCACCGGATGGCCGAGCGCGGCTGCGAGGTGCACGTGCTGCCCGCCACCGCGACCTTCGACCAGATCATGGCCGTCGGGCCCGACGGCGTGTTCTTCTCCAACGGGCCGGGCGACCCGGCCACCGCCGACGTCTCGGCGCTGCGCGGCGTGCTGGAGGCCCGGGTGCCGTTCTTCGGCATCTGCTTCGGCAACCAGCTCTTCGGCCGCGCGCTCGGGCTGTCCACCTACAAGCTGCGCTACGGCCACCGCGGGGTCAACCAGCCGGTCCAGGACGTACGCACCGGCAAGGTGGAGATCTCGGCCCACAACCACGGGTTCGCCGTCCAGGCGCCGCTCGACGGGCCGTTCGACACGCCCTTCGGTCAGGCCGAGGTGAGCCACGTCAACCTCAACGACCGCTGCGTCGAGGGCCTGCGCCTGCTCGACGGGCGGGCGTTCAGCGTGCAATACCATCCCGAAGCCGCCGCCGGCCCCCATGACGCGGCCTATCTCTTCGACGAGTTCTGCGAGGTCATGACCCGTGCCCAAGCGTGAGGACATACGGTCCGTCCTGGTGATCGGCTCCGGGCCGATCGTCATCGGGCAGGCGTGCGAGTTCGACTACTCCGGCACCCAGGCCTGCCGCGTGCTGCGCGACGAGGGCTTCCGGGTGATCCTGGTCAACAGCAACCCGGCGACGATCATGACGGATCCCGAGTTCGCCGACGCCACCTACGTCGAGCCGATCACCCCCGAGTTCGTCGAGAAGATCATCGCCAAGGAGCGGCCCGACGCGCTGCTGCCGACGCTGGGCGGCCAGACCGCGCTCAACACCGCGGTCGCGCTGCATGAGTCGGGCGTGCTGGAGCGCTACGAGGTCGAGCTGATCGGCGCCGACTTCGACGCCATCCAGGCGGGCGAGAACCGCGAGCGGTTCAAGGAGATCGTCGCCAAGGTGGCTCGTGACCACGGGCTCAACGCCGAGTCGGCTCGCTCGGTCGTCTGCCACACGATGGCCGAGTGCCTGGCCGCCGCCGGCGAGCTGGGCTACCCGCTGGTCGTGCGGCCCTCGTTCACGATGGGCGGCGTGGGCTCCGGGTTCGCCTACGACGAGTCCGATCTGCGGCGCATCGCCGGCGCCGGGCTCGACGCCTCGCCGACCACCGAGGTGCTCCTGGAGGAGTCCATCCTCGGCTGGAAGGAGTACGAACTCGAGGTCATGCGCGACAGAGTGGACAACGTGGTCATCGTCTGCTCCATCGAGAACATCGACCCGATGGGGGTCCACACCGGCGACAGCGTCACCGTCGCCCCCGCGCTGACCCTGACCGACCGCGAATACCAGAACATGCGCGACGTCGCGATCGCCGTCATCCGCGAGGTCGGCGTCGACACCGGCGGCTGCAACATCCAGTTCGCGGTCGACCCGCGCACCGGCCGCATGATCGTCATCGAGATGAACCCGCGGGTGTCGCGCTCGTCGGCCCTGGCGTCCAAGGCGACGGGGTTCCCGATCGCCAAGATCGCCGCCAAGCTGGCCATCGGCTACACCCTCGACGAGATCCCCAACGACATCACCCGCGAGACGCCCGCGTCCTTCGAGCCCACGCTCGACTACATCGTGGTCAAGGTGCCGCGGTTCGCGTTCGAGAAGTTTAAGGGCGCCGACCAGACCCTCACCACCCACATGAAGTCGGTGGGCGAGGCCATGGCCATCGGCCGCTCCTTCCCGGAGGCGCTGCAGAAGGCGCTGCGGTCGCTGGAGAAGAAGGACTCGTCGTTCAGCTGGGCGGGCGAGGTCTCCGGCAAGGCCGAGCTGCTCGACGCCTGCCGCACCCCGCACGACGGGCGGCTGCGCACCATGCAGCAGGCCATCAGGGCGGGGGCCGACACGCGCGAGCTGTTCGAGGCCACCAGCGTCGACCCGTGGTTCCTCGACCAGCTGCTGCTGCTCGACGAGGAGGCCCGCAAGCTCGCCGAAGCCCCCGAGCTGACCGCCGAGGCGCTCCAGCGGGCCAAGCGCCACGGCTTCAGCGACGCGCAGATCGGCGAGATCCGCGGCATCGACGAGGCCCGGGTCCGCGACCTGCGGCACGCGCTGGGGCTGCGCCCCGTCTACAACACGGTCGACACCTGCGCCGCCGAGTTCGCCGCGCGGACCCCCTACCTCTACTCCGCCTACGACGAGGAGAGCGAGGTGCCCTTCGGCGAGCGGCCGAAGGTGATCATCCTCGGCTCCGGGCCCAACCGCATCGGGCAGGGCATCGAGTTCGACTACGCGTGCGTGCACGCCTCGTTCGAGCTGTCCAGGGCCGGGTTCGAGACCGTCATGGTCAACTGCAACCCCGAGACGGTCTCCACCGACTACGACACCTCCGACCGGCTCTACTTCGAGCCGCTCACCCTGGAGGACGTCCTGGAGGTGGTGCACGCCGAGCAGCAGACCGGGCCCGTCGCGGGCGTGATCGTGCAGCTGGGCGGGCAGACGCCGCTCGGGTTGGCCCAGGAGCTGAAGGACGCGGGCGTGCCCGTGGTGGGCACCTCGCCCGAGTCCATCCACCTGGCCGAGGAGCGCGGCGCCTTCGGCCGGGTGCTGGCCGAGGCCGGGCTGCCGGCGCCCAAGCACGGCACCGCGACCACGGTCGCCGAGGCGCTGGCGGTGGCCGACGAGATCGGCTACCCGGTGCTGGTGCGCCCCTCCTACGTGCTGGGCGGGGCCGGCATGGCCATCGTCTACGACGACGAGACCCTGACCCGCTACATGGCGGCCCAGGAGGGCGGCCACCCGGTGCTGGTCGACAAGTTCCTCGACGAGGCCGTGGAGATCGACGTCGACGCCCTCTACGACGGCTCCGAGCTCTACCTGGGCGGCGTCATGGAGCACATCGAGGAGGCCGGCATCCACTCCGGCGACTCGGCGTGCGCGCTGCCGCCCATCACGCTCGGCAGCCACGACATCAAGCGCATCCGCGCCGCCACCGAGGCCATCGCCAGCGGTGTCGGCGTGCGCGGCCTGCTGAACGTCCAGTACGCCATGTCGGCCGGCGTCCTCTACGTGCTGGAGGCCAACCCGAGGGCCAGCCGCACCGTGCCGTTCGTGTCCAAGGCGACCGGCGCCCCGCTGGCCAAGGCGGCGGCCCGGGTGATGCTGGGCAGCTCGATCGCCTCGCTGCGCGAGGAGGGCATGCTGCCCGCGTCCGGCGACGGGGGCACGCTGCCGATGGAGGCGTCGATCGCGGTCAAGGAGGCGGTGCTGCCGTTCAACCGGTTCCGCGGCGTCGACATCGTGCTCGGCCCGGAGATGCGCTCGACCGGCGAGGTCATGGGCATCGACGAGTTCTTCGGCATCGCCTACGCCAAGTCCCAGGCCGGCGCCTACGGCGAGTTGCCCACCAAGGGGCGGGCGTTCGTGTCCGTGGCCAACCGCGACAAGCGTGCGATGATCTTCCCGGTGCGGGCGCTGGCCGACCTCGGTTTCGAGATCCTGGCCACCGAGGGCACGGCCGAGGTGCTGCGCCGCAACGGTGTCCATGCCAAGATCGTGCGCAAGCACAGCGAGGGACCCGGACCAGGAGGTGAGCCGACGAGCGTGCAAGCCATCCTGGACGGTGAGGTCGACCTGATCGTCAACACGCCGTTCGGCGGCCCGGGTCAGTCCGGCCCGCGGCTCGACGGTTACGACATCCGCACCGCCGCGGTGCTGCGCGGCATCCCGTGCATCACGACGGTCGCGGGACTGGCGGCGGCCGCCGCGGGCATCCAGGCCATCGTGCGGGGCGATGTCGGCGTACGGTCCCTCCAGGAGCACGCGAAGGCGCTTCGGGGATAGCTCCCACGGGAGGTGAACGAGACTGGCCGGCACACCTGTGCAGGTGACGGGCACGGTGCTGACGACGCGCCGGGTCGACGCCTACCATGCGCTGACGGTGGTGGCGCCCGGCATCGCCGAGCGCTACCGCCCCGGTCATTTCGTGTCCGTCGCGGTCGGCGGGGCGCACACGTCGATGGTGACCCGCCGGGCGCTCACCGTCCACGACGTCAAGTCCGACTACGGTGGCACGGTGGAGCTCGTCTTCACCGTGCGCGGGCCCGGCACCGCCTGGCTCGCCGAGCGCCGTGCCCGCGACACCCTCGACCTGGTGGGGCCGCTCGGGCGGCCGTTCCCGCTGCCGCGTGATCCCGTCCACTGCGTGCTGGTCGGCGCCGAGTACGGCTCGGCGGTGCTGTTCCCGGTGGCCGACGCGCTGTTGGAGCGAGGCTGCCGGGTCGACTTCGTGCTCGGCGGGGCCGGCGCCGACCGGGTGTTCGGCGCGATGCGGGCCCGGCGGATGGCCGCCACCACGACGCTCACCACCGAGGACGGTTCCCTGGGGCTGCGCGGCAGGGTGACCGACGCGCTGCCGTCGGTGATCGCCGACACCCGGGCCGACGCCGTCTACGCGTGCGGGCCGATGGAGACCCTGCGGGCGGTCACGGCCGTGGCGATCGAGTTCGACATTCCGGTGCAGGTGGCGGTGGAGGAGTCGATGGCGTGCGGCATCGGCGTGTGCATGACGTGCGTGCTCCCGGTCATCGGCGACGACGGGGTGACCAGGATGCTGCGCGCCTGCGCCGAGGGGCCGGTGTTCCGGGGGGAGCGGGTGCGGTTCGAGGACGTGGGAACGATCCCGTTCGACGCTCTCGGCGCGCCCGGGGGCGGTGCTCGCCATGCGGGCTGAATGGTGACCTGACATGTCCGTAGATATGCGTACATTCCTGGCGCACGTGGAGCTGGCGAACCCGATCACCACGGCGGCCGGATGCGCGGCCTCCGGCCGCGAGCTCGCCCAGTTCTTCGACCTGCACCGGCTGGGAGCGCTCGCCACCCGGTCGATCACCATGGCCCCGCGGGCCGGGCGGCCGACCCCGCGCATGGCCGAGACGCCGTCCGGCATGCTCAACGCCGTCGGCCTCCAGGGCCCCGGCATCGACGCCTTCCTCGAACGTGAGCTGCCCTGGCTGGCCCAGCGCGGCATCCGCATCATCGTCTCGATCGGCGGCGGCACCGTCGCCGAATACTCCGAGCTGGCCCGCAGGCTCGCCGACGCGCCCGGGGTGACGGCGCTCGAGGTCAACCTGTCGTGCCCCAACATGGAGGACCGCGGCCGGGTCTTCGCCCGCGAGGGCGGCGCCGCCGCCGAGGTCATCGCCGCCGTGCGGTCCATCATGCGCTACGA
This sequence comes from Nonomuraea cavernae, assembly GCF_014646355.1. Lineage (GTDB taxonomy): Bacteria > Actinomycetota > Actinomycetes > Streptosporangiales > Streptosporangiaceae > Nonomuraea > Nonomuraea cavernae. The sequence continues at coordinate 53,505 of NZ_BMNH01000039.1, forward strand.
CGTGCCGGTCGTGGCCAAGCTCGCGCCCGACGTGGCCGACATCGTCGCCGTGGCCCGCGCCTGCGCCGACGCGGGCGCCGACGCGCTGTCGATGATCAACAACCCGCTCGGCATGGCCATCGACACCGAGGCGCTGCGGCCCTCGCTCGCCGCCGTGACCGGCGGACTGTCCGGCCCGGCCATCCTGCCGCTGGCCGTACGGTGTGTCTGGCAGGTGCACGCGGCGCTCCCGGGAGTGCCGCTGATCGGTGTCGGCGGCGTGATGACCGGCAGAGACGCCTTCCAGCTCATCCTGGCGGGCGCCTGCGCGGTCGGGGTGGGCACGGCCCTGTTCCACGACCCCTACGCGTGCCTGCGGATCGAGCGCGAGCTCGAGGACCTGCTGCGGGCCCGCGGTTTCCAGCGGCTGGCCGACGCCGTCGGCCTGGCCCACCGTCCACCGGGCGGCGCCCCCCGGCACCTGCTCGTCGACACCGAGGAGAGCTCCCCTTGACGCCCGCACCCATCGCCGTCGCCCTCGACGCCCCCGACCTGGAGACCGCCGCCAGGTGGGCCGCCCTGGTGACGCCCCACGTCAGCACCGTGAAGGTGGGCCTGGAGCTCTATCTGCGCTACGGCCCCGACGTGATCGCCTCCGTCCGGGGGGCCAGCGGCGTCAGCGTCTTCCTCGACCTCAAGCTGCACGACATCCCCAACACGGTGGCCGGCGCGGCCCGCGCCGTCTCCCGGCTGCGGCCCGCCATCCTCACCGTGCACGCCACGGGCGGCCCCGCGATGATCAGGGCGGCCGTGGACGCCGCGCCCCACACCCAGATCGCCGCCGTCACGGTGCTGACCTCACTCAGCGAGGCCGACCTGGGCAGCATCGGCCTGACCGGCCCGGCCGACGACGCGGTGCGCCGCCTGGCCGCCATGGCGGTCGACGCGGGCGCGACAGCCCTGGTCTGCAGCCCCAACGAGGTCGCGGCGGTGCGCTCGGAGGTCGGTCCGGGCATCACCCTGATCACGCCGGGGGTGCGGCCCGCGGGCACCGACACTCAGGACCAGGCCCGGGTCGCCACCCCCGAACAGGCCCTCGCCGACGGGGCCGACCTGCTGGTGATCGGCCGCCCCATCACCGCCTCGCCGGACCCCGGGGCCACGGCCGCCGCCGTGGCCGCCGCCCTCAGGCGCACCGCGACGCCTTCCTGACGGCACGTGCCGCTCGCCGTACAAGATCGAATGATGTCACAACCGGGGCGATCCCGCGACGTGCGAGCCCGCCGGGACGGGGTTTGGGACACAGGTCGGCGCGTGGTTTCGGACAGGGGCGGGAAGCTGGAATGTGATCTTCGTCCACGTTGGCGCCTCCCGGGAGGGCTCGGGGACGAACCGGGAAGTGAGGACGTTTTGCTCAGCAGACTGTAGTTTTCTCCGTACGGAGAGCGACGAAGTAGATTTTGTCGCGAGAGAAACTGCTCTTGACGTTGCTTAGGGGGCAATGACCAGCTAGTTTCCCTTCCCGTCCGAGTACATCGACAGAAATTCGAGGTGACCCGGCGTGGCTCTTCCTCCCCTGACCCCTGAGCAGCGCGCCGCAGCCCTGGAGAAGGCTGCCAAGGCCCGTAAAGAGCGTGCCGAGGTCAAGAACCGGCTCAAGCATGGCGCGGTTTCTCTGGCTGAGGTGCTCAAGGATGGGCAGACCGACGACGTCATCGGCAAGATGAAGGTGTCGGCCTTGTTGGAGTCGCTCCCCGGCGTGGGCAAGGTCCGCGCCAAGCAGCTCATGGAGCGGCTCGCCATCGCCGAGTCCCGCCGCGTGCGGGGTCTCGGCGCGAACCAGAGGGCATCCCTCGAGCGCGAGTTCGGTGGCAACGAGAGCTAATCTCGGTTCCACACGAACACGCGGGTTCAACGGGGGGTAGGAAGTGACCGACAGGTCCAGGTCCGGCGGTGCAAGGGCCGATGAGGCAGTCGGATCAGGAGCGCAGGTCGGCGACTTCCTCCCCTCGGGTGACAGACGACTGACGGTCCTGTCGGGGCCGTCCGGCGTAGGCAAGTCCACGGTCGTCGCCGAGCTCCGGCGGGCACACCCCGGGGTGTGGCTGTCGGTCTCGGTGACCACCAGGCGACCCCGGCCCGGCGAGGTGCACGGGGTCCACTACTTCTTCGTCGACGGCGAGGAGTTCGACCGGCTGGTCGAGTCGGGCGAGCTGCTCGAATGGGCCGAGTTCGCCGGCAACCGCTACGGCACGCCCCGGCGCGCCGTCCTGGAGCGGGTCGCCGCCGGAGTGCCCACGCTGCTGGAGATCGACCTGGAGGGCGCCAGGCAGGTGCGGCGCAGCATGCCCGAGGCCCTGCTGGTGTTCCTGGCCCCGCCGAGCTGGCAGGAGCTGGAGAAGCGGCTGCGCGGCCGCGGCACCGAGCCCGAGGAGGTCATCGCCCGCCGGCTCGAGGCCGGGCGGATCGAGATGGCGGCCGAGAAGGAGTTCGATCTCACCCTGGTCAACACGGATGTGAAAGACGTGTGCCGCCGGCTGATAGCCTTGATGACTGACCCTCTGGGGGTCACGACAACCACCAACCGAGAGGTCTGACAATCGTGGCAGGCATTGCCCCGGTCGCTGAGGGGATCACCAACCCGCCGATCGACGCGCTGCTCGACATCGTCGACAGCAAATACTCCCTGGTGATCATGGGCGCCAAGCGGGCCCGCCAGATCAACGCCTACTACTCCCAGCTCGGCGAGGGCCTGCTCGAGTACGTCGGGCCGCTGGTCGAGACGCACGCCCAGGAGAAGCCGCTCTCGATCGCGCTGCGCGAGGTGTCCGAGGGGCTGCTCAACGCCGAGCCCATCGAAGGCGCGGTCTGACCGCTTCGATGAAGGTCGTCCTGGGCGTCACCGGGGGCATCGCCGCCTACAAGGCGTGTGAGCTCCTGCGCCTGTTCACCGAGTCCGGGCATCAGGTGCGGGTCGTCCCGACCCGTGACGCCCTGCGGTTCGTGGGCGAGCCCACCTGGGCCGCCCTGTCGGGCCAGCCCGTGGCGGCCGACGTGTGGGACGACGTGCACGAGGTGCCCCACGTGCGGATCGGCCAGGGCGCCGACCTCGTGGTCGTGGCGCCCTCGACCGCCGACATGCTGGCCAAGGCGGCCCACGGCCTGGCCGGCGACCTGCTCACCAACACGCTGCTGACCGCGCGCTGCCCGGTGGTGTTCGCGCCCGCGATGCACACCGAGATGTGGCAGCACCCCGCCACCCGCGCCAATGTCGCGACCCTGCGAGAGCGCGGCGCCGTGGTGATCGACCCCGCCGTCGGCCGGCTCACCGGCGCCGACACCGGCCCGGGCCGGCTGCCCGACCCCGCCGAGATCTTCCAGGTCTGCCTGCGCGTGCTGCGCGGAGCCCCGCGTGACCTGGCCGGGCGCAGGATCGTCGTCTCCGCCGGCGGCACCCGCGAGGCCATCGACCCCGTCCGCTACATCGGCAACCGGTCCTCCGGGCTGCAGGGCTACTCCCTGGCCCGTACGGCCGTCGCGCGCGGCGCCGAGGTGACCCTGGTCGCCGCCAACGTCACGCTGCCCGATCCCGCGGGGGCCACCGTGGTCCAGGCGGAGTCCACCGCCGAGCTGCGTGAGGCGGTGCTCGCCGCCGCGGCCGACGCCGACGTGGTGGTCATGGCCGCCGCCGTCGCCGACTTCCGGCCGTCCACGCGGCACGAGTCCAAGATCAAGAAGACCGACGGCGAGCCCGAGGCCATCCCGCTGACGAAGAACCCCGACATCCTGGCCGAGCTGGGCGAGCTCCGCGGCGATGCCCGGGCGCGGGGCGCCGGGCATCCCCAGGTGATCGTCGGGTTCGCCGCCGAGACCGACGACGTGCTGGCCAACGGCCGCGCCAAGCTCGCCCGCAAGGGCTGCGACCTGCTCGTCGTCAACCAGGTCGGCCGCGACCTCGCGTTCGGGACCCCCGACAACGCCGCCACCGTGCTGGCCGCCGACGGCGACGCGGTCGAGGTGAAGCGCGGTCCCAAGGACGACGTGGCCGACGCCGTCTGGGATCTGGTGGCCGCGCGTCTCGTCTGACGCCGTACGAGTCCGTTACCGCATCACCTGTTGCACACCCCGGTACGCCTGCGGATACTTGGCGCGAAGGGGGACGGAATGCCGGTGAGTTCCGCTGTCAGAGACCGTTGCAGGACACTACTGGGCGATCACGAAGAGATCAGCTACGTCTTTCCGGCGCTGTCGGTGGGGCCCGGGGGAGCCGCCGACTTCCTGATCGTCGTGACCGGCCGATCGATCTCGGTGCTGGCCACCAAGATGCTCCAGCGAGACCGCCCGATCTCGATCTACGCGATCTTCCCCAGGCACACCCGCCTGGGGCCGATCCTGCAGGCGCCCGGGCCGGTCATCGAGCTCGGATCGCTCGCGTTCGAGTTCGAGGAGGAGTACGCGGCGGTGGTCGCGGCGGCCGACGCGGAGATCTTCGCCCCCGAGACGCTGCCCCCCGATCCGCTGCCTGACCTGTGAGGCACGCCGCGATTCGGGCAGTTTCGCGGCAGGGCGTCCGGTAGGGCTAGACTTCGGGAGGCCCGGGCCTGTCCGACCGCCGGAGCCGCAATCCGTCAGCAGCCGCTGCATGAGGAGCCACTGAGTTGTCACGTCGCCTGTTCACCTCCGAGTCGGTCACCGAGGGCCACCCGGACAAGATTGCCGACCAGATCAGTGACGCGATTCTCGACACGATGCTCAAAGACGATCCCACGAGCCGGGTCGCCGTCGAGACGATGATCACTACCGGCCAGGTCCACGTCGCGGGCGAGGTGACGACCGAGACCTACGTCGACATTCCGGGTGTCATCCGGGAGAAGATCCTGGAGATCGGTTACGACGCCTCCCACAAGGGTTTCGACGGCGCCTCGTGTGGCGTGTCGGTGTC
>NZ_BMNH01000040.1 GCF_014646355.1 Nonomuraea cavernae
TCAAATCCTCCCAGCCCCCCAGACCCGTGTCAAATTGACCCGAACCAGTCTGACCAGCAGAAATCGAACACCACCCCGTTCCCAGGGCAACCCCTCTAACTTACCAGCCATCTGGACAGACACGAACCATCCAGACAAACCAGAAGAAGTGGGATGCGCGGGCATCTCCGAGATTCTGCGAACCTGCGGCGCCCTGCGCTCCGCAACTCTAGCAGCCTTGAACCCCTACCCGGCGCCACATAGGTAATCCTCAGGTCCTCCCCTCACCACCTGACACTCAAACCTGCCCAACACGCCGCCCCACATCCGTGAAGGCAAGCCGACCGCAAGCAATCCGCAATCGTGTCTCGGTACGAAGTACCTACGAGCACCATGCGCCCACGGAGGTGTCCACCATGACTCGCTCGGAGTTCGACGACATCCGCGCCTACCTCGCCGACGAGGCGACTCATGCTGGAGACCTGCTGCGAGTCGCCCGGACCCTGATCGACGACCTCGAACACGCCCGCATGCGCGAGGCTGTTCTGCGGACGCACTACCTGCGCCTGCTCACCGCCGCCAGGGCCACGGTCGCCGCGGACATCGCGGACGCGCCCGATCCCCTGGCTTTCATCAAGCACGAACTGGCCGAGCGGGGGCAACTACCCGCCGACGGCGAGGCCGTACAACGGATCCTCTCCGATGCCCGGACGGCGGCGGCGCTGCTCGCCTGCCTGGAGCAGAAGGAGACCATCCGCCCGCGCGGCATGCGCTCGCGCCGCTGCGTCGGCACCGGGCGACGGCTGCCGCGCTAAGCCGTCAGCTCTTCCACCGTGCCGGCGAACGCCGACCGGGCCACTTCGGTGTCGGGCGTCCGTTCATGGGGGCGGCGAAACTGGTCGACGAAGATGGCCACGTCGTCCAGGGCCCATCGAAGGCGGTAGAAGGCCAGAGCGGCCGGCTCCGGCCGGCGGCCCGAGACCTCCACGTATCTTTCGAGATTTCCCTCACACATCCAGAGGTCTCGCTCGGGCGGCGCCAGACCCACTGTGTCCCAGTCGACCAGCAGGCTCCGCTCCCCCGCCACAGCAGGTTGCCCGGATGCGGCTCCCCGTGGGTGACCACGCGCGCGTCCCAGTCGACCTCCCTCGCCAACCGGTCGAACTCGTCCAGCCGTCGTCGCAGCCCCTTGGCATGCTCCGCGACCAGCGATCCGGCGGCTCGCGTGAACGGCCCCGCCTCGCGGTGCCGATCACACTCCCCGATGGCCTGCTCCAGGCTCGCCCGATGTGACGTTCGGCGTGGGGAAGCGGCGCATGTGCCGGTGGCTCCGCCTCGTCCAGCCTGGCCAGCAGGTCCACGACCAGTCCTCGCCGCGTGGGAGTCGGCTCCTGACCGGATGATCCAGGGACGCCATCCAGGTACGGGAAGACGCTCACGGCGTACCGGGCTCCGGCCGGTCGGACGGTCTCACCGCGACTCGTGCGTATGGGAGCCACCACGAAGTCCGGGGCGCGTAGCGCGTCGGCGGTGTCCATGGCGTGGCGCAGAGCGGCTGCCCCGTGCCGGCCCTTCAGTTTCAGGCCTGCAGCGGTGACGAACCACCGCCAGTCGTCGGCGCCGGTCACGATCCAGTGGCAGTCACCGAGACCGACTGGGGCGTAGGCGAGCGCGACGGGTTGGATGCCCCATTCGGGTAGGACCAGCCGCAGGTTGTTCTCGTCGAGATCGCGGGGCCGATCCTTCATGTCCGTCACGTGCGTAGAGCGGTGACCGGATGACAACTCGGCACATACCCGCCCTTGGGCGTGCGGCTGTAAGACTTCGCATATGTGGCAACGAGGGTTGAATTGGGCGGCAATCATCCTTGTCGGAGTATTCGGCCTAATGTGGCTCGGTGTCGTGATTTATGCGGACGAAGCCTCTCCCCTGTGGATGCGGATCGCGGAAGCCGTCTTCGGCGTCCTCCTGGCCTGCTGGGCCATCCGAAAAGCGATCCTGATGATCATCAAAGAGTCATGAGCGAGCACTCGTACCAAATCGCTCCTCGGCATGCAGCGATCACCGCCCGCGAAGACCTCGCCCGACCACTTCGCCACGTATTCAGGATCAGTCGGCGCAAGCGCCGATTACCAGCAGTCGCATGCGGTGCTGACGACATACGCGACTACTTGTTCTGGCGGTCTCCTGGTGTTTCGGCGAGAACCCGTTTCAGGCCACGCGTGACCGCCAGGACTCAGCTGATGGCGAGCGGTTGGTCGTCGGGGTCGTCGGCGAAGCCGGGCACCCAGCGGATCACCTCGTCGCGGAACCGGGCGGTCGCGTTGAGCTGGCAGAGCACGCCTACGCCCGCCGCGTGCACCCGGTGGATGAGGACGTAGGACACAGGGAGGTTGAGCTGGCGTACCACGTTGTTGGGCCGTAGGTCGGTGACGCTGGCGGCCTGAGTCTGCAGCCACTGACGGCTGAAGGTGAACTCCTCCACCGCCGTCGGCTCGACGTAGGGAGCGAGGAAACCCCGGAGGGCGTCGACGTCCACCTCTATGCCGGGCAGGATGAACCCCTCGGCGCGGAGCCCCTCGACCACGCTCTCCATGTCGCCCTGGTTGAAGATGCGGGTGAGCTGGCCGAAGACCTTGGGGTAGCCCTCCGGGAGACGGTTGACCGCGCCGAAGTCGAGGATGCCGAGACTGCCGTCGTCGAGCATGCGGAAGTTGCCCGGATGGGGGTCGGCGTGGAGCATGCCCACCCGGGCCGGTGAGCAGAACAGGAAACGGACGAAGAGCAGCCCCATCCGGTTGCGTTCTTCCTGGGTGCCCTCGGCGATGACCCGGGACAGCGGGGTGCCGTCCATCCATTCGGTGACCAGCACCATCTCGTTGGCGGCGATCACGTCGGGCACGTGGAAGTCGGGATCGTCGCGGAACTCCAGAGCGAAGGCGTGCTGGGCCTCGGCCTCGCGGAAGTAGTCGAGCTCTTCGGCGATGCGCTCGCGCAGCTCGGAGAGGACCGCCTTGATGTCGAGGCCCGGCAGCAACACACCGAAGAGTTTGCCGAGGCGGGCCAGCTGCGTGAAGTCGCCGAGCAGGGCCTTACCGGCGCCTGGGTACTGGATCTTGACGGCGACTTCGCGGCCGTCGTGCCACACCGCGCGGTGGACCTGGCCGATGGAGGCCGCCGCGGTGGGCTGGTCGTCGAAGGAGCGGAAGTTTTCCCGCCAGTCGTCGCCCAGTTGCTCGGAGAGCACCCGGTGGACCGTGGCCACGGGCAGCGGGGGCGCGGCCTCCTGCAGCTTGGTCAGCGTGGCCCGGTAGGGGCCGACGATCTCCTGGGGCAGTGCCGCCTCGAAGATGGACAGCGCCTGCCCGAGCTTCATGGCGCCGCCCTTGAGCTCGCCGAGCACCTTGAAGATCTGCTCGGCGGTGCGCTGCTGGATCTCCTGGGCGACGAGCTCGGCGGGCCTGCCTCCGATGCGCTTGCCCAGGCCGAGTGCGGTGCGGCCGGCGAACCCGAGCGGAAGGGTGGCCAGTTTTGCGGAGCGCGTGACGGCGCGGCGTGGCAGATCGCTCACACTGATGCGCGGTGTCTCGATCGAGAAACCGCTCCTCCCTTCGCGATGTCGTCTCCGGATCAGGTCAGTCCCTGGTCGCTGACATCCTCCATTCTTAGCGAATAAGGATTGTTTCGCATACAACGACATTCGGGATGAGGGCTCCAGGGCCTGGTTTTCCAGTGCCAATCAGGCATGACGTCCACTGTGCCATTGGTCACAGCAGCCTCCCGGCCATCAAGATACGCAAGCGCGTGACCGGTCACGGAGGCGGCCATGAGTGCCGCCAGAGTGGTGTCGCAGGCGATCTCGCCGGGCGGATAGCCGCCCAGGCGGGCGGTGACGATCGGCCAGTCGGGGTCGCCGTCGCGCCGGGTCAGGTCGAGACAGTGCAGGCAGGCGGTGCGGCCGGGCAGCACCAGAGGCCCCACGGATCCGTGCCCCTCGAAGGCGGAGACCAAGAGGTGGGCGATGCCGAGCGTGGTCAACTCGCTGACGAGCACGCCGTCGAGCGGCCCGACCGGGGCGAGGATGACGAGATCGGGGCGCTCGGTCCGATCGCCCAGGTAGGGGCCGCCGGCCCGCACGCCGCTGGACGACGTGGCCCCGTCACCGGGCATGAGCCTGCGCGCCACGGCCACCGCCCCGTCCTGTCGGCTCATCCCCGCCTCAGCCCAGGTCAGCCCACCTGGTGTGAGGTCGCGCACCCGGACCGGCCCCGGATCGATCACCCGGATGTCTCCCACCCCGCAGGCGGCCAGGAGAGTGACCACCTGGGCTCCGACCCGGCCGGCTCCGTAGACCCGCACCCGGGCCCGTCGCCTGACGGCCAGCGCGGCCGCCGCGCCCTCCGGAGCGGTCGACGCCAGGTCGAGGGCGTCGAGGTCGGGGGCAAGCCGGTCACGCTCGGCGAGCGGCAACTCCTTCGCCAGAACCGTGGCGGCGTCGTGCACGACTCCGCGCGCGGTGAGCTGGTCGAGCAACCCTCGCGCCTCCTGCTCGGCCAGGCCGGCCGCCGACGCCGCGAGCAGCGTCTGCCCGAGGTCGCGGCTCCCGTCGAGCCCGTCGAGCCACTGCCGGACGGACCGCGTCAGCCCGGTCAGCAGGACCGCCCGCCCGGGATGCACGCCCAGCTGCAACGTCTGCTCGTCGCGGAGGATCCGCTTCAACGCGGGCTTCACACGTGGCCTCATGGCCGCAAGATTCGCACGCGCGCCCGCCCTCCGGAGCGGCTTCGCGGGCTCCTGTGGATAACCCCGTAGCTGAGCGGCCGGCCTGTGGACGGTTACGATCTCCGGCATGAACGAGCTCTTGGTCGATCGCTCGGAAGACGGTGTCGTCCGGGTCACCCTCAATCTGCCCGACCGGCGTAACGCGATGACCGACGACATGACGGAGCAGTGGCGCCGGACGATGGCCGAGCTGGCCACCGACCAGGACGTCCGCTGTGTGGTGGTCACGGGGGCGGGGACGGCGTTCAGCTCGGGCGGCGATCTGTCCTGGCTGGGCGAGCGAGGTGCGGAGCCGGTGCCTCGACTGCGGGATCGGATGCTCGGGTTCTATCGCACGTGGCTGTCCATCACCGAGCTGGAGGTGCCCACGATCGCCGCCGTCAACGGGGCCGCCGTGGGCGCGGGGCTCTGCGTGGCGCTGGCCTGCGACCTGATCTACGCCGCCGACGACGCCAAGCTGCTGGCGCCGTTCACCTCGCTGGGTCTGCACCCGGGGATGGCGGCGACGTACCTGCTGCCCAGGAGGGTGGGGGTCGGGCTGGCCCGGGAGATGCTGCTCGCCGGCCGCACGCTCACCGGGGCGGAGGCTGCGGGCAAGGGACTGGTGGATCAAGCCTTCCCCAGAGCCGACCTCATGAGCGAGGTCGACACGGTCGCCCGGAAGATCGCCGCAAACGCCCCCATCGCCACCAAACTCACCAAGGTTGCCCTCAACCAGGACCATCAGGACCTTGAAGCCGCGCTGCGCTGGGAGTCGCTCGCCCAGCCGGTGACCATGGCCTCTGCCGACATGATCGAGGGTTTGACCGCCCATCGGGAAAGGCGCATGCCCAAATTCACCGGGTCTTAATCATCTGACCAGCAGAAACAACCCCTCTCCCTCTGTGGAATTTCGTCAGTCTCGGCTAACGTGCATATGTGCCCCCCGAGACAGTCGAGGTTCGTCGCAGTCCTCGTCGCCGGCGGACGGTGTCCGCCTACCGCGACGGCGACAAGACGATCGTGCTGCTGCCCTCCTGGCTGACCGGTGAAGACGCTGACGAATGGGTGAGCCGGATGCTCGATCGGCTGGCGGCCAAGGAGCGCAGAAGGCGGCCGACCGACGAGGACCTCCTCGCCAGGGCGATAGAGCTGTCGATGAAGTTCCTCGACGGCAAGGCCGAGCCCGTGAGTGTGCGCTGGGTCGACAACCAGCAGCACCGATGGGGCTCCTGCACCCCGGAGAACGGCACGATCCGCATCTCGACGCGCCTCAAGGGCCTGCCGGAGTGGGTGATCAACTACGTGATCATCCACGAGTTGGTGCACCTGCTCGTGCCGAGCCACGGCCCCGCGTTCTGGAAGCTGGTGGAGCAGTATCCCAAGGCGGAGCGGGCGCGTGGATTCCTCGAAGGGTTCTCCGCCGCCGGGCACTCCACACCGGAGGAGTGTTGACGCGCGTCGTCGCGGTGCTGGCACGCCGGGGCATGGCGGGGGCGGCCCCCGAGGGCGTCGCCCCCCGGATGTTCCTCGAGGCGATCGCCGAGGACACCTACGAGATGGTCGCGAGCCTGGAGTTCGTCACGCCGGTCCTGGTGACGAGCGTTCCGGAGCTTGAGGAGATCGTCTGGCCCGGCACCGAGGTGATCGTGGTCGACGAGGACACTCCGCTCTCCGGTGTCATCGGGCGGCTGAAGGGCGACCAGGCCGCCGTGGTCGCCGCCGACGCGCCCGACCTGCCGCCGCTGCTGATCGGCAAGTTGTTCCGCGAGCTGGGCCGCGCCCAGATCACGGTCTGCCCGGCCGAGCACGGCGGAGCCGTGGCGTTGGCCTGCGGGCTCCCGATGCCCGGCTGGGCCGATCCCGATCTCGATGACCCCCACCTGGTGGCGACCCTGCGTGCTCGGGCCCCCGGCCCTCGCATGGTCGCGACCGGGCCAGGCTGGCACCGCCTGCGCACCCGCGCCGACCTCGACCGCCTCGACCCCGGTCTCGAAGGCTGGGACTCCACCCGTGCCCTGATCAGGGCACTCTGAGCTCGGCGAACACCGCGCGGTGGTCGGTGCCGGGCACGGTGTGCACGCTGACGTCCTTGACGCCCACGCGCCGGTCGACCAGCACGTGGTCGATCGTGATGATCGGCGGCACCCGCTTGTTCGCCGGCCAGGTCGGGATCAGGCCCGCGCCCACCTGGCCGGCCGCGTCCTTGTAGCCGCGTGACATCAACCGCCGCATGGGAGCGTGGTCGATCGTCGCGTTGAAGTCGCCCGCCAGCACCCGCACCCTCTCGCCCGACGCCGGCGGCAGCGCCTCCAGTGCCTCGTTCCAATCAGTGAACTGGCGGCCCACCGGCGGGTAGGGATGCACGTCCACGAGCTCGATCGCCTTGCCGCCCGGCAGCGACACCAGGGCCGCCGGCATGTTGTGCCCGATCGGCGGGACCATCGGGTCGAGCGGCTCGACGGGATGCTTGGAGTAGATGCCGCTGCCGCTCGCGCTCCACTCGTCCTGGAGCACCCGGTGTGGCATCAGGGTCTTCAGCCCTGCCGCGTCGAGCTCGCTGACCGCGCCAGGCGTCAGCTCCTGGGTGCTCAGCACGTCGGGATCGAAGCGGCGTACCAGATCGACGACCGTCTCCACGTCGGCCCGCCCGAACAGCAGATTGATCGTCAGCACCTTCAACGGCCTGCCCGCCGTGGCCTCGGCGGAGCCGAGCGTCCGGGGCAGCACTGTGAGGCCGAACGCGGTCGTCGTGAGCAGGGCGACCACGGTCGCGGCCCGCCTGCGCCCGAGCGCCGCGATCAGCAGGGGTACCAGCGAGCCCGCGGCGGCGTACGGGGTGGCGGTCATGAGCTGTGTGGGCAGCGACCCGCGCTCCAGCCCCGCCACCCTGGCCACGGCCCAGGCGGCGAACGGCGTGACCGCCAGCCAGGTCAGCGCGGCGCCGCCGATCTTGCGGCGAGGCCCGCGCACGGGCGTGACGATCGTGCCCCCGACAGGACTCTCGGCTGAGACGTCCACCTACCCCCCTTGTGGAACGGTACGGACTCTAGCCGTGTGCACGTGAACTCGACGTAAGGGCCGCCCGGCCACGGGCCGCCAGCCGGCGGGTGGCGTCGTCGGAGAGCTCGGGGATCTCGTCCACCGGGAACCAGCGCAGGTCGAGCGACTCCTCGCTGATCACAGCCTCGGCGTCGGCGGGAGCCACGGCGGCGTACTCGACGTCGAGGTGCCAGCTGTGGGGAGGATGGCACCACACCTTGTGCCGGTCGAGCGCCAGCGGGCCGGGGAGCAGTCGGAGCCCCTCGATCCCGGACTCCTCGGTGGCCTCACGCAGCGCGGTGGCCTCGAGCGTCGGGTCGGACGGCTCGCAGTGACCGCCCATCGGGAGCCACATCCCGGCCTTGGGATGAAGGGTGAGCAGCACGCGGGCACCGTCGTGCGACAGCACCGCGGTGGTCGCCGTCAGGTGCCCGGGCACGCACTCGCGCCACATCGCGTCGTGGTGCGCGCGCAGGTGGTCGAGGAACTCCTCGCGCAGCAGTTTCTCCTCGACGGTCGGCGCCACCCAGCCGGTCAGCACGTCAACCGCGTCGCGGTGTGAGCTCAACTCCCGTCGCCCTCGTCGTCGGGCTTGGTCTCCAGCTGTGAGATGTCCCACGACGAGTCGCCGCGTACGAACGCTTCGGGATCGTCCAGATCGTCGGCGTGCGGCATGAGGTCGGGGTGTGACCAGAGAGCGTCGCGCTCGTCGATGCCGCGCGCGTCCTTCAGCGCCTGCCAGAGGGCCGCCGCCTCACGGAGCCGGCGGGGCCGCAGCTCCAGGCCGACCAGCGTGCCGAAGGTCAGCTCGGCCGGGCCGCCCGTGGCGCGCCGCCGGCGTACCGTCTCGGCCAGCGCGCCGGCGGAGGGCAGCTTGCCCTCGGCGGCCTGGCCGACCACAGTGGCCACCCAGCCCTCGACCAGGGCGAGCATCGTCTCCAGGCGCGTCAGCGCGGCCTTCTGCCGCTCGGTCTCCTCGGGCTTGAGGAGCGCGCCGCCGCTCAGTGCCTCCTGGATCGCCTCCGGGTTGTTGATGTCGAGGCCGCGGATCTGCTCCTCCAGGGCGGAGGTGTCGACCGTGATGCCCCTGGCGTACTCCTCGACCGCGCCGAGCAGGTGCGAGCGCAGCCACGGCACGTGCTGGAACAGCCGGTGGTGAGCGGCCTCGCGCAGCGCCAGGTAGAGCCTGATCTCGTCGGCGGGCAGCTCGAGGCCCTGGCTGAAGGAGGCGATGCCGCCGGGCAGCAGCGCGGCGGTGCCGGACAGCGGCAGGCCGATGTCGCTGGTGCCGATCACCTCGCGGGCCAGCGAGCCGAGGGCCTGGCCGATCTGCTGGCCGACCATCATGCCGCCCATCTGCTTGAGCATGCCCATCAGCGGCCCGGCCATCTGCTGCGCCTCGGGTGGCAGACCGGCTCCGCCGAGCGCGCCGCCCATGGTGTCGACCATGCGCTCGGCGATCGGCTCGCAGAGCTTGCGCCACACCGGGATCGTGTTCTCGATCCACTCGGAACGACTCCACGCCTGCGGATTGGACACACCGCTGGGCAGCGAGGTCGCCTCGTTCAGCCAGAGGTCGGCCAGGCTCAGCGCGTCGACGATCTGACGGCGTTCGCCTTCCATGACGCTGGGATCACCGTCGGCGACCACGGCGTGGCGGGCTATGTTCTTCGCCATGTCCCAGTTGACAGGGCCCGAACCCTGCGGCGCCGACAGCATGTCGGCGAACTGGCGCATCGCCTGAGCCATCTGCTCAGGATTGCCGAACATGGCGAACGGGTTCTCGTTAGGGTCGTTTTCGCGACCTGGCAGGTCAGTCACCGCTCTACCTCGTGCAGGATGGAGGAGTCCACATCCGCAACGTTAGTCGTCCTACGGCGGTTCAGTGCAAAGTGAGGACCTGGTGCCTACCTCGAAACGCCCGCGCCAACCAGTCGTAGCCGTCACCGGCGCGGCCTCCGGCCTAGGCCGCGAGCTGCTCGCGAGACTCGTATCCTCCGCGGATTTCCGCAGAGTGGTGGCCATCGACGAAGAGCGCGGCGACATCCAGGAAGCCACGTGGAGAGTGATCGACGTACGAGATCCGCTCTTGGCGAACCGGATCTCCGACATCGACGTCCTGGTCCATCTGGCCGGTGACTACGCGGTCGACTCCGATCCGGGCGAGCGCCGGGCCTACAACCTGCGGGCGGCGCAGACCGTGCTGACCGCCTCCGCCGCCGCGCGGGTCCGCCGTGTGGTGCTCGTCACGAGCGCCATGGTGTACGGCGCCGCGCCCGAGAACGACGTGCCGCTGCCGGAGGACGCCGCGGTCGCCGCCGAGCCCGACACCGGCGTGGTGGGCGACTACCTGGAGATCGAGGCGCTGGTCCGCCGGGCGCTGCGCAGCCATCCGGGGCTCGAGGTGACCGTGCTCCGGCCCGCGGCGGTGGTGGGGCCGGGCGTCGACACGGTCATCACCCGGCATTTCGAGTCGCCCAGGCTGCTGACGGTCAAGGGCTGCTCACCGCGCTGGCAGTTCTGCCACCTCGACGACCTGCTGTCGGCTCTGGTGCTGGCCGCGCGCGGCCTGGTGAAAGGCGTGCTGGCGGTGGGCTCCGACGGGTGGCTGGAGCAGGAGAAGGTCGAGGAGCTGTCGGGGCTGCGGAGATTCGAGCTGCCCGCCGGGCTGACGTTCGGCACGGCTCAGCGCCTGCACCGGCTCGGCATCACCCCGGCTCCCGCGACCGACCTGCACTACGTGGTCTACCCGTGGGTCGTCGACTGCGCGGGGCTGCGCGAGGCCGGCTGGAAGCCCGCCTGGACCAACGAGGCGGCGCTGGAGCAGTTGCTGGAGCTCCGCGAGAACCGCACGACCGTGGTCGGCAGGCGGCTGCCGGTCAAGGAGGCGACGCTCACGGCCGCCGGCGCCACCGTCGCGGTCATCGGCACCGCGGCCATCGTCCATCAGGTGCGCAAGAAGCGGCGTCTCTGAACGCGGCATCTCCGGACAGACTAGGTAGGCTCCCTTACGTGGACGTCATCCGGTTGCTCGGCATTCGCGACACTGCGCTCTCCGTGGACGAGGTGCTGGCCGCCGTGAGCGACCACGCCGCCGGCGGCACCGCCGTCTTCATCGGCACCGTACGTGAGCAGGATCACGGCAAGCCGGTGACCCGGCTGTCCTATTCGGCCCATCCGTCGGCCGTCGAGGAGCTGAGGCAGGTGGCCGAGAAGGTCGCCGCCGACTTCTCCGTGACCGCGCTGGCCGCCGTCCACCGGGTCGGCGATCTGGAGCTCGGCGACACGGCGGTGATCGTGGCGGTGGCCTGTCCGCATCGTGACGAGGCGTTCAAGGCGTCCCGTCGACTGATCGACGATCTCAAGGCCCAGGTCCCGATCTGGAAACATCAGCTGTTCGCCGACGGGTCGGCCGAGTGGGTCGGTGCCTGCGAATAAGCTCGTCTCCATGTCGCGACGCGCCTTGACCCTGCTGGTTTCGGGTTTTCTCGTGCTCGTGCTCGGCATCCTCGGCGCCACCGCGAAGGTTCCGTACGTCGTGCTGAGCCCCGGGCCGACCGAGAACACGATCGGCGAGATCGAGAAGAAACCCGTGATCGCGATCAGCGGACGGCCGACCTACCCGACCAGCGGTGCGCTGAGCCTGGTCACGGTGGCCTACCAGGGCGGCCCCAGCAGCCGGATCGATTTGCTGACCGCGCTGCGGGGTTGGATCGATCCGAGCGTCGCCGTCGTCCCCGAGGAGACGATCTTCCCCGACACCCGCTCGCAGAAGCAGGTCGAGGAGGAGAACACCGTCGAAATGACCAACTCCCAGGACTACGCCACCGCCGCCGCGCTGACCGAGCTCAAGATCTCCTACGAGACCCTCGTCTTGGTCGCGTCCATCCAGAAGGGCAAGCCCGCCGACGGCAAGCTGAAGGACGGCGACAAGATCAACACCGTCGACGGCCGGCGGGTGACCGAGCTCAAGACCGTCTCCGACGCGGTCAGGGCGCACAAGCCGGGCGAGACCGTCACCTTCAACGTCACGCGGGGCGCGAAGACGCTGGACGTGACGGTGCCGACCGAGGCCGGCCCCGACGGCAAGGCGATCGTGGGCGTGGTCATGCAGCCCAAGTACGAGTTCCCGTTCGACGTAGACATCAACGTGGGCGACGTCGGCGGGCCGAGCGCGGGGCTGATGTTCTCTCTCGGCATCATCGACAAGCTGACTCCTGGCCAGCTCACCGGTGGCAAGGACATCGCGGGCACCGGCACCATCACCCCCGCCGGGCAGGTGGGCGCGATCGGCGGCATCGCCCAGAAGATGGTCGGCGCCCGCAAGTCGGGAGCCTCGGTGTTCCTCACCCCGGCCGAAAACTGCGACGAGGCCCTGCAGGCCGTGCCTGACGGGCTGCGCCTGGTCAAGGCCGACAATCTGCACAACGCGGTGCTCGCACTCGACGCGCTGCGCACCGGCAAGGGCGAAGTGCCCGCGTGCGGCACCGGATGAAACTTCTGGCGGCCGCCGTACGTTAGCCGTAGGGCTGGCCCTGCGGTGTAGGTTGCCAGACACGGACCGTTTGTTCATCACGACGAGGGGTTGGCCTTGAGCTTCCGGACCCCAGGAGCCGGCAGGGCGATGCGCTTGCCCCGCCGACCGCGACTGCTTCTGCCTGTCGCGATCGCGCTTGTGGCGATCGTGGCGTTCTTCTTCCTCTTCTCCGGCATTTATACCGACTATCTGTGGTTTGACGCGATCGACTACACGTCGGTCTTCTCCGGTGTGCTGCTGACCGAGATCGTGCTGTTCCTCGCGGGAGCGGTGCTGATGGTGGGCATCGTCGGCGGCAACATGCTGCTGGCCTTCCGGACGCGGCCGATGTTCGGGCCCGCCATGTTCGGCGGCGGCAGTGGCGCCGACCGCTACCGGATGGCGCTCGATCCCCACCGCAAGCTCATCTTCATCGTCGGCATGGGCATGCTCGCGCTCTTCGCGGGCTCGTCGTTCGCCGGGCAGTGGCAGACGTGGATGAAGTTCGCCAACGGCGCGTCGTTCGGCAAGGCGGACGCGCTGTTCGGGTTCGACATCTCGTTCTTCATGTTCGACTATCCGTTCATCCGGATGGTGCTGAACTTCCTGTTCACCGCGGTGATCATCTCGATCATCCTGTCGGCGATCACGCACTATCTGTACGGCGGATTCCGGCTGCAGTCGCCGGGCGTGCACGCCTCCCGTGCCGCGCGGGCGCACCTGTCGGTGCTGCTCGGGGTGTTCGTGCTGCTCAAGGCCGTCGCCTACTGGATCGACCGCTACGGTCTGGTCTTCTCCGACCGCGGCTTCGTCAACGGCGCGTCCTACACCGACGTCAACGCGGTGCTGCCGGCCAAGACGATCCTCGCGATCATCGCGCTGATCTGCGCCGCGCTGTTCTTCGCGGGCGTGATCAGGCCGGGTGGCATGCTCCCCGGCGTGTCCTTCGGCCTGCTGGTGCTGTCGGCCGTGCTGATCGGCGGCGTCTATCCCCTGCTGGTCGAGCAGTTCCAGGTCAAGCCCAACCAGCAGCTCAAGGAAGCCGCCTTCATCGATCGCAACATCGACGCGACGCGCGAGGCGTACGGCATCTCGGGCGCCGAAATGATCGAATACACCGCCGAAGCCGACCCGGCCAAGGTCAAGACCAACGACGGCGACGCCTCCGTGTCCGGTGTGCGGCTGCTCGACCCGGCTCTGGTGTCCGCGACGTACGAGCAGACGCAGCGCATCCGCGGTTTCTACGGCTTCCCCGACCAGCTCGACGTCGACCGCTATCCCGACTCCAACGGCAAGTTGGTCGACCACGTGGTGAGCGTCCGCGAGCTGCTCGGCCCGCCCGAGGGCCAGAACAACTGGATCAACAAGGCTCTCGTCTACACGCACGGCTACGGCTTCGTGGCCGCGCCCGGCAACGAGGTCGACTCCGGCGGCCTGCCCGCGTACGACGCCAAGGACATGCCGGTCACCGGCCAGCTGTCCACCTCGACCAAGCTGTCGGAGCCACGCGTCTACTTCGGCGAGACCACCGCGGCCAACGAGTACGTCATCGCCGGCGGCAACCCCAACAACCCACAGGAGCTCGACTACCCGGAGACGGGCGGCACCGGCCAGAAGAACACGACCTACACCGGCAAGGGCGGGGTCCCGGTCGGCTCGTTCATCAACCGGATGATGTTCGCCGCGAAGTACGGCGAGAAGAACATCCTGCTGTCGGGCGACGTGAACGACAACTCCAAGATCCTGTACGTGCGCAACCCGCGTGACAGGGTCGAGAAGGTCGCGCCGTTCCTCACCCTCGACGGCAACCCCTACCCGGCGATCATCGACGGCCGGATCACCTGGATCGTTGACGGCTACACGACCTCCAACGAGTATCCCTACTCGCAGAGCGAGAGCCTGGGTGACATGACCCGCGACACGACGACCGACCGTCGCGTGGTCGCGCAGCAGCCCCAGGACCACATCAACTACATCCGCAACTCGGTCAAGGCCACGGTCGACGCCTACGACGGCACGGTCACGCTCTACGGCTGGGACGACAACGACCCGGTGCTCAAGACCTGGAGCAAGGCCTTCCCCGGGATCATCCGCCCGGCCTCCGACATGAGCCCCGACCTCAACAGCCACGTGCGCTACCCCGAAGACCTCTTCAAGGTGCAGCGCTACACGCTCTCGCGCTACCACATCACCAACGCGGGCGCCTTCTACAGCGGCCAGGACTTCTGGAACGTCCCCAACGACCCGTCGCAGGGCGACCAGCAGACCAAGCAGCCGCCCTACTACCTGACCACCACGATGCCGGTCGGCAACGCCAAGCCGTCGTTCTCGTTGACGACGACGTTCGTGCCGAGGGAAGGCCCCAACCTGGCGGCCTTCATGGCGGCGGGTTCCACGGTGGGTGACGACTACGGCAAGCTGCGCATCCTGCGCATGCCTTCCAACACCGCCATCCCGGGACCGGGCCAGGCCCAGAACAACTTCCAGAACAAGTTCTCCGGCGAGCTCGGCCCGCTCGGCCTGGGCCAGGCCAACGTCAAATACGGCAACCTGCTGACCTTGCCGTACGCCGGTGGGCTCATCTACATCGAGCCCGTCTACGTACAGACCAAGGCGGGCACCGGGCAGGAGCCCTACCCCATCCTCAGGCGCGTCCTGGTGGCGTTCGGCAACAAGGTGGGGTCGGGTGACAAGCTGGAAGACGCTCTGAAGCAGGTGTTCGGCGACGCCCAGCAGACCACCCAGACGCAGCCCAACCAGCAGACCCAGCCCAACCAGCAGACCACCCAGACGCAGCCCAACCAGCAGACCCAGCCCAACCAGCAGATCACGGCGCTGACACAGGCCATCACCACGGCGGAGAAGGCCTACGCGGACGCCCAGAACGCCCTCAAGGCCAACCCGCCGAACTGGGAGGAGTACGGCAAGGCGCAGAAGCGCCTGGACGACGCGTTGAAGGCGCTGCGCAACCTCGGCGCCGAGCCCGCGGCGACCGGCACGCCCAGCCCGTCACCTTCGGTCAGCCCGTCGGCCACGCCGACCACCTCTCCCACCGTGTCACCGACTCCATCACCGGCGCCCAGCCCTTAGTGGGCCGGGCGGCCCCGGCCGATCAGTTTGCACCCACCCCGCACGGCCGATACTCTTACAACGCACACCGACGCGGGGTGGAGCAGTTCGGTAGCTCGCTGGGCTCATAACCCAGAGGTCGCAGGTTCAAATCCTGCCCCCGCTACTATGTGATGTTGCAAGACATCGAAACCCTCGAACCTCCGGGTTCGGGGGTTTTCTGTCGTTCCAGTGGGTCGCCGGTTTCCCAGGTGAGTCACCGGGTCCGAGACGGGTGACCGGGTCCAGTCGCGAGTCAGGTCACGCGGGCGGCACGGCCCTTGCCAGTTTCTAGGTGCCCGAGGTGTCGGTCTTGCTTGAAGCTTGCCGGTTGACCTGCGTGGCCACACGGTTGGCTCGCCGGCAGATGAGCAGGAGACCGCCGATGAGGATCGTGAGCTGGGCGCCGATGATCGCGAATTCCAGCGCTTCGGGCAGCGTGAACGCAGTGTCGCTGATCACGGCGGCGCCGATCACGACCGCCAGCGCCCCGGCCAGTCGCCGCAACGGGCGCCTCATCCAGGTGTGGGCGGCGTTCCAGGCCTCCGGCGAGGCGAGTGTTTCGCGGGTGCGAAGGCCGGAGAGGCGGTTTCGGGTGTCTACCGTGCCGGATTCGTCATGAAAGGCGATCAGCAGCAGGGCGAGCGACGGGAGCATCGTCAGCGACGTCACCAACACCGGCCCCATGCCCCACATCGTACCGAATGCGCCATTCCGGGCGATCAACAACGGCACCGTCCCGCTGTTCACGGCCAAGAAGGCGGCCGTCCTCACGAAAGCCCTGGTCACGGTGGCATGACCAGGGCTTCCAGTGTGGGGTGCGGTCAGCGCACGATGTCCGCCGGGCCGGTGAGGATCGTGACCCCGGCCCCGGCGAAGTTGGCCAGGTCGGCCAGGGCCGCCTTGCCCACGTCGCTGCCCACGGCCGCGTTGAACGACTCCTCGTCGTCGAAGGTCAGCACCGCGGCGAGGTGGTAGGCGGGCCGCTCGCCCGAGGTGGCGGCGGGACGGGTGGCCGTGTAGGAGCGCAGCCCGGGGAACTGGGCCGCGAGCGGAGCGTGTGTCTCGTCGTAGTGCTTGTCGAAAGCCTCGGCGCTCTCGGGATGGTTGTAGAGCGCTATGAGCTGGAATGCCACTGCCTGCCTCCAAGGTCGATGACTGTCGGCTGCTTCGATGAAACATCTCTCTGGCGCGCGGTGGAAGGCTCTGCTCGTGTGTCGTCAGTGGCAGCGCAGGTCCCAGCCCGCGTCGTCGGTGGCGAGAAACTCGAGGATCATGGACTTCGCCTCACCTGCCGGGACATCGCCGGCAGAGCCCTCGCTGGCAGAGCCCTCGCTGGCAGGGGCCTCGACGTGGACGCGCGTCGCGCTTCCGTAGTGGGCCTCGATCTCGGCGCTGCTCAGCGAGGTGTAGACGGAGATCCGGACGAGGTAGTCACAGTGGTTGCCGTTGCCCTCAAGCAGACCGACGGTGCCTTGCACACGACTGACCATGGTGTCGGGAAGCGGTGGCCGGTCGAGGATCCGCTCCATCATGCCGTTCAGCCGGGCGTCGTTGACCCACATCGGGACCATGACGACAAGGGCCGGAGCGACAAGGCAGGCGAGGACGACCAGTGTCCGGCGCACGCGACGGAGGCCCAGCCGTCTGTTAGGGGCTCTGAGCAAGACAGGTCGGGGGTCGGTCTCGGCCATGGACGCATTCTCATGGGTGGGCGCGGAGGTCGGAAACGTCGATGGGCACGGGGATTCCGTCTCGAAACCCCAACTTTTGCGGCGCCATCTTGTCGCGCGCCAGCCCCCCCGGCATAGTGGGACAAATCACAACGCGCTAGTCGCAGCGTGCACAACTGGCAGCTCTTGCCTCACTCAGGCCGTTCGACCATGCGCAGCCACACGCGCGGAATTGGACAGTACGCATGAGATCCGTCCCGCCAATCCGCTCCAAAATCCTCAAGATCCTCTTGGTGCCGCTCGTCTCGCTGGTCGCCTTGTGGGGGTTCATCGCCTATTCGATGGTCAGCGAGACCTCCGGATTCGCGCAGAGCCGGAGCGAATGGGATGTCGTCGGTGTCCCCACTCGGGCGCTGATCGCCGAGATCCAGCGCGAACGCCAGGCCACCGCCGTGAGCGCCGGCCGTACCGCGGACGACCCGGAACTCGCGGCGCAGCGGCAGCGCACGGACAGCGCGGCGTCCCGGATCCGGGACGTGGCCACGGCCGTCAGCGAGGAGCACCCGGTCGGCACCAAGCCCGAGACCGTGCAGGCGCTCCTCGACGCGCTGGAGGGGCTGCCCGCGGTGCGCTCCGCCACCGACGAGGGGCAGATGACCCCGCTCACCGCGACGGAGAAGTTGAGCGCGCTGATCAGCGTCGCCAACCGCCAGTTCGGCGGAGCGGAGCGGATCACCGAGATCTCCTCTTACCGGGTGCTGCGCGGGCTGACCGCCTACAGCTCCGCCACCGAGTACCTGGCCAGGGAGAACGCCATCCTGACCCCGGCGCTGGCCCGTGGCGAGATGACCCGGCCCGAGCACGCGGCGTTCGTCACGGCGATGACCAGCCGCCGGCTCCAGTTGGCCAACGCCGAGCGTGACATCGGCCCCGATCTGCGGGAATGGCACGCACAGCTCGTCGCGACCCCCGCCTACCAGCGGTTCCTGACGGCCGAGGACGCCGTCTACAGCTGGCAGACGACCGGCAAGCTGCCGGTGTCCGCGAGCGCCTGGAAGCGCGACGCCGAGGCCACGGTCGCCGGGCTGAAGAGCAACTCCGACCGGGACCTGGCCCGCGCGACGGCGAAGGGCGAGGATCTCGTCGCGGCCGGCCTGCTGCGCATCTCGCTGGTCCTCGGGCTCGGCCTGCTCGCCGTGGTGCTGTCGATCGTGCTGTCCTACCGGTTCGGCCGTTCCCTGATCGGTGAGTTGAAGAAGCTGCAGGGCTCGGCCGTCGAACTGGCCGAAGTACGGCTGCCGCAGCTGGTCGAACGACTACGCAAGGGCGAGGACGTCGACCCGGCCGAGACTCCCGAGCTGGAGCGCGCCCGGACCGCCGAGGTCGATCGGGTCGCGCAGGCGTTCTCCTCCGTGCAGCGCACCGCGGTCGAGGCGGCCGTCGGCCAGGCCGTCCTGCGCAAGGGCGTCGGCCAGGTCTTCCTGAACCTGGCCCGGCGCAACCAGGCGCTGCTGCATCGCCAGCTCAACCTGCTCGACTCGATGGAGCGCAAGGTCGACGACCCGGAGACGCTGGAAGGGCTGTTCAAGCTCGACCACTTCACCACCCGCATGCGCCGGCACGCGGAGAACCTGATCATCCTGTCGGACGCGGCCCCCGGCCGGCGCTGGCGCGACCCGGTGCCCGTCTACGACGTGGTGCGCAGCGCGGTGCTGGAGGTCGAGGACTACACCAGGGTCAGCATGCAGGCGATGCCCCACGCGCCGCTGCTGGTCGGCGGCGCGGTGACCGACGTCATCCACCTGATCGCCGAACTGGTGGAGAACGCCGCGGTCTTCTCGCCGCCGAACACGATGGTGCAGGTGCGCGGCCTCACCGCGGCCAACGGCTTCGCCATCGAGATCGAGGATCGCGGCCTCGGCCTGAACCCGGCCGCGCTGGAGGAGCTCAACGCCCTGCTGGCCACCCCGCCGGAGTTCGACCTGGCGGGCAGCGACCGGATGGGGCTCTTCGTGGTGTCCCGGCTAGCCGCCCGTCACGGGATCAAGGTCGTGCTCCGCCCGTCGCCCTACGACGGCACCACGGCGATCGTGATGCTGCCGTCGAGCCTGATCACCGAATGCGGCGGCCCCGGCGCGGAGCTCGAGGTCTCGCTGTTCGACGCCAGCCGGTCCTTCCCTGCCCACCCTGCCCGATCTGGTCCCCCGGCCGCCGGGACGCTCCGCACCGCGTCCGCCGTACGGACGCTGAACGCGGCTCCGCCGCCGGCCTCGCCACCACCGCCCTCGCCGTCGCCCGTCGGGGCGGCCACCGCGTCGCCGCCGGACACCGACGACGACCTCGACGGCCTGCCGGTACGCGTACGACAGGCCAGCCTCGCACCGCAACTACGAAAGCCGCAGCCACGGGACGAACCCGATGTCACCACCCGTTCCCCGGAGGAACTCCTCCGCGTCATGTCCTCCATGCAGCAGGGCTGGCGTCAGGGACGCGAGGAGGCCGAGTGGCCCCACGACCTGCGGAATGGAAAGGACCCTCATGGCCGACCCGAGAACTGAGCTGAGCTGGCTGCTCGACGACCTGACCCAGCGCGTCGCGGGCGTACGGCACGCGATCCTGCTGTCCGCCGACGGCCTGACGATGGGCGGCTCGCAGGGGATGACAAGGGAGGACAACGAGCACCTGTCGGCCATCGCGGCCGGCAGCCACAGCCTGGCCATGGGCGCGGGGCGCCACTTCGGCCTCGGCGGAGTCCGCCAGACGATCGTCGAGCTGGAGGGTGGCTTCCTGTTCGTCACGGCGGCGGGACAGGGGGCCCGGCTGGCCGTGCTGGCCGCGGGTGACGCCGAGCTGGGGCTGATCACGTACGAGATGGCACTGCTCGTCAAGCGGGTGGGTGAGCACCTGTCCACGCAGCCGAGGGGAGCGGCCCCGGCGCCGGTATGGAACGGCACGAAACCGTGACGGACGAGGATCCCGGGCCACTGGTCAGGCTGTTCGGGCTCACGGGGGGCCGAGCGCGGCCGCCCGGCGAGACGTTCGACCTGGTGGCCATCGTGAGAACGAGCAGGCTGCCGTTCGAACCGGCCGGCCTGAACCCCGAGCACCAGACGATCCTGTCCATCTGCCGCAGGCCGACCCCGGTGGCCGACGTGGCCGCGCAGCTCGGCCTGCCGCTCAACATCACCCGTGTGCTGCTCGGCGACCTGCGGAGCGATGGCCTGGTGACCATCGACCCGCCCCAGACCGCCGACCAGACGATCGACGAACGCACCTACAGGGAAGTACTGCATGGAATTCGCAGGCTCTGACCGCCTCCGGCCCGCGGGGAGGTCACTCGCCGCCGCGACCGCCCTGAAGATCCTGGTGGCGGGCGGTTTCGGTGCTGGCAAGACCACCCTGGTGGGCACGATCAGCGAGATCCGGCCGCTGCACACCGAGGAACTGCTGAGCGACCGCGGCATGGGCGTGGACGACATCTCGGGCGTCGAGACCAAGGTCACCACGACGGTGGCGCTCGACTTCGGCCGCATCACCATCCGCGAGGACCTCTGGCTCTACCTGTTCGGCACCCCCGGCCAGGATCGGTTCTGGTTCATGTGGGACGAGCTGTCGCTCGGCGCGCTGGGCGCCGTCGTCATCGCCGACACCCGCCGCCTGCAGGACTGCTTCCCGGCCGTCGACTACTTCGAGCAGCGCAGCCTGCCGTTCGTGGTGGCGGTCAACTGCTTCGACGGCGCCCGCCGCCACGATCCGGCGAAGGTACGGCGAGCGCTCGGCCTGGACGAGCTCACCCCGGTCGTCATGTGCGACGCGCGCAACCGGGCCTCGGTCAAGGACGTGCTCACCACGCTCGTCACGCACGCCGTGGGAGCGGCGTACCAGAGCGTGCCATGACCATGGGCGGCCGGCGGGAAGCCGGCCGCCCGGTCACACCGGTCCGCCAGGGCCGGTTCTTCCTGCTCAGAGCCGGGCGCGGTGGTCGCGCCCGGCTCGATCAGAAGGGATCCGTGAGAGATCCTGCGCCGGCGGCAGGATCTCTCACGTCAGACTCCGCGGCTCAGGGCCTGGCTGAGGCGCTCGTTCGCCCGCCGCACTCCGCGTTCCGCCCGTCGCACGCGTCGGATGCGCGAGATCAGGCGTTGCTCCTCCGCTTCGCGGTGGAGCGTTTGTATTCGGTCGCTGACCAGTTCTTGGTAGAGATACGGCAGTTCGAGGCCTCGGGTGAAGTTCGTGCTCATCTGTCTGTCTGCTCTCTCGTTCGTTGGTACGTGTTCAGGCGGCGACCGGGTGCTTCCGCGGGCGGCCCCTGGGCCGCTTGCGGGGTACGACGGCGCCCCGGAGGATCAGCTCGCCACCCCAGACGCCCCAGGGCTCCTCGCGCTCGAGCGCGCGGTCCAGGCAGGCCTTCTGGATCGGGCAACCGCCGCAGAGCGCCTTGGCGAACTCGACGTCCTCCGGCGACTCGGCGAACCACAGGTCAGGGTCGGTACGACAGGGGATCTTGGCTTCGTCGATCAGGTCCATGATCGTCTTCGCCCCCATCTTGTTCTCCTTCTGATCGATCTTTGATCTTGGTCGGGCACCTCGTAGGTGGTGGGGGGATCACGGAAAACAAAGAGGCCGCGGATCCTGTGTGCGGATCCGCGGCCTGGAGGCTGCTCTTGTGCCGGTCAGGTTATGACCGGAGCATCCCTCCAGGGTTGCGGACCACGCATTCCACCCTTGGTGAACTGCTGGGTCGGCTGGCTGGCGCCTGCGGAGACGGGCACGCCATCAGCGCTGGCGCCCAGGTGGGCGAGCGCATAGGCGGCGGCCTGGCTACGGGCAGACTCGTGCTGCCGCAGTCTGGCCGGCCCATCGACGAGCCTCACCGAGTTACGGCATGCGAACGTGAGCCACGGCGTGGCCGACATCTGGATGCTGATCACTGGGACTCACCTCCGCTCTGGGACAGTCGGACAGGACCGTCCGACTTGCATGACCATGACCCTAAACCGGGAAACCGGGAACCGGCAACACATTTTCTACCTGCGATTTTGTGACCTTGTTGTACGGATCAAGGCCTCCTGGACGACCGAGACGACAAGCTCACCCGACGCGGTGAACATCTCACCCCGTGCGAGCCCACGGCCCGCGCCCGCCCACGGCGACTCCTGAGCGTAGAGCAGCCAGTCATCGGCCCTGAACGGCCGGTGGAACCACATGGCGTGGTCGAGCGAGGACCCCTGCACGTCGGAGGCGCCGAACGCCATGCCATGGGCCAGCATGATCGTGTCGACCAGCGTGAAGTCGGACGCGTAGGCGGCCAGCACCACGTGCAGCAGCGGGTCGTCGGGCAGCTCGGCATGGTAGCGGAACCACACGTTGGTCTGAGCGCTCTTCAGGGCGGGATTCTGGTAGGCCTCCCAGGTCAGCGGAGAGGCGTAGCGGGCGTCGACCGGCCGCGGCCGCGACAGCCAGTCGCGGTATTCGGGCGCGTCGCCGACCAGCCCGATCATCTGGTCCTGGAACATCGGCAGCGTCTCGGCCTCGGGCACCACCGGCATCACGGACGCCTGATGCTCCACCCCCTCCTCGAAGATGTGGAACGAGGCGGACATCATGAAGATCGCCTTGCCGTGCTGGATGGCCATGATGCGGCGGGTGTTGAACGACCGCCCGTCACGCAGTCGCTCGACGTTGTAGACGATCGGGATGGACGGGTCGCCGGGCCTGATGAAGTAGGCGTGCAGCGAGTGCACGGTCCGGTCATCCGGCACCGTACGGCCGGCCGCGACCAGCGCCTGCGCGGCCACCTGTCCCCCGAACACCCGCTGGATGCGCTCCTCCGGGCTGCGACCGCGGAAGATGTCGAGCTCGATCTGCTCCAGGTCGAGCAGATCGATGAGCTCTTTCAGCGCCTCGTTCACGAATCCCCCTCGTGAGTACCGTCTACCGGCAAGTCTGACTTGTTGCTCATGACACACCAAACCCGCCCACCGTATGATGGCGGGCCTTCATTTCGGCGCAGTTACGACGCCCGTCAGCCGCCGGCCGAGCGGCAGAGCCCCAGGACGGCCTCGCCGTAGCGGTCGACCTTGACCCGGCCGATGCCCGCGATCGAGAGCAACTCCTGCTCGCTGACCGGCACCCGCTCGGCGATCGCCTGCAACGTCACATCCGTGAAGACGACGTACGGCGGGACCTTGGCCTCCTTGGCTGTCGCGGAGCGCCACGCCTTCAGGCTCTCGAGCAGCGCCTCGTCGTAGTCGGCCGGGCAGGTGGCGCACCGCCCCAGCTTCTGCTCCGCGGCCGCCGACAGAGTCTTGGCGCACACCCGGCAGCTCACCGGCGCCGCGACCTGGCGACGTTCGCGGGTGGCCGAGGCGGCTCGGGGCGGGGCGGAGGCGCGACCGGTGAGGCCGTCGAGAAACCTGGACGGCCGACGGCTCTTGCGCCCCCCGGGCGAGCGGGCCAGCGCCCACGACAGCGACAGGTGCTCGCGGGCCCGGGTGATGCCGACGTAGAGGAGGCGGCGCTCCTCCTCGATCTGCTCGGGCGTCTCGGCGTAGATGATCGGGATCATGCCGTCGGTGAGACCGACCAGGAAGACTGCGTCCCACTCCAGGCCCTTGGCGGCGTGCAGCGAGGCCAGCGTGACGCCCTCGACCGGCGGCGCGTGCTGCTCGGACGCGCGGCGCTCCAACTCGGTGACGAACTCCGGCAGCTCGGCCCCCTCGGCCGCCATGTCCTCGGCGAGATCGGCCAGCGCCTTCAGCGACTCCCACTTCTCGCGCGCCTTGCCACCGCCGGGCGGCTGCGGGGTGAGGCCGACTCCGGCCAGGATGTGGTGGACCTCCGAGGCCAGCGGCTCGCCCGACGCGGACCTGGCGGCGCCGCGCAGCAGGACGACCGCCTGGCGCACCTCGGGCCGCTCGAAGAAGCGTTCGGCACCCCGCAGCACGTAGGGGATCTCGGCCTTGGCCAGGGCCGACTCGTACGCCTCGGACTGCGAGTTGGTGCGGAACAGGATGGCGATCTCGCGCGAGGCGACGCCCCGGTCGAGCAGCTTGCGGATGGCGCGGGCGACCCCGGCGGCCTCGGCCGGCTCGTCGTCGTAGTCGTGGAAGACGGGCCTCGGCCCGTCGGGCCGCTGGGCGACGAGCCGCAGCCGGTGGGGGGACCTGCCCTTGGCGATGACCAGGTTGGCGAGGTCGACCACCTGGGGGGTGGAGCGGTAGTCGCGGACCAGCTGGATCACGGCGGCGTCGGGGTGCTCGACGGCGAAGCCGGTCAGGTAGCGCGGGGTGGCGCCGGTGAAGGAGTAGATGGTCTGGTTGGGGTCGCCGACCACGCACAGGTCGTCGCGGCCGCCGAGCCAGGTGTCGAGCAGGAGCTTCTGCAGCGGGTTGACGTCTTGGTACTCGTCGACCACGAAGTAGCGGTATTGCCGGCGGATCTGCGTCGCCACCTCCTGGTGCTCGGTCATCACCGCGGCGGTCAGCTCCAGGATCGTCTCGAAGTCGACCAGGTGCCGCTCACGCCTGATCTGCTCGTACGCCTCATAGAGGACGGCCACCTGATCGGCGGGCACCGGAGGCGTGCGGTGATGCTTGCCCGCGGCCGCGACGTAGTCCTCCGGACCTATCTGGGTGACCTTGGCCCACTCCACCTCGGCCGCGATGTCCCGCAGCTCGGACCGATCCGGATTTTTCCGGATCCGGCGGCAGGCCTCCACCAGCACCGGCAACTTGGACTCGATCACCGAGGGCGCCTCGCCGCCGATCACCCGCGGCCAGAAGTAGGTGAGCTGCCGCAGCGCGGCCGCGTGGAACGTGCGCGCCTGCACCCCCGGAGCGCCCAGAGCGCGCAACCGCTGCCTGAGCTCCCCCGCCGCCCGCGTGGTGAACGTCACGGCGAGCACGCTCGGCGCGTCGACGACGCCACTGCGCACCGCGTGGGCGATGCGGTGGGTGATGGCCCTGGTCTTGCCGGTGCCGGCGCCCGCGAGAACGCACACCGGCCCGCGCACGGCCTCGGCCACCTCGCGCTGCTCCGGGTCGAGCCCGGCCAGCACGTCGTTCACGTCGCTCACCTGTCAATCCTCCCAGCCGGTGGCGGTGCGGTGCTCCATTCTGGCAACATGCCGCCCGGTGCCCGTTCCGGTCGCCAAGATGCGAGAACCGGTCACTTCCTTCACAATGGGGCCCGACCATGTCCATCGGGAAAGGCAAGGCTGTGCGATTTGCGGTTTTCGCCGGCGCGCTGGCGCTCGCAACCATCGCGCTCACACCGGTGACCGCACACGCGACCACAGGGCCCACACCGGGGCCGGAGGTCACGACCCCCACCGACCCATACGGACTGGGCGGCCTGTCGTTCGAGACCGTCTCCTACGCCTCGCAGCGCCGCCAGGACATGGACGTCTGGTGGACCTCCGACGGCACCCAGCGCCCCGGCGTCTTCCTCATCCACGGCGGCTGGTGGTCCAGCGGCGACAAGAAGGGCATGAGCCAGATCGCCCGCGGCTACGCCGAGCTGGGCTACACCGTCTTCAACATCAACTACCGGCTCACCAGCCAGGCCGCCTGGCCCGCGCAACGCACCGACGCCCTCGCCGCGATCGCGACGGCCCGCAAGCACGCCGAGCGCTGGTCGTTCGATCCCAAGAACTACGTGGTGGTGGGATTCTCCGCGGGCGGGCACATCGCGGGCGCCGTCGGCACCTACGGCAACGGCCTCAGCGGGCTCAAGGGCGTCGTCGGCCTGTCGCCGATCGTCTCTCCCCTGCGCGCCTACTCCGACGGCGCCGCCAGCACCGATCCCTACAAGCGCAAGCTCCGCACGTCCGCGATCAAGCTGGCCGGCGGCTGCGCCCCCAAGGGCAAGTGCTCGCGGATCTGGGCCAGCATGGAGATCGCCTGGCACGCCAGCCGCAAGGACGCGCCGATGCTGACCATCCATTCGCAGGACGAGTTCGTCCCGGCCACGCACAGCCAGGTGCTCAAGGAGATGCTCGGGCAGGTCGGCGTGCCAGTGACGATCATCACGACGCCCGGCGTGGCGCACAGCTCGGCCCTCTACCGCGAGGAGGGCGTGACCGAGCGCGTGCAGCGGTGGATAGCCGACCGCATCGGCTAGGGATTACCGGGCAGCTCCCCGTTGTTGCACCGAGCGCCTGTTTCCGTTGTCCTTTGGAGGGATCCACCGACATGGCGCTCACGGTCTACAGCACCACCTGGTGCGGCCCATGTAAGCGGCTGAAGTCGCAGCTGACCCGTGAGGGGATCAGCTTCGACGAGATCGACATCGAACGCGACCCGGACGCGGCTCAGTTCGTGATGAGCGTCAACAACGGCAACCAGGTGGTGCCGACCGTGGTGATCGAGACCCCTCGGGGCCGCGTGGTGCGTACCAATCCCTCCGCCCGTGAGGTCAAGGCTCTGCTCGAAGCGGCCTGACGACCAACGAGAAGCCTCCGGCTTCCCGCCGGAGGCTCTGTCGGTTGGTTTACTATGCCCACGAGGACCTGGGTGCTTGAGTCACTCAGGTCCTCATCTCAGTGGACGTGACTGTCGAGCTTCTGCTCCAGACGCGCGATGTCGCCCTTGAGCTCGATCCGCAGATCGCTGATGTCGGACTTGAGCTCGGTGCGGACATTGCCGATCTCGGTCTTGAGCTCGGTGCGGACACTGCTGATCTCGGCCTTGAGCTCGGTGCGGACATTGCCGATGTCTCGCTTGAGCTCGTTGCGGACGTCGATGATGTCGCCCTTGAGCTCGACCACGGCGTTGGTGATGGCGCCCGTCACGGCGTCGATGACCCGCCTCTCCGAGGCCTTGATCTTGTCGTCCATCAGCACTTCGATGGCCGCGTGCTGGATCGCCAGCTTCTGACGCTCGAGATCCAGGATCTCGACGATGTGAGACTCGTTCATGGGCATGAGTTTACCGCTTTCGCTACCGAAGGTGTCTTCGAATTTACGGTAAGTGACATCGGATCACCAGTCTCCGGCCAGGGGGCCGCCGTACCAGGTCTCGATCAGCCGACGGGCGATCGAGACCGCGGGCGGCAGCCGGATCTCTCCCGAGCGCAGCGCGTCGGACAGCTCCTCCCGGGAGAACCAGCGGGCCTCGGCGATCTCATGGGCGTCGGGGGTGAGCGTCGTCGTCAGGGCGTCGGCGAAGAAGCCGAGCATGAGACTGCGCGGGAAGGGCCAAGGCTGGCTGCCGAGGTAGCGCGGGTTGACGACGGTGATGCCGACCTCCTCGGCGACCTCCCTCACCACGGCGTGCTCCAGCGACTCACCCGGCTCGACGAACCCGGCCAGGATCGACAGGCGCCCCTCCGGCCACTGGGGGCCTCGGGCCAGCAGGCAGCGGTCGCGCTCGTCGCGGATCAGCATGATCACCGCGGGGTCGACGCGCGGGAAGTGCTGGCTGGAGTCGCGTGGGCAGACCCGGATGTGGCCGCCCGCCATCACGTTCGTAGGGCCGCCGCAGCGCGGGCAGAACTCGTGGGTGGAGTGCCAGGCGTCCAGCGCCACCGCGTAGACCAGGAGCCCCGCGTCACGGTCGCCCAGCAGCCCGCCCGCCTGGCGCAGACCCGCGGGGACCGTCGCGCCGTCGGGCGTGTCACGCAGGCTCAGCGGCACCGTCACGCGGCCGTTGGCGTCGGCGGCCGGCCCGCCCGGCAGCGGCGCGGCCACCGCGAAGTAGACGACGTCGCCGTCGGCGCCCAGGAGGTAGCGCTCGCCCGGCGGCGCCTCCTCGGTGGTGAACAGCACCGCCCGCACCTCGTCGCCGACCCGTCTGACCAGCGTTTGACCGTCGTGGACGACCAGGACCCTGGTCGTCGGCTGGGCCCACACCCGCTCCAGCCATGCGCCGTCGGCCCGCAGCGCGGCCGATCTGTCGATGGTGCCGCGCGCGAGGAGCAGTGGTCCGATGAGCTGCTCTGCCGCCCTGGTGTCCACGGGCCCGCCTTCCCAAATCACATGCCATCCTATGACCTCAGAGTTAGCCACCGGTTACGGTATCCGGGCGGCGAGGTGATCTCTCGCGAGTTAGGATCATCCGGTTAGGTTAGCCTTACCTGATCACCCGGGGGTGTCACGCGTTGCGGCTCTACATGACCGCGATCAAGCCGACCGATTCGGTGACCGACGGGTTCCTGCCCGCCGCGCGGGCCCTGGGCTGCCAGGTGACCATGCTGACCGACCGGCCCGACCGGCATCCCGACGGCGTGGCCTGCGACGTTCGCGACCCCCGGGCGGTCATCGACGTGATCGCCGGTCTCGGCCGGCCCGACGCGATCTTCACCAACTCCGACCATCTGCAGGCCGAGACCGCGCTGGCCGCCGACTACTTCGGGCTGCCCGGCAAGGACTGGCGGGCCTGCCTGGCCGCCAAGAACAAGTTCCTGACCCGTCGCCGGCTCGCCGAGGCGGGCGTCGAACAGGTCCGCTCGGTACGACTGGCGCCCGGTGACCCGGTGCCCGGCGGCCTCCCCTACCCGCTGGTCGTCAAGCCGCGCGAGGGGGTGGCCAGCGAGGACGTGATGCTGGTCGAGAGTGACCTGGCCGGCGCGGTGGCCGAGGTCAGGAGGCGGCGCCCCGGTGAGGCGCTGGTCGTGGAGGAGTACCTGGAGGGGCCGCTGCGCACCCTCGAAACCCTCGGCGACGGCACCGAGCTGCGGGTGCTGGGCGGGTTCGAGACCACGCTGGGGCCGCCGCCCCACTTCGTCGAGGAGCGGCTCGACTGGGCGCCTGGAGGGCCCCGCGAGCATGTGCTGGCCGCGCTGCGGGCGCTCGGCGTCGGCTTCGGCGCCTGCCACACCGAATACGTCCTCACGCCCGGCGGGCCGCGCATCGTCGAGGTCAACTATCGCGTGATCGGCGACCACTGCGACTTCCTGCTGGCCGACGTGCTCGGCGTGCCGCTGTTCGAGTGGATCCTGCGGGTGCACCTCGGCGAGCCGGTGCCCGCCGTGCCGGAGATCTCCCGGTACGGCAGCGCGGTCAGCCTGGTCGCCGACCGGTCCGGAACGATCACGTCGGCGCCCGGCGCGGAGTCGGTGGAGTCAGGCGACGTCCGGCTGTGGCACCGGCCGCTCCGGTCCGTGGGCGACGTCGTCCGGCAGACCCACACCAACCGCGATTATCTGGGCGTGATCCGAGCCGTGGGGCCCGACCGGGCGCGGGTCGAGGCGGCCGTGGGCGCCTACCGGGCGGCCCGGCCCTGGGTGGTCGGGTGAACGAGCGCGAGTCCCGTCTCGCGGCACGCGTGCTCGACGCGCTGCTGCGGGAGGACTATGGCGGGCTGTCGTCGCGCGTGAGCCGGAGCCGGGAGGGCGTCCGGATGACGCTGACCGGCGGACGGACGGTGCGGCTGGCGCCGGGCCTGCTGTTCCAGGACTTCGTGGTGGCGCCGGAGGAGCGGCTGCGGCTGGGCGAGGTGCTCGACACCCTGGCCGAGGTGGCCGATCCGGCGGACTCTGAAGGGGTGGCCGCGTTCTCCGAGGAGTGCGCGCAGGCGCTGGCCGCCTCACGACTGCACGACGAGCGGCTCGCCTCGGTGCTGGCGACGCGGCCGTCCTACGAGTCGCTGGCCGCCTTCGTGGACCATCCCGTCTACCCGACGTCCCGGGCCCGGCTCGGGCTGTCGGCGGCGGAGCTGGTCGCGTACGCGCCGGAGTTCGCGCCCTCGTTCGAGCTGAGGTGGGCCGTGGTGCCGCGGGCGGCGCTGGCGCCGGGTTCGGCCACCGAACTTCCGCCCGACGTGGCGCCGGGCCTCGCCGCCGACGGGGTGCTGTTCCCGGTGCATCCCCTGGCCGTGGACGAGGTGCGGAAGATCAGCGGGGTGCGGGTGCTGGACGAGGCCCGGCTCACCGTACGGCCGACGCTGTCGATGCGGACCGTGGAGGTCGGCCCCCGTACCCATCTCAAGCTGCCTCTGCCCACCAGCACTCTCGGCGCGCGCAACCGCCGCTCCATCAAGGCCGGCACGCTCGAGGACGGCGCGAGGGCGGAGCTCCTGCTGCGCCGGCTGGCCGATCGCGACGTGCTGGTGGCCGACGAGCAGACCTACGCGCACGCCGGCCACGAGTACCTCGCCTGGATGGTGCGCCGGCTGCCCGAGGGGAGGATCGTGCCGGTGGCGGCGCTCAACGTGCCCGGCGTGCGGGCCGAGCTGGGCGACGTGCTCCCCGCCTACCTGCGTCTCCTGCTGCGCTGGCACGTACGGTTGTTCGTGCGTTACGGCGTGGCCCTGGAGGCGCACCAGCAGAACCTGGCGCTGGTCCTCCACGAAGGCCGCATGCGCCTGCTGGTCAAGGACAACGACGGGCTGCTCGCCTCCCCCGCCCGGCTGGCCGCGGCGGGGGTCGAGCCGCCGGACTTCACCGACCGGCGGATGCTGACCGACGACCCCCACGCGCTGGCCGACGTGTTCGTGACCATCACCCTGCACCTGGCGGCCGCGGCGGTCGTCTTCGGCGCGCTGCCCCACCGGCGGGCCGCCGCCCTGCTGCGCGCCACCCTCGCCGAAGCGCTCGACGAGCACCGTGGCGACCCCATGGCCAGGTTGCTCCGGGCCAGGACCCTCGACGCGGCCAGGCTCACCGGCAAGTCCATGATCACCGCCGGGACCCTCGTGGCCAAGGAACGGTCCGGGGCGCGTGACGTCAACAAGTTCTACGGCACCAGCGGGCCCAACTACCTGAGGAGAGCTTGAATGCACGGTCTGGTCCTCGACGCGCCCGCCACGCTGGCCGAGGAGGCGACGCTGGCGGCCCTGCTCCGCTGCTGCGTGCGGGAGGTGGCCGGCCCTCGCGGGCTGGTCTGGCCCGCTCCGCCGTACCTTCTGCTGAGAGTGGCGGAGCGGCTGCTGCGCGTCCGCACGCACGGCGGCGCGGCGCTGCGATTCGACGGGCCGGCCGAGCGCCTCGACAACGGCGCCTGGCGGCCGCTGACCTCCGACGAGCTGGTACGCCTCGCCGAGGCCGAGCTGTCGGGCGGGGTGCCCGCGGCCCGCAACGGGGAGTTCGCCCGGCAGGTGGCGGCCAGCAGGGCGGCGGTGGCCGCGATCCTCGCGGCGCGGGCCGGGGCCGAGCCGCCCGCCGACCCGTGGCTGGAGTCGGAGCAGGCGCTCGTCTACGGGCACCCGTTCCACCCCACCCCGAAGGCGCGCGGGGGTGACGAGCACGACTGGCTGCGTTACGCGCCCGAGGCGCACGCGGAGTTCCCGGTGCGGCTGCTCGGGGTGCGCGAGGACGTGCTCGCGCAGGAGGGGGACCCGTCGGCGCTCGACGCGTTGGGCGAGGCGCCGTCCGGCTACCGGCTGCTCCCGGCGCATCCGTGGCAGCTCGACCTGTTGCGCCCGGCGCTCGGCGCGGAGCTGGTCGATCTGGGCCCGGGGCCGGACGTGGTGCCCACCTCGTCGGTCCGCACGGTCTACGCCGCGCGGGCGGAGGCGTGCCTGAAGTTCAGCCTGGACGTCCGCATCACCAACTGCGTACGGAAGAACGCCTGGTACGAACTGGCCGGGGCGGTGGAGCTGACCTCGCGGCTGGGCCCGGTGTTCGACGAGGTGTCGGCCAGGCTGCCGGGCACGCGATGGCTGCCCGAGCCCGGCTACCGCTCGGCAGCGCTCGGCACCCGGCTGCTCGAAGGACTGGGCGTGATCGTCCGGGCCAGCCCGTGGTCCGTGTGCTCGGCGGGCGTCGTGCCCGTCGTGGCCGCGGCGCTGGCCCTCCGCGCGTCGGCCCGCGACCCGCTCGCCTGGTGGACGGCGTACGTGTCGGTGGTGGCGCTGCCGGTGCTGGAGCTGTACTTCGCGCACGGCGTGATCCTGGAGCCCCACCTGCAGAACGTCCTCGTGGGCCTCGACGACGGCACGGGCCTGCCCGTCGAGGCGGTGTTCCGCGACCTGGAGGGCACCAAGCTGGTCTCGGGCCACCACGACCTCGGCGGCGTGCCGTCGCGGGTGGCGCAGGCGCTGACCTACGACGCCGAGCGCGGCTGGGACCGGGTGGTCTACTGCCTGCTGGTCAACCACCTCACCGAGATCGCCGCCACGCTCGCCGCGCCGCACGGCGACGAGATGCTGCGCGAGCTGTGGCGGGCGGCCCGCGAGATCCTCGCCCGGCACGCCGCCGACCTCGGCTGGCCACTCCCCCTGTCCAATCTGCTGGCCGGCGACCCGCTGCCCGCCAAGGCCAACCTGAGTGTCCGCTGGGCCAGGGCGGCCGACCGGTCCGCCGGGTACGTCCCGATCGCCAACCCGCTCGCATGATCACCCCGAGAGTACGGACCGCCGCCCGCCGAACGTCCGGTATGCCGGCCTATGTCTATGACCTGTCCGCGCTGGACGAGCACGCCGCCTCGGTACGGTGGGCGCTGCCGGACATCGAGCTCTACTACGCCGTCAAGGCCAACCCGGACCCCGAGCTGCTGCGCGTGCTGGCCCGGCACGTCGACGGCTTCGAGGTCTCCTCGGGCGGCGAGCACGCGCACGTCGCCGCGCTCTTCCCGGGCATGCCGCTGGCCCTCGGCGGGCCCGGCAAGACCGACGCCGAGCTGCGGCTGCCCTGCCACCGGCTGCACGTCGAGTCGCCGGGCGAGCTGCGCCGTCTCCTCGCCACCGGCCGGGAGGCCGACGTGCTGCTGCGGATCAACCCCGACCTGCCCGTCGAGGGGGCGGCGCTCACCATGGACGGGCCGTTCGGGATGGACGAGGCCGGCGTCGAGGAGTGCCTGCCGCTCTTCACCGACCAGGTACGGCTGCGCGGCCTGCACGCCCACCTGGCCAGCGGCCTCGACGCCGACCGGTTGCTGGGCCTGGCCGAGCGGCTGCTGGACACCGACCACGCCGAGGTCAACCTGGGCGGCGGCATGGCGGTGGACTACGCGGCCCCGGACGAGAGGTTCGACTGGGCCGGCTACGGCGCGGGCCTGGCCAAGCTGCGCCGGGCGGGGCAGCGGGTGCGGGTGGAGCCGGGCCGGGCGCTGACCGCCTACTGCGGCCACTATGTGACCACGGTCGTGGACGTGAAGCGGGTGCGCGGCCAGGCGTACGCCGTCCTGCTGGGCGGCACCCATCATCTGCGCACACCGGTCACCAAGGGGCATGACCAGCCGTTCACCGTCCTGCCCACGGGCGGCGGGCCGGGCGTGACGGACGAGCCGGTCACGCTGGTCGGCCAGCTGTGCACTCCCAAGGACGTCTTCGCCCGAAATATCGTGACTTCAGTGCGAGTAGGGGACACGGTGGTCTTCGCGATGGCCGGGGCCTACGCCTGGAACATCTCCCACCACGACTTCCTGATGCACCCGCATCCGGCGTTCCACTACGTCTGAGGGCCGACCGGCACCGCCTCGATGAGCGCCACCAGGCCGTCGGCGTCGAGCAGGTCCACCGGGCGGACGGTCCGGTTGGCGCGCACGTAGTGGAAGGCCGCGCCCACCCGGTCGAGCGGCACCCCGGCCAGGTGCGACCAGGCCAGCCGGTAGGCCGCCAGCTGCACCGAGGCGGCCTCTGCCGCCCTGCCCTTCGGCGGCTCGCCGGTCTTCCAGTCGACCACCTCGTAGCGCCCGTCCGGCAGCTCGAAGACGGCGTCCATCCTGCCCCGCACCAGCCGATCGGCGATCATGGTCTCGAACGGCACCTCCAGGTCGAGCGGCCGGCGTTCGGCCCATTCGCTCTGCTCGAAGAGGCGCTGCAGGTCGGCCAGGCGCACGTCGGCCTCCTCGACCTCCTCGACCAGGTCCAGATCGCGGAGCTCGAAGTCGTCGAGCAGCCGCTGCTGGTCCCAGCGCGACTCCAGCCACTTGTGGAACGAGGTGCCCCGGCGGGCCAGCGGCGCCGGCTTGACCGGCACCGGACGGCGGATCCTGCGAGCCAGCTCACGGGCGTCGGCCGCCAGCGTGACCAGCGACGACACGGTCAGCCTGGACGGCAGCTCGACGGTCGTCGAGCCGCGCCGCCGGTGCAGCTCCCGCTCGCGGAGCAGCAGGTCGGTGTCGCGTTCCCAGGCCCGTACGCGTTCCTCCTCGAACGAGCGCAGCGGCTCCTCCTCGGCCGGGACCAGGTCGCCCGCGAGGGCGTCCTCCACCAGGCGGGCGCCGTCGAGCACCGACTCGTACCGCAGCCCCTCCGGCGTGACCGGCCAGACCGCGGCGGCGGGCTCGGCGAGCAGCGGGTTGGTCGCGCCCTCGGCCAGGGCGGGCGCCCAGAAGGCCACCCGGTCGGCGGTGTCGGCGATCTCCAGCAGGAAGTCGGACGGCTCCAGCGGCTTGGACGCGGTGCCCCAGCGGTAGCCGGAGGCGATCAGGTGGTAGTGGGCCCTGGTCACGGCGACGTACGCGAGGCGCCGCTCCTCCATGAGGTCGCGCTCGCGGCAGCTCTCGTCGAACGCGGCCAGCTCCTCCTTGGTCAGCCCGGTCAGCCGGGGCAGGTCGCCCACGTCGCCGCGCAGCGGATAGGGCAGCTTGCGGGGGTTCTCGGTCCAGCGGCTGTTGGTGACCGGCGTGGCCGGGAAGACGCTGCCGGTCGCGATCGTGCCCTTCGAGCTGACCAGCTGCGACAGGCCCGGCACGACCACCACCGGCCACTCCAGGCCCTTCGACGCGTGGACGGTCATCAGCTTGACGCTGTTGCTCTCACCGACCCGGCCCGCCTCCAGCCCGAACTCCTCGCTCTCCGCCGCCTGCAGGTAGGCCAGGAACGCGCCGAGCGTCGGATCCTCGGAGTCGCCCGCGAACCTGGAGGCCGCGTCGAGGAACGCGTCGAGATCGGCCCGGGCGGCGAAGGCGCTGACCGTTCCGCCTCGCGCCGCCACCTCGATGTCGAGGCCCAGCCTCCGCTCCACCTCGGTGATCAGGTCGGGCAGCGGCTGCCCGGTGTGCGCCCTGAGCTGACGCAGCTCGTACGCGAGCGTGACGAGCCGGGTCCTGGCCAGCGGCGAGAACGCCTCCAGCCACGCCTCCCGGTCGGGCAGCTCGTCGAGCGCGTCGACCAGGCTGCCGCGCTCCTCGGCCAGGTCGGCCACCACCTGGTCGAGCGGATCCCGCTCCCGGTGGCCGCCGCGCGACTCGCGGGTCAACTCCCGGGCGTACTCGCCGAGCACCCGGAGGTCGGCGGGCCCGATGCGCCAGCGCGGCCCGGCCAGCAGCCTGGCCAGCGCGTCACCCGCCGTCGGGTCGTAGAGCACCCGCAGCGTGGCCACGATGTCGTTGACCTCGGGAACGGTCAGCAGGCCACCCAGGCCCACCACCTCGACCGGGATGTCACGCTCTTCGAGGGCCCTGCGCAGCGCGGGGAACTGCGAGCGCTTGCGCGCCAGGATCGCCACGTCCTGCGGCTGCACGGCCAGGGTCTTCTTGCGCTCGCCGTCGCCCCAGGGCAGGCCGTCGGGCGCGACCTCCTGGCCGAGGAGCGCCGCGACGCCGTCGGCGACCCATCGCGCCTCGTCCTCGGCCGTCTCGTGGAACGCGCAGGTGACGCGGCCGCGGTCGACCCGGTTGGGGCCGGGCACGAGCACCGGCACCTCGCGGGCCTCCATGCGCAGCGGCAGCTGGACCCGGGCGGCCACGTCGAGGACCCGGTCGCCGTTGCGGAAGCTGACGCCGAGCTGACGCACCGGAGCCGGATCGCCGGCGCCGGTGCGGAAGTCGGTCGGGAACCGGCGCAGGTTGCCCGCCGACGCGCCGCGCCAGCCGTAGATCGACTGGCAGGGGTCGCCCACCGCCGTGACGGGGTGACCGTTGCCGTACAGGCTCCGGAGCAGCACCAGCTGGGCGTGGCTGGTGTCCTGGTACTCGTCGAGCAGCACCACCGCGAACCTGGAGCGCTCGATCTCGCCGACCTCCCTGTGGTTGGCGGCGATCCGGGCGGCCAGCGACATCTGGTCGCCGTAGTCGATGACCTCCCTGGCGCGCTTGAGCCGTTCGTACGCCTCCACCAGCGGCAGCAGCTGCTCCCTCGCGGCCTGCACACTGCCCGGCCGGCGCTGCGCGAGCGTGGTGCGGCCCGGGAGCCCGGCCTGTCGTTCCGCCAGCCACTGCCCCATCCGCCGCACGTCGGCGGCGGTGCGCAGATGCTCGGACAGCTCGCCGGCGAGCTCCAGCACGGCCGCGGTGACCGACGGCGGGCCGAGCTCGATCCGGTCCATCGGGCCGTCGTACCCGGCCACCACCCGCGACGCCAGCTGCCACGAGACGGCCGGCGTGACCAGCCGCATGGTCGGCTCCAGCGCCTCACGCAGCGCGTGGTCGGTCACCAGCCGGGCCGCGTAGGCGTGGTAGGTGGAGACGGTCGGCTCCTCGTCGAGCAGCCCCGGCTCCATCAGGCCGGCCTCGGCCAGACCCGCGAGCCGCTCCCTGACCCTGGTGGCCAGCTCGGCCGCGGCCTTGCGGGTGAACGTCAGGCCGAGCACGTTCTCCGGCTTGACCAGGCCGTTGGCGACCAGCCAGACCACCCGGCCGGCCATGGTCTCGCTCTTGCCGGAGCCGGCGCCCGCCATGACGACCATCGGTTCGAGCGGGGCCTCGATGACCTCGCCCTGCTCACGGGTCGGCGGCAGGACACCGAGCTTCGCGGCCAGCTCGGCGGGACTCAGCACACCTGACCCCCGTTGTCGTTGACCGGGCAGCTCGCCCTGGCCGCGCAGGTGCGGCAGCCGTCGTTGACCTTGGCCTGGAAGAACGGCCCCGACATGCCGATCGCGACGGTGTCGACCAGGTCCCTGGCCCAGCCGGGGTCGGCGTCGTCGGCCAGCGCGCCCTGCCGCTGTTCGACGGCCTCCTTCTTGCCCGCCGCCTTGCCCAGCTGGACCAGCGCGGCGCCCCCCGGCTCGGTCATGCCATGCCTGGCGAACGCGCCGAGCAGCGCGGCCAGCTGGTAGACGCCGAGCTGGGGATGGCGGTCGAGCTCGCCCGCCTTGGGCTTGGCGCCGCCGGTCTTGAGGTCGATGATCACCGCTCGGTTCTCCGAGTCGCGCTCCACACGGTCGACCCGGCCCTTGATCTGGACGCCGTCGCTCACGGTCGCGATGAAGGCCTCCTCCAGCGCGACCAGCTCGCGAGGATTCTCCTTGTGCCAGCGCAGGAACTTGCCGATCATCTGCTCGGCCACCTGGCGCTGCTTGCGGTTGAACCACACGCCGCCGAAGTCGAGCTCGTTCCAGATCTCGTCGAGGCGCTCGCCCAGTAGGTCCTCGTTCGGCAGGTCGGTCGCGGCCAGCACGGCGAGCGCGTGGATGACCGTGCCGAGCCCCTGGGCGGAGCTGGTGCCGGCCGCCCCGACGGCCGTCTCCAGCAGCCAGCGCAGGCCGCACTTGCTGAAGCTCTCGACCGCCGACGGGGAGATCCTGACGATGTCGTCCGGCCAGCTCAGCGGGCGGTCGTCGGTCATGGTCGTGAGGGCGTACCAGTCGCCGGGGTGCGCGCCCTGAACTCCGGCGGCGGCCAGCCGGGCGAGCTGCTGGGCCGCCTTCTGCCGTACTGTGGCCGGCCTCGTGGGGTCGGTGACCGCGCTCCGCAGGTCGGCGACGAGGGCCGACATGTTCAGCCACCGTGCCCGGTCGTCCACCGTGGCCGTGTCGACGGCCCCCGGCATCAGCTCGCTCAGGAACCGGGACGGCCGCTCGTCGGTGTCCTCGCCACCGACCGCCGTGACGACCAGCCTCTTCCTGGCCCGCGTCGCGGCCACGTAGAACAGCCGGCGCTCCTCGGCCATCAGCTTGGACGCCAGCGACGCCGCGTTCGGCCGCGCCCCCTCCACCACCTCGGCCAGATCCTCGACTCCCAGCATCGAACCCCGCAGCCGCAGGTCGGGCCAGACGCCCTCCTGCACCCCCGCGACCACGACCACGTCCCATTCGAGCCCTTTGGAGCGGTGCGCGGTCAGCACCCGCACCGCGTCGCCGTCGGGCGCCCGCTCGGCCAGCGTGTCACCCGGGATCTCCTGCGCGGCCAGATCGTCCAGGAACACCTCGGGCCCCGCCTTCGGCATCCGGTCCACGAACCTCGCCGCGTGATCGAACAGCGCCACCACCGCGTCGAGGTCGCGGTCGGCCTGCGCCCCTCTGGCGCCTCCCGCCAGGCTCTGCTCCGTC
This sequence comes from Nonomuraea cavernae, assembly GCF_014646355.1. GTDB lineage: Bacteria > Actinomycetota > Actinomycetes > Streptosporangiales > Streptosporangiaceae > Nonomuraea > Nonomuraea cavernae. The sequence goes on from NZ_BMNH01000040.1 coordinate 38,176, forward strand.
CACCGCTCGGCCAGGCCGCTGCCCTGCCAGACGGCCCACAACACGTCCTCGGCGCTGCCCTGCCGGCGCACGGCCTCCTGGGCCGTGGTCAGCAGCCTGGCCACCCGCTCGGCGGGCAGCGCGACGTGCGGCTCCACCCGGGTCAGCTCCCGCACGTCTCGTACGGCCGCCACCAGCAGCTCCCCGGACGAACGGGGTCTCGACGAGCGCGGCCCGGCGCCGTCCTCACCAGGGTCCTCGGCGACCTGCCCGTCATCCGGCACGACGTCCTCCGGAGCGGCGGGCGCGGCGGACGGGACGGCGTCGTGCTCCGCGTCCGATGGGCTTGCCTCGGACGTGGCGGTGGGCGGCGCGCCCCCGGTCGCCTCGTTCTCGGCGATCTTCAGGGCCCGGCGGAGCCGCCGGACGCCGATCATGTCCGTGCCGCCGAGATGGCCGGTGAGCAGCTCCTCGGCCACGCCCTCGTCGAGGGCCTCGGGATCGAGCGCCACCCGGAGCATCGTCAGCAGGGGCCGTACGCCGGGCTCCTGCGCGATCGGCACCTCGTCGCCCGCGACCATCGTGGGCACCCCGGCACTGACCAGGGCCCGCCGCAGCAGAGGCACCTGCCGGGTGGCGGATCGCACGAGCACCGCCATCCGATGCCACGGCACCCCGTCGATCAGGTGAGCCCGGCGCAGCGTGTCGGCGACGACGGCCGCCTCCTGGCTGGTGCTGTCGGCCAGCAGCACCCGCACCTCACCGGCCTCGGCGTCGTCCACCGGCACCAACTCCCGATGCCCGTACGTCCTTCGCCCTCCGGCCAGTGAGGGGGCGGGGGCCGCGGGGAGGCGGGTGGCTATGCGGCGCGAGGCCTCCAGAAGGTCGGGCCCGCTGCGCCGGCAGACGCGCAGGGCCAGGACCGGGGCGTCCCGCCCGTCGAGGGTGCGGAACCGTTCCGGAAATTTCAGGATCCCGCGCACGTCGGCCCCCCGGAACCCGTAGATCGACTGGTCCGGGTCACCGACCGCGACCAGGTCACGCCCGTCACCGGCCAACTGCCGCAGCAGGAGCTCCTGCGCCGGATCCGTGTCTTGGTACTCGTCCACGAAGACCACGTCGTGCGCCGCGCGTTCCCTGCGACGCACGTCGGGGTCGGTCAGCAGTGCCGCGGCGGCCCTGATCAGCTCGGCGTAGTCGAGAGCCGGCTCCGGGTCGAGGTCGAACCGGGCCTGATAGCGCAGCGCGAACCGGCCGGCGGCCGCCCAGTCGGCCCTGCCGTACCGCCTGCCCAGCTCCTCCACGCGCTCACCGTCGAGCCCGCGCTCGTACGCCCGCGACAGGAAGTCACGCAGCTCCTCGGCGAACCCGCGCGTCTTCAGCGGCTCGCGCAGCGCGACCGGCCAGTCGGTCGCCCCGTCCTCCAACTCGCCGTGCAGCAGCCGGCGGATCTCCAGCAACTGCTCGGGGCCGCTGAGCAGGCGCGGCGGCGGCTCCCCGGCGAGCACCGCCTCACGCCGGAGCAGGGAGTAGGCGTAGCTGTGGAAGGTCAGCGCCAGAGGGGTCCTGGTCGTGCGGCGCAGGCGCCCGGTGACGCGCTCGCGCAGCTCACCGGCCGCCTTGCGACCGAAGGTGAGGATCAGCACCCGCTCGGGATCGACCCCGCGCCGCTCGATGCGCTCGACCACGGACTCGACCACGGTCGTGGTCTTGCCGGTGCCAGGGCCCGCGAGGACGAGCAACGGGCCGCTCCCGTGCCGGACCACGGCACGCTGGTGCTCATCGAGCACAGGGGCCTCAACAGGGCCCCCGCCCCCACGCCGCACCAATCGCCAGGTCTGACCACTCACAACACTAGATTCCACCAGACCACAGGGGTAGATCGTGCCGAGTTGACCGCTCTCCCCGCCGAAACCGCCCACGATATCGGGGCAAATTTCCAAGTTCGCGCCGACACGCCGCCCCGAACCGTTCGCCTATTCCTCGTCTTGCCCGAACCAGCCAACGCGGCGACCGACAGGGCACCGCACTCGATGTCGGCCGGACCGGCGGATACGCCCGACCGGGATACATCCTGAGGCGATGCCGGAGACCATAGGCTTGGCGCGCGAGTGGACACTGACCGGGGAGATGCCCGATGACAGCTCTGCCAGATGACAGTTGGCTCCTCAACATCCGCCCCCAACCGTCCCGCGTCACGGCCGAGGAGTACGAGGCGCTACCCGAGGAGATCGCCAGAGCCATAGAGATCGTCGACGGCTATGTGGTCTTCTGCGCGGCTCCCACCCCTGATCACCAGACCGCCGGCAGGCGCCTGACCAACCTCCTGGAGCGCTACGCCGACGCCGCGATGCGCGAGGGCCACCCCTGCCTCTCGGTGAACAACGACGTGAACCTGCGCCTCCGGGATCTGCCCCTGCTGAACCGGCGGCCGGACGTCGTGCTCTACCGGTGCCTCGATCGCGAGCGAGGCGAACGCCTGCGGGCCGAGCACGCTCTCCTCGTCGTGGAGATCGTCTCTCCCGGGTCAGAGACTCAGGACACGACCGACAAACTGGGCGAGTACGCCAAGGCCGGCATCCCGCACTACTGGATCGTCCGGCTCGACCGCACCGGCGTGTCGATCATCGAGCGCTACCGGCTGGACAGCGCCACGAGGTCGTACAAGCACACCGGAACCTTCATGAAGGACGAGCCGGGCGAGTCCCCACTGATCAGCAACCCCATCCCCGTCGTCATCGACTGGGCGGCGTTGGAGGTCTGAGGCGGGCGGCTAGGAGAAGACGCGGTCGACGACACGGGCCGTGGCCTTGCCGTCGTCGCGGGGGGCGAAGGTGGCCCGAAAGGCGTCGTAGCGGTCGGAGTGGGCCGCCGCCACCTCGTCGATCGACCGCAACGCCTCGATCACCTCGGCCGAGGTCGACAGCAACGGCCCTGGAGCGATCTCCGGCAGGTCGATGTAGAGCCCTCGCTTCGAGGCGTACTTCGCCAGGTCGTAGCCGTAGAGGACGATGGGCCGGCCGGTGGCGGCGAAGTCGAACATGACCGAGGAGTAGTCCGTGACCAGCACGTCGGTCACGAGCAGCAGATCGGCCATATCCGGATAAGTCGTGACGTCGCGGGCGATGTCGGGGACCGCTGGCACCGCCTGCATGGCGTGCCCGCGCACCAGCAGCTCGTGGTCGCCGCCCAGGGCCTCGCGCGCCTTCGCCAGGTCGAGCTTGACCATCGCGTTCTTGCGGTCGTAGTCGCGCCAGGTCGGCGCGTAGAGGATCACCCGCTTGCCCTCGGCCAGCCCCAGCCGCTCGCGCACCGAGGCCGCGAGCCGGTCGCGGTCGGGTGAGGAGAGCACGTCGTTGCGCGGCAGCCCGCTCTCCAGCACCTCGCCCTGGTAGCCGAACGCCCGGCGCAGCACCGGCGTGGCCCACGGCGACTGCGACAGCAGCACGTCCCAGCCGCGCACCTCGGCCACCTGCCGGTGGTAGACCGGCGGGCGCGGGTCGCGGGTCATGTGGGGCTGGTCGTTGCCGATGTGCTTGACGGGAGTGCCGTTCCACGTCTGCACCACGACCTGGTCCTCGCGGGAGCGGAACCACACGGGCAGGAAGGAATTGGTCACGATGTAGCGGGACCTGGCCAACGCGGCGTGGTGCTCGCGACTGCCCGCGCGCACCGCGGTCGCGCCGCCCGGCGGGACGAACGCGCCGTCCTTGACGATCCAGATGTGCTCGCGGTCGTCACCCCGGCGCAGCCGCTCCTCGTAGACGGCCCGGACGCTGTCGGCGTACAGGCGCCCGTCGTTGACCACGTAGACGGTGGCGTCGTTGAGCGGCTCCGCGCGCTGCGCGGGGTAGAAGACGCGGCGCAGCACATGGGTGCCGGCCACGCCCTTCTCGCCCGCCGGACGGTCTTCTTCGACCGTGACCACCGGCACGTCGAAGCGGGTCGACACCATGCGGTAGACGCGGCCGTCGAGTGTGCGCGGGTCCTCGTCGAGGCCGGGCAGCGCGGAGTGGTCCATGCGCAGCGGGACGATCTCGCCCGACGGGTGGCGGATGGACATGTTCCAGGTGCCGGACGACAACGGCACCGCCTCGCCGAAGCGGTCCATGGTCGAGGGCGTGAGCCGCACGGAGAACTCGTCGCCCGAGCGGTCCATGGGGATCCAGTAGCACAGCCCCGAGCGGTGCCGCAGGGTGACGACGCGCGGCCCGGCGGCGTCGGGGTAGCGGCCACGCAGGACCAGTGCCCCGCCCTCCCAGACCGCCGAGGTGATCACCGGGCGGATGCGGTGGGCGGACACGATCACGCGGTCGCGGCGGTCGCCGAGCACGGTGATCTCGCGGTCGCCGGACGGCGCGCGGATCTCGCCCGAGTCGGCGAGCATGACGGACGCGGCGGGGTCGCCCTTGGGCTCGACCCAGAGCCGCCGTCCGTCCTTCTCCTGCAGCAACGCCGGAACGGCGAGGCTGACCAGGACCTCCGTGCCGTTGGCCACGGGGGTGAACTCGGCGGCCATGCGATGCCCGCCGAGGCGGGCGTGGCCCTTGGTGACCGTACGGCCGGGCAGAAAGATCTTGAGGTCGAGATGGTCGTCACGGACGGCGGCGTCGGCCAGCTCGGCGCGGTTGGGCTGGAGCACGACCTGCAGCGCGCGGTCGGAGGTCCAGACCGGCCTGGCCCACAGCCCCGGCCGCAGCTTGCGCCCGGCGGGCCGCTCGGGCCGGCCGATCGACGAGCCGCGCAGCAGGCCGGTCGCGCGGGCGCCGCGGCTCCAGAACACGATCTCGGCCCGCCAGGTCGTCGCGTCGCGCACCGCGGGCCGGTGGCGCATGCGCCGCCGGACAGCGGAGACCAGGCCCCGCAGCGCGCCGCGCCAGCGCAGCGCCCACGGGTTGAGGTCGGCGGAGAAGCCCGACCAGTCGTAGTTGCAGCCCGGCTCGCGGGCGCCGTGGGTGGCCTCGGGGGCGAGCACGCGGCGGGTACGCAGGCGTACGGGCGGCAGCCAGCGGGGGCCGCGCAGCACCACGGTCGCCCGGTTGAACCGGCGGCTGCGCACCGAGAGGCCGGCGAGGTAGGCGAACCCGGTGACGCGCAGCCGGCCGTCGATCCACTGGATGTCGTCGATGTGGGTGACGGGCACCATGTCCGCACGCCGCAGCCGGAACAGAGCGGGCGGGAGCTCGTCGCGGAACGGCAGCTCGGCGTACCAGCGCAGGCCCTTGCGGATCCGCCTGGACGGCTCGGCCGCGGCCGCCACGACCTTGGTCAGCGTGTCGCCCTCGACCAGCTCGGCGTCGGGCCGGTGCTCGATCAGATGGCAGATGAGCCGGCGGGCGACGGGCAGCTCGCGCTTGACGCCGGGGTCGACGGCCGCCAGGTAGGGGCGGACCAGCGTGAGGAGCTCGCGCCTGCGCGGGACGCCGCGCTTGACCGCGAGGTCCATCCGGGCGCCCAGCGGCCCGCTGAGCACCTCGCTGTCGAACGCCGCGTCGCGACCGCCTGGGCCCACGGCCCGCATGACCGCGTCGAGGGGCTCGCCGCGGTCGCAGAGGTCCTGGACAGCCTTCAGGCGGTCGGCGGCCTGCTCGCCGCCCTGGCTCTGGGCTGTAACGCCGGTGGCCATTGGGGGGACCGCCTTTCGGACCGCCATCACTGTTCAGCCCATGCTAAGGGGAGTCATCTGCCATGGATCCGCTAAGCGGACAAACCTGCAGGTTAAACGCTTTCCTGAGAATCCGCTGAACGCCCGCCCCACCGGGCCCGCCGCATGTCGACGCGGTCGCCGCGGAGCGGGGTTCCTTCGTCCGTCCAGTGGGCCAGGCAGCGTCGCTCGTGGTCAGGGGCGCCCGTGCCGTCGGCGTGGACGACCCGCCACCAGGGGACCCCGCCGCCCCACGTCGACATGACCCGGCCCACCTGCCGGGGGCCGCCTTCGCCGAGATACTCGGCGATGTCGCCGTAGGACATCACCATGCCCGGGGGGATGGACTCCACCACCTCGAGCACGCGCTCGGCGTAGGGGTTCACGGGCGCCATTCGGCCGGGCCGGCCTCGATGATCTCGTCGAACTTGCCCATCTCCATCGCGGTGCCGTCGGCCAGCACCTCGAGGACGCCGTCGCGCAGCGCGTAGATCTCGCCGTCCTCGCCGACGAGCCTGGCGCTGAGCAGGGTGGCCAGCCTGACGAGCTGGGCCACCTGCCAGTCGGAGCCGGGCTCGCCGATCAACTGGCCCTGCCAGCGCCCCACGGCGTGTGTGCCGCCGCCATGCCTGGCGACGATCTCGTGCGTCTCGCGCAGCTCGAATCCGGCCGGCGAGATCGCCTTCGCGAGGTCAGGGAAGGCGATCGGTGCCTCCCGAACCACGCGGAGCTCGTATCCCATGAGGCGCGACCATAGCGGATCTTTCAACCTTTGCGCTGATTGAGGACGATGATGGCCCCGGAGAAGATCACCAGCGCGAGCAGCACACCTCCGCCGTACAGCCAGAGCCGCCAGGGATCGGGGCCCGGCTGTGACAGCGGCGGTGACTCCTTACCCACTCCGAAGTGCAGGTTTCCGGGGACGGCCACCTCGGATCTGACGCCGGCGAGCTTCGCGGCGGCATTGAGCGCCGCGCCCGCGTCGACCACGCCGAACCCGGTCTTGTCGTCGTATCCGGCCGCCGGACGACCCCGGGCGCCGTCGATCAGCGCCTGCGCGACCTGCTCGGGCGGCATGGCCGGGTGGCGCGACTTGATCAGCGCGGCGACGCCCGCCACCAGCGCGCCCGCCGGGCTGGTGCCCTTGGCCAGCTCGTAGCCGCCGGAGCGCCTGACGACCGGGACGTCCACTCCGGGCGCCGCGACGAGCACGGACAGGTTGTCGCTGCTGAACGCGGCGCCCCGGCCCTGTCTGTCGACGGCCGCCACTCCGATGACCCCGGGATAGCCGGCGGGGAAGCTCCAGTAGGAGGTGCCCTTCTCCTTGGCGTAGCCGGTCTGCCCGTCGTTGCCCACGGCGGCGACCAGGACGACGCCCTTGCTCAGCGCGTAGGAGACCGCCTCCCGCTCGGACCTGACCGGTCCGTACGTCCCGATGGACATGGTGACGACCTGGGCGCCGTGGTTGGCGGCGTAGCGGAGGGCCCGGGCCAGCGGGCTCTCCGGCGCGCCCTCCTCCTCCCTCGGGGGGTCGAGGCTGTCGACCGGCGGATCCTCGGTCACGGCCACGGGCAACGACAGGATGCGCGACTCGGGCGCGACGCCGACCAGCCCCTTGCCGGCGCCGGAGCCGGCCACGAGCCCGGCCATGGCGGTGCCGTGCCTGCCGGGCCGCACCTCGCGGTCGAGGGAGGCCGAGCTCATGTCGGGGCCGAGGGTCACCCGGCCACGCAACTCACTGACCTCGGCGTCGACGCCACTGTCGATCACGGCCACGGTGACGCCCGCGCCCTTGGTGACGGTCCACGCCTGCTCGACGTTGAGCGCGTCGAGGACCCACTGCTGCCGCTCGCGTACGGGCTCGTCGATCGCGGGCCCGGGCAGCAGGAAGGTCACGGCGGTCAGCGCGCGCGCGACGACGGTCAGCACACGTTCCCCTGGGTGCACGGCGGGACCTTGGGCGGATCCGCGAGGAAGTAGGCGATCTGGTTGCCGATCGACTTGGCCGCCGGCCAGAGCTCGCTGTGCAGGATCTCCTCCTGTGGGACGGCGGCCCGGGTGCGCCCGTCGGCGTAGCCTCCGGTGGAGAAGACGATGTACGGCCCGGCGCCGACCCAGCCGGTGCGCTGTCGCTGGCTGTTGCCGAAGCGCTCGGTCACCGTGCCGGGGAAGGCGACGGGCAGCACGCCGACCCGGTCGTCCTGGCTGAGCTGCTCGGTGGCCGAGAGCCTGGAGTCCTCGTCCTTCAGCACGGCCACCCCGACCGTGAAGACGAACGTCGACGTCTGGTCGACGTAGGTGGCCCGGAGCATGGTGACGCAACCGTGGTCGCCGAGGATGCCGCCCACCGAGGTGTCCACGGCGTCGCGGCACGCGGTCTCGGGGGCGATGCCGACGCGCCTGGCGTACTGCTGGGCCCGGTCGAGCCCGACGTACTTCACCTCTTCGGGGAAGACTCCCGTCGCCGGCCACGTCTGCCAGCGCCGGGCGATCTCCTCCTGCTTGTAGCGGTTCTGCTCGGCCCCGGTCAGCGGCCTCGACCTGGTCTCGGCGACCAGACCGGCGATGCCGACCAGCACGACGAGCGCCGACATGGCCAGCGCGGCCACCACCAGCAGCACGAACCAGCGGCGGTAGCGGACGCCCTGCTGGAGCGCCGCCGCCTCCGCGCGTTCGCGGACGGCCGCGCCGCGGCGGGAGGAGGCCGCAGGCCAGGCGCGCACACGCGAACCGCGGCCCGCGGGCGCACCGAGTGGATTTCTCCGTCCCGGTGTGGCTCCGGTGCCGCGTGGCAGCCCTGAGGTGGTCCTACGTGCCTTCACCACCGCCTCGTTCCCAGGCTCGGCTCGTGTCTATTTCGTCCCCCTAGATACGCAGATCATGCGTCTTGAGGACCCTGGGCGCGGCGTACGCGCCTGACCAGGACATATATCAACATCAAGGATGCCAGCGCCCCGGTGCCGGCCGCCACGGCGATCGTGCCGTAGACCGTGACCCGGGTCTGGTCCCTGACCACGACCCTGATCGGGCCCGCGGAGCCGCCGCCGACCGGAGCCGACGGATCCTGCGCCTGCCTGCCCCGCGCGCGCTCGGTGTGCCCGGCCAGCCGGGCCGCCTCGGTCAGCGCCCTGGCCGCGTTGACCACGCCGAACCCGGTGCCCGTGTCGTAGCCGCCGGGTGGGCGGTCGGTGGCGCTGGCGGTCATGGCCTGCGCGACGAGCGCGGGCGACATTTCCGGAAATTTTGCCTTAATGAGGGCGGCAACCCCGGAGACCAGCGCCGTGGCCTGCGACGTCCCCCTGCCCACCCAGTATTCGTCACCGGGCCCGGCCCCCATGATGTCGACCCCGGGAGCGGACACCAGCACCGACGAGTTCCAGTTGGAGAACGTCGCCCGCCGCAGCCGCCGGTCCGTCGCCCCCACCGACACCACCCCGGGGAAGGCCGCGGGATAGGAGTAGGGGGCCGACGCCGCGTGGCCCGGGCGGCGGGCCCCGTCATTGCCCGCGGCGGCCACCAGCACCACCCCCTTGGAGATCGCGTAGCGGATCGCGGACCGCTCCTCCCTGGTCGCCAGCTCCTTGGAGATCGACATGTTGATCACGTGGGCGCCCTGGTCGACCGCGTAGCGGATGCCCCTGGCCACCACGTCCTCGAAGCGCTCGGCGGAGTTGAAGTCCCGGAACCCCGGCTCCTCGTCCTCCAGGATCACGCGGACCGACAGCAGCCCGGCCCTGGGCGCGACGCCGATCACGCCGCGCCTGCCGCCGGGACCGTGGCCGTGCCCGGCGATCAGCGAGGCCATGTACGTGCCGTGCAGGCGGCGCGGCGCCACCCCAGGCGGATTGGCGCCCTCGGTGAAGTCCTCGCCGACGGTCACCGAGCCGTCCAGGTCGCGGTGGTGCGGGTCGACGCCGGAGTCGAGCACGGCCACCAGGACCCCCTCGCCCTTGCTGGTCCGCCAGGCCTCGGGCAGCGCCAGCGTGTCGAGCACCGGTTGCTGCCCCGCGCGCACGTCGTCGGCGAGGGCCGGGCCGCCGCCCAGCAGCACCGCACCGGCCACCGCCAGCGCGGCCGCGCGCCTCAGCACTGCCACTGCGCCGCCCCGCAGTCGGGCATCCGCGGCGTGCTCAGGTCGGCCAGGACCCGCTCGGAGATCTCGCTCGCGAAGGCGAAGATGGCCGGGCGCTGCTCCCCCGCCGCCCGCGCGGGCCGCCCGTCGACCTGCCCGGCCGTGGTCAGCACGAGGTAGGGGCCGGCCTGTCGTACGGTGCCGGCCTGGCGTACGGAAGGGGTGAAACGCTCGGAGAGCGTGCCCTTGAAGGCCAGCGGGAGCAGGCCGGGCACGGGTTCGCCGCCCTCGGGGAAGGCGGACTTGGCGCGGGCGGCGCTCAGCTCGTCGGGCAGGGCGACGACGCCCACGGTGACGAGCACGCCCCGCAGGGCGTCGATGTAGGTGGCGCGGAGCACTCCCTCGCAGCCGGCCCGGCGCAGCGCCGCGGCGGCCCTGGAGTCGACCGCGCCGGCGCAGGCCGCCTGCGGCGAGATGCCGATCCTGCTGGCCCGCTCGCGCCCGCCCTGCTCGGCGGAGTAGGGCAGCGTGGCCGGGAAGACGCGCCCGGACGCCCAGGTGCGCCATCGCCCGGCCACCTCCCGCTCGGCGGCGGCGTGCAGCTCGGCTCCGGTCGGGCCCCTGGTCAGCTCGGTGACGGCCGCGCTCGTGGCGACCCCGGCGGCCACCGCGCAGACCATGGTCAGCACGGAGGCCACTACCAGGGGCGGCCAGGGGCGAGCGGTGTCCACGGCACCGACCTTAATGCGGGCGACCCGGTGACATCCTTGGAAACCGGGCGCCGGACCGTATCGGACTCAGTAGGACGGCAGGCTCGGGTCGACGGTCTTGACCCAGCTCAGCACGCCACCGCCGACGTGGACTGCGTCGGCGAACCCGGCGTTCTTGACGACGGCCAGCGCCTCGGCCGACCGCGCGCCGGACTTGCAGTGGAGCACGATCCGCTTGTTCTGCGGCAGCCTCTCCAGGGCGGAGCCGTTGAGGAACTCGCCCTTGGGGATCAGCGTGGCGCCCGGGATCGAGACGATCTCGTACTCGTTGGGCTCGCGGACGTCGACGAGGAAGATGTCCTCGCCGTCGTCCTGCATGGCCTTGAGCTCCAGAGCGGTGATCGTGGAGCCGCTGGCGGCCTCGGCGGCCTCGTCGGAGATGGCCCCGCAGAACGCCTCGTAGTCGTCGAGCAGCTCGGTGACCGTCGGGTTCTTGCCGCACAGCACGCACTCGGGGTCCTTGCGGACCTTGAGGTCGCGGTACTTCATCTCCAGGGCGTCATAGATCATCAGCCGCCCGACCAGCGGCTCGCCGATGCCGGTGAGCAGCTTGATGGCCTCGTTGACCTGGATGGAGCCGATCGACGCGCACAGCACGCCGAGCACGCCGCCCTCGGCGCACGACGGCACCATGCCGGGAGGCGGGGGCTCGGGGTAGAGGCAGCGGTAGCAGGGGCCGTGCTCGGCCCAGAACACGCTCGCCTGGCCGTCGAAGCGGTAGATCGAACCCCAGACGTACGGCTTGCCGAGCAGCACCGCGGCGTCGTTCACCATGTAGCGCGTGGCGAAGTTGTCGGTGCCGTCGACGATGAGGTCGTAGCCGGAGAAGATCTCCATGACGTTCTCGGTGGTCAACGCCGTGTTGTGGACCACGACGTCGATCAGGGGGTTGATCTCGCGGACCGACGCGGCGGCGCTCTCGGCCTTGGGCCGGCCCACGTCGGACTGCCCGTGGATGACCTGGCGCTGCAGGTTGGACTCGTCGACGACGTCGAAGTCGATGACGCCGAGCGTGCCGACGCCCGCGGCCGCCAGGTAGAGCAGCCCGGGCGAGCCGAGACCGCCGGCGCCCACGCACAGCACCTTGGCGTTCTTCAGCCGCTTCTGCCCGGCCATCCCGACGTCGGGAATGATCAGGTGCCGCGAGTAGCGGCGCACTTCGTCAACGGTCAGCTCGGCGGCCGGCTCGACCAGCGGTGGCAACGACACTTCTACGCTCCCGTTTCAGGGGGACCTATCTCCCTGTGTGAAACCTAGCTGGCCAGCGGGGCATTCCCCAATCGGGTCTCAGCGATCAGACGGCGCGCCTCGAAGGCCACCACGCCGGGCATCTCCATCATCGCCACGTGCCCGGCTCTCGGCAGCAGCACCAGCCTGACCTGCCGGAACGTACGGCCGGCCTTGGCGGCCATGGCGGGCCGCACCAGCCGGTCATGCCTGCCGTGGATGATCAGGGTGGGCGCCTGGACCCTGGCCGCGTGGCTCCACAGGTTGTCGGCGCCGCGGCGGAAGTACTCGGCCACGATGCCCCGGGCCGACCCGAGCATGGCCGCGGCGGCGTAGGGCAGGTCGTCTCGCCGGCGCAGCTCCTCGATCGCCTCGCGCAGGCGATCGGGGTGCACCGCCCGCGCGTTGGCCCAGACCATCGCGAAGCTGGCGTTGACGCGTTGCTCGGCGGAGACCAGGCGGAGCTTTCCGGTGACCCACTCCCCCAGCCACGGCGTCGCGGCGGCGGCCACGCGGAACGGGCCGTACCTCGGCAGCAGGTCGGGCAGCGCGGGCGAGACGAGCGTCAGCGAGCGGACCAGGTCGGGGCGGTCGGCGGCGACCTTGACGGAGACCGCGCCGCCCAGTGAGTTGCCGAACAGGTGGGCGGGGCCGGTGTGCTCCATCAGCTCGATCACGGCCCGGGCGTGGCCCGCGACGCTGTAGTCGCCGTCGGCGGCCGCGGGTGAGTGGCCGGCGCCCGGCAGGTCGATGGCGTGACCGGTCACGACGTCCTTGAGCTCGTCCATCAGGTCGGTCCAGTTGGTGGCGGCCCCCGCCAGGCCGTGCACGAACACGGCCCGCTCCGGCGCGCCCTCGGGGGTCGATCTGACGTGCACCGAGCCCACCATGCGTCCTGGCCAGTGCGGGATCGGCTCTGTTGCCATCGGTCCTCCTCGCTCCCCTGATGACAGCCACCTTGGACTATCACACTATCTCATATCGGACAAATCCACCTTTATTGGGACTTATGCAGATAAGGCGAGCGGGAGAGCGGTGGATTCACCGCGCCCGACCGCCGCCTTGAAAACGGACAAATCATGCCATTTCATTTCATAAAAGGTTAACATTAGCAATGAGAGCGTTAGTCTATCGTAAAACACCCCTAGGGCCGTTTGTATTGCTCGTCCGCCGGAAATGAAAACGGTCGGATGGCGCATTAACTGTCATCCACGATATTTTCCGATCAGTCCGGAGAATATCGTGAACGGGGCAACCGATCCTTTAGGGGGGAATTCAATGCCCAAGTTCAAGAGTCTCATCGCAGGGCTTGCGGTCGGCACGGCCATGACCGGCGGAGTCATCAGCCTGGGCGCGCTGACCACCGCGTCGAGCGCTGCCGCCGGCACCACCGCCTCCACCGCCACGCCCACCGCCAGCTTCACCACGGGCTGCTGGCGTCGGAGCTGCTGGGGCGGCTGGCGCCACCGCGGCGGCCACAAGCGTCACAAGGTCAAGGTCAAGGTGCACGTGTTCAACCACAACAACCTTGACACCGACAACGACAACGACAACGACGCTGACGCCCGCGCGCGCAACTTCAACCGCGGCGACAACGACAACGACAATGACAACGACAACGACAACGACAACCGCAACTACCCGCCGTACTACTACTACGGCACCGCGGCGCCCATCCAGCAGTAGCTGAGGCTCGCGACGCTCGCAGTCGGAGCGTCCGGTAGTAGAGGTGTGGGCAGGCGACCGGATCCCGGCCCGCCTGAGGTGCCGGCCCGAAGCCGAGTGCCTGTGTTCTCCAGGAGAATCGTTCGCTAAGGCAACGCGATTGGACTGCGCGGACACAGGCATTCGGAAAAGGGCCGCACCGGTCTCCGTCCCCGAGAATGCGCCCTCAGAAATCACCGGGCCGTTCAAGGGAATTCACCGACGGAGCAGTTGTCAAAGAAGAATGCGCCTCCGGCGGATTATCGCCGGAGGCGCATTCTGCGTTTCCGGCCGAATTACCGGCCAGGTGCTCCGGGCGCCGGGACAGACGGGACCGTGCCCCCGCCGGGACAGACGGGACCGTGCCCCGCTGGGGCACGGTCCGCACGCGTCCTCAGGGCGGGTCTCAGGCCGATTTGCGAGCCTTCCGCTTGGGAGCGGCCTTCTCGGCCTCCTTCTCCTTCGCCCCCTTGGCTCCCTTGGTCGCCTTTCCAGCCTTGGCGGGCTCGCCCGAACGCTCTCGCTTGGCCGCCTCGACGCTGGCCCGCAGCGCGGCCATGAGGTCGACGGCCGGACCGCCCTCCTCCTCGGCCTCGGCGGGCGCCATGACCTCCTTGCCCGCCACCTTCGCCTCGATGACCTCCTGCAGCGCCTCGCGGTAGGAGTCGTGGTAGGCGGCCGGGTCGAAGTCGGACTCCATCGTGGCGATGAGCGACTCGGCCATCTTGAGCTCCTGCGGCCGCACCTCGATGTCCTCGTCGAGGAACTCGAAGTCCGGCCGGCGGATCTCGTCCGGCCAGAGCATGGTCTCCAGCACGAACACCCCGTCGCGCACCCGGAGCGTGGCCAGCGACTCGCGCTGGCGCAACGCCACCTTGACGACCGCGACCTGCCCCGAGCTCTCCAGCGCGTTCCGCAGCAGCACGTACGGCTTCGCGCCCTGGGCGTCGGGTTCGAGGTAGTAGGACTTGGCGAAGTAGATCGGGTCGATCTGATCGGCCGGCGCGAACTGCAGCACGTCGATGCGGCGCGAGGTGCTCAGCGGCAGGCCCTCGAAGTCCTCGTCGGTGAGCACCACGATCTCGCCGGTGGCCAGCTCGTAGCCCTTCGCGATGTCGGAGTAGGGGACCTCTTCGCCGTCCTTGGTGCAGACGCGCTTGTAGCGGATCCTGCCGCCGTCCGCACGGTGCACCTGATGGAAGCTGACGTCCTTCTGCTCGGTCGCGGAGAACAGCTTGACCGGGATCGTGACCAGCCCGAAGGAGATCGCACCCTTCCAGATGCTGCGCATGTGCACTCCTCAGCTGTAGCGGGCAGCTCGCCAATGGGCACATACCCGTCATGGGGCAAGCGATGCCATACCCGATCGCACCAATGCTGGCCGTACCTGGGCAACTACCCACGGATCGGGAAAGGTATGGCCTGGAGGTCAAATGGGACGGCATCCGGGCGCTCATCCATCTCGACGACGGGCTGCGGGTGACGGGCCGCCACGGAGTGGACTACACGCGCCGTTACCCCGAAATTTCGGGGTTCGGGGTCAAGAACGCCATCCTCGACGGCGAGCTGGTCGCCCTGGACCGACGGGGCAGGCCCAGCTTCGAGCGCCTGCAACGGCGGATGCACCTGACGGACCCCGAACCGGCCATGCTGGAGCTGTACCCGATCACCTACCTGCCGTTCGACCTGCTCTACCTTGAGGGCACCGCACTGTTCGAACTGCCCTACCGCGACCGGCGCAGCCTCCTCGACGAGCTGGACATCGGCGCGCCGCCGTACTTTCCGGGAGATTCCGACCTGCTCGCGGCGACGCTCACGCAGGGACTGGAAGGCGTGGTCGCCAAACGGCTCGACTCCCCCTACCGGTCGGGCACGCGCTCCCCCTGGTGGGTCAAGGTCAAGAACCTGAGCACCAGAGAGGTCGTGATCGGCGGCTGGAAACCCGGCAAGGGCCGCAGGTCGGGCGGCATCGGGTCGCTCGTCGTCGGTGTGTTCACCGGCGACGGGCTGACGTACGTCGGTCACGTGGGCACCGGCTTCACCGACGCCACGCTCGACGAGCTGTACGCCGCGCTGAGCCCGCTGGAGATCCCCCGCAGCCCGTTCGCCAACGACGTGCCCTGGCGCAACCGCTGGGTTAGACCCGATCTCGTCGGGGAGGTGGCCTACACGATGTGGACCGACGAGCTGAGACTGCGCCATCCCGTGTGGCGCGGGCTCCGCCCCGACCAGCTCCCCGCGGAGGTCGTCCTGTGAAGTGTCCGGAACCCGGCAGATGAGGAAGAAGGTCCCGGTCAGAGTCGACGGGCGCGAGCTCGTGCTGAGCAACCTCGACAAGGTGCTCTACCCGGCCGCCGGCTTCGCCAAGGCCGAGGTCATCGACTACTACAGCCGCGTGGCGCCGGTGCTGCTGCCGTACCTCGCCGGCCGGCCGCTGACCGTCAAGCGCTACCCCGACGGCGTCGACGGCCCCTCCTTCTTCGAGAAGAACGCCCCCGAGCACACCCCGGACTGGGTCAGGAGAGTCAGGCTCCCGGCGGTGGGCAGCACCAAGAACCGCGAGACCATCGACTACGCCGTCGTCGACGACCTGCCGACCCTCGTCTACTACGCCAACCTGGCGGCCCTGGAGCTGCACGTGCCGCAGTGGCGGGTCTCCGCCGACGGCGAGGCGCTGCCGCCCGACACGCTGGTGTTCGACCTCGATCCGGGCGCTCCCGCCACCGTCGTGGAGTGCTGCCGCGTCGCCGTCACGCTGCGCGAGGTGCTGCGCGCCGACGGGCTCACCGCCCGGCCGAAGACGAGCGGCAACAAGGGCATGCAACTGTACGCCGCGTGGGACGGCCGCGAGGAGGCGTCGGTGTACGCCAAGCGGCTCGCCCAGTTGCTGGAGAAGGAGCACCCCGAGCAGGTCGTCAGCGTGATGGCCAAGAAGGCCCGTCCCGGCAAGGTGCTCATCGACTGGAGCCAGAACAACCCGGCCAAGACCACCGTCGCCCCCTACTCACTGCGGGCCCGGCACCACCCCACGGTGTCCACCCCGCTGCTGTGGAAGGAGGTCGAGAGCTGTGAGCACCCCGACGATCTGATCTTCACCGCGCCGGACGTACTCGCCAGAGTGGAAGAACACGGTGATCTTTTCGGCCAGGCGTAGGCTGGTGCCGTCCACACCTTGGAAGGGGACTTCACATGTCGGAGATGGACGTACGCGGGGACGACGGCCCCTTCGACGAGAGTGGGCTGTCCGTGGAGGCGCCGGAGGCCGACGTCGCCGAGCAGCGTCGTGAGGCCGACGCGGGCGACGAGCCGCACTGGTCTCTCCCGCTGGAGGCCGACCCCGCCGACGCGGCGGACCAGGAGCGGGTCGTAGAGCTCGACGATGACGACTATCGCTGAGGTCGCGCACGTAGGATGTCATCCGGCCCGCCGCCATACCTCTTGGAGACCCGCGTGACCGCTACCCCGGACGCCAAGCCCCGGGGCACCCGGCTGCCCCGACTCGCCCGCCGACGGCAGTTGCTCAGCGCCGCTCAGGAAGTGTTCGTCGAGAACGGCTACCACGCGGCCGCCATGGACGAGATCGCCGACCGGGCCGGGGTCAGCAAGCCCGTGCTCTACCAGCACTTCCCCGGCAAGCTGGAGCTCTACCTGGCCCTGCTCGACCTGCACGTCGACGACATGGTCAACCGCTGCCGCGAGGCGCTCGCCTCCACCAACGAGAACAAACTGCGGGTTCAGGCGACGTTCAGCGCGTTCTTCGACTTCGTCTCCACCCAGGGTGAGGCCTTCCGCCTGGTCTTCGAGTCAGACCTGCGCAACGTGGCCCCCGTCCGCCAGCGGGTGGAGCGGTCCCTCAGCGAGTGCGCCGAGATGGTCAGCGCGGTGATCCAGGAGGACACCGGCTGCGCCAGCGACGAGGCCCACCTGCTGGGCGTGGGCCTGGTGGGCATGGCCGAGGTGAGCGCCCGCTACTGGGTCACCACCCACGGCTCCATCCCCAAGGACGCGGCCGAGCAGCTCATGGCCCGGCTCGCCTGGCGCGGCATCAGCGGTTTTCCGCGTACGGCATAACAGCGTTCGCTCGGGGCGATCAACGACCTTTTCCCCATCCCCAGCGACGACCATGGGGTATGTCCGGCCGTCCAGCGGAAGCTCCGTAGCCGCCGCGTCCACAGGCACGAAAGGGAGCATGATGGAAGTCAAGATCGGCGTACGATCCGTGCACCGCGAGCTCGTCGTCGAGACCGACCTCTCGGCCGAGCAGGTCGAAGAGGAGATCCGCAACTCACTCGCCGTCGATCGTGGCGTGTTCACCCTCACCGACACCAAGGGCAGGCGCGTGCTGGTGCCCGTCGCCTCCCTCGGCTTCGTCGAGATCGGCGAGGACGAGTCCAGGCCCGTCGGCTTCGGCGGCACCCTCTAGGCCGCGTTTCAAAAGGATCTTTGAAACTTGCGGCGTGGCGGTGATCGATAACCGACGAGGTCTCCGGTAGTTGGTTCAACGACCAAGAAGAGCCAAGTA
>NZ_BMNH01000041.1 GCF_014646355.1 Nonomuraea cavernae
CGCCGCGCGATCGCGCGGCGCCGCCCCCGCTGCCGTCACGGTGCCTGGACGCTGTAACGCCTGCCCTCGACCTGGGTCTGGAAGACGCCCTGGACGTTGCCGTCGGCGTCGACCGACGTGCCGGTGCCCGACGAGGTGAACGTGTCGGCCGAGGTCACCTGCCCGTCCTGGAGGCCGCGCAGCTCCCAGTCGAAGGCGCCTTCGGCGTTGAGGTTGTAGTGCCTGAAGGCGTACCGGAAGCCGGTGGCGGTGAGCTTCCAGGTGCCGAGCCCGACCCGCTTGCCGTCGGCCAGCGTGAAGCTGCCGTCGGGCCGCAGCGCGAACAGGGCGCGTTCCTTCTTGGTGCTGGACGCGAACTTGATCTCCACGGCCCAGGTGCCGACGGGCGAGCGTAACTGCTCGGTGTCACCGCTGGCCGAGCCGGCCAGGCCGGCGACCGAGCCGAGCGTCAGGGTCGTCGCCGCCGCCACCAGCGCCACGCGCCGGGCCATCCCGGGCCGCCTGCCTACCTTGTCTGCCATGCTTCCTCCCTGTGTTCTGACCGTTTCATCTGTTCTGTGTCCGCCGGCTTCGTGTCCGCCGGCTTCGTGTCCGCCGGCTTCGTGTCCGTCGGTCTTGTGTCCGCCGGCCTTCATCGGCCGGAACCGACCAGGCCGATCGCTTCCGCCGCGACCTGGAGAGACGTGCGCCGCGCCGCCGGGTCGGAGCTGACGGGCGACAGGGCGAGGGTGGTGACGCCGGCCCGCGCGTACGCGTCCATCCGCTCCGCCACCCGGTCCGGTGGCCCGAGCAGCGAGACGCTGTCGACGAAGTCGAACGGCACCGCCGCCGCCGCGCCCGCGCTGTCACCGGACCGGGCCCGGTCCTGGATCTCCACCGCGGCCTCGCCGTGGCCGAGCCGCTCCAGCAGGCGGAAGTAGAAGTTGTCGGTGCGGTGCCCGAGGCTGACGAAACGCGCCACGTGGTGCTTGACGGGCAGGGCGGCGGCCTCCAGGTCCTCCTCCACGGCGATCGACACCGAGGGGATGACCTCGAACGGCTCGCCGGCCAGGTCGCCGCGCCGCCGTCCCGCCTTCAGGTGCCCGATCGCCTCGGCCACCCGTCCGGGCGAGCTGAAGACCCCGAACCAGCCGTCGGAGATCTCCCCGGCCAGCTCCAGCCCGCGCTCGCCGACGGCGGCGAGGTAGATCGGGATGCGCGGGTTGACCAGCGGCGCGTGCAGCCGGAAGCCGGTGCCCCGCCCGCCGGGCAGCGGCACCCGCAGGTGCTCACCCTGGTGGTCGACCTGGCGGCCGGCCAGCGCGGCCCGCACCACCGAGACGTACTCGCGGGTCCTGGCCAGCGGGCGGCCGAACGGCAGGCCGTACCAGCCCTCGGTGATGAACGCGTTGGAGACGCCCAGCCCGAGCCGGAACCGGCCGCCGGACAGACCGTCCAGCGTGGCGGCCGTCATCACGGTCATGGCCGCGGTCCGCGCGGGAATCTGGAACACCCCGGCGGCCACGTGGATCCGCGTGGTCCTGGCCGCGAGGTACCCCAGCGCGCTGGCCGCGTCCGATCGGAACCCCTCCGGCACGAACGCCACCTCGAACCCGTGCCGCTCCGCCTCCACGGCGAGATCGGTGTCGTTCAGCGGGACGTTGATCCCCAGTCGCATGGCATGCTCCGCTCTCTCGGATCTGATCGCCGCGGGGGCCATCCTGGAAGGTCCGGTTCGAGCCGCGCTGGACCTGGGGCGAACGAGGCTGGAGCGGAACTCGACCGGGCGTCCAGCGCCGCGCGACGCCTGTTCTGCTCCCTGGTACGGCGGGTTCCCGTGCCGATGACCGAAGGGATGAGGCCAGCCATGCCACACGAAGACACCGAGGTGCTGATCGCCGGCGGGGCCGTGGTCGGCTTGTCCGCGGCCCTGTTCCTGGCCCGGGCCGGAGTCCGGGTGACGCTCGTCGAGCGCAAGCCCAGCACGCTGCGCCATCCCAGAGCGCGGGTGATCAACCCCCGCACCGTCGAGGTCTACCGGTCGGTCGGCCTGGAGGAGACGATCGTCGCCGCCCAGTCCCTGACCTCCGACCTGAGCACCAAGACGGTCATCAGGGCCAGGACGCTCGACGACGCCGAGCTGTTCTCCATGCCGATGCGCAACGAGGCGCCCGGGCTCAGCGAGGCCACCCCCTGCGACTGGTGCTCCATCGACCAGAACCGGCTGGAGGAGATCGTCGCCGACCACGCCGTGAAGCTGGGCGCCGACGTGCGGTACTCGACCGAGCTGGCGTCGTTCGACGACGACGGCGACGGGGTGACGGCGA
This sequence comes from Nonomuraea cavernae, assembly GCF_014646355.1. GTDB lineage: Bacteria > Actinomycetota > Actinomycetes > Streptosporangiales > Streptosporangiaceae > Nonomuraea > Nonomuraea cavernae. The sequence continues at coordinate 2,307 of NZ_BMNH01000041.1, forward strand.
CCGTGCGCGACGCCGACACCGGCCGGGAGCGCCGGATCCGCGCCCGCTACCTCATCGCCGCCGACGGCAGCCGCAGCTCCGTACGGCGGCGGCTCGGCATCGGCGTGACCGGCCCCGGCGTGCTGCAGAACATCGTCAGCCTCGTCTTCAAGGCCGACCTCAGCGGCCCGCTGCGCGGCAGGGACCTCGGCCTGGGCTACTTCGACCAGCCCGAGCCGGGCACCCGGATGATGCCGCTGGACGGCTCCCGCTGGGTGTTCGTCACCCCCTACGACCCGGCCGAGCAGTCCGCCGATGACTTCGACGACGACTGGTGCGTGGGGGTCATCCGCGCCGCCGTGGGCGTGCCCGATCTGCGCGTGGACAACATCGAGGTGCAGATCGAGCGGACCGGCGCCAAGGTGCTCGGCTACGAGGTCGCCGCCCAGCTCGCCGAGCGCTACCGCCAGGGACGGGTGTTCCTGGTCGGCGACGCCGCGCACGCCATGCCGCCGACCGGCGCCCTCGGCGCGGCCACCGGCGTGCAGGACGCGCACAACCTGGCCTGGAAGCTGGCCGCCGTCCTGGCGGGTGACGCGGGCCCCGCCCTGCTCGACACCTACGAGCAGGAGCGCCGTGCCGTCGCCGGGCACACCATCGACTACGCCATGAAGACCATGCGCGACCGCACCAGCACCGCCGACGGCGACGAGAAGCCCGTCAGCTACGCCGCGATCATCCTGGGCTACCGGTACGACTCCGCGGCCGTGCTCCCCGAGGAGACCGGCGGCCCGCCCGCGCTGGAGCCCGAGCTGCTGGGCGCGCCGGGCACCCGGGCCCCGCACTACGCGCTCGTCCGCGACGGCGAGCCGCTGTCCACGCTGGACCTGTTCGGCGCGGGAACGGTGCTGCTCACCGGCCCCGAGGGCGGCGGCTGGCACCCGGCGGCGGCCCGCGCCGGGCTGGACGTCCGGATGATCGGCGGCCCCGAACTGGCCGACCCCGAGGGCCGCTGGCCGCAGGCGTACGGGGTGAGCGCGTCGGGCGCGGTGCTCGTCCGCCCGGACGGATTCGTCGCCTGGCGCGCTCCCGCCCTGCCCACCGAGGCCAAGCCCGACGCCGGGCCCGACGCCGGGCGCGATGCCAAGCCCCATGGGCGCGATGCCCGACACGACGCCGAGCCCGACGTCGAGGCCACGCTGCGGTCGGTGGTCGCCCGGATCCTCGATCGCGGCTGAGGGGGGCACGTGACCATGGACATCGGACTCGCCCTGCCCACGACCGTGCCGGACGTGACCGGCGAGCGGCTCATCGAGTGGGCCCGCCGGGCCGACCGGCTCGGCTTCAGCACGCTCGGGGCGCTCGACCGCGTCGCGTACCCCAACTACGAGTCGCTGCTCGCCCTGACGGCGGCCGCCGCCGTCACCGAGCGGATCAAGCTGGCCACCACCATCCTCATCGCCGCCTGCCGCGACAGCACGCTGCTGGCCAAGCAACTGGCCACCCTCGATCACCTGGCCGGCGGACGGCTGGTGGTGGGCCTCGCCTCGGGAGACCGCGAGGACGACTTCACCGCGACCGGGACGTCGTTCGCCGGCCGGGGCAAGCGGCTCGACACCGTCGTCCGCGAGCTGCGCGCCGCCTGGTCCGAGGCGAGCGCGGGCCTGCGACCGGCGCACCCGCCGTCCCTGCTGATCGGCGGCCACTCGCAGGCGGCCATGCGCCGCTCGGCGCGAGTCGGCGACGGCTGGATCGGCGGCGGCAGCTCGGTCTCCCGCTACGCCGACCTGGCCGCCCGGGTGCGCGACGAATGGCGGCGGCAGGGCCGGACGCGGGCTCCCAGGCTGCTGGCGCTGTCCTACGTAGCGCTCGGCCCCGGCGGGCGCGAGCACGCCGAACGCTACCTGCGCTCCTACTACGCCTTCATCGGCGACAAGGCCGAGCTGGTGGTCTCCGGCGTGGCCACGGAGCCCGGGCGGCTGCGCGAGCTCGTCCGAGGCTACGCCGAGGCCGGCTGCGACGAGCTGATCCTGCTGCCGTGCGCGGCGGACCCCGGACAGGTCGACCTGATCGCCGAAGCGGCGCTGAGCTGAGAGCTGGTGGAGCGATGCGGATGCTCGTCACGGCCTGGGCGTGGCCGTCCCACCTGTACGCCATGGTGCCCCTGGCCTGGGCGATGCGCGCGGCCGGGCACGACGTGCTGGTGGCCTGCCAGCCGTCCCTGATGGCCGTCGCCGAACGGACCGGCCTGCCGTGCGCGCGGGTCGGGTCCGACGTGGACTCGGTGGACATGGTCCGCGGCTACGCGCTGCCGACCCGCCGCTTCGGCACCCCGGAGGCGGCGGCCTCGGCGAACGGGGGCGCCCCGCGCGCGCTGCGCATGTTCCAGGCCAACGCCGAGGCCATGGTGGACGATCTGGTGCGGCTGGCCCGGGAGTGGCGGCCCGGGGTGATCGTCCACGACCCGACGGCCTGGGCCGCCTCGATCGCGGCGGCCGTGGCCGGGGTGCCGGCCGTGCGCCACCTGTACGGGGCCGACCTCGTCCACCGCGCCCGCCGGTTCCTGCCGGAGCTGCTGGCGCCGATGGCGGAGCGGCACGGGCTGGACGACCTGGAACCGCTGGGAGCGGCCACGGTCGACCCCTTCCCGGCCGGCGTGCAGGTGGAGGTGGACTACCGGCCGACGCCCATCAGGTACGTCCCGTACAACGGGCCCGGCCAGGCCCCCCGCCTCGGCCCCTCGAACCGGCCGCGCGTCTGCGTGACGTGGGGCACGACCATGGCCCGCGTCGACTCCCGCCGCTTCCTGGCCGGGGAGGTCGTCCGGGCGCTGGCCTCGCCGGAGGTCGAGGTGGTCGCCGCCGTCACCGCCGCGCAGCGGACGCTTCTCGGGCCCGTGCCGGAGGGGGTGCGGGTCGTCGAGGGCGCGCCGCTGCACGCCCTGCTGCCCTCCTGCGACCTGCTGGTGGCGCACGGCGGCGCCGGCACCTCGCTGACCGGCCTGGCCGCCGGCCTGCCGCAGCTCCTGGTGCCGCAGTTGCCCGACCACCAGGCGCACGCCAACCGGCTGGTCCGCGCCGGGGCCGCCGATCTGCTGCCCCCCGACGAGGCCGACCCGGCCGAGCTGCGGGAGCGCGCACTGCGCCTGCTCCACGACGAGCGGGCCAGGCAGGCCGCGGCCCGCCTGCGCCAGGAGATCGCCGACCGGCCCGCCCCCGCCGCCGTCGTCCCGTGGCTGGAACGCGTCGCCGCCGGCTGAACAGCCCGGCGGCCGGTCGGGGGCGGCCGAGCCGTGCACCGGCCGGCCGAGCACGGGCGGGCCGGGCGGCCGGGTGACCGGTCCAGCGCGGATCCACCGAGCCTCCAGCGTCCGGGCGCAGCCTGCGCGCATGCGGATCCTCATCTCCACCATCGGAACAGCCGCCCACTTCTACCCGGTCGTGCCGTTCGCCTGGGCCCTGCGCTGCGCGGGCCACGACGTGCGGGTGGCCTGCGAGCCGGGCTTCACCGCCACGGTCGGGGCCACCGGCCTGCCCGCCGTCGCCGTCGGCCACGACGTCGACCTGCGTACGTTCTGGCAGGGCGTCGCCCTGGAGCCCGCGGCGGGCACCGGCGACGACGACCACCTGCGCACGCGCATGGAGCGGTCGATGGCGATGTTCACCGGCATCGCCGACGCGGCGGCCGGCGACCTCATCGACCTCGCCCGAGCCTGGCGTCCCGACGCGGTCGTCTTCGAGGCCCGAGGGTACGCCGGGCTCATCGCCGCCCACAGCGTGGGCGTCCCGGCCATCCGCCACACGTGGGGCATCGACACCAACTACTCGCGCCGCGACTTCGACCGGCCGTACCTGGACGAGCTGTGCGCCCGCCACGGCCTGACCGGCGTGGACCCCCTGGGCGACCTGACGCTGACCCCCTGCCCGCCCAGCCTCACCGAGCCCGACGAGGTCAACCGCGCGCGGCTGCGCTACGTCCCCTACAACGGCTCCGGCGGCCTGCCCTCCTGGCTCATCCCGGCGCCGGAGCGGCCGCGCGTCTGCGTCACGTGGGGGCACATGTTCTCGCAGATCACCGACAACCTGCATCCGATCAACCAGGCCATCGAGGGCCTGCGCGGCCTGCCCGTCGAGGTGGTGGCCGCCGTCGCGCCCGGCCAGCGCGCGCTGCTGCCGGCCACGCCGCCGCCACAGGTGCGGGTGGCCGAGTCGGTGCCGCTCAACCTGCTGCTCCCCACCTGCGCCGCGGTGATCAACGGAGGCGGCGCGGGCACGCTGATGACCGCGCTCAGCGCGGGCGTGCCGATGGTCGTGGTGCCCTCGCACACCGACGAGCCCGAGTACGCCGAGCGCATGTCCGCCGCCGGCGCGGCCACCTGGCTGTCCTACCGCGAGGCGGACGCAGGGGCGTTCCGCGCGGCGGCGGAAAAGGTACTGGCGGCCCCCTCCTACCAGGAGGGAGCCGCCAGGCTGGCAGCCGAGAACGCGGCGCTGCCGTCACCGGCCGCCCTGGCGGCGGGACTGGACGAGGTGATCGCCCAGGCCCGCCGGGGCGGGTGACGGATCAGGTTCCGCCGGTGACCTCGACGATGGTCCCGGTGATGTTCCCGTTGGCCTCCGAGCCCAGGAACACGATGGCCCGGGCCACTTCCTCCGGAGTCGAGATGCGGCCGGTGGCGGCCGAGGCGGCCACCTGGCTCATCAGCTTCGGGGGAAGGGCCCGCCGGGTGGTGTCGGTCGCGGTCGCCCCGGGCGAGACCACGACGCTCAGGATCCCGCTCGTGCCCGCCTCGCCCGCCAGGGTGCGGCTGAAGGCGTTCAGGCCGGCCTTGCTGGCGATGAACGCCTCCTCCCCGGGAATGCCCGAGCGCACCGAGGCGGCGGAGACGAAGATCATCCTGCCCCAGCCGCGCGCCTTCATCGACGGCAGCACCGCCTGAACCGTGTGGAAGGCGCCGTCGAGCTCCTCGCGCAGCTGGCTCTGCCACTCCGCCACCGGCACGTCCTCGAAGGCGCGGAACGGGATGTGCGGCCCCGACCAGGGGGAGGCATTGGCGACCAGTACGTCCACGCCGCCGTAGGCGTCGATCACGCTGTCCACGGTGGCCCTGATCGTGGCCGGGTCGCCCAGGTCGTACCGTGTGGCGATGGCGGTGCCACCCGCCTGCTCGATCTCGGCGACCGCGCTGTGCGCGCCGTCCTTGTTGGACCGGTAGGTGAGCGCCACCCTGGCCCCCTCCGCGGCGAACAGGCACGCGGTCGCGCGCCCGATGCCGCTGCTGGCGCCCGTGATGAGCACGCTCTTTCCGGTGAGCCCCAGATCCATCCGTCACTCCCTTGTCATCGGCACGACGGGCGGAGCCGGCCCGCCGGGACGCCCATGCTGACCCGCCCCACTCGAGCATCACCTGAGCGGTGCTCGCCATCACCGCTCCGCGCCCCGCCGAGGCGCGGCCGGCTGCTCAAGCGGCGCTGGAGCGATCCTTCAGCCCTCGCCGTCAGCGTCGGCAGTCGGCGGGTCTCAGAGGACCCGGCCGCCGGAAAACCCGGAGGTATCTCATGGCAATGGCGGTCATGCGCGACAAAGCGGCCGCGGAGGTATTCGAGCTGTCCACAGGAGTGCACGCCAGCGCGGTGGTGCGCGCGGCGGTCCAGCTCGGCCTGGCCGACGCCGTCGGCGACGAGCCCGTCACCCTGGAAGCACTCGCGTCGGCCGTCGGGGCGCGGCAGGACACGCTCGGGCGCTTCATGCGGCTGCTCACCGCGTACGGCATCTTCGCCGAGGTGGGGGAGGACCGCTACGAGCACACCCCCACCTCCAGAGCGCTCCGCTCGGACGCGCCCGACGGCCCCGCGGGGATCATCCGCCTGGGCGGCGACTGGAACTGGATCCTGTGGGGACTGCTCGCCCACTCGGTCAGGACCGGCGAATCCGCCTTCCAGGCCCACTACGGCCAGGACATCTTCGCCTACTTCGACCAGAACAGGCAGGCGGGCGACGCGTTCCAGCACGGCCTGTCGGTCGTGGCCAGGCGGGAGGACCCGCTGGTCGCGGAGGCGCTGCCGGTCAAGGAAGGCGAGTGCGTGGTCGAGCTGGCCGGCGGCAAGGGCAACCTGCTGCGCGCGGTGCTGGAACGCCACCCGGGCGTCACCGGGGTGCTCGTCGAGACCGAGCAGGCGCTGGACACCGTCGACCCGGCGCTGCGCGAGGGCCCGCTGGCCGAACGCTTCCGCGCGTTCCCCGGCGACTGCCAGACGGCCGTCCCCGGCGGCGGCGACGTCTATCTGATCAAGCAGACGCTGCACATGTGGGACGACGAGACGTGCCTGCGCGTCCTTGCGAACTGCCGGCGCGCCGCACCGCCCGGCGCCCGGGTGGTGGTCGTCGAGCAGCTCCTCACGGACGGGCCCGCCGAGCGGCGGACCCGGCTGATGGACCTGCACATGCTCCTGGTCGCCGGCGGCAGGGAGCGCACCGAGAAGGACTTCGCCGAGCTGTTCCACCGGGCCGGCCTCAGCTTCGGCGGCATCCGCGGGGAGGCGGGCGACCTGCGGCTGATCGAGGCCGTGACGCCCGAGGCCTGACCCGATCAGCACTCAGAAGGGAGCCCCCATGGCAACGGACGCACCGATCACCACCCCGGCCGACATCTTCCGGCTGGGCAGCATGTACGCGATGTCGAAGGTCGTGCTCACCGCGGTCGAGCTGGACCTGTTCACCGCCCTCCAGGACGCCGACGCCACCGCCGAGGAGGTGTGCGAGCGCCTCGGCCTGCACCCGCGCGCCACCAGGCAGTGGCTGGACACCCTGGTCGTCACCGGCCTGCTCCGGCGCGAGAACGGAAGGTACGGCAACAGTGAGGCCGCGACCCGCTTCCTGGTCCGCGGCGCCCCCGCCTACGTCGGCGGCTTCCTGTCGCGCTCCGGCGAGATGCTCTACCCCGCGTGGGGCCGCCTCACCGACACGCTGCGCACCGGCCTGCCGCAGGCCAACGACGGCGACTTCCGCGAGCTGGTCGACAACCCCGCGTTCCTGGACCGCTTCCTGACCATGATGGACTCGCTCAGCGGCCACCTCGGCCCCGAGCTGGCCAAGTCCTACGACTGGACCGCGCACGACTCCGTCGCCGACATCGGCGGCGCCCGCGGCAACCTCGTCTCGCACCTGGTCAGGGCGCACGTCCACCTCAAGGGCATGGTGTTCGACCTGCCGCAGATGGAGCCCAGGTTCGACGCGCACCTGGCCGAGCTCGGGCTGTCCGGCCGGGCCTCCTTCGTGCCCGGCGACTTCTTCAACGACCCGCTGCCGCAGGCCGACGTGCTGATCATGGGGCACGTGCTGCACGACTGGTCGGAGGAGGAGCGCCGGATGCTGGTCGGCAAGGCGTACCAGGCGCTGGCGCCGGGCGGGGTGCTGCTCGTCTACGACCGCATGATCGAGGACGAGCCGACCGACGCCGACAACCTCGTGGTGAGCCTGCACATGATCCTCACCACGACCGACGGCGCGGAGTACACGCAGGGCGAGTGCCTGGCGTGGCTGCGCGAGGCCGGCTTCCGGCAGACCTCGGTCCAGCCGCTCGGTCCCACGGACTCCCTCGTCATCGCGACCAAGTAGGAGATCACCTTGCACAGAACGCTCATCGTCGCGCACATGGAGGCCTCGCACGCCGACGCCATCGCGACCATCTTCGGAGAGTCCGACGCCACCGACCTGCCGCACCTGATCGGCGTGTCCCGCAGGACCCTCTTCCGTTTCCACGACCTGTACTTCCATCTGGTCGAGGCGGACCAGGACATCAAGCCCGACCTGGACAAGGCTCGCGAGCACCCGCTCTACCTCGACGTCAGCCGGCGGCTGTCGGAGCACGTCAGCCCGTACGACCCCAACTGGCGCGAGCCGAAGGACGCCATGGCCATCCCCTTCTACACCTGGGAGCGCTCGTGACCGAGACACAGGGCGGACTGAAGATCGTCCACATCGACGACGTCGAGCCGAACCGCCGGCGCGGCGGCGACCTGCGGGTGCTGCTCAGCCCCAAGACCGTGGGCTCGACCACGGGCTTCATGGGCGTGACGCTGCTCAAGCCGGGGGAGTTCGTCGCCGAGCACTACCACCCCTACTCCGACGAGTTCATGTTCATCGCCCGTGGCACGATCGTCGCCCGGCTGGACGGCGAGGACGTCAAGATGCTCCCCGACCAGAGCGTCATGGTGCCCAAGGGCACCCGGCACCGCGTCGAGAACACCGGCACGGAGGACGCGCTCATCGTCTTCCACCTGTGCCCGCTGGCCCCCCGCCCCGAGCTGGGGCACGTCGACACGGAAGAACGGGCGGGAGAGGGCTGATGCGATCCGCCCGCGTCGTGGTCACCGGGATCGGCGTCGTCGCTCCCGGTGACCCGGGCACCAAGGCGTTCTGGGAGATGCTCACGGCCGGTCGGACGGCGACGCGCACCATCACCTTCTTCGACCCGTCGGGCTTCCGCTCCCGGATGGCGGCCGAGTGCGACTTCGACCCGGCGGCGCAGGGCCTGTCGGCTCAGGAGATCCGCCGGATGGACCGGGCGGCGCAGCTCGGCGTGGTCGCGGCCAGGGAGGCGTGGGCCGACAGCGGCCTGGGTCAGGACGTCGCGCCCGAGCGGATGAGCGTCAGCCTGGGCAGCGCCGTGGGCAGCACGATGAGCCTGGAGGAGGAGTACGTCGTCCTCAGCGACGGCGGCAGACGGTGGCTGGTGGACGACGGCTACGGCGTGCCGCACCTGTACGGCTTCATGGCGCCCAGCACCCTGGCCGCCGAGGTGGCGTGGAGCTGCGGGGCCGAGGGCCAGGTCGGGTTGATCTCGACCGGCTGCACGTCGGGGCTGGACGCGATCGGCCTCGGCGCCCGGCTCATCCGGCAGGGCACGGCCGACGTGGTGGTGGCCGGCGCGACCGACGCGCCGATCTCACCGATCACCTCGGCCTGCTTCGACGCCATCAAGGCCACCTCGCCCAACAACGACGACCCCGAGCACGCTTCGCGCCCGTTCGACCTGCACCGGGACGGGTTCGTGCTGGGGGAGGGCGCGGCCGTGCTGGTGCTGGAGGAGCTGGAGTCGGCGCGCCGCCGCGGCGCGACGATCTACGGTGAGATCGCCGGATACGCCTCCCGCAGCAACGCCTTCCACATGACCGGCCTCAAGCCGGACGGCAGGGAGATGGCCGAGGCGATCCGCGCCGCGCTGGACGAGGCCCGGCTCGATCCGTCGGACATCGACTACGTCAACGCCCACGGCTCGGGCACCAAGCAGAACGACCGGCACGAGACCGCCGCCTTCAAACGGGCACTCGGACCGCGCGCCCACGAGGTGCCGGTCAGCTCGCTCAAGTCGATGGTCGGCCACTCGCTCGGCGCGATCGGCGCCATCGAGGCGGCGGCCTGCCTGCTGGCGATGCGTGACCAGGTGGTGCCTCCCACGGCCAACCTGCACACCCCCGACCCGGAGTGCGACCTGGACTATGTGCCGGTGACCGCCCGCGACCAGCGGGTGGACGCGGTCCTCAGCGTCGGCAGCGGGTTCGGCGGCTTCCAGACGGCGATGGTGCTGGGACGGGGAGAGCCATGAGCGCGGTGACCGGCATGGGAGTGGTGGCGCCCAACGGCGACCGTACGGAGGACTACTGGCAGGCGGTCCTGGACGGCCGGTCCGGGCTGGGGCCGATCAGCCACTTCGACGCCGGCGGCTACCCGGTCAGCAGGGGCGGCGAGTCACCGTTCGTCGCCAAGGGCCGGGTGCCGGGCAGGCTCGTCGCCGAGACCGACCGCTTCACCCACATGGCGCTGGCGGCGGCCGAGATGGCGCTCGCCGACGCCGGTGTGGACCCGGCCGAGCTGCCCGAGTACGAGATGGCGGTCACCACGGCCAGCTCGTCCGGTGGCACCGACTTCGGGCAGCGGGAGATCGAGAAGCTGTGGCGCAACGGGCCCCGGCACGTGGGCGCGTACCAGTCCATCGCCTGGTTCTACGCGGCCAGCACCGGCCAGATCGCGATCCGGCACAAGATGCGCGGCCCGTGCAACGTCGTCTGCGCCGAGCAGGCCGGCGGGCTGGACGCGGTGGCCCACTCGTGCCGGCTGCTGCGCGACGGGGTGCGGCTGGCGCTGGCCGGCGGCACCGACGCCTCGCTGTGCCCGTACGGGCTGGTGGCGCAGCTCAGCAACCGCAGGCTCAGCCCGTCCGGTGAGTTCCTGCCCTTCGACGCTCGCGCAGACGGCTACCTGCCGGGCGAGGGCGGGGCGATGCTCGCCATCGAGCCCGCCGACACCAAGAAACCGAAATATGGCTACATAGCCGGTCACGCGGCCACGTTCGATCCGCCGCCGTGGTCCGACCGGCCCCCGGCGCTGCGCCGCGCCGTCGAGGCCGCCCTGGCCGACGCCGGCGCCGAACCCGGCGACATCGACGTCGTCTTCGCCGACGCCGCCGGGCTGCCCGACCTGGACCGCCAGGAGGCCGAGGCGGTCAACGCGGTGTTCGGGCCGCGGGCCGTCCCGGTCACCGCGCCGAAGACCATGACCGGACGGCTGTACGCGGGCGGCGCCGCGCTCGACCTGGCCACCGCGCTGCTGGCCCTGCGCGACCAGGTCATCCCGCCCACCATCGGCATCACCAGCCCCGTCGAGGGGCTTGGTCTCGACCTCGTCCGCGACACCCCCAGGCAGGCGCCGCTGCGCGCGGCACTGGTGCTGGCCCGGGGCTACGGCGGATTCAACTCGGCAATCGTCGTCAGAGCGTAAGGACCTTGACCATGGCCGTACACACCGAGAACCAGATCGTCATCGCCGCGCCGATGGAGGTGGTCTGGACGATGACCAACGACGTGGACAACTGGCCGCGGCTGTTCGACGAGTACGCCGCGGCCGAGATCCTGGAGCGGCACGGAAACACCGTCCGCTTCCGGCTCACCATGCACCCCGACGCCGACGGCAACGCCTGGAGCTGGGTGTCCGAACGAACCATGGACCCGCGGACCAGGACCGTCCGGGCCCACCGCGTGGAGACCGGCTGGTTCGAGTACATGAACATCGCCTGGGACTACTCCGAAGTGGACGGCGGCGTGCTGATGCGCTGGAAGCAGGACTTCCAGATGAAACCGGAGGCGCCGCTGGACGACACGGCGATGGCCGCCAGGATCAACGCCAACTCCGTCGTCCAACTCGACCTGATCCGGCGCCGCGTGGAAGCCGCCGCGGCCCAGACGGTGCGATGATCTCGCTGCTCGTCCCGCTGTCCCTGGCCGGAGGCGGCCTGGCGTCAGGGGTCATGCTGTCGACCGTCATCGGCATCGAGCCGTACACCAAGGCCATGCCCTACGACGGGTACGTGCGCACCATCCGCTTCCTGTGGCCGCGCTACGACCCGCTCATGCCCATCGTCAACGCCATCACCTTCCTGGCCAACGCCGCCCTGGCGGTGCTGGCCCCCACCACCGGCGCCCGCGTCACGTACACCACGGCGGCGGCCCTGCTGGCGCTCGTCATGGCCATCTCGGTCGCCAAGAACGTGCCGATCAACAAGTACGTGACGTCGCTGGACCCCGCCGACCCGCCGTCCGACTGGGCCGCGCGGGATCCCCGGGCCCAGTGGCGCTCCTGGAACCTCATCCGCACCGTCCTCGTCCTGACCGCGCTCGCGGCCAGCGGCGCCGGCGCGGCCACCCTGATGTGACAACGGAGAACCCCATGCGACTGAACGGCAGGAACGCGCTGGTCACCGGCGGCGCCAGAGGCATCGGTCGGGCCATCGTGCTCGACCTGGCCAGGGCGGGCGCGAACGTCGTCACCTGCACCAGGCAGGGCGGCGAACCCGCGCAGACCCTGGCCAAGGAGCTACAGGCGATCGGCGGCGAGCACCACGTCGCGACCGCCGACGTGACCAGACAGGAGGACATCGACGCCCTGGTGGGCGAGTGTGAGCGCCGATGGGGCCGGATCGACATCGTGGTCAACAACGCCGGCGCGATCAGCCACGTCCCGTTCGCCGAGCTGGACGCGGCGGAGTGGCACCGAGTCGTCGACACCGGGCTGACCGCCACGGCCATGGTCATCCAGCGGGCGCTGCCGCTGATGGGCGAGGGCGGCTCGATCATCAACATCGGCTCGAAGGTGGCGACCGTCGGCCTCCCGCTGCGCGCCCACTACACGGCCGCCAAGGCCGGCCTCATCGGCCTGACCAGGTCCCTGACCAAGGAGCTCGGCGAGCGCGGCATCCGGGTCAACCTGGTCGCCCCCGGCCCGATCGAGACCGAGGCGGGCGTGCCCGACGAGGTGCGCGAGCGTTACCGGCGGCTCATCGCGCTCGGCCGGATGGGCCGCCCCGAGGAGATCGCCACCGTGGTGACCTTCCTGGCCGGCGAGCAGTCGGCGTTCGTCAACGGCGAGACCATCAACGTGGACGGTGGGATCTAGCGATGACCTTCCGCGTGATGTTGCGCATGCAGATCAAACCGGGCGCCGAGCGCGACTTCGAGGAGACCTGGCTGCGGGTCGGCACCGCGGTCACCGAGCACCCGGCCAACGAGGGCCAGTGGCTGTCGAAGAGCGACGAGGAGGACGGCGTCTACTACATCGTCAGCGACTGGGTGGACGAGCCGCGCTTCCGGGAGTTCGAGCGCAGCGAGCAGCACCTGAACCACCGGGTCAGGCTGCACCCGTTCCGCTCCGGCGGCTCCATGGTCACGATGAACGTGGTCTACGCCATGGACCCCGTGGCCCGGACATGACCAGCCCGAGGGTGCGGGTGCTCGTCTACGCCACGGCCTCCGGCGACTCTCCCGGCGACCTGGCCGACGCCTACCACCGCGTCAGCCGGGAGCTGTCCGGGACGCCCGGCCTGCTCGGCAACGAGCTGCTGCGCTCGCTCACCCAGCCGGGCGGATTCCTGGTCATGAGCGAGTGGGACAGCCTCGAATCCTTCCGCACCTGGGAGGCCGGCACCCGGCACCGGCAGACGACCGCGCCGCTGCGCTCCTTCCAGGACAGCTCGCGCGGGCCGAGTTTCGCCCTCTACACCGTCACCGCCGCCTACTCCGAGGAGCGATCATGACGTACGACGCCGGGCTCGCCGGCAAGCGGGTGCTGGTCACCGGCGGATCGCGGGGCATCGGCGCGGCCACCGCCCGCGCGCTGGCCGCCGCCGGCGCCCGCGTCATCGCCTGCCACCGGGGCGAGCCGGCCTCGCTCTCCTACGAGCTGGTCACCGCGGACGTCACCCGGGAGGCGGAGGTGGCCGCGCTCGCCGACATCTGCGCCACGCGCCTCGGCGGGCTCGACGTGCTCGTCAACAACGCGGGAGTGGACGGCATCACCCCGATCGACAAGCTCGACGCCGCCCAGTGGCACGAGATCATGGACGCCAACCTGACCTCCGCCTACCTCGTCACCAGGCAGGGGCTGGGCCTGCTGTCCGACGGCGCCTCGGTGGTCAACCTGTCGGCGTCGGTCGCGCTGCGCGGCCGGCCCGCCAGCGCGCACTACACCGCGTCCAAGGCCGCGCTCATCGGGCTCACCCGGTCGCTCGCCCGCGAGCTGGGCCCGCGCGGCATCAGAGTGAACATGGTCGCCCCGGGCGTCGTCGACGCCGCCGGCCCAGGCGAGGGGCCGCCCCCGCACCTGCGCGAACGGCTGGCCGGCATGACCGCGCTGGGCCGGCTCGGCACCGCCGACGAGGTGGCCGCGGCCGTGCTGTTCCTGGCCGGAGACCAGTCCCGCTACATCACCGGAACCACGCTCTACGTCGATGGAGGAATGTGATGACGTACGCCGCGATCACCTACCGGGTCAAGCCGGGGCACGAGGACGAGATCGCCGAGATCTTCCAGGGCTTCCAGCGGGTCGGCAGCTCCGTCCTGCGCGACGAGCAGGGCAACGAGGTGGGCCGCCTGCTCGGCACCGCCGTGTTCATCAAGGACGACCTCATGGTCCGGGTCATCCACTTCGAGGGCACGCTGGAGGCCGTCTCCGCGAACATGGCCAAGCACGGCGGCGTCCACAAGCTGGAGAAGCAGCTCGCCCCCTACCTGGTGCGCGAGCGTGACACCAGCAGCCCGGACAAGTTCGGCGCCTACTTCCGCGACGCCACCATGCGCTGCATCTCCCAGCTGTCCGCCGACACCCGGCCCGTGGAGGCGTCGTGAAGCTCGCCGTGGTGGGACTCGGCGCGATGGGCGGGGGCATGGCGAAGCGCCTGCTGGAGTCCGGCTTCCCGCTCATCGTGCACAACAGGACGGCCGCCAAGGCCGATCCGTTGCGCCAGGCCGGGGCCCGGTGGGCGCCCCAGCCGCAGGACGTCGCCCGCGACAGCGACGTCGTCCTGCTCAGCCTCGCCGACGAGAAGGCCGTGGAGCAGACGCTGTTCGAGCGGATGCTGCCGGCGCTCAAGCCCGGCACCGTGGTCGTCGACACCACCACGGTCTCGGCGGCGTACGCCGCCGCGGCGGCCGAGCGGCTGACCGCCCACGGGATACGCCGCGTGGAGCTGTGCCTGATCGGCAACCCGGTCATGGCCGAGCAGGGCCGGCTGCGCCTGTTCGCGGCCGGTGACCAGCGCGACGTGGCCGAGATCGAACACGTCCTGACGGCCATCGGAGGGGAGCTGCGCTATCTGGGCCCGCCCGGCATGGCGTGCACCATGAAGCTCGCCTTCAACCTGCTGCTCGGCGTCCAGACCGTGGGCCTGGCCGAGGCGGTGGCCCTCGGTGTGCGGGCGGGACTCGACCGCACCATGCTGATCAACGCGATCACGGGCAGCGCGTTCTGCTCGCCGGCCCTGGCCTTCCGCGCCGGCTACATGCGGGACGGCTGCTACGAGCCCGCCGCCTTCCGCGCCCAGCTCATGGCGAAGGACCTGCGGCTGGCCATCTCGGACGCGGCGTCGGGCGGGCTGACCCTGCCGGTGTGCTCGCGCGCGGCGGAACGGCTGGACGAGGTGGTCGCCGCGGGCCGGGGCGACGAGGACAGCGCGGTGGTCGTGGAGACCGCCATGGCCTCCTGAGCGGCCATGAGGATCCTCGTCACCGGCGGGGCCGGGTTCATCGGCTCCCACTTCGCCCGCATCGCCGCCGCGGAGCGGATCACGGTGCTCGACCGGCTCACCTACGCCGCGGACCTGGCGAACCTGGACGGAGTCGCCTGCGACGTCGTCGAGGGCGACATCTGCGACGCCGGCCTGCTCAGCCGGGTGGTGCCCGGTCACGACCTGGTGGTCAACTTCGCGGCCGAGTCGCACGTGGACCGGTCGATCGAGGGGGCCGCGGAGTTCGTCCGCACCAACGTGCTCGGCGTCCAGGCGCTCATGCGGGCCTGCCTGGACGCCGGGACCCCCAAGGTGGTGCACGTGTCCACCGACGAGGTGTACGGCAGCATCGAGTCGGGCTCGTGGCGCGAGGACGCGCCGCTGCGGCCGCGCTCGCCGTACGCGGCGAGCAAGGCGGGCGGCGACCTGATCGCCCTGGCCGACGCGACGACGCACGGCCTGCCCGTCGTCATCACCAGGTGCGGCAACACCTACGGACCCCGCCAGTACCCCGAGAAGATCATCCCCCTGTTCGTCACGAACCTGCTCACCGGCCGCAGGCTCCCCCTCTACGGCGACGGGGGCAACGTCCGGGAATGGATCCACGTGGACGACCACTGCCGGGCCATCCTGCTGGTCGCCGAGCGGGGGGTGCCGGGCGAGGTCTACCACGTGGCGGGCAGCGCCCAGCTCACCAACGTGGAGCTCACCGGGCGCCTGCTCGCCGCCCTGGGCGCCGACTGGGACATGGTCGAACGGGTGGCCGACAGGAAGGGGCACGACCGTCGCTACTCGCTGGACGACGCCAAGCTGCGCGCTCTCGGCTACCGCCCGAGCGTCGGCCTGGAGGAGGGCCTGGCCGAGACCGTCCGCTGGTACGCCGACAACCCGTCCTGGTGGAAGGACAAGCCCCCGACCGGCTAGCGGTGAACGATCCGCTCGCAGGAGTACGGCATCCAGGTTCGCAAGGCGATGCGGTCGAGCCGAGGCTGACGGCGGCCAGGTGCGGCGCGCTCTGGATCAGGCTGGGCAGCACCGCCAGGCGCCTGTCCGCTTATGCCGTGTTTCCTTCCTATTTGGCCCCGGTGAGACCGGGGCCATTTCATTCCCGCCGCTCGTCAGGCCGAGTCGTTCCGGCCGGACGTCGCCCCGCTGCGGCACCCTGGCGAGCACGGGCAGTGAGGAGGGAGAACCATGCACGACGAACACGACCACCCCGCACCCTCACCCGAAGAACCTCTGCCGATGCGGCGCCCGCCGGGCGATCCGCCCCGTCGGCGGCCGGTCAGGCTGGCCGGCGGAGCCGAGTCCTTCGGCTGGCGAACGTACTCGACTCCGACCCCACCGGAGCGACCGTCACCACGGGACCGGGACCGCCGGACCAGACCGGCGGTCATCGCCGGCTTCGTGGCCTGCGTGGCTCTGGGCATCTGGTCGACCGCCTGGGGCACGGACACCACCTCCCCGGGGACGGGGACCGCCATGGCGCCGACACCCTACCCGCGCGTGACGGAACGCACGGCCGTGCCCGCCTCGTCACCGAGCCCCACGGTCACGGCCCGCCCGCGCTCGGCCGCGTCCAGACCGAGACCCAAGGCACCGACCCGTGGGAAGACCTCGTCCGAGCGGGCCCACCGTACGGAGAACCGCACAGAGAACCGTACGGAGAACCGATCCGACGTTCGTACGGAGAGCCGGAGGCAGAACCACACGGAGAGCCGGACGGCGAGCAGGGCGGAGAACCGGGCCGTGCCACGCCGACGGCATGAGAACGACCCCGCGCGCCCGTCCGGCAGGACCGGGGTGAAGAGGCAGGTCGACCCGCCCGTGGAGGTCAGGAGCGAGGAACAGGTGCCGGCGGACGGCGGCATCGACAACGGAACACCCCCGATGTTCGCCGAGAAGTGCGACGAACTGTTCCCGCCCTCACACCCCGAGTTCCGGCTCCACAACCAGATCTGCCACCAGATGTACGGGTGACCTGCGACGCTCGCCGACGTCCGAGGCCCCACCGGACGTGTTCCGGTGGGGCCTCGACGCGCGCCTCCGGGAAGATCTCCGGCAGGATGATGCCGGCCCCGTGGTGACGTCCTTGCCGCCGAGGGACCGGTCGGTGAGGAACAGCGGCAGATGCCAGACGGCCCGGACGACGGCCGTCGTCAGCGCAGGGTGGCGGTGAAAGTGCGGCCGTGGGCGTGCCGGGTGGTGGCCTGGACCAAGGTGCCGCCCGGCACGCGGCGTACCGTCACTCCCTCGTCGGCCGCGCCCAGGCGGAGGGGAGCACCGAGCAGGACGACCGTGACGCGGTCGCGGTGCATGGTGGGGTCGGACAGGGCGACGGCCGTGCGCTCGCCTGACCGGACGATGACCGAGGCGGGGCCGTCGACGAGCAGGCGCCCGGCGCGGCGCGGGCCGTCGGTGAAGACGTTGGCGGCGACGATCCCGAGGTCCCGGTGCCTGATCGCCTGCACGTGCCGGTCGTTGGCCAGGACGGTCAGCGGGCCGTCCGCGTAGCCGCGCAGGCGGGTCTCGGTGGCGTTCGGGACCAGGGCGTAGGCGAGGGCGGGGACGCCGCCGGCGGCGGGATGGGTGACGGTGGCGGTGAAGACGTTCTTGGTCACGCTGGTGTCGGGGTTGGACGCGCGGACGACTCTGCGGCTGCGGGTCACCGTCTCCACACCGGCCGCCACGGGCTGCCTGGTGAGGAAGGCGTAGCCGATCGCGGTGCCGCGGGTGGCGTTGGCGTAGCGCAGCCAGCGCGGCGGCGTGCCGTCGCCCGCCTGCCAGGCCCCGCCGCGCCAGCCCTCGCCGGTGAGCCCGATCGCGTCGGCGGGAGCGGCGATGCGGCTGTCCACGGTGGTCACGGCGTCGCGGCCGCCCTGACCGGAGACGTTCGCGGCCAGCACCACGATCTCGTCGTCGAGCATGAACCAGGACTTCGTCGCGCGGGCGTTGCGGTAGGCGACGAAGTCGTCGGGCAGGAGGCCCGCCTGTTCGGCGGTGTAGGCGGCGTCGTCGGACTGGACCATGCCGGCCGCGCCGTACGCGCCGAGGGTTGCGCCGCCGGAGAAGGAGGCGCCCGCGCGGGGGAAGTACACGTAGGTGTTCTGGGACTCCGAGGAGGAGGTGAAGTTCAGCGGGTGCCCCGGGTTCTCGTACCAGAACCGGCCGTACAGCTCGGGGATCGTGCGCCGCTCCTCCGCGGGCGCGGTGACCCCGGCCAGCCGGTACGGCGAGACGGTCGTGTAGTAGTCGACGCCGAAGACCTCGCGCTGGTCCTCGCCCGCCAGGTAGAGGTAGTAGGCGCCGTGGCCCTGGAACCACGGCAGGAGGTTCTCGCCGTTCATGTACTCGTACGCGCTGATCCGCTCGGAGCTGCGCGCCAGGGCGAAGGCGTAGCCGGGGCGGCGGTGGACGGTCCGGTCCATGGAGTTGAACGCCACCGAACGCTCGGGCGGGTTCAGGTCGGCGGGCGGGAGGGCGGAGTCGGCGCGGATGGCCGTGTATCGGGCGACGCTGACCGGGGAGACGAAGGCGGACGTGTCGGCGGCCGGCAGGAACCTGACGTACTTCTTCAACGCCAGAGCGTCGGCGCTCGACGCGTGGTCGGCGAGGTCGGCGACGGCCTCCACGATCACCCCGACGTCGGCGTAGCCGGTGGTGGCGCGCGAGACCGCCCGCCCCTTGACGATCTCCATCATCCACCCCTCGAAGATCAGCGGGGCGAAGCCGTCGGCGATCCAGCGGCACACCACGCCGGCCAGGTCGGCCGAGCCGCCGCTCGTCACCCCCTCCAGCGTCTTGAGGGTCTGCACGACGCGGGTGAGCAGGACGCGCCCGTAGGAGCCGGTGTAGGCGACCGAGTGGTGCTGGATGAAGGAGCCGTCGCGGTAGTGGCCGTCGGTGACGCCGTGCCGGAGGTCGTAGGGGTCGATCGTGGCGAAGACGGTGGCCTGGTCGGAGATCGCCTTGCCGACGCGGGCGTCGTCGCCGGTGAGCGCGCCCTGCAGCATCCGGTTGGCGGTGATGTCGGCGAGGTTGGCCCCGGTGTGGAAGCGCGAGTCGAGGTCGACGTCGCCGTCCCTGCCGTTGCGTAAGTAGGCGTCCATCGAGGCGACGTAGGTCGCCGTCAGCTCGGGCCGCTCCTGCCGCACCCGTTCGGCCAGCAGGGCCAGCGTCCTGCTCACGTGGGTGGGGATGCCGATCTCCCAGGTGTGCCAGTTGCCGTAGTAGCCCGCCGACTGGTCGCCGTAGTGGCGCTCGTGCAGCCACACCAGCCCGTCGACGACCCGCCGCTGGACGGCGATGTCCTCGGCGAGCGCGCCGCCCGGCGTGCGGGTCGCGAGCGCGATCTCGTACAGATACTGGAACGCCAGCCGCAGGTTGGCGTCGTCGGCGCCGAGCGGCAGGCCGGCGAACAGCTGACCGTCGCCCGCCTGGTCCATGGCGGTCAGCCGCTGCGTGGCGGTGCGGAGGATCGCGGCGAGCTTGCCGGCGACCTCGGGCCGGGCATTGACGTCAGGAGTCCCCGCGAGCATCGCCACGGTGTTGGCCAGCAGCCGCGCGTGATCGACCCCCGCCGCGGCACGCGCGGGGGAGCCCGCCAGGCCGAGCAGGCCGGTTACCGGGAGCGTTGCGGGGAGCAGGGAGAGAACCTGGCGACGGGACAGGTGCGGCACGACGTGCTCCAAGCGGCTGGAGGGCATGCCCAGCCTAAACGATCACTGCCATTTCAACGAGCCCCTTGTCGCCCAGTAGGTCTCGGGCTCCTCGGCCAGTACGGCGAGCCGTTCGTCCAGCTCGGCGTCCCAGCCGACGCCGGTCGCGGTCAGATTGCTGTGGAGTTGCTCCACCGAGGCGGCGCCGCTCAGCACCACGCCGGCCCATGGCCGAGCCAGGATGGCGGCCAGGGCCAGGGCGTCCGGGGTGAGCCCCCGTTCGCGGGCGACGGCGGCGAGGACGCGCGGGGCGGCACGGGCGGTCAGCCGGCCGTTCGCCACGCCCTCCTTGACGATCACGCCCAGGCCGGACCCGTGCGCCCTGGCCAGTGCCGGGCCGGCGGACCGTTCGAGCAGGTTCCAGGTCGCCTGGACCGTGTCGAACAGGCCCAGCTCGAGAGCCCGGTCGATGGTGCCGGCCTGACGAGGACCGGTCGTGGACAGGCCGACCGCCACGCCCGCGGCGCGTAGTTCGCGCAGCTCGGCCAGGACGTCCTCGTCGTCGAGCACGCCGCTCTCCAGGGTCGCGGAGTGGATCTGGTACAGCGACAGGTGCTCGCCCAGCAGGTCGCGGGACTCGCCGAGCTGGCGCCGGAACCGGCCGGCCGACAGCTCCTTCACCTCGTGCACGTCGGCGTCCGTCCGCCAGCCGCCGACGTAGGCGTACCCCCACTTCGATCCCACGGTC
This sequence comes from Nonomuraea cavernae, assembly GCF_014646355.1. Lineage (GTDB taxonomy): Bacteria > Actinomycetota > Actinomycetes > Streptosporangiales > Streptosporangiaceae > Nonomuraea > Nonomuraea cavernae. The sequence continues at coordinate 22,747 of NZ_BMNH01000041.1, forward strand.
ACGGCCCCGGGAGCGATGGCGCGCTCGCGCAGCCAGCCGGCCAGGAACTCCTCCGCGCGGCCGTAGGAGCGCGCCACGTCGAAGTAGCGCACACCGGCCGCCCACGCCGCGTCCAGCACCGCCCAGCTCCTGACCCGCAGCGCGGCGATGCCGCGATCAGCGCCGAGATCCTCCGCCCGGCCCAGCGTGATGTAGGCCGGGCGGCCGAGCGCGGCCAGCCCGACACCCATCGGGGTCGCCGGCAGCGGATACCGCGTGTTCGCTGTCATGCCGCCAGTCCACCACACGCCCTCAGGGCCGGTGTCCTCGTCCGGCGGCCGTGGTCAGCGCCTCGCCCCCTCCGTGCGGAAGAGCCTGTCGCGCAGGGGGGTCACCGCGTACGTGTCGCTACCGGGCAGGCGGTAGCTCATGGCGGCGGCGAAGCCGAGCCCGACGATCGGCAGGCCACCGCACCTGATCACGTGGAGGGGGTAGCTCGCCACCGTGGTGGGGCAACGGATCGGCGAGCGCGATCACGTACACCGGCAAGGCCGCGACGAGGGCGCGCAGCCAGGCCGGCGGGAACCGGCCTAGTAGATGCGGTACTTGCGGCCGCAGTTGTCGAACTTGCCGGCCCAGCAGGTGAACGTGTACACCTTCTTGATCCCGCGACCGCTCCAGGCGCCGACGACCTTGCCGTCCCAGGCCTTGTTGAACTTGTGCCAGGAGCCGTTCTGGTAGTACTCGAACCACACCCAGGCCTTCTTGCCGCCGCGCTTGTCCACTCCGTGCCACTTCGTGAAGACCTTGCCGTGGCTCTTCCACGTCTTGCCGAACGTGTAGGCCTTGTGGTCGCTGGAGAAGACCTTCCCCCAGTTCCCGGAGGACTGCGACACGGTGGTGGTGGCGGCCTGGGCGGCAGCCGGGCTGAGGGCGAGGCCGGTGACGGCCATCGATCCGGCCAGGGCCGCGATCGCAAGGGTCTTACGCATGGGGTTCCTCCCGTTTTGGTGCTGCCGGTGTCGTTGTTTTGTCCGGCAGCAGGGACATTACGGAGAGGCCCGACGATCAACTGTGTACGAATCCACACATCCTGCGTGATGGGCGTCACAACTCTGCGAGACGATGACCGGCCGTCGGGCGCCCGGCGTGACGCTGAACTCGGAGCAGGCCGTCGAGTGTCCTTCGATCAGCGGGAGCGCGTCGGCTGGGCAGGGGGCAGGATCTGGCGGTAGCCGGGCTGGGAGCCGCGGGGACGCCATTCGCGTGGGTAGCCGACGGACACCTCTTCGAAGGGGACGCCGTCGTGGACGGTGGTGCGGGGGATGTGCAGGTGACCGTAGACGGCGGCGGCGGCGTGGAAGCGCCGGTGCCAGTCGGCGGTCAGGTCGGTGCCGCACCAGAGGGCGAACTCCGGGTGGCGCAGCACGCGGGTCGGGTCGCGGACAAGGGGATAGTGGTTGACCAGGACCGTCGGTGGGCCGTCGGCCACCGCGGCGAGCCGGGTGACGGTCTGCCGCACCCGGGCGTGGCACCAGGCATCCCGGGTGGGGTAGGGGTCAGGGTGGAGGAGGAACTCGTCGGAGCAGACCACGCCGACGTCGTAGGCGCGGGCGAGCGCGGCTTCCTTGGTGAAGGTGCCGTCGGGACGGAAGGTGTAGTCGTACAGCAGGAACAGCGGCGCTATGGTGACCGGCCCGCCCGGCCCGTCCCAGAGCGGGTAGGGGTCCTCGGGGGTGGTCACGCCCAGGTCGCGGCAGAGGGTGACGAGGTGCTCGTAGCGGGCTTGGCCGCGCAGGCACACGGGATCGTCCGGCGGAGTCCACAGCTCGTGGTTGCCCGGTGTCCACACCACCTTGGCGAAGCGGGCGCTGAGCAGGCGCAGCGCCCATGCGACGTCGGCCACGTACTCGCCGACGTCACCGGCCACCAGCAGCCAGTCACCGCTCGATCGGGGACGCAACCCCTCCACGAGCCGCCGGTTCTCGGCATACCGCACGTGCAGATCGCTGATGGCCAGCAGGCTCGGCGCGGGACCCACAGGGTGAGCATAGGCTCGGCCCGGCCTGCTGTCCCCTTCCGAGAACCGCTCAGCCTCAGCCGGGCAGGACACAGATGGCGGTTACGACCAGCCCACGGGAGACCGTCCACCGGCCCGTGAAGCCGGACACCGGTCCCGCCACCAGCAGCCGGGCCTCGAAGGTGCGCTGGTCGGGCCGCACGGTGAGGGTCGCGTCCTCGAACCCGAGCCAACGCCGGGTGAGCGGAAACCAGGCCTTGTAGACCGACTCCTTGGCACTGAACAGCAGCCGGTCCCAGGAGACCCGCGGATCGGCCCGCGCCAGCTCGGCGATCCAGGCCCGCTCGGCCGCGTCGGACACCGTGGCCAGCACTCCGTCGGGCAGCGGGCCGTTGGGCTCGGCGTCGATGCCGAGCGCGAGCACCTCGGTCCGCCGGGCGACGGCGCAGGCACGGTACCCCTCGCAGTGGGTCATGCTGCCCACGACCCCCGACGGCCAGATCGGCGCACCGCGCGCACCGGGCAGGATGGGGACGGGTGGCAGGCCTAACTTGCCGAGGGCGGTGCGGGCGCAGGCCCGGACGGTGGTGAACTCCCTGCGTCGTTTGTCCACCGCCCTGGTGAGCAGCGCCTCCTCCTCGGGAAAGAGCGTCGCGGCCGGGTCGTCGGCGAAGGCCTCGACCCCGACCACGCCGGGCAGAACCTCCTCGATCACCGAGCGCGCTCCCCCTTCTGGGCGGGCGGGCTCGGCGGGTGGACTCACGGGGTGATCGTAACCTTGGGCATCCCGAGCGGAGCCCTCAAGGCACTGTTGGTACGGCTGCCGTCGCCGTCATCCCCGTCCCCGCCGCGCGCGTTGGGCTGCGGGGGACCGGTTCTCATGAAGTTCTCAGGCGAAGTTTGTAGCACTTTCGACTGGGATTGATGACTATGGGGCAATGGAGCGCGTGCCGCAGGAGGCCGATGCGGCCGAGGCTCAGGGAGCCGTGGCCGGGAGGGCTCGGCGGTTCGTCGTCGCGGGCGGCGTGCTCGTCGTCGTGGCGGTGCTGGCGTACTGGCTGGGGAGCGGCGGCGGGAACGGCGAAGCGGCCGCGCCCAGACCGAGCCCGACGCCGACGCCCAGTGCGACGCTCACGACGGCCGACGTCTTCAGGAGGGTCGGGCCGTCGGTGGTGGTCATCCAGGCCGGGAAGTCGCTCGGAACCGGGGTGATCGCGGTCGAGGACGGGACGATTCTGACCGCGTACCACGTCGTCAAAGGCACGAAGGACGTCAACCTGACGTTCGCCGACGGCACCAAGTCGAAGGCCGTCGTCGTGTCGTCGAACCCCAAGCGCGACGTCGCGACCCTGAAGCCCGCGGAGCTGCCGGAGATCGTCGTCCCCGCGACGCTCGGCGGCGCGGTGGCCGTGGGCGCGCCCGTCGTGGCGATCGGCAATCCGCTGGGCCTGACCTACAGCGTCTCCACCGGCGTCGTGTCGGGCCTGAACCGGAGCGCCGAGAAAGGCGACCTGAGCGGGCTCATCCAGTTCGACGCCTCCGTCAACCCGGGCAGCTCCGGCGGTCCCCTCCTGGACGCTCGCGGCCTGGTCATCGGGATCGTCGTCTCGATCGCCGACCCGGGAGGCGACGAGGCGTTCGCCGGCATCGCGTTCGCGGTGCCGATCGGCCTGGCCCTGGGCGGCACCGAAGGCGACGGCCCGCCGGGCGGGCCGCACATATGACGAGAAGGAACCCCATGACCTCGACGAAGTCCCCCGAGTCGGCCCATCCGCTCGAACAGGTGCTGTTCGAGGTCAAACGCACGATCGTCGGGCAGGACGTCCTGCTGGAGCGCATGGCCGTCGCGCTGATCGCCGACGGTCACCTGCTGGTGGAGGGCGTGCCGGGCCTGGCCAAGACGCTCGCGGTGAGGTCGCTGGCCGCCGCGATCGCCGGGAGTTTCCAGCGCGTCCAGTTCACCCCCGACCTGGTGCCCGCCGACCTCGTGGGCACGCGGGTCTACCACCAGCACTCCGGGGAGTTCCGTACCGAGCTCGGCCCGGTGTTCGCGAACCTGCTGCTGGCCGACGAGATCAACCGCGCCCCCGCCAAGGTGCAGAGCGCCCTGCTGGAGGTGATGCAGGAGCACCAGGTGACGATCGGCCGTGAGACGTTCAAGGTGCCCGAGCCGTTCCTGGTCATGGCGACGGAGAACCCGATCGAGTCGGAGGGCACCTACCCCCTGCCCGAGGCGCAGGTCGACCGCTTCATGATGAAGGTGGTCGTCGACTATCCGACGCAGGCCGAAGAGCAGGCGATCGTCAACCGGGCGCTGCGTCCGCCCGAGCCGCCACAGCCGATGGTGACGGCCGAGGACCTGATCGCGATGCGGGCCCGCGCCCAGCAGGTGTACGTCGATCCGGCGATCGTCGACTACGCGGTGCGGCTGGTCTCCGTGACACGTTCCCCCGCGACGGCCGGGCTCGGCGAGCTGGAACGGTACGTCACCTACGGGGCGAGCCCGCGGGCGTCCATCGCGCTCGTCACCGGCGCCCGGGCGCTGGCGTTCCTGCGCGGCCGCGACTACGTCCTGCCGCACGACCTGGCCGAGCTCGCGCTCGACGTGCTGCGCCACCGCCTCGTCCTGTCCTACGAGGCCCTCGCGGACGACGTCGACGCCGACACGATCATCACCAGGGTGCTCGGGGCCGTCCGGGCGCCCGACGTCGTCCTGCAGAACCGCTGACCCGCCATGGCCACCGCCCCCGAGAGGCTCCTGCTCCGCCTGGAGTGGAAGGTCGTCCGCCGGCTCGACGGCCGACTTCAGGGCGCCCACCGCACCGCGCACCGCGGCTCCGGGATCGACTTCACCGGTTTACGCGCGTACGGGGACGGCGACGACGCCCGGCACATCGACTGGAACGTGACCGCGCGGCTGGACGAGCCGCACCTGCGCCTGTTCACCGAGGACCGCGAGCTGACGGTGTGGCTCGTACTCGACCGGTCGGCGTCGATGCTGGCGGGCCGGCCGGGGCGCGGCAAGCACGACGTGCTCGCCGAGCTCGCGCTCGTCCTCGCCCGGCTGTTCGGCCGGAGCGGCAACCGCGTCGGCGCGCTGCTGTTCGACACCGGAATGCTGCGCGTCGTGCCGCCCGGGACCTCCCGGCGGCACGCCCTGCGGATCGGCGCCGAACTGGAACGCACCGCCGAACGCACCCGGGAACGTACCTCCGAACGCACCCGTGACCGCACCGCCGAAAGCACCGCCGAACGCACCCGTGACCGCGCCTCCGAGGGCACCCGTGACCGCACCCGGAAACGCACCTGGGGACGCACCCGAGACCGCACCGCCGACGCGCGGGGCGGCGCCACCACCGACCTGGCGGAGATGCTCGAAGCGGCCGGACGGCTCGCGCGCCGCCGCGCACTCATCGTCGTCCTGTCGGACTTCATCGGTGGCGGCGACTGGGAACGCTCGCTCCAGCGCCTGGCCCGGCGGCACGAGGTCGTCGCCCTGCGGATCGTGGACACCGCCGACGACGCGCTGCCCGAAGCCGGGCTGATCGTGGTCGAGGACGCCGAGACCGGTGAGCAACTCGTCGTCGACTCCGCCGACCCGCTGCTACGCGTCCGCTTCCGCGAGGCCGTCGACGCCCGCGACGCCCGGCTCACGGCGGGCATGCGCCGGGCCGGGGTGCCCGTCCACCGCATCGACACCGACCGCGACCTGGCCGAGGCACTCGTCGAGGTCGTCGCCCGAACCCGGGACCGGTCAATATGACCGAACCCATCGGCGGAGGCCTGAGCACGGCGGAGAAGGCTCTGACCGAGTCAGCCGAGGCCATCACCACCTTGGTCATGAGGTTGGCGAAGGAGGCTTCATGACCGAGCTTGCCGAGGTCGGCGAAGGAGGCTTCATGACCCTGTCCTCCCCGCTGCTGCTGGCCGTCGGACTGCTCGTCACGGCGGCCCTCGCCTGGGCCACCGTCGCCTCGGCACGCCGGCGGACGGCAGCGCTCGCCGCGGCCGGGGTCGACATGCCGGGCGTCCGCCGCGCGTACCTCGGCATCGGTCTGACGATCGCCGGCGTCGGCGTGCTCGCGCTCGCCACCGCCGGACCGGCGGCCATGGTGCCGGTCCCGCGGACCGCGGGCACCGTCATCCTCGCCATCGACGTCTCCAACAGCATGGGCGCCGACGACGTCGCGCCCACCCGGCTGGCGGCGGCTCAGCGGGCGGCCCGCGCGTTCGTGGCGGCGCAGCCCGACAGCGTCGACATCGGAGTCGTCGCGTTCGAGGGGGGCGCGCTCACCACCGCACGGCCCGACGCCGACCACTCCGTCGCGCTCAAGGCCATCGACCGGCTGAAGACCACCGGCGGCACCTCGCTGGAGACGGCCATCACGGCCTCGCTGTCGGCGATCACCGGCGAACAGGTGGCCATCGGCCGCGACGGCACCGCGCCCGACATCGGCTACTGGCCGTCGGCGACGATCGTGATGTTCTCCGACGGCCAGAACCAGGGCGCGGACGTCGAACGAGCCGCCGCCGTGGCCCAGCGGGCGGGCGTACAGATCCACACCGTCGGGGTCGGCACCACGGCCGGGGCGACGGTGAAGGTCGACGGCTACCACCTGCAGACCTCGCTCGAGGAGGACACCCTAACCTTGATCGCGCAGACCACCGGCGGCGCCTACCACCCCGCCTCCGACACTGCGCGGCTCGACGGGATCGCCGACACGATCGACCTGCGGCTCACCGTCTCCGACGAGCCGCTGCCCCTTGCCGGCGGGCTGATCGGGCTCGCCCTCGCGCTGCTCACCGCGGGAGCGGCGCTCACCGTGCTCCGGTCAGGACGGGTGATCTGAATGACGTTCTCATGGCCATGGGCGCTGCTGACAGTCCTGATCATCCCGCTGATCTTCGCCGTCCGCTGGTGGGCCCGGCGCCGCCGCCGGCGGGCCGCCGTGCGCGTCACCTCGATCGCGCTGGTACGCAGCGCCCTCCCCGGCCGTACGCGCTGGACGCGGAGGATCCCCCCGGCACTGTTCGTCGCCGGGCTCGCGCTGCTCGTGGTCGGGGCCGCGCGACCGCAGGCCTCGGTGCCGGTGCCGATGACGTCGACGACGATCCTGCTCGCGCTCGACATCTCCGGCTCCATGTGCTCCACGGACGTCGACCCCAACCGCCTCACCACCGCGAAGAAGGCCGCCGTGGAGTTCATCGAGTCACAGCGGGGCGGCCCGCGCATCGGCCTGGTCACCTTCGCGGGCAGCGCGGGGCTGCTCGTCCCTCCGACCGACGACACCGACTCGCTGATCGAGGCGCTGGACAATCTCAGCGTGGCCCGCGGCACCGCGATCGGGCAGGCCATGCTCACCTCGATCGACGCGATCGCGGAGGTGGACCCGTCGGTCGCTCCCACCGGGGCCGACCCCGGCGGCGGCGAAGGCCACGCCGGTGCCGCGATCATCGTGCTCACCGACGGCGCCAACACCCAGGGCGTCGACCCGCAGACCGCTGCCCAGGAGGCGGCCCTGCGCCGCGTCCGTGTCTTCACCATCGGCTTCGGCACCACGAACCCGGCCCCGATGGTCTGCGACAACTCCCAGTTCGACGGCCGCGGCTTCGGCGGCTGGGGCGGCGGCCGTGGCGGATTCGACAGGGGCCGCAACCCTCGCACCATCGACGAGCCCGCACTCAAGCGGATAGCCCAGACCACCGGCGGCTCCTACCACCGCGCCGAGAACGCCGACCAGCTCCAAAGCGCCCTCGACGCACTCCCCAGCAGCTTCACCGTCGTCCACCAACGGATCGACACAGCCGCCGCCTTCGCCGCCGGGGGCGGCCTCCTCATCACCGCGGCCCTGTCCCTCTCCCTCTGGTGGAACCGCCCCCGGGTTCCGACCCGCTGACGACCGGTAGCCGAAACACTCAGCGGCTGGAGGTTCGGGGCAGGAAACCTGCGGATCACAGGCGACTTTCGTGCCGCTTGGGCGCGATGTCGAGCGGGAGACCAGGTGCTCGGGGAGGCTCACTGCTTGAAGGGGATGTTGAGCCAAGGGCTGTTCGGATCGGTCGTCAGGATCCGGTGCGCGTCGAGCATCTCTCCGTACCAGTCACCGAACTCCTCCTCGTCGAAATGGAGGCATCGGCCCAGAATGTAGGCGGCCGAGAAGTCTTCCCATGATCGGTAGTTGATCCCACTGAGCCGTCCGGCGCGGAGAACCGCCTGTTCGGCCTCGGGCAGATCGCAGTAGCGGGCGCCGAGGCCCCAGCGGGCCATCTTCGAAGCGCGCCCGTAGTCCCACGCCTCCACCCCATGGACGAATCCGCCCTCGGCGAGCAGCCCGTCCGCACGGAATCGCGCCTCGTACCGAGTGATCCGTCCGATGAGCCGTTGCGCGCCGGCGACCTGTGCCTCCGTCTCGGAACCGCTACGGAGGGCCGTGCCACCACCGGGGAGGGTGTCGGTCTCCGGGCCGCCGCTCCGTATGACTCGCGAGGTCACCTGGCGCCAGTGGTCCACCTCGACCCTGCCACCGAAGTCGCGCGCGAGCACGCTGCGAACCCCCAGAACGAGCCCCCAGAACGGGCTGCTCATCCGGCCGTCGAGGAGCGCCTCCATGGCACTCAGCCACTCTTCGCGGCTGCTGATGCCCCACCATTCCTTGAGGCGTTTCCTCTCGCGTACGTAGCCGGTGCCGTGCCAGCCCATCGCGTTCCAGAGCGAGGCGTTGTTCATGCAGAGCAGCGCCCCGCAGGCGAGACCGTGCGCGACCGGGCCGTGCAGCGGCCCCCCGGCCCACAGCGTGCGCAGTTCGTTACGGCGAGGGTAGGTCATCCGATCGGCGTGCCGGCGCCACGCCATTCGATGGGCGGCCGTCGCGGGAAAGAACGCCTCACACGGGCTGCCGGGGTTGATGGCCAGCCACTCGTCGTCCTGGGGCCAGTTCCGAGCGAGTTCGCCCAGATCGTCCTGGAAGAAGATCGGGTCGGGCACGGGCGCCGGAAGCATTCCGTCGGTGAGGAACGCCAGCATCTTGGTACCGGAGTGCGGACCCCAGTACGTGGGCGTGTAGCTGACGCACCCGGTCCGGGAGTCGGCCCGGGTGCGGGACATCGCGTGATACAGGTTCGCGGTGGCGAGGACGTCGAAGTACGCAGCCCAGTCACCCCGCGTCTTGGCTTCGTACAGACCGCGTTCGATGTCGGTGGGCGCCTGCCATGCGGGGACGGGCGGCACCGCTCTTCCCTCGTTGGACAGAAGATCAGGACTCATGTCATTCCACGTCCCATGCCGCAAAACAGTACAACCGTCCCATGCTTCTCTGGGTGAGTTGTGCCGCGGTGGAGGCCGCGGTTCGCGGAAGGCCGGGAATGACCTTCGTCTGGTAGGCACACATGGGCCGGACAGCTGCCCGGACCGAGTCAGCGGGACGGGGTGAGGATGCGCTCGTCCCACTCGATCCGGTAGTCGTGCATCCAGGCCAGCGCGTTCTTCTCGGCCAGCTTGCGCATGATCGTCGGCAGCACCAGGTCGCGGGCGAACGCGCCGAGAACCCCCGGTGCCTTGCCGCTCCCGTTGCGCTTGCCCTGGGCGACGATGCGCTCGACCCGCTCCCGGCGCAGCCCCTCGAAGGCGGCGAACGCGCCGGGGAGGCCGGGGACGTCGCGCAGGCATTTGGCCAGCACCACCGCGTCCTCCATGGCCATGGACGCGCCCTGCCCGGATGATGGCGAGGTCGCGTGCGCGGCGTCGCCGACGATCACCATGCGCTCGTTGAACCACGTCGGCACCGTCGGGAAGTCGTAGGTGTTCCAGCCGCTGATGATGTGCTCGGTGGCGCCGATGATGTCGAGCATCGGACCGACGTCGTCGCGGAACAGCGACGTCAGCCGGGCCCGCCACTGCGTCGGCGTGATCGCCGCGAGCTCCTCCCGGGTCGGCTCCCTGCGGCTCGGCGGGTTGGCGAACCACCACACCTCGCCGTCCGGGTGAACGAGATATCCGAAGAAGCACTTCTTGCCGAAGATGAAGTGGTTGGTCCCCGGCTCTCCCGGCACGGTGACGCCGCGCGCGAAACCGCCCGTGTTCAGCAGTCCGACGTGCCGGGCGCGCGGCGCGCCGGGATCGATGATCGCGCGGGTGCGTGAGCGCAGCCCGTCGGCGCCGATGAGCAGATCGCCCTCGGCCGTGCTCCCGTCGGCGAAGACCGCGCGCACACCATCCCGCTCGACCACCGCGTCGTCGAGCCGCTTGCCGTAGTGGATGCGCACGCCGCGCCGTACGGCCTCGTCGCGGAGTGCCTGGTAGAGGTCGGCGCGCTTCAGCGTGCGGCCGGGCTGGGTGAAGGTGGCGAGCTCTTTGCCACGCCCGTTGAGCATCCGCATGCGCGAGGAGTCCATGCCGAGCCCGCCGACCAACTCGTCCAGGCCGAGGACGCGTAGGGCCGCGAGCCCGTTGGACGCGAGAGTGAGGAACGCGCCGACGCCATCCGATTTGCGGTCGTACGCCTCGAAGACGTCGCTGTCGATGCCCGCCTGCCGCAGCGCCATGGCCGTGACCGGGCCCGCGATGCCTCCACCAACGATCAATGCCTTAGTCATGCCTTGAATATACATAATATAACTACTTCCTGCTACCCCGATACGATGTTCGGTATGTCGACGAGGCGGTCCCCTCTGGCCATGGCGCTGCTCACCCTGGTCTGCGAAGAGCCGATGCACGCGTACCGGATGCAGCAGATGATCAAGGAGCGGCACAAGGACGACGTGGTCAACGTCGCGCAGCGGAACAGCGTGTACCAGACCATCGACCGCCTGCTTCGGGCCGGGCTCATCGCCGTACGGGAGACGTCGCGCGAGGAGAACCGCCCAGAACGGACCGTTTACGAGTCCACGGAGGCGGGCCGGGAAACCCTGCGGGAGTGGATGCGGACCATGCTGTCCGTGCCGGCGCGCGAGTTCCCCGAGTTCCCCGCCGCGCTCGCCTTCATGCTCGTGCTCCCGCCGGACGAGGTCGAGGCCGCGCTACGCGCCCGCGTCGCCGCCCTTGAGGGGCGGCTCTCCGCGCTGGACGCGGAGATGCGGGAGGCGGCGGCGTTTCTGGAGCGAGTCTTCATGGTGGAGTCCGAGTACCAGCGGTGCGTGGTCGCGGCCGAGCTGGACTATGTGCGCGGACTCGCCGACGACCTGCGCGCCGGTCGGTTGGACTGGGATTTCCGTCTATAGGAATCAGGGGGGCGACGAGCATGTTTCTCCAGGTCAAGGGACGGGCTGTTCCTTAGGCCAAGCCCTCCGGCCGGTCACTGGCCGGCCCAGTGGTCGGGGCATTCGCCTGTGCTGGGGCCGGCTACCCGCACATCGAGACGCGCTGGGTCTCAGGATTGACCGCAGGTCGCGGGGCAGAACGTGACCTCGGGGTAGCGTGATGATGGCTTGTCCGGGAGGGGCTGCCGCTTGGACTTCAGGTGCTGGTCGAGGAAGGCCGCCACGTAGGTGCGGGTGAGCTCTGCGCCACGGACCGCGGGCAGCATGCCAGGAGGAGGTTCGAGGCCGATGACGTCTGCCACCAGCGGGATGTCGGTGAAGGACTGATGTTCGGCGTTCGACAGCACGAGCCAGCGCTTCCACCCGGTCAGCAGCTTCCAGTCACGGTCCCACGAATGGTCACGGCCGCCCGGGACATGCTCGTGCGAACCCAGGAACATGAACGGCCGGGAGAGGCGCTCCCGGGGATGCGGGCGTAGGTGGTGCCGTCCATGTCGATCCCGGCGCGGATGCGCGGGTCCTTGACCACGGCCGGCACGGTGGTGGCCCCGCCGATCGACTGGCCTGCCATCGCGATCCTCTTGCGGTCGATCAGGTCGAAATGCTGCCACTTGGCGGTCAGCTGGTCGAGGACGAAGGAGACGTCGGCGGCCCGGCCCTGGACCAGCCCGGCGCCGAAGCCCGGGTCGGTGTCGCTGTCGCTGTCGCAGGCGAGGCATTCGGCGACCCGCCCGTCGGACAGGGTGGTGGCGTGGCTTTCGTAGGTGTGGTCGATGCCGGCCACGACGTACCCTCCGGCTGGCCAGGTCCTCGGCCGGGGACGTGAGGGTGCTCATCGGCTTGGTGAAGCCGGGGGAGAGGACCGCCAGCGGAAGCTTGCGCCCCGCGGGTTCGGCGTCCTGGACGGCGTTGGTTCGTGTCCTGCTCAGAGTGTCGTACGGTGTGCTCGCGATCCCCGAGCCCTTAGGAGCAGCTCCGACTCCTTCGGCGTCATGTACGGCGCCCGCGGCCCGTCGCGCTGCTCGGTCGGATACCACAGGGTGACCTTGAGTTTTCCCTGGCTCGGGCGTCGAGGTCCCAAGGGGCCCACCATCACCCGCCGCCTGGTCGAACGTTTCGCCCGCCGCGACAACGTGCGGCCAACCCTCCACCGCGATCTGTCTCAGCTGACGCCCCGGGAACTGGACGTGCTGCGCCTGCTCGCCACCGGACTGAGCAACGCCGAACTCGCCGGCCAGCTGACGCTCAGCGTGGCCACGGTGAAGACCCACGTGGCGCGCATCCTGTCCAAGCTCGGTCTGCGTGACCGTGTCCAAGCAGTGGTGGTCGCCTACGAGACCGGCCTGATCTCTCCTGGCGGCAGCGGCTGACCCTGAATCCCCGCTGGACAGCAACCCCCGACAGGCCGGGAGACGTTCCCGATCACACGACCGTTGGACGGCGTCGGGGTGCTGGTGGAAGGCCTGGTTGGTGGCTTCGGCGAGTTCGTCGGCGGCGCGGCAGACCACATCCAGCTGTGGCAGACCAACTTCCCTGGCCTGGCCGACCTGACCGGCACCCGCGTACTTGCCGAACTCGGCAACGACCGCACCCGCTTCGCCGACGCCCGCGCGCTGAAGACCCATGCCGGCACGGCGCCCATCACCCGAGCCTCGGGCCTTCGTCTCCCTGCGAGCATTCGGTCCTCGGGCCCAATACGACCGCCGCCGCAGCGAAGGCGATCGGCACTCCAGCGCGCTACGCAACACCTTCAACCGAATGCTCGGCTGCCTCTATCACTGCCTGCAGGAAGGCAAGGTCTACGACGAACTCGCAGCGTTCCCGGCATCAAGCTCAAAGTCGGCGACACCAGACACCGCTGACGTCACCTGATCATCAATCGATACCGGCCTGCTCAGCCGTACCTCCTCCTCCGCGTATCCCAGCGCCCGGTAGAAGCTCCGGGCGCGGACGTTGGCCGCACCGGTCTCCAGCGTGATGCGCCGCAGACCGCGTTCACGTGCCCAGGACTCGGCGGCCTTCACCAGAGCACGCCCGATGCCGATGCGCTCCACCTCGGCGCAGACGACGAGCTCGCCGATGTAGGCGTCCACCTGGCCGGTGAAGTGCCGCTGAGTGGCCAGCGTGACAAAGCCCGCGACACAGCCGTCGCGGACCGCCACGAGCACCCCGTGACCATCGCTGCCATCCCGGTCCAAGGAACCGGTGACCCAGCCGCGCACGGCGCCGGCAACGGCATCGGCATCCCGCCATGCCGCGACGCCCTCGGTCAGGCGCGGAGCCAGCGCGACGACGGCATCACGGTCTTCATCTCGGTACGGCCGGATCACGACAGAGGCCTGCTCACCACTCATGATCGGCAGTCTGGCACCGAACCCCTCATGAAAAAACAGTCATCGACCCACAAGTGACGATTGACACCCTAGGCAGATCGGATGTCTGCGGCACCCGCATTAGGAGTGTGCGGCTTGAACGTCCCTGATATGCAGTCTGAGCTGCACGAACGCAATGTGCAGTGCGCATCCTTCGTAAGATCATCCCGCGTATGTCCCCTACCCGTCACTGTCGGCCACCCTGTTATCCGTGGCCTCTGCACCCAGGTATGCAAGGCCGCGGCCTCGTCAGGAACCACTACAACGACAGCTCACCGAGCGCGGCCGGCGCTCCAACACCATGATGATGGTGATCTTGCTGGGTCGTGCCACGCGGTGGCGGCTCGTGCCGGTGTTACCGATCCCGAGCAAACACCGTACCTGATGGCTTACGGCTTCTTGAGCTGTCGGAGCCAGTGCTCATCTTTCTGGGGACTGTCCCCGATGCTTGCCCTGCCTTCTGACGGATCCGGCTGCCGCGGTGCCCATGAACGCGGACAAGGCATTCGCAGAGCAGCCTGAACCACGCGGGTGACGGCAGGAGGCGGCTGATCGTAGGTCAAGATTTCGAGTAGAAGGGGATGACCGCTGGATTCATCAAACTTTAGATCCCATGCCCGGCTGGTTACCTGGCAGTGGTTGTCCATTTCGAAGCAGGCGACCTGGCAGGTCTGACCATGTTCGTGTGAACGGATCCAGAGAAGCCGATCTCCGGGCACCAGCCGCTCTCGGCCGATGATCGGCATGTTCCTCACACGCCGATCACGATCGATGTACGGGACAGGGTCCGCTTCACCATGGGTGTCGTTGTCGCTGACGCCAGCCACATGCCTGGGGTTGATGTCGCCCATGAGCTCAAGGAGATCTCCGTCGCTGTGCGCCTGCCAGACGTCGATGATTTCCGCCTGCGGCACCATGATGCCGGGATAGGCGATGACGAAGAGCAGGTCACCTTCTGCCAGTGTCAAGGCAAGGCGATCTCCGTGGCGGACATGCTCAACAGCGTTGTCCCAGCTCCCGATGCTCGCGACTTCGAGCGCAGCGGCTCGCAAGGTTTCAACCGCGTGGTCGAGCGACACCCGGAAGTACTCCCGGCCTCGGTTCGGCCGGAAGTCCTCCAGTAGCTTGTGTACCCGCTTCTCTACGGCGAGTGGGTGTGACGTCATTAAGCGGAAGACAACCTCAAACCGGCCAGGGACTCCCGAGGAGCCTTGGTACAGCTCGGCTGCCCGATCCTCCGAAAGGCGGCCCGTCATGCCGATCTTTACCAAATCCGGCATGAACTCGTTGGTGAGAACGTAGACGAAGCCGACATCGCGATATGTGGTCATTCTGTGGTCCTCCCTCATTTTGACGTTCATAGCGCACTTCCCTCTACATGCGCCGAACGTCCGTTAGCCTCGATCGAGGAAAGCTCTCATCCGGGTGACTTGTTTGTCGAGATTCTTTACCTGCGTGGAGTGCGCGCCGTACGCTTCGACTAGGAGTGAACGCACCTCGTGGAACTCGGCCAGCGCCTGGCCGGTGTGACCAGCGGCGAAGAGCATCTGGGCGACCACAAATCGCGAATCGCGGATCAGTTCTGGTGCGTCGTCGCCCAATCCATCCGCGTTCTGCACGAAGAAGCGCAGTTCGGGCAGAGCCTTCTCGTGCTTTCCGACCTCGGCATAGGCGTGGCCAGCTTGGTATGCGCAGTCGAGAACATGAGGGTCGGTCGGGGGTAGGTACTTCCGGTAATCTCGTCCGACGACCTCGAACAAAGATCCTGCTCGCGTGTACTCGCCGGCAAAGTGGCAGGCGGCAGCGAGAGCGTGCCGCAGGCGGAGCTCCAGGAAAGAGTCATGAGCAGCGCGGGCGACGCCGTCCTCAAGAAGCCTGATCGCCTCCGAGGGCCGGTCAATGTCCAAAAGCGCTTTCGCGTTGGCCTTGAGCTCGTCGGCCTGCTCCTCTGTGATCCTGCCCCTGCTCCCACTCGGTTCCTGTCGCTTAGCTGGGGCGAGAAGCGGTCGCCGGAAGGGGCGGGTCGGGTCGCGGTTATCGTCGCCGTCAACATGGTCTACTGGCGTGCTTGCCAGTGGCAGGAGCGCCTCGTACACGGCCTCCGCCGAGGGGCGGGCCGACTCCTCCTTCGCCAGCATGGACGACACGAGGTTGTCGAGTTCCGGCGACACCTCCTTGCGCTGGGTGCGCGCCGACGGCACGGGCGACTGAAGGTGGTGCGCACGCAGGGGCGTATCGGTCGTGCCGTGATACGGCACATCGCCGGTAAGGAGTTCGAAGAGCAGGCAGCCAAGCGAGTAGATGTCGGATGCGGACGTGACCGCACGACCGAGACACTGCTCCGGCGACATATAGGGCGGCGTGCCGACCGTCCGGTCAATCTGGGTCAGACGGGGCAGCGCCCCCGCCCCTCGAAGGATGGCGATGCCAAAGTCCAGGATCTTCACCAACCCGCCATCGACGAGCATCACATTGGCAGGTTTGAGATCGCGGTGGACAATGTCAAGGCGGTGGACATCAGCCAGGACGGCCGAGATCTGTGCCGTGATGGAGGCGGCCCACGGTACGCTCGGCGGTGCAGCGTCATAGTCTGCGTGGTTGAGCAGCGATTCCAGCGTCGAGCCACGCAGCAACTGCATGACTAGCCACAGCCGAGGACTTCCATCAGGCCACCTGTCTGTACCTGTGTCGTAGACGGCAGGCGTGCCGGGGTGCTCGAGCCGGGCAGTAGTGCGGATCTCCCGCAGGAACCGCAAGCGGTCACGTTCCAGTGAGTCCAGAATCTCGGCGGCCTCCGGGCTGTCCGGTACTGCAGGAACCGTCCCAGGGGTACGTAGCAACTTGATCGCGACAGGGCGATCGAAGCGCTCGTCGTAGCCGTGGAAGACCTCGCTCATGCCGCCGCGGCCAAGCGAACCGTCGATGCGGTAGCGATTCGCCAGTAACGGCTTCTTGCCCGGCTGTCCGGCCTCATCGTCCACGTGGACCCCTCTGTTCAGAGTCAGACCTTCGTAACCCTCCATCGTCAACGGGTGGAGGTCAGTTACCGGGCGGTCTGCCCGCCGGTCTCCCGCAGCATCTCGGCACGCAACCGCGCCAGCGCCTCATCACGCGCAGGCTCGGTGATGATCCGGTAGGCACGCTTACGGGCCGCTTCCTTGATGGCCTTCTGGAACTCGTTGTTGTCGAAGTACAGCTTCATGAAGGCGGTGTTGCGCTCAGCGTTTTCCGCGACGATGTTGTCGAGCCGGTCGTCGGCAACCTGTCCGAAGCGAGCCTCGTCGTTCATGAGAGCGATCTGCTGCATCGTCGTGTCTTCGACGAGGCCGACGACCTGTTGATAGACAAGAATCTGGTCGGAGGTGTCCAATCCGAGGCCAAACCGGTCGTTCAGCTCCTCGATCACCTCCGACAGTGGCTTCATCTCCGGTTCCCGGAGACGTCCGCCATCTGCTGCGTGACCACGGACGTCACGATCGCCAACGGAAGTCAAGGACACGTCGTGCCGGCCAGTGAACTCCAGCCGGAAGTGGCTTAGGTCCGCGTCACCGATGTCGACCGCAGTCGAGGGCCTGCCCGGCAGCCGAATCAGCAGGATTCTGCCGTACTGATAGAGCCGCTCAAGCTCTCTGTCGCCCCAATCGACGATCTGCGCGATGAGGCTGTACGCGCGGACGTAGTTCTTCAGCGCGGCGCGGAAGTCTTCGCGGTCGTTATCGGAATCCATCGCCTCGAAGCGATCGATCGCCGGCTTGAGGTACTCGTGGAGCTCGGCGTGAAGCTTCCGCTCGGCTGCGTCCGGCAATCGTCCGGGTCCGGCCGCCGCCAAGACTCTGACGAACGCTTCCATCTCCGAGGCGACCAGAAGCTCGAACTCCATCACTTCGCGCTGTTTGGTGTAGAGCAGGTTCGGGTCGCTTGGTTCCGTGATCGTCGTCTCGAACCAGTCCGAAAAAGATGCCTGAATAGCTTCGGCCTCGTTGTAGAAGTCGAGAATGTGGACGTCGTCCTGCGTTTTAAAAGTATGGATGCGGTTGAGCCGCGACAGCGTCTGCACTGCCGCGACCCCCGTCAGTTGCTTATCGACATACATCGCGCACAGCAGCGGCTGGTCAAAGCCAGTCTGGTACTTCTCCGCAACGACGAGTAGCCGGTACTCGTCCTGGTTGCGCGCCACTGCTTGCGGATCGTCCGCTTTTGTGTAGGCGAACTTCTCCGAAAGCTGCCCTTCGGGAAAGCCGTTGAGCTGCGCCTCTGTGAACTCCAACTCAGTCTTCTCGTCCTTCAGCTGGCCAGAGAACGCGACGAGCGTGCCACAGTCGGTGTATCCGCGCAGCTCGACGTACTTACGGATCTCCTGATAGAGGTCGAGCGCATGCTGACGACCGCCCGTGACGACCATCGCCTTGGCCCGGCCGCCGAGCCGCCCGACGATGTTCTCCCGGAAGTCGTCAACGATCAGTTTGGCCTTCTGCTCCAACGACCTCGGGTGGAGTTCGGCGAGGCGGACCAACTTCGCCCTTGCCTTGCCGGCGTCGACCTCGGGGTTGCCGATATTCGACTCAGTCTGTTCGATCGCGGCGTTACGCAGCCGCCACTTGGTGTCGTACGTGATGTAGTTGGCCAGCACATCAAGTATGTAGCCCTCCTCGATCGCCTGCTTCATCGAGTAGATGTGAAAGGGCACATACATGCCCCGCTCGCCTGTACGAGGATTCACGCGGTCGGGGTCGAAAGTCCCGAACAGCTTCAGCGTCGCCGACGTCGGTGTGGCGGTGAAGGCGAAGTACGACAGGTTCGGCTGTCGTCCGCGTACCCGCGTCATGTAGGTGATGTCATCTTCGCCTTCCTCACGGGGGACCGCCGCGTTCTCTCCAACCACCTTTTTGAGATGCGTTGGCAGCTCACCGCCTTGCGAGGAATGTGCCTCATCAATGATGATCGCGTAGCGTTTGCCCGCCAGCCCAAGGCCCGTGACCTTCCCTAGCACGAACTCGTACTTCTGCGCTGTACTGATGATGATCTTCGAAGTGGAGTCTTCGAGGGCCTTAGCGAGCTGGGTCGAATCCTCGTCGATCTTCTTGACAAGTCCCGGTGTATGGTCGAACTGGAAAATAGTCTTCTGTAGCTGCCGATCGAGCACGACCCGGTCGGTGATTACGATAATCTTATGGAAGACGGGCTGGTTGGCTTCGTCGAACAAGTTCGACAGACGGTGGGTCAGCCAGGCGATCGTGTTGGACTTGCCGGAGCCGGCCGAGTGCTGGATCAGGTAGCTGTTCCCGGCGCCGTTCGTCCTGGCGTGCGCGATCAACTTCTGGACTGCGTCCCACTGGTGGTACCGGGGGAAGATACGCGGCGAAGTGTGGGGGTTCTCCCGCACGCCCTTCTTGCCTGATGTCCCGTTGTGGATGAATCGGTGCAGGATCTCCAACCAGTTGTCTCGCTGCCAGATCTCTTCCCACAGGTACGCGACGCTGTAGGAGCCATGAGCAGCTGGCGGATTTCCGGCGCCACCAGCTTTGCCCGGGCCCTTGGAACCGATGTTGAACGGCAGGAATTCGGTGTCGGGTCCCCGCAGTCGGGTGGTGATGAACGCGTGATCGGGGTCGACGGCGAAATGAACCAACGTTCGCTTGGCGAAGAATACGTCATTCGGATCGCGGTCCATCCGGTACTGCAGCCTGGCATGTTGGGCGTCCTGACCGGTGTTCGGGTTCTTCAGCTCAGCAGTGGCCACTGGCAAGCCGTTGACAAAGAACGCCATGTCTACCGACCGGCGCGGATAGCGCACGCTGTAACGCAGCTGGCGTGCAACAGTCAGCACGTTCGCGTTGTAGTCGGCCAGAGCGTCAGCGGCCAAAGTGTGGCCAGGCCGGAAGTAAGCGAGGTCGATCTGCACACCTCGGTCACGCACGCCCTGCCGCAGCACATCGAGAACACCGCGGGCATCGATTTCGGCGGCTACACGTTGCGCGAACTGCCGCTCTGCGGTGGACGGTTCGCCGCCGTAAAAGCCTACGAGCTTTTCCCACTTCTTCGGTTGTGTAGCCACGATGAACTGGAGCATTTCCCCGGTGTTGAGGCTCAACTGGACGTCGAAGGCCCCCCGCGCTCGCGCCCAGCCCTGCGTGAGCAGTTCGGCCTCGATCCGGTCCTCGAAGGCGAGTTCGGTGCGGGCTCCCAGAGTCATGTCGACACCCCTGAAGGCTGAGTGGGCCCTTGTGCGGTAGTAACCTCTATCTGGCCGGTAACGGCAGAGGTGATCAGCGCCTGGCGACGTTCGAAGAGAAGCGCGAGTTGACGGTCGATGACGTCGATCGCAGAGTCAATGGCCGCATTGCTGGAACGGATCGTCGAAACAATATGCCGCTGTTGGTCCACCGAAGGTAGTGGAATTCGCAGGGCTTGCAGATCGGGCATGTAGATGGTCTTGTGTGTCGATCCCGTCGCGAGCCTCTGTAGCAGGTCGGTGCGCATCGCCCGGAGACACCAGAGTAGGAAGAATGGATCAAGTTCAGGACCGCACGTCCAGGTTGCGATATCCTGGCTCGTAGCCATATCGCGGCCCATAACCGCCGAATATCCGGCAGATGCTGCGGTGCGACAAAGAACGACAGTCCCCTTTGGGTGAACTTCTGCAGAGCTATTCGCAAGCCCAATCCGACTAATCTTTTCGCGCGTCTCGGTAATAACTTCAAGGCGATCGGATCGCATCTGGCTAACTTCACCAGTAGTGATCCATGGAATTGTGCAGTCGATCCACCATTCCGGCTTGTTTCTGCTCGGTGTGTGACCGCTACCCATGCGGGCTACGTGGCTGAGCCTTACGGCCTTCCAATTAGACGGCAGGTTGTCCACCCATGCCAACGTCGACGGGATTCGGTCTTGGTGCGATGACCCGGTCACCGCACAGAAAACGACCGCTGCCCGCCGCTCTAGAAGAACTTTCTTGGCGGCTCGCTGAGTAGCGGCGATTTGGTCGATCCGGGCGGTCTCTGCATCGAGGAAGTCTGCGATTCGGCCCTGCTCCTCAATCGATGGCAGATCGAGGGGCCAATCCCTGATCAGCTCATCGGGAACGCGCTTCTGACCAGCTACGCCGTACATTTCCGCCTCACCACGCTTTAGGAAATTATGGGAGTGGAAAATATAAAGAAGATAGCGTGGTTCGATCTCTGGGCCGGGCCGAACCACGTGAAGCTCGGTTGTCCCAGCCCCAACTCCATTAGGTAGGGCAGGAATCAATACTGATCTACTTGCCTCGAAAGTTGGTGTAATCTTCGGGACAACAATGTCACCGGATTGGAAGCGGGTGTAGCCGACAGCAACGGCCGACTTAGGCCGAACCTGGCTCAGATCGAGCCTTGCCCCTGGCCAAACATTTTCCATGGGCAGAAACGGAACCATGTCGTTCTCGGCTAGCCGATCGAACCTCCGGGTAAGTGGATTTATTTGAGCTACATACCGGAGGCGCGTTGTCATCCGGTCACCTCACCCAGGAGCTTCTGGATCTGGGTTTCCAATTCACGAAGCTCAGCATCGATCGCTGCCAGGGGCCGTGGCGGTGTATAGACGTAGAAATGGCGGGTGAAGGGGATCTCGTAGCCAACCTTCGTCTTCTCGTAATCGATCCAGGCGTCCGGCAGGTACGGGAGAATCTCGCGGGCAAAGTAGGCGTCGATGTCCTGATCCAGCGGAATGTTCTCGTAGTCACGCAGGTCCGGATCAGGTAGCACGTTGCCATCTTTGTCCTTCTGGACTTCGCCTTCGGGGTCGGACACCGCCACGACCGCCCAGAAACTCTTCGTTAGGGTCGTCCCCTTCGGCCAGGTCCCGCCGGCCGCTACGACGGCGGCGTGGAGGGCGTTTGTCGCTTCCCTCTTGGTCCACCACACAGACCCGACCACCCCGCGGAGCGCCTCGATCATCGCATCGCGTCCGTCCCACTTGGCCAGGGCTTTCGCGTCCGCTAGCGCGGCGAGCGTGTCGTTGGTGATCTCGAACCTGAGCGTGAGCGGGCGCTCGATGGTGATGCGACGGTAGCCGAAATCGCGCGTTCGGAAGACCTTCACCTTGGCGTGGTCGGGATGCGTGTCGTCGTTGGCGACCTTTAGCGCGTCGACGTATAGCTCAGTGATGTGCTCGATCTGGTCGTCGCTGATCTGCTTGCGCTTGTCGCCAAAAGACTTGCGCATCTTCTCCCACTGGTCGCGGACGTCGAGCAGGATCACCTTGTCGCGCAACTTCGTCGCCTTGCGGTTGGATAGGATCCAGAAGTAGGTGGAGATGCCGGTGTTATAAAACAGCTGATCTGGCAGGGCGACGATCCCCTCCAACCAGTCGTTCTCAAGGATCCACTGGCGGATCTTCGACTCGCCGGACTCGGCTGCGCCGGTGAACAGTGGGGAGCCGTTGAAGACGATGCCCAGTCGGCTTCCCTTGCCTTCCACCGGCTCCATCTTCGAGATCATGTGTTGGAGGAACAGGAATGAGCCGTCGTTGATTCGAGGTGTACCTGCTCCGAAGCGGCCGGAGTGTCCTAGTTCGGCCTCAGCTTCGACGGTGTCTTTGACCTTTTTCCATTCCACTCCGAATGGAGGATTGGCCAGCATGTAGTCGAACTTTCTGCCGGGGAATCCGTCGTCGCTGAAGGAGTTGCCGAAGTGGATGTTGCCTCGCTGGAAGCGCATCAGCATGTCTGACTCGCAGACGGCCCAGGACTCTGCGTTGACCTCCTGGCCGAAGAGGTAGACCTCGGCCTTAGGGTTGATCGACTTGATGTGCTCCTCGGCGGCGGTCAGCATGCCGCCGGTACCGCAGGCCGGGTCGAGGATGTTGATGACCTGTCCCTCGCCTGCAACGGTCTCTGCGTCAGGGGCGATCAGCAGGTTGACCATCAGCTTAATGATTTCGCGTGGAGTGAAGTGCTCACCGGCGGTCTCGTTGGAGTCTTCGGCGAACTTGCGGATCAAGTGCTCGAAGACGTAGCCCATGTCGTGGTTGGAGAGCTTTTCCAACCACGACATGGCGGCGAATCTGCCGAGAACCAGGTAGAGGATTTTGGCTCCGGCCAGCCGAGTGATCTGGTTGTCCAGGTCGAAGCGGGACAGAATCGTCCGAACGTTCGGCGAGAAACCGTTGATGTAGTCGCGCAGGTTCTTCGCGACGTTCGTGGAATCGGCCGCGACCGAGGCGAAGTCCTGGTGGGAGGTGTTGTAGAACGGGAGCTTCGCGGCGATCTCCAGGAGTCGCTGCTTGTTCTGGATGTCAAGTGAGGAGTTGCGGTCGCGCACCGCCTGGCGGGTCGGGGCCATCACCGCATCGAGGCGACGGAGCAGGGTGAAGGGCAGGATTACCTGGCCGTACTCGTGGCGTTTGTAGTCGCCCCGTAGCAGGTCTGCGACTCCCCAGATGTCATTCGCCATCTTGGAGTGCGTGGGTCCTGAGGTCACAGTGCTCTCGTCTCCTCGTTTACAACATGAACATCATCAGTGTTCTTCATCAGACCACGGCTGGGTGACAAAATGCCGGTAGTGAGACCATGGATGGTCTGGTCGACCACGTGTGCGCCTGTCTTCGCCAGCGCCGCTAGCACCTCTTCGAGCTGTTGCAGGTGGCGGAAGGACTCACCGTAGCGGCGCTGCTCGGCCAAGGGTAGCCGTGGGACGCGACATCGGCGCAGGTCTGCACGACTTAGAGCGCCGAGGGTGTTCACCACAGGCAGCGCGTTCGCGTCGGACCGCAGGAAGGCGGCGAGGAAGTGAGCGTCCAGTCGGGTGGCGTCGATCTCCACTACCTGCGCGACGCCGATGTCGTCCTCGGCAGTGCCTGCGGCGACGGTGGGTGGCCTGCCCAAGGTGTGCAACAAGAGGTCCCCGGCGCGTGGTGTGGCGTTGCGGGAACGAATAGTCAAGGTGCCCGAGCGCTCCAGCTCGCCGAGGGTGACATAGGAGTGACGGATGGGTGCGGCTGGTGGAGAGAAGTGAGGAAAAAGCTGACCGACGTGACTGTGAAGTGCCCGCAGTCGGCTGAACAGACGGGTGAAGTCGTCGGCGCTCGCCTCGACGCGCGTGCTGATGTGCCTGGATGGCAATAGATTGACGTCGTCATCGAGGAGTTCCAGGCGTGGAACAGCCTTGGAGATCGCAGGGTTTAGCTCCTCGAGGAGTTGTTCCCAGGCGGCGAATTCGTGGGGGACATCGGCTGGGTCGGCAATTTTGGACAGGTCGATTAGCCGGACTTTGGAATCGTTCGACCTGCCGTACGGCCGTTGCAATACCCACAGGTAGACATCGCTGCCAGGCGCTGTCAAACCCATCCCCCCCGGCAGGGCGATCACATCACGCAAGGCACCGGAACGTACGAGTGCGGCACGGATGTGCCGACCAGAGGGTTGGACACACGTTCGAGGGGTTATCGCGACCACTGCGACGCCTCGCGGCCGTAGGTGGGCGTAGCAATGCTGGACCCAGGCAAGTTCACCGTCACGCGGAGCTGGGACGCCGAACTTCCATCGCGGATCAGTGGCCAGTTCATCTGCCGGCCACTGGGGCTGATCGAATGGCGGCTCGCAGACGACCCCCGCCGCCGCGCCGATGTATGAAGCAAGTTGGTTAGCTAGCAGTGAGTCACCAGCATGGACCTCATACGGTTGGCCGATGTAGCTGGCGCGAAGATTCAGCGCTGCAGCAGCGGCGGCTGATTCGTCTACCTCCTGTCCTGCGACCTTGACGTCGTCCCCGAAGCGGTCTGCAACTGCCATGAGCAGTGTGCCGTCGGCACACGCCGGGTCGAGAACCACGGGGACCTCAGGGATGTGATCGGCATCGGCGGGTCGCGCGATAGTGGTCGTGCGCGGAAGCAGCGATGCCATGACGCGAGCCAGCAGTTGCCCTGGTGTCAGATCCGTAACCGCTCGCCCCTGCGAGGTCGCCGAGTCCCGTGCGTCAGGCAGGGATTCACGAGGCCAAGCGACACGCTGCGTGCCCGTGTCCGTCCGCCCGGCCGTCGCTAGCTGGGCATCCTTCCCCGTCGCCCGAAGCCATGCTTCCACTTCTGTCCGAGAGAAGGTCGGGCTGTGCCGGCTCCCACCGACAGGCTTGGGAAAGCTGGGGTGGCGGCTCCGCCAGTTGGTAACCGCTGCACGCCCGACACCCGCCAGCCGCGCGATCGCCGCAGCTGTCAGTTCCTCATCTTCGTCGGGGCTCATGTCGTTACCTTACAGTCCAACCAGCGGGACACAGGGGAATGTGTACATCGTTGACTTTGTGTACAGTTTGCACGGATGGCCTGCACATGCTAGAAACCTCCTTGCCGACGCTGGCAGCATTCGACCTTGGCTGCCAGTCCGCGCACGCTTTTGTCACGTGGCTCGACCACGTCCCCGGCGGTCTCCACTGACGCCCCCAGGCACTTCACTCGCGTCCCGAAGCGCGGCATACCTGAGCCCGGCGAGGCAGCCGGATCAGCTCCAAGAGATGAGCATCGACGTGACCATCGTGAACACCAACCCCGAGATGAAGATCAAGGCCAAGAAGGTCAAGAAGGCGCCGACGAGCCGGAAGACCTCGCTCTACCGACTGCGCGACAAGGGTGGAAGCGACCACGAAGACCTGCGGTCGTACGTTATGGCCAGCTACCTCGACAGAGAAGGATTCCAGGCTCGCGCCGTCGCCTACCACGGAGTCGACGGGCTGCTCGTCACCGGCACGATCGCTCCCGGTCGCGCCGACTGGTGCGACGTCGTCGAAGCGTTGACCGGGCTGCCCACCGCCGAGGAGAACCGCACGGCCCTCTCCCTCCTTCTGATCCGCACCGACAAGGCGGTCTACGGCCTTACGTACGGCATGGGCCACTTGATGATCGACCAGGCGCGGATCGACCCTGGGTTCGGCATCGAGTTCGCGGTCCGCTGCCTGAACGAGGACCGGATCACCAAGGTTCGCCGGCAAGTCATGGACGCGCGGGGCCGTACCGACGAAAATTCCGCCACGAGCGGCGAGCACATCCGCGGCTTCGGTATCGAGCAGTTCGGCGAGATCGTCAGCCAGATTTCGGGCCAGATCAGCGGCGTTCCGCTCACCTTCACCAAGGACCACACGCGGGCCGCGCACGTGACGGGAAACGATCGCTCGATCAAAATTGCCCTCGGCAACACGCCGGCCACGCTCCTCCACGATCTTCGGGAAATCGAGGAGGTTTGCGGCCGCCCCAGCCCTCTTCCGGTGTTCGAGTTCATCGCCCAGATTCGACCGCTCAACCCCAAGTCCGAGCAGGCTCAGCTTCTCGATGCACGGCTCGACGAGAAGCTCGGCGAGGGCGGCGCCGTGCGCATGGCCCTCGCCGTGCCGAGCACGTGCAGGGACCGCTTCGAGCAGGCCGAATCCTTCAAGGTCACCCTGGCGAAGAACACGCAGACCCATGCCGAACTCGACGTTGACATGCTCGTCTCGGCGGTCGAGCATCTGCCGCCGGGCAAGCGCTTGTCGACCCTGCGCGACGGCCGGATCGTGATGTTCGCCGACGCCACCGGCAACGAAGTGATCAGCAGCAAGGTTCCGGTGGACCACTGGCTCACCACCGAAGTAGACGACGGCGTCGTCCATTATTTCTACTGGCAGGGGCGGTGGTACGAAGTCGGTGCGGAGTACCTGACGATCATCGAAGGCCGGATCGCCGAGCTGTTCGCGCACACCGTCAGCGTCACCATGCCGCCATGGACCAAGGCCCGTCCCGGCGACTCGGAGAAGCACGACGAAGGCTGGTACAACAAGCAGATCGCAGCCCAGGACGGTTACGTGCTGCTCGACAAGGACACGGTTCACACCGAGCGCCTGCGCGGCGGCGGTCTCGAAATCGCCGACGCACTGGGCCCCGCGGGCCAGCTGATCTGCGTCAAGAAGGCCAAGGACACTGCACCTCTGAACCACCTCTTCTCGCAGGGGCGGGTCGCGGTCGAAACCCTGCGCAATGACCGGGAAGCCCGCGAGAAGTTCCTCACGAAGCTCGACGAGCTCGCTCCGGGGCACCCGCTGGACCGGTCATTCCGTTCGCCGACCGTGGTTTTCGGCATCCTTCTCAAGGACGGCATGCCGTTGACTCCGTCATCGCTGTTCGCGTTTGCGAAGGTCTCGCTGCTACACACGACGACGCTGCTGGAGGGGATGGGCGCACGCGTGGAGATCGTCTCCATCTCTCGTGTTTCAGCGACGGGGAAGGGCGCGACGCCGTCCATCGACGGACCGGCCGCGGAAGGAAAAGGCGACTGATCATGCGGTCTCCTGCACATGAAGTTTGTGGGAGATGGGGCCAGTCGGTTAGCAGGCACCGACCTCAGCCCTCATGCTCGGTGGCAAGGGCCGGCGAAGCCGGTCTGCGGCAGTCGATCGCCCCAGCCGTTTGTGGCGAGTGCCGAAGTGAGCGATCGTCACGGCCTTAACTGGGCGACTTCTGCCAGTCCTATTGAGCGTGCGGGCGGTGCTGGCCCGGACCGGCCGAAGAGCCGCAGCCGGGCCAGCTTGCCGCCCGCACGCGGCCGAGGCGCCACAGGCGGCTCGGCCCTTGATGACGTGCAGATAAGTTGCTTTCTGATCTTGGTCGGCGTCAAGCATCAAGTGAGACCCGACAATCTTGGTTGGCGATCTCGCTGTCTACCGTTCTGCCTGTTCAGAGCCCATCCGAGACCGGCGTAGCTGTTGCCCAGACGCGTTCGAAGCTGGTCAGGTAGGTGGCTGCTGCTGCCTGTGGTTCGGTGGCTCGTAGGTGGATGACTGGTGCTTGGGCGGCGGGTGTGCCGTAGGCGTGGGTGTTGATCAGGAGGTGGTCGTCTGCGCGGTAGATCGAGTTGTACAGCACGGTTCTGTGGAGCCTGATCTCGGCCCGGTCGATGCCTACGAGAGGGCGGTACAGCTTGAGGGCATTCCTGACCCGAGCGGCCATGAGGGCAGCTCCGATGGCTTCGTCCACGCCTCGCGCGGCCACCTCGGCGGCGTCCTCGTCGCCGAGCAGGATGCGCACCCTGATGCCGGCGCGGGCCTTGGCTACCAGGAGGCGGATGATTCCGGTGTCTTCGGCGAGGAATAGGCCGCTGTAGGTGAGGATGCCGATCTCGCGCGTGGCGTTCTGGAACAGGTCGCGCCAGGTGGCCTGTGGCACGGCCCAGCGGTGCGGGTAGACGGCCTGTACCTCTTCGGATATCGCCCGGCGCCGTGGTGTCACCTCGGGCCATAGGTCTGCCTCGTCCATCTGAAGCAGGTCGGCGACGGCCCATCGGTGTCGTGGGTAGGGGGTGCGTCCGTTGAGCCATCGGTGGACGGTCTTGGGGTCGACGGCGAGGCGGGCGGCGATGTCGGTGGGTTGGAGGCGGGCGTTGCTGAGGGCGTCGCGCAGGCTGTCGTTCACGGGGCACCTCCGGTGAGGCCGGGCCTTCTGCCTGGGAAGCTAACACGAGACGTCCCCAGACGTCCCTGAGGTGCGGTGTAAAGGTTCCCGACTGCGGGCGAACCTCGATGTACACCGACCGTGACGACGAAGGGACATCCCGGTGATGAACGGCCTCAAGGAACGTCAGCGAGCTTGCCAGGAGGCGTTGCTGGCGGCGCTGCGCAACGAGTTGGTGGAGCGGAACGTGCCCGCGGTGTTCCTCATCGAGGATGACGGCCGTCCGGGTGTGGAGGTGCTGGACGCCACGGGTCGCCGCCGTCGGGTGTATGTGCATCTGCCGTTCCGGTGGTTCTACTGGGGCGAGCGGCCGGACGAGCGAACCTCCTGCGTTCAGCTCCTGGCCGCGGTCGAGCGCGTCGAGCGGGCCGCCCGGCAGGGATGGCGGCCTGAGCCGCAGGGCGAACTCAGCTTCAACCTCGGCAAGATCGCGGACGCGTACCGGCTCTGAGACTCATATCAACAGTGACCAGGTGGCTGACCGGCTGGCGGGTCTTTCCTCAGATCGTCGACCGGCTTCGAGAACGGATCGAGATGACCACGTATCCGGTGGGAACGATGATGCCCTCAGAGGCGGAGCTGTGCGCCGAGTTCGGCGTCGCGCGCAACACGGTACGGCGCGCGCTGGCGCTCCTGGAGGCCGAAGGGCTGATCCTGGCGATCCCCGCCAAGGGCCGGCTGGTCCTGGGCGGCGGCAAGACCTGCGGCGAGCCGTACCTGTATCAGGCGGTCGCGCGGGAACTGCGCGAGCAGATCCAGCGCGGTGACCTGGCGCCGGGCAGCACGGTGCCGAGCGAGGCGCAGTTGCGCCGATCGCACGGGGTGTCGCGGAGCACGGTCCGCCAAGCGCTCGCTGTCCTGGAGCAGGAGGGCCTGATCGTGGCCGAGCACGGCCGCGGCCGGTTCGTCCGCAGATGAGACGTCCTGGGACGTCCTGACGCTCATACTGGATCGATCCCGGCACCCCGTGCCTATCGTGGGCAGTGTGGGACAAGCTGAATGGGCTCATGACCTCGCCAAAGGCCTGCTGGAGACGACGCTTCCCCGGCGCTGGGCGCATACCCAAGGGGTAGCGGCCCGCGCCAGGTCGCTGGCGCCCATCCTGGGCGATGAGGCCGACACCTTGACCGCCGCCGCCTACCTGCACGACATCGGCTACGCCCCCGGCCTGGTCGACACCGGCTTTCACCCCCTGGACGGCGCGCGCTACCTGCGCGACGTCCACCAGGCCGACGACACCCTGTGCCGCCTGGTCGCCCATCACTCCTGCGCGGTCAACGAGGCCCGCGAACGATCCCTGTTCGAGGCGCTCACCGCGGAGTTCGACGAGGAACGCCCGGAACTGGTGGAGGCGCTGACCTACTGCGACATGACCACCGGTCCCGACGGCACGCACCTCGATGTCACCGAACGGCTCGCGGAGATCCACTCCCGATACGGCCCGGATCACCTGGTCTCCCGATCGATCGCGACGTCGACCCCGTGCATTCTGGCCGCCGTCAAGGCGGTGGAGAGCGCGCTGGCCACCATCACGAGGCCTGTGCCGTGACAGAGATCCCCGGCATGATGACGTCATGCGGTTTCCGATTCCGCCCGACTTCGAACTGATAGCCGTCGTCCGGCGCTACGTCAGCTCGGGCAGAGGCGAGGTCCGCAGATACCTGAAGCTTCTGGGCGGCGGGTTCATGATGCTGCCGGACCGAGACCTTGCCCGGTTCGCCCGCTCCTTGGCCAAGGACGCACGGCGGATCACCGACAGCGACCTTGAAATGCTGCTGGACAGCGAGTGGCGAGCACGGCTGACCGCCGCCTGGCTGATCGGCCTGGACCGGCGGACACACTTTCGCGAGCGACTCGGCGCAATGCTCCTGGAAAGCGAACTCGTCTACTCCGGAGAGGGTTACTGCTTCGCTCTCGCCCGGTTCGCCGAAGACAGCGACGCAGAGATCCTCACCGCCTACCTGGACCACTACCTGCCCCGGCTGGATTGCCACTACGACCAGGACGACGCGATGGGCGCGCTGCTCCACCTCGATGAGCGACTTGGAACCGATCACGCCGCTCGATTCCTCGTGCCCGGCGGCCTCTGGGAACGATCAACGATGCGCAAGGTCAGCCCAGCTGAAAAGAAGCAGGTCACAGACGAGTTGTGCGCCTTCGCCGACAGCTGCATGACCGGCACGATCAAACAGTGGCTGCCACGACGACGGCGCTTCTTGGAAGAGCGCTGGTCTCACCCGATGTACGGAGACGATGCTCCAGACAGGTAGTGATCGATCCGCATCCGCATCGATCGATCCATCTGCAAGGCGGCGACCTCCTCGCGGGGCACCCATTGCACCTCGCGGGATTCGTCGCTCGGCGTGGGCTTGCCGCTGATGGCTTGGGCAGTGAGGACGATGGAGAACTCTTGGCGGGCCTCGCCGTTGCTGGTGTAGAGGATGACGTGTCGGGGGTCGCTGTAGGTGCCGACCAGGCCGGTGATCTGGCAGGTGATGCCGGTCTCTTCGAGGGTTTCGCGTACGGCGGCCTGCGGGATGGACTCGCCCAGGTCGATGGCTCCGCCGGGCACAGCCCAGTTGTCGTTGTCGGTGCGGCGGATCATCAGCAAGTCGCCGGCGTCGTTGGTGACGATGACGTTCACGGACGGGACCAGGCTGTTGGGTGCGGGGGCGTTCGGGTCGTCGTAGTAGTCGATCCGCTTGGCCATGACTCAGGACCCTATCGGCCGTGCTCGGTCCCAGACGCGTTCGAAACTCTCGGTGTAGGTGGTGACCATGTCGCCGCCGATGACCTTGCGCAGGTGGAAGACGGGCGCGTTGCCGGCGGGCACGCCGTACACGTGGGTGTTGACGAGGAGTTGGTCGTCGGCGCGGTAGATGGAGTTGTACAGCACGGTGGCGTGCAGCCGGAACTCCACGTTGGCCCGCCCGATCAGCGGCCGGGACAACACGAGCACGTTGCGGATCTTGGCGGCCATACCGTCGTCGATGCCCTCGTCCGCGCCGCGCTGGGCCACTTCGGCGCAGTCGGGGTCGCCGAGCAGGATCCGCACCTTCACTCCGGTGTCGGCCTTGTCGCCGAACATGCGCACGATGCCGGTGTCGTCGGCGAGGAACAACCCGCTGTAGACCAGCACGCCGATCTCCGCCGAGGCCGCTGAGAACAGTCGTCCCCACACGTCCCGTGGGACGGCCCAGCGGTGCGGGTAGACGGTGACGATCTCGCTCTCGGACGCTGAGGCGACCTGGTCGCGGGTGAGAGCCTCCGGCCACAGGTAGGTCTCCTCGGCCTCCAGGTAGGAAGCCACCGCAAAGCGGTGCTTTCGGTACGGCGCGCGTCCCTTGGTCACCCACCGCTCGACCGTTTTGGGGTCCACTTCGATGGCCTGTGCGAGCTGGGCGATGCTCACGCCGCGCTGCAGCAGGGCCGCCCGCAATCTCTCGTTCGCCATGTCACCTGCTCAAGAGGACGTCCGGGGACTCGGCCATCGTAGGCCGGACGTCTTGAACATGTCCCGTCGTGTAGTGATCTCGTCCTGACTCTCCGTCGCATTCTCGGTTCGCAAGCAA
>NZ_BMNH01000042.1 GCF_014646355.1 Nonomuraea cavernae
ACCCAGGCCACCGGAGCCCAATGGACCATCGGCTTCAACGGCACCTACACCACCACCAACACCAACCCCGCCACCTTCGCCATCAACGGCGTCACCTGCGGCGGATCGGGCCCCGGCCCCGACCCCGGCCAGCAGGCCCTGGTCGTCACCCCGACCGCGCTGACCGTGCCCGAAGGCTCCAGCGCCACCTACTCGGTGCGGCTGCAGACCCAGCCCACGGCGAACGTCACCGTCACCTCCACGGCCGGCAGCGGCGACACCAACCTCACCATCACCTCCGGCGCGTCGCTGACCTTCACCACCGCCAACTGGAACACCCCGCAGAACGTGACCGTCGCGGCAGCCGAGGACAGTGACACCACCAACGGCAGCCGGCCCATCACCGTCGCCTCCACCGGCCTGACCAGCGTCACCGTCACCGCCACAGAAGCCGACAACGACACCGGCGGCGGCACCGGCCACGTGGACAACCCGTACGCGGGGGCCACCGGCTACGTGAACGCCGACTGGTCGGCCAAGGCCGCAGCGGAGCCCGGCGGCTCGGCCGTCGCCAACATCTCGACCGGCGTGTGGATGGACCGCATCGCGGCCATCAACGGCACCACGAGCGGCCGGGGCCTGCGCGCCCACCTGGACGCGGCCGTCACCCAGGACGCCGCCAACGGCAGCGCGCCGCTGACCATCCAGGTCGTCATCTACAACCTGCCCAACCGCGACTGCTCGGCCCTGGCCTCCAACGGCGAACTGCTCATCGCCCAGAACGGCCTCAACAGGTACAAGACCGAGTACATCGATCCGATCGCCGCCATCATGGCCGACCCCAAGTACGCCGCCCTGCGGATCGTCACCATCGTCGAGATCGACTCCCTGCCCAACCTGATCACCAACCTCGGCTTGGCCAAGTGCCAGGAGGCGCAGTCGTCCGGCGCGTACGTGCAGGGCGTCCAGTACGCGCTGAACAAGCTGCACGCGATCCCGAACGTCTACACCTACCTCGACGCCGCGCACCACGGCTGGATCGGCTGGTCCAGCAACTTCGGCCCGACCGCCGACCTGATCGCCTCGACCGCGCGCGGCACCACGGCCGGATACGCCAGCATCGACGGGTTCATCACCAACACGGCCAACTACTCGGCCCTGACCGAGCCGCACTTCTCCATCGGCACCACCGTCAACGGCACCTCGGTCCGGCAGTCGAGGTGGCTCGACTGGAACGACTACGTCGACGAGCTGACCTTCGCCCAGGCGTTCCGGACGGCCCTGGTGTCCAAGGGCTTCCCGAACACCATCGGCATGCTGATCGACACCTCCCGCAACGGCTGGGGCGGCAGCGCCCGGCCCACCGGCCCCAGCACCTCGACCGACGTCAACACGTTCGTCGACCAGTCCCGCACCGACCGGCGGATCCACGCCGGCAACTGGTGCAACCAGAGCGGCGCCGGCCTCGGCGAGCGTCCGCGCGCCAACCCGGCGGCGGGCCTGGACGCCTACGTCTGGATCAAGCCTCCCGGCGAGTCTGACGGCTCCAGCACGGAGATCGCCAACGACGAGGGCAAGGGCTTCGACCGGATGTGCGACCCGACCTACACCGGCAACGATCGCAACGGCAACAACCTGACCGGTTCGCTGCCCAACGCGCCGCTGTCCGGCCACTGGTTCTCCGCCCAGTTCCGGCAGTTGCTGCAGAACGCCAACCCGCCGCTCTGACCTCCCGCCGAGCGCGTACGGCTCCAGCCCGATCCACGGGCTGGAGCCGTTCCGCGTAACCTGGCCGCGCGTTCCGCACGGAAGAACGCCCGGCCGCGTTCGTCCGGCGTGCTGCCGCCGTGAAAGCGATCCGGCCCATCGGGGGATAAGAGGTGTCCGCTGGTCGCGTCCGGAGGGGAGCACATGTCGGGGGAAGAATCGTGACGGCGATGTCGTGGGCCGCCGGCCCGCTGGGGGAAGCCGTGTCCGCGCGGCGTTCGCTCGCCGACGACGAGGTGTTCGCCGAGGTGTTCGACGCCTACTTCGGCGAGATCCACGGGTACGTCGCCCAGCGGCTCGGCCCGGACAGCGCCGAGGACGTCGTCGCCGACGTGTTCCTCGTCGCGTTCCGCAAGCGCGCCGTCTACGACCCGGACCGCGCGAGCGTACGGGCCTGGCTGTACGGGATCGCCACGAAGCTGGTCGGCAAGCATCGCCGCCTGGAGGCCCGCACGCTGCGGGCGCTCGGCCGGCACGGGCCGGACGCCGACGCGCCCGGCCCCGAGGACCGGGTCACGGTACGGGTCAGCGCGCAGAGCCTGCGGCCCGAGCTCGCGGCGGCCCTGGCCCAGCTCGACCAGCGCGACCGCGACGTCGTGCTGCTGGTCGCCCTGGCCGGGCTGAGTCACCAGGAGATCGGCACGGCGCTCGGCATCCCGTACGGCACCGTCGGGTCGCGGCTGAACCGCGCCAGGAAGAAACTGCGCGGCGCCCTGGGCGGCACCAATCCGATGCACGTCCTGGAGGAGGCCGACCGTGGATGACCTGCAGCGGATCCGCGACCTGTACGGCGAGCCACGGCTCGATCCGGCGGCCAAGGTCAGAGTGCGTGAGCGGCTGGCGGCCGAACCTCGGCGCGTCATCCGCTGGCGCCTGTCCTGGACGGTGGCCGTCACCTGCCTCGCCGCGTCGGTGCTCGCGGTGGTGTTCACCCTGCCGTCGCAAGGGGGCCTGTCCGGCCGGTCGATCCTGCTCGCGGCCGCCTCCACGGCCGCCTCAGACCCCACGGCCGGAGGAGCGTACTGGCACATCAGGAAACTGCGCCCGGGGACAGGGGTCACCGAGCTGTGGGTCGCCGGCGACGGCCGGGCCTGGCGCGGGCAGGGGGCGCCGGGTGAGCCGCTCACGGTCACCAGGGTGACCGGGAGGGCGCCCTTCAGCATGGCCGGGCGGGACCTGACCTTGGAGCAGATCCTGCGGCTGCCGTCCGACTCCGGCGCGCTGCGCGCGTGGGTGGCCGGGACGCTGCCCGCGAACTCCGGCGGCGGGGTCATGGCCGACGCGCTCAGCGGGCTGCTGTGGAGCAAGCCGTCCCCGCCCGGTGTCCGGGCCGCCGCCTACCGGCTGCTCGCCGACCTGCCGGACGTCCGTTACCTGGGTGGCCGTACCGACCAGCGGGGCCGGCCGGGCGAAGCGTTCGCCTTCACCCCCGCCCCGGGGGTGCGCCGGACCCTGATCATCGACCCGGTCAGCTCACAGGTCCTGTCCTGCGCCGACACCGGCCCGGACGGCACGACCGAACGCCTCGAACTGGTCCTGGACGCCGGCTGGACCGACACGGCCCCACCCACCCCCACCCGTCACCGGCCCCCGGCGCCCCGGACGCCGTAACCGGCGAGGTGCGTGACCGCCCGTAGGCGCGGTCACGCCCGGATGCCCGGTTCCCGCGCGCGTTCCGCGGCTGGAAGAGCCGCGACGCGCCTTCGTTCATCGCACCGCGCGTGGGTTTCGCGCGCCCGAAATCAGGAGCGCTGAGATGTTCTGGCGTAGCCGAACCGGCCGGGCCATCTGCCTGGCCGACCAGTTCCCCGTGGTCGACGTGCCGGAGGTGATGCGGGGCCGGGTCAGGTTCGCCGGCCTGCCGCCCGTGGACCTGGGCACGGACGTCGACTGGCGGTCGAATCCGCACGGGAACCGCTCGTGGGCGCTGAACCTGCACACGCTGCGCTGGGCGGGTCGGCTGGTCGCCGAGTACGAGCGGACCGGCGACCGGGACCTGCTCGACCGGGCCGCCGCGGTCACCCATGACTGGCTGCGCGAGAACCCCCGGGGCGGCCCCGGCGTCAGCCCCTGGGCGTGGGCCGAGCACGCGGTCGCGCTGCGCGCCCCGGTGCTCGTCTGCCTCAGCGCGCACGTACGGACCGACCACCTGTGGGACGGCCTGGCCGAGCACGGCGAGGTCCTGGCCGATTCCGCGTTGTACCGGCAGGGCCACAACCACGGGCTGGACCAGGACATCGGGCTGCTGGTGGTCGGCTGCCGCCTGGGCCGGGACGGGTGGCGCAAGCTGGCGATCCGGCGGATGACCGCCTCGGCCGAGCTGTCCATCGACGCGCAGGGCGTGCTGCACGAACAGGCCCCGAGGTACGGCCTCTACGTCCACCGGCGACTGGGCGTGGCGCTGCGCGCGATCGAGGAGAGCGGCGCGCCGGTGCCCGCGCGGCTCACCGGCCGCCGCGCCTCGCTCGAGACGTACATCGCGCACGCGACCCAGC
Organism: Nonomuraea cavernae; assembly: GCF_014646355.1. Lineage (GTDB taxonomy): Bacteria > Actinomycetota > Actinomycetes > Streptosporangiales > Streptosporangiaceae > Nonomuraea > Nonomuraea cavernae. Next base: position 4,242 of record NZ_BMNH01000042.1, read on the forward strand.
CCGACGGCCGTCTGGTGCCCATCGGGGACAGCCCGGCGGACACCCGCGCGCCCGCCTTCGCGACCGCCTCCGGGCAGGGCGAGCCGGTGGTGAAGGTGTTCGACGGCGGTTACGTCTTCGGCAGAACCTCCTGGGGCGACCCGCGCGCCGCCTACTACTCGATCAGGTTCGGGCCGGGACGGCGGTTGCACGGGCACGAGGACCACCTCGGCGTCACCTACCACGCGCACGGCCGGAACATCCTGGTCGAGGCCGGTTTTCACTCCTACGAGAAGACCGCCTACGCCGAGTGGACCCGCTCGCCCGAGGCGCACAACGTTCCGGTCGTGGTGGGTGCCGGGTTCCGGCCCGGCACGCCCACCCGCCTGACCGGCTCCACCCTGGGCCCTTCGCGGCAGACCTTCCGGCTCGCCGACGACGCCTACGGCGTGTGCCGGACCCGCGAGATCCTGGTCGAGCACGGGCCCGACCTGATGGCCGTGCTGGACTCGGTGCCCACCGGGTCCGTGTCGCGCGGCCGCTGGCACTTCGACCCGTCGCTCCGGCCGGTCTCCCAGCGCGACGGCGTGGTGGTCCTCGGCGACGGCGACTGGCGCGTGACCCTCCTCCACCTCGCGCTCCCGTCAACCGGTCTGCCGACCAGCGGGCAGACGGTGGGCAGCAGCACCATCTCGACCGGGTATCTGCGGACGGCCGAGGCGGTGACCGTGTCGTCTCCGGAGGCGGCCCGGCTGCTGACCGTGATCGTGCCCGGAGCGGCGGACGCGCGGGTCTCGGTCGTGGACGGGGTGATCACCGTGCACACGCCCGGTGGGCCGGTCGCGCTCCCGTGGCCCGTTCAGGCTCCGTACGACCAGCCGGGGTGGGTGCGGGCGGGGAGGTCGCGGGTCCGACTCGCCGTCGGCGAACCGACGGTCTAGAGCCAGCGGCCGACGGGCGGCGCGGCCGGATCGGGCGCCGGGGCGCGCCCGGTGACCCAGGCCGCCAGCCGCGCGGCGGTCCCGTGTACCTCGCGCGGGACGCCCGGCTCGTCCGGCGGGCCGGTGGGCGGCGGCACGCTCACCGCCCAGGAGCGCCGCCTGTCGTCCGGCCGGATCATCAGGCCGGGTCCCTGCCCGCGGCGTTCCCACAGCCCGGTCACGTCCGTGAGCAGCGCGTCCACGAAGTCGGGCGGGAAGTCCTCGAACCGGCCGCCCGAGTCCAGGTCCACCGCGTGCACCCACACCTCTCGGGCGCGCATCCAGATGATCTCCGACGCCGGCACCAGGCGGCCCTGCGCGGTGCGCACCCGCTCGGCCAGGTCGGAGTCGCTCAGCGCGGCCAGATCCGACCGCAGCGCGGCCGACGTCCGCTCCGCCAGCTCGGTGAGCGCGCCCGGCGACAACCGGGCCAGTTCCTCGATCTCAGCCTCACGGGCTCCGCCCCTGGCGTACATCGGGGTCTCCTCCCCCGTGTGCGCCCAGTGCACGAGCCTGCCCAGAGCGCGCGCGTTGGCGGCGACGTGCGCCACCAGGTGGCGGCCCGTCCAGCCCGGCAGCAGGCTCGGCCGGTCGAGGTCGCAGCCGCGCAGCCGGGCTGCGAAGTAGGAGGTGCCCTCGTCCAGCCAGCGCAGGCGGGCGGCCTCCCGAACGGCGGCGCGAGGCCGGTCAGGCACCGCGACGCCCCGTGCCGGCCGGCTCACCGATCTCCACGGCCTGGTCGCCGACCACCCGCGCGACGGCCGTACGACGGGGCAGGCGCGGAGTCACGACCTTCACGCGCGCTCCTCTCGATGAGCGTCCTGGGCTTTCCCCCTCCACCCTCCAGTAACCCACGACGCGGTCACTACAGCCAGTCGCGGCCCTTGAAGACCAGGTAGAGCACCAGGCAGACGACGGCCATGAGGACCATCGCGAACGGATAGCCGAACGTCCAGTGGGTCTCGGGCATGACGTCGAAGTTCATTCCGTAGATGGTGCCCACCAGCGTCGGCGCGAACAGGATGGCCGCCCAGGCGGAGATCTTCTTGACCTCCTCGCCCTGCCGGATGCTGGCCTCGGTCATCTTGGCCATCTCGGAGTTCTGCGCCTGGGTCACCAGCGTCGAGTTGACCAGCAGGATGTTCTGGAGCAGCTGGCGGAACCCGGCCAGCCGCTCGTTCACGGTGATGACGTGGTCGGCCACGTCGCGCAGGTAGCTCTGCAGCTCCTCGTCGACGCCGTACTTGTCGGCCCCGGCGATGAAGCCGTCGATCATCCGCGCCAGCGGCGCCGTGGCCCGCTGGAACTCGATCACCTCGCCCGACAGCTCGTAGACGCGCCGCGAGACGGCCGGGTCGCCGCCGAACACCTGCGCCTCGATCTCCTCGATGTCCTTCTGCAGCCCGGCCACCACCGGGGCGTAGCCGTCGACCACGGCGTCGAGGACGGCGTACAGCACGGCCTGCGGGCCCTGCCGCAGCAGCTCGGGGTCGGACTCCATGCGCCTGCGGACGGACTGCAGGTCGGGCGCCTCCGCGTGCCGTACGGTGAGCACGAAGTTGGGGCCGACGAAGACGTGCAGCTCGCCGAACGCGACCTGCTCGACGTCGTCGAGGTAGTCGGCGGCGCGCAGCACCACGAACAACGTGTCGCCGTAGCGGTCGTACTTCGGCCGCTGCGAGCCGACGACGGCGTCCTCCAGCGCCAGCTCGTGCAGCTCGAACTCCTCCGCGAGCTGCGTCAGCTCCCACTCCTGCGGCCGGTAGAGGCCGATCCAGGCGAGGCCGTCCGGCGTCTGCTTGAGGCGTTCGAAGGCGTCGGCGAGCGACTGGGGGGTGTCGACGCGCCTGCCGTCCTGGTAGATCGCGTTGTCGATGACGGTCGGCCGGCTGGGGGCCTCGTCGGTGGCGCGGGGGTCCATCGAGTGCTCGGGTGCTTGCTCACGGCTGGAGCCGCCTTGCCGGAAGCCCTTCGTCCGTGCCATACATCTCCTTTACGTTAACTTGTCGAGCTCGCGCGTCGCCCGGTCGCGGATGGTCTTGCGCCACATCGGTGTCCAGCCGAAGATCAGGCCGTGCGGTCTGCCGAGGGCCATCCGGGACCACCGTTTGAAATCGAAGTCGTCGTGGTGGCGGACGATCAGGCCGTCCTCGAACCTGAACAGCACGTCCACCTCGTTGACCACCTCGCGGCCGGTGCTCGAGAAGACGTAGCGGACGGTCCAGTGGGCGGTGCCGGTGCGGTCGTCGGCCGTCACGGCGCCGTAGTCGGACCTAAGACCGTCACGAACCCCGAGTTGCAGCCGCCACATCGCCATGACCCTGTCGCGACCCTCGACCTCCTGGAAGATCGGGTCGCCATAACTCACCTCGGGGTGGTAGCAGCGCTCCATGGCCGCGTAGTCAGCGCGCCCCAGAGCTTCGTAGAAGGCGCCTATCAACGCCACGTGCCGATCGTTCACCCTCCTATGAGACCATGGCCGCGCCGTTGTGCCAGCAGACGGCCCTCACCCAGTCGTCACCGAGATCGAGCCGCTCGAGCGCCCGCAACTGGTGCGCGTACGTGTGCGGAATCGTCGGGAAGTCACTGCCCAGCACCACCTTCCCCGCCAGCCCCAGATCGAACAGGGCGGGCCGCAACCGCTCCGGAAACGGCATGTCGCGCTCGGCGAAGTCGGTGAAGGCCATCGTGGTGTCCAGCGCCACCCGCTCGTAGCGGGCGGCCAGGTCGAAGAACGGGTCGTACTCCGGCATGCCGAGGTGGGCGATCACCACCCGCAGCCGGGGATGCCGGCGCAGCACCTCGCCGATCGGCCCGGGCCCGACGTGGCCTCCGGGCACCGGGACCGAGCTCGCGTGCACGATCACCGGCAGGCCCGACTCGGCCAGCAGCCCCCAGATCTCGTCGAGCTCGGCCGCCCTCGGATCGAACCCGCCCACCTGGAGGTGCACCTTGAAGATCCGCGCCCCGGCCGCCAGCGCCCGCCGCACGTAGCGGGCGGCTCCGGGCTCGGGGTAGAAGGTCGCCGACGGCAGGCAGCCCGGGGTGCGGCGGGCGAAGTCGAGGGTCCAGTCGTTCAGATCGGCGGCCATGTCCGGCCGGTGCGCGTAGGCGAGCGCGGGGAACGACCGCACGCCCAGCTCGCGCAGCCGGTCGACGCGCCGCCGCACCGGCCACTGGTACTCGATCTTCCAGCCGCCGCCCATGAGCGGGCCACCGTGCTCGAAGTGGTGCCAGACCCGGCGCTCCATCCGCTCGGGCAGGAAGTGCACGTGCAGGTCGATCAGCCCAGGCAGGCCCAGTGATCGCCACCACTCCGGAACCCCGGCGTCGGAATCGGATTCTGTGAGCACAGCCGAGACTTTACCCGGATAGGGTTTTGTCCTGATGGACAAGCTATGGGCCCACCTGATCGAGGTTCAACCCGCCCCCGACCCGTGGGTCGTGGTGGTCTCGGCACTCGCCGCGCTCGTGATCGTCTCCTTCCGCACCTCCTGGCAGCTGTCCCGGGGGCTGATCACGATCGCGCACGAGGGCGGCCACGCGCTGATGGCGTTGCTCACCCGGCGCAAGCTCGAAGGCATCCGGCTGCACTCCGACACCTCGGGCGTGACGCTGACCCGGGGCAGGCCCAACGGCCCCGGCATGGTGCTGACCGCGCTCGCCGGCTACCTGGCGCCGTCGCTGCTCGGGCTCGGCGCCGCCTGGCTGACCGAGCAGGGCCGCATCACGCTGCTGATCTGGGGCGTGCTGCTCTTCCTCGTCTGCATGCTGTTGCTGATCCGCAACCTGTACGGCGCGCTGATCCTGCTGGCGACGGGCGGCGCGGTGTTCGCCCTGTCGATGTACGCGCCGGGAGAGGTGCAGCAGGCGGCTGCCCTGGCCGCGGTCTGGTTCCTGCTGCTCGGCGGGGTGCGGCCGATCGTCGAGCTGCAACGCAAGCGCCGCAGGCGAGAGGCTCGCGACTCCGACGCCGACCAGCTGGCCCGGCTGACGTTCCTGCCCGGTGGCTTCTACGTGTTCTTCTTCCTGCTGGTGGCGTGCGCCTCGGTGGTGGCCGGGGCCTATCTGATGAATCCGCTCTGACCACGCGCGCGCACCCGCGCTGCGCGGTGCCGGATTGTCGGTGGGAAGCCTTACCTTAGAGCCCGTGTCCGAACAGCCTCTGACTCTCGACGCCGCCCTCTCGGAGGAGGCGGTGCTGTCGACCTACCGCCGGATGTTCGCCGCGCTGGCCCGTGACAGCGGCGCGGTCGTCGACGATCCCGCCCTGGTCGACATCGCCGAGACGCTGTTCGCGGCGTTCGCCGAGGCGGGCGAGGAGTGGCTGACGCACGAGCAGATGCGCTTCGCCTGCCGCGCCTATCCGGGTGACCAGTTCGACAACCGGCTGCGCGTGCTCAAGGGGCTGGGCGCGATCCGCGAGGTGTTCCCCAAGCCCAACCAGCTGCGCTACCGGGCGTCCTTCACCAGCGTGGTCGGGCTGATGTTCATCCGGCGGATGATGGACGACGGCGGCCAGTCCGAGATGCACCGGCTGCTGGCGCTCGAAGACCTCAACGTCGCCGACCCCCGCACCACCATGGACGAAGCCAGGCAGAGCGCCGCCAACCTGGCCCGCGCGTTCCGGCTGTGGGCGCTGGAGCTGATCACGCTCACCATGGGCACCATCGAGGAGCTACGTGAGCAGGCCCCCAAGCTGTGGGGCACCGAGGAGATCGCCCGCCGGGCGCAGAGCCTGCACGGCACGATCCTGACCCGCTGGCCCGAGCTCGACCGGGTCTGCACCGACCTGCGCTCGGCCATCTACGCCTACAGCGACGCCTCCCGGCGCGCGGCCGGCCGGCTGGCCGACTCGGCGGGCACCACCCGCAACCTCACGCTGCTCCCGACGGAGACGTGGCGCACGTTCACCCAGACGGCGTCCAAGGAGCGGCTCGCCTCGGTGCTCGACGACTTCGTCTTCGACGCCCCGGCGCCCTGGCACGACCCGGCGGCGATCGCCCGCGCGGTCGACGAGGCGCCACGCCCGGCGCCGGCGCAGCCCACTCCCCCGCGTTCCACGCTGCCCGACCCCGGCCCCGGGGGCTCGCTCGACTCCTCTCCCGGCGCCGCGGTCGAGCGCCTCGCCGTCGTCGCGGAGTCCCTGCTGGGGGCCTCGTCACGGGTGGCCCTGGCCGACGTGCTGGGGCCCGACTGGCCGTCCGCGCGCCGTCTGCTCGCCGACCTGACCTCCGTCGACCTGCGTCCCGAGCTGCCCTACCGGCTGGTGTGGTCCGACGACCTCACCATCGATCCGGCGCGCCGGCCCGCGTGGCTGTCCCACGGACACCTGGAGCGCACCCCGTGACCACCCCCGATTCCCTCGATTCCCCCGAATCCCGCGCATCCCATGCGCCCGCACCGGTCCGGGACACGGCACCGCACGCGCGGGCCGAGGCGCATGTGCGGGCGCGTTCGGGCGGTCCGCTCCGGCTGCACGCCGGGGAGCCGGCGCCCGCGGGCATGCTCCGGCTCACGCGTTCCGACTCCAGCGGCGAGGCGCTGCCGGTGTGGCCCGACGGGGCGACGCCGTCGCTGCTGGACGAATACCAGGTGACGCCCGTCCCGGTGGAGCGCTCCGGTGAGACCCGGCGGGTGCTCGCGGCCTGCCTCACCTGCTGCTGGCCCGACCTGTCGGCGGATCCGTGGCCCGGCGAGCCCGCTCCGGTCGAGCTGGTGCTCGACACCTACCGGGCGCTGATCGGGCGGACCGACGACCTCATGCGCAACTGGGCGATCGGGGCGCTGCGCCGGTTGCACGACTCCGCGTGGATCGTCATGTCCGACGGCCTCGTCTCACTCGGCCCTCGATGCGCGCTGTGGCCGGTGGAGTCGCACGCGCAGCTCAAGGAGCTCGTCCACCGCATTCCCCGGCCTGAGCGGAGCGAGCTGACCGTGGTGGCCGACGCCGACCTGGTGGCCGCGGCCCGCCCGCCGGTCGCCTCCGATCCCGCCACATCCGCTCCGGTCCCGGGCGCCCTGGCCCCGGCCGGTGACCCGCCTCCCGCCGCTCCAGCCGAGGACCCGCCTCCCGCCGCCCCGGCCGAGGACCCGCCTCCCGCCGCCCCGGCCGAGGACCCGCCTCCCGCCGCCCCGGCCGAGGACCTGCCTTCCGCCGGCCCCGGAGGACGGGTCGAGGAGGGCACGGCGGAGTTCGGCGATCTGCTCGACGGCTACGACGAGCGGCGGCGGGCCGAGCTGGTCGCGGCGTTCATGGCGGTGGAGCACGCCGCCGAGCCCGTGCAGGAGGCCCGGTTCGGAGCGCTGCGCGATCCCGCGTTGCGCCGCACGCTGGGCGAGATGCTGGCCCGGCGTGGCCGCACGCTGATTCAGCATCGGGAGCGCTGGATCTCGGGCTACGACGACGGCGCCGCCGGGGCGGGCGTCCGGCTGGGCGAGGGCGAGCGGGCGGTGCTCACTCTGGTGCTGGTGCACTCGGTGGCGATCCCCCGTGCGGAGGGCCTGCTGCCCGAGGACACCTGGGCGTCGCCGCACCCCACGCCGGTCGAGGAGCTTCGCCGCCACACCCAGCTGCCGATCGGCGAGCTGGAGGCGGCGCTGCGCGGGCTGCGCCACGCCGGCCTGCTGACGCAGGTGAAGGCCGGCGAGGAGGCGGGCGGTTACGTGCCCGGGCCACAGTTCCACCGGCTCACTCCGGTGGCGCGGCGGCGGTTGCAGGAGGAGCTGATCCTGGCGGCCGGGCCGCACACGCCGTTGGCCGCGGCCGTGCGGGCGCGGCGAACGACCAGGTGACCGGGCACGCGGCGGGCGCGGCGGCGAGGGCCGGGGTGGGGCGGATGACGGATGCGAGAGTGACGGGGGTTCGGGTGTCGCAGGTGGAGAACGTGGTCGGAGACCGGGTGCTGATCGCCGTGCAGGCGGTCAACATCTCACGGCTTTCGACTCATCCGGTGCCGACCGTTCCCGGCACGCTCATCGTGGTGGCCGGGGCGGGGCCCAAGGACTCCAACGGCGCGGGCAAGTCGTCGTTCATCGCCTCGATCACGGCGCTGCTGGGTGACGAGCAGTGGCGCTTCGCCTCCGGCGCCAAGGCGGTGTCGGAGCTGCTGTTCAACGCCGAGCTGGCCAGCGGCGCGGGCGCCCGCCAGTGGGCCAGCGCCGACCACGGCTACATCGTCGGCGTGTTCGGCCCCCCTGACGGGCCGCCGCACCTCTCTGGCAGTCTCAGTGACGGAGCGCCACAAGCCCCGGGCAGCTCCGGCGACGACTCGCCACACACCCTCGACGGCCCCGGCGATGGCTCTCCGGGGGACACCGCGCGCTCAGGTGCGGGCGATGAGGAGTTGTTCGCGCTGCCCGACACCTCCGGCGGCGCCGTCACCGTGTGGCTCAGAGTCAACCAGGAGGCGCCGCACCTGGAGATCCGCTGGCACGACGGCGTGCGGCTGGCCTCGGCCGCGTCCGAGGCCGAGCGGGTGGCCAGGGCCGACGAGATCTGGGCGTCGCTGCCCCGGTCCGCCGGGCGGCGCGACGTGGTGGCCCGTGACCTGACGAAGGTGCTCTACGGAGACCGGGTGCGGTGCGTGTCGTTCCTGTCCACCTCGGTCCGCAGCAAGGTGGCGACCAACCTGCTCTCCCAGCCGCTCAACGAGATCTCGCCGGAGCGCGTGTTCGAGGCCATCGCGGCGTTGACCGGCCTGGACGCCGAGCTGGAGCAGGAGCGGGAGGCGCGGCGCGACGAGCACGCCAAGCGGGTGCGGGCCGCGCAGGCCCGCGACCGGCTGGCCGAGTTCGAGGCGGAGTCGAAGGCGCTGCTGGGCACCTTCGACCGTCGCGACCAGGCGAGGGTGCGCCTGGCCGACGCGCTGCGGTGCTGGCGCGGCCGGCAGGCGCGCAAGCTGGCCGACGCGGCGGCCAAGGACGAGATCATGGCCGCCGAGCTCGACCGGCACCGCGCGGCGGGTGAGGCGGCCGGCGAGGCGATCGCCATGGTCAAGGCGGAGATCGCCACGCTGAAGGACGACACGCTCGACCGGCGCGTCGCGGAGGCGCGCAAGGAGCTGGCTGCGCTCCAGGCGCGGGCCGCCAAGCTCGAAGCCGACCGGGCGGTGGCCGAAAACTCCGCCGACGAGCTGCGCGGCCGGATTCCGGCGCTGGAGGAGACGCGCCGGTTCGCCGATGGCCGCGACGTGCCGGGAGCCGAGCGAGAGCTGGTGGAGGTCAGGCAGCGGCTCAACGAGGCGTTGAAGGGCCTCGGCGTGGCCGACCGGGAGGTGAGCTCCGCCCAGTCGGCGCTGGATGACGCCGAGGGCGGCCCGGCGGCGGCCCAGCTCAACGCGCTGGCCGCCGCAGGTGTGGACGCGACAGGTCTGCTCGACGCTCTCGACGTGGCCGAGCAGGCGCACGACCACGCGGGGCTGGGGCTGGGGCTGGAGGGTCTGCGAGGGTGGCCGAACGAGCATGCCGTCATCGTCGACGCCGGACGGTTGGCCGCCGCGGCCGAGGCGCTGAGTGAGCTGCCGGGGTCGGTGCTGGTCAGTGCCGCCGGGGTGAGCGTGGTGGGGGCTTTCGACGGGGTGGCGACCGGGCGCGAGGCGCGCATCAAGGCAGCCGAGCAGCGGCTCAACCGGGCCCGCGACATCCAGGAGACCGCGGCGCGGGCCGTACACGAGGGGGAGGAAGCCGTCGCGGCCGCGCAGCGGCGGGTCGAGGGCGCGCGGGCCGGGGTGCGGCTCGCCGAGCTGGAGACGCGGCTGGCCGGTCAGCGGTCCAGGCTGGCCGAGCTGGCCGGGGCGCTCGGCGAGGTCGGGCCCGCGGTGGCCGAGGCCGAGCGGCAGGCGGGCGCGCTCGATTTCCGGGCCCGGACGCGCGACATGGAGATCGAACGGCTGGAGGGCCGGCGGCAGCGGCACGAGAGCGAGCGGGCCCAGGCGCGCGAGCAGGAGGCGCGGGTGGGCGCCGAGCGGGAGGCGCTCAAGCTCGCCGCGCTGGCCGCCGACTGGGGCGGCACCGTCGAGGCGGCGCGCGAGTGGCTGCGGGAGTTGCCCGAGGAGGAGCGGCCGCGCACCGCCGACGAGTGGTGGCGGGTCGCCGAGCGCCATTTCGACCAGGCGTTGCGTGACACGTTCCCCGAGGAGGACGCCGAGATTCCCGAGGAGCTGCGGTTCCTGCTGGCCGAGCGGGGCGGGAGCACGGCGCGCGAGCAGTCGACGTTCGCGGCGGTGTGCGGGGCGCTGGCCTCCTACCTGCGCGGTCAGGAGGAGTACGAGAAGCACCAGCGGCGCCAGATCGAGGCCCAGCTCGTGTCGCGGCAGCGTGACCTTGCCGCGGCGGCCAAGGGCGCCGAGGAGGCGGCGCACTCGACGTCCGTGCACCGCGCGGCGCTGAGTGCGGCGATCAAGGCCAGGCTCACCAGGGTGGCCGAGGAGTTCGAGAAGCTCGACACCGGTTACGGCGGTTACGGCGCCACGCTGGAGTTCCCGGTGCCGCCCGCACCGGCGGATCCGGAGCAGCGCTGGCAGTGGCGGGTGACGCCCAAGTGGCGGCGCGGAGAGGGGCAGGGGTTCGTCCCCTACAACCGCAGGGCCAACACGGCGCTCATGGACGAGAAGGCCGTCAAGCTCGTGTGCGCGGCGGCCATCGCGTCGTCCGGTGGCGGTCACCTGTGCCTGGTGCTCGACGAGCTGGGCCGCAACCTCGGCAAGGAGCACCGGCGCGAGGCGGTCGCGCTGTTCCGCCGGATCGGCGAGACGTACGGGATCACGGTGATCGGGGCGCTGCAGGACGACATGGAGCCCTACGCGATCGACGCCTGCGGCCAGTACATCAAGTTGCGTCGCTCGTCCGACGCCATGCCCTACAACGAGCCGCCGGTGATCGTCGGCCACGACGAGCACGCCGACCGGGTCCGGGCGCTCGCGGCCTACGTGGAAAGACCGTGACTCCCGACGTGTCACCAGGTGAGGTGTGGCGGCGGAGGAGTCAGCGGGAGGCCAGCCAGTCGCGAAACCTGCGGCCGATCACAACCGGGTCCTCCAGCAGCTTCGGGACACCCGATGCGTTGCCCGGCTCGATCCGGACGTGCAGGAAGGCCGGGCCGCCCGGCTCCAGCGCCTTCGCGAACTCCGCGCGCAACGTCCGAGGGTCGGCGGCCTGACGCACCGACCAGCCGGCGGCGGCGGCGAGCGCGCCGAGGTCGATCCGAGCCGAGTAGGTGGGCAGGTCGCCCGTCGAGCCGTAGACCGCGTTGTCGAGCAGCACGAGCAGCAGTTTGTCCGGCCGGAGGTAGCCTCCGGTGGCCAGCACGTTGGGGTTCATGAACAGCGACCCGTCGCCCTCGATGGCGACGACTCGCGGGATCGCCGAGCCGGCCAGGCCGAGCGCCACGCCGGTGGCGACCGAGCCCGCGAGTCCCATCGAGTCGAGCAGGTAGAGGTGGTTGGGTCTGTCGGCGATCGCGGCCAGTTCGCGGCTGGTCGCCGCGCACGTCACGACCACCGGGAGGTCAGCGGTCCCCTCCACCAGCACCTGGAGCGCGTCGATGCGCCGCATGCTCACGCCGTCTTTCCGTCGGTGGCCCAGAACTGCGCCAGCACCACCACCGGGCGGAACGTCATCCGGGCGTGCGCTCCGGCCTCCGCCACCACGTCCTCCCAGTCGGCGGGCCCGCTGCGCCGGTCGAGGTCGAAAACGCGCACCCCGAGCCGGTCGAGCAGGGCGGGCACGTGCTGGGAGAAAGAATGGATCATCGAGTTGTACTCGCCCAGCCCGCCACGGATGTTGGCCACGATCAGCAACGGCAGATGGTAGGAGACGTTGAACGTGGTCAGCGCCGTGAGCGCGTTGCCGAACCCGTTGTCCTGCATCACCACCGCGCCGAACCTCCCGGTCAGCGGCAGCGCGCCGATCACCCCCATCGCCTCCTCCTCACGGGAGAGAGGGAACACCAGGTCGGGCCGCCCGAGCGCGGTGATCACCGGCGCGACGCCGACGGAGGGGACATAGCCGACCAGTTCGGCTCCCGAAGCCCAGATGCCCTGGGCCACCGCCGCGGCGTAGGGGGAAGTCATGTGCGCAACCTACCCAGAGGCGGGTCATCTGATCGGCGGGCCGGTGTAGGAGGCGCGCAACCGCAGCAGCGAGCCCCTGCCGTACTCCTCCATGGCGTGGGCCAGCCAGCCAGCCGTCCTGGCGACCGCGAAGACGGCCTCGCCCGCGCCGCTCACCATCCCGGTGACCGCGACGAGCGTGGCGAGCGCGAAGTCGATGTTGGGCTCGGGAAGCCGGCGCCTGCGCGCCTCGTGGAGCACGGCCTGCGCGGCGGCGACCCGCTCGTGGCCGGGCGCCGCCTCGCGCACCAGGTCGAGGAGCAGGCCGCCGCGGGCGTCGCCGTTCTTGTAGACGCTGTGGCCGAAGCCGGGGACGCGCTCCCCTCGTCGTACGCGCTCCGCGACGGCGCGCGACGCCTGCCCGGGCTCGGCCACCTCGGTCAGCAGCCGCTCCGCCCCGTACGAGGCGCCGCCGTGCAGCGGGCCGCCGAGCACGCCGAGCCCGGTGAGCACCACGGCGTACGGGTCGGCCTTGGCGGAGGCGGCCACCCTGGCGGCCAGCGTGGAGGCGGCCAGTTCGTGGTCGGCGAGCAGCACGAGCGCCGCCCGGAACGCGACGAGCAGACCCGGCGTGGCGGGACGCGGGCACAGCCGTGACCAGAGGCGCTCGGCGATCGAGTCGCCTTCCGGCTCGCTCAGCGCGGGCAGGGCGTCGACCAGGCCGGCGACGAGACGGCGGGCGGTGGCGGTGACCGACACCGGGTCGAGCTGGTGGCGCAGGATGTCGGAGGCGCCGAGGACCGTTGTGATCACCTGCAGCCGGTCGAGCGGCAGCAGGCCGGCGGGCAGATCGCGCTGCGCGGCGACGGCCGCCCGCAGCCCTTCGAGATCGGCCGTCCATCCCCGCCGTGCTCCGATGCCGGACGTGCCGGAAGGCCCGCCAGACTCATCCGACGACATACCGGGAGGCCGGCCCTGATCGCCGGACGCCATGCCAGGGTGCCGGCCGGACTCGCCGGGCGGCGTGTCGGCGTCCCGACCGGGCGTGGCCGGCCGCGTGCCGTAGTCGCCGCTCTTGGACAGGGGTGGGTGAGGAAGGACGGCGGGGTCGCCGGTCCAGAGCCAGTCGGCGACCGCTTCGAAGGTGGCGGTGCGGGCCAGGCCGAGGGCGTCGCGGCCGCGGTAGTAGGGACGGTCGAGGCCGAGGGCGGTGATGCCCGACTCGATGACGAGCTCCGGCGGCTGCCCACGTGGCCGGCCGCGCCGCGCCAGCCGCTCGATCTCGGCGGCGTCGAACAGGCTGCGCCGCCCGTCCTCGCCGTGGCGGCGCTTGAGCACACCCCTGCTGACATAGGCGTAGAGCGTGGCCGGCTTCACGCCGAGCCGCTCAGCCGCCGTGGCCGCGTCGATCCACTCCACGCCCGCACCTCACAACATTGACGAAAATCAATATTGATACACATTGAGAGACCGTGTCAACGTGAAGCCATGCCAAAAGTTCACTTTCTCGACGTGACCAACCGGGACGGCGTGCAGACCGCGCGCACCGGCCTGTCGAAGTTCGGCAAGACCATGGTCAACTTCTATCTGGCCAAGCTCGGCGTGGCGCAGTCCGAGATCGGTTTCCCCTTCCTGTTCCACGAGGTCCCCTACGTGAAGGCGCAGGTGGCCCTGGCCGAGGCGGGCGCGTTCGGCGAACTGCGGCTGTCCGGGTGGTGCCGGGGCGTGGCGGAGGACGTGGAGAAGGCGGCGCCGCTGGGGTTGCGGCACTACAACCTGTCGATCTCCACCTCGGACTACATGATCCAGAACAAGTTCCGGGGCCGCCTCGACCGCGGTTCGATCATCAGGGAGATGACGGCCGCCGTCACAGCGGCCAAGGCGGCGGGCGCCCACACCGTGGGGGTCAACGCCGAGGACGGGTCGCGCACCGATGACGGCTTCCTGCTGGAGTTCGCGCTGGCGGCCAAGGAGGCGGGGGCCGGCCGGGTGCGTTACTGCGACACGATCGGCGGCGACACACCCGACCGGATCCGCGAGCGGTTCGCCAAGCTGGCCTCGTCCGCGGGGATGCCGGTCGAGACGCACTGTCACAACGACCTCGGCATGGCGGTGGCCAACTCGGTGTCGGGCGCGCTCGGCGATCTGGACGCCGGTCAGGACGCGTGGGTCAACACCTGCGTGAACGGCGTCGGCGAGCGTTCGGGCAACGCCGACCTGCTGTCCACGATCCTGGCGTTCGAGCATGGCTTCGGGCTCAACGCGGAGATCGGCGACGCCCTCGACCTGTCCTGGGCCCGCCGGTTCGGGCTGTGGGCGGCCTACGCGCTCGGGCAGCCGGTGCCGTACAACCAGGTGGGGGTGGGGCGCAACGCGTTCGCGCACGAGAGCGGCATCCACGCCGACGGCGCGCTGAAGGACCACGGCAACTACGAGCTGTACGACGAGGCGACGCTGGGGCCGTTCCCCGACGACTGGCACGCGCGCCGCGGCCGGGTCGTGCTGACCGGCGAGTACGGCGGGAAGGCCGGGTTCGGGCACGTCATGGAGGGGCTGGGGGTCGAGGTGCGGGAGGAGGACCTGGCGTTCCGCGTGGTCCAGCTCTGCAACGCGATGACCGGCCGGCCGCTCACCGACGACGAGTTGCGCCTGATCGCGACCTATCCGCGCGAGCTGTCACTCCTGTTCCCCGGCTACGAGACCGGCTGAACTCCGGAGTCCGCCCTGGTCGCTCCATGTCCTGCACGGCCGAGGTCCTCACCAGCCGACGCCCTGGTCGATCGGGGTCCTGCCCGGCCGAGTCCGGCCTGGCCATGGCGTTAGCCTGGATGGATGGACCCTGGAACCTATGCACTGGGACCTGACTCGGGCTCCCTTGTCGTCCATACGACCCGCACCGGGCTGGGCGCGAAGGCGGGCCACGACCTGACCATCGAGGTGACCCGCTGGCGAGGTGAGGCCGTGGTCGACCCCGCCGGTCCGGCCGGCTCGTCGGTGACCCTGGAGCTCGACGCCTCGTCGCTGGAGGTCAGGGAGGGCACCGGCGGCATCAAACCGCTCACCGACGGCGACCGGCGGGAGATCCAGAAGATCACGCGTGAGAAGGTCCTCCAGACCGGCCGTCACCCGACGATCACGTTCCGCTCCACCCGGATCTCCGGCGACCCGGAGTCGTTCCAGGTCGAGGGGGACCTCACCCTGGCCGGGGTCACCCGGCCGGTCACCGTGTCGGGCGCGCTGGCCGGCGACCGCGTCCGCGGCACGGCCACCGTCACGCAGAGCCTCTGGGGCATCCGGCCCTATTCGGGGTTGTTCGGCGCGCTCAAGCTCAGCGACGACGTCGAGGTGCGGTTCGACCTCGGCCTGACCCCGTGACGGTGGCGGTACACCTGGCCCCCTGCCACTGTGGCATCCGGCCAGGTCGTACGCCGTTTCACCACGGGCGCGGCCTGACGGAGCCCGAGAAATGAGGCGGTGCCGGTCGGGTCTACCCGCCCATGGTCCCCGGCCGCCGGTCCCGCGGCGCTTCCGCGCGCAGGCTGGGCAGGAGCGCGCCGAGGTCTGCGTCGGCGCCGAGCAGTCCTTCGAGGTCGACTCCTTCCGGCGCGAGCGGCGCCAGCAGAGCCGCGGTCTGCCGGCTCACCTCCGAGGTCGCCCCCTCGATCTGCTCCATGATCGAAGCGGCGATCTCCGACGCGGCCAGCTTTCTGGTGATACGCGGATCCAATTCGAGGTGCGTGATGCGCCCCTGCGGCCCGGCTTTCACGGTCACCAGGCCGTCCTTCGAGGTGGCAGTGGCCTCAACCTCCCGCAGCCGCTCGTAAACACTCCGGATCTCGGCGGCCTGTCGCTCGTAATCGGTAACCAGTTCTTCCAGCTGCGCGTGAAGCTCCTCATGCATGATGCGCGTCCTCTTCACCACTGTGCCGCCCCGGGGTCGGCAGGTGCCGCACCGCGTGCGGGTCCTCCCTGTGAAGGATGTCGTAACCCTCGGCGTACGTACGCATCATTGGCCACAACAACTGGGCACGCAGACAGACCGGCACACCCGAGTCCGCGATCCGCGCCAAGACCCAGCCGGGATCTGTCCTGTCAAGGGTGAGTACGGCCAGCATCAGTAGGTCGTCCTCCTCCAGAGCCGGATTGGTCGTCTCATCGATCTCCCCTGCGAGAAATCCGCTGACGAATCTCCCAGCCGAGTCCAGACTTTCCAGCATCATGGTCCATTCCCGTTGTTGGTATGCGGGTTGGCAGGGTCGACGCCGTTCCGTTCGAAGATGCCGTAGACCTCACTCATGAACGTGTCTAGATCGCCGCCGCCATTCAACATGCTTCGCTTGAGGGCGGTATAAATGAGATTTGCGCGGAGGGTGCCGAAGCTGAGCTCAGACACCATCGGCTCAGCGCCAAGGCTGACACCGTCCATCACCGGCAGCGTCATCGGCAGCGTGGTTGGCAGCAAGACACCGGGATTGCGTTCATGGTAGTCACCGAGCCATTGGACCACCCTGTCGGTCGCTGCCTGATCTGCAAGGAAGATCACGATTCCCTCATGACGTTGTGTGATTCTCTCGTACCCGGCGATCTTGGCCGAGTCCACCCCCGGGAAACGCCGAGGCTCGTCCACGACCTCCTTGACCAAGGCGCTCATCAACTCTGACGCACTCTTGGGCATGGCGTTCAAGTAAAGGCGTTGGGTGACCCCGAAATTAGCCCCTTCGCGGACAAAATGGAAGAACCCTCGCGCATTCCGGGAATCCCTGAGAGATCGCTCCCCTAGGTATTGCCTCGTTCTCTGATCGAACGACAGGCGGTCCGGCCTAGAATGAGCCAGGTCAACAAGAACCTTCATGTAGGAGCGAGGGCTCCGGTCAAGCGATTTAGTTACTCCGTCGTAAGCGTATTTTCTATAGATGTCATCCCCACTCCCGATGGATGACCGTTCTGCCCAGACCCGTTCGAGGAAGGCGTCTGTGCTCTCCCGTGACACGGCGGGCGGCTCCTGACCGTACGCCCGGTAGGAGGCCACCCGCATCGCCTCCAACTCTGAGAAGGACAGCTCCGGATACGACCTCGCGAGATGTGCGTACGTTTTGGGACCCTGCGGAATCGACGGGCTCTCTTGCTGCTGGGCGAAATCAGCAAGCCCCCTTGCCAGGGAATCAGGGTCAGTCGCAAGGGCCACCGGATGCCCCTCGGCGACAGCCCGCACATACATTTCAGCGAGACCAGCGCGACCATGAAGATCCACTAATCGGTTGAACGCTCCACTCGACGACCGCTCCCCCGAGACCAACTCGGGAACAAGCTCGTCCAACCGATCCAGGACCCGAGCATGCCCCGGCGAAGGAGCATCCATGCCCAATCGCTGAGCCACCCAATCACCCGAGAAAACCTCTGGTGAACGTATTGCTCCGTCACCGTTCCTGACCGGCGACGCGAGATCCGCCGGCGGCCGCTCACCGCCCGGCCCAGCCTCCCGCGGAGCCATCCCCTGATCATCATGCCGAACAGGGGAATCCCCGACACGGGCCCTCGGCGAGGGCTCGCCCGAACTCCGCGCAGCCTCCCGCTGAATGAAATCATCAAGCCCCCTGGCCAGGGACCCGGCATCGCGAGCTTCGGTGACCCCCCGGTACTCGGTCTCCACAGCCCGCACATACAACTCCGCCAGATCAGCAGGACCATGGCGCTCCACCAATCCGTTGAACGCCTCGCTCGACGACCGATCCCCGTGGGTCAGCTCAGGAACAAGCTGGTCCAACCGGTCAAGGATCCGAGCTTGCACCGGCGAAGGCGGATCCATGCCCAATCGCCGGGCCACCCACTCACCGGAGAAAACCTCTGGCGATCTCCTCGACGCGCCGCCGTCCCTGACCGGCGACACAACCTCATCCCGCGGCCGCCCACCCGGCCCAGCATCCCGCGAACCCTCCTGCTCACGGATGAAATCCGCAAGCCCTCTCGCCAGCGACTCAGGATCGGTCGCACGAGCAACCTGATGCCCAGCCTCCACAGCGCTCACATACGCCGTCACCACACTGCGACCACCGTGCGCCGCCACCAGCTGGTTGAGCGTGCTGCTCGGGGACTGCTGCAGCCCCACCACCTCAGGAACGATCCCATGGAACCGGCCCATGAGCTGGGCCTGCGCCTGCGGAACATCCCGCAGACCAAGGATGTCGGCCACCGCCCGGCCCACCGCGACCTCAAAGTTCCCGGGCCTCCCACCGCCCGGCCCCGCGTCCGGTGGGGACATCCCAGGATCGTGGGCGAGCGTCGCAGGCGATGGCGTACGCGGGACTTGACCCTCCACGACCGGAGCCGGCGCCAGCGAGGAGCTGGGTTGATCGACTGAGTGGGGGGCCGCATCCTCATAGGGCATCCGACGAAAGGCGTCGGCACGGTCGCCAACCGCCTCCGGCAGTCCGTGGGCAGGCCGGTCCCCTGCACTCCTGTTCCCGGCCGGAGACACCGGCCCGTCGCCTGCCCTCATGTCCCTTGCGCTTGGCCGGTCGCCGACACTTCGGTTCGCTGCCGGAGTCCCGGGCCTATCGTTCGCACTTCTGGCAGGCCCCTGGGTCGCGGGGTCGGCACCTCTGCTCCTGGTTGCCGGGGCAGCGGCAGGCCCGCCGCCATCACCAGACGGTGGCGCGGGTTGTCGATCGAGCAGCGGCCAGACTCGCTGGTCCCGGTTTACCTGAGAACCATCGGGCTGCTGGGCAAGCGCTGTGGGACGCTCAGCAGGCGGCCTCGTGGGAGCGGCCTCAAATTGTCGGGATCGCACGGGAACTGCGCCGTCATCCCCCAGCCGAGGCGCCCTGCCAGGCAGGTCGGTCATGGGCCTGGGACGAGCGGTCGGGCCAGGACTGGGACGGGCGGTGGGGCCAGGACTGGGACGGGCGGTGGGGCCGATGCCGCCGATCAATCCGGAGCCAAGGGCGAACAGCAGGTTGTCGCGAGTGAGCTGCCCCGTCGCCCCGAGCGTGACTGCGCTGGCGGCCACACTCGACAGACCCCCCATGACCGTCTGCCCCAACACCGTGTCGGGCGCGCCGGCCATCAGCGTCCGCAGCGTCTTGGCCTCGTTACTGGCGACCCTGCCGACCATGTCATCAGTCACCAGCTTGGCCGCACCGATCTTCATCCCTCCGAACAACGCCCCAGTCAGCGCGCCGGTCCCCGTCGACCACAACAACGACTCGAAGTTGATCTCGTCCCGGTGCCCGACCAGCATCTGCCCCAGCTGAATGCCGCCGTCCAGACCGCCCATGATTGCCCCGAACAGGAGCATGTTCCTCAGCACGATCCCCTTGATCGCCTGATTGCGCACCCGCTCGAACGCCAGCCTGCTCGAGATCAGTGCCGTCGCACTCGGATTCGCAATCGCGAACCCCAGCAGCCGGAGAATCGCCGCCCCGGTCATGATCGCCCCAGCGATCATCATCACCTGAGTGTGCTCAATGTCCGTCGCCTGCTTGCGCGTCATGGACGCGCCCTGCCGGACCTCATGCTCCACATACGTCAGCGCAGCGACCGGATTCCGGTCCACCTCGTCTGGATCACCACCGACGTCCCGCACCAGCTCACCGAACAACTGAGCGAACTCGGCCTGGGCTGTCCCCTCCCACACCCCACCCCGCAGCAGCGCCGCCACGCCATCGCCCGCTTCCTTACGCAACCGGCCGAGCGCGTCAGCTATCCCCTCCATCTCGTCAGCCTTGGCCACCATGTCGTCGTAACGCTGCTCCGGAAACAACCCACCCGCGATATAGGGCCAAAACGGCTTCACCACATCAGGCACAAAAGCATGCGGATCCATCAGAACCTGTCCCGGAGAGTCGAAGCGTCGTCAGCCGCCTGGTAGTTACGCCGCGTCTGAACGGTGTTGCCGGCCGCCGTCTGCGACTGCTCGGCGATCAGCCGCAGGAGCCTGGCCGCGCGTTCGAACCGCTGTCCCTGCTGGCTCCAGAACGTGTTGCCGTAGTCATCACCGGTCGCCGCCTTACGGGTGGCGCGCGCGGTCGCCTCATGCGCGCCGGCCAGCCCATTCAGGCCCACGCCCAACTCCCCCAGCAAGTCGCTGAGCGTGCGCAACCCCCGCTCGGCGAACGCGATGTCACCGGGATCCGCAGAGACTGACGTGCGCTCCGGCAGGACGCTCAGGTCCGGCCGGTCATTACGGAGCGAATCCGGGAGACACGGCCCCGGCTGCGGACACAGCGGACTGTGAGAACACGGGGTCACCACCGCATCCTGCGGATTCCACGGAGTCGTCAGACCATCCTCCCGCACATCCCCAACACCACGATGGTGAACGAAAAGGCTACCTGATCAGCCCGAAAGCGAGGATCACAGATCAGCGGCGATGACCTTCACCCTGGCACGCCCGGCCAGGGCCACCATGGTGACGGACGGCCGACGCCGGACCTCGGCCCGCCATGGGCAACCGTGCGGCCGAGACCACGCCACCGTCCGCGACGGCGGTCACACCACCGAAAGGCTCGATCCGGCACGCGTCTTGGAGACCTTGAGCTGGGCCGGGATGCGCGAGCGCAGCTCGGCGACGTGGCTGATGACGCCGACGGCGCGCCCGCCGTCGCGTAGCTCGTCGAGAATGTCGAGGACGCCGTCGAGGGTGTCCTCGTCGAGGGTGCCGAACCCCTCGTCCACGAAGAGCGTGCCGATCTCGGCCCCCCCGGCCTCGGCCGTGACGACGTCGGCCAGCCCGAGGGCCAGCGCCAGCGAGGTGATGAAGCTCTCTCCGCCGGAGAGAGTCGCCGGGTCGCGCTCGACGCCCGTCCACCCGTCGGAGATCCGCAACCCGAGCCCGCCGCCCGAACGGCCACGCGCGCCGGCCGTCTTACGCAGGTCGTGACGCAGGAGGTAGCGGCCGGCGGACATGTGGTCGAGGCGCTCGTTGGCGGCGTCGACCACCTGCCTGAGCCGCTCGCCGAGCACGTACGACGACAGGCTCATGCTCCACTGGTTGTCGCTGGAGGTGCCGCTGGCCAGGGCCGCCATGCGCTCGGCCAGCTTGTGCCGGTCGGCGGCGGGCTGCCAGGTGGCCAGACCTGCCGCCAGCTCACCGTGGAGCTCGTCCAGCCGGTGCGCTCTGGCCATGGCCTGGTCGAGCGCGGAGGCCAGGGCGGTGTGGGCCTGCTGCGCCGCCTCGCGCTCCGCCTCGATCGCCGCCAGGTCGGGCGCCGGCGCCTCGGCCGCCGCCAGCAGCTCGGGGTCGGCCAGGATGCCGCTCACGGCGGCGTACTGGTCGTCCAGCCGCCGCAGCCGCTCGGCCTTGCTCTCCAGCTCGGCCGGGGTCCTGGCGGCGTCGACGACGTCGTCGACCTCGGCGAAGCCCGCCTCCAGGGTGGCCCGTTCGGCCGCCTCGGCGGCTCTGGCACGCTCCTGTTCGGCGGACATGGCCAGCCGCGTCGCCTCCAGTGCCTCCCGCAACAGCTCCGCCTCGTCGCTGAGCCTGGACAGCCGCGCGGTGAGCGTCGGATCGTCGCCGCGGGCGCTGTCGAGCCGCGCGGTCAGCCTCCCCGCGTCACCGCTGAGCTCCTCCTGGCGGGTGCGGCAGGCGGCCAGCCTGGCCGTGACCCTGCGCGCCCGCTCCTCCAGCGAGACCCGCTCCTGACCGAGCCGCGCCGCCTCGGCGGCCAGCTCCGGCTCCTCGGCCGCCGACGCCTTGAGCCGCCGCACCTCCCGCTCGGCCGCCGCCAGCACCTCGACGGCCTGGACGTCGCCGCCCAACCCGCTCGAATCACCCTGGCCGCCCACGCCACCCAGGCCGGACGGGTCCAGTTGAGCGGAACCCTCGGTGCTGGTGTCCAACGCGAGACCCAGGCTGCCACGGGCGAGCTGGGCGGCGAGACGGGAGCGTTCGGCCTGCAGGTGGCTGCGGTGGGCGCGGTGGGCGGCGAGGTCTTCGGCCAGCCGGCGGGCGCGGTCGGTGACGTGCTCACGGTCGGCCTCGACGCGGTCGAGCTCCGCGGCCAGCGCGGGCTCGAGTGCGGCGATCCCCTCCAGGCGGGCGAGCTCCTGCTCGGCCCGCAGCACCTCCGCCTCGGCGGCGTCGGCGTCGAGACCGCCCGTGGCCGCCACCGCGTCGGCGTGGCGGGACTCAAGGGCGGCGAGGGTACGTTCGGCGGCCTCGCGTTCGGCGTGCGCTCCTTCATGGGCGTGCTCGGCGGCCAGCTCGTCGTCCGCCGAGGGCGCGCTGGGGGCGGGCGAGGCCGGGGCGGGGTGGTGCTCGGAGCCGCACACCGCGCAGGGCCGGCCGTCGGACAGGTCGCGGGCCAGCTCGGCCGCCATGCCGTCGATGCGGGCCTGGCGGATGTCCAGCCACTGCTCCCTCAGACCCTGGGCCCTGTCCACCAGAGCCTGGTGGGTGGCCGCCGCCGCCTCCAGCTCACCGGCCAGGGTGTCACGACGCAGGACCGCGTCGCGTATGGTCCGGGCCGCGTCGAGCGTCGCGGCCGCGGCCGGGATCGCCGCGATCTCCGCGCGTACGCCGGCGAGCCGCCCCGACACGTCGGCGAGCCGCTGGGGCAGCTCCGCCTCGGCGGCGGCCACCTCGGCCTCCCGCTGCGCCAGCCCGTCCAGCTCGGCGTCCAGCGCGGCGAGCCCGCGATCGGCTGCGATCAGCTCGGCCGCGGCGGCCCGCACGGCTTCGGCCGCCGGGATCCTGGCGGCGTCGAGGCGGGCCCGCTCGGCACGGTGCTCGGCCTCGGCCATGAGCTCGGGCAGGGCGGCCAGCCGGATGGCGGTCGCCTCGTCCTCCGTGGCCAGCCCGGCGAGCTCCTCCTCGGCCCGCCGCAGGTCTCTCCGGACGACCAGGAGCCTGGCCTCCTCGGTGAGCAGCTCGGACAGCCGCGCGATCTCGGCCTGCCGCTGCCTCTCCATCTCGGCGAGCCGCTCCGGCGACACCGCGGAACCATCGCCGGGCCGGGGCGGGAAGTCGGCGGATGGGCCGTCGGTCGCGCGGCCCAACAGGGGACGGGCGCGGGCCACGGCGTCGGCCGCGAGGGAGGTGGCCTTGGCGGCGGCCTCGGCGCGCTGCCTGGCGGCCGTGATCAGCGGGATCACGGCCGCGGCCCGAGCCGCGTCGTCGAGGATCGCCTGAAGGTCCGCTCGCTCGTCGGCACGTTCGTCCAGAGTGCGACGCAGGGTCAGCGCCTCGGCGTGACGGCGCCGGCGGTCGGCCAGCGCCGCGGCCTGCTCGAACGTGAGGCGCGCCTGCCGCGACGCCTGCTCCGCCCGCGCGTGCTGCTCGGTGCGCCGGGTGACCACGGCCCGGGCCGCGTCGCGCAGTGCTCCGGCCCACCCGAGAGGATCATCCTCGACCGACGGCACTCCGGCCTCGGCCGACCCGGGATCGGCGCCATCGGCCGAGCCGGGCGACGACGATCCGGGCAAGGGATCGCTGAACAGGAGCTCCTGGCCCGCATCGGCGGCGCCGGCCGACGGGGACTGGGAGGCGGTGAGAGGTGCGGGCTGGCCGAGGGTGTCGCCGGCCGCCTCCTCCAGCCGCTGGATGGCGAAGTCGACCTGCTGGCGCAGGTCCTGGGCCTCGCGCCAGGACTGCTTGCGGTGCTCGGCCAGCCACGACTCTGTCTGGGTGAACACCTTGACCGTGAAGAGGCGTTCGAGCAGCTTGCGGCGGTCGTCGCCGTCGGCTCGCAGGAACCGGGCGAAGTCGCCCTGGGGCAGCATGGCGACCTGGCAGAACTGGTCGGCGTTCATGCCGAGCAGCCCGCCGATGAGGTCGCCCGCCTCGTCGGCCCTGGTGGTGAGGCCCTGCCAGCCGGCTCCGGCCCGCTCCTCGACGATGACCTTGGCCTTCTCCTCGGTGCAGCCCGTGCCGCGGAGCTTGGGCCGCTGCCAGGCGGGAGAGCGCTGGATGCGGAGGTGCCGGCCGCGTACGGTCACCTCCAGCGTGACCGACGGGCCGACGGAGGGGGCGGCGTGGTCACAGCGCAGGGCACGGGCGCTGTTGCGCTGGCCGGGCACCTGCCCGTAGAGGGCGAAGCAGAGCGCGTCGAGGATCGTCGTCTTGCCCGCGCCGGTGGGCCCGTGCACGAGGAAGAGGCCCGCCTGCGCCAGCGCGTCGAAGTCGACCGTCTCCGCACCGGGGAACGACCCGAACGCCGTCAGGGAGAGCCGGTGTGGCCGCATCTACGCCATCGTCTCCTTCGCCCGGGACGCCTCGACCGCCTGTCTTAGCAGCTTTTCCTCGTCGGCCGCGGCAGGCTCGCCGCGTACCTCACGGACGAAGTCGAGCGCGACGTCGGCCTCCGGGCGCCCGCTGAGCCGCACGGGCTGGGCGGCGGGAGCGCCGCCCTCGGGGTCGAAGGAGAGCGCCAGCGTGTGCGGGAAGCGGGCGCGCAGCCGGTCCATGGCCGATTTGGGGCGTATGGGGTCGGTCAGCACCACCTGCAGCCAGTGGTCCTCGAAGCGGGCGTGGGCGGGCGAGGTCAGCAGGTCGTCGAGATGGCCGCGCAGCCGGCCGACCGGCCGGGGCACCGGCGCCGGCACGAACTCCACGCCCGAGCCGAGCGTGACCAGCCACGAACCCTTGACGTGGTCGGCCTCGGAGAACGAGTAGGCCAGCGGGGAGCCGGAGTAGCGGACCGTCTCGGACATGCGCTGGCGCCCGTGCAGGTGGCCGAGCGCGACGTAGTCGACCCCGTCGAACGCCGACAGCGGCACGTGGGCGACCCCGCCCACGCTGATGTCGCGCTCGCTGTCGCTGGCCTGGCCTCCGGTGACGAAGGCGTGGGCCAGCACGACAGAGCGGCCGCGGCGGGCGGCGTCGGCGCGGACGCGGGTCATGGCGTGGGTGAGCGCGGCGGTGTGGCTGCGATCGGGCAGCTCCCAGGGGGCGCGGACCAGCTCGGGCTCCAGGTAGGGGATGCCGTAGAAGGCGACGTCGTCGATCATCACGGGCTCCCACGCCCGCGACGGGTCGGTGCGCAGGTGCACCCCCGCGGCGTCGAACAGGGAGGCGCCGAAGCCGAGCCGCCGCGCGGAGTCGTGGTTGCCGCTGATCAGCACGGTCCGCGCGCCCTCGGCGGCCAGCCGCCCCAGCGCCTCGTTGCACAGGGTCACGGCGTCGACCGGCGGGAGGGCCCGGTCGTAGACGTCACCGGACACCGCCACCACGTCGACCCGCTCGGCGCGGACGGTCTCGACCAGGTGGTCGACGAACGCGGCCTGACCGTCGAGCAGGCTCTCGCGATGGAACGAGCGCCCCAGGTGCCAGTCGCTGGTGTGCAGGATCCGCATTCGCAGGAAGCTAACAGTTCTCACCGACAAATGCGGCCCCATGCGCCTCACCAGCGGGGAGTAGGCTGAATGATCGACGGGCAAACCAACCCACATGGGGAGGCCGATGCGCACTGGCCGTGGCACCTTGAGCGTCGCAGCCGGTCTGATGCTGGTGGTTCTGGCATCCGTCGGATACGTCCTGCCACCCGCGTTCGACCCGCCACCGCTCAGGGCCGATCAGGAGTTCCAGGCTTTACCGGCTCAGCCGCCGAGCGAGCTGCGCTCCGTCGTGGCGGTCGATCCGATCAGCCGCGAGGAGATCTCCGTCCCGGCGCAGGGGCAGCGGCTGGTGGGCACCGTGCGGGCGCCGCTCACACCGGGCCGGCATCCGGCGCTGGTGTTCGTGTCGGGGTCGGGCAACGGCTCGCGGACCGAGTTCACGCCGCAGGCGGAGTTCCTGGCCAAGGCGGGCGTGGTGACGCTCGCGTTCGACAAGCGGACGGTCGGCTACAACTTCCGCGACCGCGACTTCTCGCTGCTCGCCGACGACGCGCTCCGCATGGTGGAGCACCTGGCGAAGCGGCCGGACGTCGATCCGGCGCGGATCGGGTTATGGGCGGTCAGTGAGGGCGGATGGGTGGCGCCGATCGCCGCCGCGAAGAGCTCGGCGGTGGGGTTCACGGTGCTGGTGTCCTCACCGAACGTCTCACCGCTGCGGCAGGTGGCCTGGGCGCTGAACGAGCAGTTGCTCCGCCTGCGCGCCCCGATCGGCGTGCGCGACCTGCTGACCAGGGCGATGGGCGGGATCGGCTTCGACTTCCTGCGCCACGACGCGATGCCGGCGCTGCGGCGGATGAGACAGCCGGTGCTGGCCCTCTACGGCACGACCGACCCGTCCATCCCGTTCGTCGAGTCCACCAGGGCGCTGACCACGGCGCTGGCCGAGGCGGGCAACGACGGCTACACGATCCGCTTCATGGGCCGAGCCGACCACGCCATGCGGGTCAACGGCGGCGACTTCGCGCCGGGCTATCTGGAGACGCTCACCAACTGGATCACCGGCCTGCCGGGCACCGCCCGGCCCGAGGTGCGCATGGCGGGCACCACTCCGGTGCAGCGGTTCGAGGCCAGCGACGTGCCGGCCGCGCCGTGGTACGCGGGCGGGACGATGCTGGGGCTGACCATCTGCCTGGCCGCCGTCGGCTACGTGGCGGGCCCGGTCGCCGTCATGCTGGTACGGCTGCGCGGCCGGCCCCTCGCGCAGGTCGAGGCCAACACCAAACTGTGGCCGCCGATCAGGCGCAGACTGAGCCGGATGGCGTGGACGGGGCTGGGGCTGCTGCTCTCGGTGGTGGCGTTCATCATGGTGCTGGTGCTGTTCTCGGTGAACCAGGCGGGCGCCTGGCCCGCGGTGCTGGCCGGCTGGCTGGTCGTGCGCGGCATGGCCGTGCTGATGCTGGTGCAGGAGGTCACGGCCGTGGCGGCGGTCGTGGCGGCGCTGCGGGAGGGCATGCGGCTGAGCCGGTGGCAGCACGTGGCGATCGCGGGGGTGCTGGGCGGCACGGGGTTGCTGCTGGTGGCGGCCGCCTACTACGGGTTGTTCTCGTTCCCCTGGTAGACCCGCGTCCTCCCGACGGGCACGGCGTCCCTAGGCGTCCCGGTCCGCCGGCCCGACGTAGGCGTTCAGCCAGCGGTCGATCTCGGCGAACACCTGCTTGCGCACCGGCTCGCTGGACAGCACCAGGTCGTGTACGCCGTCGGCGACGCGGACGCAGGTGACGTGCGGGCCGATCGAGGTGGACCAGCGGGCGATCTGCCGGGGGTCGAGCACGATGTCGGCCGCACGGGCCTCGGGGACGAAGTCGCGTACCCGCAGGCCCCTGGCCGAGGCGAGGACGAGCACCGGCACGTCGACCGCGAGCCCGGCGTGCAGGCGGCGCTGCGCACGGCGGACGGCGGCCAGCCACATGGCGTGCACGGCGAAGCCGCCGAGCGGCTTGAGCTCCAGATCGTAGTCCCATTCGCCCTGCTCGGAGCTGTGCAGGCTCTGGCCGTAGACGGTGCTGACGCCCAGAGGCAGCGGCCGGCTCGTGTAGGAGAGCGGAGTCTTGAGCAGGTCGGCGGCCAGGCGGAGCGGAGCGGACACGTTGAGGTCGAAGAACGGGCTGTTGAGCACCAGCCCCTGCACGAGGCCCCGGCCGCGGACCCGGTCGGCCCACAGCGAGGCGATCAGGCCGCCGGTCGAGTGGGCGTTGACGGTGAGCTCGTCGTGGTCCCGCCGGATGACCCGGACGGCCTCGTCGATCTCGGGGAAGTAGTCGGTGACGCTCCTGATCAGGCCCCTGGTCTGGTGCGGCAGCAACGACCTCCCGTATTTACGCAGGTCGAGCGCGTAGAAGTCGATGCCGCGGTCGAGGTAGTGCTCGGCCAGGTGGTCCTGGAAGAAGTAGTCGGTGAAGCCGTGGAGATAGAGCACCGCCCGGCGGGACGCCTCGGTCCGCCGCGACACCAGTGTCGCCACGACCTCACCCTCGAAGTCGGGCGGCATGGGCAGAACGGTGATCTCGTACATGCTAGACACGATAGGGATCGTCCGGCCAGGACGGTACACCGTCCGGCAGATCCTGGCTGACCTTCATCGGGAACTCGGCCGGCCGCTTCTCCAGGAACGACGTCACGCCCTCGACGGCGTCAGCCGAGGAGCCCAGCTCGGCCATCAGCCTGGAGTCGGCCGCGTGCGCCTCCCATGGGGACGATGCCGACAGCCCCGACCACATCAGCCTGCGGACCGCGGCGACCGAGACGGCCGAGGTGTTGCCGGCGATCTCGCGGGCCAGCGCGTAGGCGGCGGGCAGCAGCTCGTCCGCCGGATACAGGCGTGAGACCAGCCGGGCTTCGAGGGCCTCCGAGGCGGGGAAGACGCGGCCCGTCGCGGCCCATTCCATGGCCTGGGCGATGCCCACGATCCTGGGCAGGAACCAGCCGGAGGCCGCCTCGGGGACGATGCCGCGGCGGGCGAACACGAAGCCGAACTTCGCGGTGTCGGCCGCGAGCCTGACGTCCATCGGCAGCGTCATCGTGACGCCCACCCCGACGGCCGCGCCGTTGATGGCGCCGATGACCGGCTTCAGCGACTGGGCGATGCGCAGGGCGACCGTGCCTCCGCCGTCGCGCGGGTAGCCGTCGACGAGCTCCTCCTGGTGGTCGCCGCGGTCCCGGCGGGTGAACGTGCCGCCGCCCCCGCCCAGGTCGGCGCCGGCGCAGAAGGCCCGGCCGGCGCCGGTGACGACCACGGCGCGCACGTCGTCGTCGGCGTCCGCGAGATCGAACGCCTCGATCAACTCCGCGCGCATCGTCAGGGTGAAGGCGTTGAGCCGGTCCGGGCGCTTCAGGGTGACGGTCGCGATGCGGTCCGTCACGGCGTACTCGATCTCGGAGAAGGCCATGACCGAATCTTATTCGGTCATCGAAGTTGACTCTCATATAACGGCATATTTCGCGTTTAAGCCGTAAGATCCCCCCTCGATTCGGCCTAAAGTGGGCCGCGTCCAGCGGCCGCTTCTGGAAGCGGCGTTCGCACCTGGAATGGGCGTCCAGCGGGCCACCTCGGGTAGCGGGGTACGCGTCTACGGTGGAGCACGGGGAAACGGGGATGGCGTGAGGCAGGCAACGAAACCGGTGAGCGCCGGGGGGTTCCTCGGCTGGCTGGCGCTGGCGGTGCTGGCCCCCGGCGCGGCACATCTGCGCGCAGGCCGGCGGCGGACCGGGCTGGTGCTGCTCTCCTGCCACGCGGCCGGGCTGCTCGCGTTGCTCGCGGTCGCGCTGACCACCGACAACCTGCTCGGCATGCTGACCGAGGACAGCTGGCTCATCGCGATCGCCGCCGGCTCGGCCGTCCTCGGCCTGGCGTGGTTCGCCCTGATCGTCCACTCGTTCACGGTGCTCCGGCCCAACGCGCTCTCCCAGGGCGGACAGGTGCTCACGGGCATCTTCGCGGGGCTGCTGGCGGTCGTGGTGGTGCTGCCGTTCGGGCTGACCGCTGAGTACGTCTGGACCTCCCAGCAGACGCTCAACGACATCTTCGTCAACCCCACGCCCGACCCCCGGGCAGAGGAGCGGGTACGCCCGGAGAACCCGTGGGCCGGGCGGCAGCGGGTCAACATCCTGCTGCTCGGCGGCGACGCCGCCGGTGACCGGGCGGGCGTGCGCACCGACAGCATGAACCTGGCCAGCATCGACGTACGGACCGGCAGCACGGTGCTGATCAGCCTGCCGCGCAACCTGGAGAACGTCCGCTTCCGCCCCGGCACGCCGATGGCCCGGCGCTTCCCCGCCGGCTTCCGGCTGCCGGCCGATCCCGGCGGCGGGCGCAGCGACCTCCTCAACAGCGTCTGGGAGTACTCCGACGCGCACCCGGAGATCTTCGGCGGCAGGCAGCACCAGGGCCCGAAGGTGCTGATGGACACGATCGGCTACACGCTGGGGCTCGACGTCGACTGGTACGCCCTGGTGAACATGTGGGGGTTCGCCCGGCTGATCGACGCGATCGGCGGGGTCACACTGAGCGTCGAGCAGGACGTGGTGTTCGGCACCTACAACGAGGGCCTGGTCAAGCAGGGCACGCGCCGGCTGAAGGGCGAGGACGCGATGTGGTACGCCCGTTCGCGCACCAACAGCGACGACTACACCAGGATGCGCCGCCAGCGGTGCGTGCTCGGCGCGCTGCTCGACCAGGCCGATCCCGCCACCGTGCTGACCCGGTTCACCCAGATCGCGCTGGCCACCAAAGAGCTGATCAAGACGGACATCCCCCGGCCCATGCTGAAGCACCTGGTGCCCCTGGCGCTCCAGGTCAAGAACGCCAGGGTGACGAGCATGCAGTTCGTGCCCCCGCTGATCTCCACCGGCTACCCCGACTGGCAGAAGATCCGCTATCTCACCGCCAAGGCGATCCGCGACTCGGGCGCCACGGGCCCGGTCGCGGCGTCGGCGGCCCCTTCGCCGACGTCCTCCGCGACGTCCTCTCCGACGTCCTCTCCGGCGTCCTCTCCCGCGTCCCCCCGGGCGTCGTCACCAGGGAGCACCCCGGCGAGCACGCCGAAGAGCGGCCTGGGCGGCACGCCGAGGAAGTCCGCCACGCCGTCCCCCACCCAGGAGCTCACCGAGGGCTGCGGAGCGCTGTGACGGCACCGGCGGGACCGGGAGGCCGATCAACCCGCCGGGCCGAACGTCAGGCGGGCCGGTGGAAGGTGGCGCGGCAGTGGTGGCGCACGGCGTCGGGGAAGTCCTCGCTCTCCTCCATCACCACCCCGCCGGTGGCGAAGGCGGCGATCTCGGACGGTGTGAGCGGCCACGGCGGCGCGAACACCGGCTGCCCTTCGTTCCGAGCCGACGCGATCACCACCAGTGTCCCGCCCGGCCCCACGAAGGAGGACACCCGTGCGATAGCCTCGGAGTGCAGCGCCTCGGGCAGCGCCTGCACCGTCGAGATCTCCACGACCAGGTCGAACGCCTCCCGCCACTCGCCGGGCGGATCGAGCAGGTCGGCCACGACGTAGCGCACACTTTCGCCCGGGAACCGCTCCCCCGCCAGCCGCACGGCCGACTCGCTCACGTCGAACGCGACCGTCTCGAAGCCGAGCCCCGCGATGTACTGGGCGTCGTTCCCCAGGCCCGCGCCGACCACGAGCGCTCTGAGCCCCTTACCGCGCAGGCCGCGCTTCGAGGCCCAGTCGACGAGCATGACGTGCGGCCGCCGGAAGTCCCACGGCACGATCGCGTCGCCCGTGTCGGACTCGGCGTAGAGCCGCTCGAACCACCCGATCGGGTCGCCGGCCGCCAGCGACTCGGCGGCCAGCCTCCGGACGTCCTCGTCCGGATCCCTCGCGTTCAGCTCCACCCCCAGCTCCAGCCCGTACGGCAGGCCGCGCGCCACCTCGCCGGCCAGTTCCACCACGTCCACCCGATCCCCCAGCCGGCCGACGAGCACCCGCTGGACGAAGGGATCGGCGTGCAGGTAGCCCAGCCGCCGCAGGGCCACATCGAGCAGCGGCATCAGCACGCAGACCTCGGGCGCGGGGTGCGGGCAGGAAGCGCTCGTATGCGACCATTCGAGCTCGCCCGCCCGGCCTCCGGCAGCGAGGCGGACGACGTCCTCGGCGGAGGCGGGCCGCCCGAGCAACGCGGTCGCGGCCGCGAGAACTCCGATCCGCTCCGCCTCCTGGTAGTACACCCACAGCTCCGCGGGCTTGTCGCGGATCGGGCCGCCTTTGACGCCGAGCGGGGAGCCGGGCCGGCCGAACAGCTCGCGCCAGAGAGCATGCGCCATCCGGCGTTCGAGCCTGGCCGGAAGGCGATCAGCCACCGGGTCGGTCGCGGGTGCGACCGGCGCCCCGCTGTCCCAGCCCAGCTCCAGCAGCAGTTCCCTCTCGTGCCGGTCGAGCTTCTCCGCGACGAACGTGTCGACGCGTGGCTGGATCCGCGCCAGCAGGCCGTCCTCCCGGACCTTCCACCGGAAGGACTCGAAGGCGTCGGAGGGAAACCCCCAATGATGGTCGGCCCAGAGCCTTACATAGCGGTATACATGCCAGGCGAAAGCATGGTCGATCATGATCTCTCGCCGGGTCGCCCGAGCCAGCGTCTCCTGGCCGACAAGAGCGGCGGTCTCCCGCCACAGCTCCTGCCGGATCCTCTTGGCCTGCGCTCGAAGCCGGGCGCGATCGGGATGCGGCTTGCCGGATGCCGCACGGGCGAGGTCTTTAAGATTGAGGCTCGCGACCCAACGATCGCGCCACGACAGCCGTGAGACGAGCAGATGCCGCACCACGATCGCGCGTAGCTCGTCCTCTTCGAGTTCCGTCACCAGAGGGAGCCCGAGCCAGAATTTTATTCTGCGCCCCGTATGCACCGTCATGGCCGGCAGGCTCCAGAGGCGTACCTTGGGGACGGTCCCGACTTCCGCCAGTTCCATGGCCTCGAGGAAGACCCTCCTGAGCCGGGGATGTTCGTCGAGCGCGAAGGCGGGATTGTCCCACCAGACGTTGGGGCCCTGTGTCATGACGAGGGCGTACAGGCACACACAGGTCAGTGCGCCCCACACCACGGCGAGCACAAGGCCGCCGTCCAACTCCACGATGAGGGTGACGCCGCCGATGCCGGCGCCGATCAGCACGACGATGCCGCAGAGCACCTGCAACCAGGCCGGCACGAAGGCGTTCAGGTGCATGGTCAGCAGCAGATGCAGCACCCTCCATCTGGATAACTCCACGCCCACCGCCCCTGTCCCGATATTTCGGGATGAAGGTAGTGCGTGGTGATCACGTACGTGTCACGCGCCGACCTGGACCCTGCCACCGGGAACGGGCCCGCCACCCGGTTCACGAGGTGAAGACGTCCCTGGCCAGGCGGCGGACACGGGACTCGTCGACCGAGTGGCCGAGACCGGGCTGGGTGAGCGGGACCGCGATGACCCCGGCGTTGGCGCCCACGATGGGGGTGACGATCTGGTTGTTGCGCGGCGGCTGGGTGACGTCGCAGGGCAGCGTGCAGCCGGGAAGGCTGGCGACCGCGACCGTCGCCGCCCTGGCCAGGCCAGCGCCCTGGCCGCCCGAGCACTGGATGTCCCAGCCGGCCGCCACGGCGCGGTCGTGGGCGCGGCGGGCCTCGCTGATCGACGGGAAGCCGGTGGGCCGCAGGAGCAGCACCCTGGCCGCCCGCAGCGTCAGATAGTCGTCGAGGTCGGCCGTGGCGCAGACCTCCACGGCCACCGAGGCGGCGACCTCGTCCTGGAGCGAGGCGTGCGCGTAGACGTCGGCCACCGGGAAGGGCCGCTCGATGACCTCCAGGCCGTAGGAGTCGAGCGCCACGAGCTGGCCCCGGTCGGTGTAGGCGCCGCCGCAGTCGACGGCGAGGGTCAGCGCGGGATAGGCGGCGCGGACCGCACGGACCGGCTCGACGTCCCAGCCGGGCCTGATGTCGAGCGTCACGTGGCCGTAGCCGGCGCAGACCTGCTGGTTGACCCGGGTCACCAGGCTCTCGAGCGAGGCGTCGGGGCTGAGCCGGACGGTGGCCATCAGCGAGGTGCGGGTGCCGCCGATCGCGTCGGCCAGCGGCACGCCGCGCATCCTGGTCCACAGGTCCCAGCAGGCCATGTCGACGGCGGAGTCACCGCTCGCGACGCTGTCGGGATGCTCCCAGTCGACGCCGATGAGCAGGGCGGCCAGCGACTCCTCCAATCTGGACCAGGCTTTGGGCGCGGGGCTCACCGTCTCACCCCACCCCGTCATGCCGCCCTGGTCGGTGAGCTTCACGAGCAGGCTGTCCGTGCGCCTGCCATGCGGCAGGACGACGCGGAACACCTCCAGCTTCCGCACACGCGGCATGTGCCCCCCTCATCCGGCGATCCCCTCCAGTGTGCCTGCCCGCGGGGACTGGGCAAAACGTGCGGGCCGGGACATCCGGATCTCGACCCGGCGGAAGAAGCAGGCCGGGGCCGTACGCGAACCACCGCGTCGCCGCCGGCACGCTCAGCCTGTCGTGCCTGGCTCCCCGCCCGGCGGCGGGGCACTGAGCGCGCCCTGCCGCTCGGCCCAGCGCGTGATCGAGTGCCGTTCGATCGCCGCCGCCATCAGATCGGGGAAGGCGTCGGGCGTGCACGCGAACGCGGGCACGCCCATGGCGGCGAGCGCGGCGGCGTTCTCGTGGTCGTAGAACGGCGCGCCCTCGTCGGAGAGGGCCAGCAGCACGATCACCTGGACGCCCGCCTGCGTCATGGCGGCCACCCGGCGCAGCATCTCCTGCCGGATGCCGCCCTCGTACAGGTCGCTGATCAGAATGAAGATCGACTCGGTGGGACGGGTGATGAGCCCCTGGCTGTAGGCGAGGGCCCGGTTGATGTCGGTGCCACCGCCGAGCTGGGTGCCGAACAGCAGCTCCACCGGGTCGTGCAGCTGGTCGGTGAGGTCGACCACGGCCGTGTCGAACACCACCAGAGACGTCCGGAGCGACCGCATCGAGGCGAGCACCGCGCCGAACACGCTCGAATAGACCACCGACGCGGCCATCGAGCCGCTCTGGTCGACGCACAGCACGATCTCGCGCTGCACCGCCCGCTGCCTGCGCGCGTAGCCGACGAGCCGCGACGGCACGACGGTGTTCTTCTCCGGCAGGTAGTTCCTGAGATTGGCCCTGATCGTCCGATCCCAGTCGATGTCGGCCACGCGTTTGGGCCGATGGGTCCTGGCGCTGCGGTCGAGCGCGCCGGTGACGGCCGCCCTGGTCTTCTGGGCGAGCCGTCGTTCGAGCCGCCGCACGACCGTGGCCACGACCGCCCGGGCCGACTCGCGGGCCTGGTCGGGCATCACCCGGTTGAGCGCGAGCAGCGTGCCGACCAGGTGCACGTCGGGCTCGACGGCTTCGAGCATCTCGGGTTCGAGCAGCAGCCTGGACAGGTCGAGCCGCTCGATCGCGTCCTTCTGCATGACCTGGACGACGGTGGACGGGAAGTAGGTCCGGATGTCGCCCAGCCACCGCGCCACGCGCGGCGCCGACGCGCCCAGGCCGCCCTCCCTGCCTCCCGAGCGGCCGCCCTGACCGCCCTGACCGCCCTGACCTTCCTGGCCGCCGTAGAGCGCGGCGAGGGCGCCGTCCATCGCGGCGTCGCCGCCCTGCAGCGCGCAGCCCGTGCCGTCGGCCTCCCCGCCGCCCAGCACCAGCCGCCACCTGCGCAACCGCTCATCCATGCGCTCTCCCCAGGATCGCCAGCACGGTCCGCTCCGCGCCCGCCGC
Organism: Nonomuraea cavernae; assembly: GCF_014646355.1. Classification (GTDB taxonomy): domain Bacteria; phylum Actinomycetota; class Actinomycetes; order Streptosporangiales; family Streptosporangiaceae; genus Nonomuraea; species Nonomuraea cavernae. Next base: position 39,310 of record NZ_BMNH01000042.1, read on the forward strand.
GCGCCGCTCGTCCAGATCGGTCTCGTCGGCCTCGGCCCGCCGCCCCGCCGACCGGACGCGCTCCCCCACAGCCCTCCGCTCAGGTACGGCGAAGCCGCCGAACGTACGCCGCAGCAGCGGCAGCACCTCCACGAACTGGTCACCGCCGAGACCCGTCAGCCACCCGTCGACCAGGCTCAGCAGCCGCTGGTCGTGCACCAGCAGCAGCCCGCCGCCCGACAGGAACCCCTCGACCCACGCGGCCGCCCTGGCCGGGGCGTGGCCGCGGGACATCGCCCGCGACATCCGGTCGCCCGCGTCGGCGAGCTCCCCGGCGTCGAGCAGGACGCGGGTCAGCCTGCCCTCGATCAGCCCGTGCAGGTCGGGCCGGTCGCTCAGGCCGTGCAACGTGGCCAGCCACCGCCGCCTCGGGCCGGCAGGTCCGGCGGGCTCGGCAGGTCCGGCGGGCTCGGCAGGTCCGGCGGGCTCGGCGGGTGAGTCGTCGAGCAGGGCGACGGCCGCGTGGACGCCGTCGACGTGGCCGAGCAGGGCGGCCGCCGCGTCGTCGTCGAGGCCGGTCACCGCGACGGGCAGCCCGACGCACACCCGGTCGAGCATCGAGTGGACGATCACCGCGAGCCCCTCGGCCGGGGTGCCGCGCACGTCGCCGTAGCGGTGCGCGCGGACCATCGCGGGCAGCGCCGCCATCAGGTGGCCGACGTCGGCGTCGAGCGCCGCCTTGGCCGACAGGGCGGCCAGCACGGCGGGCAGCGCCTCGGGTAGCTCGGCCAGCAGGCACCGCTCCACCAGCGCGGTCAGGTCGGCCAGCGTGGCCGGCTCGCCGGCGGCCAGGTCGCGGGCGCGCTGCGCGGCGGCCCCGGCGACCGTGACGCCCAGCGCGGCGCACTCGATGAGCGCCAGGTCGTACTCGGGGCGCCAGCGCAGGGTCCAGGTCTCCTTGAAGGTGCCCTTGCCCCGCGACTCCCCCGGCGTGCCCCATGCGACGCCGAGCAGCCGCAGCCGGTGCAGCAGATGGCTGCGGTCGAGGTCGAGCGGTTTGCGCAGGTCGAGGTTCAGCTCGCGGTCCAGCGCCTCGGGCCGGAGCCGGAGCCGCCGCTGCCGGTCGCGCAGGTCGCGCTGGAGCGGCACCATGGGCGTCCGGTCGCTGACGTGGCCGAGCCGGTCACCGACGACCAGGCGACGCTGGATCAGCTCGACCGCCAGGTCGTCGCCCTCGCACAGCACCGCCCGGGCCGCCTCGGTGACCTCGCCCAGCCCGGCCAGCGGGCGGCCGCGCAGCGTCGCGAGGCCCTGCGCGAGCCGTACGGACTCGATGACGTGCGCCGGCGACACGGCCAGCCCCTCGTCGCGCAGGACCGCGGCCGCGCGGGCCAGCCAGCGCTCCACCGGCCGGTCGGGGGCGCCGAACAGGTGGTCGTACCAGCCGGGCGAGCCGACGCCCGCGCCGTAGCCGCTCCACCAGGCCAGCCGGCCGTGCGTCCACGGCACCCAGGTCAGCTCGGGTTTGACCTTGGGCAGGCCGCGCAGGACCGCGTCGTCGGCCTTGGCCGGCGGGAGCGGCTCGACCAGGGCGGGCACGTGCCAAGCGCCGCAGACCACCGCGATCCGCTCGAAGCCCGCCTTGGCGGTGGCGCGCAGTGTCCTGCGCATGTACGCCTCGCGCCGGGTCTCCCGCTCGTCCGGCTGGTACCCCTCTCGGACGGCGGCCATCGCCTCGGCGATCACCTCGAACGGGGTGTCGCCGCGGTGCTCGACGACGTCCTCCCACCATCGTTCGGGGTCGTCGTGGCCGGCGGCGCGGGCGAGCGCGCCGATGGGGTCGACGCGCAGCTCGGCGGCCTCGGCCGGCGGGTCGTCCGCGGGATCTTCGGCCAGCGTGTGGGCCGCGGGCAGGTCGCAGAAGCGCACCGGGATCCCGTGCGCCGTGGCGTACAGGATGGCCTGCCATTCCGGGGAGAAGGTCGCGAACGGCCAGTAGGCGGCGCCGGAGGGCCTGCCGGGGACATGCGCCAGCAGCGCCACCGGGGGCTCCAGCTCGGGCGCCAGCTCCACGAGCGCGTCGGCCTCCGGCGGGCCCTCGATCAGGATCACGTCGGGCCGGAGCCGCTGGAGCTCGTCGCGCACGGCCCGGGCCGATCCCGGGCCATGGTGGCGTACGCCAAGGACGGAGACGCTCACGACACCTCTCGGCAGGCCCGGTAGAAGTCGCGCCAGTCGGAACGCTCGCGCACGACGGTCTCCAGATACTCGCGCCAGACCACCCGGTCGGACACCGGCTCCTGCACCACCGCGCCGACGATCCCGGCGGCCACGTCGGCCGGGCGCAGCACGCCGTCGCCGAAGTGCGCGGCCAGCGCGATGCCGCTGGTCAGCACGGAGATCGCCTCGGCTGTGGACAGGGTGCCGCTCGGTGACTTGACCTTGGTGCGGCCGTCCTCGGTGACCCCGGCGCGCAGCTCGCGGAAGACGGTCACCACGCGGCGGATCTCGGCCAGGCCGGTGCTGGTCTCGGGCAACTCCAGCGAGCGGCCGAGCTGGGTGACTCGCCGCGAGACGATGTCCACCTCCTCCTCGGCCGTGGCGGGGACGGGCAGGACGACCGTGTTGAAGCGGCGGCGCAGCGCGCTGGACAGCTCGTTGACGCCGCGGTCGCGGTCGTTGGCGGTCGCGATCACGTTGAAGCCGCGCTCGGCCTGGACCTCCCGGTTGAGCTCCGGGATCGGCAGTGTCTTCTCCGACAGCACGGTGATCAGCGCGTCCTGCACGTCGGACGGCATCCGGGTCAGCTCCTCGACGCGGGCGACGCGGCCCTCGGCCATCGCCCGCATCACCGGCGACGGGGTCAGCGCCTCGATCGACGGGCCCTCGGCCAGCAGTCTCGCGTAGTTCCAGCCGTAGCGGATGGCCTCCTCCGCGGTGCCGGCCGTGCCCTGCACGAGCAGCGTGGAGTCGCCGCTGACCGCCGCGGCCAGGTGCTCCGACAGCCAGGTCTTGGCCGTGCCGGGCACGCCGAGCAGCAGCAGCGCCCGGTCGGTGGCCAGGGTGGCGACGGCCACCTCGACGATGCGGCGGGCGCCCACGTACTTCGGCGTGATCCGGTCGCCGTCGCCCAGCAGGTAGGTGGTCACCGCCCACGGCGACAGCCGCCAGCCCGGCGGCCTCGGCCGGTCGTCGTCCTTGGCGAGGAGGGACAGCTCCTCGGCGTACTGGTCTTCCGCGTGTGGCCGCAGGACGGTCATGAGGCCTCCTTCGCCGGCCCCGTGGCCGTGGTGCTGGTCGTCATCGTTCCCTCGCTCACGTGAGCTCCTTGATCATGTCCGCGCGGAACCGCAGCAGGGCGGCGACCTCCTGGATGGGCGGCTCCGGCGAGTAGCTCCCCGCCAGGTCTGCCAGGCCGGGGTCGATGCGCTCGCCCGCCAGCCTGACCAACTCGCCGAGGTTCCACGGCTGGGTGCCGGCCACCTTGAGGATCTTGCGCAGCACGGCCGTGGCCAGTCCCTCCCGCCAGTGCGGGGAGACCCCGCCCAGCACCATGATCAACTGACTGTCCAGGTCGTGCCTCTTCACGAAGTCGGCGGCGAGCCGCTGCTGCTCCTCGGGACCGAGCGCCTCCAGCAGGTCGGCGATCGGGTCCCAGGCGAACATCGCCCGCGCCCACTCCGGGTCGCGCTGCAGCACCGCGGCCCGCATCCAGCCGGCCTTCATCTCGGCGTCCCATTCGGGGATGCGCATCGCGAGCAGCGTGTCCGGCGGTAGCTCCCAGCTGGCCAGCGGGGCGCGTGCGATGACCTGCTGCAGCCACCAGGCCCGCTCGCCGGTGCCGCGAGGCGGCTTGGGCCGGATGCCGTCGCGCTCCATCGCCCTGTCGCACGCCTTGGGCGCGTCGACCGTGATCGTGGTGCCGGTGATGGCGACGCAGTCGCGGGCGCGGGCGGCCATCCGCCCGGCCAGGGCCGAGCCGGGCAGGCGGGTCAGCAGGTTGGCGGCCTGCTGGCGCACCTCAAGCCGGCGGTCGTCGAGGGCGTGCTCCAGGAACGGCTCGTCGTCCATGGACAGCCCGGCGGCCAGCACGCCGACGAACTCCATCCGGTCCTGGGGAGTCTCCTGCTCCCAGGTGCCCTCCAGCAGCTCTCTGGCCGCCTTCGGGTCGGACGTGCGGAGCCGGCGCAGGTGGGCACGGCGGTCGGCGGTGCCGCCCAGCTCCCAGGTCTCGCCGGTCGGCTCCTCCAGCAGGTAGGCCCAGGCCGGGTTGCGTCCGGCCAGCCACCGGCCGCGCTGCCCGGCGAGCACGCCCAGGTGCGCCCGGATCGACCTGTCGCGCCTGCCCCGGTCGAGCAGTTCGGGCAGCACGAACGGCGGCACCCGCCGCCCGCCGCGCGCCGCCTCGGCCAGCCATTCGGGCAACAGCCGCTCATGCCGGCCGGCCATGATCGTCGCCAGCCGTTCGGCCGCCGCCCGCCCGACCGCCGCCTGCTCCTCTTCGGGCGCCCGCCCGCCGTCCTCGGTCCGGCCCCGCTCGGGCGCGTCCCCGGGATGTACCTGCGCGCCGTCCTCGGCCCCGCTCTCGGCGACCGGCTCGTGCCCGCCGTCCTCGGCTCGACGCCCGGTGGCCGGCGCGCTGACCGGCCCGCGACCGGCGCGCCGGCGCGCGACCTCCACGGCCGCGTCCTCCAGCAGGCTCCCCTGGTACGGCCTGCGGGCGGTGCCGACCAGGGCCGTGGACGTCAGCGTGTCCCAGCTCACGGAGTCGCTCACAGGATCACCGCCATTCCCTCGTCGTCCCAGACGGTCAGGGGGCGCAGGCCACGCGGAGTCCACTCGGCCGCGACCGTGACCGGATGGCCACCGGAGACGGCGAGCAGCCGCCACGGGTCGCGCTCTCCCGGGTGCAGCGGGAAGCCGCCGAGCGCCGTCCGATCGGGCACCACGCCGGCCAGCACGACCGGCCAGGACGAGGTCCACGGGTCGGCGGCCAGCGCCGCCGCGACCTCGTCCATCGCCTGGTCGGGCGTCATCCCCGGCGGCGTCTCCTGGCCGCACGCGATCCCCGGCGCTGTTCCTTCGCCGGACGCGGGGACGTGGCGGGCGGCGACCAGCGCGCGTAGCGGCGCGGCGCTGGGATAGAAGGCCAGGTCGGCGTCGATCGTGACGCCCGTGACCAGGGAGGCGTCGAGCGCCTGCCCCTGGGGTGCGAAGGACAGCACCAGCGCGGCCTGGCCCGTGCCACGGCCGCGCAGCCACACGCGGCGGGCCGTCAGGCGGTCCTGCTCCTCGTCGCGCCGGCCCAGCACGTCCCAGCGGTCGCGCACCACGGGACCGGCCAGCACGTCCTCGCGCGTCACCGGGAAGCCGACGCGGGTCAGCACGGTCGCGGCCAGGGCCTCCGGCAGCTCGGCGCGGCGCCGATAGGCCACGGCCAGCAGGTTGACCAGGGCGTATTCCTCCAACAGCCGCCCCGGCCAGTCGTCCTCCGCGCGCACCCGGACCAGTCGTGACACGGCGCTCGCGACGCCGGGCGCCTGGGCGTCGACCAGCCGCTTGGCCAGCTCGTCCCAGTCGCGCTCACCCGCTCCGGCCAGCCCCTGACGCGTCTGGTCGGCCAGCCACCGCTCCAGCTCCGCCAGCCCCGCCGTCACGCGCGCGTGCCGCGCGGACTCCGTACCGGTGGCTCGCGCCCTGACGCCGCCCTCGTCGGCGGCGAGAGCGAGCACCTGATCACGGCTCCACCGTTTGAACACTCGCCGCACACTAGCCAGGACGACCGACAAATCGTACCTATTCCAGATGATCCCTCTTCCCTCGTTCTCCGCCCACCGGACGGCACGCGACACGCGAGGATCGAGATGGGAACTCGGGCCGTACACTCGCCGGCGTGGAGTTGACGATCTATCCGGACGGCCCCGCCGTCGAGGTGGCCGACGAGGCCGAGGCGCTGGCCAGCGGCCTGGACGGGCAATTGGTGCTCGACGGCACCCGCTTCCTGCGCCGGGACGTGACCGGCGCGCCCGTCGGGTTCGCCGAACGCCCGCCGATCGCGCGCGCCCTGGACCTGCTGCCGCACCCGGAGGGCGGCTGGTTCAGGGAGACCTGGAGGTCCGCGGTCGAGGTGCGGCCCGGCGGCTACCCGGGCCCGAGGGCCAGCGCCACGGGCATCTACTTCCTGCTCCAGCCAGGCGAGGAGTCGATCCCGCACCGGGTCCGGTCGGACGAGGTGTGGCTGTGGCACCGGGGCGGGCCGTTGTCGCTGACCGTCGGTGACGAGACGGTGGTGCTGGGGCCACTGGTCGAGGCGGGACAGGTGCCGCAGGCCGTGGTGCCCGGCGGCGTCCGGCAGTCGGCCCGGCCGGCCGGGGACGAGGCCGCGCTGGTGAGCTGCGTCGTGTCGCCGGGCTTCGACTTCGCCGACTTCAGCACCGGCTGAGCGCTCCCACCGGCATTACCGGGACTTGCCCCGGCCTTCACCGTAGGCGCGGAAGGGGCGGGGAAGGCCCACCTGCATGGGGCGCCTGCCCACCTACCACCCGATGCTCGCCCAGCTCGGCTCCCTGCCGCCGGCCGCGCAGGACGACGCGTGGAGCACCGAGATGAAGTGGGACGGAGTGCGCGCCCTGGCCTACGTCGAGGCGGGGGCGGTGCGGCTGGTGTCGCGCACCGGCAGGGACATGACAGCGTCCTATCCGGAGCTGTGTCCGATGGCCGGGGCAGTCGACGGTCACGACGTGGTGCTCGACGGCGAGATCATCGCCTTCGACGACGCCGGGCGGCCCAGCTTCGGCACGCTGGCGCCCCGGATGCAGCAGCGCAACCCGCTCAAGGTGGCCCAGCTGGTCAGGGCCGTGCCCGTCACGTACATGATCTTCGACGTGCTGCACGTCGACGATCGCAGCGTCGTACGGCTGCCCTACGACGAGCGGCGCGAGCTGCTCGAACGGCTGGTCACACCCGGCTTCCGGTGGCAGACGCCGGTGGCCTTCCGCGGCGGCTCGCGCGCGGCGCTGGCGGCCAGCCGCGAGCTGGGCCTGGAGGGCGTGGTCGTCAAGCGGCGCACCTCCCCCTACCGGCCCGGGCGGCGCAGCCCGGAGTGGACGAAGGTGAAGAACGTCTCCCACCGGGAGGTCGTCATCGGCGGCTGGAAGCCGGGGACGGGTCGGCGGGGCGGCCGGATCGGCTCGCTGCTGCTGGGCGCGCACGACCCGGCGGGCCGGCTGCTGTACGTGGGGCACGTCGGCACCGGCTTCACCGACGCCATGCTGGCCGACCTGCGGGAACGGCTGGCGCCGCTGGAACGGCCGGACTCGCCGTTCACCGAGCCGGTCCCCCGCGAGTACGCCCGCGACGCGCACTGGGTGGAGCCGCGCCTGGTGGGCGAGGTGCGCTACGCCGAGGTGACCGCCGACGGGCGGCTCCGTCATCCCTCCTGGCGCGGCCTGCGCCCCGACAAGGAACCTGGCCGGGTGATGGCCGCCGACGTGCGGATCGACCTCCCCTCGGCCATGGACGATCCCGGCAGCGCCACCGGCTGACGCGGGGCCAGGTCGTCAGGCCGCTCCGCCGACGGGCCGGCGGAGGGCCCCGGGGTCGTCAGACCGCCGACGGGCCGCCCGAGGCCCCCCGGGACGGTTCTCTTCCGGCGCCGATGATCGGGTCGATAGCCTGAATCGGTGCGACTAGGAGTGAACGTTCCCAATTTCGGACCAGGGACCGACCCCGGCGTGCTGCGTCAGTGGGCGCGCACGGTGGAGGGCCTCGGCTACGACCTGCTCATGGTGTCGGATCACATCGCGGTGACGCCCGACGTGGCCGAGCAGTATCCGGCGCCGTTCTACGAGCCGTTCACCACGTTGTCCTGGCTGGCCGGCGTCACCGGCCGGATCCGGCTCGGCACCACGGTGCTCATCGTCCCCTACCGGCACCCGCTGCTGGTCGCCCGCATGGCCGCCAACCTCAACCAGCTCAGCGGGGGGCGGCTCGTCCTCGGCGTGGGCGTCGGCTGGGCGCGGCAGGAGTTCGAGGCGCTGGGGGTGCCGTTCGAGCGGCGCGGCGCGCTGACCGACGAGCACCTGCGGGCGATGCGCGACGCCTGGGCCGACGACGCCGACTACCGGGCGGGGCGGATCCCGCTCTGGGTGGGCGGCAACAGCGACGCCGGCGTGCGCCGGGCGGTGCGGCTCGGCGACGCGTGGCACCCGCTGCGGCTCCCGCTGTCCCGGCTGCGGGCGGCGGTGGCCCGGATGAAGGCCGTCGCCGACGAACTGGGGCGGCCGGTGCCCGAGCTGGTGCCCAGGATCATGCTGCGGCTCACCGAGACGCCCATCACCGGTGACGACCGGCTCGCCGGCGAGGGCACCATCGAGCAGGTCGTCGACGACCTCGGGCAACTGCGGCTGCTCGGCGCCGAGACCGTGATGCTCGACCCGTTCGCCGGCGACCCGGACGAGACGCTGCACCCCGAGGTGGCCTGGCAGGCCCTCGCCACCGTACGCGCCCACCTGCCGACGGAGAGACCATGACGCCCGACGACGAACGCTTCCTGCTCCGTGCCATCGAGCTGGCCAACGAGGCGCGGGCGGGCGGCAACCCGCCCTTCGGCTCGTTGCTGGTCGGCCCCGACGGTGACGTACTGGCCGAAGATCGCAACACCAGCGTCACCGAGAGCGACATCACCGCCCACCCCGAGCTGAAGCTGGCCAGGTGGGCGGGCCGCGAGCTGGATCCGGCGACCGCTGCCGGCACCACCATGTACACCAGCTGCCAGCCGTGCGGCATGTGCATGGGCGCCATCGAGCGGTCCTTCCTCGGCCGCGTGGTGTACGCGTTGTCCACCGAGCAGCTCACGGCCCTCAAGCCGCCCGCTGCCGCGCCCGGCGTGCGCCTGGAGGGCCCGGCGTCGCCGGAGCAGGGCCGCGTCCCCGTCGAGGGCTACTACACGTCAGCTTCTCAGCCGTGAACGACCGAGCTTGCAGCTCCTGGCCGTCGGTGGTTTCGACGGTCCGGTCCGCGTCAGGCAGCGTGACTCACTGCCCAGCCCGTCTCACCGCGTGCGGCGATGTTGCGGGCTGCGTTGACGTCGGCGTGCTCAGCGAAGCCGCACGACGTACAGGCGAAGGTTTCCTGGTCGGGCCGGTTGTTCTTGGCCACGTGCCCGCAGGCCGAGCAGGCTTGCGAGGTGTAGGCCGGGTCCACGTGGACCAGGGCGACACCGGCGCGGGCCGCCTTGTAGGCGATGAAGTGGCCGAGCTGGTGGAAACTCCATGAATGCAGCGTGACCCGCTGGGGCTTGCGGAGCCGTACCCGGTCGCGGATCCCCTGGAGATCTTCCAGGGCGATCCCTCGCCCGGTGCGTGCAGCCTCGGTCACGATGCGTCTGGCGATGGTGTGATTGGTGTCGGCGGCGAAACGTGCTTCTTTACGGCGGCGTTTCTTCAACAGCCGTCTGGCGCTCTTGGTCTGTTTGGCCTGCAGGCGGCGGCGCAGCTCGCGGTGGCGGTGACGGACCGCGTTCAGGGTCTTGCCGCTGTGGCGGACACCATCGCCGGTGCCGGTGCCGGTGGCGGTGGCGGTGGCGGTGGCGGTGGCGGTGGTGGCGATGTTGGCGATCCCCAGATCCACCCCGACAAACCCGTCCGGGGCGCGCACCGGAACGTCCGGCAGGTCGCAGGTGGCGATGAGGAACCACCTGCCATCGCGGCAGACCAGGTCTGATTCGCCCTTGCGGTGAGCGGCCAGCAGGGT
>NZ_BMNH01000043.1 GCF_014646355.1 Nonomuraea cavernae
AGCCCGCAACATCGCCGCACGCGGTGAGACGGGCTGGGCAGTGAGTCACGCTGCCTGACGCGGACCAGACCGTCGAAGCCACCGACGGCGAGGAGCTGCAAGCTCGGTCTTTACGGCCGAGAAGCTGACATGGTCGATGTGCTCCTTGATGATCGATTGGAGTGCGCCGCCGCGGGAGGCGGCGAAGTAGGACGGCGACCAGAAATGTCCGCTCCACAGGTACTTACGGATATGTGCCGGGTACGCAGGAACCGGGCGGACACGTCCTTGAGGCTGTTCGCCAGCGTCGAGAGGGCGATTTTGGGTGGGTAGTGCACGAGCAGGTGCACGCGATTTCCCCCGCTGTTGAACTCGACCGGCTCCGCCCCGGAACACACCTCGATCATGATGTGTTCGCGGTGACGCGGGATCTTGCGACGCACATCTTCTCCAGGTGTTCGCGATGCGCACATGTATTCTCTAACCGAACGCCCCCGATGTCGTGGAACCTACACTCTCGTCGGCCCTTGTCAAGGATGCTCAATTGGTTGATCATGTGCAGTCGCTGGCCCGGGGCCTCGCCGTCATCCGCGCGTTCAGCGCCACCTCGCCCGAGCTGACCCTCAGCGACGTGGCCCGCGCCACCGGCCTCACCAGGGCCGCGGCCAGGCGCTTTTTGATCACGCTCGCCGACCTCGGCTACGTGCGCAGCGACGGCCGGCTCTTCGCGCTCACGCCCCGGGTGCTGGAGCTCGGCTACGCCTACCTGTCCAGCCTCTCGTTGCCCGAGGTGGCCGCCCCCCATCTCGAACGCCTGGCCGCCGAGGTGCACGAGTCGGCCTCGGTCGCGGTGCTCGACGGTGAGGACGTGACCTACGTCGCCCGCGTCGCCACGGCCCGGATCATGCGCGTGACCATCAGCATCGGCACCCGCTTCCCGGCCCACTGCACCTCGATGGGCCGCGTGCTGCTGGCCGCGCTCCCGGCCGAGCGGCTGGACGAGTTCCTCGACGGGGCCGAGCTGCGCCGGCTGACGTCGCGGACCGTCACCCGGCCCGCCGCGCTGCGCGCGGAGCTCGACCGGGTCCGCGCCCGCGGCTGGGCGATGGTCGACCAGGAGCTCGAAGAGGGACTGCGGTCCATCGCCGCGCCCATCCGCGACCGCACGGGCCGGACCGTCGCCGCGGTGAACGTCTCGACCCACGCCAGCCGTACGACGGTGCAGCGGGCCAGGCGCGAGCTGCTGCCGCCGCTGCTGGCCACGGCCGGCCGGATCGAGGCCGACCTCGCCGCGCAGACCGTGACCCGGGCCGAGAGGTAGACGGCGCCGGTCGAGACCCGCCGCCTGTGGCGACCGTCAGCGGGCCGGTCGCGACCCGCGGCCTTCTCGGTGGCGACCGTCAGCGGGCCGGTCGCGACCCGCGGCCTTCCCGGTGGCGACCGTCAGCGGCGCCGGTCGCCACCCTCAGCGGCGCCGGTAGCGGTCCGTCGCCTCCCGGGTGACGCGGATGGCGGCGTCGGCCTTGTCGTAGGTGCGCTGGGCCAGACCGACGAACAGGCAGTCGACGATCAGCAGCTGGCTGATCCGGCTGGCCAGCGCCCCGGGCCGGAACGCGGTCTCGCGGCCCGCCGACACCAGCGTGTGGTGGGCCAGGTCCGCCAGCGAGGAGCGCGGATTGTTGGTGATCGCCACCACCAGGGCGCCGCCCTCGGCCGCGGTGCGGGCCGGGACCAGCACGTCGGGCGTCTCGCCGCCGCAGCTGATGGCCACCGCCACGTCGCCGTCGTGCAGCAGGGCGGCGCTGGTCAGCGCCAGGTGGGCGTCGCTGAACGGGTGGCTGGACAGGCCGATCCGCAGCAGCTTCTGCGACATGTCGGCGGCCACGAGCCCCGAGGCCGCGACGCCGTACACGTCCACCCGCCGGGCCGCGGCGATGGCGCTCACCACCTCGCCCAGCTTGTCGGGGTCGAGCTGGGCGGCCGTGTCGGCGAGCGCCTCCGACTCGGCCCGCGCCACCTTGGCGATCACGTCCGTGAGCGGGTCGTCGGGCCCGAGGTCGCCGGGCACCAGGCGTTCGGGCTCCTTGGCCACGGCCGCCGCCAGCGCGAAGCGCAGCTGCGAGTAGCCGGTGAAGCCGAGCGCGCGGGCCGTGCGGACGATCGTCGCCTCGCTGGTGCCCGACACCGCGCTGAACTCGGTGATCGTGCTCCGCACGACCACCCTCGGGTCGGCCAGGATGATGTGCGCGATGGCCTGCGCCGCCGGGGTGAGCGACGGCAGCACCGCCCGCACCGCCGCGACCGGGTTGGCGGGTTCGCCGGCCTGGTCGGTCATCGGGTCAGCCATTCGGCGGCCGCTCGCGCCGAGACCCGGGAGACCCCGTGCGTGGCGAGGTGGGCGGCACCCGAGGGGACGCCGGGAATGCCGGTGTCGACCACGATCGTGTCCGGCCGCGACCGTACGGCCTGCGCCACTCTGTCGCGCACCCAGGCGTGCCGGGCGGCGTCGTGCACCACGAGCACCACCGGCCGCCCGCCGGGCGACGGCGCCGCGTTGCCCGGAGCCGGCTCGTCCAGCGGGGGCAGCTCGCCGCCCGGCTCCAGCCGCACCCGCTCGGTGCCGGGCAGCAGCCGGGCGAGCTCCGCCGCCAGGCCGGTCGGCATCGACTGGTCCACGGCCTGGCTGAAGCGCGTGTTGACCTCGATGACCAGCGGCGGCCGGGTCAGCCGGGCGGTGCCCGTCACGGTCAGCGCGGCGTGGGCGGCGTCGAGGCCCACGCCGGGATCCACGTCGGCCACGGCCTGCTCGCGCCGGGCGGCCTGGCGGGCGTACCAGCCGGAGAGCGCGCGCACCCGCGCGGCCGCCTCGGCCAGGCGCTCCTCGGGCAGGACGCCGTCGCGTACCGCTGCCACGATGGCGCCGGTGATCTCGCTCAGGCCCTCCTCGGTCGTCAGGCCCACACAGATGGCGTCGGCGCCCGCGCCGAGCGCCCGCACCGCGATCTCGCCGGGCGGGTACATCGCCGCCACGGCCTCCATCTCGATCGCGTCCGTGACCAGCAGGCCCTCGAAGCCGAGCTCGTCTCGCAGGAGCTCGGTGAGGATGGCCCGGCTGAACGTCGAGGGCGTGCCGGGGTCGAGCGCGGGGACCAGCAGATGCCCGCACATGATCGACTGGACCCCGGCCTCGATGGCGGCGCGGAACGGCGGCAGATCGCGCTCGGCCAGCGACTCCCTGGAGGCGTGCACGGTCGGCAGGGCCAGATGCGAGTCGGTGGTGGTGTCACCGTGACCGGGAAAGTGCTTGGCGCAGGCGGCGACCCCGGCGCCCTGGATCCCGGCGAGGTAGGCGACGGTGTGGCGGGCGACGAGGTCGGGCGCCGGTCCGAACGAGCGGACACCGATCACCGGGTTGGCCGGGTTGGAGTTGACGTCAGCCGAGGGCGCGTAGTCGAGCGTGATGTCGGCCTCGGCGAGCATCCGGCCGATCTGCCGGCCCACCCGCTCGGTCAGATTCACGTCGTCGACCACGCCCAGCGCGCGGTTGCCGGGGAAGGAGCTCCCTGTCTCGACCTCCAGCCTGGTGACCGTCCCGCCCTCCTCGTCGATCGCGACGATCACCTCGGGATTGGCCGCCCGCAGCTCCCGGACGTGCGCCGCGTCCGGGCGGTTGCGGGCGAACAGCACCGCGCCCCCGAGCCCCTCGCCCAGGGCCCTGCGCAGCCAGTCGGGCGGCGTGGTGCCCTGGTAGCCGGGCTGGAGCACCGTCAGCGCGAGTCGGCGCAGGTCAGCCGTCATGAGCTCTCCTTGGTCGGCCTCGTGACCAAGAGGCGGTGTCCGGTGACGCCCTCACCCCGATCGGTCGGTCGGCATTTTCTTTCACCATTATTGATCTGAAGGTAATTTTCTGCCATCGTCGCCCTGGACACAACCACAGTTCGAGAGGCACCCCCCATGCCCAGCAGAAGGACCGTCCTCAAGGGCCTCGCTCTGGCCGTCGCCGCATCGGCCGTGCCGCTGCCCGCCTTCGCCGCCGCCGATCAGGCACCTCCGCTGCGCCAGATGCGCGGCATGTGGATCGCCTCGGTCGTCAACATCAACTGGCCCTCGAAGCAGGGGCTCACCGCCGACGAGCAGAAGGCCGAATACCTCGCCTGGCTGGACCTCGCCCAGCAGCGCAAGCTCAACTCGGTGTTCGTGCAGATCAGGCCGACCGCCGACGCGTTCTGGCCGTCCACGTACGAGCCGTGGTCGCACTGGCTGACCGGCACCCAGGGACAGGATCCGGGCTACGACCCGCTCGCGTTCGCCGTGGAGGAGACGCACAAGCGTGGCCTGGCCTTCCACGCCTGGTTCAACCCCTACCGGGTCTCCATGCAGGCCGACCCGGCGCAATTGCACCCCGACCACCCCGGCCGCCGAAACCCCGACTGGATCCTGCCGTTCGGCGGCAAGCTCTACTACAACCCGGGCATGCCCGAGGTCCGTAAGTTCTGCCAGGACGCCATGCTCGACGCGCTCATCCGCTACGACATCGACGGCCTGCACTTCGACGACTACTTCTACCCGACCAACACCACGGCCTTCGACGACAGCGCCGCGTTCGCCGAGCACGGCGGCGGCTTCCCCGATCTGGCCACCTGGCGCCGGCACAACGTCGACCTGATGGTCTCGGAGATGCAGCAGCGGGTCCGCGAGGTCAAGCCGGAGACCGCCTGGGGCATCAGCCCGTCGGGCATCTGGCGCAACAAGGGCACCGACCCGCTCGGCTCCGAGACCAACGGCGGCCAGTCCTACGACAACCTGCACGCCGACACCCGCGGCTGGGTGAAGAAGGGCTGGCTCGACTACATCGCGCCGCAGCTCTACTGGTACATCGGGCAGCCGCCGGCCGACTACTCCAAGCTCGTCCCGTGGTGGTCGGACGTCGCCGACGGCACCGGCACGCTGCTGTGGATCGGGCAGGCGGCGTACAAGGCGGGCGACCCGGCGCAGGCGGCGGAGTGGCAGAACCCGGCCGAGCTGTCCAGGCACCTCACGCTCAACCAGAGCCACCCGCAGATCTCGGGCGACATCTGGTACAACGCCAACGACCTGCGCGTCGACCGGATCGCGTCCATCAGCACCGCCGTCAACGACCACTACACGCGCCCCGCGCTCGCGCCGGTGCTGCCCCGCCTGGCCGGGGGCGAGCCACCGAAGCGGCCCGTGATCGCGTACGCGCTGCGCCGCTCCGGCGGGGTCGAGGTGCGGGCCGTGGCGACCGGCAGGAACGAGCCCTTCCAGTTCGCCATCTTCCGCTTCACCGGCCGGGCCGCCCCGGACGCGTTCGGCGACGCCCGCAACCTGGTCGCGGTCGTCCCCGGTGACCGGCAGGTGCGCTGGCTGGACCCGGAAGGCAAGCGGGGCGACCACTACTACGCCGTGGCCGTCGACCGGGCCAACCGCACCAGCGCGCCGAGCAACGGTTTCCGCGTCCTCTAGTAGACCGCTGCTCGTACGAGCGTGACGGGAACCCGGGTGTCACCGTGCCCGGGTTCCCGGGCACGGCGCCCCTCGCTAGGAGGCCCTGCGGCCGGCCGCCGACGCCTGCTGCTCGGCCGGAGGCGTGCCCGTCCGCTGCGGTGGCACCACAGGGGTCGGACGCACCAGGCCCAGCGCGACGACCTCGTTGGCCAGTCGCGTACGCCGGTTGGTGCCCTCCGGGATGCGGAACTTCTGGTAGAGCCGCAGCAGATGCTGCTTCACCGCGGCTTCGGTCACGACCAGGTCGTCGGCGATCTCGCGTGCGGTCGCCGGCGCCACGAACGCCTCGTCGGACAGTGCCGGCCGGCAGAGCGAGGTCAGCACGTCGACCTCGCGTCTGGTCAGCTCGGGCGCCGCCGCCCTGCGGAGCTCGACTTCGGGCGTGAAGTCCTCGCGAGGAATCCCGCCGACCCGACCGCGCGCCGCTCCGAAGGAGACGACGTCGCCGTCGTCAAGGACCCTCCGGGCGATCGGCCTGCCATTCACCCGTGTGCCGTTGCGGGACAGGCCCAGATCAACGACGTACAGGTAGGGTCCTCGCCTGACGAACTCGGCATGGAGTCGAGACACACTCGGATCGGTCAGCCGGATGTCGACACCGCGGCCCCTCCCCACCGTTGTGATCTCGGGGCGCAACGGGACCACCTCGCCAGTGTCCTCGATGCGTATGAACGGCCCCTCCACGGCAGTTCCTCCCCAGGTAGCCCGCCGTAACTATTACTACAGCTCCGGCTTACCCAACCGAGGGGATGCGGAATCTCCTTTGCCATAAGCAGAATCCCGCATGAAATTGGTCTGGACCTTTGCGGACGGTTTTGCCTGCTCACAGGTAGACTTCCAGCGGAGAAAAGCGGAGGAAACACCATGAAACAGCATTCCTCGGGCGAGGGGGCCTCGGGAGGCGGAGCGCCCCCGACAGTGGCTGACAAGCCCACCAAAGGCCTGGCCGACGTCGTAGCAGCGTCCACAGCGCTCAGCGACATCGATGGGAAGGCCGGCCGGCTCTTCTACCGTGGATACGACATCCACGACCTGGCCGGGCGAGCGACGTTCGAAGAGACCGCCTACCTGCTGCAGCGGGGCAAGCTGCCGGACCGTGAGGGACTGGAGGCCTACGGCGCCGAGCTGGTGCGCGGACGTGAGCTCGGCGCGCTCGTCGCCGCCAACATCGGCGAGATCGCCGAGAAGCAGAAGCCGATGGAGGCGCTGCGCTCGCTGGTCTCCCTGTCCGGCGCCGACGACCCCGACAAGGACTCCATCGCGCCCGAGGCCAACCTGGGCAAGGCCGCGCGACTGACCGCGCAGCAGCCCCTGCTGGTCGCCCGCTACCACGCGGCCCGCACGGGCGGCAGCGTCCCCGACCCCGACCCCTCCCTCAGCATCGCGGCGAACTTCCTCCTGCAGGTCACCGGGCGCACCCCCGCGCAGCGCGAGGTCGACATCTTCGACACCTGCCTGGTGCTGCACGCGGACCACACCATGAACGCCTCCACCTTCGCCGCGAGGGTGTGCGCGGCGACCCTGTCCGACATGCACTCCGCCATCGTGGCCGCCATCGGAACCCTCAAGGGCCCGCTGCACGGCGGCGCGAACGAGCAGGTCATGAAGACGCTGGAGTCGATCTCGCCCACGGGCGTGGCCCAGGCCGTCCGCGACAAGCTGGCCGCCGGCGAGAAGATCATGGGCTTCGGGCACCGCGTCTACAAGACCGAGGACCCCCGGGCCACGCACCTGCGACGGATGTCACAGGAACTGGCCGAGTCGACCGGCGACGACACCTACTTCCGGATGTCCAAGGAGATGGAGGAGGTCGTCTTCGAGACGAAGGGCCTCTACCCGAACGTCGACTTCTACGCCGCGTCCGTCTATCACTACCTGGGCATACCGACAGACCTGTTCACGCCGGTATTCTCGATCAGCCGCATGTCCGGATGGACGGCCCACGTGATCGAGCAGCATGCCGACAACCGCCTGATTCGCCCTGACAGCGAATACATCGGAGAGCGTGACCAGAAGTGGAAGCCCATCGAGGAGCGATGAGCGTGAGTGAGCAGGGCTTTGAGCCGTAGCTCCGAGAGCTGGGGGCCGTACCCGCTGATCCTGGCGGGTGCGGTCGTCGCCGTTGCCGTGACCTTGCTGGTGGACCCGCGGTGGGGTGGGTTCGCCCTCGGCGGCGTCGTGATGATCGGCGCCGCGCTCCGTTTCTCCGGCTTCGGCGGGCAGCTCGCCGTACGCAGCCGGCGGACCGACTCCGTCACGCTCGGCGTCTTCGGCTTCGTACTCGTGCTGACCGCACTGCTGTTGGAGAACAACGCGCTCAAGGGGCTACTGATGTCCCTTTTCGCCCGTTGATGAGGCGGTCCGATAGCCTCAAAGCATCGATTCATTGAAGGGGAACCATTCGCATGCCCAAGATCAAGGTGGAGGGTCCGGTCGTCGAGCTTGACGGCGACGAGATGACCCGGATCATCTGGCAGTTCATCAAGGACCAGCTGATCCTTCCCTACCTCGACGTCGACCTGAAGTACTACGACCTCGGCATCGAGCACCGCGACGCCACGGACGACCAGGTCACGATCGACGCCGCCAATGCCATCAAGAAGTACGGTGTGGGCGTCAAGTGCGCCACGATCACCCCTGACGAGGCCCGGGTCGAGGAGTTCGGCCTGAAGAAGATGTGGAAGTCCCCCAACGGGACCATCCGCAACATCCTGGGCGGCGTCATCTTCCGCGAGCCGATCATCATGTCCAACGTGCCGAGGCTCGTCCCCGGCTGGACCAAGCCGATCGTCGTCGGCCGTCACGCCTTCGGCGACCAGTACCGCGCCACCGACCTGAAGGTCCCCGGCGAGGGCAAGCTCACGCTGACGTTCACCCCCAAGGACGGCACGGAGCCGATCGAGCTCGACGTGTACGACTTCCCGGGCGCCGGCGTCGCGATGGCGATGTACAACCTGGACGAGTCGATCCGCGACTTCGCCCGCGCCTCCATGCGTTACGGCCTCGCCCGTGACTACCCGGTCTACCTCTCGACCAAGAACACGATCCTCAAGGCCTACGACGGCCGGTTCAAGGACATCTTCGCCGAGGTCTACGAGACCGAGTTCAAGGCCGACTTCGAGAAGGCCGGCATCACCTACGAGCACCGCCTCATCGACGACATGGTCGCCGCGGCGCTCAAGTGGGAGGGCGGCTACGTCTGGGCGTGCAAGAACTACGACGGCGACGTCCAGTCCGACACCGTCGCGCAGGGCTTCGGCTCGCTCGGCCTGATGACCTCCGTGCTGATGACGCCCGACGGCCGCACCGTCGAGGCCGAGGCCGCTCACGGCACCGTGACCCGTCACTACCGCGAGCACCAGAAGGGCAACCCCACCTCCACCAACCCGATCGCGTCGATCTTCGCGTGGACGCGGGGCCTCGCCCACCGGGGCAAGCTCGACAACACCCCCGCGGTGACCGAGTTCGCCGACACCCTGGAGCGGGTCTGCGTCGAGACCGTCGAGAACGGTCAGATGACCAAGGACCTCGCGCTGCTGGTCGGCGGCGACGCCAAGTGGCTGACCACCCAGGACTTCCTCGCCGCGCTGGACGAGAACCTCAAGAAGAAGATGGCTTGATCGTCCGCTGTGGGAAGGGCCGCCCGAGGGCGGCCCTTTTCGTTGTCCGGGACATCTCTTGGGAGGTCACGGGCGTGGCGTAGTTGATCAACTGGGTAGGAGCCTTCCCGTAACAGTCGTGCGCGTCTCGGGGGGGTTCGGATGCGACTGCGTTTGATGAGTGGGGTCGGGTTGATCGCGGCCGCCGCGATGCTGAGCGGCTGCGCGGAGGAGCCGGTCATCCAGGCCAAGAGCACCAAGGCCGACACGGCGGCCAAGGCCCAGAAGGCGCAGGCGGCCAAGCTCGCCGCCGCGGCCAAGGTCAAGGCCAACGAGCTCGGACAGGTGCCCGTGCTGATGTTCCACCGGATCATCGAGAAGCCGGCGACGACCGACGACCGCACTCCCAGCCAGTTCCGCTCGGACCTCGAACGGCTGGTCCGCGACGGGTACGTGCCCGTCACCGCGGCCGAGTTCGTCACCGGGAAGATCAACATTCCGGCGGGCAAGCACCCCGTCGTGCTCACCTTCGACGACTCCTCGCCCTCGCAGCTCACGCTGGACGAGATGGGCCAGGTCAAGCCCGACACGGCGATCGCGATCCTGCAGGACGTCGCGGCCAAGAATCCCGGCTTCCGGCCGGTGGCGACGTTCTACGTGACCCGCGACATGTTCGGCAAGGTCGGCAGGGAGGAGCAGGCGCAGACGCTGCAGTGGCTCAAGGCCAACGGCTTCGACATCGGCAACCACACCCGCGACCACCTCAACCTGCGCGGACGCCCGCGCGAGCAGGTCATGGAGCAGATCGGCAGCATCGCCCAGGAGGTCGGCTCGCTCGCGGGCGTCAAACCGGTCACCATCGCCCTGCCGTACGGCAACCAGCCGAACACCAAGGAGTGGGCCGCGCGCGGCAAGTTCCACGACACGACCTACAAGCACAGCGGCGTCTTCCTGGCCGGCTACACGCCGTCGCCGTCGCCGTTCAGCAAGTCGTTCGAGCCGCTCGGCATCCCGCGCATCCGGGCCATGGACAAGAAGGGCGACTGCGCTCAGTTCTGCTCCACCGCCTGGCTCGACTGGCTGAAGAGCAACCCCGACATGCGCTACACCTCCGACGGCGACGTCAGCACGGTGGCCTATCCCAAGTTCAAGGATCCGTTCCTGCGCACCTCGTACAAGACCTGGGCGCTGGCGTACTAACGGACGCTGCCCAGCACGGGCGCGGTTTCCCGCAGGTCGTCACCGACCGGGACGCTGATCTCGATCGGGCGCGTGGCTCCGTCCCGCAGATCGAGGAAATGGTAGGAGCCGGTGTTGCCGGTGTCGCCGGCGTCGGCCGTCCTGACGACGAGCGTGTTCTCGTCCTCCCAGCGCAGGATCTCCGCGATCCGCCGGCCGGCCGGCTGTCGCGGCGTGACCGTGCGCGTGGGGTGTCCCTTCGACGTGCCGACGAGGACCACACCCGTGGTGACCAGGTCGTCGGGGGTGACCTCCCTGGCCAGCGAGGCCAGGGTGCGCCCCGAGGGGGAGAACCAGGCCCGCGACTGGTTGCCCGGCACGACCGTCCGGCGGACGGCCTTGCCTCCGGGTGAGCGGATGACGAACGACGCCGTGGAGACATGCCCGGGCAGGGAGTCCGTGCTCCGCTCGCGCACCAGGGCGAGCCCGGCCGCCGTCCAGCCGATGACCGTCTCGCCGCCGGGCAGCCGGGTCACGGTGCCCCGTTCGGTGTCCACGATCAGTGGTCTCTCCAGCACCACCTCGTCGTTCTTGTCCAGGTGGTCGTTCTGGACGAGCAGATGACGGCCGTCCGGAGACAGCAGCGGGGGCCGAACTCCGATGAACTCACCGATGGAGGCTTCCGGCTTCACCGTGAGGGATCTGGTCGTTCCCGTCTTCAGGTCGCGGACGACGAACCCCCCTGCCGCGTCGCTGCGATAGGCCACGCGCAGGCCGTCGGCGCTGAGCCCCAGGGACACCTCGTCTCCGGCGCCGGGCAGCCACCAGCGCTCGCCTCGGGCCGACACCAGGATCCAGTGACGGCACGCGTCGCCGTCCTGGCAGGAGGGCGCGTACGCGTACCGGATGGGGGCGGGCACCGGTCCGGTGAGCTCGCGCACGGCGGGGGCGGACGCGGGCTGTTCCGTCGAGGGGCGGACGAACCGGGGCGGCGGCTCGGCTCGCAGGGGAGCGACGACCCAGGCGACGGCCAGGATCGCCAGCGCGGCGACGGCGTAGAGCCACGGGCTCCTCATGAGTCCTCGCCGGACGGAACCTTGCCGAACACCGGGTTCCACAGGTCGTCGGGGATGTCCCTGAGCGGCCGGCTCTTGCCCGTGACCGGATCGACGAGGTGGTAGGTGCCTTTGTCCTGTCCATAACGGTCGATCCGCACCAGGACGTGGCTCTCCTCGTCCCAGCCCAGCGGCTCAGGGGCGTCGGGGTGCGTGGGCAGCCGCAGGCGGGCGCGTCCGCGCACCTCGCCCGTGCCGGGATCCATGGTCACGATCTCGTTCCGGGTGACGACGGCCAGCGTGCGGCCGTCGGGGGAGAGCCGCACGCGCAGCGTGGGATCGAAGCGGACACGGGTTCGCACCTTGCCCGAGTGGTCGAACGTGACGAGCTCGGTGTCGGGCGCGCCCGGCAGGGCGGCGAGCCCCGTCGTGGCCACGCCGCCGTCCGGGCCGAGGCCGAGGACGCGCCGGACGCCCGGGAGGGGAGTTCGGGCGCCGGTGGTGGCGTCGATCAGCTCCACGCCGGCGGCCGTGGTGAGGCTCACGTGCCGGCCGTCATGGGAGAGGGCGGGCTCAGGTACGGCCTCGTCGGCGAGGGGGCCGGTGAGGTGCCGCTCCCGCCTGCTCAGCAGGTGGGCCAGAACGAGGCGGCGCGAGGCACGGTCCAGGTAGACGACGTGCCGGCCGTCGCCGCTGAGGGCCAGGGGCGCCGGTCTGGCGGCGGTCCCGTCACCCGAGAGGTAGGCCCTGGCCTGTCCGACCTGGATCCCGCCCTCCGGGCCCCACAGCCGCCAGGCGCCCGAGCGCTGGTCCAGGTCGGCGAACCGGGCGTGGGGGAGGGCGTACCAGTTGTCCAGCCGGGTTTCACCCGCTTCCCGCGGCGCCCAGACGAGTGGCGTCGCCGTGAGCGCCGCGGCGAGCAGGGTCGCGGCCGGCGCGGGCCAGGCCGGGCGTCCGCTCAACGCGTACGTGACCTGCCAGGTGTCCGTGACGGTGCCCAGGACGAGGAGCGGCAGGCCGAGCGCGATCAGCACAACGGCCGGTTGCCCCAGATCGGGAAGGTCGGGCAGGCTGCCCGACGCGGTCCACAGGGCGATGGTCGTGCCGGTCGCGAGCAGCGAGCGGGCGGATCCGGAGCGGATCGCGAGCTCGGCCCCCACCAGGTCCGCCGGGCCCGCCACCAGTGCCCGGCGGTGCAGGTCCCTGACGATCAGGTGCACGGTGAGCACCACGCCGAGGGTGAGCACGGCGTAGAGCCGCTCCCTGACCCCCACCTCCATCCCGTACGAACGCGCGACGGCGCTGAGCGCGACGGCAACCGAGATCGAGGCGCCCAGCCGCCACAGGGAAGTGAGTCTCGGTGGAGCGAGCCGGACGTCGAGACGGCGACGCACCCGAGGCCTGGACCGGGCGAATCCGATTTCGGCCACGATCGACCCGAGCAGCCAACCGGCCAGGGGGAGATAGGCGCTTATGACAATCGCGCCCTGCGTGAAAGTGGCGACGCAGCACACCAGTCCCGTTGCCGCGCCCAGCCACCGGTATCGACGCCTGACCTGCAGATAAAGCAGGATCCGGTCACCATTGAAAATGGTTAAATCCACCCGTTGGCGGCGGGCGAACCGTTCCGCGGCCGTGCGGTCCATTGGCGTGTCAACACTCGTCAACGCGAGTCGAAGCGCCAGCACCAAACCGGCCATGAATACGATTAGTAACAAGTATCCGCTTTCGTCACGCCGGAAAAAGTAGCAGAATTCGGAAACGCCTGACAGGGGGAATGCGTGATCCGGGATGACGTGTGGGAGCGGCTCGACAAGAGGGCGGGCCTGGCCTCCAGGCGCGAGAGCAGGCGCTTGATCGAGGCGGTGTGCGCGCTCGCGCTGGTCGCCCTCCTCGTGGGGGGCGGATGGCAGGTCGGCGGGATCGTGCCCCGCCTGTCACACGCCGGGGGAAGCGGCAGCGACCTGCTCTGGGGCAAGGACGACCTCGGCCGGCCGCGGCATCCGAGGGCCGAGGCGCGACTGCGCTTCGTCAACGACGGCTGGCTGCCCGTCACGGTCACCGGGGTCGGCGTCCGCGCCGACAGCCTCAGGCTCGCCTCGGTGACCGTCGACGGCTTCACGCCCGCCTCGATGGGCGGCGGCCGGTTCCCCCACACGATCCGGGCCGGCGGGCAGCTCCAGCTGACGCTCGGCCTGGACATCATCGACTGTGAGCTCTTCGACTCGGAGATCGTCCCGGTCGTGTTCGAGGTCGATCACTGGTGGGGGACCACTGCCGTTACCGCGGCGCAGGGCGAGGTGGAGGGCCCCTGGCAGGAGGTCATGTTCCGGTCGGCGTGCGAGTTCGGAAGGTGATGCCCGCCCGGTCGAGGCGGTCGATGAGGCGCGTGCCCATGGCGCTCGCCGTGGTGAGCTGGCCCGCCCGCTCGGGGACGTCGTCGAAGGCCAGGCAGAGAGCCGACTCGGCGAGCATCTTGGCGGTCTCGTCATAGCCCGGGTCGCCGCCCGCGACCTCGGTGACGACGCGTTCGCCGCCGCCCTCGCCGAGGAAGGTGACGTTGAACCAGCTCTTCGCCCGCTGCTCCGGAGAGGGCCCGTCACCCGGTCGCAGGCGGCTCAACAGCCAGTCACGGGCCGGGGGGAGCTGGGCCATCGCGACCAGCGCGCCGGCCCCCGCCACAGCCGTCAGCGCGGCCGGGAGACGCCTGACCGCGTAGTACTGGCGATACTCGAAATCGGGGCCGTACCTGTCGAGGAGGCGGGCCGAGTAGCCGACGATCCGCGGGTCGAGGGTGGGCATCGGCAGCGCCCAGCCGCCCACGTAACGCAGGCCACCCGCGCGGGAGCTGATCCGCCGCCCCCAGGGCCTGGCCTCGGCCGACCGGCGCCGGGCGCCCGCCGCGATCATCTGGAGCGGGCGGGAGAAGACCGTCAGGCCCGAGTGCAGGGTGCCGCCGGACATCCGGAGGTCGGCCCGCATGAAGCCGCTGACCCTGAGCGGGACTCCCTCGGGCAACCGGTTGACCGTGTAGAGCACGCCGAGGTCGTACGGGATGGAGTCGAAGCCGCACGCGTGGACGAGCTTCGCCCCGGTGCGCTGGGCCGTGGCGTGGTGGTCGACGTACACGCGATCCACGAACTCGGGCTCGCCCGTCAGGTCGAGGTAGTGGGTGCCCGCTTCCGCGCAGGCCGCCACCAACCGCTCGCCGTACGTGAGGTAGGGGCCGACGGTCGTGACCACGACCCGGGCCTGGCGCGCGACCTCGGCCAGCGAGGCGGGGTCGGTGGCGTCGGCGACCAGGATCGGCGCGTCGACGCCGAGCTCGCGCAGTTTGGCGGGGTTGCGGCCGGCGAGCGCCCACCGCACCTCGGGTCCGGCGTTTTTCGCCAGGTAGGCGGCGGTAAGGGCGCCGGTGAACCCGCTCGCTCCGAACAACACGATGTCATATGCGCGGTCCATTTTCGGGGGCTCCTCGCGATGCGTGATTCTGGCGAATTAGGACGGGTGCGTCATCATTCTTGACAGAGAGTCGGCAAAACCTGACGTCACGAACGGTTAACAGTTCACTGATGAGTTCGTGGGCGTCGTAAAGTTTGCCTCGTCGGGCAATGTGCACATGTGGGGAAGACGAATGCCGCAGATCTCGCCGCTGGTTGCCGGCGACCCTGGCGAGCTGGGGTCGTTCAGGCTGTCCGGACGGATCGGAGAGGGCGGCCAGGGCATCGTCTACCTGGGCGTCAACGAACAGGACGAACAGGCCGCCATCAAGCTGCTGCACATCAAGTTCAGCGGCGACACGATCGCCAGGTCGCGCTTCGCCCGCGAGCTGAAGGCGGCGCAGCGGGTGGCGTCGTTCTGCACCGCCCGGGTCATCGAGGCCGACCTCGACGGCGACACGCCGTACATCGCCAGCGAGTACATCGACGGGCGCGCGCTGCGCGACATCGTCGACGACGACGGGCCGCTGCGGGGCACGGCGCTCGACCGGCTGGCCATCGGCACCGCCACCGCCCTCACCGCGATCCACCACGCCTCGATCGTGCACCGTGACTTCAAGCCCGACAACGTGCTGATCGCCGCCGACGGGCCGCGCGTGGTCGACTTCGGGATCGCCCGGATCATCGACTCCACCGGGACGATCACCAGCCGGGCCATCGGCACCCCCGCCTACATGGCGCCCGAGCAGATCGCCGGTGACGACGTCGGGCCCTTCACGGACGTGTTCGCCTGGGGGGCGACCATCGCGTTCGCGGCGACCGGGCAGGCCGTCTTCGAGGGCAACTCGATCGCCGTGGTGCTCAACCGGATCCTCAACCACGAGGTCGACGTCAGCATGATGCCCGAGCCGCTGCGCGGAGTCGTGCGGTCGGCACTGGCCAAGGCGCCCGCCGAGCGGCCCTCGGCCGACCAGATCCTGCTGCGGCTGCTCGGCCAGCCCGAGTCGGTGAGCGCGTCCACCGCCCTGCTCACCCGGGGCGTCCAGGTGGCGAGCGACGACACCACGCCGTTCAAGCGGGTCTCCGCGACCCGGATCGAGCCCCGGGCCGGCCTGACCGGCCCCAGGTCGGGTGAGTCCCCCGCGGACGTCACCCCACGCCAGGGGGCGTCCGCGCGCACCGCCGGGACGTCCTCCACCGGTTCGGAGACGTCCTCGCACGGTACGGGGACGTCCTCGCGAGTGTCCGGGACGTCTTCGGAGTCTCCGGAGACGTCCGTGCGGAACCCCGTGCCGCCCGAGCCATGGGAGGGGACGTCCGCGCAGGCCGGGGGCGCGCCGGCGCCCTGGACGTCTGAAGGTCCGGCCGCGCCCGGCACCCGGCCGGGGTCTCCGGCACGCCGGGGGCGGCGCCGGATGTGGTGGGCCGCGCTGGCCGTCACGCTGCTCCTGATCGCCGGCGCCGTGCTCGTGGCCGTGGCGAACGGCTGGCCACAGCGGGCGTTCGGCGGCCAGCGGCAGTCCGGGATCACGGGCGGCCCGACCTCGCCGGGGCCGTTCACCAGCGTGGTCGACAAGGTGGCGACGACCGGCAAGCTGGTGATCGGCGTGAAGGGCGACCTGCCGGGCATCGGCCTGGAGCGCGACGGCGGGTTCGAGGGCTTCGACGTCGAGCTGGGCAGGCGGATCGCGACCGAGCTGGGGGCGCGACAGACGGCGTTCGTCAGGGTCTCGCGCGGCGACAGGGCCGACACGCTGGCCGACGGCACGGTGGACCTGGTGCTGGCCACCTACTCCATCGACAGGAGCGAGATCGGATTCGCCGGCCCCTACTACCTGGCCCACCAGGACCTCCTGGTCCGCGACGGCGCCGGCATCGACTCCCTGGCCGACCTCAAGGGCCGCAAGATCTGCGCCCCCGACAGCCCGTCGGTCGGCAGGGTGCAGGCCAAGGTGCGGGTGGAGCCGGTGCCGGCCGGCGACTACGCCCAGTGCATGGACCTGCTGAGGAGCGGCCAGGTCGACGCGGTGCCCGGCGACGACCTCATCCTGGCCGGGTTCGCCGGCCGCGAGAACCTCCGCTACAAGATCCTCGGCGCCAAGCTCACCGACGAGCGCTACGCCGTCGGCATCAAGCGGGGTGACGTCAAGACCTGCAAGGCGGTCAAGGCCGTGATCGCCGACCTCTACGTCTCGGGCACCATGAAACAGCTCCTCACCAGGCACTTCGGCAAGGTCGACTTCGCTCCGGAGCTGAAGGTGCCCGCGATGGAGCCCTGCGGATGACGAGCGGGTAACATCCGAAAGTCAACCAACATCCCGTGAGTTAGGGGAAGGCCATGGCCACGCCCGTCAAGGTGACCGTCACCGGAGCCGCCGGTCAGATCGGCTACGCGCTGCTGTTCCGCATCGCGTCGGGCCAGCTGCTGGGCGCGAACGTGCCGGTCAAGCTGAGCCTGCTGGAGATCCCCCAGGCGGTGAAGGCGGCCGAGGGCACCGCCATGGAGCTCGACGACTGCGCCTTCCCGCTGCTGTCGGGCATCGAGATCACCGACAGTCCCGACGTGGCCTTCGCCGGCGCCAACGTGGCGCTGCTGGTGGGTGCCATGCCGCGTAAGGCCGGCATGGAGCGCGGCGACCTGCTCGGCGCCAACGGCGGCATCTTCGGCCCGCAGGGCAAGGCGATCAACGACCACGCGGCCGACGACATCAGGGTCCTGGTCGTCGGCAACCCGGCCAACACCAACGCGCTCATCGCCCAGCAGCACGCCCCCGACGTGCCCGCCGAGCGCTTCACCGCGATGACCCGCCTCGACCACAACCGCGCGCTGTCGCAGCTCGCGGCGAAGCTCCAGGTGCCGGTCACCGAGATCAGGCACATGACGATCTGGGGCAACCACTCCGCCACGCAGTACCCCGACCTCTACCGCGCCGAGGTGGGCGGCAAGATCGCGGCCGAGCAGGTCGACGGCGAGTGGCTGCGCGACACGTTCATCCCGACCGTCGCCAAGCGCGGCGCGGCCATCATCGAGGCGCGCGGCGCCTCGTCGGCGGCCTCGGCGGCCAACGCCGCGATCGACCACGTCCACGACTGGGTCAACGGCACCGACTGGACCTCCGCCGCGGTGGTCTCCGACGGCTCCTACGGGGTGCCGGAGGGTCTCATCTCGTCGTTCCCGGTGCGCGCGGTGGACGGCAGGTTCGAGATCATCCAGGGGCTTGAGATCGACGCCTTCTCCCGCGAGCGCATCGACGCCAGCGTCGGCGAGCTCATCGAGGAGCGCGACGCCGTCAGGTCCCTCGGCCTCATCTAGACTCCCGCCCCGCAGTACGACCCCGGCCCCGGCCGACCGTTGACCCGGTCAGTCGGGGCTTTCCGTCACGGTGCAGGGAGCGCTCGGTTCCGACGCCGGAGCCGGGATCGGCGTGACGAAGACCACGGCCGCTCCGGCGCTCAGGCTGCCCAGGATGACGAGGACGGCGAAGAGCAGCTTCGTGACCCTTGGTGAAAAGCTCCTCACATTTCGGTATCAGAGCATATATCTGGCGGCTGTATACCTCATTTGCCGGAAAGCGCTGCCCAGGCATCGGAGACGATGTCGCGCAGCGCCGGCCGCTCGGCCTTCCAGCCCAGCTCACGCTGGATTTTCGCCGAGGAGGCGACCAGCTCGGCGGGGTCGCCGTCGCGGCGCGGCCCGAGGACGGCGGGGATCTCGTGACCGGTGACCTCGCGGCAGACGGAGATCACCTCCTGGACGGAGAAGCCGGCGCCGCTGCCGAGGTTGTAGATCGCGTGCGCTCCCTCGGTGACCGCCTCCAGTGCCAGCAGGTGGGCGCGGGCGAGGTCGGCCACATGGATGTAGTCGCGAACGCACGTTCCGTCGGAGGTGGGGTAGTCGGTGCCGAAGACGCTTACCGACTCGCGCTCGCCGGTGGCGACTTTGAGCACGTTGGGGATGAGATGGGTCTCGATCGCGTGCCGCTCGCGGTAGCGGCCGTAGGCGCCGGCCACGTTGAAGTAACGCAGGCTGACGGCCCCGAGCCCGCGCAGCCCCGCGTACGCGGTGAGCGCGGTGTCGACGGCCAGCTTGGAGGCGCCGTAGGGGTTGGTGGGCCGGGTCGGGTCGGTCTCCAGGATGGGGGAGCGCTCCGGCTCGCCGTAGGTGGCCGCCGTGGAGGAGAACACGATCCGGCGCACGCCCCGCTCGTGCATCGCCTCCAGCAGTGCCAGCGTGCCGCCGAGGTTGTGCGACCAGTAGAGACCGGGATCGGCCACCGACTCGCCGACCAGCGACTTGGCCGCGAAGTGCAGCACCGCGTCGACGCCCGCCAGAGTGTCGCCGGGCTCGCTGATCGACCCCTGGACGAACCGGGCCCCCTCCGGCACCGCGTCGGCGTGCCCGGTCGACAGGTCGTCGAGCACGGTCACCTCGTGGCCCGCCTCGACGAGTTGCGCCGCGACGACACTGCCGACATATCCGGCACCCCCGGTCACCAGCAGTCTCATGTCCACCCCTGTTGGAATATGTTTGATTTTGTACGGCTCGCCGTTCAGCATACGTGGGAAAGGCGTTGAGTACGCTGCCAACCACCATGTTTGACACCGTCGTCGCCAATATCGTCCTGGTCCTGCTCTTCATTCTGGTCGGCGGTTTCTTCGCGGCCGCCGAGATGGCGATGGTCAGTTTGCGCGAGAGTCAGGTGCGCAAGCTCGCCCAGCACGGCCGCCGGGGAGAGCGGGTCGCCAAACTGGCCCGTGACCCCAACCGGTTCCTGTCGGCCGTGCAGATCGGGGTGACGGTCGCCACCATGCTGTCGGCCGCGTTCGGCGCCGACCGGCTCGGCATGCAGCTCGCGCCCGTCCTGGAGCGGTGGGGGGCGCCGGCCGCGCTCGCCGACGTGCTCGCGCTCGTCCTGGTCACGCTGGCCATCTCGTACGTGTCGCTGGTGCTCGGCGAGCTGGCGCCCAAGCGGCTGGCCAGGCAGCGGGCCGAGGGCTTCGCGCTGTTCGTGGCGCCCTTCCTCGACCGGATCGCCGCCCTGTCGCGGCCGATCATCTGGGCGCTGTCGAAGTCGACCGACGGCGTGGTCAGGCTGCTGGGCGGCAACCCGCAGGCCGACACCGAAGAGGTGACCACCGAGGAGCTGCGCGACATGGTGGTCGGCCACACCGACCTCACGGCCGACGAGCGCCACCTGATCGCCGAGGTGTTCGCCGCCGGCAAGCGTCAGTGCCGCGAGGTGATGCTGCCGCGGACCGAGGTCGAGTTCATGGAGGCCGACACCCCGCTGGCCGAGGCGGCGGTGCTGGTGGCGGCGCTGCCCCACTCGCGCTTCCCGGTCTACCGCGAGTCCTACGACGAGGTCATCGGGTTCGTGCACGTGCGCGACCTGCTCGACCCGGTGCTCACCGGCCGCATCGAGCCGATCAGCGAGCTGGTGCCGATCAGGCCGGTCAAGTTCGTGCCCGCCTCCAAACGGGTGCTCACCACCCTGTCGGAGATGCGCGACGAGGGACACCACCTGGCCATCGTGGTCGACGAGTACGGCGGCACGGCCGGCATCGTCACCCTCGAGGACCTGGTCGAGGAGCTGATCGGCGACATCAGGGACGAGTACGACGTCGAGGGCGACACGGTCGTCCTCCCGGCCGGCGAGATCGAGATCGACGGGCTGACCAACCTCAACGACTTCGCCGCCGAGACCGGCATCAAGCTGCCCAGCGGGCCGTACGAGACGCTGGGAGGGTTCGTGATGGCCGTGCTCGGGCACGTCCCCACCGTGGGTGAGAAAGTGGAGGTGCCGGGGTTCGAGCTGACCGTCACCGAGCTCGACGGCCGCCGCATCGCCCGCGTGAGAGTGAAACGCCGACCTGTCATCGAGTCGGCGACCGACCAGGATTCCTGACACAATTACCTGCTATGGCCAGACCTCGTGTTCTTTCCGGCATCCAGCCCACCGCGGACTCCTTCCACCTGGGCAACTACCTGGGTGCGGTCCGTCAATGGGTTCCGCTGCAGGAGACCCACGACGCCTTCTACAGCGTGGTCGATCTGCACGCGATCACCGTGCCGACCGACCCGGCCGACCTGCGCCGCCGCACCCGCGTGGCCGCCGCGCAGCTGTTCGCCGCCGGGCTCGACCCCGAGCGGTCGACCCTGTTCGTGCAGTCGCACGTGCGCCAGCACACGGAGCTGGCCTGGATCCTGATCTGCCTGACCGGCATGGGCGAGGCCGGCCGGATGACGCAGTTCAAGGACAAGTCGGCCAGGTTCGGGGAGAGCGCCGCCAGTGTCGGGCTCTTCACCTACCCGATCCTGCAGGCCGCCGACATCCTCGTCTACCAGGCCGACAGCGTGCCCGTCGGCGCCGACCAGAAGCAGCACCTCGAGCTGACCCGTGACCTGGCCCAACGCTTCAACCACCGCTTCGGCGACACGTTCACGCTGCCCGAGCCGTACATCCTCAAGGAGGTCGAGAAGATCACCGACCTCCAGGACCCGACGGCCAAGATGTCCAAGTCGTCGTCCAGCCCGGCGGGCATCCTCGACGTGCTGGAGCAGCCCGGTCCGCTGCGCAAGAAGGTGATGCGCGCGGTCACCGACACCGGCTCCGAGGTGCTCTTCGACGAGGAGAACAAGCCCGGTGTGTCCAACCTGCTGCGCATCCAGTCGGCGCTGACCGGCACGCCGATCCCCGAGCTGGTCACCCGCTACCAGGGCCAGGGCTACGGCGCCTTCAAGAAGGACGTGGCCGAGGCGGTGGCCGACACCTTCACGCCGATCCGCGAGCGTACGGAGAAGCTGCTGTCGGACGAGGCCGAGCTCGACCGGCTGCTGGCGATCGGCGCCGAGCGCGCCCGCCAGGTCGCCGAGCAGACCATGATCGAGGTCCGCGACCGCATCGGCTTCCTGCCCACCTGACGGCCGGCGACGAGCACCATGTCAGGCCTGACCGAGCGGATCGCGGCGGCGAAGGCCAAGGGGCGCCGCCTGGTCGAAGACTGGAGGGTCCGGCGCCCCTGGCTCGACCATCTGATCAGGACCGCCCAGCGCTATGAGCTCCAGAGCGGCAACCGGCTGGCGGGCGCGGTCACCTACTTCGCGTTCCTGTCGTTCTTCCCGCTGATCGCGCTGGCCTTCGCGGTGCTCGGCTACGTCCTGAGCAACGACCAGAACGCCATCGACGCGCTGACCCAGGCCATCGACGACCAGTTCCCCGGCTTCGCCGAGCAGCTCGACATCAACGGCATCGCGCAGGCGAAGGCGACCGCCGGGATCATCGGTCTGCTCGGCCTGCTCTACGCCGGGCTGGGCGCCGTCGACGCGCTGCGCGGAGCGCTGCGCGAGATGTCGATGACGACCACGCCGCCGCTCAACTTCTTCCTCGGCAAGCTGCGCGACCTGGTCTCGCTCATCCTGCTGGGGCTGACCATCCTGGCCTCGGTGGCGGTCTCCGGGTTCGCCACCCAGGCGACGACGACGGTGGTGAGCTTCCTCAACCTCGACGCCACGGGGTTCAACACCGGAGGGTTGTTCCTCGCCGGGCTCGCGGCCGGGCTGGCCGCCGACTGGCTGATCTTCGTGATCGTGCTGGGCTGGGTCGCCCCGCCGGTCGGGCCCTTCCGGTACGTCGCCCGTGGCGCGTTGCTCGGCGCGATCGGGTTCGGGCTGCTCAAGCAACTGGCCGGGCTGCTGCTGAGCCACACGCTCGGCAACCCGCTGTACGGCACTTTCGCAGTCATCGTGGGGCTGCTGCTCTGGATCAACTTCTCGGCCCGGCTCGTGCTCTACGTCGCCGCCTGGACGGCGACGGCGGGGCTCAGCCCTCCTCCCGCGCCCTCGCCGATCCCGTCCAGCGGGTCGCCGGAGGACGAACCCTCGAAGAACGGGGCGCCGCCTGGGCAGACGGGCGGCTCCTCAGCGGCGTGAGCGCTTGCGGCGGATGCCGTACCAGAGCCACATCACCCCGAGCAGCAGCCCGCCGCCGACCACGGCCGAGCCGACCAGGCGGCTGGTGTCGGTCCGCTGGGACGCGTCGAGCATCGGCGGCGGCTTGACGGGCGACGAGGCGGCCGGCGACGCGGTGACCTGACGCTGCACCGGCGGCTTGACGGGGAGCGGGTCGACCAACTGGCCGACCGGTGTGACCTTGCCCCTGGCGGCGAAGCCCCAGTCGAGGAGGTCGGCCACCTCGTCCCAGAAGTAGCCCTCGTGCCGCATGATCGTGACGATGATCGTGTGGCCGTCGCGCGTGGCCGCGCCGATGAAGCTGCCCTGCGCCTTCGACGTCCAGCCGTTCTTGACGCCGATCATGCCCTTGTAGCGCCAGAGCAGCTTGTTGTGGTTGCTGATCTCGTAGTAGTTCTTGGGCGCCGGGAACTTGGCGGTCTTGGTGCTGATGTATCGCCGGAAGTCAGGGTTGGCGAGGCCGGCCCGCGCGATCAGCGCCAGGTCGTAGGCCGAGCTGCTCTGCCCCGGCTGGTCCAGGCCGCTGGGCGTCTTGGCCACGGTGTCGTTCGCCTGCAGGCGCTTGGCCACGGCGTTCATGTCGCGCAGCGTCTTCGCCAGGCCGCCGTTCGTCTCGGCCAGCGCCATGGCGGCGTCGTTGCCGGACGACATCATCAGCGCCTTGAACAGGTCGTCCACCTTGTAGATGGGCTTGGTGGTCAGCCCGACCGCGCTGCCCTCCTGGTTGGCCGCGTTGCGGCTCGGCCTGACCGTGAGCTTCTTGTCGAGCAGGGGGATGAGCGTGAGCGCGGTCAGCGCCTTGAGCGTGCTGGCCGGGAGGAGACGGCCATGTGGGTTCTTCGCCGCGAGCACCTGCCCGGTCTCGGCGTCGGCGATCACGTACGAGGTGGCCTTGCTCTTCGGCGGGGCCTTGACTCCGTCGGGGGCGACGAGTCCACGGCTGCTCAGCGACTCGCCCCCGATCGGGGTGGCAGGAGCGGCGTGGGCGCCCCCGGTGAGAGCGACCGTCGTGAGGAGTGCCGCGGCAGGCACCAGTTTCGTCCACATGGCGGGTCTCAGAGTAGCTTCGAGTCATAGCCCATGTGGCGACACATCCCCCGAAGGTCACACCTCGATACAAGAGAGATGGTTATGTCGCGAAAGATCGCCGGATTCCTCATCGTTCTCGGCGTTTTCATGATCTTCGAGTGGATCAATCTTGGGTTTAACCTGGCAGACGGCCATGAGACCGGCTTCTATGTGGTGCACGGCATCCTGATCGTGGTCAACGTCGTGCTGGGGGTGGTGCTCGGCGTCATCGGGTGGAGGGGTCTCCGCAGAGCGCGCGGCGAGTGATCCGGTGCAGCTCGTCGGCCTCCTCGCGGGAGTCGCCGATGGAGGTGAACCCCAGCTTGCCGTGCTCGGGGATGGCTCCCAGGAGGTGGAAGACGTTGCCGGTGCGGCCGGCCGGGTCGAACCCGAGCCCGAGCCGCTCCGCCATCCGCACGACCTCGCCGGGAGTGCGTCCCCGCAGGCAGGCGGCGGCGCAGTTGTCGGTCGCGGTGTAGTACTTCGGCTGGTCGCCGACCATCAGCAGGCCGGTGTCCGGGTCGTAGGAGGCGCCGGTCGTCAGCAACGCGGCTCCGAAGGGGTGGGTGGTGCCGCCGATGCGCAGGTTGATCTCGCAGAGCAACGCGGCGTAACCCGCGTCGGTCTTCATCGCGAAGAAGTCCATGCCGAACAGCCCCACCACGCCCCGCTCCGCCAGGATCCGCGCGATCCGGTCGGCCGAGTCGCCGACCTCGGCCCGGTACTCGGGAGCCGCCGGAAAC
Source organism: Nonomuraea cavernae (assembly GCF_014646355.1). Lineage (GTDB taxonomy): Bacteria > Actinomycetota > Actinomycetes > Streptosporangiales > Streptosporangiaceae > Nonomuraea > Nonomuraea cavernae. The sequence goes on from NZ_BMNH01000043.1 coordinate 24,559, forward strand.
GTGCAGCCCTGGTAGACGTCGTTGTTGACGCCGCCGAGCACCTGGTCGTGCGTGGCGACCACGTCGTGGTGGCCTCCCGGCGTGATCCGGGCCAGCGCGCTCGGATAGTAGAGCGGCCGGTGCTCGATGAACTCCTCGACCACGCCGCCCCGCTCGGCGATCTTGGCGGTGAAGCTCTCCCAGGTCTCGCCCGCGGCCGAGAAGCTGGTGCCCTGCCGGTCGCTCTTGCTGACGATGGCGTTGCCCAGGCCCGAGTAGCCGTCGTTCAGCTTGACCATGACCCGGTCGCCGGGGAGCGACTCCAGGGCGTCCTCGATCGCGGCCACCGTGCGCACGTCGCCGAACCCTCTGGCCATCGGCACGCCGGCCTCCAGCCCGACCTCGCGCGAGCCGCTCTTGGAGCCGTAGTAGGCGAGCGACGTGGCCGGACCGTAGATGGGGACGTTGAGTGACGAGGCGAGCTCCTCCTCCAGGGTGCTGAGCACGAACGGCACGATCCAGGCGTCGCCGTCGATGGCCGCGCGCACCCGCTCGATCGCGTCGGGGCGGGAGAGCAGCGTTCTGGTCAGCGGCTGGGAGGTGGGGTCGTCGAGGCTGATCAACGTCAGCCGGGCGGCGGCGTCGGCCGGGTCGGGCAGGAAGCCGAAGTAGTAGTCGACGATGTCCGGATCGATGGGCGCGGAGGAGAGGTAGACCACCTTGACCCTGGGCTCGCGGAGCGTGAGCAAGAGGAAGAGGAGACGCTCCTCGTACCACCTGGCTCCGGTGATGCGGCGCAACTCGTCCTGCGGCAGAGAGAGCGAGGGCACGACCACCAGGGTCCCCTCGCTCGGCTCGAAGATGCTCAACTGTGCATACTTCTCCCCGAACGGGATTTTAGTGATCATAATGCGAGTGAAACACGCATTCTTCTCAGAAACAGCCATCGCCGCAGTGTGATGACCATGTCGGAAGGTGACAGGATTCGGAATCGTGGAGCACGTTTGGAAGTGGGCTCATCGGGTCACCTACTAATGATCCCTTATGACTATTTCCTGATCAACTCTGTGCTCACTCAGCGTGACGACCCATGGTTGCGGGCATGCCGTCGGCTAACTTTTGGTGTAGTTGTCGGCGAAGCACCTCGCGAGAGCGATAAAGTCGAAGCATCGCCATCGGGCTCATGGCTCACCGCCAGCAGGGTCCAGGCTGCGGCGGTTCTCCCACACACTGGGGGCCGAGGCCCGCGACCCGTGTTGACGATCCCTGACACCGGATCCCAGGGATGAGGGTTCGATTTCATCGGCTGCTGCCCTGATCGGACAGCCGCCACAAGTGAGACCACCGACGGACAAAAAACGATATTTGTTGCTATGAGCCGCGTGACGGTGGGTAGAGGCCGTCGCACGGCACGTGACGGGACGGTGACTGATGCAGGGGCGTGAGCTGCGGGGGGAACTCGACGCGTTCCTGGCGGAGCACGAGCGGGAGCTGGTGGCGTTCCGGCGCGACCTGCACATGCATCCTGAGCTGGCCTTCGCCGAATACCGGACGACGCAGCGGATCGCCGAGCGGCTGACCGCCGCCGGTCTGGTGCCGTCCGTGCTGCCGAGAGGCAGTGGAGTCATCTGCGACGTGGGCAGCGGCGACGGCCCCACCATCGCGCTCCGCGCCGACATCGACGCGCTGGCCCTCGCGGACGAGAAGGACGTGTCCTACCGCTCGACCGCCCCCGGCGCCTGCCACGCGTGCGGGCACGACGTGCACACCGCCATCCTGCTCGGCACCTCGATCTTCCTCGCCCAGCAGGCCGCGGCCGGCCTGCTGCCCGGCCGGGTCCGGCTCATCTTCCAGCCCGCCGAGGAGCTGCCCGGCGGCGCGCTCGAGGTCATGGCCCACGGCGGCATCAGCGGCGTCGACCGCATCTTCGGCCTGCACTGCGACCCGCGCGTCGACGTCGGCCAGATCGGGCTCAAGGCCGGTCCCATCACCTCGGCCTGCGACAAGCTGGTCATCAGGGTGTCGGGCCCCGGCGGCCACACCGCGCGGCCGCACCTGACGGCCGACCTCGTCTTCGCCCTCGCCAAGATCCTCACTGAGCTGCCCGCCGCCCTGTCCCGCCGCGTCGACCCGCGCAGCTCGCTCAGCCTGGTCTGGGGCAAGGTCGTGGCCGGTTCGGCGGCCAACGCGATCCCCGACGACGGCGTGGCCGAGGGCACCGTCCGCTGCCTCGACGAGAACGCCTGGCACGCCGCGCCCGACCTCATCAAGGCCCTCCTCGACTCCGTCGCCGGCGCCTACGGCGTCGAGGCCACGATGGAATACACCCGGGGCGTGCCGCCGGTGGTCAACGACGAGATGAGCATCGAGATGCTGGCCGAGGCGGCCCAGCGCGCGCTGGGCACCGGGTCGGTCGTCGCCACCCAGCAGTCGCTGGGCGGCGAGGACTTCGCCTGGTACCTCGAGTCGATCCCCGGCGCCTTCGCCCGGCTCGGCACCCGGTCGCCGGGCGGGCTCACGCACGACATCCACCAGGGCACCTTCGACGTGGACGAGGACGCGATCGGCATGGGCGTCCGCCTCATGGCCGCCACCGCGCTCACCGCCCTGTGGGAGTCACGGCCGGTCACGGTCGCCGAAGAGTCGATCACCACTCCGGCCTAGCGCCGGCACCACCCCGGGCCGGCGCCACGATCGCTCCGGGCTGAGCGCCGCCGCCCTGGCCCGGACTCCGGGCCAGGGCGGCTCCCCGGTCAGGTCAGTTTGCCGACCGACACGGGCAGGGTGAGCGACGAGCGCGACGGTGAGACGGTGATCCTGGTCCCCTCCGGATAGCGCAGCGTGTAGTCGCGGTCCGTGGAGATGATCACCAGGCCCAGTTGGTGTCCCTTCTTGAACACGTAGTCCGTCGGCTGCAGGTCCCAGTCGAAGGAATACTCGCGGCCGGGGCGTACGGGCTCGGTCCGGTCCGCGCGGTTCCGGTTGCGGACGTCCAGCCAACCCCTGGTGACGATCTTGTACGGGGTCGTGGCGGTGCCCAGCCGGCGCAGCGCGGTGCAGCCCGTGTCACCCGGCACGCCCTGGCCGTAGCAGAGCGTCTCGCCGGTGGGGACGAGCGTGCCGTTCGCCCGGACGTCCGTGCCGTAGTCGACGAGCAGCGCCGTCAGGTACGGCGACGAGCCGTCCGCCATCGAGGCCCGGACCGACACCGTGGGCGTGCCCGAGATCCGGACGTCCGCCGGTAGTTCGGAGGTGACGTAGGCCAGACGGTTGGGGTCGGCGGCGGGGAAGGACTGCACCAGATCCTCGGCCGTGCGCGCCTTCTGGTCGGTGAAGGTCTCCTTGGCGCCGTGCGGCCGGGGGAGCAGGCCGAGCTTCGCGCCCGCGCCCGGCCGCAGGCGGACCGGGGTGGCGCCGGGCACCGGCCAGGAACGGTACCGGCCCCACTCGCCGGGGCCGGTCTCGACGTCGGCCTGCGGCTCACTCATGATGCCGCTGTCGATCCCGTACAGCCAGTGGTCGAACCAGCCGTGCAGTTGGCGCAGCCACTCGACGGTACGGAGGCTGAAGGGGTTCATGTGGGTGCCCTGGTGCAGCCAGATCTTGCGCGGGACGTTCCGCTGGGAGATGGCGTACCACCACTGGGCGAACTGCTTGGTCTTGACGTTCCAGTCGTTGAGCCCGTGCACCAGGAAGACGCTGGCCTTCACCTCGCGCACGTCGTTGAGGTAGTTGCGGGAGTCCCAGAACGGGCTGTAGTCGCCGGTGATCCGGTCCTGGGCCGCCGTGAGGTGGTCGACGACCGGGCCGCACACCTGCTGGCCGTCGGCCCGGGTGAGCACGTACTTGGCCAGTACGTCGGCGTCCTCGCCCTGGAAGCCGCCCGGCGCGAGCACGCCGCCGTTGGCCCGGTAGTAGTCGTACCAGGAGGAGATCGCGGCGATCGGCACGATCGTCTCCAGGCCCTTGACGCCGGTCGCGGCGACCGCGTTGGGCAGGGTGCCGTTGTAGGAGACGCCGATCATCCCGACCTTGCCGGTCGACCAGGTGGCCGAGACCGGCTCGCCCTCGGGGGTGAAGCCCTTGGCGCGGCCGTTCAGCCAGTCGATGGCGGCCTTCGGGCCGGCGGTCTCGTTGCGGTCGCCGGTGGTGGGGCAGCCGGTGGCCCGGCCGCTGCCGAGGTTCTCCACCAGTGCGATCGCGTAGCCGCGCGGCACGAAGTAGTTGTCGTAGTAGCCGTCGAAGGGGCCGTCGAAGGGGCCGTCGAAGGGGCCGTCGAAGGGGCCGTCGAAGGGGCCGTCGAAGGGCTCGGCGGCGAGCTTGTCCGTGGGAGCCGAGCGCAGGTTGGGCAGCGGGTTGCCGTTCGCGTCGACGTCCACCGGGTGGTTGGCGACGTCGTTGCCGCCCGCGTAGTAGGGGCTGGCCTCCATGATCACGGGGACCTTGAGGCCCTGCTCGGTCTCCTTGGGGCGCAGGATGTCGACGGCGACCCGGTCGGGCCTGCCGTCGCTGTCGCTGTCGGTCCCCTCCACCTCGACGTAGACGGTCTGCTTGATCGCGTCGGCCCGGGAGAAGACCGGCTGGGTGGCGTTGTCCGCGACGCTGATCGACGGCGCGGCCGCTGTGGCGGGTGTCGTGGTCATGGCCAGTGCGAGGACCGCTACCAGCGGCACGGCCAGCACCTTACGAGGATGCATGAGAGCTCCAGAGGAAATTCCACCTTTGCTCGGAATCTCTGCCATGATCGACCGGACGGCAAGGGCCCCTCCAACGTCAAAGTTGGGCAAAGCTTCCGCATGTGTCGCGTGTCACGCGGCCATGGATTCAGGTCACGGACACGAGTGATGTCGATAACGGAGCGGTTTCGACCCTGTGTGCCGGTTTGGTCTGCCCTGGTCAAGCAACTATCTTCCGTGCAGGGTTGCCGTACATTTCTTCGCGCCCGCGATGAAGTTTGGCGGCGGGGAAGACGGAAGGAGTCGCCTTGCTCAGCAAGCGATTCGGCAGGATGGCCGTCGGCGCGATGGCCGGCACCATGCTCATGGCGGCCGCGGCCTGCGGCGGCAACACGGGGGCGGAGCCCACGACCAGTGCTCAGCCGAGCGGAGACGCCTCCAGCGAGGCGCCGAAGGGGGCTCTCAAGGTCGGCCTGGCCTTCGACATCGGCGGGCGCGGCGACAAGTCCTTCAACGACTCCGCCTACGCCGGCCTGGAGAAGGCCAAGACGGAGCTGGGCGCGGAGATCAAGGAGCTGAGCCCGGCGTCCGACGGCTCCAACCGCGGTGAGCTGCTCCGTCAGCTGGCCGACGCGGGCTACAACCCGATCATCGGCGTCGGCTTCGCCTACGGCGACGACATCAAGAAGACGGCCGAGGAATACCCGGAGATCCAGTTCGCGGTCGTCGACTCGGCCTCCAACGCCGCCAACGTGACCGGCCTGCTGTTCGCCGAGGAGCAGGGCTCCTACCTGGCGGGCGTCGCCGCCGCGACCAAGGCCGAGAGCGGCCACGTCGGCTTCGTCGGCGGTGTCGAGAACGACCTGATCAAGAAGTTCGAGGCGGGCTTCGTGGCCGGCGTCAAGTCGGTCAAGAGCGATGCCAAGATCGACGTGAAGTATCTCAGCCCTGACGGCGACTTCACCGGCTTCAAGGCCCCCGACAAGGGCAAGGTCGTGGCCGAGAAGATGTACCAGGACGGCGCGGAGGTCGTCTACCACGCCTCCGGCGACTCCGGCCTCGGCGTCTTCCAGGCGGCGGCCGCGGCCAAGAAGAAGGCCATCGGCGTCGACTCCGACCAGCGCCAGACCATCAAGGAGACCGACCTGCAGTCGGTCATCATGACCTCGATGCTCAAGCGCGTGGACGTCGGCGTGTTCGAGTACGTCAAGGCCTTCCAGGGCGGCGCCAAGGGCGGCAGCAACGTCATCTACGACCTCAAGGTCGACGGCGTGGGCCTGGCCACCACCGGTGGCGAGATCGACGACATCAAGGACAAGCTCGACGCAGCGAAGAAGGACATCGTCGACGGCAAGATCACGGTTCCGGCCAAGCCGTAACCAGGGCAGGACTTTCGACCGAAGGCCCGGAGACCACGGCTTCCGGGCCTTCTGTCTTATCCCGCCGGTCTAGGAGAGACCCCATGAGCTCGGACCCCCTCGCCGCGGCGCGACCCGCCGTGGAGCTGGCGGGCATCACCAAACGCTTCCCCGGCGTCGTCGCCAACCACGACGTCTGCCTCACCGTCGAACCCGGCACGGTGCACGCGATCGTCGGCGAGAACGGCGCGGGCAAGTCCACCCTGATGAAGATCCTCTACGGCATGCAGCAGCCGGACGAGGGCACCATCAAGGTCAACGGCCAGGAAGTCGCCTTCCGTACGCCGAGTGACGCCATCGCGGCCGGGATCGGCATGGTTCACCAGCACTTCATGCTGGCCGACAACTTCACCGTGCTGGAGAACATCGTCCTCGGCGCCGAGCCGTCGAAGGGCCTCGTGCTCGACTCGGGCCGGGCCCGCGAGCGTGTCAAGGAGCTGGCCGCCGGCCACGGCCTGCAGGTCGGCCCCGACCGACTGGTCGAGGACCTCGGCGTCGGCGACCGGCAGCGGGTGGAGATCCTCAAGGTCCTCTACCGCGGCGCCCGCATCCTGATCCTCGACGAGCCGACCGCGGTGCTCGTGCCGCAGGAGGTCGACGAGCTCTTCGAGACCCTCCGGGAGCTCAAGGCCGGTGGCCTCACCGTCATCTTCATCTCGCACAAGCTCGACGAGGTGCTGAGCATCGCCGACGCGATCACCGTGATCCGGCGCGGCACCACGGTCACCAGCGTCGATCCGCGCGAGGTCACCGCCCGGCAACTGGCCGAGCTCATGGTCGGCAGCGAGCTGCCCACCCCGGAGACCCGCGAGTCGACGGTGACCGACACCGTGATGCTCAAGGTGTCCGGCCTGACCATCGAAGCCGACGGCCACCGGCCGATCCCGAAGGGCGCCTCGGTCTCCGCCTACGCCGACCGGCTCCGCGCCGAGGGCAGGCGGCTGCTGCTGGACGACGTGTCGTTCGAGATCCACCGGGGCGAGATCCTCGGCATCGCCGGGGTCGAGGGCAACGGCCAGTCCGAGCTGATCGAGGCGATCATGGGCATGCGCCCCGCCCACGGCGACATCGCGCTCGGCGGCGAGGACATCACGTCCTGGTCGACGCTGAAGCGCCGCGAGTCGGGCATCGGCTACATCCCCGAGGACCGTCACCGCCAGGGGCTGCTGCTGGAGGCGTCGCTCTGGGAGAACCGCGTGCTCGGCCACCAGACCAGGCCACCCGCGCGCAGCGGCATCTGGATCAACCGGCGCGCCTCCAAGGCCGACACCGAGCGCATCGTCAAGGACTACGACGTGCGCACACCGAGTGTCGACACCCTGGCCCTGGCCCTGTCGGGCGGCAACCAGCAGAAGCTGATCGTCGGCCGCGAGATGAGCAGCGAGCCGACGTTCCTCATCGCCGCCCACCCCACCCGGGGCGTCGACGTGGGCGCGCAGGCCGCCATCTGGGACCACCTGCGCAACGCCCGGGCCGCCGGCCTGGCCGTGCTGCTGATCTCGGCGGACCTCGACGAGCTGATCGGCCTGTCCGACACCCTGCACGTGATCTACAAGGGGCGGCTCGTCGCCCGGCTCGACCCTTCCGATGTCACGCCCGAGCGGCTTGGCGGCTACATGACCGGTGCCATCACCGGCACTGAGGAGACGTGATGCCCGCAGGGCTCTTCCGGGCGCTGCTGACCGTCGCAGGCGCCGTCGCCGCCATCGTGGTGGCCATCGCCATCTCCAGCGTGGCGATCCTGGCGGCGGGCGCCAGCCCGACGCAGGCGTTCGCCGCGTTCTTCGACTTCGGCGAGACCGAGCGCTCGGTGGTCAACGGCATCGCGACCATGCTCAATCGGTCGGTGCCGCTGTTCATCGCCGGCCTGGCGGTGGCCATCGGGTTCCGGATGAACCTCTTCAACATCGGCGTCGAGGGACAGTACAAGATCGCGGCCGTCTGCGCCGCCTACGTCGGCTCGCTGTTCGTGGCGCCCGCCCCGATCCAGATCCTGGTGATCATCGTGGTGGCCGCGGCAGTGGGCGGCCTGTACGCGCTCATCCCGGCCGTGATGAAGGTGACGCGGGGGGTGAACGAGGTCATCTCCACGATCATGCTCAACTTCATCGCGATCCAGCTGGCCGCTTTCCTCGTCCGTGGTCCCTTCACCGGCCAGCGGACCGAGGGCCAGCTCACCACCAACACGCCGCTGCTGCCCGAGTCGGCCTGGTTCCCCAACCTCAACGTGCTGTTCGAGCTGTTCGGGCTGCCCGCGCCCCGTGGCGGCGGGCTGTGGGGGTTCCTGGCGGTGGCGATCCTGCTGGGCATGGGCATCTGGGTGCTGCTGGAGCGCACCAGGTTCGGCTTCGACGTCAAGGCCAGCGGCCTCAACCCGTCGGCCGCGCTGGCCTCGGGCGTCAACCCGAAGAAGATGGTCATCTCGGCGATGGTGCTGTCCGGCGCGGTCGCGGGACTGATCGGGCTGCCCGAGATCCTCGGCGACAAGCACACCTTCGGCTCCAACTTCACTCCCGGCCTGGGCTTCCTGGGCATCGCGGTCGCGCTGCTGGGCCGCAACAAGCCCGCCGGCATCGCGGTCGCCGCCCTGCTCTTCGGCTTCCTCGACCGCGCGCAGGGGCCGCTGCAGTTCGCCAGCGTGCCCCCCTCGGTCATCATGATCATGCAAGGCGCGATCGTTCTCCTGGTGGTCATCGCCAACGAGATCACCAGCAGGATCGCGGTGCGGCACGAGGAACGGCGGGCCGCGCAGCAGCTCGGCAGGAACACTCCCGTTGAGGTGGCAGCATGACGACCGTCGCATCGACCAAGGTGCGCAAGTACCACCTGGCGCTCATCGGCGTCGCCCTGCTGATCCTGCTGATGTCGCTGGTGCGAATCGTGTCCGGGCAGAACGACATCACCTCCTCCGGCACGTTCGCCGCCGCGCTGATGCTGGCGGTGCCGATCGGCCTGGCCGGTCTCGGCGGCCTGTGGGCCGAACGGGCCGGCGTGGTCAACATCGGCCTCGAAGGCATGATGGTGCTCGGCACCTGGTTCGCCGGATGGGCCGGCTACCAGTGGGGAGCCATGGCCGCGCTGCTGGCCGGGCTGATCGCGGGCGCGCTGGGCGGGCTGATCCACGCCGTCGCGACCGTGACGTTCGGCGTCGACCACATCATCAGCGGCGTCGCGATCAACCTGCTCGGCCCCGGCGTCACCCGTTTCCTGTCGGAGGTGTTCTACAAGGAGGGCTCCGCCGCCGGCGAGGCGGGCGCCGGCATCACCACCTCGCCCGCGCTGAAATCGGAGGCGCCGGAGGTCAGCCTGCCGCTGTTGTCCTCGGGGCCGGACTGGCTCGGCAGCCTGGAGCAAACCCACTGGTTCCTGCTCTCCGACCTCGCGGGCATCCTGCGCGGCCTCACCCACGACGTGAACATGCTGGTCATCCTGGCCGTGCTGCTGCTGCCGCTGACGTTCTTCGTGCTCTGGCACACGGCCTTCGGGCTACGGCTCCGCTCGGCCGGTGAGAACCCGTGGGCGGCCGAGTCGCTGGGCGTGAACGTTCCCCTGATCAAGTACGTCGCGGTCGTCATCTCCGGCGCCTTCGCCGGGCTGGGCGGCGTGTTCCTGGTCTTCGTCACCACGAAGTACGTCGAGGGGCAGACGGCGGGACGCGGGTTCATCGGCCTGGCGGCCATGATCTTCGGCAACTGGCGCCCCGGTGGGCTGGCGGCGGGCGCGGCGCTGTTCGGTTACGCCGACGGTCTGCGGCTGCGCAGCACTGGCGCCGTCACGTCGTTCCTGCTGCTCGGGGCGGTGCTGCTGCTCATCTACATCGGCATCAAGCTGCGCGCGATGCTGTCGTCCGGCCAGCCCGCCGAGGCCGTGACCAGGGGCGCGAGAGAATACACTCTCATGGCCGCGGCCGCCGGTGGCTCGATCGTGCTGATCTGGCTCTGGCTGACCGTCGACAAGCTGCCGGACGAATTCGTCAACGTCACGCCGCACGTGCTCACGCTGCTCGTCCTGCTGGTGGCTTCGCAGCGACTGCGGATGCCCAAGGCCGACGGCGTGCGCTATCGCAGGGGGGAACAACACTGATGAGCATCGACTGGGACGCCCTGCGGGCGCAGGCCGCCGAGGCCATGCACCACGCCTACGCCCCCTACTCCAAGTTCCCCGTCGGCGCCGCCGCCCTGGTGGACGACGGCCGGATCGTCACCGGCTGCAACGTCGAGAACGCCTCCTACGGGCTGGGCCTGTGCGCCGAGTGCGGCCTCGTCTCCGCGCTCCAGGCGTCCGGCGGCGGCCGGCTGGTGGCCTTCACCTGCGTCGACGGCCATGGCGAGCTGCTGATGCCGTGCGGGCGCTGCCGCCAGCTGCTCTTCGAGTTCGGCGGTGACGACCTGCTGGTCGAGACCGTCGACGGGCCCAGGCGGATGACCGAGATCCTGCCCTACGCGTTCGGCCCCGACGACCTGTCCAAGACCACCTGATGGACGTCATCGAGGTCATCGTCGCCAAGCGCGACGGTCACGAGCTGACGGCCGCCCAGATCGACTGGGTGATCGACGCCTACACGCGCGGCGAGGTCGCCGACGAGCAGATGTCCGCCCTAGCCATGGCGATCCTGCTCAACGGCATGAACCGGCGCGAGATCGCCGGCTGGACCCAGGCGATGATCCGCTCGGGCGAGCGCATGGACTGGTCCGCGCTCGACCGGCCCACGGCCGACAAGCACTCCACGGGCGGTGTCGGTGACAAGATCACGCTGCCGCTCGCACCGCTGGTGGCCGCCTGCGGCGCGTACGTGCCGCAGTTGTCGGGTCGCGGCCTCGGCCACACCGGCGGCACGCTCGACAAGCTGGAGTCGATCCCCGGCTGGCGGGCGTCGCTGTCCAACGACGAGATGCTGGCGGTGCTCCGCTCGGCCGGCGCGGTCGTCTGCGCGGCCGGCTCGGGCCTCGCGCCCGCCGACAAGAAGCTGTACGCGCTGCGCGACGTGACCGGCACGGTCGAGTCGATCCCGCTGATCGCCTCGTCCATCATGTCGAAGAAGATCGCTGAGGGCACCGGCTCGCTGGTGCTCGACGTCAAGGTCGGCTCCGGGGCCTTCATGAAGACCGTGGAGCGGGCCCGCGAGCTGGCCGAGACCATGGTCGCGCTCGGCACCGACGCGGGCGTGCGCACGGTCGCGCTGCTCACCGCGATGGACCGGCCGCTCGGCCGGGCCGTGGGCAACGCCCTGGAGGTCGAGGAGTCGGTCGAGGTCCTGGCCGGCGGCGGCCCGTCCGACGTGGTCGACCTGACCGTACGGCTGGCGCGCGAGATGCTGGAGGCGGCCGGGATCTCCGGCAAGGACCCCGCCGACGCCCTCAGGGACGGCTCGGCCATGGACAGCTGGCGCCGCATGATCGGCGCCCAGGGCGGCGACCCCGACGCGGTCCTGCCCCGGGCCGCCGAGACCATGACGGTCGAGGCGCCGTTGTCCGGCGTGCTCGGCCGGCTCGACGCCTACGCCGTCGGCCTGGCGGCCTGGCGGCTGGGGGCGGGCCGCGCCCGCAAGGAGGACCCGGTCTCGTTCGGCGCGGGCATCACGCTGCACGCCAAGCCGGGTGACCTGGTGCGTGAGGGGCAGCCGCTGATGACGCTGCACGCCGACGAGACGGTCAGGTTCGAGCGTGCGCTGGCCGCGCTGGAGGGCGGCTACGAGGTCGGCCCGACCGGCCAGGAGCTCCTGCCCCTCGTCATCGAGCGCGTCACCGCCTAGACGGTTGAGAGCAAGGCACAGCTGAGGGGGAGTCCTCTGGCTTCTGGGCTGTGCCGAGCGCGGCTTCGGGGTCTTGACGTCATCACCTGTTTAGAGTACGACTCTAGAGTGAGACTACAAAGAGTGCGGCTGATCGCGGCACTCACCTCGTGGGTGCGCTCCGCGTACACCAGGAGCCCCCACCTCCCCGACCTCAGGCCAAGTCTTCGAGGAGAATTTCGTGAGAGGCATCCGCAAGGCCGCGAGCGTGCTCGTGGCCGCCCTGGCGCTGGCACTTCCCGCCACTGCGACGGCCGGCGCGTCCGCACTCGAACAGAAGAGGTTCATCTGGCGTGGCCCCCTGTCGGCGGGTTACTGCACGATCGAGCCCGGCGCGACCTGGACGCTGTATTCCAACGGGACGGCGCGTCTGGACGCCACGGTCTCCAGCCTCGGCGACGAGGACGCCTGGCTGATGTGGGCGCACCTGAAGGACGGCGCCGGCGCCCTGCTGGGCGACATACGCGTGTACGGGAGCACCAGCACCAAGTTCGTCAAGAACCTGCACGATCGGCGGACCTATCGCTGGATCGCCAAGGGGCGATTCGACCCCGACTTGTTCGACCTGGTCAAGCGCATGTCGCTGAGCAAGCACTGCTGAGCCGGCCCGAACGGCAGGGCCGGAACACCGTCGCGGTCGCTAGATGCGTGCGGGGGTGTCGCCGAACACCTCGGCGAGCACGGCGCGCTGCGTCGGCAGGGCCTCGTGGTGGCGGACGCGGCCGGCGTCGGTGATGGAGACGAAGACGCCGCGCCGGTCGGAGTCGCAGACGTGGCGGACGACGAGACCGGCCTTCTCCAGCCGGGCCACCACGCGCGACAGGGCGCTCTGACTCAGGTGCACCCCGTCGCAGAGCTCCTGCAGCCGTAGCTGCCGGTCGTGACGGACGATGCGGTCGAGCACCTCGAACTCACTGGGGCCGAGCCCGTGCCGCTCGCCGAGCGCGCGTTCGAGCGCGCACATCGCCTTCGCATGCGTGGACAGGACGTACTGCCAGGTCCCGACCACAACCTCCTCGTCCATGGCCGGAGATTACCACCTCCCAAAAGTTCATGCAATGGCATCTAATGTGATTACATTAAATGCCATTGCATGAAACTCCAGGTCTCGCATGGCACCGGTGAGCTCGACCGTGATCGCCGGAATGCGCGGGCCGCCGCACACCCGGAGTGGAAGCCCGCGGCACACGTTGATCTGTCGCCGCTTCACCCGATCGCCCGCCGGGCATCAACCAGGCATGACTCCGACACCCGTCTCCAGGCCGGGCAGGGCGTGGCCGCTTCGCGTCGCCGTGCTGATCTGCTGCCTGACACAGGCCGCCTGCGGCGTACAGAACGGCGCTGCGCAGGACACCGGTGCGCAGGTCACCGGTACGCCGGACACCGGCACGACGAGCTCGGCACCCGGCACCCCCGCGCCGCGGACGCCCGGGGAGACGGCCAGGGAGACGGCCGGACAGGTCCCCGCTCCCACGAGCACCGCGGCCGTGGAGGTCCCGCGTGACGGCCGCGAGCCCGCCCTGCTGACGGGAGTCCGCTACGGCCACCACGACACGTTCGACCGCGTCGTGATCGACTTCCGGGACGGGACCCCCGGCTACACCGCCCGCTGGGTGAACAAGGTGCTACAGGAGGGCTCGGGCGACCCCGTCGACCTCCATGGCCGCGCCTGCCTCCACCTCGTGCTGACCCCCGCCGACGCCCACACCGGGCAGGGCGTCCCCACCTGGACGGGCGGCCCGGTGCCGGCCTCCCTGACGACCATCAAGGACGTGGTCAAGACCGGCGACTTCGAGGGCCGGGTCGGCATCGCGCTGCTCGCCACCGAGCGCAGGCCGTTCCGGATCCGCGAATACACCGGCCCCGACCGCCTGGTCATCGACGTGGCACACTGACCGGGTGAGAAAGATCGAGGGGCCCACCCGGATTCCGGTGCCAGGCGGCAAGGTCATCGACGAGCACGTCGGCCGCGTCAACAGTGGCGACGAGGCGGTCTCCATCGCCCACATGGTCGCGCCGCCCGGCTGGGAGGAGCCCGCCCAGACGCCGTCGTTCACCGAATACACCGTCGTCCTGCGCGGCACGGTCATCGTCGAACACGCCGGCGGCGCCACCGAGGTCGGGGCCGGCCAGAGCCTGGTCACCGAGCCGGGCGAGAAGGTCCGTTACAGCGCGGGCCCGGAAGGCGCCGAGTACATCGCCGTCTGCCTCCCGGCCTTCACTCCCGAGACCGCCAACCGCGCGTAGCCCCAGGGCGGCGGCGGGCTCGTATCATGGCGAGATGAGCCCCACGATTGACCAGATTCGGCGGGCGCCGAAGGTGCTGCTGCACGACCACCTCGACGGCGGCCTCCGGGCCGGCACCATCGTGGACCTGGCACGGGAGACCGGCTACGGCGCGCTGCCCACCACCGACCCCGACAACCTCCGCACCTGGTTCGAGGAGGCGTCCGACTCCGGGTCGCTGGAGCGCTACCTGGAGACGTTCGAGCACACGGTCGGCGTGATGCAGACGCGGGAGAGCCTCGTGCGGGTCGCCGCCGAGTGCGCCGAGGACCTGGCCGCCGACGGCGTCGTCTACGCCGAGGTACGGTTCGCGCCCGAGCAGCACACCACGACCGGGCTCAGCCTCGACGAGGTGGTCGAGGCCGTGCTGGAGGGCTTCGCCAGGGGCTCCGAGGGGCGCGGCATCCGGGTCGGCACCCTGCTGACCGCGATGCGGCACAAGGCGCGCTCGATGGAGATCGCCGAGCTGGCCGTGCGCTACCGCGACGTCGGCGTGGTGGGCTTCGACATCGCCGGGGCCGAGGCCGGCTACCCTCCCACCCGGCACCTCGACGCGTTCGAGTACCTCCAGAGGGAGAACGCGCACTTCACGATCCACGCGGGCGAGGCGTTCGGGCTGCCGTCGATCTGGCAGGCCATCCAGTGGTGCGGGGCCGACCGGCTGGGCCACGGGGTGCGCATCATCGACGACATCTCCGTGGCCGACGACGGCTCCGCCAAGCTGGGCCGGCTGGCCGCCTACGTGCGTGACAAGCGCATCCCGCTGGAGATGTGCCCGACGTCCAACCTGCAGACCGGGGCCGCCTCCTCGATCGCCGACCACCCCATCGGGCTGCTGCGCCGCCTCTACTTCCGGGTCACGGTCAACACCGACAACCGGCTGATGAGCTCGACCGGCCTGTCGCTGGAGTTCGCCAAGCTGGTCGAGGCGTTCGGCTACGGGTGGGACGACCTGCAGTGGTTCACGGTCAACGCGATGAAGTCGGCGTTCATCCCGTTCGACGAGCGGCTGGCGCTGATCAATGGGGTGATCAAGCCGGGGTTCGCGCAGATCAAGTGGCAGTCGTGAAGCAGATTTACCGGTCCCGGTTCGCCTTCGTCCTCGGCTGGGTGTGGGTGGCGTTCGTCGCGCTCAACACGGTCGACCTGATCCTCCGCTTCACCGGCAAGTCGTCGATGGTGGCGCTGGCCGTGCTCGGGGTGCTGACCACGATCGTCTACACGACCGCGCTGCGGCCCGCCACCGTGCTCGCCGAGGACGAGCTGGTCGTCCGCAACCCGCTGCGCACCACGTACGCGCCGTGGGCCTCGGTGACGGACGCGACCGTGTCGCACTCGATCAACGTGCACCTGGCCGGCGACCGGACCCTGCGCCTGTGGACCCCGACCAGTTCGGCCAGAGAGCGGGCCAAGGCGCGGCGCCGGGTCGGGGCGAGGCCCCAGCGAGGCAGGTTCCCGACCGAGCCCACCCTGTCCAAGGGCGAGCAGGCCGCGGCCGAGGCGTTCGCCGGCAAGACGCACGCCGACTGGCTGGGCGAGCAGATCACCGAGCGCGCCGAGGCGGCCGACCGGCGCGGAGAGCAGGCCGCGCCGGTCCGGGAGAAATGGGCGATCGACTCGTTCGTGGTCCTCGCCGTGGCGCTCGCGCTGGTGATCGCCGCGCTCGTCGTGCCCTGACGTGCCCTGACCTCGCGGCGGTGACCGCCGTCAGGCCGTCCGCCGGTTGATGAAGCGATCCATGCCCGCCTGGGCGATCCCGGCCTCCTCCACCTGCCTGGCCGCCTCCGTCTCGGCCGCGAAGGCCCGTTCGACCTCCTCCAGTGACGGCCGGAGCAGTTTCAGATGGACGGCGGTGGCCGTGCCGGGCAGCGTCCACCGGTGGACGAGCCCGATCGCGGTCGCCACGAGCGTGTCCGGCTCGACGATCTCGTCCAGGAGCCCGGCCGACAGCGCCTCGGCCGCGCTCAGCCGGGCCGAGTCGAGCACGAGCCGCAGTGCCCGGCCGCCCACCAGCCTGCGCAGCAGTTGGCTGGAGGCGTTGGAGACCGACAGCCCGATGTGGTTCTCCGGCAGGAAGTACTCGGCCGACGGTGTCCCGATGCGGGAGTCGAAGCAGAGCGTCCACTCGGCCGCGCCGCCCACGGCCAGGCCGTTGACCGCCCCGACGACCGGCACCTGGGTTTCGAGCACCGCCCTGGTCAGGTCGTGGAAGAGCTCGACCTCGTCGAGCAGCGACTGTCCGGCGGCCTCGTGGATGTCCTCGCCGGCCGAGAACGCCCGCCCGGTGCCGGTGACGACGATGCCCCTGGCCGCCGTGCCGTCCCCGTGGCCGCGGACGGCGGCGGCGAGCCGCCTGCGCATGTCGGCGGTGAGAGCGTTGAGCTTGTCCGGCCGCCGCAGGGTGATCACGGCCACCTCGTCGCGTACGGTCACGTCGATCATTGGGTCTCCTGTTCCACGGCGATGGCTCCGGCGCGCTGGTCGCGTACGGGATGCAGCAGGTGGCGCTTCTCGATGCGGGCCGACGGCGTCAGCGAGAACTCGTCGACGAACTCGACGTACGCCGGGATCTTGAATCTGGCCAGGCGTTCCCTGGCCAGGCGGATCACGCTCAGGGCCGTGTCACGGTCGGCGGCGTGACCGGGGCGAAGCTGGATGAAGGCCTTCGGCAACTCGCCGAAGAGTTCGTCGGGGATGGGCACCAGGGCGGCGGACAGCACCGCCGGATGCTGGCCGAGCACCCGCTCCACCTCGGCGCAGGAGATGTTCTCGCCGCCCCTGCGGACCATGTCCTTGATCCGCCCCGAGTGGTGGATGTAGCCGTCGTCGTCGCGGAAGCCCAGGTCACCGGTGTGGTACCAGCCGCCCTGGAAGGCCTGGGCGGTGGCCTCGGGATGGTTCCAGTAGCCCTTCATCATCGGTGTGCCCCGCACCACGATCTCGCCCTGCCGCCCGTGGGGGACCTCTTCGGGCGGGACGCTGCCCGGCCGGGCGATCATGACCTCCTTGCCGGCGGGTGGCAGGCCCATGGCGCCGGTGTCGACCGTTTCGGCGGCCTCCGGGGCGACCAGCAGGTCGGCGCCGGACTCGGTGGAGCCGTAGAGCTCGCGCCAGGGCGCGCCCCAGCGTTCCTCGAAGGTGGCGTGCAGGTCGAGGGCGATACCGGAGCAGAGCACGAGCCGCATCCGGTTGTCGCGGTCCAGGGGGTGCGGCGGCTGCTTGAACATCAGCATCGGCATCGTCCCCAGCACGTAGGTCAGGGTCGCGCCGTGCTCGCGGACCGACGGCCAGAAGCCCGAGGCGGAGAAGCGGGGGAGCACTACCTGGGGGATGCCGCCGAGCAGGCAGAGGAGCATGGTCCACTGCGGGTCCATGTAGGAGTAGGCCTGGGCGATCAGCATGACGTCGTCGTCGCGGAGTCTGATCTGGTCGGCGACGATCCGGGCGGTTCTGAGCCAGTAGTCGTGGGTGAGCATGCACGCTTTGGGGAATCCCGTGGTCCCCGACGTGTACTGAAAATTCGCTACATCGTTCGGTTCGGTGGAAATTTCGGGCGGACTCCACCGGCCGGCGGCGAGGTCCCGCACGTCGTGGACCGTGCCCGGGATGTGGGCGACGTGCTCGGAGGTGGTCAGGGTGGCCACGGCCCCCGAGTCGCGCAGCACGTGCTCCAGGTCGGCCGCGCGATAGCGGGCATTCACCGGCACCGTGACCGCTCCGGCCTTGAGGATGGCCAGCCAGCTCAGCGGCCATTCGTGGACGTTCTCCATCATGACGGCCACCCGGTCGCCCGGCCGCACGCCCTTGGCGGCCAGCGCCCCGGCCAGCCGGTCGCTCCGCTCGTCGGTCTCGGCGAAGCTCAGCGACGTGTTCGGGAAGCGGAGGAACTCGCGCTGCCCGTACGTTCTGGCGGCGTATCTGAGTAAGTCGGGGATCGTGTCAGACATTCGGCGGCTCCCACGGAAAGGCCGGCAGCAGGGAGAAGTCGCACGTCGCGACCGCCTGGGCGGGCGCGCGGACCGCGGCCAGGCCGATCGCCACGAATTCGGCGCACACCTGCTCCAGCGTGGAGTCGCCGTCGGGGCGATACCACTCGCTGGTGCCGGTGCACATGGACATCAGGGCGAGGCGGGTCAGCCTCCGGTCGGTGACGCGGAAGGCGCCCGCCGAGACCCCGTCGTCGAGGGCGCGTCGCCAGTGGTCCTCGTAGGCGTCGCGCAGCGCGATGATCTCGTCCTGGGCGGTCGATCCGGGGGTGAGGGAGCGGAGTTCGCCGTCCATCACCCGGGTGAGCATCGGATTCAGCGCGTGGATGGCGGTCAGTGAGCTGATCAGCAGGGCGAGCCGGTCCACCGGCCGCCGGGCGCCGTCCAGCATCCGGTCGGTCGAGTCGATCAGCCCGCGGTGCCCGGCCCGCATCAGGTCGGCGAGGAGGGCCTCCTTGCTCGACACGTGGTGGTAGATCCCGGCGTTGGTCATGTTGATGGCCCGCGCGAGGTCCCTGATGGTCGTCGCGGCATAGCCCTGCCGCGCGAACAGCAGCACGGCGGCCGTCCTGATCCGCACGCGCGCGTCGGCGTCGCGGTCGGTGAGGTAACCCTCCAGGGTCGTACCTACCGAACGTTCGGTCATCACAAAATGGAACATAACCCATCAAAGGGAACCTGCCTAGTGTTGACCCTGACACCGTGTGAGCCCGTACACCTGGAGAGGTCATGTTCAGCATCGGAGATTTCGCCAGGCTCGGGCTCGTGTCGGTGCGCATGCTGCGCCACTACGACGCGATCGGGCTGTTGCGACCCGCGCACGTGGACCCCGCCACGGGGTACCGCTCCTACCAGGCCACGCAGCTGTCCCGGCTCAACCGCATCGTCGCGATCAAGAACCTCGGCTTCACGCTGGAGCAGGTCAGGGCGATCCTCGACGACAAGGTGACCGCGGCAGAGCTCCACGGGATGGTACGGCTGCGCCGCGCCCAGCTGGAAGCGCAGATCAGCGCCGACCTGGCCAGGTTGCGCGTGGTCGAGGCGAGACTCCGCACCATCGAGACAGAGGGATACATGCACCCCGAGGAAGTCATGGTCAAGAAGCTTGACCCGATCACGGTCGCCCAGCTCAGCGCCACCGCGGCGAGTTACCAGCCCGAGGACATCGGCCCGGTCATCAAGCCGCTCTTCGCCGAGATCTGCGCGCGGCTGGAGTCCGCCGGCGTGCCGATCACAGGACCCGGCATCGCCTACTACGTCCCGGAGGACGACGGCACCGTGCGCGTGCACACCGCGTTCCCCGTCTCCGCCGGCCCGCACGACGACGAGGACTTCGAGGTGGTCGTCCTGCCCGGCGTCGAGACCGCGGCCACGATCATCCACCACGGCTCCATGGACGGGGTCGGGACGACGTTCCAGACGCTGGCCCACTGGATCGAGGAGAACGGCTACCGGTCGGTCGCCCTGGCCAGGGAGATCTCCCTGCACTGCCCGGACGACCTCGACGAGTGGGTGACCGAGCTCCAGATCGAGGTGGTCCCGGCCTAGTGGACGCCACCGAGCTGGAGGCGCACCGGACCGAGCTGACCGGCTACTGCTACCGCATGCTCGGCTCCGGGTTCGAGGCCGAGGACGCCGTGCAGGAGACGCTGGTCAAGGCCTGGCGCGGCGGCTACGACCCCGCCCGTGCGCCGCTGCGTCCGTGGCTGTTCCGCATCGCCACGAACGTCTGCCTCGACATGCTGCGCGGCGCCCAGCGCCGGGCGCGGGCGATGGACCTCGGCCCCGCCTCGTCGCCCGGCGCCGACCTCGGCGCGCCGCTGCCGGACCACAGGTGGGTCCAGCCGGTGCCCGACGGCCGGGTGCTGCCCGCCGACCCCGCCGAGCTCGCCGTCGCGAAGGAGACGGTACGGCTGGCGTTCGTCGCCGCGCTGCAGTGCCTGCCGCCTCGTCAGCGGGCCGTCCTGATCCTGCGCGACGTGTTGCGCTGGAGCGCGGCCGAGGTGGCCGGACTGCTCGGCGGCAGCGTCGCCGCGGTCAACAGCGCGTTGCAGCGGGCCAGGGCCGCTCTGCCCGCCTCTCCGGAGCCGCGGCAGGAGGTGGACGAGCGGTTGCTGGCCCGCTACGTGGACGCGTTCGAACGCTACGACGTCGACGCGCTCGTCTCGTTGCTGCACGAGGACGCGACGATGTCGATGCCGCCGTTCGCGTGGTGGCTGCGTGGGCGCGAGGAGATCCGCAAGGCCATGCTCGGCGCCGACGCGCCCTGCGGTGGCTCCCGGCTGGTCCCGGTCCGGGCCAACGGCTCGCCCGCCTTCGGCCAGTACGTACGAGAGGAGCCGTTCGCCCTGGTGGTGCTCGAGGTCGAGCGGGGTTTCGTCACCGGGACGACGACCTACCTGGACACCCGGTTGTTCCCGTTCTTCGGCCTGCCGACGAGTTCTGGGCATCCGCGTCGTACAGGTGAGTGAAGGAGGACGACAATGCCCGACGACCGTGACCCGCCACGGCCACCCGGACCAGCTCGTCGGCGTCATCGACCAGGAGTCCGCGTCGCCTAGCGCCAGGCGTCCAGCAACTCCTCGGGCGTCACGTGCCTGACCCCCTCCACGTCGCACCCGCTGCGCGAGACCGCGTAGAGCGGCGTGGAGGTGTCGGCCCCGGGCATCTTGGACCGGTGGACGATCAGCTCGCTCAGGTCATGGTGGTCGAACGGCCGGTTCTCCAGCCACTTGATCGACCCGACCATCGTGATCTTCTTGGCCACCGGCTCCCGGTCGGTGCCAACGAGGTCGATCTCAGGATCGTTGGTCCTGGTCCAGTAGCCGCCCACGGCGCCGGTGCCCTCGGGCATCCCGTCCATCCGCCGCAGCGACTCGCGGATGAGCGGCTCCACGGCCATCCCCCGCCACGACGTCCACGATTTGCGGATGCGTTCCAGGATCCGGTCTCCACGCCCACGCTCGACATCGGTCAGGCGGGCGCCGATGAACGGGATCCAGAAGCGGAGGTGCGTGTCGATGACGTGGTAGCGCGTCTCCCGAGACGGCCGGGTCGACAGCGGTCTTTCTACTGCGATCATCCGCTTCTCCACCAGAAGCTGGAGCGCGCGGTTCATCGTCGCACGTGAGATGTCCCGCGTGGCGGCGGCGATATTGGCATGCGTGCGCTGACCCGATCCGACCGCGGTGAGGACCTGGCGGGCCAGGGCCTCGGGGGGAAATTCCGCGGCCAGCCCTCGCTCCCCGCTGACGATCAGGGCCGACAGCGGGTTTGCGACCGCCTGCTCCAGGTAGTCCCAGAGCGAGCCGCCTACGGGCCACTCCTCGCAGATCATCGGCAGCCCGCCGGAGACCAGGTGGGCGTCGAACGCTTCCACCGCCGGCAGGCTCAGTGCCTGACCGAGGTCATGAGGCGTGAGGGGATTGACCACGAAATCTACGGCACGCTGGTAGAAGGGCCGGTCGTAGGTATTGATCGCCTCCATCATGGACAGATCCGAGCCAATGAGCAGCAACAGCACGGGCCGCTTCGAGAACTCCTTGTCGAAGACCTTCTGAAGGACGCTCTCGAAGGATGGATCTATCTTGATCAGATAAGGCAGCTCGTCGATCACCACGATGCTGGGCGAGTCCTCGGGCAGGGTGCGCGCCAGGAGGGTGAGCGCGTCGAGCCACGATCTTGGCTGCGGCTGTGTGCCGAAGGTGGCCGCGTCAGGCAGGTCGGACGTGCGCACTTCTTCGCTGAAAGTGCGGAGCTCCTCGCCCAGTGTCTGGCCTGTCGCCGTGTAGTAGACGTGGGGGAGCCGGGCTCGCCTGATGAACTCCTCCGCGAGTCTCGATTTCCCCACGCGCCGACGCCCCCGGATGAGCAGCGCACGTCCGGGGCGTTGGAAGCGGCTGGCGCCCGTCTTCTCCAGGGCGCGCTTCAGCACAGCCAGTTCCCGTGTCCTGCCGATGAAAGGTTCCATGTCCGCTCCGATAGTCTCACTGATGAGACTACCCGAACAGGATGGTGCCACAGGGCGGTTTGTGCGGTCTTCCAGGTCCGGATGGTCTCAGCCGTGAGACCTTCGCGTGGTGAAAGGGCCACGGCTGGTGGGCCCATGGCTGGACCCACCAGCCGTGGTCCCTTTCGCGCCTAGGCCGCGTTTCAAAAGGATCTTTGAAACTTGCGGCGTGGCGGTGATCGATAACCGACGAGGTCTCCGGTAGTTGGTTCAACGACCAAGAAGAGCCAAGT
>NZ_BMNH01000044.1 GCF_014646355.1 Nonomuraea cavernae
TCCAGCTCGCCGCCGCCGCGGGAGCGCGCGGCCGTGCGGCCGCCGACGGAACGGCGCGGAGTCGCGCCGCCGCCGAGGGGCCGGCGCGGAGCCGTACGGCGACCGAGGGGGCGGCCCGGACGCGCACGGCCGCCGAGGGGAAGGTGCCCGCGCCACGCGGACGGGTCAATGACGCCAGGGTCCGGGCTCGTGCGGCGGAGGCCGCCAAAGCAGGACGGGCCCGGACCAAGGCCGCGACCGGCACCGCCAAGCAGCGCCGCGCCGAGTCGGGCGCCACCACGCTGCCGGCGGGCAACACGGCGCTGCTGCTGCTGGCCGTGCTGGCCGTGCCGTGTGTGGTGGCGTCCGTGATCTGGCCGATCGCGACCATCGTCATCACCGCGGTGTTCGTGGTGCTCATCAGGCTGGTCTGGATGAGCCACTGGATGGTGCGGAAACGCACGTCACGGCGGTGGCGGACGGCACTGCGGGTGCTGTTGTTCCCCTTCGCGCTCGCCGGGTCGGCCGTGACCGCGGTGGTGTGGCCGGGTGTGCCCGTCTCGGTGGCGGCCGGCGGAGCGCTCTGGCTCATCGGCGGCGGTCAGATCGCCGCCGACTGGTGGCTGCAGCCCGCTCCGGTCACCGCCGCCGGCGTGGTGTTCGGCATGCTGTGCGGCGGCATCACCGGCCGCGAGATCGAGCGGATCGGCGAGCACCTGCCGGAGCTGCGCCGGGAAGGGCTGCGCGCACTGGCCGTGCTGGGCGGGTTCGTCGCCCTGTGCGCGGCTGCCGTACGCGCGATCGCCCTGCTGCTCTGACCCCTGCTGCTCGGACGGATCAGCCCTGGCCGCCGTCACGGCGGGAGAAGCGGTTGAAGATGCGCTCGCCCGCGTTGACCGCGCCCTCGGCCACGTCGCGCAGCACGCCGATGAACGGGTCCTGCGACTGTGACCAGGACTCGCGGTAGGACTCGGCCGCCGCCTTGACCTCGTCGGTGACCCTGGCGTTGGCGTCGTCCTCCCTGCGCGGGTAGTCGCCGCCGAGAATGCGGTCGTAGTCGCCGCTGCGGTGCCACTTGTCCAGCTCGGCCACGCGCACCACGGCGAACGGGTGGGTGGTGCCGAGCAGGTTGAGGACCTTGAGGAAGCCGTCGCGCAGGTCGCCTGCGGTGTCGTACTCGTGGTACTGCTCCAGGAACGCCTCGATGTTCATCTCGTGTGTGTAGTCGCCGCCGGCGAGCTTCATCAGCGCGCGCTTGGCCGCCTCGGGGTCCTGGCCGGTGAGCAGGCCGCCGCGGTCGGAGGACAGCTCGGACTTGCGATACCACTCTTCGAGCCCCGCGACGATCGCGCGCAGGCCGATGTAGCCGAGCGGGATCCAGGCGACGCGGGTGGCGAGGCGGGTGAGGATGTCGAGCATCGTCCGGTAGACCGCGTGACCCGACAGGATGTGCGAGGTCTCGTGGCCGATGACGAAACGCTGCTCCTCCTCGTTCATGAGGTTGAGCAGGCCGGTGGTCACGACGATGAACGGGTCGTCGAAGCCGATGGCCTTCGCCTGCACCTGGGGGTCCTGCTGAACGTAGATCTCGGGGATCCGGTGCAGGTCGAGGGTGTAGGCGGCGTCGCGGCCCATGTCGTAGAGGGAGCGGAACTGGGTCTCGCTCACGCGCACGGCCGACGCGAGGTACATCAGGCGCAGTCGGCGCTCGCTGATCAGGCCGGACATCTGCTTGAGGACCGTGTCGAACCCGCTCAACTTACGCAGAGCGACCAGAGCCGACCGGTCTGCGGGGTGTTCGTAGGCACGGGACGAGATGCCGGGCAGTTGGACGCGGTTGCGGTCCGGGGTGGTCGTCATGCCCGGCATGCTACGTCCGCCGGGGAAGGGATGCGCGTTCATCACGAAGGGGGGTGCCATCATGTTGGGTCGCGGCTTCCGCGTAAGGTCCGTTTCATGATGAACGCGCCTGGCGCTCAGGGGAAGCGACGCGTTGGTGTCATGGGCGGGACGTTCGATCCCATCCACCACGGCCACCTGGTCGCCGCCAGTGAGGTGGCCCATCACTTCGACCTCGACGAGGTCGTCTTCGTGCCGACGGGGAGGCCGTACCAGAAGGCGGAGCGCGAGGTGTCGGCGCCCGAGGACCGCTATCTGATGACGGTCATCGCGACGGCGTCGAACCCGCGTTTCTCGGTCAGCCGGGTCGACGTCGACCGCCCCGGGCCGACCTTCACCATCGACACCCTGCGCGATGTCTCGGACATCTACCGGCACGACTGCGAGCTCTACTTCATCACCGGTGCCGACGCGCTCGGCGCCATCCTCACCTGGCAGGACGCCGACGAGCTGTTCGAGCTCGCCCACTTCGTCGGCTGCACCAGGCCCGGGCACACCCTGCACGATCCCGGGCTGCCCGAGGGCAAGGTCACGCTGCTGGAGATCCCGGCCCTGGCCATCTCGTCGTCGGAGTGCAGGCAGCGTGTGGCCAAGGGGGAGCCGATCTGGTACCTGGTGCCCGACGGCATCGTCCAGTACATCAACAAGCGCGGGCTCTACCGGGCCGCGGGCGCCTAGGGTCTTCGAGCCGTACGTGAGGTGTCTGTGCCGGGAAGGGTAGGCTCGGGGGCAAGGGCATGCTGCCGACACAGGAGGACAGACCCGCATCGTGACCGCATCTGAGAGAGCCGTCCAGCTGGTGCAGATCGCCGCCGAAGCCGCGGCCGACAAGCTGGCCGATGACATCCTCGCCTACGACGTGAGCGAGCAGCTCGTCATCACCGACGCGTTCCTGCTCTGCTCCGCCACGAACGACCGCCAGGTACGCGCCATCGTCGACGAGATCGAGGACAAGCTGCGCACCGAGGCCGACGCCAAGCCGGTGCGCCGCGAGGGCGAGCGCGAAGGCCGCTGGGTGCTCCTCGACTACATCGACATCGTCGTGCACGTCCAGCACGAGGAGGACCGCACCTTCTACGCGCTCGAGCGCCTGTGGAAGGACTGCCCGGCCATCGCGCTGCCGGAGAGCGTGATGCAGGCCAACATCCAGCGGGCCCGCACTTGAGCAGGCGCATCGTCTGCCTGCGGCACGGCCAGACACTGTGGAACGTCGAACAGCGCTTCCAGGGCCACTCCGACATCCCGCTCGACGAGACCGGCCAGGCCCAGGCGGCCAGGGCGGCCTCCCTGCTGGCGTCGCTGCGTCCGACGCTGATCGTCTCCTCCGACCTGCAACGGGCCAACGACACCGCGCTCGCGCTCGGCCGGATCGCCGGCCTGGACGTGCTGGTCGACAAGGACTTCCGAGAGCGGGGCGGCGGCCAGTGGGAGGGGCTCACCCGCGAGGAGATCGCCGCCCGCTGGCCGGAGGAGTACGTGGCCTGGGAGGCGCCCGACGGCGAGCTGGTCGGTGACGTCGCCCTGAGGGTGGCCGCGGCCATGCGCCGCTGGGCGTCCCGGCTGGAGGACGACGGCCTGCTGGTCGTCGCCTCGCACGGCGCCGCGCTGCGGCTCGGCATCTGCGAGCTGCTCGGCCTGCCCGAGCAGCTCTGGCCGGCCCTGGGCGGGCTGGGCAACTGCTCGTGGTCGGTGTTGCAGGAGGGGCGCAAGGGGTGGCGCCTCCTGGAGCACAACGCGGGCACGCTGCCGGAGCCCGTCAACAGCGACGACCGTCCCGACGCCGTGGCCTGATGACACATGAGCACGGGCCGCATGGTGCGCGGCCCCGTGCGATTAGGCGAATCCCGGGGTTGGATATATGCTGCCGGAGCGCCGCCCGCGAGCAGACTCGTGGCGGTGACCAGGGGCTATGGCGCAGTTGGTAGCGCGCCTCCATGGCATGGAGGAGGTCTGGGGTTCGAATCCCCATAGCTCCACATCATCCACCAGGTCGAAAGCTCGGTTCCAGAACATGGAGCCGGGCTTTCGTCGTACCGGGGCAGAGCAGGGGCAGGTCGGCGGTCCGACGGTGGCTTGCTCGCCGCCGACAGGTGGTGTGTGGCAGGCGGATGCGGCTCGTCCGCGACCGGTGCAGGGCCGCATGCCGTAGTACATCATCATTTGACCTCAACCTCGGTTGAGGGTGAAGAGTGCTCTGCGTCGCTGTCGGACAAGCTGAGCGCAGGGGAGTGATCGACGTGCGAGTGGTGCGGGCGACACGTTTCGGAGGTCCTGAGGTTCTGGTTCCAGGTGAGGCGCCGGAGCCGGTCGCCGGACCGGGACAGGTAGTGGTCGACGTATCCGTTGCGGGCATCACGTTTGTCGAGACGCAGATCCGGCGTGGGGTCGACAAGTGGCATGACAGACCCGCACTGCCGTACGTGCCGGGCGGTACGGTGGCCGGCCAGGTGGGTTCGGTCGGGGAGGGCGTGGATCCGAGCTGGTCCGGACGGCGTGTCCTCGCCGATGTGGGGGAGACCGGCGGGTTCGCCGAGCGTGCGGTGGCCGTGGTGCAGAATCTGATTCCGGTGCCGGATGGGCTGAGGCTGCCCGAGGCCACCGCTCTGCATACCGACGGCGGCACCGCACTGGGGCTGGTCGAGGGAGCTCGGATTCTTCCCGGGGAGTGGGTGCTGGTCGAGGCGGCAGGCGGAGGTGTCGGTACTCTGCTGGTGCAGTTGGTCCGGGCGGCAGGCGCCAGGGTCGTGGGAGCCGCGCGCGGTGCACGGAAGCTGGAGATGGTCCGTGATCTGGGCGCGGATGCCGCGGTCGACTACTCGGACCCGGATTGGGCGAAGCAGGTATGCGAGGCCACCGGTGGTGCGGGTCCTGATGTGGTGTTCGACGGGGTCGGCGGAGCGATCGGCCAGGCCGCGTTCGAGGTGACGGCGGTCGGCGGCCGCTTCTCCGTCCACGGTGCTTCCAGCGGTCACGTCACGGAGATCGATCCTGCCCAGGCGCGACGACGCGGAGTCGAGGTGATCGGGATCGAGCAGCTCTTCGGCTTCGGGCCGAAGATGCGAGGCTGGGCCGAGCGGGTGATGTCGGAAGCGGCGGCGGGCCGGATCCAGCCGATCATCGGGCAGACTTTCCCCTTGGAGCGCGCTGCGGACGCGCACGCCACGATCGAGTCGCGAAGTGCCCTGGGCAAGACTCTCCTGCTGATCTGACGGCGCTCCAGAGCGCTGCTGCGGCGCAGGACCGTCTCCCCGGTTTGAGGGGACTGACAGGTGAGCTTGAACGCCCCCTGGGCCCCTTGCCGAAACCCAACAGATGGCTCAGGCGGGGACGGGTTCCTGGTCAGCGTCGTCAAAGGGCGGGTAGCTCTCGCCGGCCATTCGATCGGCTGCGTCGATGTAGTGGGTGAGCGCGTCGCGGGACTGGGCGAGCCTTGCCATCTGATCGTCCAGGCGCTGCAGCCGTGACCGCATCGCGGCCAGCAACTCGGGACATCCGAGCAGCTCCGGGGCCTCACCGACCGCGCAGGGCAGCAGGTACGCGATGTCCTCAGAGGACAAGCCCGCACCAAGCAGGTGCCGGATCTGCTTCACCCGCAGCACGGCGCTCTCGTCGTACTCGCGGTAACCGTTCGCGCCCCGGTCCGCCTCCAGCAGACCCTGGGTCTCGTAGTAGCGCAACTGATGGGCGTTGACGCCCGTCCGACGACTAAGTTCCCCGATCAGCATCGAACCCTCACTTGACCTTCACACCGGTATCAACGTTGACGATGCTGCCATGAACCGCAAAACGGATACACCCGTGACAGTCATCGGACTCGGACTGATGGGCCGGGCACTCGCCGGCGCGTTCCTGAAAGCCGGGCATCCCACCACCGTGTGGAACCGCACCACCTCCAAGGCCGACCAGCTGGTGGCCGAGGGGGCACGGCTGGCGCCAACGGTCGGCGACGCGCTCAGGGCTGGTTCCCTGACGATCGTCTGCGTCACCGATTACCAGGCCGTGTACGAGCTGCTCGGTGTGAGCGACAGCGAGCTGGACGGCAAGATGTTGATCAATCTGACCTCGGGCGACTCGGCCCAGGCCCGGGAAGCCGCCCAATGGGCCGAGCAGCGTGGCGCCCATTACCTGGACGGGGCCATCATGGCCATCCCGCCGGCGATCGGGACCGCCGAGGCGGTGATTCTGCACAGCGGGCCGCGGTCGGGCTTCGAGATCCACAAGGCAACGCTCGACGCGCTCGGCACCGTCACCTACCTTGGTGCGGACCATGGGCTGGCGTCCCTGTACGACGTGGCCGGCCTCGCCATGATGTGGAGCGTCCTGAACGCCTGGCTCCACGGCACGGCCCTGCTCAGGACGGCCGGTGTTGACGCCGCGACGTATGCGCCGTTCGCGCGGCAGATCGCCGCCGGTGTGGCCGAATGGCTGCCCGGATATGCCGAGCAGATCGACAGTGGCTCCTTCCCGGCCGAGGTGTCGGCCCTGGAGACCGACGTGCGGGCGATGGCACACCTGATCGAGGAGAGCGAGGCAGTGGGGGTCAACGCCGAACTGCCGAAGTTGATCAAGGCGATGGCCGACCGCTCGATCGCCGCCGGACACGGTGGGGAGCAGTATCCCGTGCTGATCGAAGAGTTCAGCAAACCCCGCAACGACTGACCGATCCCGATACCGGGATCTCGGCGCTGTCGGTGAAGTCGAGTCCGTGGTGGGGGCCCGGAAACGATCATCTCCATCTCGTAAGGCGATCTTCCAGGCTCCGCCCCGCCCCAGCTCACCCCCACTAGTGAACACACCACCCAGGTCAAAGGCCGTTTCCCAGTCGTGGGAAGCGGCCTTTCGCGTCGCTGGGTGACCAACTGAGTGCGCGGGACGTCAGTACTGGTTCGTCCTGGCGTCCAGGTCGAGCCCCTCGTCGAGCTCCTTGGCGGATACGCCCTTGATGCGCAGCTGGTCCTTGGCGATCCGGCCGAGCGTGGGCAGGCCGCCGCGATCCGGCCAGGTCTCGGGCCGCCACAGCGACGAGCGCAGGAACGCCTTCGCGCAGTGCATGTACAGCTCCTCGACGTCGACGAGCACCGCCAGCCGCGGCCGCTTGCCCTGGACGGTCAGGTCGTCGAAGAACGGGGCGTCCGACACGAGCGTCGCGCGGCCGTTGACGCGCAGTGTCTCGTTCATCCCCGGCACGATGAACAGCAGCCCGACGTGGGGGTTGTGCACGATGTTGCGGAGGCTGTCGAGCCGGTGGTTGCCGGGCCGGTCGGCGAGCACCAGCCGGTGGTCGTCGAGGACCAGGACCGACCCGGCGGGGTCCCCTCGCGGCGAGAGGTCGCAGGCTCCGTCCGCGTTGGAGGTCGCCAGCAGGACGAACGGAGAGTGGGCGATGATCGTGCGCGCGTGCTCGTCGATCCGGCCGATGTCCTTGTCCCA
The DNA here is from genome assembly GCF_014646355.1 of Nonomuraea cavernae. Lineage (GTDB taxonomy): Bacteria > Actinomycetota > Actinomycetes > Streptosporangiales > Streptosporangiaceae > Nonomuraea > Nonomuraea cavernae. The sequence continues at coordinate 7,309 of NZ_BMNH01000044.1, forward strand.
GGCGTTCTGCCTCGGCTCCACTACGATCTCCCGGAGCTCGGCCTCGGTCGCCACCGTACGGATTTCAGAAGGGTTCACCCCCCAAGCCTAGTCAAGCCGGGCGTTTCACGATTTTCCCGGCTGGGGAGCCCGAGGGTGCCGCCCGGTCGTCGTGCTGCCGCGCTCACTAGGGTGGGGGAATGCCGCTCGCGCTCCACCGCGTCCTCCCATGACCAGAGAGGCCCGCATCCATCCTGCCCGCCCTCGCGGCGGGGTCGGTCGAGACGCCGTTCGTGATCCTCGGCTGGAGCGAGACCATCGCCCGCGACACCACCTGGAACGAGCACTCCCACCCCTTCCACGAGCTGCTCTGGAACGAGCGGGGCGCGTCCACGGCCGTGGCGGGGGCGGAGGTCTGGACGGTCACCCGTCCCTGGGGCTGTGGATGCCCGCGGGCACGCTGCACTCCGGCTCGGCGATCGCCGGCACCTGGTGCGGCGCCAACTTCTTCGGCTTCGGCAGCATGACCGCGATCTCTCCCACGCCCATCGGCGTCGAGATCACCCCGCTGCTCAGGCTGCTGCTGGAGCGGCTCGCCGACCCGGAACTGCCCTCCGGCTCACGGGCGGCGGATCGTCAGTCCTCGTGGGTGATGGGGGTCGGGTCGTAGCCGCGCCAGCCGTCGTTGCGGCGCAGGAAGAGGCCGGCCAGGAAGCTGAGCAGGCCCCCGGTCATGGTGCGGCCCGTCATCGCGGAGACGTCCCGGGACGGGTCGTGCTCCACGAAGTCGATCGCCGCCACCTTCGGGTGCTGGCCCAGCGCGTACAGCGCCTCGTACAGGTCGACCGGGTGCAGGCCCTCCGGGGTGGCCGCTCCGGTGCCGGTCGCGTAGCCGAGCTCCAGCACGTCGACGTCCACGGTGACGTAGATCGCGTCGGTGCCGTCGCCGGCGATCCGCACCATCTGCTCGATCACGGCGTCGATGCCCGTCCGGCGCACCTGGCGGCCGGTGATGATGGTGCCGCCCTGTCCCTCGACCCACCGCTTGTAGTAGCTGGCGTTCATGAAGCCGTGGATGCCGACCTGCACCAGGTTCTTGCCCGAGAAGGGGAGACCGGATTCGAGGAGCTGGCGGATGGGCGTGCCGTTGGTCGGGCCGTGGTCCATGACCCGTACGTCGTTGTGCGCGTCGAAGTGGATGAGGCCGAGCTTCTGCCCGGGGTGGGTGCGGGCGAAGGCGCGCGCGGCCGGCGCCGTGATGGCGTGGTCGCCGCCGATCAGCACCAGGAACGAGTCACCCGAGGCCCGCCACAGCGCGGACATGGTGTCCTCGATGCGCCGCAGGCCCTCGTACTGGTCCAGCACCGGCACGGCGATGTCGCCGAGATCCCGGGCCGTCATGCTGGCCAGGTCCACGTCGAAGTCGGGGCTGTAGGTGGTGAAGGACGGCGTGGACAGCCGCAGCGCGTCCGGCGCCGCGAAACAGCTCGTCGGCAGGATCGAGGTCGTCGACAGGCCCACACCCACCAGACCGACGTCGAAGGACGAGTCGAAGTCCCAAGGACGCAGCCAGTTCCACACCCGGGGCTCGAAGCGGTCCTCGAACCTGCCGTTGAGCACGATGCCGGGCTCCTTGAGGTGCGCCACGTCGTGCGCGCGCAGCCATTCCTCGCGTGCGGTCATCGTTGTCTCCTTCCTGTGTCCCGAGCTAGAGGACCCGGCGCAGGAAGGCCTGGGTCCGTTCGTGGCTCGGGCGCTCCAAAATCTCGGACGGGTGGCCCTGCTCGACGAGCCGCCCCTGGTCCATGAACACCACCCGGTCGGCGACCTCGCGGGCGAACCCCATCTCGTGGGTGACCACGATCATGGTCATGCCGTCCCGGGCCAGGTCGCCCATCACCGCCAGGACGTCGCCCACCAGCTCCGGGTCCAGCGCCGACGTCGGCTCGTCGAAGAGCATCAGGCGCGGGCGCATGGCCAGCGCGCGGGCGATCGCCACCCGCTGCTGCTGGCCCCCGGAGAGCTGCCTCGGGTACGCCGACTCCTTCTCCGCGAGACCGACCCTGGCCAGCAGTTCGCGACCGGCGGCCTCGGCCTCCCGTTGCCGCATCTTGCCGAGCCGTACTGGCGCCTCGACGACGTTGCCGAGGACGGTCATGTGGGGGAAGAGGTTGAACTGCTGGAAGACCATGCCGATCTGCTCGCGCTTGCGGCAGATCTCGCGGTCCTTCAGCTCGTAGACCTTGTCGCCCTTGCGGCGGTAGCCGACGAGTTCGCCGTCCACCTCGATCCGGCCGCCGTCGACCTTCTCCAGGTGGTTGACGCAGCGCAGCAGCGTGGACTTGCCCGAGCCGGACGGCCCGATCAGGCAGACGACCTCGCCGGGCCACACCTCCAGGTTGATGCCGCGCAGCACTTCGAGCCGGCCGAAGGACTTGCGGACGCCGCGGATGCGGACCGCGGGCGGGGACGCGGACGCTTCGGATGTCGTCATGGGCGTTCCCTCCCCGCGGTCACCCGCGTGTCGTGCGGCCGGAGCCGGCGCAGCAGGCCGCCGGCGAAGGTCTCGGTCGTCCGCCGGTGGCGGGACGTCCTGCGTTCCAGATAGGTCTGGCCGAGGGTGAGCACGCTGGTCACGATGAGGTACCAGAGGCTGGCCACCATCAGCAGCGGGATCGTCTCGTAGGTCCGCGAGTAGATGACCTGTGCCGAGTAGAGCAACTCGGGCATCGCGATCACGCTGATCAGCGAGGTGTACTTCAGCATCGAGATCGTCTCGTTGCCGGTGGGCGGCAGGATGACCCGGATGGCCTGCGGCAGCACGATGCGCCGCATGATGACCGAGCGGCGCAGGCCGAGCGCCTGGGCGGCCTCGGTCTGGCCGTGTTCGACGGAGTTGATGCCGCCCCGCACGATCTCGGCCATGTAGGCGGCCTCGTTGAGCGACAGCCCGATGATGGCGACCAGCGCCGGAGTGAGGATGTCGTTGGCCGGGATGTCGAAGAACTTGGGGCCGAACGGCACGCCGACGGTCAGCACGGGATACAGCGCGGAGATGTTGAACAGGAAGATCAGCTGAACCAGCAGCGGGGTGCCGCGGAAGAACCACGTGTAGAGGTTGGCGCCGCCCTTCAGCACCGGATTCGGCGAGAGCCGCATCAACGCGATGATGATGCCGAGGACCACCGCGATGGTCATGGACACCGCGGTCAGCCAGAGCGTGGTCCACAGGCCGGACAGGATCGCCGAGGAGAAGAAGTACTCCCCGACGACGTCCCACTGGAAGCGCTCGTTGGTGACGAGGGAGGAGGCGACCGCCACCGCGACGACGAGCACGAGTGCCGAGGCGACCCAGCGGCCGGGGTGCCGCAGCGGCACGGCGCGTACGTCGTCGCCGTGCCCCCGCGGGTCCCCTGCCACGTTGCCGTCGTCCAGGGAGGTCGTACGGTCAGCTTCGGGCATCGTTCACAGTGATCTTGGTCAGCGCGCCGTCCGCGACGCCGTACTTCTCCAGGATCTTGAGGTAGGCGCCGTCGTCGACGAGCTTCTGCAGGGCCTTCTGCAGGACCGGCACGAGCTTGCTGCCCTTCGGCAGGGCCATGCCCACCGGCGCCTCGTTGATCGCCTCACCGACCTGCTTGATCTTGGAGTCGGGCTTGGCCTCCAGGTAGGCGTTCTGCAGGCTGTCGCCGCACAGCGCCTCGATGCGGCCGCTGGTGACGGCCAGCATGGCCTGCTGGAGCTGCTGGAACACCTGCAGCTTGACGGCGGGCTTGCCGGCCTGCTCGCACTTGGTGCTCTGCTCCGACAGGTACATCTCCTCGGCGCTGCCCCGCACCACGCCGATGGTCCGGCCGCAGCTGGTCTCCAGCGTCAGGTCGTCGATGTCGCTGTCGGCGGTGACGACGAAGCCGGAGGAGTCGATGATGAAGTCGACGAAGTCCACCTGCTCCTGGCGCTTCTTGTTGTCCAGCATCGCGGAGATCGTCACGTCGTAGCGGCCCGCCGCCAGCCCGGGGATCAGGCTGTCGAAGCTGGTGTTCTGCAGGTCGATCTCGGTGCCCAGCACATCGCCCAGGGCCTCGCCCAGGTCGATGTCGAGCCCGGCGGGCTTGCCGCCCTCGTCCACCGCCCACGGCATGCCGATCGTGAGGTCGGTCGCGCCCTTGAGCGGGCCGGTGAACCCGGCGGCCTTGAGCTCCTCGGCCAGCGCGGGATCGGCGCTGGCCCAGGTGCCGGCGGGCTTGGCGGTGGTCTGGCCGGCGCCCGAGCCGGCGTCGCCGGAGCCGCCACCGCACGCGGTCAGCGCGAGCGTGGCGGTCAGCGCGAGGGTGAGCAGTCTCGTCGTCCGGTTCATCGTCCGCCCCCTACCTGGAACACGACAGTGGAGCGCGGAGTGCCCGCCGGGGCGGGATCCGGTGGAGAGCGGTCATCGAACCTCCAGGGAAGGGGTGGGATTGCCGGAATCTTCGCAGAGTGACCTTCCGCTGACTGCCGACAGATGTTGCACGTCGGGACGGGTGGAGCGACATTTGTCAACGCGACGCGAACCGGCGGGCGCGTCGAGGGCGGGGATCATGACCGGCGGGCGTCTCCGGCCGTTGGCGTACGCTCGCCTACGTGTCGCTTAACGCGGGGGAGCCGGTGCTCGCGGCGCCGGCCGCGTCCACGCCGTACGGCTGACGCAGCCGCAGGAGCCGGGCCAGTTTCAGCTCCAGATGGGCGACCAGGCGATCGTGGCCGTTGCCCAGGTCCAGGCCGGTGAGCTCCTCGATGCGGCGCAGCCGCCCGTAGAGCGAGGCGCGGTGCAGGTGCAGCCGCTGGGCGGAGCGCGCCACGTCTCCGGCGTTGTCGAGGAAGACCTCCAGCGTCTCGGCCAGCGGGGCGCCCACGCTCTCCCGGTCGATCAGCAGGCGGATGCCGGGATGGAGGACGACCTCCTCCGGCTGGTCGTTCACGAGCTGGGCGATGCGCGCGTACACGCCGAGGCCGCTGTGGTGCACGGTCCGGGCCATGCTGCCGAGGGAGGCGGCCACCTGGGCGCCGCGCAGCGCCTCGCGGTAGGAGGCGACCAGCTCCGTGAGCTGCGGGCACGCGTTGCCCACGCCGGCCCAGACGGTGAACGGACCGGTCGCCGACAGGGCCAGCTCGATCTTCTCCCGGGCCGTCTCGGCGAGTCTCTGGTCCAGGGTGTGCCTCGGCACCGCCCCGTCGTCCGGCCTGGCCATCACCAGGAGGCCGTGGTTCTGGCGTACCAGGCTCAGGGTCTGCCTCGCGGGAAGGGTCATCCGCACCGATTCGAGGGCCGCCGACAGGCTCGACCGCTCGGCCTCGCCCAGCCCGGCCCCGGTGCCGGAGACAGGCAGGAACACCGCCACGGCGGCCGGCCATTCGTGCCGGAAGATGTCCGCGTCGGCGATGCGCTCGACCGCGCGGACGCGGGCCTCGATGTCGTCGGACAGCAGCCGGATCAGGCTCTCCCGCTCGCTGAGGCTGCGCAGCTCGTCGATGTGCCGCTGGCGCTGGAACACCTCGGCGACGCTCTCGGCGGCGGCCTCGATCCGGCGTCGCCGCGACTCGGCCAGCTCGGGATCGTCGACCTGCACCCAGATGTAGGCGACGGCCTTGCCGCCGACGCGGGCGACCGCGGCCCAGCGCGGGCAGGTCATCCCGATGGCGGGGTTGGCGGGGAGCAGGAAGGCGCCCTTGCGTTCCGGGGCCCGGTGGACGGTGATCCAGCGCAGGATGTCGGGGCCGGCGTGACGGCGCAGGATGGCCTGCTCACGGGCCGGGTCGTTGCCGCTGGGATGGTAGGTGTAGACGTACTGCCGGAGCTGCGTGTCGTCGATCGCCACCGGCCGGTCAAGGGCCGCCCCCAACCGGTCGGCGATGCGTTGCAGCTCGGCAATCATGCCGCCATCGTAGGGGCAAAACCCCCTCACCTGGGCAAATAGCTATTAAAGCGATATTTAGCCCAGACGGTCGAACTCCTCAGGGGTGGGATCGTCCTCGGTGAGCAGCCCGGGAACGGTGAAGCGGAACCTGCAGACCTGGTCGCCGCGCGACTTCACCGACGTCCAGCGCACCTCGGTCTCCGGGTTGTAGCCCTGGAAGAGCCCCCGGTGGTTGGAGGAGTCGAACAGGTAGCCGAGCCGCAGTCCTTCCTCGCCCTCCGACGCCCAGACCTCCGCCAGGGGGCAGTAGGTGCAGTCGAGGTAGTAGGCGCCGTCGCTGATGTGCTGGCGCTCCTTGAAGACGAAGACCGCCTCGCTTGGGTCGCGCTCCTGCAGGCCGTCGGTGCTCGCGAAGTTGGCCATGGTCAGCGGCTTGCCCAGGGCGAGCATGCGGTCGCGGATCGCGCCGCCCCGGTCGGCGCCGAACCGGTAGGCCGCCTGCCGGATGGTCTCCTCGCCGGAGGCGTCGTAGGCCCGTACCAGCTCTCGCGAGATGTACATCTGCATCGCCGCGAGCAGGCCGGTGGTGCGCCGGTTCACCTCGATCAGCCGGACCGGATCCGCCGCCAGGGCGCCGAGGCGCGGCGCCCGCTGCGCCGGATCGGCCCCCGTGACGCGCAGGCGCCAGGGACGGGCGGCCACGTCGTCGGCCTCGATGCCCACCCCGGCGCCGTAACCCGTCGCGATGCCCGCCGACAGCTCCGGCCAGTAGAGGCGCAGGGCGGACAGGGCGGCGGTCTCGCCGATCTGCTCGGTCAGGTACGCCCGGCCGGGAGCCTCCGGCAGGGTCAGCACGACGGCCGGCCCGTCGGTGGCGACCGAGAGCTCGCCGTCGGCGGCGGCCAGCTCCCATTCGCCGCTGTCCCAGTGTTCGAGCAGCGCGGCCGGGTCGCGGCCGGTGACGAACGAGGCGGCCTGATCGCGCATGGCGGTGCCGCGGAAGACGCCCTCCTGGCGGACTCCGCGGGCGATCGCCTCCAGGCCCGGGGCGCCGTGCTGGCGCTCGACCGCCTGGTAGAACACCTTCAGCTTCAGCCAGTGGTAGTCCTGGAAGGACCGCAGCGACGCGAGAGACGACGCTCCCGTCTCCTTCGTCCCGGACGCGGTGGCGTGGTCGGCGGTCATGAGCGGTTGCCGTCCTCTCTTCGGTTGTACACGCGGCGGCCGGCCTGCCACGTCTCGGTCACCCGGCCGCGCAGGTCGGACAGATCGGTTAGTTCGCCTTCGAGCAGCACCAGGTCCGCCGTCAGGCCCGGCGCGACGCGGCCGATCCGGTCCGAGAGGCCGAGCAGCTCCGCCGCCCGGGAGGTGGCCGCGGCCCACACCTCGTACGCGGGCAGCCCGCACTCCGCGAGCAGCGGAAGTTCGCGCAGGTTGTCGCCGTGCGGGCCGATTCCGGTATCGGTGCCGAGCGCGATGTCGACGCCCGCCTCGATGGCCTTGGCGACGGCGTCACGGTGCACGGACGCGACTTCGAGCGCCTTGTCGAGCACGGCGGGCTCGTGCAGTTCGCCGCGCTGGGCCGCCTCGATGACCGACGTCGGCGCGATGAGGGTGGGAACCAGCCAGGTGCCGTGCGCCAGCATGAGCTCGATCGCCTCGTCGTCGAGGAAGATGCCGTGTTCGATGGAGCGGACCCCCGCGCGTACGGCGTTCTTGATGCCCTCCACGCCCTGGGCGTGCGCCATCACGTGCACGTGCGCCGCGTTGGCCTCGGCGACCAGCACGGCGAGCTCGTCGGGGCGGAAGTGGGCATGGCGCGGATCGTCCGAGGGCGACAGCACGCCGCCCGTGGTGGCGACCTTGATCACGTCAGCGCCGGCCCGCAGCATGGTGCGGACCGTCCTGCGCATCTCGTCGGGGCCGTCGGCGATCCCCGACGGCACGCCCGGATGCTGGGCGAAGAGGGCCAGGTCCACGCCACAGCTCAGGTTGCCGTCGTTGTGCCCCCCGGTCTGGCTGATCATGTTCACCGCGATCAGGGTGCGCGGACCCTCGATCAGGCCCCGCGCCAGCGCCTGCTTCAGGCCGAGGTCGGCGCCCGCCGCGTCCCGCACGGTGGTGATGCCGGTCTCCAGCGTCTTGCGGCAGTTGACCACCGCCTGGAAGAAGTGCAGCGAGAACGGGTTGGAGACGCGGTTGACCAGGTTGATGTCGGAGAGCGTCAGGTGCACGTGCGTGTCGATCAGGCCGGGCAGGACGATCCGGCCGGTCGCGTCGACCACCCGGTCGCCGTCGCCGATGGCGAGCTCGGTGCCCACCCCGACGATGACGCCGTCCTCGACGAGTACGTCGGCGGCTTCGGGAGCGGTGCCCGTGCCGTCGAAGACCCGGCCGCCGGTGAAGAGGGTGCGGCCCATCAGACGTGACATCCCCGGCGGGGGCCCGTCTCCAGCGGACGGCGCGGCGGCGTGGAGTAGACCGGCTCCAGCGGCTCCCAGGCCCAGGTGCCGTCGCACGCGTCGAGTGTGTAGAACCAGTACATGCGCAGCTCGGAGTCGCCGGTGTCGATGCCGTGCGGAGCCCACGCCGGCACGTACACCGTGTCGCCCGGCGCGACCTCGTAGGCGTCGTCGCCCACGTAGATCGTCGCGGTGCCCTCGAGCACGTGGTAGATCTCCGCCGGGGCGTGGCGGTGGATCGTGTAGTGCAGGTGCGGGTCGACGCCCGCCGTGCCGATCACGAACTCCTTGGTGCCGGACGCCGGCTCCAGCAGGTAGCGGCAGCGCAGCCGCATCCCCTTCGACGGCTCGACCGGGACCCACGAGACCATGTCCTCGGCGACCGCCCACCGGTCGAACAGCCCCGTGGACGGGGCGGTGTTCGGGTTCGCGCCCGATTCGAGCGCCGTGTCGGGCAGCAGCCGGGAGGTCACGGTCTTCTCGTGGCCGCCGGTGGCGTAGGCGACGAAGAAGCGCGCGGGCTCGGCGCCGAGGTTGGCGATGGAGTGCGCCTCTCCGGGCGGGAAGTAGGCGGCGCCCGGAGCCGACAGCTCCACCGAGCCGCCCGGTCGCCACAGCCGCAGCGTGCCCTCGGCGATGAAGATCGCCTCGGCGTGCCCGTTGCTGTGGGTGGGCACGACCTGGCCGGGCGCGAGCGTGACCTCGCCGAAGGTGATGTCCGCGTCGGCCCCGAGGGTGTCCGGCAGCAGGCCGAGCACCTGCGTGTCACGGAATTCGGGCAGTTGGTGGAGGTTGTCTCCGGAACGCGAGGCGACAGACCGCGGAAAGTGCATCGAAGCGGGCAACAAAGCTCCCAGTGCGACAAAAGCCGTTTTCGGGCATAGAGCCCGTTTCGCCGACGATGCTAGGCGGGGGCGGGATCTCACGGACCGGGTATTCGTCGCGTGCATCCGGCGGGCGGCGCAACATCTGTCGAGCCGTCTCGTCCTGGTGGAGACGAGGCGGCCCCGCTCAGGCCGTCGTCTCGCCCGCGGCGCGTACGAACGGCTCCAGCAGGGCCCGCGCGGACTCCCAGACGGTCTCCAGCTCGGTGCCGGACTCGATCAGCCGGGATCCGGCGAACACGATGGCGTTGATCATCTCGGCCGTCTCGGACACCGCGGGGACGCCGAGGTGGCGCAGCGCATCCACCAGCGGCTCCAGCAGCTGCTCGTGCATGGCACGGCTCTGCTCGGCGACCGCTTCGCCCGGCGCGACCTCCGCCAGGACGGTGGCCAGCGCGTGCTCGCCCTCGGTGATGAGCTCGAAGTTGGTCAGCACGTAGGCGAGCACGCGGTCGGCGGGGGTCGCGGCGGCCTCCATCGCGGCGGCGACCCGGGCCGACCAGCGAGGGAAGACGTCCTCCACCAGCGCGTTGAGCAGGTCCTCCGATGACCGGAAGTACTGGTAGAGGCTGGGCCGGGCCAGCCCGGCGCGTGCCGCGACCCGGGTCAGCGTCGGTGGCCGGCCGGTCTCCGCGAGGATCTGCCTGGCCGCGTCGAGCAGCGCCCGGTGCTGGGCGGCCCGATGCTCGGCGACGGTCGGCGCCTGGATGCGTGGCACCTGCCCTCCTCCACCATGGTCGGCCTACTCCGACAGTCTCCCATCCACCATCGACAGGACGCGGTCGCAGTGGCCGAGCACGTCGTGATCGTGGGTGACCATGATCGTGGCCACGGCGGACTCGTGCGTCTCGTGCGCGAGCAGCTTGACGATGTCGTCACTGCGGGCGCGGTCGAGCGCGGCGGTCGGCTCGTCCACCAGCAGCACGGCCGGGCGGGTGACGAGCGCGCGGGCGATGCCCACCCGCTGCCGCTCGCCGCCGGACAACTGGTGGGGGCGGTGCCCGGCGCGGTGCCCCATGCCGACCCGGTCGAGCAGCTCTCGCGGGTCGTGCCCGTCACCCGCGCGCTTGCCCGCCACGTCGAGCGCGAAGCGGAGCTGGTCGAGCGCGGTGAGGGCGGGGATGAGGTTGCCGGACTGGAAGACGAACCCGATCCGCTCGCGGCGGTGGCGCGCCTTCTCGCGGGAGCTCGCCCGCGAGATGTCGACGCCGTCGAGCAGGACCCGGCCGGTGTCGGGCGTGGTGAGCGCGCCGGCGACGGCGAGCAGGCTCGACTTGCCGGAGCCGGACGGCCCGACGATGGCGACGAACTCGCCGGACGCCACGTCGAGGTCGACGTCGTCGAGCGCGGTGACCGTGGCGTCGCCGTCGCCGAGGGACAGGGTGACGCCCTCCACCAGCAGGCCACCCCGTTCCTGGGCGCCGGCCCGGCGGGAGTCCGGGTGCGGGGACGTGGAGCGGGTGGTCATCGTTGCCCTCCCAGGGCTGCGAGCGGGTCGACGCGGACGATGCGGCCCACGGCCGCCGCGGCGCCGGCGAGGCCGAGGCCGACGAGGAGCAGGGCGGCGAAGACGAGCGGGCCCGCCTCCAGCGCGAACGGCATGGGGGTCGTGGTGAGCAGGGTGCCGCCGCCCACCCCCAGCAGGAAGCCCGCGGCGGTGGACACGGTCAGGATCACGGTCGCCTGGATCATCGTGTCCCGCATGAGATAGCCGGTCGAGGCGCCCATGGCCCGTACGACGGCGAGCTCGTGCTTGCGCTGGATCGTCCAGACGGTGAAGAACGTTCCGACGACGAGCGCGGAGATGGCGTACAGGAAGACCTGGATGAGGGTGAGGGTGGAGGTCTCGGCGGAGTAGCCGGGGGAGGCGCTGAAGGACTCGTCGAGCGTCATGCTCGTGGTGCCCGCCGCGGCGTCGCCGCCGGCCAGGTCGATCCGGTCGCCGTCCCGGGCGCGCAGGGCGATGGCCGTGGCCTCCTCGTACGCGCCCTCACGCGCCTGGTCGTCCGGCCCGGCGCCGGCGTGCACCTGCTGCCAGGCGCGCAGCGGCAGGTACGCCACGTCGACGTGCCCGAAGGTGCGCTGGTCGCCCGTGCTGCCGACGACCTTGAGCCGGGTGCCCAGGCGGTCGATGACGACGGTGTCGCCGATGGCCAGGCCCTCGTCCAGGACGGTCTGGCTGACCACGATCCCGTCGGGGTCGCCGAGCCCGGCGCCGTCGGAGACGGTGGGCGCGAGGAACGAGCCGGGCTCGACGCCGAACAGGGCCAGATCGATCGGCACCTGACTGCCGGCGGCGGTCGTGGCCTTGGCGTTGACCAGCATGTTGCCGAACGCCGCGGCGTCGGCGACGTCGTCGCGGCCCTTCCACGCCTCGGCCTGGTTCAGGTTGACGGTGCTGCGGGAGAACGCGGAGTCGGTCTTGGTGCCCTCGGCGAAGGCGAACGCGGTGACGGGCAGCCGCTGGAGCCCGGAGACGCCGTCGTTGACGAGCCCGGAGGACAGGCCGGACAGCAGGACGACGAGGATCGCGATGAGGGCGACGACGCCGCCCATCAGGCCGAAACGTGCGCGGGCGAAGACCAGCTCGCGCCAGGCCAGGAACATGGCACTCCTTTTACACGGGGACGGACGAGCGCCCCGACTTGCCGACGCGCCGTTGGCAAGATACCAACATTAAGTCGGAAAGATGGAATTCCCGATGTGGCCGGCGCGATAGAGCAGGGCCACCTGCTCGGCGGCGGTGAGCACCCGTTCGCGCAGCTCCGGCGGGGAGATCACCTCGGCGTCGGCCCCCAGCCTGAGGAACTCGCCCACCGCGTGGCCGATCGACTCGATCGGCACCGTCACCCGCGTCCAGCCTTCCGCGTCGGCCGGCTCGGCGCTGGCCCGCGCCGCCGTGACCACGCCGGGCGTCATCAGGTCGGCGAGTCGGCGCAGCCCGTCCGGCGACAGCCGCACCACCGCCTGCCCCCAGCGCAGCCGGGCCTCGAACTCCGCGAGGTGGCCCTGCCAGTAGGCGACCAGGTCGAAGTCCTCGGGCCGGGTGAAGCGCTCGGGCAACGGCCGCAGGCGGAGGATCTGCGAGACCCGGTAGGTGCGCACCTGCTCGCCGGACCGCGCCACCAGATACCACCGCCCCGCCTTGACCACCAGCCCGTACGGCTCCAGCCGCCGGTCCACCTCCTGGGGAGCCTTCCACCGGCGGTACCTGATCTGGAGCGCGTGCTCGTTCCACACGGCGTCGGCCACGGCGGGCAGATGGGGGACAGGGTCCTGGTCGCGGTACCAGGAGGGGGCGTCGAGATGGAAGCGCTGCTGGATCCGTCCGGCCCGGTCGCGCAGCTCCTCGGGCAGCGCGGCCATCAGCTTGAGCTGCGCGGCCGTCACCACCGCGCCCAGCCCCAGCTCGGCCGCGGGCCCCGGCAGCCCGGCCAGGAACAGCGACTCCGCCTCGTCGGGGGTCAGCCCGGTCAGCCTGGTGCGATAGCCGTCGAGCAGCTGGTAGCCGCCCCTGGGGCCGGCGTCGCCGTACAGCGGGATGCCGGCCGCGTGCAGCGACTCGACGTCACGGTAGATCGTCCGGACCGAGACCTCGAGCCGCTCGGCGAGGGCCTGCGCGGTCATGCGGCCGCGGGTCTGCAGAAGAAGCAGGATCGAAACGAGGCGAGATGCGCGCATATTCACTGACATTACCTGTCAGTGACCCTGCCCTACGGTCTCGCTCATGAACGACTTCGACTTCCTCATCGGCACCTGGAACGTGACCAACACCCGGCTCGTCAAGCGGCTCGCGGGCAGCGACGAGTGGGAGGAGTTCCCCGGCAGGTCCGTCATCACCCGGCACTTCGACGGCGCCGCCAACTTCGACGAGATCGTCTTCCCGACCAAGGGCTACGCCGGGCTGACGCTCCGGATCTACGACCCGGCCACCGAGCTGTGGTCGATCTACTGGGCGAGCAGCGTCACGGGCGTGCTCGGCCTGCCGCCCATGGTCGGCCGCTTCGAGGGGCGCCGGGGCGAGTTCTACGCCGACGACACCGACGAGGGGAGGCCCGTGCGCTGCCGCTTCGTCTGGACCGTCCTGGGGGAGGACGCCTGCCGGTGGGAGCAGGCCTTCTCGGTGGACGGCGAGCAGACCTGGGAGACCAACTGGATCATGGAGTTCGCGCGGGCGTGACGCTGTCCAGGATCGCGTCCAGCGCCTGGCGGGCCGCCTGTCCGTCGGGCTCGGCGTTGCCGTAGACGTAGGAGATCGCGCCGTCCGCCTGCACCGCCACCAGGCGGACGTAGGCGGGATCCTGGCCGGCGCCGGCGAAGACCACCCGGAACGACGCCGTCGCGGCGGGCAGGCCGCCGAGCTCCAGCGGCCGCGTGCGCGTCTCCTCGCCGCTGTCGATGGCGGGCAGCAGGCGCCGGGCGGTCTCCATCGCGACGGTGCGGGCCCTGGCCTGCAGCTGCTCGGGGCTCAGCGCGGGCCCCTCCTGACGGAACGCGACCACGGTCGTGCCGCCGTGCGCGATGCCCGAGGTGAACGCCGGGTCGCCGGTCTTCGCCCAGCCCGCCGGGAGAAGGTAGGAGACCTGGGCGCGCGTGTCCGTGACCCGCGGCGGCCCCGTGGGCGCTCCCACCGGCCCGGCCGGCGTTCGGGCATCGGCCTGGGCCCGCGTCCAGAGGATCGCGGCCACGGCCAGCGCCGCCACGAGCACCGCGATGCCGCCCACCACGATCGCCCACCACCAGCCGGACCTGCTGGGCTTGGTCTCGTACTGGGGGACGTCGGGCAGCATGTCGGGGGTGTAGGGCAGGCGCTGCGTGCCCGGGTTCTCCGGCGGGGCGGGACGCGGCCAGCGGTGCCTGACCGTCCGGCTGGGATCGGGGTCCTGCGGGCCGGGACGTTCTGAAGTCATGGATCCTCGGAACACGGGCAGGGGGCGGGCTACAAGGCCATTGTCACATCCGTACGCTACGTCCAGATCAGCGGGAAATATCGGTTAACTGCCGGGATCGGATTCGGCCGCGGCCACGTTCACCCGAGCGTGGGCCGCGTCGATGGCCCGGGAGAGCGAGACGCGGTCCAGCTTGCCCTGGTAGCGGACCCCGTTGACGAACAGGGTGGGCGTGCCGCGCACCCCGCTCGCGTGGCCCGACTGCTCGTCGGCGGCGATCCGGGCGGTCTGCCGGGCGGGGTCGGGCCAGGGGTCCACGCCCAGGTCGGCGGCGTAGCGGGCCAGGTCGGCGTCGGTCAGGGCCCGCTGGTTGGCGAAGAGGACGTCGTGCATCTCCCAGAACCTGCCCTGCTCGGCGGCCGCCTCGGCGACCAGCGCGGCGGGGAAGGCCCTCGGGTGGATGGCGCGCAGCGGGAAGTGCCGGAACACGTGCCGCACGTCGCGCCGCTCGTCGAGCAGTTGCCGCAGGACCGGGTGCAACCGGCCGCAGTAGGGGCACTCGAAGTCGCCGTACTCGACGATCGTCACCTTCGCGCCGGCCGGGCCGCGCACGTGGTCGCCGGGGCCCACCGGGACGCTCAGCCGGTCGGGCAGCTCCTCCTCCGGCTCGGCCTCGGGCGGCGCGCACACCCCGCCGCGGTCCCAGGCCATCCGGAAGATGATCCAGCCGGCCAGCGCCGACATCAGGGAGCCGGCCAGAATGCCGATCTTGGCCTGGTTGTGCAGCGAGGTGTCGTCGAAGGCCAGGTCGACGATGAACAGCGACACCGTGAAGCCGATGCCCGACACCGCCGCGCCGCCGAACAACTGCCCCCACACCAGGTTTCCCGGCAGCACGCCCCAGTTGAGCCGCAGCGGCAGCCAGGTGCCGAGCGCGATGCCGGCGAACTTGCCGAACAGCAGGCCGAGGGCCACGCCGATGGCGATGGGCGAGGTCGCGGCCTGGCGCAGCGTCTCGGCGTCCAGCCGCACCCCGGCGTTGGCCAGCGCGAACACCGGCACGATCACGTACGCGCTCCACGGATGCAGCCGCAGTTGCAGCCGCTCGTTGACCGAGACGGCCCGCTGCACCCGCCGCGTCACCTCGCGCGCCGCGCGGGGGTTGGGGTCGTTGGTGAACTCGTGCACCGCCTCGCCCGCGGCCAGCAGTTTGTACTCGCTCGGCGCGTACACGAAGACCAGCACCCCCAGCGCGATGCCGACCAGCGTGGGGTGCACGCCGCTCTCCAGCGTCGCCACCCACAGCCCGAACCCGAGCACGATGTACGCGGGCGCCCGCCAGATCTTCAGCCACCGCAACGTCATGATCGCCGCCAGCAGCGCCGCGGCGATGAGCAGCGCGACGACGGACAGGCTCTCGGTGTAGAAGATCGCGATGACGATGATCGCGAGCACGTCGTCCACGATCGCCAGCGTGAGCAGGAACGCCCGCAGCGGGTCCGGGCACCTGGCTCCCACGATGGCGAGCAGCCCCAGCACGAAGGCGGTGTCGGTGGCGATCGGGATGCCCCAGCCGCCCGCGCCGGGCCCGCCGGCGTTCAGCGCGAGGTAGACGCCGGCGGGCAGCAGGATGCCGCCGAGCGCGGCGATGGCCGGGACGGCGATCAGCCGCCGGTCCCTGAGCTGCCCCAGCCGGACCTCGTAGGAGATCTCGAGACCGATGAGGAAGAAGAAGATCGCCATCAGGCCGTCGTTGACCCAGTGGCGCAGGTCGAGGGAGAAGTCGGCGGTGCCGAACGACAGGCCCATCGGGGTGTGCCAGAAGGCGTCGTAGGTGTCGCCCCAGGGCGAGTTGGCCCAGAGGAGGGCCAGCAGGGTGGCGCCCAGCAGCACGCTGGTGCTCCCCGCTTCGGTCCTGAAGAACGCCCGCAACATCCTCAAACCTCCGATGTCCGTTGATACGGAAGTTGAACGTGAAGCCGCCCGCTCTGATTTCCGGCCGGCCGGACATTTATGGGTCTTCTCAAGATGAGCGTGGCTCGTTACGTTCGGGCGGCGCGCAGATAGGCCAGGACGGAGCGGCGCACCCCCGGCCGCCCCCTTGGCGAGCACTCCTCTGTCCTACCCCCCAACGGAGGAAGCCATGAAGCTGCTCCACACCACGTTAGGCGCATTGGCGCTGGTCGTCCCGCTGGCGCTGACCGCACCGGCGGCGGCGTCCCCAGCGGCGTCCACGGCGACGGCCACGGCGACGGCCATGGCCGTGGCGCCGCCCAACATCCCGCTGGCCAACGTCAAGGCCCATCTGACCCAGTTGCAGACGATCGCCACCGCCAACGGCGGCAACCGGGCGCACGGCCGCCCCGGCTACCTGGCCTCGGCCAACTACGTCAAGGGCCGGCTCGACGCCGCCGGGTACACCACCACGCTGCAGTCCTTCACCTACAACGGCGCCACCGGCTACAACGTCATCGCCGACTGGCCCGGCGGCGACCCGAACGACATCCTGATGACCGGCGCCCACCTCGACAGCGTGACGGCCGGGCCCGGCATCAACGACAACGGCTCCGGGTCGGCCTCGATCCTGGAGGTCGCGCTGGAGGTCTCGCGCCAGGCGCTGCAGCCGTCCAAGCACCTGAGGTTCGCCTGGTGGGGCGCGGAGGAGCTGGGGCTGCGCGGCTCGCAGTTCTACGTCAACAACCTGCCCGCCACCGAACGCGCGAAGATCAAGGGGTATCTGAACTTCGACATGGTCGGCTCGCCCAACGCCGGCTACTTCCTGTACGACGGCGACAACTCCGACGGCGTCGGCGCGGGCCCCGGCCCGGCGGGATCGGCCGAGCTGGAGCAGACGCTGCAGTCGTACTTCGCCTCCATCGGCGTGCCCACCCGGGGGACCGACTTCGACGGCCGCTCCGACTACGGCCCGTTCATCGCGGTCGGCATCGCGGCCGGAGGCACGTTCACCGGCGCGGAGGGGATCAAGTCGTCCGCCCAGGCGCAGCTCTGGGGAGGCACGGCGGGGCAGGCGTTCGACCCCTGCTACCACCGCGCCTGCGACACGACCGCCAACATCAGCGACACGGCGCTGGACCGCAACGCCGACGCCGTCGCCCACGCGGTGTGGACGCTCGGCACCGCCGTGCCGCCGGTCACCGTGTGGTCGGACACGTTCGAGACGAGCACCGGCTGGGTCACCAACCCCGACGGCACCGACACCGCGACCGCGGGCCTGTGGGAGCGGGGCGACCCCGAGGCGACCACCTCCAGCGGCGCCAAGCAGCTCGGCACCACGGTGAGCGGGACGAACGACCTGGTCACCGGGCGCACGGCCGGTTCGAGCGCGGGCGCGAACGACGTCGACGGCGGCCTCTCGTCGATCCGCTCGCCGGCGATCACGCTGCCCGCCAGCGGGGTGCTGAAGGTCTCGATGTCGTGGTACCTGGCCCACGGCAGCAACTCCTCCAGCGCCGACTTCTTCCGCGTGCGGGTCGTGGGCTCCTCCAGTGCCACGGTGTTCACCCAGGCCGGCGCGGCCACCGACCGTGACGGGGCCTGGGGCACGGCCAGCGCGGACATCTCCGCCTTCGCCGGGCAGAGCGTCCGCATCGTGATCGAGGCCGCCGACGCCTCGGGCGCCAGCCTGGTCGAGGCGGGCGTGGACGACGTCAAGATCACCCAGCAGTGACGTGGAGGGTCCCTCAGCCGGCGGCTGGGGGACCCGCCTCCGTCAGGGCGGTCACCACGCGGGCGACCAGCTCGCGGGTCTCCTCGAAGCCGGCCGCGGCCAGCGCGGGAGTGCCGGCGAGCGAGCGCATCACGCCGAGGCCGAGCAGCAGCGCGCCGACCATCTCGGCCCGCAGGGCGGGATCGTCGCCGCCCATGCGCTCGGTGAAGTCCTTCAGGTAGCCCTCGCAGAGCTCCTGGCGCAGCCGGTCGCGTACGGCGGCGCGGCCCGAGGAACGCAGCATCACCAGGAGCGGATGCTCGCCGTCGAACTGCTCCCAGTCGGCGAAGACCACGTCGTGCAGCAGGGTGGCGGCCAGGTCGGTGAGCGGTCGCCCGGGCGCCGGCCCGGCGGGCAGCTCGGTGCGCACCGCTTCGGCGTAGAGCCGGTCCTTGGACTCGAAGTAGCGGAACACCAGGGCGGGGTCCACGCCCACGTCGCCGGCGATCTCGCGCACTCCGGTGCCGTCGTAGCCCTGGCGGGCGAACCTGAGGCGCGCGGCGTCGAGAAGGGCCGCGCGGGTGGCCGCCTTGTCACGGCGTTTGGGTCGCTGCATGAAGTCAGCATAAGTCATCAGTTGTTGACTTAGCCTGCCGGGGCACCTAGAGTCTCCTTGTCATCGACCGATGACTTATTGACTCGGAGGCTCCTGCATGCGTACGTATGTGATCACCGGCGGTACTGACGGGATGGGCAAAGGGCTGGGCCTGCACTTCCTGGAGCGCGGCGACCGGGTGATCGCCGTCGCCAGCGGGAAGCCGAAGGGCAGGGCCTTCCTCGCCGAGGCGGAGGCGCTCGGCGCGGGCGAGCGCGCGGTGTTCCTGCGGGCCGACCTGAGCACCGTGGCGGGCATGCGGCGGGTGGTCGAGGAGGTGACGGCGACCACGGAGGCGGTGGACGGGCTCGTCTTCGGGGCGCAGCGCTTCCGGCCCGTCCGCGAGGAGACCGCCGACGGGCTCGAGTTCACCTTCGCGCTCAGCTACCTCAGCCGGGTCGTCATCGGCGAAGGACTGATGGAACGCCTGGAGCGCGCGGACGCGCCCGTCATCATGAGCCTCGCCGGGTCCGGCGGCCTCCCCGGCCAGATCTTCTGGGACGACCTCCAACTGCGCGAGGGCTACAAGGGGATGCGCGCGTCGATGCAGTCCTCCCGCTGTCTCGACCTGCTGGGGGCCGGCTTTCCCATCCGCCACCCCGGAGCCCGGACGAGGTACGTCCTCTACAACCCGGGGTTCGTGAACACCGGCATGGCCGACCCGCTCCGCCAGCCGATGCGCTCCCTGACCAAGGTGCTCGCCAGGTTCTTCGCCATGCCCGTGAGCAAGGCGATCGTGCCCATCGCGCGGCTCCTCGACCACCCGCCCGAGGCCGCCGCCACGGCGTTCATGCGCGGAAAGCCGCTCCCGCTGACCGGCAGCGCCTTCGCCCCGGCCGCCGCGGACCGGCTCCACCGGGTCACCGCCGACCTGCTGGCCGGCCTGCCCGCCACGCGATGACCGCGACCGGTGCCGCTCCGTGGCCGGCGACGGAGCGGGTGCTCCCGCGCCACGCGTGATCGGGCGCTTTGGCTGTCATGTTCGCGACATGTCGCTGTTTGCCCACGCGAAAATCCCCTATGAGCAGGCGTGATCCTCCATCGTCTTGGACGACTGAAGTTTGGGGCCAGCCCCCACCGACAGATCGGTTCGTTCATGCGATGGATCCCCCGCCTCGCCGCCATCGGCGCGGGCCTGGCGATGATTGCCGTACCGGTGCCCGCGCACGCCGCGGCGCCCGAGCCAGCGGCCGGCTCAGACCCGCACCGGGTGACGCTGATCACCGGTGACGTGGTGACGGTTCAGGAGTTCGCGGGCGGCAAGCGAGCGGCGACCGTGCGGCCCGGCAAGGGCCGCGAGAACATCAGGTTCTTCACCAGGGAAGAGAACGGCGACCTGGTGATCACCCCCGCCGACATGGTCCCCTACCTCTCCCGGGGCCTCATGGACGAGCGGCTGTTCGCGGTCAGTGACCTGATCGAGCAGGGCTACGACGACGAGAGCAGCGACGTCCTGCCGCTGATCCTGGCCTACAAGGAGAGCAGGCAGGCCGTCACGCTGAAGAGCGTCAACGCGCGCACGCTGCGGGCGGACAAGGACGCGCTGCCCGTGCTCTGGGCCGCCGAGCGCGCGGGAGGCGAGCCACGGCTGCGCGACGGGCTGGCCAAGATCTGGCTCGACGGAAAGGTCACCGCGTCGCTGGAGCACAGCGTCCCGCAGGTGGGCGCGCCACAGGCCTGGCAGGACGGGTACGACGGCAAGGGGGTGAAGGTCGCCGTCCTCGACACTGGGATCGACGAGACCCACCCCGACGTCGCGACCAAGGTCACCCAGGCCCGCAACTTCACCGACGACCCCTCGGCCAAGGACGAGCACGGCCACGGCACCCACGTCGCCGCCACCGTGGCGGGCACCGGCGAGGCGTCCGGCGGGCTGCGCAAGGGCGTCGCGCCCGGCGCCGAGCTGATCAACGGCAAGGTGCTGAACGCCGAGGGCAGCGGCACCGAGTCGCAGGTGCTCGCCGGCATGGAGTGGGCCGCCAGGGAGAGCGGGGCCGACATCGTCAACATGAGCCTCGGCGGCGGCCCCACCGACGGCACCGACCCGCTCAGCACGGCGGTGGACGTCCTGACCGAGGAGACCGGCAGCCTGTTCGTCATCGCCGCGGGCAACCAGGGCGGCGACTACACGGTGGGCGCGCCGGGAGCCGCCGCCTCCGCGCTGACCGTCGGCGCGGTCGACGCGAACGACGCGCTGGCCCCCTTCTCCAGCCGCGGCCCGCGTCTGGACGAGGCGCTCAAGCCGGACATCACCGCCCCAGGCGTGAGCATCACCGCCGCACGGGCCGCGGGCACCGGGCTGGGCACGCCCGTCGACGACCGGTACACGAAGCTGTCCGGCACGTCGATGGCCACGCCGCACGTGGCGGGCGCGGCGGCGGTGCTGGCCCAGCGCCATCCGGAGTGGAAGCCCGGGCAGCTCAAGGACGCCCTGGTGTCCACGGCGAAGACCGTCGCGGGCCAGACGCCGTACGAGCAGGGCGGCGGCCGCCTGGACGTGGCGCGCGCCGTCCGGCAGGGCGTCACGGCCACCGCGTCGCTCAGCATGGGCGTGCACGACGAGGGCGGAACCGGCACCCCCGGCGGCACCGTCACCTACACCAACACCGGCCAGGAGCCCGTCTCGCTGACCGTCGCCGCCACCCTGACCAACTTGGACGGCGCCGCCCCCGGCGAGGGGGCGGTGAAGCTGTCGGCGACGACCGTCACCGTGGACGCCGGGGCGAGCGCGGCCGTCGAGACCACCGTGGACCTGGCCAGGCTCGCGCACGGCAGGCACGTCGGATACGTCACCGCCACCACGGCGGACGGCTCGGTGGCCGCGCACACCACGCTCGCGCTGACCCGGCGCGGCAGGATGCACACGGTGCGCTTCACCGGCGTCGACCGGGACGGCAGCCCCGCCCGCGTGCCGCTGATCACCATGTACGGCGCCGCCGCCAGGGACGACGCCTTGGGCCACATCCTGCACGAGCACGAGGGCTGGACGGTGGAGCTGCCGGAGGGCACCTACCACATGCAGGCGATCATGAATGAGTCGAAGGAAGAGCTGCCCGTCGGGGCCTTCATCGTCAACCCCGAGCTGCCGGTCACGTCGGACATGGAGGTCGTGCTCGACGCGAGGACCGCCGTGCCCATCGAGATCAGGACCTCTCAGGAGGTGATGCAGGACGGCATCTCCACCTTCTTCACCCATCGCACGTACGGCTCCCGCGAGATCAGCCTGAGCGCGATGAACTACCCCTCGATGGAGACGCTCGCGGTCACCCCCACCGCGCCGGTGCGGAACGGCACCTTCGAGTTCTCCTCGCGCTGGCAGCTGGCCGCGCCCCGGGTGACCGCCCGGCTGGGCCGCGATCCGCTGGTGGTCCGCCCCACGATCAGGTCGCCGGAGATCGCCGGCAGCAAGCGCCTGCCGCTGGTCCACGGCGGCACCGGCGACATGACCGGGCTGGACGTCAAGGGCAAGGCGGTGGTCATCACCAGCGAGGCGTTCGACGACTGGACGGACAAGCTGGCGGGCATCGCCGCGGCCGGCGCGGCGGTGGTGTTCGTGGTCGGGCCCGACGGCGAGGTCATGTGGCAGCCGTGGTCGCCGGTGGGCGAGCGCGACCCGCTGCCCACGATGATGGTCACGCACGACCGCGGCCAGGCGCTGCTGGCCAGCGCCCGCACCGGCCGTGCCGTGCTCGACGTGACCGGCCAGTTCGCGACGCCCTACCTGTACGAGGTCATGCAGGTCTCCTCCGGCCAGGTGCCCCAGCGGATCGTGCACGAGGTCAACTGGCGCAACACCGCCCGGGTCGACACGGGCTACCAGGAGTCCGGCGGCGGCTCGTACGGCAAGGACCAGCGGTACGGCTGGCGGCCGTGGCAGACCTACGACCTGGCCCTGCAGATGGAGACCCAGCGCGTGATGCGCACCCCGCTGAACAGGGCCGAGTACGTCAGTTCGGGTGACACCCAGTGGCAGCACGTGGTCCAGCACACGCTCACCTGGGAGTCGATGAACCAGCTGCGCGGCGGCCTGACCGACCGGCCCAGGACGTACCGCGCGGGCGAGATCGTCAAGGAGCGCTGGTTCGCCCCCGTCGTACGCCCGGCCGCTCTGGCCGCCACCCGCACGGGTGACGTCCTGTCGGTGCGGGTGCCCGAGTTCGTCGACGCCGACGGCCATTACGGCCACGCGGGCGGGAGCAACGACGAGGACACCACCGCGGCCCGGGTCTACCGCGACGGTGAGCTGCTGGAGGAGCGGACAGGCCTGTGGGCCGACCTCGCCGCCGTGCCGGAGGACGCCGAGTACCGCCTGGAGCTGTCCACGACCCGGACCTCGCAGGAGTGGCGGTACGCCACGGCCACCGAGAGCTCCTGGACGTTCAGGTCCGCCAGGCCGGCGGGCACGCAGCCGCTGCCGCTGCTCGGCGTGGACTACGACGTGCCCGCCGATCTGGAAGGGAAGGTGCGCCGCACGCTGCCGGTCGCGCTGGGCTTCACCGCGAGGGACGCGAAGAAGCTGACCGCGGAGATGTCCTACGACGACGGCAGGACCTGGAAGAAGCTGACGCTCCTGCCTCTGGGGCAGGGCCGGCACAAGGCGGTGGTCTCCCACCGTAAGACCGACACCGGGGTGTCCCTGCGGGTCACCGCGACCGGCGCCTCGGGCCAGCGGTTCGCGCAGACCGTCACCCGGGCGTACGGGGTCGAGTAGCGGGCCGGGGGCCGTGCTCAGGATGAAACAGCCCCTCCGCCCCTCTCCCGGGCGGCGGAGGGGCGGAGGGGTGGCGTCCGAGTGGATGACCGTGGCGAGGCTCGCCCACTCCGCCGGCCCCCAGGCAGCGCGACGCTACAACCAGCGCTCGCGGGCCGCATGCCAGGCGAGTTGCATCCTGGTCTGCGCGCCCGCGAGCCGCATCAGGTGGTAGACGCGGCGCTGCACCGTACGCAGGCTGAGCCCGAGCTGGCTGGCGATCGACTTCTCCGGCACCCCGGCGACCAGCAGCGAGAGCAGGTAGAGCTCGTCGGCGTCCAGCGGGCAGCCGGGCGTGGTGTCGATGACCTGCCCGTCCTCCAGGAACCTGATCGGCGTGGCCCGCTCCCACTGGGCCTCGAACAACGCGATCAGCGCCTCCAGCAGGCTGCTCCCACGCACCAGCGCGGCCGTCGGCTCGGTCGTCCGGCCGGCGTACTGCACCAGCGGCAGCAGCGCGATGGACCGGTCGGCGATCATCATCCGCACGGGCAGCGACCGCACGGCCCGCGCCTGTTCGCCCAGCTTGATGCCGAACGCCACGTTGGCCACCATCCCGGGCTCCTCCAGCAGGGCCCGCTCGTAGATGACCCGGTAGGTCACCCCGCGGCCGAGCGCCTCAAGCTCCTCGGTGTTGTCCGTGGACGGCATCACCACGTGCCCGGCCCGGCAGAAGTACATGACCTCCTCGCGGGCGCTGTCCTGCAGATGGCGGACCTGTTCGCGCAGCGCGGCCCCGCTGGGCAGCACCTCGATCAGCCGGTCGGCGTCCCTGCGGCGCAGGCTGGCGCGGTATTCCTCGGCGAGCTGGTCGACCGCCTGCCGCGCCCAGTCGATCGTCTCCTGCTGCCGCGCCAGCCGCGGCCCGAGAGCCACCTCCGGCGCCACGGGCGCGAACCTGCGGCCCCCACTGCCCGCGACCTCACGGACGAGCTCCATGCCCACCATGGACGCCAGCGCGGTGGCCGCGGCCTCCGGGGTGATGCCCAGTTCCTCGGCCAGCCCGGTCAGATCCGCCTCACCGGCCCGCACCAGTAACCGGTAGGCCCGCTCCTCCACCTCGTCCAGCCCGGCGACCTTCAGCATTCCCCCATGATGGCATGTGCCAAAAAGCGGATAAATGCTGCACATAACGGCACATATGGCGCCGGTCCGGTGCGCCGGCTACGGCTCCAGTGCGCGCAGGTAGGCCGCGGCCTCGTCGAGCTGGTCCTCGGTGAACACGCGGACGCCGTGGCGCTCCAGCAGGGCGGTGGTGACGCCCTGGCCGGGCACGCGCCGTCCACTGAACGTGCCGTCGTAGACGGCCAGCGCGCCGCACGAGGGGCTGCCCTCCTTCAGCACCGCGAGCCGGACCCCGTCCGCCCGGGCGGCGTCGAGCGCGGCCCGCGCCCCCGCGAGGAACTGCGCCGTGACGTCGGACCCGTCGGCGGTCAGCACGCGGGCGTCGCCCGCGAGCACCGCCGCGCCACCGAGACCGCGCTCGATCTCCGCGGCCGGCCGCGGGACCGCCAGGCCGCCTTCCACCTCCGGGCAGAACGGCACCAGCCGGCCCTCGCGCCGCCAGGCGGCCAGCACGGCGTCGGCGCTGGCCTTGGCGCCGCCGTCGTAGCGCACCCGCCGGCCCATCAGGCACGCGCTGACGAGGATCCTCTCCACCCTTCGATCCTACGAGCGCGGCCGCCCACGACGACGCCGGCGGCCGGTGCCGCGCGGGGCCGGACGGAATCGAGGGCGGGCCGGCCGGGCGATAGCCTTTCCACGATGAACACCACCGTTGCGACGATCGTCATCGCCGGGTCCCTGCTGCTCGCGCTGTCGAGCCTGATCGTGGCGATCCGAAACCGGCCCATGGGCATGGTCCTGCTCATCGGCTTCGCCGTGCTCGAGGTGGCCGTGCTGGTGCAGGCGGGCATCGTGATCGCGGCCGTCGTGGGCGGTGAGGGCGCGCACGTCCCGAAGGGCACGCTGTACGGCTACCTCGTCGGCCAGGCCGTCATCCCGCCCGCCGGGGTGTTCCTGGCGCTGGCCGAGCGGAGCCGCTGGGGCTCAGGGATCCTCGTCGTGGCCGGATTCGCGATCGCGGTCATGACCGGGCGGCTGCTCCAGGTCTGGCAGGGCGCCGCGTGACCCCCACCTCACTCGGCACCGGCCCCGGCCGCGCGCTGATCGCCCTCTACGGGCTGTTCGCCCTGGCCGCCGGTGCGCGGGCCACCGTGCAGATCCTCACCCGGTTCGACGAGGCGCCGCTGGCCTACTCGCTGTCCGCGTTCGCCGCGCTGGTCTACCTGCTGCTCACCGTCGCCCTGATACGGGGCGCGCGCCGGCTCGCGCTCGTGGCGCTCGGCATCGAGCTGGCGGGCGTCCTGGTCATCGGCACGGCCAGCGTGCTCGATCCGGCGGCTTTTCCGGAGGCCACCGTCTGGTCGGTCTACGGCAAGGGTTACCTGTTCATCCCCCTGGTGCTGCCCCTGGTGGGCCTCTACTGGCTGCTGCGCCGACGTTAACGGCACGAACGCCGGGGCAGGGGCGGACGTCATGAGCAGCATCGAACACGCCGTAGACGTCAATGTCCCCGTACGGGTCGCCTACAACCAGTGGACCCAGTTCGAGAGCTTCCCCGAGTTCATGGAGGGAGTCGAGTCCGTCAAACAGATCACCGACACGCGTACGCACTGGATCAGTGAGATCGCCGGTGTGAGGCGCGAGTTCGACGCGGAGATCACGGAGCAGCACCCCGACGAGCGCGTCGCCTGGCAGTCGGTCGACAAGCCCCGGCAGGCCGGAGTGGTGACCTTCCACCGGCTCGACGGCGACACCACCCGGGTCACGCTCCAGATGGAGTACGACCCCGAGGGCTTCGTCGAGACCGTCGGCGACTGGCTCCAGGTCGTCCGGCTCCGGATCAGGAACGACATGGAACGCTTCAAGTCGTTCATCGAGTCGCGCGGCGGCGAGACCGGCGCGTGGCGCGGCGACGTGCCCGGCCCGCACCAGCAGGGTTCCGGCTACGACGCGGGTGACCAGCCCGTGCCCCCCGGCACGGTGGGCGGCGCCGACTACCCGCCGACCGCCCCCGGTTCCACGCTCCCGCCTCCCGGGCCGTTCCCCACGCGCGACCAGCCGCCCCAGGGGCCGCGTCCCGTCCTGTGAGCAGCCCTTCCCGCAAAGCCCCCGATATCGGGGGCTTTGTCATGTAAGCAGAAGCTAAGGCAGGTTTTGGGGCTGTTAGTATGGCGATTCATCCCATGACTTGATGAATGGAGGATTGCCCCGGATGAGTGTGCTCGCCGGAGCGTCCCGAAACCGGGCCGCGTGATCGCGGGCAGCGGGCCGCTCCTCGTGGGCGTGCTGCACGAGGCCGCCGGCGGCTGGTCACTCCCGTACCTGCTGATCTTCGCCGTCCTCGGCGCGCAACTGCTCGCCGGCCTGTACGCGGGCCGCGACCGCTACCTCGAGGACGAGCTCGCACCTGCCAGACTGGCCGGATGAAGTCGACCATCGTCACCTTCCCGGACGGCTGGATCAGCGGGCGCTCTGAGATCGTCGGGGCCGTGCCGGCGGGGGTGCGGCACGGCCTCGTCGTAGCCGAGACCCCGTTCCACCCGCTCGACCACACCTGGCCCGACCAGCCCGCCGACCGCGGCACCATCGGCGGTCTCCCGGTCGTCGACTGCGTCACGGGAGCCTGGTCGGCCGGCAGCCTCCACCTGGGCGAGGACATCCCGGCGCGGCGTGGAGCCGAGGGCTGGCAGTGGCTCGTCGTGCACGTGACCGACACCCCGCTGCCCGTCGGCGCGACCGTCGAACTGGAGGTGGACGCGGGCCACCGGGCCGCCCTGTCGGCCGGCCACACCGCCTGCCACCTGGCCGCCCTCGCGCTCAACCACGCCCTCGCCGGCCGCTGGCGCAAGGAGGTGGCGCTCGACGGGCTCGGCCGTCCCGACTTCGACCAGGCGGCGATCACCTCCTCGCGGATCTCGCCCAACGGCAGCGTGGACGTCTACCGGCTCGGCAAGTCGCTGCGCAAGAAGGGTTTCTCGGCCGAGGGCCTCGACCTGGCCCTCGACGAGATCGCCGGCGAGGCCAACGACCGGCTCAAGGCCTGGGTGGCGGCCGACGCGCCGGTCCGGCTCGACGTGCCGGGGCCCGAGCTGACCGCTCGCCGCACCTGGCACTGCTCGCTGCCCGAGGGGGCTGCGTCGATCCCGTGCGGCGGCACCCACGTCACGCGCACCTCCGAGCTGGGCGCCGTCACGATCTCCCTCTCGCTCGACGACGCGGCGCTGACCATGCGCACCACCGCCACGCCCCCTGCCTGACGGCCGTCCAAGACGTATGGCGGGCGGCCTGGTGTGGCACGGGTGCGGCGGGATTCCGATACACTTGGCGGCGGATCAAGGGGCTATGGCGCAGTTGGTAGCGCGCCTCCATGGCATGGAGGAGGTCTGGGGTTCGAATCCCCATAGCTCCACCCGATCGAGCCGCCCCCTGCCTGTGGATCCACAGGCAGGGGGCGGTTTTCGCATGTAGGGGCGCCTGCCCGTCGCAGGGCGCCCGTGGTGTCGCTCGCTCCGGCGCAGCAAGGGGTAACACGTGGTGCGGGCGGCGGGCGCGGGCCGGGGCGCTAGGGATAACCCCTGCCCGGCACCCGTGTTGCCGCGCCGAGCGCGCGCCTACCGTCCGAATGGTTGGAGCACATCCCGAGGAGCGCTTCTCCGGGGCGAGCGAGCGTTCACAGGAGGACAACCATGAAGGGAAGGCTTCTGGCCCGTGCGCTGGTCGCGGTGGCGGCCGTCACCCTGGCCGGAGCACAGGCTCTGCCCGCGGCGGCCGGCACCGCGTTCGCCGACGCCGGCACCTGCACCCGCGTCGGCGCCGAGCTCAGGTACACCGCCGAGCCCGGCATCGACAACGACGTCATCATCAGGTTCGGTCCCGGCAACGCCACCATCGTCATCGAGGACCAGGGCGGCAACGTCGTCGCGGGCGCCGGATGCACGGCCGCCGGCGACAACGCGTTCGCCCCCGCCGGCGCGGTCGCGCGAATCCGCGTGACCACCCTCAACGGCGACGACAGCGTGCGCGTGAACGTCGTCCGGCCGTCGACGCTGCGTGGCGGCGACGGCGAGGACGCGCTGTTCGGCGGCCCGCAGGCCGACAACATCGGGGGCGGCAACGGTGAGGACGACCTGCGCGGCCTGGGGGGCGACGACGTCCTGTCCGGCGGGGCGGCCGACGACGTCATCCGGGGCGGCGACGGCAACGACACGGCGAACGGCAACGGCGGCAACGACGACCTGCGCGGCGGCAACGGCGACGACGAGCTCAACGGCGGCGCCGGTGACGACGAACTGAACGGCGGCGCCGGCAACGACGAGCTCAACGGCGGCGCGGGCGTCGACGAACTGGCCGGCAAGGCGGGCAACGACGAGCTGAACGGCAACGGCGGCAACGACGAACTGAACGGCGGCGCCAACACCGACGACTGCAGTGGCGGCCCCGGCACCGACACCGTGGTCAACTGCGAATGACCCGTACGAGACGGGGGTCGTCCACATCGGTTCGCGACGGCGGCCAGGCTCTCCGGCCTGGTCGCCGCTGTCATTGCGCGACCGGCAGCCGAGGGCTGCCACGTGCGTGTAACACGACCGTGATCTGGCCATGCCTTGACGAGACCCGTTGTTAACGTTCACAGTCTTGCCAGAGCCGAAAAAGGAGTTCCTGTGGGATCGATCCGGGATCGCCGGCCGCCCGTCATGGCCGACGTCGCCAAAGAGGCGGGCGTGTCCCACCAGACGGTCTCCCGGGTGCTCAACGAGCATCCCAACGTGCGCGGCGAGACCCGCGCCCGGGTGCTGGAGGCGATCGAGAAGCTCGGCTACCGCCGCAATCTGGTCGCCCGCGCGCTCGTCACCAAGCACTCCAGGACTCTCGGCGTGGTCAGCTTCGACACCACCCTGTACGGCCCGGCCAGCACGGTCTACGGCATCGAGCGGGCGGCCAGGGCCGCGGGCTACTTCGTCAGCATCGTCAGCCTGAAGTCCATCGACCGCTCCGGGGTCCGCGACGCCCTCGACTACCTGGCCGACCAGGCCGTCGACGGCATCGTGGTGGTCGCGCCACAGCGCTCGGCCGCCGAGGCGCTGGCCGATCTGCCGGTCGGCGTGCCCACGGTCGCGGTCGAGGGCGGCGAGGCCGGCGACGTGTCCGTGGTGTGCGTGGACCAGGTCGAGGGAGGCAGGCTGGCCACCCGGCACCTGCTCTCCCTGGGGCACGAGACGGTGTGGCACGTCCGCGGACCGTCCGACTGGCTGGAGGCGGAGGGGCGCGTGGCCGGCTGGCGGGCCGCGCTGGCGCTGGAGGGCCGCGAGGCCCCGGAGCCACTCGCCGGAGACTGGAGTCCCCGCTCGGGTTACGAGGCGGGGCGCAGCCTGGCGAGCATGAGGGACGTCACCGCGGTCTTCGTCGCCAACGACCAGATGGCGCTCGGAGTGCTGCGGGCGTTCACCGAGCGGGGGGTGAGGGTGCCCGACCAGGTGAGCGTCGTCGGTTTCGACGACATTCCGGAGTCGGAGTTCTTCTCGCCGCCGCTCACGACCATCAGGCAGGACTTCGGCGCCGTGGGCAGGCACAGCATCGAGGTCCTGCTCCGGCAGATCGAGGGGCAGGGGCCTTGGGCGCGCGAGCGTCTGGTGGTGCCGCCCTCGTTCGTCTCCCGGGCCAGTACGGCCCGGCCCTAGCCGGGCGCGGCAGCGGGGATGCCGGCACGGCGCTTATGTTAGCGCTCACATGAGGAAGGAACCCCCCACGTGTTGAACAGGATCTCGACGCTGGTGCTCGCCGGGCTCACCGCTCTGGCGATGGCCGGCTGCGGCAGCGGCAGCGGCACCGACAGCGCCGCTACGAGCGGCGGCGACGACTCGATCACCATGGGCTTCTCGCAGGTCGGCGCGGAGAGCGGCTGGCGGACCGCCAACACCAAGTCGGTGCAGGAGGCGGCCAAGGAGGCCGGGATCACGCTGAAGTTCTCCGACGCCCAGCAGAAGCAGGAGAACCAGATCAAGGCGATCCGCTCCTACATCCAGCAGAAGGTGGACGTGATCGCCTTCTCGCCGGTCGTGGAGTCGGGCTGGGAGCCCGTGCTGAAGGAGGCCCAGAACGCGAAGATCCCGGTCATCCTCACCGACCGGGCCGTGGACTCCAAGGACACCACGCTCTACAAGACCTTCCTCGGCTCCGACTTCGTCGAGGAGGGCCGCAAGGCGGGGCAGTGGCTGGTGGAGGAGTACAAGTCGAGCACCGACCCGGTGAACATCGTCGAGTTGCAGGGCACCACCGGCTCGGCGCCGGCCAACGACCGCAAGGCCGGCTTCCAGGAGGTCATCGGCGGCGAGGCAAAGTTCAAGATCATCGCTTCGCAGACCGGTGACTTCACCAGGGCCAAGGGCAAGGAGGTCATGGAGGCCTTCCTGAAGTCCAACCCCGACATCGACGTCCTCTACGCGCACAACGACGACATGGGCCTGGGCGCGATCGAGGCCATCGAGGGCGCGGGCAAGGTGCCCGGCAAGGACATCAAGATCATCACTGTCGACGCCGTCAAGGACGGGATGCAGGCGCTCGCCGACGGGAAGATCAACTTCATCGTCGAGTGCTCCCCGCTGCTCGGCCCGCAGCTCATGGACCTGGCCAAGAAGGTCGTCAAGAATGAGAGCATCCCGGCCCGCGTGGTGACGGAGGAGACGACGTTCACGCAGGAGCAGGCCAAGACCGCGCTGCCCGACCGCAAGTACTGACCGATGACCGGGCCGGCCCCCGGGGCCGGCCCGGTGCCGCGCGAGCGGCCCTGCCCGGGCGGGGCCGTCGACAGAGAGGGGGCCGTCGAGATGGCCGCACTCGCGCCGATCCTGCGGATGAGCGGGATCGGCAAGCAGTTCCCCGGAGTCAAGGCGCTCGACGGCGTGGACCTGCGGCTGCTGCCGGGCGAGGTGCACGCGCTGATGGGCGAGAACGGCGCCGGCAAGTCCACCCTGATCAAGGTGCTGACCGGCGTGCATCCCGTCGACGCGGGCGAAATCGAGCTGGCCGGCCAGGCGGTGGCCTTCGGCAGCCCGCTGGAGGCCCAGGCAGCCGGCATCAGCACGGTCTACCAGGAGGTCAACCTCTGCGCCAACCTGTCGGTGGCCGAGAACATCTTCATCGGCCGCGAGCCCCGCCGGTGGGGCCGCATCGACTGGCGCCGGATGCGGGTCCGGGCCGCCGACCTGCTCGACCGGCTGGAGCTCGATCTCGACGTCTCCGCGCCGCTGTCCACCTACTCCCTGGCCATCCAGCAGATGGTCGCCATCGCCCGCGCGATCGACATCGAGGCCCGGGTGCTGATCCTCGACGAGCCGACGTCGAGCCTCGACGCGGGCGAGGTCGAGCAGTTGTTCCGGGTGATGCGCGCTCTCAAGGAGCAGGGGATCGCGATCCTCTTCGTGTCCCACTTTCTCGACCAGATCTACGAAATTTCGGATCGTATGACGATCCTTCGGAACGGGCGGCTCGTCGGCGAACACCTCACCAGCGAGCTCAGCCAGGTCGAGCTGGTCGCCAAGATGATCGGCCAGGAGCTGGCCGATCTGGAGAAGCTGCACGGCGAGGCCAAGGTGTTCGACCGGCCGTTGGTCGAGGCGCGCGGGCTGGGCCGCACCGGCGCCATCGAGCCGTTCACGCTCACCGTCCACGAGGGCGAGGTCGTGGGCCTGGCCGGGCTGCTCGGCTCCGGCCGTACCGAGATCGCGCGGTTGCTGTTCGGCGCCGACCACGCGAGCACCGGGGAGATCGCGGTCGGCGGCGTGCCCGTGTCGCTGCGCACGCCGCGCGCGGCGATGACCCACCGGATCGCGTTCTGCTCCGAGAACCGCAAGTCCGACGGGCTGATCCCCGACCTCACGGTCAGGGAGAACATCATCCTGGCCCTGCAGGCCACCCGAGGCTGGACCAGGCCGGTCCCGCGCGAGCAGCAGGACGAGCTGGTCGGCCGCTACATCAAGGCGCTGAAGATCAACCCGGCCAACCCCGAGCATCTGGTGCGCGACCTCAGCGGCGGCAACCAGCAGAAGGTCGTGCTGGCCAGGTGGCTCATCCTGGAGCCCCGGCTGCTCATCCTCGACGAGCCGACCCGGGGCATCGACGTCGGCGCCAAGGCCGAGATCCAGCGCCTGGTCGCGCGGCTGTCCGACGGCGGCATGGCGGTGCTGTTCATCTCCGCCGAGCTGGAGGAGGTGCTGCGGCTCAGCCACCGCGTCGGCGTGCTGCGCGACCGCAGGCTGGTGGCCCAGTTACCCAACGACGCGACCCTGACCAACGACGTGCTGCTGGAGACCATCGCGAGCGGAGGGCCGGCATGAGAAGGCTGCTGTGGCCGCTGGTCGTCCTGGCCCTGCTCCTCGTGGTGAACGTGATCTTCACTCCCACCTTCTTCTCGATCCAGATGCGCGAGGGCCACCTGTACGGCAGCCTGATCGACATCCTGCGGTTCGGGGCCCCGCTGATCCTGGTGTCGCTCGGGATGACGCTGGTCATCGCGACCGGCGGCATCGACCTGTCGGTGGGCTCCGTGGTGGCGATCTCCGGCGCGCTGGCCTGCCTGCAGATCAGCCAGGACGCGGGCGTCCTCACCGCCGTCGTGCTGGCGCTCGGCCTGTCGGTGCTGCTCGGGGCGTGGAACGGGTTCCTGGTCGCGGCGGTCGGCATCCAGCCGATCATCGCCACGCTGATCCTGATGGTCGCCGGACGGGGCCTGGCGCAGCTGATCACCGACGGCCAGATCATCACCGTCAACGACCCGGCCTACAAGCTCATCGGCGGCGGCTACTGGCTGACCGTGCCGTTCGGCATCCTGCTGGTGCTCGCCGTGCTGGCGGTCACCGTGTTCCTCACCCGCAGGCTGGCCCTCGGCATGCTGATCGAGTCGGTCGGCGGCAACGCCGAGGCGAGCCGGCTGGCGGGCATCCGCTCGCGCGGGATCGTCATCATGGTCTACGCCTTCGCCGCCCTCTGCGCGGGCATCGCCGGCCTCATGATCAGCTCGAACGTCTCCAGCGCCGACGGCAACAACGCCGGGCTCTGGATCGAGCTGGACGCGATCCTGGCGGTGGTGATCGGCGGCACCTCGCTGGCCGGCGGGCGGTTCTCGCTCGGCGGCACCGTGCTCGGCGCGCTGATCATCCAGACGCTGACCACGACGATCTACTCGGTGGGCGTGCCACCCGAGACGACGCTGCTGTTCAAGGCGCTCGTGGTGACCGCGGTCTGCCTCATCCAGTCCCCGGCCTTCCGCGACAAGGTGTTCCGCCGTCGCGGCCGGCCGCCCACGCCGCGACCGGCGGCCGAGGAGAAGGTGCGGGTGACGGCATGACCACGGAGACCCTCACGCACGGCCGGCGGCTCGCCGTCCCGGCCAAGTACGTGCCCATCCTGGTGACGGCCTGCCTGTTCGCGGCGATGTTCGTGGCCGGCGGCGTCCGCTACGAGGGGTTCGCCAGCGGGCAGGTGATCCTCAACGTCTTCATCGACAACGCGTTCCTGCTGGTCGTCGCGGTCGGCATGACGTTCGTGATCCTCACCGGCGGCATCGACCTGTCGGTGGGCTCGGTGGTCGCGCTGTCCACGATGATCTCGGCCAGCCTGATGGCCGGGCCGGGCTGGCCGCCGTACCTGGTGATCCCGCTGGTGCTGCTCATCGGGTCGGGCCTGGGGCTGGTGATGGGCTACATCGTGCACGCCTTCGACATCCAGCCGTTCATCGTGACCCTGGCCGGGATGTTCCTGGCGCGGGGGCTCTGCTACACGATCGGCACCGACTCGATCCCGATCGAGGACCCGACCTTCACCGCGTTCGCGCAGACCAGGATCGACCTGTTCGCCGACCTGTGGATCTCGCCGAGCGTGCTGATCGCGGCGGTCGTCGTGCTGGGGGCGGCGTACGTGCTGCACTACACGCGGCTGGGCCGCGGTGTCTACGCGACGGGCGGCAGCGAGCAGTCGGCGCTGCTGATGGGCCTGCCCGTGGGCCGGACGAAGATCACGGTCTACACGATCAGCGGGTTCTGCTCGGCGCTCGGCGGGGTGCTGCTGTCGTTCTACATGCTCTCGGGCTACGGGTTGCACGCCGTGGGCATGGAGCTCGACGCGATCGCGGCGGTCGTCATCGGCGGCACGCTGCTGACCGGTGGCTCCGGCTTTTTGTTCGGCACCGTGCTCGGGGTGCTCGTGCTGGGACTGATCCAGACGATCATCAGTTTCGAGGGAACGCTCAGCTCCTGGTGGACCAAGATCTTCATCGGTCTGCTGTTGTTCGTCTTCATCCTGTTGCAGCGTCTGTTCTCGGCGCGGCGCCGTAACTGATCTTCCGTACGGCGGAGCCGTACCAAGTCTGGGAGAGTGTGTGAACGCTAACACGGACAGTTATCTGATCGGCGTCGACTTCGGGACCCTGTCGGGGCGGGCCGTCGTGGTGCGCGCCTCCGACGGCGCCGAGGCCGGCACGGCGGTGCACGAGTTCGCCCATCGCGTGATCGAGGACCGGCTGCCCGGCGGCGGGGTGCGGCTGGGGCCCGACTGGGCGCTGCAGTCGCCGCTCGACTGGCTCGACGTGCTGCGCACCGCCGTGCCGGAGGCGGTGGCGGCGGCCGGGGTCGACCCGGCCCGGGTGATCGGGATCGGCACCGACTTCACCGCCTGCACCGTGCTGCCGGTCCGGGCCGACGGCACGCCGCTCTGCTTCGAGACGCCCGAGCGCCCGCACGCCTGGCCGAAGCTGTGGAAGCACCACGCCGCGCAGGCGCACGCCGACCGGATCAACGCGCTGGCGGCCGAGCGGGGTGAGCCCTGGCTGGCCAGGTACGGCGGGAAGATCTCCGCGGAGTGGGAGTTCGCCAAGGGCCTGCAGGTGCTGGAGGAGGACCCCGAGGTCTACGCCCGGGCGGAGCGGTGGATCGAGGCGGCCGACTGGATCATCTGGCAGCTCACCGGGGTGGAGACCCGCAACGTCTGCACCGCCGGATACAAAGGGATTTTTCAGGACGGGTCCTATCCGTCGGCGGACTTCCTCGCCGGGCTGAATCCCGATTTTTCGGGATTCATCGATAAATTGGGGCGCGAGCTGTCCCCTCTCGGTGGCCTGGCCGGGCGGCTGACCGCCGAGGCCGCCGGATGGACCAAGCTGCCCGAGGGCATCGCGGTCGCCGTCGGCAACGTCGACGCGCACGTCACCTCGGCCGCCGCCGACGCGGTCCGGCCGGGTCAGATGGTCGCCATCATGGGCACCTCCACCTGCCACGTGATGTCCTCCGACCGGCTGGCCGAGGTGCCCGGCATGTGCGGCGTCGTACGCGACGGGATCGTGCCCGGCCTGTGGGGCTACGAGGCCGGGCAGTCGGGGGTGGGTGACATCTTCGCCTGGTTCGTCGACACCTGCGTGCCCGCCTCCTACCTCCGCCGGGCCGACGAACGCGGCCTGACCGTGCACGACCTGCTCGCCGAGCTGGCCGCCGCGCAGCCGGTCGGCGCGCACGGCCTGGTCGCGCTCGACTGGCACAACGGCAACCGCTCGGTGCTGGTCGACCACGACCTGTCCGGCGTGATCGTCGGACAGACGCTCGCCACCCGGCCCGAGGACATCTATCGAGCGCTCGTCGAGGCCACCGCCTTCGGCGCCCGGCTGATCGTCGAGACGTTCGAGGCGGCGGGGGTGCCCGTGGCGGAGTTCGTCGTGGCCGGCGGGCTGCTGAAGAACCCGTTCCTCATGCAGGTGTACGCCGACGTGCTGCGCCGCCCGCTGTCGGTGATCGGCTCCGAGCAGGGTCCGGCGCTCGGCTCGGCCATCCACGCGGCGGTCGCCGCCGGGGCCCACGCCGACATCCAGCGGGCCGCGGCCGCCATGGGCCGGCGGCGCGAGGACGTCTACCTGCCCGACGAGCGCCGGGCCGGCGTCTACGACCTGCTCTACGCCGCGTACCGCGCGCTGCACGACCACTTCGGCGACGGACGGGTGCTGCACGCGCTGCGCGCCATCAGGAACGAGGCTCGACGCGCCCCGGCGGCCCAGGCACTCGACGGAGCCCGCCCATGAGCGCGTACGAGATCGACGCCGGACGGAGCGCGGCCCCGAGCACGAGTGGGAGCGAGGCTGGACGGAGCCTGAGTGGGAGCGACCTGGAGGCCGGAAGGGCCGCGGCCGTGCGGAGGATCGTGAGTGACCTGCACGCCGAGCTGGTGCGCAACCGGCTCGTCGCCTGGACCGCCGGGAACGTCTCCGGCCGGATCCCCGGCGCGGACCTGTTCGTGATCAAGCCCTCCGGCGTCTCCTACGACGAGCTGACCCCGGAGACCATGGTCGTCTGCGACCTCGACGGCAACCTGGTCGAGGGCGAGCACCGGCCGTCCAGCGACACCGCCGCGCACGCGTACGTCTACCGCGCCATGCCCGAGGTGGGCGGCGTCGTGCACACCCACTCGACCTACGCCTCCGCGTGGGCCGCCCGGGGCGAGGCCATCCCGTGCGTGCTGACCGCGATGGCCGACGAGTTCGGCGGCGAGATCCCGGTGGGGCCGTTCGCGCTGATCGGCGACGACTCCATCGGCCAGGGGATCGTGGCCACGCTCAGCGGCCACCGCTCGCCGGCCGTG
Organism: Nonomuraea cavernae; assembly: GCF_014646355.1. Lineage (GTDB taxonomy): Bacteria > Actinomycetota > Actinomycetes > Streptosporangiales > Streptosporangiaceae > Nonomuraea > Nonomuraea cavernae. The sequence goes on from NZ_BMNH01000044.1 coordinate 44,169, forward strand.
CTGATGCGCAGCCACGGCGTGTTCACGATCGGCGCGGACCCGCGCGCCGCCGTGAAGGCCGCCGTGATGTGCGAGGACGTCGCCCGTACCGTGCACGTCGCCAGGCAGCTCGGCGAGCCGCTGCCCATCGCCCCGGACGACGTCGACCGCCTGTACGACCGCTACCAGAACGTCTACGGACAGAGGAGCCCGCGTTGAACATCTGGTTTCTGACCGGCAGCCAGGGGCTGTACGGCGAGGACACGCTGTGCCAGGTCGCCGAGCAGTCGCGGCGGATCGCCGAGGCGCTGCCGATGCCCGTGGCGTGGCGGCCCGTGCTCACCGACGCGGCCTCGATCAGGCGGATCATGCTGGAGGCGAACGCCGACGACTCGTGCGCCGGGGTGATCGCCTGGATGCACACGTTCTCGCCGGCCAAGATGTGGATCGCCGGGCTCGACGCGCTGCGCAAGCCGCTGCTGCACCTGCACACGCAGGCCAACGTGGAGCTGCCGTGGAGCACCATCGACATGGACTTCATGAACCTCAACCAGGCCGCCCACGGCGACCGCGAGTTCGGCCACATCCAGACCCGGCTGGGCGTCGCCCGCAAGACCGTCGCGGGCCACGTCAGCGACCCGTACGTGGCCGAGCGCATCCTGGCCTGGGCGCGGGCGGCCTCCGGGCTGGCCGAGGTGCGCACCCTGAAGCTGGCGCGGTTCGGCGACAACATGCGCGACGTGGCCGTCACCGAGGGCGACAAGGTGGAGGCCCAGCTGCGTTTCGGCGTCTCGGTCAACACCTACGGCGTCAACGAGCTGGTCGAGGTCGTCGACGCCGCCTCCGACGCCGAGGTGAACGCGCTGGTCAAGGAGTACGACGAGCGCTACCGGGTGGCGCCCGAACTGCTCGGCGAGCGGCGCGAGTCCCTGCGTTACGCGGCCCGGATCGAGCTCGGCCTGCGCCACTTCCTGGAGCGCGGCGGGTTCGGGGCGTTCACCACGAACTTCGAGGACCTCGGCGGCCTGCGCCAGCTGCCCGGCCTGGCCGTGCAGCGGCTGATGGCCGACGGCTACGGCTTCGGCGGCGAGGGCGACTGGAAGACGGCGGTGCTGCTGCGCACGATCAAGTCGATGGCGCCGGGCGGCACCTCGTTCATGGAGGACTACACCTACCACCTGACCCCGGGCGAGGAGCTCATCCTCGGCGCGCACATGCTGGAGGTCTGCCCCTCGATCGCCGGCGCCGTCCCGGCCTGCGAGATCCACCCGCTCGGCATCGGCGGCAGGGAGGACCCGGTGCGGCTGGTGTTCGACGCGGCGCCCGGCCCCGGGATCGTGGTGGGGCTGGCCGACCTCGGCGACCGGTTCCGGCTGGTGGCCAACGAGATCGACCTCGTCAAGCCGCCCAGGCCGCTGCCCGCGCTGCCCGTGGCCCGCGCCGTCTGGCGGCCCCGTCCCGGCCTGCGCACCAGCACCGAGGCATGGCTGACCGCCGGCGCCCCTCACCACACCGTGCTGTCCACCGCCGTCGGCACCGAGGAGCTCACCGACCTGGCCGACATGCTCGGCGTCGAGCTGCTGGTGATCGACGCCGACACCACCGTCCGGCAGTTCGCCAGGGAGCTGCGCTGGAACCAGGCCTACTACCGCCTCGCCCAGGGCTTCTAGGGATCTCCTGCCCGAGGCGCGACCTGACCTTCCAGACATCCCGGCGACCGGCCGCCCGCCGGCGTCGAGTTCGAGGATCGGCGCCCGCTCGTGTGGTGCGGTGCAGGACACGCTTGCCTGTCGCCAACTCCCAGTGTTGGGAGATGTTGGGAGTTGGCCGGGAGCCGGATGGCACACGGTTCCCGATCTGGAGGAGCGAGACAGGTGCTTCAGTGGGATGTGATCCGTCAGCTTCTCAGCCCTGAAGGGACTGAGCTTGCAGCTCCTGGCCGTCGGTGGTTTCGACGGTCTGGTCCGCGTCAGGCAGCGTGACTCACTGCCCAGCCCGTCTCACCGCGTGCGGCGATGTTGCGGGCTGCGTTGACGTCGGCGTGCTCAGCGAAGCCGCACGACGTACAGGCGAAGGTTTCCTGGTCGGGCCGGTTGTTCTTGGCCACGTGCCCGCAGGCCGAGCAGGCCTGCGAGGTGTAGGCCGGGTCCACCCAGACCAGGGCGACACCGGCGCGGGCCGCCTTGCAGGCGATGAAGTGGCCGAGCTGGTGAAAACTCCATGAATGCAGCGTGACCCGCTGGGGCTTGCGGAGCCGTACCCGGTCGCGGATCCCCTGGAGATCTTCCAGGGCGATGCCTCGCCCGGTGCGTGCAGC
>NZ_BMNH01000045.1 GCF_014646355.1 Nonomuraea cavernae
GTCCTCATCGCCCCTACGAGGGGTCGCAACATGTCGCCAATGATCTTCGCCAGCTTGGCGCGGGTGTCCTCATCGCCCCTACGAGGGATCGCAACACCGTGTGTGGCTGCCAGCTCTCTGCCTCTCCGCTCCCCATGACGGCTTGCTGGAGATCGAGAAGGTTCCGTGTGAGTCGTGTCAGGCGGATGGGTGACCCGAGTCGCGGCTTCTTCAACGTCTTCGATCTATATCAAGATCGTGTACTCGCTCCGATACGCGTCGGCTTGAGCGCAGACCACCCCGTCCACTCCGGAATGGATGGAGTCGAGCCCGGCTGGCATCAGGTGAGTACGTCGCGGGACGCCTGATCAGCCCTTCGACCGCAAGTAGGTCATCCAGGCATGGCCGGCCTCGGCGGCGCGGGCACGGGCTTCCCGTACCTCTTCCGGGCCGTACCGAGCCTTGTAGTCGCGGAACAGAGTCCAAGCCGCCGCGATCCCGACGACGGCCGCCTGGGGTGCGGTCTTCCATGGCGGCAGGGTGGACAGCAGTTCGTCCGCCTTGACCGGGGTGTGCCCGGCCTCGACGAGCCCGGGCGCGAAGAGGGCCGCGTCCAGCCAGGCCGCGCCGCGCGCCGCGAACGACCAGTCCACTACGCGCACCCTTTGACCGGTGACGAGCAGGTTGCTCGCGCTGAGGTCGTAGTGCAGGAGTGTGTCGCCCCGCAGGTGCGCGAGGTCGAGCCCCTCGAACGCCGCCTCGTACGGCTCGCGGTCGGCCAGCGCGCCGGCGGGCTTGGCGAGCAGGGCCTTGCCTTTGGCGAGCAGCGCCTTGACGTTGGCGGACACCGGCGTCGCACCATTCGGGCACGGCGTCAGCCGGGTGCCGAGCAGGGCGATCGTGTCGAGCACCGGGCCCAGGTTCGCCGAGCCGGGCGTCAGGTCGGCGTGGCGGGCGGCGTCGACGTACTCCCACACCGCCGCGTGCCACCCACCAAGCGTGGTGGCCCACAGCATGCGCGGGGCGGGCACATCCCCGGGCAGGTTCTCTCCCGCCCACCGCTCGCGCAGGTGCAGGTGCGCGGCTTCGTGGTTCCGGTCGATGGCCTTGAGGAACACGTGCTCGCGGTCGCCGTCCTCGATGTCGAGGCGCGCGACCACGCCCGGCATGATGCCCGAGGTGGCGCTCTCGGCCTTGAGGACCAGACCGAACCGCGTCTCGACGGCGTCCCTCACGACGTCGGGCAGGTCTTCCCAGGCCGGGCGGGGTGTACGGGCGTTCATGCGGTGATTCCTTCCGGGCTCGGGTCGTCGGCGCACCCCGCATAGCATTGCGAGCATTCGCCGCTGCTCAGCCACATCGCTGGGTCCACGGTCAGCTCGAGGCTGCGCATGGCCTTGACACTGTCGCCCAGCCGTGCCGCGAACGCCGCCTTGTCATCGCCAGGCTCCTCCGGATTGTGGTGCAGGAACCGGCCGGCGACGCGCTCGCACCACTCGGCGTAGTTGTGCGTGTCGAGGATGAACGTGTGCCATCCGAGGTCAACCGGGGACGATGGGGTGAGACCGGCACCCGGATTGCGGGCGCAGGCGTACAGGAACAGGAGCGTCTGTTCGATGATCCGACCGGCGTACTCGTGCGGCTGGTTGTGCTGCCGGGCGATGCGGGCCGTGAGCTGGTCGAACAGGTCATCGTCGATCAGGTCGGCGGCGAGGACGCCGCCGGGGTGCGGGCCGTCCGTCATGTTGCTCATGTACTTGACCGTCCATCCACATATTCGGCCCCTGGATTCCAGCACCGACTTTTCCGCCCCGGACCCTAGCAAGCACGACCACCTCACCACCACTGGAGGGCGGCTCCACCTGACTGCTCCACACGGACGACGGCCCGCACAGCTTGTTGAGATGCGCGTTCGCACAGGTCAGCGCCAAAGGGGCGGAGAAACCGCTGCACGGTGGCCGGGTAGGCGATTCGAGGGCTACCCTGCATCCAGGACGTCACGCGAAACCAGTTTACGATCATGGTTTTGCAGCGAACCTCCCGGGGATTCTGCACAACCGGAGGTTCACTGCAAAATCAAGGCTCCAGCCACCGCAGTCGTACGCATTGACCTGCGGCTTTACCATGGGGTCCTCATCGCCCCTACGAGGGGTCGCAACACGCCGTCGGGGAGTTGGACTTTGTAGCCGGGGCGTCCTCATCGCCCCTACGAGGGGTCGCAACACGACGAGCTCACCCGACACCCGCTCGGTCGCGTTGTCCTCATCGCCCCTACGAGGGGTCGCAACCGGTGCCGCCACATCCGCTTGGCCTCCGTGGTGGCGGGTCCTCATCGCCCCTACGAGGGGTCGCAACAGATCCACCCAGCGGGCACCGCACGCCTCACCACGCCGGTCCTCATCGCCCCTACGAGGGGTCGCAACATCAGCGCGGCCACCACCACGGCGTACCCGGCTGAGGTGTCCTCATCGCCCCTACGAGGGGTCGCAACATGTGACCGGCACCAGACCGGCCTCTCGCACCTGTCCTCATCGCCCCTACGAGGGGTCGCAACCTGTTCACCTCGTTTGCCAGCTCCAAGAGGTACGCGGGTCCTCATCGCCCCTACGAGGGGTCGCAACGCGCGTGGCTCCCGCGCGCTGGTGACGGGCCGACGTCCTCATCGCCCCTACGAGGGGTCGCAACGCCACATCGCCCACGGACCTCCGCCGGGCTCGGCGGTCCTCATCGCCCCTACGAGGGGTCGCAACGACGCGCTTCGGGGTGTCAGCCACAGGTCAGTCCTCCGTCCTCATCGCCCCTACGAGGGGTCGCAACCCGGGCGACGATGCTGGCGCGTCACCATGCGGCCAGTCCTCATCGCCCCTACGAGGGGTCGCAACAAAATCGACGTGGTGCCCGCCGTGACGACCGGGTCGCGTCCTCATCGCCCCTACGAGGGGTCGCAACATCGCCGCCATCAGGTCCACTCCACCTGGAGCACATGGTCCTCATCGCCCCTACGAGGGGTCGCAACGCGGAGGACATCAGTCGGCCGTACGGCGTGAGGTCCAGTCCTCATCGCCCCTACGAGGGGTCGCAACCGGTCGAGCTTGCGGCGCCCCTCGATCTTTGAGCCCATCGGGTCCTCATCGTCCCTACGAGGGGTCACAACGCGTTGGACTCGGTCTGCTCAATGGCGGCAAAAAGGAGTCCCAACCGCCCCTCTGTGGCGACGCCGGTACCAGGTGGCCGAGCACCCAGTCTTGACCCTTGGGAGTTCCGGCAAATACCCTCAAGCTGGATGGAAACGGTGTTTCGCATTCCGGAACATTCCAGACGGCGGCGGAAGGAACCACGGTGCGGCCCCATGTCGAGCTGATCCAGGAAGACGACTACGTATGGCATGGCGCCGAGCTCGTGGCCGGTGAGGGGCGGGCGAGTGAGCGCCGGCTGTCCGTCGACGAGGAGGACGGCTCCTCGTCGTTGCGCGTCGACTTCCACACCGACTGGGGTCGTGGGCCGGGCATCCATCACGCCAACACCGAGTACTACGTGCTCGACGGGTCGATGACGTACGGCGGGCGCGAGATCGGCAAGGGCGGCTACGTCTACGCCCCGAAGGGGGTGCCCACTGACGCGATCACCTTCGCCGAGGGCACCAGGATCCTGCACTACCGCGAGTACGGCGACGCCGGGTTCGACCCGGTCGACTCCCTGGCGCACCCCCGCCGCCCGGACGCCCGCGAGGACGTGCTCGTCATCGACAGCGAGGCCATGACCTGGGACGCGGTGCCCAACCCAGGCCCGATGCCCGGCCTGTTCATCAAGTACCTGCACGTCGATCCGGGCACCGGCTTCTACACCCGTCTGGTGCACGCCCAGGAGGGCTGGGCCGACCACCGCCTGGCCCACCACCCCTGTTACGAGGAGGCGTACACCACCCAGGGGCACATGGAGTACAACTTCGGCACCCTGGACCTCGGCACCTACTTCTTCCGCCCGGCCCGGATCAAGCACGGCCACTTCACCACCATGGAGGGCGGCACCACCTGGCTGCTGCGCTCCGACGGCGAGCTGTTCAACTGGTACACGCAGAACGAGTGGGTCCGCTGGGGCGGCGAGGCGCTCAACTACGGGCCGGGCGAGGCGCCGCTGCGCTGGTCCATGTCGTCGCACGATCTCGGCTCCGGCGCCGGGCGGCGCACCGAGAAGGACATCGCCGACCTGGTGGCGGCGCTGGAGTACCAGCGCGAGCAGGGCGCGGTGGACGACGACTACACGCAGCACGGACAGGGCACCGACCCGAGCCTGCTGGCGCTGGCCAAGGCCGTCGACGCCGCCCGGCTGCAGGGCGGTCACGGCCCTGGCCACAGCCACGAGCACGAGCACGACGACCACGGCCATGAGCACGACGTGCCCGCCGTCGACTGGGGGGTGGACCCCGCCGCGCTCGAACACGCCGACGAGCGCACCGACGCGCACGCCCACAACTGGGGCCGCGGCCGGGTCTGGAAGAGCGGCGATCCCATCCCGGCCCCCATCCTGTCGAGCCTCCCCGTCCGCAGCCGCTCGCGCGGGCGATGGGACGCCGACGGCATGTGACCGCTTCCGCCCGCGGCCTCGACCGCCCACCCCACCTGGACGAGGCCGCTCAAGGCCCCGATCGCGGGCGCCCGGACGGCGTGGGTCAGGGTCAGCCGTGGACCAGGTCGGCGATCGCGGCCAGGCGGGCCTCGTCGCCGGAGACCAGCATCGTGGTGACGAGTGACGACCGCCAGGCGGCGAGCTCCTCGGCGATCTTCTCGCGGGGGCCCACCAGCGCGACCTTCTCCACCATGGCCAGCGGGATCGCCGCGGCGGCCTCCGCCTTGCGCCCGCCGAGGTAGAGCTCCTGGACGCGGGCGCACTCGGCCTCGAAGCCCATGCGGGCGAACGCCTGGTAGTGGAAGTTGGCCCCCTTGGCGCCCATCCCGCCGACGTAGAGCGCGAGCATCGGCCGGACCCGGTCGGCCGCGGCCTCCACGTCGTCGTCGAGCTCGACGTTCACCCGGCAGGTCACCTCGAACGAGTCCGGAGTGGCCCCGCGCCGGGCGAACCCCTCCTGGAGCGCGTCACGGTGGTAGGCGTCGTCGTACGGGGAGTAGAACATCGCCAGCCAGCCGTCGGCGATCTCCGCCGCGAGCGCCACGTTCTTCGGCCCCTCGGCGGCGAGCAGGATCGGCAGGTGCGGGCGCAGCGGGTGGATCGTCGACCGCAGCGGCTTGCCGAGCCCGCTGCCGCCGGGGTGTGGCAGCCGGTAGTGCTCGCCGTCGAAGCTCACCTTCTCGCGGGCGAGCACCTGGCGCAGGATCGCGACGTACTCCCGGGTGCGGGCGAGCGGCCTCGGGTACGGCTGGCCGTACCAGCCCTCGACGACCTGCGGGCCGGAGGCGCCGAGCCCGAGGACGAACCTGCCGCCCGACAGGTGGTCGAGCGTCATCGCGGCCATCGCCGTGGCCACCGGGGTGCGGGCCGCCATCTGCACGATGGACGTGCCGAGCCGCATCCGCCGCGTCGTGGCGCCCAGCCAGGCGAGCGGGGTGAGCGCGTCGGAGCCGTACGCCTCGGCGGCCCACATCGAGTCGTAGCCGAGCCGTTCGGCGGCCGTGACCAGGCGGGCCAGGCCGGGCGGCGGCCCGGCTCCCCAGTAGCCCAGCGCGAGACCCAGCTTGAGATCGCTCATGACGCGCGCTCAGCCGATCCGCTCGAAGACGGCCGCGATGCCCTGACCGCCGCCGACGCAGAGCGTGGCCAGGCCGTAGCGCTGCTCGCGGCGGTGCAGCTCCCTGGCCAGGGCGCCGACCATGCGCGTGCCGGTGGCGCCGACCGGGTGGCCGAGGGAGATGCCGGATCCGCGCGGGTTGACGCGGTCGAGGTCCTTCTCGCCGAAGCCCCACTCGCGGGTCACGGCGAGGGCCTGCGCCGCGAACGCCTCGTTCAGCTCGATGAGGTCGATGTCCGCCAGTTCGACGCCCGCGCGGGCGAGGGCTTTCGCGGTGGCCGGGACCGGGCCGATGCCCATGCGGTGCGGCTCGACGCCCGCGACCGCCGAGGACACCAGCCGCACCAGCGGACGCAGCCCCAGGGCCTCGGCCCGCTCGGACGTCGTGACGACGCACAGGGCGGCGGCGTCGTTCTGGCCGCTGGCGTTGCCTGCGGTCACCGTCGCCTCGGGGTCGGCCGCCGCCCGGATGGGGCGCAGGCGGGCCAGCGCCTCGATCGTGGTGTCGGCGCGCGGGTGCTCGTCGCGGTCGACGACCACGTCGCCGCCCTTGGCGGGCACGGTCACCGGGACGATCTCCTCGGCCGACCTGCCGTCGCGCTGCGCCTCGACGGCCCGCGCGTGGGACAGCACCGCGAGGGCGTCCTGCTCGGCGCGCGGGATCGCGTACTCGCGGCGGAGGTTCTCGGCGGTCTCCAGCATGCCGCCGGGGACGGGGTGGCGGCGCCCGCCCGCGGTGACCCGGCCGCGTTCGAGGCTGTCGTGGAAGACGACTCCGCCCTGGCCGGCGCCCCACCGCACGTCGCGGGAGAAGTGGGCGGCGTTGCTCATGCTCTCGGCGCCGCCGGCGATCACCAGCTCGGCGTCCCCGGACGTGACCTGCCGGGCGGCGTACAGGATGGACTGCAGGCCGGAGCCGCAGCGGCGGTCGATGGTGAGGCCGGGCACGGTGATCGGCAGGCCGGCGTCCAGCGCCACGACGCGCCCGAGGGCCGGGGCCTCGCTCGTCGGGTAGCAGTGCCCGAGGACGACGTCGTCGATCACGTCCGGCTCGATGCCCGTGCGGGCGAGCAGGCCGCGCAGCGCCTGCGCGCCGAGCTCGGCCACGGGCACCGCCTTGAGCGATCCGCCGTAACGGCCGATCGGGGTACGCACGGGCTCACAGATCACAGCGTCACGCACAGTGCACTCCTGCTCGATGGTGTACGGCGATCACATCGATCGCCCGCCGGTCACCTCGATGACCGTGCCGGTGAGGTAGCTGGCCAGGTCGGAGGCGAGGAAGAGCACGACCGCCGCGACCTCCTCGGGCTCGCCGGCGCGGCCGAGCGGGATCTCGGCCATCTTGGTGTCCCAGATCCGCTGTGGCATGGCCTCGGTCATCGGGGTGCGGATGAGTCCCGGCTGGACCGCGTTGACGCGCACGCCGCGCGGCGCGAGCTCCTTGGCGGCGGCCTTGGTCATGCCGACGATGCCCGCCTTGGCGGCCGAGTAGTTGGTCTGGCCGATGTTGCCGACCTTGGCCGACAGGGACGACATGTTGACGATCGCCCCGCGCCCCTGCTCGCGCATGATCGGGGCCGCCGCGCGCAGCCCGTGCCAGCAGCCTTTGAGGTGTACGCCGACGACGTCGTCGAACTGCTGCTCGGTCATCTTCCGCAGGGTGGCGTCGCGGGTGATGCCGGCGTTGTTGACCAGCACGTCGAGGGAGCCGAAGGAGTCGACGGCGGTCGCCATCAGCCGGTCGACGTGCTCGCCGTCGCGGACGTCGCAGACCGACGCGGCGGCGACCTCGGCCCCGCCCAGCTCCTCGACGGCGGCGGCGAGCCGGGCCTGGTCGAGGTCGCCGAGGACGACCCGGGCGCCCTGCGCCACGAACGTCCGCGCGATGGCCAGGCCGATGCCCTGGGCGCCGCCCGTGACGACGGCGGTGCGGCCGTCGAGCAGCCTGCCCACGTCGTGGCCCGCGCTCAGGCCGCCCGGTGTCGGGCTGCCCGGTGTCGGGCCGGTCATCGGCCGGCCGCCGCGGCGCGGAGGAGCTGCCTGGCGATGATGACCTTCTGGACCTCGCTGGTGCCCTCGTAGATGCGGTAGAGGCGGGCGTCGCGGTAGAAGCGCTCGACCGGCACCCCGTGGATGTAGCCGCTGCCGCCGTGGATCTGCACCGCCCGGTCGGCGACGCGGCCGACCATCTCGCTGCAGAAGAGCTTGGCGCTCGACGGCGCGATGCGGCGGTCGCTGCCGTCGTCGTAGGCCTCGGCGGCGGCCAGGACCAGGGCCCTGCCGGCCAGCAGGTCGGTCTGCGACTCCGCGAGCATGGCCTGGACCTGCTGGAACTCGCCGATGACGGTGCCGCCCTGTTTCGCGGTGGCGGCGTACGAGACACTCTCCTCGACGAGCCGGCCGGCCATGCCGACGCAGCAGGCCGCGATGTGCAGGCGGCCCTTGGCCAGGGAACGCATCGCGGCGGCGAAGCCCTCGCTCTCGACCTCGCCGACGAGGCGGGAGGCGGGCACCCGGACGTCGTCGAAGAAGATCTCGGCGGTGGTCGAGCCGCGCTGGCCCATCTTCTTGTCGCGCGGCCCCACGGTCACGCCGGGCGCGTCGGTGTCGACCACGAAGACGGAGATGCCCTCGGCGCCGAGGCCGCCGGTGCGGGCGAAGACCATGAGGATGTCGGACCAGCCGGCGTTGGTGATGAAGCGCTTCTGGCCGTTGATGACGTAGTCGCCGCCGTCGGCGACGGCGCTCGTGCGCAGGCCGCCGGGGTCGGAGCCGGCCTCGGCCTCGGTCAGCGCGAAGGCCGCCACGCACTCGCCGGCGGCCATCCTGGGCAGGAACTCCCGCTTCTGCCGCTCGGTGCCGAAGTTGACCAGCACCTGCCCGGCGATGCCGTTGTTGGTGCCGAACATCGAGCGGAAGGCCGGGGTCGTGTAGCCGAGCTCCATCGCCAGCCGGGCGTCCTGCAGGGCGGTGAAGCCCAGCCCGCCGTACTCCTCCGGCAGCGCGTAGCCGAACAGGCCCATCGCGGCCGCGTCGCGGCGGATCGCCTCGGGGATCTCGTCGGCCTCCTCGATGAGGTCCTCGGCGGGGACGACCACCTCACGCACGAAACTCCGGACTGTGTCGAGCACGGAGGCGAACTCTCCGCTGTCCATCCACGCCCCTTCCCTGAGGCCACCTAGTTAATAATAGTAATCATAGCATAGATGAGGTTTTGAGCCTCGAATCCAGGGAGTGGGGCGGGCATGAACGGCTACCTCGATCCCGAGCTCGCCGAGCTCGCCCGGTCGCTGGTCCCGACCGACATCGGCGACCCGGTGGCGGCGCGCGAGCGGCTGGCTCGGGCCCGCGCCGCCCGCCCCGGGTTCGTGACGCCCCCTGGCCTGGTCCGGGGCGACCTGACCGTGCCCGCCGACGGCGCGCGCCCGGCGGTCCGCTGCCTGACCTTCCGGCCCGACGCGGGGGCCGATACGCGTCCCGACGCCCGGCCAGACGCGCGGGCCGACGCCCGGCCAGAGGCACGCGCCGACGCCCGGCCAGGCGGGCGGGCCGATACGCGGGCCGACGTACGGTCGGGCGCGCGCGCCGACACACCGGAAGACGGGCGGGCCCGCGCACCGGAGGGCCTGCGCGCGGCGATCGTCCATCTGCACGGCGGGGGGTTCGTCATGGGCGACGCCGACGGCGATCCCGTGCTGCCGGCGCGGCTGGCCGAGGCCACCGGCGCTCTCGTGCTGTCGGTCGACTACCGGCTCGCCCCCGAACACCCCTACCCGGCGGCCGTGGACGACGGGTGGGCCGTGCTGTGCCACGTGACCGAGCACGCCGCCGGCCTCGGCGTCGACCCGGCGCGGGTCGCCGTGGCGGGAGCGAGCGCCGGCGCCTGCCTCGCCGCCGCCCTCGCCCTGAGGGCACGCGACGAGGGTGGCCCGCGGATCGCCGCCCAGCTGCTCGACATCCCCGTGCTGGACGACCGGGCGATCACGCCGTCGTCGCGGCTGACGGACAGCCCGATGTGGAACCGCGCGAACCTGCTCGACAGCTGGCGTCACTACCTTCGCGACCTCCCACCGGACCAGGCGATCTCACCGTACGCCGCGCCCGCCCGGGCCGCCGATCTGTCCGGGCTGCCACCAGCGTACGTCTCGGTGTGCTCGCTGGATCCGCTGCGCGACGAGGGCATCGCCTACGCGCAACGGCTCACCGACGCGGGGGTTCCCACCGAGCTGCGGCTCTACCCGGGCACCTTCCACGGCGCGGTCAGCACCTTCCCGGACACCTCCGTCACCCGGCGCGCCCGCGCGGACCTCCTCGCGGCGGCCCGCCGCCTGCTGTCCGTGACGTGACCGCTCGCCCAGCCACCAGCCCGTACGAACAGAAGGAGCGACGATGACCACATCCCGGCCGCCCACCAGCGCCGCCGCCGCCGAACCGGACGAACCTGGCGGGCCGTACGGCGATCCGCTGGACGCGGTGCGGGGGATCGTGCCGCTCGTGGTCGAGCGGGCCGGGCAGGCGGAGCGTGACGTCCGCGTCGACGACGAGGTCATGGAGCGGCTCGTCGCGGCGGGCACGATGATGCTGATGGCGCCGCGCGACTACGGCGGCGCCGAGGCCGAGCCGTCGGTCCTCATCGACGTCGTCCAGGAGCTGTCCCGGGCCGACGGCTCGACGGGCTGGGCGGTGATGGCGAGCATGAGCGGCACCGGCACGATGCTGACCCTGCTGCCCGAGGAGGGCGCCCGCGCGATCGCCGGGAGCCCGAACCCGATGTGCGCCGGCCAGGCTCCCCCGGCGGGCACCGCGCGGCGCGTGCCGGGCGGGTTCGAGGTGCGGGGCCGGTTCTCGTTCGCGAGCGGGTCGGCGCACGCCGGCTGGTTCCTCGGCGGCTACCGCGTCCTCGACGAGTCGGGCGAGCCGGTGCTGGACGCCGATGGTCGGCCGTCGACCGCGATCGGCGTCGTCCCGCGCGCCGGGGTGGAGCTGCTCGGCGGCTGGGACGTCATGGGGCTGGTCGCCACCGGCAGCTACGACTACGAGGTCGTGCCGCAGGTCGTCGAGGAGCACTTCCTGCGGGTCGACGGCATGGACGCGCTGCGCGGCGGCCCCCTCTACACGATGGGCCTGAAGTCGCTGCCGGGAGTGGGCCACGCCGCCTTCGCGCTCGGGGTGGCCCAGCGGGCCCTGGAGGAGTTCGCCGTGCTGGCGGCCGTGAAGAAGCGGCCTCCGTCGGGCCCGCTGAACGGGAACGTCGCCGTGCAGCGGGACGTCGCGCAGTGGACCGCGCGCCACCGCGCGGCCCGCGCGTTCACGCACGACGCGTTCACCCGGCTCTACCAGGTCGCGCGCGACGGCGGCGAGCGGACCCCTGAGCTGCAGGCGGACTGCCGGGTGGCCGCCACGCACGCCGTCTACACGGCCGCCGAGATCACCCGCGAGGTCTACCTGGCCTCCGGCAGCGAGGGGCTGCGCGACGGCCACGCCATCCAGCGCTGTTTCCGCGACGCCCACGCCGCCAGCCAGCATCTGTTCACCGCCGAGCACACCTACGTCGACGCCGGCCGGATCTACCTCGGCACCCCGGGGCTGACGCCGCGGCACACCGAGGTCATGACCTACACGTTCGCGCCCCCGCTGCCGGCCTGACCGCGGCCCGCGGCGGGGGTCACCGGCCCATGCAGGCGTCCTTGATCCGTTCCAGGTCGTCGATCTCGCCGACCGGCGAGCTGACCACGACCTTGCCGATGTCGATCACCGTCACGTGGTCGGCGACGTCCACGGCCGCCTCGACGGCCTGCTCGACGAGCAGGATGGCCAGGCCGGAGTCCTTGAGCGCAGAGACGCGCGCCATGACCTCGGCCACGACCGACGGCGCGAGGCCGCCCGACGGCTCGTCCAGCATGAGCAGGCGCGGCTTGGCCATCAGGGCCTGGCCGATGGCCACCATCTGCTGCTGGCCGCCGGACAGCGATCCGGCCGGGTCGTCGCGCTTGTCGTGCAGGATCGGGAAGAGCTCGTAGATCCTGTCGAGCTCGTTCTCCAGCGCCCTGCGGCGGAGTTTCAGGCTGTAGCCGCCCAGCAGCAGGTTCTCGCGGACGGTCTGCGTGCGGAAGACGCGCTTGCCCTCCTGGACGTAGCTCACGCCGAGGGCGACCCGGCCGTGGGCGGCGACGCTCTCCAGCGACCGGCCGTCGTAGGTCATCGTGCCGCCGTGCACCGGGTTGAGCCCGGCGACGGCCCGCAGCGAGGTGGTCTTGCCGGAGCCGTTGCGGCCCAGCAGGACGGTGATGCGACCGGGCCAGACCTGGAACGAGACGTCCCAGACGGCGCGCAGGTCTCCGTAGCCGGTCGCCAGGTGCTCGACCGTGAGCAGGGGGTCGGTCATGGGGTCTCCTGTCGGGCCGCGGGCTCGGTGACCGAGTCGTCAGGTCGCACGTCGGCGTCACTGGCGCCCAGGTACTCGTCGCGGACGCGGGGATCGTTCGCGATGTCGGACGGCGTGCCGGAGGCCAGCACCGAGCCGCGTGCCAGGACCACGATCTCGTCGGCCAGTGACAGCACCAGGCCGAAGTTGTGCTCGACCAGGATGATGGTGCAGCCGGCGTCGCGGATCCGGCGGATCACCCCGGCCAGGGTCTCGACCTCGCCCTCGTCCAGGCCGGATGCCGCCTCGTCGAGGAGCAGCACCTTGGGCTCGGCCACCAGCGCGCGGGCGACCTCCAGCATCCGCCGCATGCCGAGCGGCAGCGTGGCCGCCTCGGTGTCGGCCACGTCCTCCAGGCCGACCAGCCTGAGCATCTCGTCGGCCCGCTGCCGGTCGCGCCGCTGGATGGCCCGGAACCGGGGGGTGCGCAGGATCGCGCCCGCGAACGACGTGCCCTCGACCGTGTAGCGGCCGGAGGCCACGACGTCGCGGACGGTGATGCCCGGCGGGATCAGCGGGGTCTGGAACGTCCTGGCCACGCCCAGCCGGGCGATGCGGTGGGTCGCCGCCGTCCGGATCGGGGTGCCGTCCAGGGTGATCTCGCCCGCGTCGCGGCGGTAGTAGCCGCAGACGAGGTTGAGCAGGGTCGTCTTGCCGGATCCGTTGGGGCCGATCAGCGCCGTGACGCGTCCGGGTTCGGCGCGCAGCGACACGTCGGTGAGCACCTGGTTGCCGCCGAAGGCCTTGGACACGCCGGTGGCGTCGAGCAGGCCGCCTTCGATGCGGTGGATGGCCTCACCGTCGCCCGCCTTCGACGGCCCGCGACCGGCGAGGCCGGCGGCCCGGTCGAGGCGGGCGACGAAGGTGCGGGCCACTCCGGCGACTCCGCCGCTCATCAGGACGCCACCGATGAGCAGGAACAGCCCGAAGAAGACCAGCGAGTACTCCTGGAAGCTGTCGGACTGGGAGCTGGCGTACTCCACGACCGCGGCGCCGAGCACGGCGCCGTAGACGCTGACCGATCCGCCCAGGATGGAGGCGGCCAGCGCGCCCGTCGCGACGTGGAAGCCGAACGCCTCCAGGGACACGAACAGGTCGAGGTTCGCGAAGAGCGCGCCGGCCAGACCGGCGGGGATGGCGCCGGTCGCGTAGCCGCTGAGCTTGACCCGGAAGACGGACATGCCCACCGAGGAGGCCAGCACCGGGCTCTGCTTGAGCACCTGGAACGCGATGCCGTGACGGGACGCGATGATGTTGCGGAACGCCGCGAACCACAGGATCGTCACGGTCACGACGGTGAGGTAGAAGTGGGTCGGCGTGAGCTCGAACCCGAGCAGGGTGGCGCCGGGGATCCCCGACAGGCCCAGCTGACCGCCGGTGTGCTCTTCGAAGATCGACACGATGTCGGGCACCAGCAGGACGAGGAAGAACGACGTCATGGCCAGTGACCAGGAGCCCAGGCGCAGGCCCGGGATGCCGGTGACGATCCCGACGACCAGGGCCGCGAGGCCGGCGGCGAGCAGCTGGACCAGGATGTCCGTCACGCCCGCCACCGCGATGATGCCCGCGGTGTAGGCGCCGGCCGCGTACATGGCCACCTGGCCGATCGCGAGCTGGCCGGCGTAGCCGAGGGAGAGGTTGAGCCCGCTGACGATGAGCGCGAGGATGAGCGTCAGCTCCACCTGCCTGGTCACCGAATATCCGGGCTGCAGGGCGGGGAGCACCAGGAGGAACACTCCCAGCGTCGCGGGATAGACCCACGACGGCACCGCCCTGAGCGTCTTCCACCAGTTCACCGTCGTCAAACCGTCCGTTCCTGTGTCTGGCCGAACAAGCCCGTCGGGCGGAGCATCAGCACGAGGATGAGGATCAGGAAGACACTCAGGTTGCTGAACTCCGAGCCGAGATAGCGGGCGGCGTGCTCCTCGACCAGGCCGACCACGAAGCCGCCGACCAGACCGCCGTAGAAGCTGCCGAACCCGCCGATGGCGAGGGCGACGAAGCCCTTGAGGGCGAGCGCCGACCCGAGCGTGGCCACGGCGAAGGTCTTGGGCCCGATGAAGAAGCCCATCAGCCCGGCGAGCAGGCCGGTGATGGCGAACGCGGCGAACGCGAGCTTGCGCACGTTGATCCCGCGCAGCACCGCCGCCTCGTCGTCCTGTGACATGGCGACGATCGCCAGGCCGCTCATCATCCGGCGGTTGTACAGGTGGATGACGGCGACGAGCACGACGGACAGCACGATCAGGCCGAGCTCGAAGGAGTAGAGACGGCCGCCGAAGAGGGTCATCGCCTCCTTGGCGCCGAAGAACGGGACGTCCAGCGGCTGCGACCCCCAGATGAGCTGGGCCAGGCCGGTGAGCACGGTGCCGAAGCCGAGCGTCGTGATCAGCTGGGTCTGGTGGTCGGCGACCGGGCGGACGGCGACCCTCTCCAGGATCGCCGCCACGAGCATGACCACGACCATCGCCAGCGCGACGACGACGATCGCGGGCAGTCCGAGGGTCACATGGCCGGTGTACGCGACGAAGGCGCCGATCATCATCAGCTGGGCCTGCGCGAAGTTGAACGAGCGCGACGCCACGAAGACGATGTTGTAGCCGATCGCCACCAGCGCGTACACCGCGCCAAGCGACAGTCCTGCGTAGATGAGCGTCATTTCGCTAATTTCCCGGCGAGCCCAGCTGGCCGTTCACGATGGGACCCGGCGCGGCGAAGGAGTGCGTGTCGATCGGGAGCTTCGGCTCGTGCGAGTCGGCCGAGTACGGGTAGGTCGCGTAGATCGCGGTGCCGGCGCCCTCGGTGACCTTCGAGTCCTCCAGCGCCTTGGCCATGGCCGCCGGGTCGGTGCTGCCGGCGCTCTTGGCCGCGGCCGCGATGAGCAGGATCGCGTCGTAGCTGAGGCAGTTGTTCATCGACCCGTTGATCTTGCCGATCGACGTCATCGCCTTGACGGCCTTGTTGGTGGCCTCAGCCGCCGGGTCGTACACCGTGCTCTTGGTGACCTCGAGCGTGAGGTTCTTCAGGTCCGGCGAGCCGAGCAGGCCCACGGGCGGCTCCTGCGTGATCAGCGGCGTGGAGGACACCGAGGTGTCGCCCAGCAGCGGGACGTCCCAGCCGAGCTTGGTGATGCCCTTGAGGACGTAGCCGGCCGGGGCTCCGTAGGCGTTGAAGACGACCACGTCGGGGGCGGCGTCGCGCAGGGTGGAGATCTGGGCGGTCATGTCGAGCGCGGCCGAGTCGTACTCGACGGCGACGACGTCGTAGCCGGCCTTCTTGAAGGTGGTCTCGGACAGCTCGCCGAACGTCTTGGCGTAGGCGGAGTTGCCGTGCAGGATGCCGATCTTCTTGTAGCCCTTGGCCTCGAACTCCGGCAGGTAGCCGTCGACCACCACCTGGGGCGAGGCGGCCAGGTTGAACGCCAGCGGGTGCTGCTTGGGGTCCGCGGTCGCCGGGATGTTGGCGGCGTTCATGAAGAGGATCTTGTTCTGGTTGAGGATCGGCGCGACGGCGGCGCTGACGTTGGAGCCGGCGCCGACGATGTAGGCGTCGGGCTTCTTCTTCGCGATCTGCGCCCGCAGCGCGCTCAGCGCCTTCGTCGGGTTGGCGTTGTCGGGCGATTCGAGGAGCTGCACCTGGCGTCCGTTGACGCCGCCGGCCGCGTTGACCGTCGCGACTCCCGCCTTCGCCGAGACCAGGGCGGTCAGCAGCTGGTCGGTGACCGGCCCGGCGTCGGCGCCCGCGCTCATCATGATGACGAAGGGTTCGTTCGCCTCCGTCGCTCCCCCGTCGTCCGACGTGCCGCATGCGGAGAGCACCAGCGTCGCGGCGGCGAGCAGCGCCGCCCACCGAGCCTGTCGAGCCTTCATCGGATCCTGCCCATCTTTACTATGATTGAATCCTATAAACCATAGGCTGGCATGTGTGAGGCCCCGGTGGCAATGCGTCGGCCGATAATTTCGCGGTCGATCACCAGGTCAACCGGGAGTCAGGCGCGTGGTCTGCTCGGCGACGGCGACCAGCGAGGTCCCTTCCGACCACATGACGACTCTGCCGACGGCGGTGCGCCCGGCACAGGCCACCAGGCTCACCTCCAGCAGGATCCACTCCGCCACCGGCCCGCCCAGCACCCGCAGCGAGGCGCTGACCGTGGCGACCCGGGTCAGTGCGGGAAAGGCCCGGCGCAGCAGGTAGGGCACGTGGTCGCTGACCACCGCCAGCCGCACCTCGCCGGCCAGGTCGCAGCGCACGCGGGCCCACAGCAGCGCCGTCCCGGCGACGCCCGTTCCGGCCTCCTCGCGGGCGAGGCGCACGTCGAGCAGGCCCGCCGTCGAGGTGCCGGGCCCCGACAGGTACGAGCGCTCGGGGCAGTCCTCCGGCGGCGGGACGCGGGGCGGCCCTCCGGCGTGCGCCACGGGCCCCGCCGCCGGTCCGGCCACCGCCGTACCAGTGAGGACCGTCCGCCCGCCCTCCACGGCGTCGAGCCGGTGGTGCCCCAGCGAACGGCCCGCCGCGAGCAGCTCGCAGGACACCTCCAGCCGGCTGCCCTCGGCGACCGGACGCAGAAAGCTCACGGACAGGTCGCTCAGCCGGCCGCCCGCCGACCGCTGGGCGACGTCGGTGAGCAGGCCGAGTCCCCAGCCGCCGAAGAGTACGCCGTGGGCGCAGATCTCGGCGCCCACCATCACGGCGGCGCCGGGATCGAGGCCGCCAAGAGGCCAGCCGGGGCTGCTCACGGCGTCGCCCGGCCGCCACCGCGAACCCCGCCGGCGTCTCCGGCCGCGTCTCCAGCCGCGTTTCCGGTCGCGTCTCCGGCCGCGTTTCCGGTCGCGTCTCCGGTCGCGTCTCCAGCCGCGTCTCCAGCCGCGACGGGCGCGCGCAGCTCGCCCTTCAGCACCTTGCCGCTGGCGTTGCGCGGCAGCGAGGCGACGAACTCGACGATCCGCGGCACCTTGAAGTTCGCCATCCGTTCGCGCGCCCAGGCGATGATCTCTCCGGCGTCGGCCTCGGCGTCCCTGCGCGGCACGACGTAGGCCTTGGGCACCTCCCCCAGCCGTTCGTCCGGCACGCCGACGACGGCGACCTCGACGATCGCCGGATGGCGGGCGAGGACCTGCTCCACCTCGGCCGGCGACACGTTGAACCCGCCCACGAAGAACAGGTCCTTGAGCCGGTCGGTGATCTTGAGGTTGCCGTCCGCGTCGAGCGTCCCGATGTCGCCGGAGCGCAGCCAGCCGTCGGCGTCGATCGCCTCCTCGGTGGCCGCCGGGTCCTCCCAGTAGCCGGGCGTGACGTTGGCGCCGCGGATCAGCACCTCCCCCGGCTGGCCGGGAGGAAGGTCCCGGCCGCGAGGGTCGACGATCCGGAGCTCGACGCCCGGCAGGGCCCGGCCGTTGCTGCGGGCGATCACGTCCGCCGAGTCGCCCGCGCGGCACATGGTGGCCGTGCCGAAGCACTCCGTCATCCCGTACGCGGTGATGAAGTGCTCGAACGGCAGCTCCGAGCGCGCGCGCTCGACCAGCGCCACCGGCACGACCGCCGCCCCGGTGGCGGCCACCCGCAGCGAGCCGAGATCGTAGGCCTCCCGCTCGGAGCTCTCCAGCAGCGAGTAGTAGATCGTGGGCGAGCCGTTCATGACCGAGACGCCGTGCGCCTCGATGAGCCGCATCGCCTCGACCGGGTCGAAGACCGCCATCGGCACGACGGTCAGGCCGTGCAGGAGGCTGGTGATCATCCCGGCCTTGTTGCCGCCCGTGTGGAAGAACGGCAGCGTGACCAGGTAGCGGTCGCCGGGCCGCAACCCCCAGATCTGGCCGTACGTCCGGTAGAGGTCCAGCGAGGGGCCGTGCGGGATCGTCACCCCCTTGGCCCGCCCGGTGGTGCCCGAGGTGAAGATGATCTCCGCCAGGTCGTCCGGCTGCACCGCCAGCGCCGCCTCCCGGGCCGCGTCGGCAGGCACCCGCTCACCGCGCGCGAGGAAGGCGTCCCAGCCGAGCAGGCCCGGGTCGCCCGGCGCGTCCGCGCCCAGCATGTCCACCACGAGGAGATCGTCCAGGCAGGCGCCGTTCTCCTCTCCCGGCTCGCGGACGACTCCGGCGTAGTCGTAGCCGAGGAAGCCGCCGTCGACGAGAACCGCCCTCGCGCGTACCCGGGCCAGGATCTCGCGGGCCTCGGGGCCGCGGTAGCGGGTGTTGACGGGGACGACGGTCGCGCCGGCGCAGTGCAGGCCGAGCGACGCGACGATCCAGCGGTGGGAGTTGGGCGCCCACAGGCTCACCCGGTCGCCGCGTCCGATGCCGAGCGCGATGGCGGCGCGGGCGACCTTCAGCGCCGCGTCCAGCAGCTCGCGGAAGGTCAGCTCGGTCTCGCCGTCGACGACGGCGAGCCGGTCACCGAAGCGTTCGGCGCTGCCCATCAGCACCCGGGGGATGGTCCGCTCCGCGCTCATCGGCCGGCGAACTTCGGCTCGCGCTTCTCGACGAAGGCGCTGAGCCCCTCGCGGAAGTCCTGGCTGCGTGAGGAGATCTCCAGCGAGTACGCCTCGGCGGGCAACTGCTCGCGCAGGGCGGCGTCGGCGGCCTGGTTGATGAGGGCCTTGGTGAGGCCGAGCGCGACCGTCGGCCCGGCGGCCAGCCGGGCGGCGAGCGCGCCGGCCGCCTCACCCGCCTCGCCCGGTCCGGTGACCTCGTGGACGACGCCCCACTCGTGCGCGGTGGAGGCGTCGAGGCGCTCGCCGAGCATGAGCAGCCGGCGGGCCCGCAGCGGCCCGACCGCCCGGGTGGTCAGCCAGGTCGCGCCGCTGTCCGGCGTCATCCCCCGGGTGACGAACGGCTGCCAGAAGGTGGCCGTGGAGTCGGCGACCACGAAGTCCGCGGCGAGCGCGAGCTGGAACCCGATGCCGACCGCGTAGCCCGTCACCGCGCACACGACCGGGATCTGCAGCTCACAGAGCTGCGGGATCAGCCGGTGGGCCTGGGAGGGCAGCCGGCGTTGGATCGCTCCCGGCCGGGGGCGCGTGCCCTGGCCGGCGTTGCGCCCGACGATGTCGAAGCCGCTGCAGAAGTCGCCGCCCGCTCCGGACAGGAGCACGGCGCGCACCCGCTCGTCGTTCTGGGCGAGCTCGAAAGCGTCGACGAGCGCGCGCAACGATCGGTCGTCCAGGGCGTTGCGCCGGCGCGGATCGTTCAGGCGCAGCGTCAGGACGCCGCCGGTCAGGTCGATGTCGACTCCGCCGACGGCCGGGTACTCACTCAGCATGCAAGCATTATAAAGATGGACTCTTGCCGCGCCAGCCTACCCATACGCTTATTGCTATCTTTACAATGATTGAGTTGCAAGAGGCTGATGAGAGGATGGCGATGAGCACGAGCGTTCCCACCGAGGGCGGGCCACCCGTTCCGCCTCCGGCCGAGCGGCACGACCGGTCGCTGGTCGAGCTGCTGGACGATCTCCCCGCGCTCGACGACACCATCGTGGTGCACTCGACGGCCGGCACCCTGAGCCACGCCGGGCTGCGCGCCGCCGTGTCCGCGGTGGCGGACGCGCTGACCAGGGCCGGGGTGGGGCCGGGCCATCCCGTGGGCGCGCTGGTCGGATCGGGCATGACCGGGGTGGTCGCGATGTTCGCGGTCTGGACGGTGGGCGCGGTCTACATGCCGATCAACCGCCGCAGCACCGGCCGCGAGGTGGCCGACCTCCTCGCCGACACTCCCGTCAGCCTGCTCCTCGGCACCGCCCCCGACCTCGCGGAGCTCGCTGGGTTCGCGGAGCCTGCGGAGCTCGCGGAGCTCGACCGCCAGACCGGCTTGCTCGGCGAACCCCGCGAACCCCGCGAACTCGGCGAACTCGGACTGGTCGAGCTCGACGAGACGGAGTGGAGCGCGACGGTCCGGCGGCCGGCGAGCGCCCCGGCCGCGGCCTACGACGGCGACATCGCGCTGGTCCTGCGCACCTCGGGCACCACCGGCAAGCCCAAGGCCGTGCTGCTGCGCCATCGCAGCACGATCGACGCCCTGGATTCGAGCCTGCGCAAGCTGCGCCGGCGCGGTCCCGCCCCGCGCGAGAAGCGGCCGACGATCCGGGTCAACCTCATCCCGCTGTCGCTCGCGCTCTGGTCCGGCATCTTCAACACGCTGTTCTCGCTCCGCGCGGGGTTCGGCGTCGTGCTGCTCGACCGGTTCACTCCGCCGGTCTTCGCCGCCGCCGTCCACACGCACCGGCTCAAGTCCACGGTGCTCGCGCCCGCGATGATCACGATGCTCTGCGACAGTGACGAGATCGACACGCTGGAGCCGCTGGAGATCGTCCGGTCCATCACGGCGCCGCTCTCACCGGCCACCGCCCGGCGCTTCCACGAGCGGTTCGGCGTCCTCGTCCTCAACTCCTACGGGCAGACCGAGCTCGGCGGGGAGGTGGTCGGGTGGACGATCGAGGACATCCGGAGCTTCGGCACGGAGAAGCTCGGCGCCGCGGGCCGCCCCTACGACGACGTCGACCTGCGCGTCCTGGACGAGAACGACGAGGACGTCGCCTTGGGCGAACTCGGCCACATCCACATCCGCTCGCCGTTCCGGATGCGCGGCTACGCCGCCGCCGACGGCTCGCCCGAGCCGCCGGACGACGATCGGATCGTGGACGGCTTCCTGCGCACCGGCGACATCGGCCGGATGGACGCCGACGGCTTCCTGTGGATCGAGGGAAGGGTCAGCGATATGATCAACCGCGGCGGTCTCAAGATCTTCCCCGACGAGGTCGAGGAGGTGCTGCGGCGCCACCCCTCCGTGCGCGACGCCGCGGTCGCGGGGGTGCCCGACGGCCGCCTCGGCGAAGTGCCCCACGCCTGGATCGTGCCGCAGTCAGGAGAGATCGACGCCGCGGCACTCGAAGCCTGGTGCCGCGAGCGGCTGGTCGCCTACAAGGTGCCGGTGGCCTTCGCCGTGGTCGAGACGATGCCGCGCTCCGACGTGGGCAAGCTGCTGCGCCGGCAGTTGCGGGCCACCGTTGCTCCACCGGAAGTTACGCTGTAGTCCTAATGATTGTATGATTGACGCCGGGGTTATACGCGACATTGACAGCGCCAGTCCGACGCGGGCCCATGTCGCCGTCTACGAGTACGGGAGGGGTTCTGTGCGACAGCTACGACAGCCGCGTCTGGCAGAGATCGTCGCCGCCAAGTTGCGCGACGACATCCTTGCGGGCCGGTTGACGGAGGGCGACAGCCTGCCCCGTCAGGAGCACCTGTTCACCGAGTTCCGGGTCAGTCTGCCCGCCGTGCGCGAGGCCATGCGGATCCTCGAGACCGAGGGCCTCGTCTCGGTCAGGCGCGGCAACGTCGGCGGCGCCGTCGTCCACCTCCCCACTCCGCAGCGCATCGCCCGCACGATCAGCATGGTGCTGCAGACGCGGCGCACGGACATGGCCGATGTGAGCGGCGCCCTGCTCCACCTCGAGCCCACGTGCGTCGCGCTCTGCGCCGAGCGGCCCGACCGCGCCGAGACGACCGTGCCCGCGCTGCGCCAGGTCATCGAGGAGCAGCACGAGGCCTTCGACGACCCCGAGCAGTTCCCCATCCGGGCCCGGCGCTTCCACGAGAAGCTCGTCGAGACCTGCGGCAACGAGACGATGATCGTCATCATCGGCTCCCTGGAGATCATCTGGACCGCGCACGAGTCCACCGTGTGGTCGGAGGCCTCGCTCAACGAGGAGACCGACCCCGACTCGCCGATGGCCCGCAAGTCCCGCCGGGCGGCGCTTCGCGACCACGAGAAGCTCGTCGACGCGATCGAGGCCGGCGACGGGGCTCGGGCGGTCAAGCTGGCCAGCGCCCACCTGGCGGCGACGCGGCGGTCGAGTCTCGGCTCGGCCGACGGCGACATCGTCAACACCGACCTGCTCGACAACCTCGACTACTCCGCCTCTCGCTGAGGCGGACGGCTCCGAAGACCGACGGCTCCACGAGCGAACGAAGGGCCCTCCCGGACATGTTCCGTCCGGGAGGGCCCTTCGTCTCGTGTCGTCTCGGCGAGACTCCCCGTCGGCCCGCTTGCCGACGTCGGCCCGCTTGCCGAGGTCAGCCCGCCTTGCCGACGGCCTCGGCGCGGATGGCGTCGTCGACCAGCTTGTCGGCCGGGATGATCTCGTCGTAGGTGAGCGTGCCCTTCACCTTCATGAACATCTCCTGCATCTCCGTCAGGGTGCCGGTGTTCACCGTGAGCGTGGGGTCGAAGACGTACAGGCCGCCCTTGCTGATCGTCTCGTCCGGCACCTTCATGAAGGTCGCCAGCGCCGAGACGACCTTGGCGTCCTTGCGCCAGTCGCCCAGCATCTGGTTCGTGGCGCAGGCGGTCGCCCTGATGAACTTCACGCCGGACGCCCGGTCCTCCTTGAGCAGGCGCGGGCCGTACATGATGCCGGAGGTCGTGCTCGTGCCGTAGGCCTTCTTGGAGTCGACGAGCGCGTGGGCGACGTCCTGTTCGAGCGCCTTCTGGGTCTCGGGGGCGATGAGGAGGGCTCCCTCGATGCCGCCGTTCTTGAGCGCCGGGACCATGTCGGGCAGCGCGAGCGAGACCAGTTCGACGTCGTCGAAGGTGAGGCCGCCGGCTTCGAGGGACTTGCCGAGCAGGTAGGACGTGGCGGTGCCGACCGTGCCGAGGACGCCCACGCGCTTGCCCTTGAGGTCCTCGACCTTCGCCACGCTCTTGCCGCCGAACAGGCCGCTCGGCGCGGCCTCGCCCTCGGGCGTGTTGACCGAGCCCAGCGAGGCGACCATCTTGAGCTCGGCGCCCTTGGCCACCTGGTTGAACATGCCGGCCGACGGCGACCCGACGTAGGCATCGAGCTTGTCGGTGGACAGGAAGGCGATGGCGTCCGCCGGGTTCTTGATCGGTGTGTACTCGACCGTCAGGCCCTCCTTCTGGAAGCAGCCGAGGGCGTCGGCGACGAAGGCCGGCGCGAGGGAGGCTCCAGAGATGTAGCCGACCTTGAGGGTGCTGGATCCGGCGGCGGGCGCGTCCTTCTCGTCGTCGCTGCCACAGCCGGCGAGCACGCCGAGGGCAAGGGCCGAGAGGGCGAACGCGGCCACGGCGCGACTCCGCATCGAGAGCCGAGCGGTCACGGGGGGTTCCTTTCGATGGGGCGCACCGACCGGCGGACGACGTCCGCCGGATCCGGTGCGTTCGTACGGTTGGTCAACGGTTCCAGGGGGTGAGCAGCCATTCGAGGCCCCGGAGGAGCATGCTGGCGATGACGCCGATCACCGAGATCGAGACGATGCCCACGTACATGTGCTCCGGGACTCCGAGGTTCCACGAGTTCCACACCAGGAACCCGAGGCCCGCGTCGGCCGCCACGAACTCGGCGCCGACGATGACGATGACGGCGAGACCGGAGGCGATCCGCATTCCGGTGATGGTCTGGGGCAGAGCGGCCGGAAGGGTGATGTGCCGCAGGGTCGCCCAGCGCGAGGCCCCGGACGACCGGCCGACGTCGCCGTAGCGGGGGGACACCCCGCTGACCGCGTCGATCGTGTTGATGAGCACCACGAAGAAGCAGGTGAGGGCGACGAGCAGGATCTTGCTCGTCTCGCCCAGGCCGAAGATCAGCAGGAGCAGCGGGAGGATCGCCAGCTTCGGGACCGTGTAGAGGGCGGCGATCGTCGGCTCCAGCGCCACGCGCAGCAGCCGCACCGAGCCGATGAGGAGCCCGAGCACGACCGCGCTGAGGCTGCCGGCCAGGTAGCCGATCACGATGCGCTGCACGCTGGCGACGACCGACTCCTGGTAGACGCCGCTCTCGATGAGCTCGCCCCAGCTCGCGGCGATGGTCGTCGGAGCCGGGAAGTAGTTGCTCTCCAGCGTTCCGCCGCTCGCCAGGAGCTGCCAGAGGCCGATGAGGACGACGGGCGCCAGGATGGCGAGGCCCCGTTCGACGAGGCCGCGGCGCCTCGCGTACCCACGCGGGTCGAGCTCGGCCGGTCCGGGGGTGATCGACCGCCAGGTGGCGCCGTCGGCGCGCGGCGTGGTCGCGGTGCCGGGGTCGCGGGTCACGGGGGTCATGCGGGCTGAAGTTCCCTTCGCAGTCGGTGCCAGATCTCGTCACGCAGGGCGGCGAAGTCGGGCGAGGCCCGGATCTCGTCGGGGTGACGGGGCCGGGCGAAGGGCACGTCGATCACCGTGGCGATGCGGCCCGGCCGGGCACTCATCACCGCGATGCGGTCACCGAGTAGCAGGGCCTCGTCGATGGAGTGGGTGACGAAGACGACGGTGTTCTGGTGCGCCTGCCAGAGCTCCAGCAGTTTCTCCTGCAGGAGCAGGCGGAGCTGGGCGTCGAGCGCGGCGAGCGGCTCGTCCATGAGGAGCAGCTCGGGCTGGACGGCGAGCGCCCGGGCGATGGCGACGCGCTGTTTCATCCCGCCGGAGACGGTGTCGGGATAGGCGCGTTCGAAGCCGCCGAGGTCGAGCTGGGCGAGCCAGTGGTCGGCGACCCGCCGCGCCTCCGCCTTGCGCATGCCGGTCTGGAGCAGCGGAAAGATCACGTTGTCGCGGATGGTCTTCCACGGGAACACGGAGTAGTCCTGGAACACGACGGCCGAGAGCGGCCGCGACGGATCGTCGTGACGCATCTCGATGACCCCGCTGGAGGGCCGCTCCAGCTGGGCCATGACCCTCAGCAACGTGGTCTTGCCGCATCCGGAGGGGCCCAGCAGGCACAGGAACTCGCCGTCGCGCACCTCCAGCGAGATGTCCGCGAGGGCCTGTACCGAGCCGGTGCCGGCGGGGAACACCTTGCCCACCTTCCGGACCGCGATCTTCACACCGGCTTCGGCGGCGCCGTCTGCGGGGAGTGGTGACATCACGAAGGGCCTCTCTGCGACCACCGTCCGAACGACGGAGTCCTAATGCATCAATGATGTATAAGATACATACCTAACGTGAGACAGACAAGGGTTTGTGAGCGCGGGCGGCGCCGGCCGCGCGCCGCCCGGAGACCCGCCTCGACGGACCGCGTCGTACCGCGTCGGGCGAGGTCACTCAGTCTCGCGCGGAACGGCGCGAGATCGCCAGCACCTCCTCCGACACCCGCGACTCGATCTCGTACGCCCCCGCCAGGGTGCCGCGCAGACCCTCGCCGACGGCCCGTTTGACGCCCCGCACCGCGTCGGGGGAGTTCGCGGCCACCCGCTCGGCGAGCTCCAGGGCGCGGCCGAGCGCCGAGCCGTCCGGCACGACCTCGCCGACGAAGCCCCACTCGCGCATCCGGGCCGCGCCGAAGCGCTCGCCGGTGAGCAGCACCTGCATCGCCGCCGGGTAGCCGATCTGACGCGGCAGCCGCGCGACCGACCCGCCGCTCGCGATGAACCCGTGCCGCACCTCCGGCAGGGAGAAGCGCGCCGACTCGGCGGCGACCCGGAGGTCCGTCGCGCCGGCGAGCTCCATGCCGGCGCCGAAGCAGATGCCCTCGATCGCGGCCACCACCGGGATGGGCAGCACGACGTCGCGCAGCAGCGCGTGATGCACGTCGTCCCACACGGCGGCCGCGGGCTCGCCGCGCCCGAGCGCCGCCGCGACGTCGTCGGAGAACGTCGCCAGGTCCGCGCCGGAGGAGAAGTCGGCCCCTCCGGTGACCACGGCGACCCGCGCCCCGCCCGCCGCGACCTCGCGCCAGGCGGCGGCGAGCTCGCGGAAACCGGCCAGGTCGAGCGCGTTGCGGCGGGCGGGCCGGTTCAGCGTGATCTGGGCGACGTACGGGCGAGGTCCGGTCAGCTCGATCATCGGTGCCGCGGCGGGGGTCATGGGACGACGATGGGCTTGGTCACGGAGTTCGTGCCGCCGAAGCAGAACTGGCTGCGGCCGGCCTTGGCCCCCACGACGAAGAACTCGAAGCAGTCGGCGGACGGGTTGACGGTGACCATCGTGTCGGGGGCGTCCAGCAGCCAGCGCAGCTCCGGATGGGAGGTCTCGAAGGCGGGCATCGACTGGTTCAGCATCAGCTGGCGGAACGAGATCTTCGTCCGCCGGTGGATGGCCTCGCGGATGTCGGCCGGGGTCCAGCCGGCGGCGGCGAAGACGGCGGCGTGGTCGGGCGCCATCAGCAGCATGTTGGAGAACGTCCCGTGGAACGGGTAGCCGGCGGACAGCGGCGCGTTCTGCTTGATCAGCCAGGCGCCGGCCGCCGGCGTGCCGACCGCGTGGGAGGTCAGCGTCGACCAGCTCTCGATGAGCAGCTCGGGATCGGAGTTCTGGAAGTCGAAGAACTCCGTCATGCCGTAGGGGACGTTCACCGTGACGGTCGACTGCTCCGGGGAGAAGCCCTGCTGGACCCGCCAGGAGTCCCAGGGGGTGCGCTCCTCGTTCTCGGCGACGCAGGCCGAGAACTTCATCGGGGTGCCGATGGTGTCCATGTCCGTGATGCCGGGGTAGGACAGGCCCACGTTCATCATGATGAGCCGCAGCGCCCTGCCGATGGCGACGTTGACCTCCGAGATCGAGCCGGGGCCGAGCGCGCAGATGCCGCGGTTCATCCCGATCTGGTCGGCCATCGGTCCGGAGACGAGCACCAGCGGCGCCTGCGGGCCGGTCGACATCGCCCAGGTGCGCAGCCCGATGGACGGGTCGAGGACGCAGTCCATGACGGCGAGGATCACCGGCATGGTCTCGGGCCGGCAGCCCGCCATCACCGCGTTCGCCGCGATCTTCTCCACCGTGCCGATGCCGAAGCCCGGCGCGAAGTCGCCCACCACGTGGTCGCCGTCCAGCCCGGACGCCTCCACCATCGCGGCGACCTTGCGCCGGGTCGGCGGCACCAGCGGCATTCCGTCACTCCAGCCGTTGGCCACGAACCGGCGCTGCATCTCGTCGAAGGCGTCGAGCAGGTCGTCGCCGCCGAAGTGCAGCTCGGGCGCGCTCTCCAGCACCATCGAGTCGAACTCGGGCAGCACGTCGTAGACGGCCCGCTCGGTGGTCAGGAGGTGGACGACCTCCTCGAAGGACTCGTCCACCATCTGGTGGATCTCCTGCGTGCTCTTGTTGGAGAAGCAGTCGGGCACGATCACCGGGCAGGCCTCGGGCACGCCGAAGGTCTTGGCGCTGAAGCGGGCGTCCTCGTCGAAGATCGCCGCGGTGTAGCCCACGGCGGGCACGCCGCGGCGCTCGACCTCGCAGAGGTCGCGCATCAGCCAGGAGCAGCAGCTGCCGCAGTCGGCCGTGGTGGCGACCATCACGTCGACCTGGTCCTCGATCAGCGCGAGCTGCTCCTCGGACAGGTAGCGGGTGGTGCCGCCGAGCGCGCCCGTCAGCTCCACGAAGGTGACGTCGCGGAACTTCGCGGCGATGAGCTCCCGGGCACGGTCCAGCGCGTCGAGGCCGTTCTGCTTGCCGTTCCAGTAGAGCGCCACGGTCGCGCCGTCGAGCGTCGAGGGGCGCGCGGCGGGCGGGAAGCGGTCGCCGTCGGCGTGCGACCTGGGCGTCGCGACCGGGTTGACGATGGTCAGTCGGGCGTTCACGGGAGTACCTCCATCACGAGTTCGCGCCCCGGGGCGCGCCGGCGCAGCGTCTCGGCCATGAGCTGCCGCAGCTCGTGCTGCGGCAGGACGCAGACATCGTCCTTGCAGTCGGGGCCGGCGCTGCCGGGCCGGTAGCCGACGCGGATCAGGTCACCTTCCTCGGCCAGCAGGACGACCTCGCCGCCGTCGCGGCGGACCATCCGCTCGAACTCGGCGACGAGCTGCGCGCCGATCGACGTCACCGCCATGATCGAATCCTCCGTTCGTGTGCGTGATGTGCGAATAATCCAGGAACCTAGTCTTTACACAGACGATGGTCAATGGACGAACCGGATCGACAATCAAGGCACCTGGTCGGAGCGGCCTTACTCGACGGCGCTCGCAGCTATGATTTACATCATTACTATGTTAGGGTCGCGCAATGTCCGACGCCAGCCCCACGCACGACCACGTGCTCATCCGGGATCTCATCGGGCGCGCCGCGCACCTCGCCGACGAGGGCACGCCCGACGACTACCGCACCCTCTACACCCCCGACGCCACCTGGACCTTCGGCACGAGCACGC
Organism: Nonomuraea cavernae; assembly: GCF_014646355.1. Classification (GTDB taxonomy): domain Bacteria; phylum Actinomycetota; class Actinomycetes; order Streptosporangiales; family Streptosporangiaceae; genus Nonomuraea; species Nonomuraea cavernae. The sequence continues at coordinate 28,215 of NZ_BMNH01000045.1, forward strand.
AGGAGGGCGTCGACGAGATCGTCGAGGCGACCCGCCGGCGACGCGCCGAGGGGGTCAGCGGGCCGGGCACGGCGACCCGCCACCTGGTCGTCCCCCTGCACGTCACCGTCGACGGCGACACGGCCACCGCGGTGTCCTACTTCCTCTTCTTCGCCGACACCGCCTCGACGCCCGTGGTCCGCGTCTTCGGCGTCTACACCGACGAGCTGGCCCGCACCGCCGAGGGCTGGCGCATCCACCGGCGCGTGAGCCGCGCCGGATGACCGCCCGAGCCCGACGTCCTCGCCCGGCCAGGCGAGGACGAGCCCGACGTACCCGCCCGGCCGGGCGGGGCGCGGCCGGACAGGGCGGGCGGTCAGGCGGGCGGTCAGGCGGGGTCGTGGAAGGAGTGGACGTCCGACCAGGCCAGCACCTGGGCGATCTGCCGGGGATAACCACGCCTGAGCCGCCGCCCGAACTCGCCCTCCAGCTCGCACATGACCTCGCGGGCGCGTACGGCGTCGCGCGCGGCCACGGCCTCGTGCACGGCCCGCAGCCGGGCCAAAATCTCGACGCGGTACGGTTCGTCTGGCACGAACCCGGCACTGTTGACGATGGCCCGCAGCGCCGGACTGAGAAAGGCGAACAGCTCGTTATGGCTACTTTCGGCGAGGTGCTGCCAGTAGGCCTCGTACGCCGTCGCGAAGGCCCGGATGGAGCCCAGCCCGCGCTCGATCGCGGCGAGGTCGCCCGCCATCCGGGCCACCTCCTCCTCCGTCGCGTTGCGCGCGGCCAGCTCGGCCATGCCGGGCTCGATCACGGTCCTCGCGTCCAGCACCGAGCTGAGCGGCGCCCCCGCGAACTGCAGCAGCAGCGCGATGGTCGAGGCGAGGTTGGGCCAGCCCGGCTGGACGATCTCCGGCCCGCCGTGCGGGCCGGGGCGCATGACGATCAGGCCCTGATGCTCCAGGAAGCGCAGCGCCTCCCGGTAGGTGCCGCGGCCCACGCCGTGGCGGCGCATGGCCTCGGCCTCGGGGAAGTAGCGGTCACCCGGGCCCATGCCGGTGTCGCTCATCGTCTGGACGATCTGCCGGGCCACCTCGAGCGAGAGCTTGGGACGACGGGTGGGCTCGGCGCCGGATTCGGCGTGCACCCCGCGATTCTACGCAGTGCGCGGCGACGCCCCGGACAGCGTGAACACCTCGGACGGCCCGCACCCACCGGACGGCTCGGACGGCCCGGACGGCCCGGACGCTCGGGCGGACGGCGGCCGCGATGAGCGTGCCGGGGATCAGCGGGCTCTGCCACATCGGCTTCGCCGTCCGCGACATCGAGGAGTTCCAGCGCTCCTGGGGCGCCGTGCTGGGCATCGACGACTGGCTCGTCCGCGAGGTGAACCAGCCCGACGGGCTGCTCCAGCTGCACGGCGAGATCCTCGGGCCGGCCTCGTCCCGGGTGGCCTTCGCCCGGCTGGCCGACACCGCGATCGAGCTGGTGGAGCCGCACGACGGCCGCACCCGCACCTCGGCGTGGCTGGACGAGCACGGCCCCGGCATCCACCACCTGGCCTTCTGGGTCGACGACCTCGACCTGGCCGTCGCCGCGCTCGGCGACAGCGCCGAGGTGACCTACTCCCCCGCCGGGCGACGGCCGGGCACCGCGCCGCGGGTCTCCGCCGTGCTGCGCGGGCACGGGACTCCGCCGCACGCTCCCGAGCCCGCCCCTGGCTTCTGGGCCTACACCGAGGCCCGCGCCGCGCGGGTCCCCTGGTGCCTGGAGCTGCTCGACGCGCGCCGCGCGGACGTCGTACGCGCCGCCTTCGGCGACCACCTCGTCTATCCCCCACCGCGCCGCGAGGATCGGGCTTGACCTCCCCCCACGGCTGAACCACGCTCCAGGAGTTTCGATGAGCAGCACCTCACCCCACTCGATCGACGCGCTCCTCGCCGCGGCGGCCAAGGACGCCGCCGAGGTCACCGCCGTGATCTGCGAGGGGCACACCCTCTCGTACGCCGAGCTCGACGCGCGCGTCCGGGCCGGGGTGGCCGCCTGGCAGGGGCACGGCCTGCGCCCCGGCGACCGGGTCGCGGTCTGGGCCGTCAACACGATCGACTGCACGGTCGCCATGCTCGCGGCCATCGTCGCGGGCGGCGTCCTCGTGCCGCTCAACCCTCGCTACACCTCCGCCGAGGTGAGCGAGATCCTGCCCCGGGCCGCCTGCCGTTTCGTGGTCGCGCCCGACCGGCTGCTCTCCCGCCGGCTGGCGGAGGAGGCGCTGCCGATCGCCGGCGACGCCGGAGTGGTGACCCTCGGCGAGGACGTGCCGGCGGGCAGCGCCGGCTGGAACGATCTCGTCGGCCGGTTCGGCGGCGAGCGGGCGGTCCCGGTCCCGGCGGGCGACATCGTCACGATCCAGTTCACCTCCGGCACCACGGGCCGGCCCAAGGGCGCGCTGCTCCGGCAGGAGCCGATGGTGTCGACGGCCCGCACCTGGTCGGAGGTGGTCGGCCTCGGGCGCGGCGACGTCTACCCGGTGACCTACCCGCTGGCCCACATCGGCGGGTTCAAGACGGGCCTGATCTCGCCGTTCCACGCGCGCGCCACGCTCGTGCTGGTGCCCGTCGTGTCGGCGGCGTCGATCGCCGACGTGATCCGCGCCCACCCGGTCGCGGTGCTCAACGCCCCGCCCGCGCTGCAGCAGTACGTCCTCGCGGCCCGCCGCTCCGGTGACCTGCCGGGCGAGCTCGGCATCCGCAAGGCGGTCATCGGCTCGGCGATCGTGCCGCCCGCGCTCGTCCGGGGCCTCATCGACGACCTCGGCATCGAGGACGTGATCATCGGTTACGGGCTCACCGAGGCCACCGGCGTCTGCACCATGACGCGGCCCGGCGACCCGTTCGACCTGGTGTGCGCGTCCATCGGACGGCCGATCGACGGGGTGCGGGCCCGGGTCTGGGCCCCCGACGCGACCGGCGATCCGGTCGTCGGCGAGATCGAGGTCAGCGGCGGCAACGTGATGGCGGGCTACCTCGACGACCCCGCCGCCACGGCCGAGGTGATCCACGACGGCTGGCTGCGCACCGGCGACCTGGGCTGGATCGGCGACGACGGCTACGTGCGCATCGCCGGGCGGGCCCGTGACCTCGTCATCGTCGGCGGGTTCAACGTCTACCCGGCCGAGGTCGAGCACGCCCTCGACGAGCACCCGCAGGTGTCGGAGGTCGCCGTCATCGGGGTGCCCGACGAGCGCCTCGGCGAGGTGACGGTCGCCTTCGCGGTGCCCGAAGGCCGGGGCGTCACCGAGGAGGAGCTGCTCGCCTGGTGCCGGGAGCGGCTGGCCAACTTCAAGGTGCCGCGCCGCGTCTGGCTCGTCGAGGAGCTGCCGCGCGGCGCGGTCGGCAAGGTCGCCAAGCCGGCCCTCCACGAACTGGCCGAAACCCTGCTCCGCCCGGCCCGCTGACGACCGGAGACCCGCGACCACGACGCGGGGACGCGCACCGCGGCGCGGAAACGCGCGACTGCGCCACGGGCACGCGCACCGCGGCGCTGGAACCAGCGGTCAGGCGCGGGTGCGGACCAGGTCGCGGAGGCGGCGGACCGCTTCGGTGAAGCTCGGCTGCCGCATCGACCAGTCCTGGGCGGCCTGTTCGAGCTCGGCGGCCATCCGGGGGTCGGTGAGCGAACGGCTGAGGCGCATCGTGGCCTTGGTCCGGCGTACCAGCTCGGGGGAGCGCCCCGCGACGCGCGCGGTGAGTCGGCGGGACACGTCGAGCAGGTCGTCGTCCTCGACGCAGCGCCAGACGAGGCCGCACCGCTCCGCCTCCTCGGCTGTCACGGTGTCGCCGAACAGCACCATCGCGGCGGTGCCCTGACGGCCGGCCCGCTGCTCCATCCGCCACAGGTGACCGCCCCCGGGATGGATCGCGACGTCCAGGAAGCGCGGGTCGAAGGTGGCGCTCCGCGCGGCCACCACCACGTCACAGGCCAGCACGAAGTTGACGCCGGCCCCGATCACGGGCGCGTGCACCGCGGCCAGGACCGGCACGGGGAGGCCGGCCAGCGCCCGGAAGCCCGCGTAGACGGCGGTCGGGTCCTCGGCCGGCACGCCGAGCGCGTCGATGTCGCCACCGGCCGAGAAGACGGGGCCCCGGGCACGGAGCACCACCGCCCGGACGTCGCGGTCGTCGCGCACCTCGGCGCAGGCGGCGGCGAGCTGCCCGACCAGCACGGGGTTCAGGCTGTTGCGCCGCTCGACGTCATCCAGGGTGATCCACGCGACGTGGTCCTCCATGGTCACGGTGACGGCCCGGCGTTCGGTCATCGCACTCTCCTGACGTGGGACGCCGTACGGACGGCAGGTCCGTTGCCGACGTCGCGAGCAAGCCTCTAGAATGGCTCCATTATTTTAATAATAGACAAGATAGCCTCTCGGAGTGGCATGGAGATCGAGCTCACCGCGGAGCAGCGCGCGTTCCGCGAGTCATGCGGCAAGCTGGCCGCCAACCTCGCGGCCCGATGGCACCGCGGCCGCGGCCCCCACGACATCGACCCGCCCACCCCGGGCGACGACTCGTGGTCGCGCGTCGTCGACAGCGGCTGGCTCGCGATCGGCCTGCGCGAGGAGAACGGCGGCGCGGGCGCGAGCGTCGTCGACCTGACCGTGCTCGCCGAGCGGCTCGGCTACCACGCGGTGCCGGCGCCGGTCCTCGGGGCCGTCATCGCGGCCGAGCAGCTCCAGACCTGGAACGCTCCCCCGGGCCTGCTCCAGGACCTCGCGGAGGGCGGGCTACGGCTGGCACCGGCGCTCGACGCCGGCCTGCGCACCCTGGCCGGCGCCGCCGAGAACTCCCTGGCCTGGGACGCCGCCGGAGCGGAGGCGGCCGTGATCCCGGCGACCGGCGTCGCGCACGCCCTCGGCGACGCCCTGCCCTTCGCCGATCCGACCCGCGCGGTCCGGCCCCTGGGCGCCCCGTCCGGCCTCCCGGCGATCACACTCACCCCTCCCGGCGAGCAGGCGCTCGCCCGGCTCGGCGCGTTCACCCTCAGCCTGCTGACCGCCGACCTGCTGGGCACGATGCAGGCGGCGCTCGACGCCGCGATCGACCACGCCCGCACGCGCGAGCAGTTCGGCGCCCCGATCGGCTCCTTCCAGGCGGTCCAGCAGCTCCTCGCCGACGGCCACGTGCTGGTCGAGGCCACCCGGAGCGCCTCCTACCACGCGGCCTGGGCGGTCGACGCGCTGCCCGGAGCCGAGGCGCTGCGCGCCGCGCGCGTCGCCAAGGCCTTCGCCTCGCGCTCCGCGGTCGAGGTGTGCGAGAGCGCCGTCCAGGTGTTCGGCGGCATCGGCATGACGTGGGAGGCCCCCGCGCACATCTGGCTGCGCCGCGCGCACACCGGCCGCACGGTGTTCGGCGACGAGCACCACCACCAGGGCGTCATCGCCGACGACGATCCGCACAGGAGCTGACATGAACTTCGCCGACGACCCCGCCGAGGCCGGTTTCCGCGCGGGCCTGCGCGCCTGGCTGCGCGACCATCTCGACGAGCACCGCGAGGGCACCGGATACGAGTCCGCCGAGTCGGTCGAGCGGACCCTGCGCTGGCACCGCGCCCTGGCCGAGGCCGGCTACGTGGGCCTCTCGCTGCCCGCCGCCTACGGCGGGCACGGCCTGCCGGACGTCTACGAGGGCATCCTCAACGAGGAGCTCGCCACCGCCGGGGCGCCCGCCTCGCCGCCGATCGGCCACATCGCCCACGCCGTCGCCGACTTCGCGAGCGAGGAGCTCAAGGCCCGGGTGCTGCCCGGCCTGCTCGGCTGCGCCGAGGTGTGGTGCCAGGGCTTCAGCGAGCCCGGAGCGGGCTCGGACCTGGCCGGGCTCACCACCACGGCCACGGCGGACGGCGACCGGTTCGTGGTCAACGGCCAGAAGATCTGGACCAGCGGCGCGATGTGGTCCGACCGGTGCCTGCTGCTCGCCCGGACCGAGCCCGGCCTGGCCCGCCACCGCGGCCTGTCGATGCTGGTGGTCGACATGCGCTCCGCCGGGGTCGACTGCCGCGAGATCGTGCTGGCCAGCGGCAGCAGGGAGTTCGCCGAGGTGTTCTTCGACGACGTGAGCGTCCCGGCGGCCAACCTCGTCGGCGAGCGCGGACAGGGCTGGCGGATCGCGATGCACATGCTGGCGTACGAGCGCGGTCCGGCCGACATGGGCTGGGTGGGACGACTCGGCCGGGTGCTGGCCGAGGCCCGCGAGGACGTCCGGACCGGCCGCGTGGCCGCCGACGCGGGGCTGCGCCTGCGGCTGGCGGAGGCCGCCGTGGACGTGGAGGTGCTGCGGTGGCACGTGGCGCGGTCGCTGGCCGGCCGGGGCGGCGGCTCCGACGGAGCCGCCGGCTCGGTTGACAAACTGCTGACCACGCGCGTGGAGCAGAACCTCTACCGCGTGGTCAGCGACCTCGCCGGGCCGTCGTTCGTGCTGGGCGCGCCCGGCCCGTTCGCGGACTACCTGTGGTCCCGCGCCCAGTCGATCTACGGCGGCACCCAGCAGATCCAGCGCCAGATCGTCGCGCAGCGGGTGCTCGGGCTGCCCCGAGCCTGACCCGCTCAGCTCCGGGGCAGAGCGGGCGCTCAGGTCGCCCGCTCAGCTTCGGGGGCAGGGCGCTCGGGCTGCCCGCTCAGCTCCGGGGCAGTTCCCGCCAGGGCCTGCCCCGGAAGGGGTCGAAGTCCTTGGGCAACCCGAGGACCCGCTCGGCGATCACGTTCTTGTTGACCTCGGTGGTGCCGCCCTCGATGGTGTTGGCCCGGCTGCGCAGCAGCCCCCGGACCTCGCCCGGCATGCCGTCCCAGTATTCGCCGGGCGTCGAGGCCGAGCCCGGCCAGGCCACCGCGTCCTCCCCCAGCAGGTCGGCGGCCATCTCCTGGATCCGCTGGTTGAGCTCGGTGCCGTGCACCTTGCCGATGGAGCTCTCCGGCCCCAGCGGAAGGTTGCCGGCCAGCCGGGCGCGGACCCGCTGGTTGGTCCAGACGCGGGTCTGCTCCTCGCACCACAGCCAGACGATGCGCTCGCGGACCGCCGGGTCGTCCCAGCCTCCCCGCAGCCCGGCCGCCGTCCGCCGGCGGGCCAGGCGGACGAGGTGGGAGGCGCTCACGCCGCCGATCCGGTCGACGCCGCCGCCCGATCCCGAGCCGGACACCATCTGCCGTTCGCCGCTGAGCGTCGCCTGCGCGACCCGCCAGCCGTTGCCGGCCTCGCCGACGCGGTGGCCGTCCGGCACGCGGGCGCCGTCGAAGAACACCTCGAAGAACTCGGTCTCCCCGCCCATGTGGGGAAGCGGCCTGACCTCGACGCCGGGCTGCCGCATCTCGATGAGGAGGTAGCTGATGCCCTGGTGCTTGGGCACGTCGGGGTCGGTGCGGGCGAGCAGCACGCCGAAGTCGGCGCGGTCGGCCCAGGTGGTCCACACCTTCTGGCCGGTCACCACCCAGGTGTCGCCGTCGAGCTCGGCCCTGGTCGACAGCGAGGCCAGGTCGCTGCCGGAGCCGGGTTCGCTGAACAGCTGGCACCAGACCTCCTCTCCCCGCGCGATCGGGCCGAGGAAGCGGTCGCGCTGCTCCGGCCGGCCGTGCGCGTACAGCGCCGGGGCGACCAGGTTGAGCCCGAGCGGGTTGAGCCGGGGCAGATGGTAGGGGCGCAGCAGCGTCTCGACGGCGGAGGCGACGGGGCGCTTCCAGCCCAGTCCGCCGTGCTCGACGTCCCAGGTCGGCGCGATCAGGCCGGAGGCGCCGAAGACGGGATACCAGGAGCGGTACTCCTCCGGCGTGCGGACACCGCGCACCTCGCGCGGGCCGCCCCGCTCGGCCGCCTCGCGCCAGGGGGCGGGCACGTGGGTCTCGACCCAGGCCCGTACCGCCTCCACCGCCTCCTCGGGGCTCACGTCGGGACCGGTCGGCCCGGCGAGCGACGCCCGCTGCTGCTCTGTCATGGCTGTGCCTCTCTGTCGGTCTCCTGGTCCGGCCGCCGCCCCGCCCGCGTGGCCTCCTGGCGGGTGGCCTCCGGAGTCACCGGCGACGTCGGGAGCCGGTCCTCGCGGGCGGCCGTGCGGGCGGCGGTCAGGCCGAGCTCCTCCGACCGCCACAGCGCCCGCTTGACCCGGCGGGCCGCCTCGGGACGGCCCCGGGCGATCGACTCGGCGACCCGCTGCGCCGCGGCCCGCAGGCCGGGACCGTCGACCACCTCACCGACCAGCCCCAGCCGGTGCGCCCGGGCGGCGTCGAGACGTTCGTGCGTCCCGATGAGCGCGAGCCGGGCGGCGACCGTGGCCGCCATCCGGTGCGTCAGGCCGATGGCCTCCCAGGCGCTGACCTGCCCGACGCTCACGTGGGGGTCGAGGAAGGTGGCGTGCCGGGCGGCGAGGACGACGTCGGCGTCGACCACGAAGTGCAGGCCGCCGCCGGCGCACACGCCGTTGACGGCCACGACGACGGGTGTGCGGACGCCGAGGTGCCAGCCGGTCAGCTCCAGCGCCGCGTCGCGGGTGCGCCTGCTGGACTCGCGCAGGCTCGCCGGATCGCGGGCGAGGGCCGCCATGTCCAGGCCGGTCTGGAAGGCCTTGCCGCGCCCGGTGACGACGACGCAGCGCACGTCGTCGTCGGCGTCGAGCTCGCGCCAGGCGCGCGGCAGCTCGGCCATCATCACGGCGTCCATGGCGTTGCCGGCGTGCGGCCGGTCGAACTCGAGCCAGCCCACCGGGCCATGACGTTCGACGACCAGCGTCTCGTACGCCACGCGCACCCCTCTTTCTCGACAAGCCGAATCTTATAGCTATAAGATAGCAAAGAAAAGGCGAGAGGATTTCCGGACAGACATGGCCCCCACGGATGAGAAGACCCGGCCCCGCATCACCGACGAGGGCGTGGCGGCCCTGCGCGCCCGCATCGGCATCGCCCAGCCCAACCCCGTCCCGCCCCACTACCTGCGGCCCGGCACCGACGCGTTCCGCATCGCCGCCCGCTCCTACGGCGACGACAACCCGCTGTGGTGCGACCCCGCCTACGCCGAGCGCTCGCGCTGGGGCCGGCCGATCGCGCCGCCCCCGATCGTCGGCGGCGACAGCATCGTCGGCGAGGACGTGCTGACCGAGGCCGACCTGGCCCGCCAGCACGAGCTCAAGGGCGACCCGCTGCGCGGCGTGCACGCCTTCTACTCGGCGTGCGAGCGCGAGTGGTGGTCACCGCTCTACGCCGACCGGGCCGTGCTGCGGCGCAACGCCCTGGTGGGCGTGCTCGACAAGCCCAGCGAGTTCAGCGGCCGCGCCGTGCACGAGTGGAACGCCAACGTCTTCGCCGACGCCGACGGCACCCCGCTGGCCGGGCAGTACCGGCTGATGATCCGCACCGAGCGCACCGAGGCCCGCAAGCGCAAGAAGTACGACGACGTCGCGATCGAGCCCTGGACCGAGGAGCGCATCGCCGAGATCGACGCCGCCTACGCCGCCGAGCGGCCGCGCGGCGCCGAGCCGCGCTGGTTCGAGGACGTCGACGAGGGCGACGCGATCACCCCCATCGTCAAGGGCCCGCTCACCGTGACCGACATCGTCTGCTGGCACACCGGCATGGGCATGGGCGTCTACGGCGTCGCCCCGCTGCGCCTCGGGCACCACAACCGCCGGCGCATCCCGCGCTTCTACCACCGCGACGAGCAGGGAGTCTGGGACGCCATGCAGCGCGTGCACTGGGACCCGGAGTTCGCGCGCCGCTCGGGCAATCCCACGACCTTCGACTACGGCCGCATGCGCGAGACCTGGATGATCCACGCCTGCACCGACTGGATGGGCGACGACGCCTGGCTGTGGCGGCTGCGGGTGGAGTTCCGCCAGTTCAACTACATCGGCGACGCCCAGTGGATCACCGGCACCGTCGTGCGCAAGCACCTCGTCGAGGACGGCAACGGCGTCCACGCGGCCGTCGACCTCGAACTGGCCGCGACCAACCAGCGCGGCCAGGTCACCGCGCCGGGCACCGCGACCATCCTGCTGCCCAGCCGCGAGCACGGTCCCGTCACGCTGCCCGAGCCGATCGGCGGCGCGACCACCCTCGACGGCACCCTGCAGGCGTCCATCGCGCACTTCTCCCGCACGTGACCGGACCACTCGACGACCTGCTCGTGGTGTCGATGGAGCAGGCCGTCTCGGCTCCGTACGCCACCCGGCAGCTCGCCGACCTCGGGGCCCGCGTCATCAAGGTGGAGCGGCCCGACGGCGGCGACTTCGCCCGGCACTTCGACACCCACGCCAACGGCACCGGGGCGCACTTCGCCTGGGCCAACCGCAACAAGGAGTCGCTGACGCTCGACGCGAAGGCGCCGGACGGCCGGCGCGTGCTCGGCGAGCTGCTGGCGCGGGCCGACGTGTTCGTGCACAACCTGGCGCCGGGGGCGGCCCCCCGCCTGGGGCTGGACGGCGCGACCCTGCGGGCCGCGCGCCCGCGGCTGGTCGTCTGCGAGATCTCCGGCTACGGCACCGGCGGCCCGTACGACGATCGCAAGGCGTACGACCTGCTCATCCAGGCCGAGGGCGGGCTGGCCACGATCACCGGGAGCCTCGAACACCCGATCAAGCCGGGCATCTCCGTCGCCGACATCGCGGCCGGCATGTTCGGCTTCTCTTCGGTGCTCTCGGCGCTGCTCAACCGGGAGCGCACCGGGCAGGGGTGCGTCCTGGAGGTGTCGATGCTCGACGCCCTGGCCGACTGGATGGGGTACCCGCTCGTCGTGCGCAGGCACGGCTCGGCGCCGGACCTGGCCTCGGGGATGAGCCATCCGGCCATCGCGCCGTACGACGCCTACCGGGCGGCCGACGGCCGGCTCGTGACGGTGAGCGTGCAGAACGACCGCGAGTGGGTCAAGCTCGCCAGGTCGGTGCTGGACCGGCCCGACCTGGCCGACGATCCCCGATACGCCACCAACCAGGCGCGCGTCGCCCACCGGGCCGACCTCGACGAGCTGCTCGGCGCGGTCATCGGCCGCCTCGGCAGCGCGGAGGCCGTGGCCGCGCTGCACGCGGCCGGCATCGGCTGCGCCCTGGTCAACGACCTGGCGGAGGTCGCCGACCATCCCCAGCTCGTGACGCGTGACCGCTGGCTGACCGTGCCCGCCCCGGCCGGCCCGGTCGCCACGCCGCTGTCGCCCCCGGTGAGCTCGGCCTGGCGCACCCCGGCCGGTCCCGTGCCGGCCCTGGGTGAGCACACTGACGCGATCCTGCGCGAGCTCGGCTACGACGACGCGTCCATCCACCGACTACATGACGACGGCGTCGTATGACTCGTTCGACCGGCGCCGAACAGATCCAGGAGCAGCGATGACCACCACGTCCGAAGAGGACCTCGAACAGTTCCGCGACAGCGTGCGCGGCGCGCTGGCCGACGTCAGCACCTCCGCCCGGGTCCGGGCGGCGATGATGACCGAACACGGCTGGGACGAGGCCACCTGGCGGCTGCTGGTGCGGCTGGACCTGCCCGGCCTGATGCTGCCCGAGCGCGTGGGCGGCGGCGGGCTCGGGCCTGCCGAGTTCGCGGTCGCCGCCGAGGAGTGCGGGGCCCGGCTCGCCTGCTCGCCGCTGTTCGCCACGTCGGTGCTGGCCGTCCCGCTGCTGCTCGCGCTCGACGACGCCGACGCGCTCGACCGCCACGGCCGCCGGATCGCCCGAGGCGAGCTCACGGCCACCGTGGCCCTCGCCGAGACCGGCGCCCGCTGGGATGTGTCCGAGGTGCGCGCCACCGCGCGCCGCGAGGGTGACGGCTGGCGGCTCGACGGCGTCAAGCACCACGTGGTCGACGGCGCGAGCGCCGACCTGCTGCTCGTGGTGGCGCGCACGCCGGACGGCCTGGCCGTCTTCGCCGTCGAACGCGGCGCCGCCGGCCTGGAGGCGGAGTCTCTGGTCACGCTGGACCTCACCCGGAAGATGGCGCGGCTGGAGCTGACCGGCGTGGCGGGCGAGCTGGTCGGGCCGGTGGGCTGCGAGGCCGCCCTGGCCGCCGCCACGGACGTCTCGCGGGCGCTGCTCGCCGCCGAGCAGACCGGGGTCGCCCAGCGCTGTCTCGACATGGTCGTCGACTACGCCAAGACCCGCATCCAGTTCGCGCGGCCGATCGGCTCGTTCCAGGTCATCAAGCAGCGTTTGGCCGACGCGCTGATCCAGGTCGAGTCCGCGCGCTCGGCCGTCCACACCGCCACCCGGTCGGACGGCGCCGGGCTGGCCCGCGACTCCCGGGTGGCCGCGCTCATGGCCGGCAGGGCGTCGACCTGGGTGACCGCGCAGACCATCCAGCTGCACGGCGGCGTCGGCTTCACCTGGGAGCATGACGCGCACCTCTACTTCAAGCGGGCGCGCACCAGCGCCCGGCTGCTCGGGCAGGCTGACGAGCATGTCGCCGCGCTGGGCGAGCTGCTCGAACACGAAGTCGCATGACACGAGAGGACATTCCAGGCATGACCACATATAAGACCATCAAGGTCGAGCGCCACGGTCCCGTCGGCTGGCTGATCAACAACCGGCCCGACGTGCTCAACGCCATGAACAACACCATGCGTGACGAACTGGCCGACGCCTGGCTCGAACTGGACCGCGACCCCGAGGTGCGGGTCATCGTGCAGACCGGCGAGGGCCGCGCCTTCCAGACCGGGGCCGACCTCACCGAGGTGGCCTCCGACGGCGTGGGCATGGAGCGCTACCAGGACAGCCTGGTCGACTTCGACCTCCACTTCACCTCCTGGCACCAGAACGTCACCAAGCCCGTCATCGCCGCCGTCAACGGCGTGTGCGCGGGCGGCGGGCTGCACTTCGTCGCCGACGCCGACGTCGTCATCGCCGCCTCCGACGCGACGTTCTTCGACCCCCACGTCAGCGTGGGCCAGGTGACCGCGATCGAGGTGATCGCCCTGGCCAAGAAGATCCCGTTCGAGGCGGTCATGCGGATGGCGCTCGTCGGCGCCCACGAGCGGATGACGGCCGCCAGAGCGTACGAGCTGGGGATGGTCAGCCAGATCGTGGACCCGCCCGAGACCCTGCGGGAGGCCGCGCAGGAGCTCGCCGAGAAGATCGCCCGCAACTCCCCCGCCGCGATGGCCGCGACCAAGAAGGCCCTGTGGGCGGCCCTCGAACTCGGCCTCACCGACGCCTGCCGGGTGGGCGCGCAGCACCTGGTCGGCCTCTGGGGCCACCCCGACCAGACCGAGGGCCCCCTAGCCTTCGTCGAGAAGCGGGCTCCCCGCTGGGTCGCCTAGACCCTTTGAGAACGGAGAACTCATGAACCTGCTCGATGGCCGCGCGGCCGTCGTCACCGGCTCGGCCCAGGGGATCGGCCTGGCCATCGCCACCGTCCTGGCCGAGCACGGCGCGGCGGTCGTGATCAGCGACGTCAACGCCGAAGGAGCCGAGCGGGCGGCGGCCGACCTGGTGGCCCAGGGACGCCGGGCCGTCGCCGTGCCGTGCGACGTGACCGACGAGGCCGCCGTCGACTCCCTGGCCGACACCTGCCGGGAGACCTTCGGAAGCCTCGACGTCATGGTCAACAACGCGGGTGTCACCCGCGACTCCACCATGGCGAAGATGACCCTGGAGAACTTCAAGGCCGTCGTGGACGTGCACCTCACGGGCGCCTGGCTCGGCACCCGCGCCGCCGGTCGCGTCATGCGCGCCCAGGGCCGCGGCGGCTCCATCGTGAACATCTCCTCCATCTCCGGCAAGGTCGGCAACTTCGGCCAGACCAACTACAGCGCCGCCAAGGCCGGCATCGTCGGCCTCACCAAGGCCGCCGCCCGCGAGCTGGCCAAGCACGAGGTACGGGTCAACGCCATCCAGCCGGGCCTGATCCGCACCGCCATGACGGCCGCCATGCCGCCCGAGGTGCTCGCCCGGATGGTCGCCGACATCCCGCTCGGCCGCATCGGCGAGCCGGAGGACATCGCCAAGGCCGCCCTGTTCCTCGCCTCGGACCTGGCGGCGTTCATCACCGGCACCGTGACCGAGGTCGCAGGCGGGAGGCACATGTGACCCGGGTCTTCGCCGATCTCGGCGCGTTCCGGGCCTGCGTCGGCGAGACGCTGGGCACGAGCGGCTGGGTGGCGATCGAGCAGGACCGGATCGACCGGTTCGCCGACGCCACCGGCGACCACCAGTGGATCCATGTCGACCCCGAACGGGCCGCGCACGGACCGTTCGGGGCCCCCATCGCGCACGGCTATCTGTCGCTGTCGCTGCTGCCGGCGCTGGTCGGCCAGATCTACCGGATCGAACGCCTGAGGATGTCGATCAACTACGGGCTCAACCGGGTTCGGTTTCCCAGCCCGGTGCCGGTGGGGTCGCGGGTGCGGGTCACCACGCGGCTCCAGTCGGCCGAGGACGCCGGCGACGGCGTCACGGCGGTGCTGCTGTCGACGATGGAGATCGACGGCGGCGCCAAGCCCGCCTGCGTCGCCGAGACCGTCAGTCGTTACCACCCGCTCACCTGAGCGGGGGCGCGGGTCCGGGGGCGGTGGGTGCCGCCGCGCCCGCGATCGTGGAAGTTGACGAGTCAAACCCGGCTGTGGCATGCTGAAGGCGGCACCGAGGTTGACGCTCATCGTAAGTTTGGACATTCGTTTGTAATTTGCGTTATGCTGCCTCCCTCGCGTCGCCTTCGCACGCCCCGGACTCTTCCGGGGCGTTTGGCGTGCGCGCAGTTCGACTCCATCCGTGTGCTCCGGAAGGACATCTGTTGGCAGCCACGCGCAACGCCTCCGCCATACCCGCCGGTCCCCATCGCGTCTCTTTCTCACGCATCCAGGAGCCCCTCGAAGTTCCTGACCTTCTCGCCCTGCAGACCGAGTCCTTCGACTGGCTGCTCGGCCACGAGAAGTGGAAGGGCCGGGTAGCGGCGGCTCGCCAGGCCGGGCGCAAGGACGTCCCGACTCAGTCGGGCCTCGAAGAGATCTTCGAAGAGATCAGTCCCATCGAGGACTTCTCGGGGACCATGTCCTTGTCGTTCCGCGACCACCGGTTCGAACCGCCCAAGTACTCAGTAGATGAGTGCAAGGACAAGGACATGACCTTCTCCGCCCCGATGTTCGTGACGGCGGAGTTCGTCAACAACGCCACCGGTGAGATCAAGAGCCAGACGGTGTTCATGGGTGATTTCCCGCTCATGACGCCGAAGGGCACCTTCATCATCAACGGCACCGAGCGTGTCGTCGTCTCGCAGCTGGTCCGCTCGCCGGGCGTCTACTTCGGCCGCAGCGCCGACAAGACCTCCGACAAGGACCTCTACGACTGCCGCATCATCCCCTCGCGCGGGGCCTGGCTGGAGTTCGAGATCGACAAGCGCGACAGCGTCGGTGTGCGCATCGACCGCAAGCGCAAGCAGGCCGTCACCGTGCTTCTCAAGGCACTGGGATGGACCAACGAGAAGATCCTCGAGCGTTTCGGCCAGTACGAGTCGATGCGCGCCACCCTGGAGAAGGACCACACGTCCGGCCAGGACGACGCCCTGCTCGACATCTACCGCAAGCTGCGGCCGGGTGAGCCGCCGACCAAGGAGTCGGCGCAGACCCTGCTGGAGAACCTCTACTTCAACCCCAAGCGCTACGACCTCGCCAAGGTGGGTCGTTACAAGATCAACAAGAAGCTCGGGGTCGACGCGGACATCACCCAGGGCACCCTGACCGAAGAGGACATCGTCGCCACCATCGAGTATCTCGTCCGGCTGCACGCCGGCGAGGCCACGATGCCCAGCTCCCATGGCGACCGCGTCATCGAGGTCGACGACATCGACCACTTCGGCAACCGCCGCCTGCGCAGCGTCGGCGAGCTCATCCAGAACCAGGTCCGCCTGGGCCTGTCCCGCATGGAGCGCGTCGTCCGCGAGCGCATGACCACGCAGGACGTCGAGGCCATCACGCCGCAGACCCTGATCAACATCCGCCCGGTCGTGGCGTCCATGAAGGAGTTCTTCGGCACCTCGCAGCTGTCCCAGTTCATGAACCAGACCAACCCGCTGGACGGTCTGACGCACAAGCGGCGTCTGTCCGCGCTCGGTCCCGGTGGTCTGTCGCGTGAGCGGGCCGGCTTCGAGGTCCGTGACGTGCACCCGTCCCACTACGGCCGGATGTGCCCGATCGAGACCCCCGAAGGCCCCAACATCGGCCTGATCGGCTCGCTGGCCT
This sequence comes from Nonomuraea cavernae, assembly GCF_014646355.1. Taxonomy (GTDB): domain Bacteria; phylum Actinomycetota; class Actinomycetes; order Streptosporangiales; family Streptosporangiaceae; genus Nonomuraea; species Nonomuraea cavernae. The sequence goes on from NZ_BMNH01000045.1 coordinate 44,390, forward strand.
CCTACGGACGCATCAACGCGTTCGGCTTCGTCGAGACGCCCTACCGCAAGGTCGTCGACGGCAAGGTCACCGACCAGATCGACTACCTGACCGCCGACGAGGAGGACCGCTTCGTCAAGGCGCAGGCCAACACGACGCTCAACCCCGACGGCTCGTTCGCCGAAAGGCGCGTCCTGGTCCGCACCAAGGGCGGTGAGACCGAGCTGGCCCGGGCCGAGGAGGTCGACTACATCGACGTGTCGCCGCGCCAGATGGTGTCGGTCGCCACCGCGATGATCCCGTTCCTCGAGCACGACGACGCCAACCGCGCGCTCATGGGCGCGAACATGATGCGCCAGTCGGTGCCGCTGCTCAAGAGCGAGGCGCCGCTGGTCGGCACCGGCATGGAGTATCGGGCGGCCACGGACACGGGCGACCTGGTCAGCGCCGAGAAGGCGGGCGTGGTGGAGGAGGTCTCCGCCGACTACGTCACGGTCATGAACGACGACGGCAGCCGCACCACCTACCGGGTGGCGAAGTTCAAGCGCTCCAACCAGGGCACGAGCTTCAACCAGAAGCCGATCGTGGCCGAGGGTGACCGGGTCGAGGTCAACCAGGTGATCGCCGACGGTCCGTGCACCCAGAACGGTGAGATGGCGCTGGGCAAGAACCTCCTGGTGGCGTTCATGCCGTGGGAGGGTCACAACTACGAAGACGCGATCATCCTGTCGCAGCGGCTGGTCCAGGACGATGTCCTGTCCTCGATTCACATCGAGGAGCACGAGGTCGACGCCCGTGACACCAAGCTGGGGCCCGAGGAGATCACCCGGGACATCCCGAACGTGTCCGAGGAGGTGCTGGCCGATCTCGACGAGCGGGGCATCATCCGCATCGGCGCCGAGGTCGTTCCCGGTGACATCCTGGTCGGCAAGGT
>NZ_BMNH01000046.1 GCF_014646355.1 Nonomuraea cavernae
CCGCCGCACCCGCTATCGAGGACTGCTCAAAACCCGACTCGCGCATCTGCTGACCGCCACCGCGATCAACCTCATCCGCCTGGACGCCTGGTGGACCGACACCCAGATCCGCGGCACTCGCGCCTCTCACCTGGAACGACTCGGCGCTGAACTCGGCCTAGCCGCGTGAACCGAATCGGCCAACAAAGTCGTAAACGCCCAGGGTTCCACGCCAGATCACGCTGAAAAGGATCGCGCGCCGTTGTCGATTCCGGCCGTGCCCGCGTGTCGTAGGGGTGAAGGGCTACGACTGACGAAGCATGGAGGCGTACGACATGTCCGAACGATTCGAAGTGCGGTGGGAGGGCGAGCTGCCCGCCGCCCCGCGCGAGGTGTGGGACGCGTTCACCGTCCACACCGCCGGCTGGTACTGGAAGATCGCATACGAGCCGTGGGTCGGCGGCGCGGAACGCGGCCTCACGAGCGCGGGCACGGTCACCGTCTGGGATCCGCCGCGTCACTTCACCACGCGGTCGGCAGACGGGTCCAACGAGCTCGACTACGTGCTGGAGCCGAGCCGGGGCGGCACTTTCCTGAGCTACCGGCATCGCGGCGAGACCACCGAGAACCACGAGCGGGAGCTCGACGCCTGCCGGCGGCACACCGCCTTCTACTACCACTCACTCGGCGAGTATCTGCGGCACTTCTCCGGGCGTGACGCGGCCTACGTGAGCGCGGAGGCCCCTGACTCGTCGGCGAAGGGCGGCTTCGCGGTGCTGCGCCAGGCCCTGGGCGTGCCCGAGGACGTCGCCGCCGGCGACACGGTTCGGCTGACACCGGCCGGGATGGAGCCGATCGACGGCGTCGTCGACTACGCCACCGCCACCTTCCTGGGCGTGCGCGGCGACGACGCCCTCTACCGCTTCTACGGCCGTGACGTGTGGGATTGGCCGGTCGGCGTCGCGCACCATATGTTTGTCGCCGGTGCCGACGAGGCGGAGCTCACCCAGACCTGGAGCACCTGGCTGGACGGCGTGTTCGCGAAGGATGTTGTGTGATGCCCCAATATGCGGTGCTCATCTTCGAGCGCGAGACACCCGGTGGCGTGGCCGACCTGCCGCCGGAGATCATGGAGGCCCACGACCGGCTGCCCGATCGGATCGCCGAGCAGGGCGGGCGCATCATCGCGGGGCTGGCGCTGGAGCCGTCCGCCACGGCCACCGCGATCCGGGGCGACCTGATCACGGACGGCCCGTTCATCGAGACCAAGGAGGCGCTGGCCGGCGTCTTCGTGATCGAAGCGAGTGACCTCGACCACGCGCTGGCGCTGGCCCGGCTGACGCCGATCGTCAGCGGGGGCGTCGAGGTCAGGCCGCTGATCGGGTTTGAGACTCCGGCGGGCGACTGAGCCGCGTGGATTCCGTGGATTCCGTGAATTCCGTGGAGCAGGCGGTCGCCGACGCGCACCGTCGCGAGTGGGCGTACGTGCTCGCCGCGACGGTGCGCGTCACCCGCGACCTCGACAGCGCCGAGGAGGCGGTGCAGGACGCCTACGTCAAGGCGCTGACCACGTGGACCCGCGACGGGGTGCCGGAGCGGCCCGGCGCGTGGCTGACGACGGTCGCGCGGCGCAACGCCCTCAACATGACGCGCCGCGACCGGACCCTGCACGCCAAGCTGCCGCTGCTGGTGCAGCCCGATGACACCGAGCCGTCCGAGGCGTTCGAGCCGTCCGGACCGTCCGGGCGGGACACCATTCCCGACGACCGGCTACGGCTGATCTTCACCTGCTGCCATCCGGCGCTGGCCGAGGAGGCGCGGGTCGCGCTCACCCTGCGGCTGGTCTGCGGGGTGGCGACCGAGGACATCGCGCGGGCCTTCCTCGTCGGCGAATCGGCGATGGCCGCCCGGCTGACCCGGGCCAAGAAGAAGATCGCGGTCGCCCGCATCCCTTACGCCGTGCCCGCTCCCGGTGAGCTTCCCCGGCGCCTCGACTCGGTGCTGACCGTCGTCCACCTGCTCTACGCCACCGGCCACACCGCGTACTCCGGCGAGCGGCTCGTCCGCGACGAGCTCACCGGGCGCGCGCTCGACCTGGCCCGGATGCTGCGCCTGCTGCTGCCGGGCGAGCGTGAGACCGCCGGGCTGCTGGCACTGCTGCTGGCCCAGCACGCGCGCCGCGCCACCCGCACCGACGCGTACGGGACGCTGCTGCGCCTGGAGGAGCAGGACCGCTCCGCGTGGGACCACGAGCTGATCGCCGAGGCCGACCGGCTCGTGGTGGCCGCGCTCACCGCCGGTCCGCCCGGACGCTTCACGTTGCAGGCGGCGATCGCCGCTCTGCACGCGCAGGCGCCCACCTACGCCGAGACCGACTGGCCGCAGATCCTCACCCTGTACGGGGAGCTGCTGCGGATCTGGCCGTCACCCGTCGTCGCGCTCAACCGGGCGGTGGCCCTGGCCATGGTCGACGGGCCGTCGGCCGCGCTGGCCCAGGTCGAGGCGCTGGAGGCGGAGGGCCGCCTGGCCGGCTACCGCTACCTGCCCGCGACCAAGGCCGACCTGCTGCACCGCCTCGGCCGCGACACGGAGGCCGTCCGGGCCTACCGGGAGGCCCTGGCACTCAGCGACAACGCCGCCGAACAGGAGTTCCTGACCGGCCGCATCAGATCGGCCGGCCCGGGTGCGAGGTCGAAGCCCGGATGAGCGGGCGAGTGGAGGGCTGCGGACGGACATCCGATTCGTGGCATCATGTCCGGATGACTTGGACTGCTCCCGAGGTGACCCGCGCCGGCGGATCGCTGGTCGCGCCCGAGCCCGAGCTGTTGCGGGACCTGCTCGACTGGCATCGTTCGACGCTGCTGCACAAGTGCGCCGGGCTCACCGGAGAGCAGCTCGCCCTGGCGCCCATCCCGCAGTCCAACCTGTCGCTCCTGGGGCTGATCCGGCACCTGTCGAAGGTGGAGCGCAACTGGTTCCGGCGCTTTCGCGGGGAGCCCATCGAGAACCTGTACTCGACCCCGGAGCGGCCCGACGCCGACTTCGAGGACCTCGACCCGGCGCGGGCCGAGACCGAGTACGCCACGCTGCTCACCGAGCAGCACCTGGCCCGCCAGGCCGTGGCGGGCGTGTCACTCGACTCCACACTGGTCCGGCCCGGCGGCGGCACGTACTCGCTGCGCATGGTCTTCGTCCACATGGTCGGCGAGTACGCCCGGCACAACGGGCACGCCGATCTGATCCGGCAGTGCGTGGACGGCGTCACGGGAGCCTGAGTGACCGCTCCCCCGGCGCGTGAGCGGGCTCGTGCCGGGCAGGCTGTGCCCGCCATCGGGTCTGGCACCCATATGCGCTGGTGGACGGCATGTAGACGGCGTCTGAGCCGTCGCGTCGGGGCGGTGCGCAATGCGGCATGGCCCGCATGGACAAATACCCTCACCAGCGGTGAGGCTGGATACATGACCGCACCATCGAACAGGCCCGCGATGCTGGGAGCCCGGGCGAGCCGGCTCGCGCGCACGCCCGCCTCGGCCTTGTTCTGGCGGATCGTCGTGATGAACGGCCTGCTCTTCACCATCGGCCTGACCGTGCTGGCGCTGTCGCCGGCGACGGTCTCCTCCCCCGTGCTGCTCACCGAGGTGCCGATCCTGCTCATCGGACTGGCCCTGATGATCATGGTCAACGCGTTCGTGCTGCGCAACAGCCTCGCACCGCTCAGCGCCCTCACCACGCTGATGGAACGGGTGGACCTGCTGCGCCACAGCGACCGCATCGCCCACAACGGCAACGGTGACCTGACCACGCTCATCGCCACGTTCAACTCCATGCTCGACCGGCTGGAGGCCGAACGCAGCGCCAGCACCGCCCACACCCTGGCCGCCCAGGAGGCCGAACGCCAGCGCATCGCCCGCGAGCTGCACGACGAGATCGGCCAGAGCCTCACCGTCGTCCTGCTCGGCCTCAAGCGCGCGGTGGACCGCGCCCCCGACGACCTGCGCGAGGAGCTCCACACCGTGCAGGAGACGGTCCGCGCCAGCCTCGACGAGGTGCGTCAGGTGGCCCGCAGACTGCGGCCCGGTGTGCTGGAGGACCTCGGGCTGCTCAGCGCCATGAGCGCGCTGGCCAGCGACTTCTCCCAGATGAGCGGCGTGCCGGTGGCCCGCGTGTTCGACCCGCGGTTGCCCGAGGTGAGCAGCGACGTCGAGCTGGTGATCTACCGCATCGCGCAGGAGGGCCTGACCAACGTCGCCCGCCACGCCCACGCCTCACGCGTGGAGCTGTCGCTGTGCGCCGACGACGGCGACGTGGTGCTGCGCATCACCGACGACGGCGACGGCGGGCCGATCCGCGAGGGCGCCGGCATCCGAGGCATGCGCGAGCGTGCCCTGCTCGTCAACGCCGACCTGACCATCGAGGAGGCGCCGGGGGGCGGGCTCCGGGTTCGTCTGGCCGTGCCGGTCACGAAGGAGCGAGCGTGAACGAGATGAGCGTGGGCGAGATGAGCGTGGGCACGGAGCAGCGGCAGACCCGCATCCTGCTGGCCGACGATCACGCCCTGGTCCGTCACGGGCTGCGGCTGATCCTGGACGCCGAGCCGGACCTGACGGTGGTGGCCGAGGCGGGCGACGGCGCCGAGGCCATCGAGATCGCCACCCGCTCCGGCATCGAGGTCGACCTGGCCATCCTCGACATCGCCATGCCCCGCCTGACCGGCATCCAGGCGGCCCGCGAGATCTCCCGGCGGGCGCCCGGCATCCGGCTGCTCATGCTGTCGATGTACGACAACGAGCAGTACTTCTTCGAGTCGCTCAAGGCGGGCGCCTCCGGCTACGTGCTGAAGTCGGTCGCCGACCGTGACCTGCTGGAGGCGTGCCGGGCCGCGATGCGCGGCGAGCCGTTCCTCTACCCCGGGGCGGTCACCGCCCTCATCCGCGACTACCTGCAGCGCCACGAGCAGGGCGAGACCGTCCCCGACAGCCTGCTGACCCCGCGCGAGGAAGAGATCGTCAAGCTCATCGCCGAAGGGCACTCCTCCAAAGAGATCGCCGACCTCCTGGTGATCAGCGTCAAGACCGTCGACCGTCACCGGGCCAACGTGCTCGGCAAACTGGGCCTGCGCGACCGCCTCGACCTGACCCGGCACGCCATCCGCGCCGGCCTGGTCGAACCCTGACACCGGCTCAGCCGCCGTGCGCGCCGACTCGGCTGACGGTCACCGACTCCGGGTCGGCCGGGGGCGCGGATGGGGGCGTCCGGGGCAGCGTGGCGGCGGCCACGAGAAGGGCGGCCAGGTAGAGGCCGGCACCGGCCAGCAGAGCCGTGGTGTAGCCGGTCGTCAGCGACGCGGGGAGCAAGGCGTCGGCGGTGGCCACGGCGGCCAGGACGACGAGGCCGAGGGCGCCGCCGATCTGCTGGCTGGTGTTGACCAGCCCTGAGGCGATGCCGGTGTCGCGGGCGGCGACGCCCCGCACGCCGCCGATGGTCGTGGTGACGAAGCCCAGGCCGAGCCCGGCTCCCGCGACGAACTGGGCGGGCAGCAGGACGGCGACGTAGCCGGTCTCCGGCGTGAGCAGGGTGAACCAGGCCATGCCTGTGGTCGCCAGGGTCAGGCCGATGACGGTGACCGCGCGTTCGGACAGGCGGCTCAGCAGGCGAGGGCCGATCGCGCCCGAGGCCACGCCGATGCCGAGCGCGAAGGGCAGGTAGGCCAGCCCGGTCCGCATCGGGCCGTACCCCTTGATCGTCTGCATGTAGAGGGTGAGGAAGTAGAACGTGGCCATCATGCCCGCGCCCATCAGGAACATGACGGCGTTCGCGCCCGCCCGGCCGCGGTCGCGCAGGATGGCGGGCGGGAGCATCGCGGCAGGGCTGCGTCGCTGCACCAGCAGGAACACGGTCAGCAGCAGCGCCGCGGCGGCGAAGAGGCCGAGGGTGACCGGCTCCGTCCAGCCGTGGGAGCCGGCCCGGTTGATGGCGTAGACGAGGGAGCCCAGGCCGAGGGTGGCGGTCACCGCGCCGGGCAGGTCGACGCGGCCGCGGTCACGACCGCCGTCGACCAGCACGCCGGTGCCGGTCAGCACCGCGATCGCGATCGGCACGTTCACGTACAGGACCCAGCGCCAGTCGAGGTATTCGGTGAGGGCGCCGCCGAGCAGCAGCCCGACGACCGAGCCGAGGCCGCCCATCGCCCCGTAGACGCCGAGCGCCCTGGTGCGCGCCGGACCGGCGGGGAAGGTGGTGGCCAGCAGGGACAGCGCCGTGGGCGCGGCGATGGCGGCGCCGACGCCCTGCAGCGCACGGGCGGCGATGAGCACCGTGCCGGTGGGGGCGAGTCCGCCGAGCAGCGACGCCGCGGTGAACACGACCAGGCCGAGGCGGAAGACGCGGCGGCGGCCGAACAGGTCGCCGGCCCGCCCGCCGATGAGCAGTAGTCCGCCGAAGGCCAGGGCGTAGGCGGTGAGCACCCAGTTCAGGTCGGCCTGGGCGATGCCCAGGGAGCTCTGGATGCTGGGCAGGGCGACGTTCACGATGGTGCCGTCGAGGACGAGCATGAGCTGGGCGGCGGCGATGACCAGCAGGGCCAGGCCGGGACGCTCGCGGGTGGGTGCGCCGGGCAGGGCGCGGACTTCGTCGTGCACGGACATCAAGGGGGCTCTCTCGGTGGTGAGGTGTCAGGGGGTCAGGAGTAGAGGCGCAGGGACGCGTAGGCGGGGCGCCACTCGTCGTGGTAGGCGGCCACCAGCGGGGACGGCATCCGGCCGAGGACGCGCGCGGCCGTCTCCGGGTCGGCCTCGTCGAGCAGCCACGGCAGGTAGCGGGGCGCGTCGCCGCCGATCCGGTCGCGGTGCACCTCGGCGAAGTGCTGCCACTGCTCGCCGGTCAGGGTGGCGTCGATCAGTGCGAGGCCCTCGGCCTCCTCGTGGCGCAGGTGCCCGCCCAGGCCGGTGACCAGGGCGTCGACCAGCCCGCCGAGGCGTTCGGCGCCGTGGTCGCGGTCGGCCAGCGCCTCGTCGACGCCGGCCAGCAGGGGGTCGATGGCGGCGTGCTCGTCCTCCATGGCGTCCAGCAGGGCGAGGTCGTCGGGACGGGCGGCCAGCGCCTGCCGCATGGCGGGCCACAACGCGATGTCCTCGGACGTGTGGTGGACCACCAGGAAGGTCTTGAACAGCTCCCAGCCCGCTGCGGTCCGCAGCACCTGTCGAGGGTCGTCGCCGGTGCGGGCGGCGACCTTGGCGATGCGCTCCAGCTCGCGCCGCAGGGCGTCGTGCATCGCGAACATCATCGTCATGTCGAGGGCGAAGGTCATGACTTGGCTCCATGGGCATGGGCGCGCCGGAGGTCTGGCGCGCGGCGAGGTGGCAGGGGATTGACGCGTCCAGACGTCCGACGCGATATCAAGTACGCTAACTATCCATAATCTAACTGTCAATCTGCCAACTATTTTTCCACTTAACCATCACCGGCTTCGGTAAGCTGCCCGGCGGAGGTGCATCAGTGGACGACAGGCCGGCCACGACGGAGACCCAGGAAGCCGTCGGCAAGCTGCTGCGCCGGGTCTACGCCCGGTTCACCGCCGAGGCGGTGCGCGACGACCCGCAGGCCCGCGACTACGTCGTCCTCGACACGCTCGCCGACCAGGACGCCGACTCCCAGCACGAGCTGGCCGAGCGGCTCGGCATCAACCGCACGATCATGGTCCGGCTGGTCGACCGGCTGGAGGCCGCCGGCCACGTGACCCGCACCCGCAACCCGGCCAACCGGCGCTCCTACACGCTGTCGATCACCGAGGAGGGCCGCCGGGCCCGGGACGCCATGCGCCGGCAGGTCGCCGAGCGCGACGCCCGCGTCACCGCTCCCCTGACGCCGGCCGAGCGGCGGCGCCTCAACGAGCTGCTGAGCCTGCTGCTTCCCGAGCCCGAGCCGCTCCAGACCACCGCCTTCCTGGTCGCCCAGGCCCACTACCGGCTGCGCCGCATGGGCGACGCGCTGCTGGCCGGCTCGGGGTTGCGCACCCGGCACTTCGGCTCCCTGACGGCGATCGACGAGCTGGGCCCGTGCCCTCAGCAGCGGTTCGCCCAACACCTCGACATCTCCGAGCCAGCCGCCGCCCAGGTGATCGACGAGCTGGTCCAGCTCGGTCTCGTCGCCCGCGGCCGCGACCCCCACGACCGGCGCCGCTACGCCCTGGAGCTCACCGACCTCGGCCGGCGGCGTCTCGTCGTGGTCCACGACGCGCTGCGCCGCCTGCAGACCGAGATCCTCGACGTCCTCGGCGCCGACGCCGAGCGCGAGCTGCGCACCCTGCTCGGCAAGCTCCTGCCCGAGGAGTGAAGGCTCCCGCCCGAAGGGTCCTCCTTTTCACCGGCGATTCGCGATGGGGTGCCAGGAGCGCAGGGGCGGGCGTGGCTTCGGCCTCACGGTTGCCTCTGCTTCGGCAAGGTGAGGATTTCGGCTCCGTCGCTGGTGATGGCGATCGTGTGCTCGCTGTGTGCCGTCCGGCAGCCTGTCGCGCTGCGCGAGATCGGGGTCGGCCGGCGTGACCGCGGCGCTTGAGGGGCCGGAGTTCATCGGGTTGAGCTCACCCGGCCGTGCGGCGCCGGGTCAATCCTCGTGACCCCTCGCATACGTGAGTCCCTGCGCCATAGCCTGAGATTGCGACATCCTCAGGAGGTGCAGGGCCTATGCACGAGGACACCACCATCGGGGCCCGGTTGCGGACCCTACGCCGCTGGCGCGGTATGACGCTCGCCCAGCTCGCAGGACTGACCGGGATGAGCCAGTCCTACCTGTCCATGGCCGAGCGCGGGCAGCGCGCCCTTGATCGGCGCTCCTATAAAGCCGCACTGGCCGCCGCACTCAAGGTCTCCGAAACCGACCTCACGGGCGGACCGCACCTGTCCTCCGATCCAGTCCAGTCCGAACCACACGCCGCCATCCCGCACATCAGGGCCGCGCTATTGTCCAATGCGCTCACCGCGCCGGCCGTCGACCACGCGCGCGCCCTGCACGAGTTGACGGCGGAGATGACCCGGCTCGACCGCAGCAAACTGAAGTTCCGCCAGGCGGGCGACGTCCTGCCCGCCCTGATCGACGAGCTTCACGTGCACGCCGCCGCGCCCGCCGACGAGCACGAACAGCGTCTGGCGCTCGAAACCCTCATCGAGGCGCTCCAGACCGCGACGTTCATCACCAAGGATCTCGGCTACGGCGACCTGGCGGCCCTGGCCGCCATGCGCGCCACGGAGATCGCGGGCATGCTCGACGACCCTGTCAGCGCAGGCAAGGCCGCGAGCTTGCGCATCCACACGATGCCGACCACTTCGTGGCGTGCCCGGCTCACCGCCGCCGAGGCCGCCGCCGACGCGTTGCAGCCACACGTCCAGGAAGCGTCCGTGCCGGTGCTCGGCATGCTGACCCTGGTCGCCGCCCTGTCCGCGACGGTGGCCGCCAACCCGGGCCGGGCCGATCACTGGTTGTCGGAGTCCGCGGAGCTGGCCACCCGAGTGGCCGACGACCCGCTGGAGAACTGGGGCGCGTTCAGCACCACGAGCGTCGGCGTGTGGCGCGTCGGGCTGGCCGTCGAGCAGGGCGAGAGCGGCGGCGTGCTCGGCCTCGCGGAACAGGTCGACGAGCGGAAACTGGCTGGCCGCCGGGGACGTCATGCCGCGTTCCTGGCCGACGTCGGCCGCGGCCTGGCCCGCGAACCGCGCAGGTGCGAACAGGCCGTGCAGTGGCTGCGACGGGCCGAGAGCGTCGCCCCGCACAAGATCCGCAACGATAGCCGGGTGCGTGAGGCGGTGGCGGTCATGATGGAGCAGTCCCGGGCCGCGGCCGGGAGCCGGGAGCTGCGCGGCATGGCTGCCCGGATGGGTGTCTCGCACTGACTTCACAGCTGTGAAGATTCGCGCCGGGCACGTCTCTACCGTTCGAGGCTATGGAGACCGACACGGTCATGGACGCCAGAGCATGGCTGGAGCTGCTGCGCGGCGAACTGGCGGAGCGCGGTTGGGACGCCGAGATCCGCAGCATCCGGGCGAGACCCCACCTGTGGATCGTCAACCCGGATGACCGCAAGCTGAACGGCATGGTGGCGGCCCAGGGCGATCATTACAGGTGGACGTGGGGACCGGTGCTCGGACGGGCCGGCAACGTGCACGGTGTATCTGACAAGATCCTTCATGTGCTGCGCGGCGTCTCATGATCGGGGCCACTTACGGGTTTTACGAGTGGACGGCGGCGATCCCCCCGCTGCACTGAAGCGACCAGGTGGAGGTCTATGCCCTGCCACACTCATGCACCTGACTACGAGGCCGCACGCATTGGAGATCACCCTCATGAACTGGATGCTCGATCACCCCGGCTGGGACCTGCGCCGCCCGCCGACCCGCGCCATGCGCACCCCGACCGGAACATGGCTGATCACCGCCACGACGAACGGCCCGATCCTGCTCGACGGCGACGGAGCGGCCCCGCACCCCGAAACCTACGATCCCGCCGCACTGGCAGATCTCGGCCTCCCGCGAGGGCTGGCCCGCGCACTCCACGAACTCGGCCCCGTCCGCCGCGTGCGCAACACCGACCTGTGGGACGCCCTGGCCACGGCCATCATCCGCCAGGTCATCCGAGCCTCGCAGGCCCGCACCATGTACCGGGAGCTGCTCGCCGCCGCCGGACAGCCCGCCGGGCATACGTACCTGCCACCGACTGCCGAGCAGATCCTCGCCATGCCCGACCAGCAACTCGCCGACCTCGGCATGGCATTCAAACGGCGCCCTCTGCGCGCCGCCGCGCACGCCTACCTGCACCACGGCGACGAATGGGCGACCATGCCCGCCGACGTCCTGGTCAAAGCGCTGCAGGTGGTCCCGCGTATCGGCCCGTGGACCGCAGGCGCTGCCGTCGCCGATCACACCGGCGACTTCTCCGTCTACCCCTACGGCGACCTCGCCGTGCGCATCTGGGCCAGCCGCGCCGACCCGGCGACGGCCTGGCCCGACGACGAGCCCGGCTTCGCCGCCTTCTGGCGCGACCTGGCCGGGCCACACCTATCCGCCCTGACTGCCGTCACCCTCGCTTGGGGAGACCAACATGTCCATCAGTCCGCTCATCCAGGAAGGCCCGTGCAGTAACCCCGGCGGGCAGCTCGACCTGATTCTCGTCAACGCTCCGCTGCGCGACTACGCGCTGCGACCCCGCGTCAACGACTACACCCTGCCCGTCCTCGGGATGGCGTACATCGCAACCTACGCCGCCACCCACGGCTACCGCGTCGGCGTCCTGGACGCCGAAGCCGCCGGCCTCCCGGTGGACGACACCATCGCCCTCATCAACCAGGCCCGACCCCGCTGGGTCGGTTTCAACCTCCTGGCCCCCACCTACGACCTCACCGCCACCATCGCCGCCGGCCTCGACCCCGGCATCCACATCATGGCCGGCGGCCACCACGCCAAAGCAATGCCGCAGCGGATCCTGGCCGACCCGCGCATGGCCCGCTGTAACGCGCTCATCCTCGGCGAGGCGGAGACTCGCGTGGTCGAACTCCTCGCCGATCACCGCAACCGCGCCGACCTGCCCGGCGTCATGTGGGTTGACCGGCTCCTCGCCCAGCCCGCCACCGGCGGCCGCCCCGGCACCGGCCACCACCTGGCACCCGACATCAACGCACTCCCGTTCGTTGACCGCGCCTACCTCGCCCAAGATCCGTACACGGCCGGCGATGGCCGCATCGAGGCGAACATGGTGGGCGCCCGCGGCTGCCCCTACGACTGCTCGTTCTGCGGCGCCGCCGTCTCCGCCAACCCGGACGTGACGATCCGCGTCCGCGAACCGAGCAACATCCTCGCCGAGATGCAGGATCTTCGGGACCGGAACGCGGTGAGGGCGTTCCGGTTCGTCGACGACCTGTTCCTCGGCGCCGGCCGCATCATCGACCGGATGATGGCCGCCTTCGAGCAGGCCGACGTCGGCCGGTGGGCGGTGTGGGATGCGACCGGCCGGATCAATGTGCTCGATCGGCGCAGCGATGCTCAGCTCGACCAGCTCGCCATGTGCGGCCTGCGGGAGGTGGCCCTCGGCATCGAGTCCGGCAGTGAGCGGGTGCTGTCCTACATCGACAAGCGGATCACCCCCGGCATGGTGGCGTCTGTCGCCGAGCGGCTCGTGCGCCGCGGCATCGGCGTGAAGGGGTACTTCATCCTCGGCTTCCCCGGGGAGAGCCGGTCCGAGCTGCAGCAGACGGTTGCCCTGGTGCGCCGGCTGTGGGAGGTAGCCGAGCGCCGCCCTGGAACGTTCCGGGCATCCGTTTTCCAGTTCCGGCCCTACCCCGGCACCCCTGAGTGGGGGCGACTGATGGCCACCGGCCAGTACACCGCCGAACAGTTACTCGCCTACGCGCCCGTCGACCTCGGCGGCGACGACGAAGCGATCCGCGGCCGAGACGAGTTCAACTTCTCCTCCGGCATCCAGTTCGGCGAGACGCCCGAGGACGAGATCCACCGCCACCTCGCCGCACTCGCCCGCGAGCAGCACGCCCGCACCCAATCCGCCGGGAGGCTCTGATGCCTGGCCTGTTCGTCACCGTCGACGGGCCCGGCGGCGTCGGCAAGTCCACCTTGCTGCCGCTGCTCGGCGCCGCCCTGGAGGCCGCCGGTCACAGCGTGTGTCTCACCCGGGAGCCATCCGGAGGGCTGCTCGGCCGTACCGCGCGCGAGCTGACCAGCGAGTTCCATGGCCTGTCCCTGGCATGCCTGGTCGCGGCCGACCGGTTCCACCACCTGGTCGACGAGATCGAACCCGCCTTGTCGCGCGGCCAGCTCGTGTTGTGCGACCGGTACGTGCCCTCCTCCTACGTGCTGCAGAGCCTCGACGGCGTGCCACTGGAGTACGTCCGCCAGCTCAACGCGCCGGCTCGGCGGCCCGACCTGGCCATCATCCTCACTGCGGCACCCCACCTGCTGGAGGCCCGGCTACGCGGGCGCGGTGCGCACAGCCGGTTCGAGCACGACGGGTCGAGCACGCCGGAGGTACGCCTTTACGACGAGCTGGCCACCGTGCTCGCCCAGGACGGCTTCCCGCTGTACACCCTGGACACCGGGACCTTTTCACCGCAAGCCGCCGTCCAGGCCATCACCTGCCACGCCAGTGCGTTACTGTCACGCCAGCAACGCCAGTAGCTCCCCCGAGGTGGCCGACATGAAGCAGCGGTATCAGGTGACCGTCGATGTCCACGTGATCCTTCAGCGCGCCGGCGACGTCCTGCTGTGCCTACGTGAAGGCACGGGATACCGCGACGGCTGGTACTGCCTGCCCTCCGGCCACCTGGAGGAGGGCGAAACCGTCGTCGACTGCGCCATCCGCGAAGCACGGGAAGAGATCGGGGTGGCCATCGACCGGCGCGACCTGCGGCCGGCCACTGTCGTCCACCACCTGTCCCCCGAAGGCCGGCCGCGGCTCGGCGTGTTCTTCGCCACCTCCCAGTGGTACGGGGAGCCGGTGAACGCCGAACCCGCCAAGTGCGGCGGGCTTATCTGGACGCCGCTACGCGGCCTGCCGGACAACGTGGTGCCGTACACCGCTGCGGGCATCGGACAGTACCTCGACGGCATGGCCATCGGGCTGCACGGCTGGCCCGAGCTGGCGGCAACCTCCTGACCCGGGCACAGCAGAAACGGCCCCGCTCTCCGTAGGCGAGGGTGACGGGGCGCATTAGTAGCTTTACTGACGTCAGCGCCTACGGGCGCGCTCGCGGTCTAGTCGATCACCTCGGCGGCCGGTACTCAGCCTCCCAGGATCCGGTGACGCTCCGAGTACGACCTGTCACGGTTGGCGACGAGTCGATATAACTCTCCGAGATTGAGAGATTACTTTACGTGTATGATTTTGATCGGTTGTCTGCCGCCACCGTTGGTAGATAGACGACATGGTCAACGAGCGAACGGCCGAGGAACCCAAGGAGGGGGCCACGTCGGCCCTCCTGCGGATCGGACACTTCTTCAGCCGGGGCACCTACTCCGACGACCTGAGGGACGTGTCCTATCGGGGCGGACGCGCGGGCGAGGTCTTCTACCGTGACCGCTGGGCGCACGACAAGATCGTACGTTCCACCCACGGAGTCAACTGCACGGGCTCCTGTTCCTGGAAGGTGTACGTCAAGGACGGGATCATCACCTGGGAGACCCAGGAGATCGACTATCCGACGGCCGGCCCCGATCGTCCCGAGTACGAGCCCCGGGGCTGCCCGCGCGGAGCGGCGTTCTCCTGGTACACCTACCACCCGACCCGGGTGCGCTACCCGTACGCGCGCGGCGTGCTCGTGGAGATGTACCGCGAGGCCCGCAGGCGGCTCGGTGACCCGGTCCTGGCCTGGGCGGACGTCGTGGGCGACCCGGAGCGGCGGCGCCGCTACCAGCAGGCGCGCGGCAAGGGCGGGCTGGTGCGCACCACCTGGGACGAGGCGCTGGAGATGATCGCCGCCGCCCATGTGCACACCATCAAGACGCACGGTCCCGACCGGATCGCGGGGTTCACCCCCATCCCCGGCCAGTCGATGCTGTCCCACGCGATCGGGACCCGGTTCCTGTCGTTGATCGGCGGCCAGGCGCTGTCGTTCTATGACTGGTACGCCGACCTGCCGGTGGCCTCCCCGCAGGTGTTCGGCGACCAGACCGACGTGCCGGTGTCCGGCGACTGGTGGGACGCGGCCTACCTGATGATGTGGGGCTCCAACGTTCCCGTCACCCGCACGCCCGACGCGCACTGGATGGTCGAGGCCCGCTACAACGGCCAGAAGGTGGTCGTGGTCTCCCCCGACTACGCCGACAACAGCAAGTTCGCCGACGACTGGCTGCACCCCCATCCCGGCACCGACGGCGCACTGGCCCACGCGATGGGCCAGGTGATCCTGCGCGAGTACTTCGTCGACAGGCAGGTGCCGTACTTCCTCGACTACGTGCGCCGCTTCACCGACATGCCGTTCCTCGTCCGGCTGGAGGAGAAGGACGGCTCGTACGTGCCGGGGCGGTTCCTGCGCGCCACCGACCTCGGCGGGGAGCACGCCGCGGCCGAGAACGCCGAATGGCGCACCGTGCTGCTGGACGAGGCCACCGGCGCCCTGGTCGTCCCGTCCGGCACCGTCGCCGACCGCTGGTCGCACGAGGACGGACGCTGGAACCTCGACCTCGGCGACGTCCTGCCCCGGCTCACCCTGCACGGCCTGCCCGACGCCGTGGGCGCCGAGGTGCTGCTCCCCCGGTTCGACACCGCCGACGGGTCGGGGGCGGTGCTCCGGCGCGGCGTCCCGGCCAGACGGCTGACGCCCGGCGGGCCGCTGGTCACCACCGTGTACGACCTGATGCTGGCCCGCTACGGCGTCGCCCGCGACGGCGTGCCCGGCGACTGGCCGACCGGCTACGACGACGCCGCGTCCCCCGGCACCCCGGCCTGGCAGGAGACGATCACCTCGGTGCCGGCCGCCGCGGCCATCCGGACCGCCCGCGAGTTCGCCATGACCGCCGAGAGCACCAACGGCCGCTGCATGATCCTCATGGGCGCCGGCACGAACCATTGGTTCCATTCGGAGACCACCTACCGTAACTTCATCACGCTGCTGCTGATCACCGGCTGCATAGGGCGCAACGGCGGCGGCTGGGCCCACTACGTCGGCCAGGAGAAGTGCCGCCCGCTCACCGGCTGGACCACGCTGGCCACCGCGAACGACTGGAAGCGGCCGAGCCGGCAGATGATCGGCACCGGCTTCTTCTTCCTCAACACCGACCAGTGGCGCTACGACCACTTCCGCGCCGACGTCCTGACCTCGCCGCTCGGCAAGGGACACCTGGCCGGGATGACGGCGGTCGACGTCCTGGCCCAGTCGGCCCGGCTCGGCTGGATGCCCTCCTACCCCACCTTCGACCGCAACCCGCTGGACCTGGCCGACGAGGCTCGCGCCTCCGGCCGGGACCCGGGCGAGCACGTCGCCGGTGAACTGGCGGCGGGCCGGCTGAAGTTCTGCGCCGAGGACCCGGACCATCCGGACAACTGGCCACGCATCCTCATCGCGTGGCGGGCCAATCTGCTGGGCTCGTCCGCCAAGGGAGCCGAGTACTTCCAGCGCCACCTGCTGGGCACGCTCAGCAACCTGCGGGCCACCGAGGCGCCCGAGGACGTCCGGCCACGCGACGTGCGCTGGCGCGACCCCGCGCCCGAGGGCAAACTCGACCTGCTGCTCTCGCTGGACTTCCGGATGACGTCCACGACCCTGCTGTCCGACATCGTGCTGCCGGCCGCGACCTGGTACGAGAAACACGATCTGAACGCGACCGACATGCACCCGTTCGTGCACTCGTTCAACCCGGCGGTGGAGCCGCCCTGGCAGGCCCGCACCGACTTCGAGATCTTCAACGACATCGCCGACGGCGTGGCCGAGCTGGCCGGCGAGCATCTGGGCACCCGGTACGACCTGGTGGCCACGCCCTTCCAGCACGACACACCCGGCGAACTGGGCAACCCCACGGGCGTCGCGCAGGACTGGCGGGCCGACGGCTCGACACCGGTCCCCGGCCGGACCATGCCGAGCGTGACCGTCGTCGAGCGGGACTACACGGCGATCGCCGCCCAGATGCGCACCCTCGGCCCGCTCGCCGAGTCCAAGGGCGTGCCCTGCAAGGGCGTCAACTACCAGGTGGATCACGAGGTCAGGCTGCTGGGCCAGACGAACGGCGTCGCGCGCGGCGGCCTCGCCGACGGCCTGCCGCTGATCGACACCGGCAAGAAGGCGTGCGAGGCGATCCTGGCGCTGTCCGGCTCGACCAACGGACGCCTCGCCGACCAGGGGTTCCGCACCCTGGCCCGGCAGGTGGGCACCGGCAACGGGCTGGCCGACCTCGCCCGCGCCGACGCCGACCACCGCATCACCTACGCCGCCACCCAGGCGCACCCGCAGACCACCATCACCAGCCCCGAGTGGGCGGGCATCGAGACCAGCGAACGCCAGTACAGCGCCTTCACCATCAACACCGAGCACGGCAAGCCCTGGCACACCCTGACCGGGCGCATGCACTTCTTCCTCGACCACGACTGGATCGCCGAGCTCGGCGAGAACCTGCCGACGTACCGGCCGCCGCTGAACATGCACCGGCTGTTCGGAGAGCCCGTCCTCGGCCCGGACGGCGCGCGCGAGGTGACCGTGCGCTATCTCACCCCGCACAACAAGTGGTCCATCCACTCCGAATACCAGGACAACCTGATCATGCTGTCGCTGTCGCGGGGCGGTCAGGTCATCTGGATCAGCCCGCAGGACGCCGAGGCCATCGGCGTCGCCGACAACGACTGGATCGAGGCGGTCAACCGCAACGGCGTGGTGGTCGCCCGGGCCATCGTGTCCTACCGGATGCCGGCCGGGACGGTCTACATGCACCACGCCCAGGACCGCGTCATCGCCGTCCCCAAGAGCGAGACCACCGGACGGCGGGGCGGCATCCACAACTCGCTGACCCGCGTGCTCGTCAAACCCACCCATTTCATCGGTGGATACGCCCAGCTCTCCTTCTTCCCCAACTACATGGGCCCGGTCGGCACCCAGCGTGACGAGATCACGGTGATCCGGCGGCGGGCACAGAAGGTCGAGTACTGATGCGCGTCATGGCCCAGATCTGCATGGTGATGAACCTCGACAAGTGCATCGGGTGTCACACCTGCTCGGTCACCTGCAAGCAGACGTGGACGAGCCGGTCCGGCGTCGAGTACGTGTGGTTCAACAACGTGGAGACGCGCCCCGGGCAGGGCTATCCACGCCGCTACGAGGACCAGGAACGCTGGCGGGGAGGCTGGAAGCTGACCTCGCGGGGCCGGCTGGTCCCCAAGGCGGGCGGCCGGATGCGCCGGCTGGCGAGCATCTTCGCCAACCCGCTGCTGCCCAACATCCGCGACTACTACGAGCCGTGGACCTACGACTACAACGACCTGTTCGACACCCCCGCCGGTGACGACTTCCCGGTGGCGGCGCCCCGCTCGCTCCTCAGCGGCAAGCGGATGGACAACATCACCTGGTCGGCCAACTGGGACGACGACCTGGGCGGCATGCCGCAGCACCAGGGCGACGACGTCGTCCTGCAGCGGATCCAGGACAAGGTGCGCACGGAGCTCGAGCAGACCTTCATGTTCTACCTGCCGCGCATCTGTGAGCACTGCATCAACCCGTCGTGCGTGGCGTCCTGCCCGTCGGGCGCGCTGTACAAGCGCGTGGAGGACGGGATCGTGCTGGTCGACCAGGACCGCTGTCGCGGCTGGCGGATGTGCGTCACGGGCTGCCCGTACAAGAAGATGTACTTCAACCACCGCACCGGCAAGGCCGAGAAGTGCACCTTCTGCTTCCCGCGCGTCGAGGTCGGCCAGCCCACCGTCTGCTCCGAGACCTGCGTCGGCCGGTTGCGCTACATCGGCGTGTTGCTGTACGACGCCGACCGGGCGCCGGAGGCCGCGGCCACCCCGCGCGAGCAGGACCTCTACCCGGCGCAGCTCAGCCTGTTCCTCGACCCGCACGACCCGGAAGTGCGGCGGGCCGCCGAGCGGGCGGGCATCCCGCACGACTGGATCCAGGCGGCCCGCCGTTCGCCCGTCTACGACCTGATCGCCACCTACGGCGTGGCGCTGCCGCTGCATCCGGAGTACCGCACGCTGCCGATGGTCTGGTACGTGCCTCCGCTGTCGCCCGTGGTGGAGGCGATCACCGCCTCGGGCCACGACGGCGAGGACTACCAGAACCTGTTCGGCGCCATCGACACGCTCCGCATCCCGGTCTCCTACCTGGCCGAGCTCTTCACGGCGGGCGACCCGGCCCCCGTCGAGCTGGCGTTGCGACGGCTGGCCGCGATGCGCTCCCACCGGCGGCGGATCAACCTCGGCGAGCCGGTCGACCCGGAGATCGCCGCTTCGGTCGGCTTCGGCGTCGAGAAGCTGGACAGCATGTTCCGGCTGCTCGCCCTGGCGAAGTACGAGGAGCGCTACGTCATCCCGACGGCCGCCGCCGGAGACGTACGGAACCTGGAGGAGACCGCGCTGAGCGGATGCAGCCTCGACTACGAGGGCGGTCCGGGGATGGGCGGCACCGAGACGTCGGGGCCGTTCGGTGAGGCGTCCGGCCGGCCGGCGCCCCTGTCCGTGGAGACCTTCCACGGCCTGCGCGAACGCCAGACCTCGGAGTCGGCCGCCGACACCTCCGGCCACAGGGGCCGGATCAACCTGCTCAACTGGGACGGCCGCGGCCTTCC
Organism: Nonomuraea cavernae; assembly: GCF_014646355.1. Classification (GTDB taxonomy): domain Bacteria; phylum Actinomycetota; class Actinomycetes; order Streptosporangiales; family Streptosporangiaceae; genus Nonomuraea; species Nonomuraea cavernae. The sequence goes on from NZ_BMNH01000046.1 coordinate 19,245, forward strand.
CGAGGGGCTGTTCCCGTACCGGTCGCAAGGCGGCGACGGCCCCCGAGGCGGTCAGGTGGACAAGGGCGAGGGGCTGGGCGCCGAACCGGGCGAGATCAGCGAGCGGCGCAAGCGCGAGGAGTCGTGATGAGGCCACCATGGACCTCGCGGCGACCCGAGCTGTCCGCCGACGGCGTGGCCGTGGTGCGCCGGGCGGCCGGGCTGTGCCTGCGCTACCCCGACCAGGCCCTGCTCGACCGGCTGCCGCTGATCCGGGCCGCGCTCGCCGAGACCGGCGCGCATCCGCCGGTGGCCGCCGTCGCCGAGTTCGCCGAGCACCTGGCGGGCCAGGAGCCGCTGCGGGCCGAGGAGCACTACGTGTCGGTCTTCGACATCCGCAACCGCCGCTCGCTGCACCTGACCTGGTGGACCGACGGCGACACCCGCCGCCGGGGGTTCTCCCTCGCCGCGATCAAGGCGCGCTACCGGGCGCACGGCCTGACGCCTCCGGGCAGCGACGAGCTGCCCGACTACCTGCCCGTCGTCCTCGATTACGCGACCCTGGAGCGCGAGGACGGGACCGAGCTGCTCCAGGAACACCGGGCCGGGCTCGAACTGCTGAAGTTCGCCCTGATCAAGGTCGCCACTCCGTACGCGCGGCTGCTGGAAGCGGTGTGCGGCACGCTGCCCGGGGCCTCTCCCCGCACCGCTGAGGAGGCCACCCGGATGGCCCGCCGCCCGCTCGACGGCGGCCCGGAACTGGTCGGGCTGGGCACCATCGGACTCCCCTCGTCGCATCCCATCGCCACCACCGGGGGTCTCACGTGATCTCGTCCGCGCCGGGCCGGAGCCGCCAGGCCCTGCCCACTTCGATGGTGAGGGTCCATGATGCCCTCGCCCATTGACATCTTCCTGTGGGGAGCCTTTCCCTACATCGCCGTGGCGATCCTGGTCACCGGCCTCATCTGGCGCTACCGCTACGACAAGTTCGGCTGGACGACCCGCTCGTCCGAGCTGTACGAGTCGCGGCTGCTGCGGTGGGGCAGCCCGATGTTCCACATGGGGCTGCTCATCGTGCTGCTGGGCCACCTTCTCGGCCTGTTCGTCCCGCAGAGCTGGACGAGCGCGATCGGGCTCAGCGAGAACATCTACCACTCCCTGGCGCTCTGGCTCGGCATCGCCGCCGGCGTGCTGACCTACGCCGGCATCGTCCTGCTCGTCTGGCGGCGGCGCACCACCGGGCCGGTCTTCCTGGCCACCACCGTCAACGACAAGATCATGTACATCTTCCTGGTCGCGGCGCTGACGTTCGGGCTGGCCGCCACGCTGATCAACGCCGCGACGCTGCACTACAACTACCGCATCGACCTCTCGCCCTGGGTGCGCAGCCTCTTCGTGTTCCAGCCCGAGGTGGCGCTCATGGCGCGCACGCCGATCGAGTACCGCATCCACGCGATCTCCGGGCTGCTGCTGTTCGCGATCCTGCCGTTCACCCGGCTGGTCCACGCGTTCGCCGCGCCCGTGCAGTACCTGTTCCGGCCGTACATCGTCTACCGGGCCCGCGACCCGCAGAACATCGGCACCGCGGCGCTCCGGCCGGGCTGGAAACGGAGCGACGTTTGACCCGCGGGGCGAAGCCCTACCACCTGGAGTCGTTGGAGGACCGGTATCCCACGTGGGTGGTGCGTTCGCTCTACACGGGCGTCAACAGCTTCATCTCGATCTTCCTCATGGCGATCATCGCCTACAACACCGACGCCCCGTTCGTCTTCCCGTCCCTGGGCCCCACGGCCTTCCTGCTCTTCTACACGCCGCTGGCGGCCGCGTCCTCGCCGCACAACGCCCTGGTCGGACACCTGATCGGCGTACTGGCCGGTTGGTTCTCGCTCGCGGTCACCGGCCTGCTCGCCGTGCCGCCCGACCTGGAGAAGATCGACTGGCAGCGGATCCTGGCCTGCGCCATCGCGCTCGGCCTGACCTGTGGGCTGATGCCGGTCTTCCAGGCGGCGCATCCGCCGGCCGGCGCCACCACGCTGATCGTCTCGCTGGGCCTGCTGCGAACCCCCGACCACCTGCTGATCATGATGGTCGCGGTGTTCGTCATCGTCCTGCAGGGCTTCGTCATCAACCGGGCGGCCGGCCTGCCGTACCCGACGTGGCGAAAGCGGGCGAAGAACGCGCCGCCGGACGACTGACCGGCCGGCCAGGGCAGTTTTCGCTTCTGGCGCCAAGCCCTTGCATCCGGTACCCAGGTACGGGTTTACCGTCGAGGCATGACCCATGACATCGCCCTCGACTTGGGATGGGCTCCCTCCGCCTGCACCCTGCCCACCGCCGAGCAACCGCTTCGCGTGGCCGAGTTCGACGCCTTGTTCGCCGACGCGCTGCGGGGCGTGGCGCGGCCGGAGCACACCCGGCTGCGCCTGGACCTCGCCTTCAGCCCGGACAACGCGGCGCGGGCGGCCGAACTGGCGGCCCGGGAGAACGGCTGCTGCTCCTTCTTCACCTTCACCCTCACCATCGCCGGCGGCGGCCTGGCGCTGGAGGTGACGGTGCCCGCGGAACAGACCGACGTGCTGGACGTGCTGCAGGCCCGCGCGGGCACCCCTGAGGCGGGACCACCGGCGTGAGACGGCACCTCGACCCGCAGGACCCGGCCGGGCCGTACCTGCGCAGCGGGCAGGTGGCCGAGCAGGCCGGGGTCAACCCGCAGACCCTGCGCTACTACGAGCGCCGTGGGCTGATCGCCGAACCGCGGCGCAGCCCCGGCGGGCACCGCGCGTACCCACCGGAGACCGTCACCCTGCTGACGGTGATCAAAGCGGCGCAGCGGCTCGGCTTCACGCTGGAGGAGGTGGCCGAGCTGCTCGACACCGGCCGGCGCGGCCACCCCACTGCTGACCTGCGCGAGCGCGCCCAGGAGAAGATCGCCGAGGTGGACGCGCGGATCGCCGACCTGACCACCATCCGGTCCGCGCTGAGTGCGGTGGTGAGCGCCGGCTGCGACAGCCTGACCCACTGCACCTGCCCGGACTGCCCCTTGCCCTACGCCGACCTGGCCGAGGTCGGCGTAACCGGCTGAGTGCGGGCTCGCCTCACCGATCCGGGCCGGGACCTCGTCGGGCCGCGCCGCGCTGTACGGCTATCGCCGCCCCGAGGGCGAGGGCGGCGTATCCGCAGGTCACGGCCAAACCTGCCCATGGCGGGAGCGGGTAGTAGAGCCCGAGCAGTGATGAGATCACGTCCACGTGCGCGAACGTGGGGACGCTCTGCGTGATCGCGAATCCGGCGGCAGGGGTGATCATCAGCAGCCACGGCACCAGGCCCGCAGTCGCCAGCAGGTAGGGCACGACGATCAGCGTGATGGCCAGTCCGATGGCGACGATGCCCCGCTTGACCAGCGCGGCCAGGCCCAGAGCCAGCACGGCGGCGGTCGCGGTCAGCGCCGCGTAGCCGACGATCACACGCAGCTCGGTCCCCAGGGTGATCGGCTGAATCGGGTTCTGATGGGCACGCAACAGCGCCAGGCCGACAGGAACCACGACCCCCGAGGACACCAGCCCCGCCACGAACGCGACCGCGCCGACCACCACGGCCTTGGCCGCCAGCACCCGCGCCGGATGCCGCGCGACCGGCAGGCTGCTCCTGGCCGGCTCGCGCCGGTGTTCCGCCGTGAAGAACGTGACCGCCGCCACGAGCACCGGGATCAGCCCCAAGGCCCCGCCGATCAGCATGAGGTCCGCGCGCACACCACCCTCCACCGTGGCGGGCCCGATGTCACCACCGCCGGTCACGATGAGCTGGTCGCCGGACTCGACGACCCCGCCCGGGTGATGCGGGGTCTTGCCGTCGGACTCCATGACGACGCCGACGTCGTCGCGGCGCCACGGACCGTTCGCGCCCCGCAGCGAGATCTGGTCGAAGGTGGCCGTGGTCGCGGAGAAGGCCTTCGCCATCTCCCACAACGCGCCTGGCGAGGTGGCGAACAGCCCGATCTCGACCGTCTCCGGCAGCCCGGTCAGCGTGACCGTGCCGATCTCGGCCCACGTCTTGCCGTCGTCTGATTCGTAGCCGGTGACGGTGTCGCCCGACCTGGTCAGCCGCAGCCACTGCGGGCCATTATGAGGACCGCCGGGCACGTCGTGGATGTAGTTGTACTGCATCCGCACACCGTGGGCTCCGGTGAGCATGACAGCGGCATACGGTGTGCCCTGCGTGAGGCTCTGCCTGACCAGGAGCCCGGCCTTCGCCCACGGCACCACCCCCTCCTTGACGTTGCGCACCCCGGGTACGACGTCCGGCAGCCGGATCTGCCCGGTCATGTCCGACACGCGGGCGGTGATGCTGCCGTTCCCCTGGAGCGGCTGGTGCACGAAGTAGTACTTGTCCCTCACTGCCGTACCGTCGGGACCCACCAATGGCGCAGGGCAGGGGCCCTCTCCTTTCCCGGTCACGCAGGCGCTGCGGGCGCCCCCGGCGATCAGCAGTCCGAGCGACACGGTGACCAGTACGGAGGCCGCCATGGCCAGCACCCAGCCCCGCGCGGAGCGGAACCTGGTCCACTCCTCGCGCAGCATCTGTGGGAAGCCGTCCCGCCCGGCCCGCCGGCTGGATCGGTAAGGCGTGCATGAACTCATGCCGACGGTTGTACGGGGCACCCGGTTCCAGCCGGGTCGCAGCCGCCGCGACCCGGCTGCGACCGGGGATCTGGCATCGTTGAGCCATGTCACCTCGACCTGGCGGCCGGTTCGGCCGTCCCGCCCGCGCGACGACCGGCGGCGAGTGACGGTGAGGGTCCTCGTCGTCGAGGACTTCGAGGTCCTCGCCCGCTCCATCGGCACCGGGCTGCGCCGCGAGGGCATGGCCGTCGACGTCGTCCTGGACGGGACCACCGCCCTCGACCGCCTGGCCGCCACCCGCTACGACGTGGTGATCCTCGACCGTGACCTGCCCGGCGTCCACGGGGACGAGATCTGCCGGCGACTGGCCCACGGCCGCTGTGAGACCCGCGTCCTGATGCTCACCGCCTCCGGCACGATCGAGGACCGCGTCGCCGGGCTCAGCCTCGGCGCCGACGACTACCTGCCCAAGCCGTTCGCGTTCGCCGAACTGGTCGCCCGCGTCCGCGCCCTGGCCCGCCGTGCCACCCCGCCGCTACCGCCCACCCTCACATGCGGGGACATCACCCTCGATCCGGCCCGCCGTGCCGTGTACCGGGCCGGCCGGCGCCTTGAGCTGAGCCCCAGGGAGTTCGCCCTGCTCGAATGCCTGCTCGCCGTACCCGGCGTGGTCATCTCCGCTGAGGAGCTCCTCGAACGCGTCTGGGACGAGGCCGCCGACCCCTTCAGCAGTGCCGTCAAGCACACCATGCACCGGTTACGGGCCAAGCTCGGCGACCCGCCCATGATCGAGACCATCCGCGAAGGCGGATACCGCATCGGACCGTCATGACCTCCCAGAAGCCCGCCAGGAGGTCCCTGCAGACGCGGCTCGCGCTCGCCTACGCGGCGGGCATCTACACCGCCGGGGTTCTGGTGCTGGTGTTCGTCGCCGTCCCGATCGCCAGCATCCAGGCGGCCACCCCCCAAGGCCGGTCCTCATCGAGCGCGATCACCGAAACGGGGCCCGGGATCAGCCTGCCCCTACTCCTCACGGGATCCGCCGTCGCCCTGGTGCTGCTGATTCCGGTCGCCCTGGCTCTCGGCTGGTTCGTCGCCGGCCGGTTCCTGCGGCCGCTGCGCGCCATCACCGCCACCGCCCAGATCATCTCCGCCGGAGACCTTCACCGGCGCCTCGACCTCGGCGAGCCCAGGGACGAGCTGACCGAGCTCGGCCACACGCTCGACGGCCTGTTCGCCCGCCTGCAAGCGTCCTTCGACGCCCAACGCCACTTCGTCGCCAACGCCTCCCACGAGCTGCGCACCCCTCTCGCCGGCCTGCGCACCCTGCTTGAAGTCGCCCTCGCCGACCCCGACGCCGACACCGGCACCCTGCGCTCGGCCTGCCGGGAGGCCCTCGCGCTGGGCGGACACCAGGAGCGGCTCGTCGAAGCACTGCTCGCTCTGGCCACCAGCGAGCGCGGCGTCACCCGCTGGGACGCCCTCGACCTTGCCCACGTCGCCGAAGGAGTGCTCGCCTCCCGCCGCGACCGAGCAACGCGGAAAGGCATTGACCTCGCCGAACACCTGGCGCCCGCGGTGACGGCCGGAGACCCGGGACTGATCGAGAGCCTCGTCGCCAACCTCGTCGACAACGCCATCCGCCACAACCACGCGGACGGGCACGTGAAGATCAGCACGCGGACCTCCGGCACGCGGGTGGCCCTCACGGTCACCAACAGCGGGCCGGTCGTCCCCGACGACCAGATCCAGCGGCTCTTCCACCCCTTCCAGAGACTGGCGCCCGAACGCCACGGCAGCCGCGACGGCTACGGACTCGGCCTCGCCATCGTCAACGCCGTCACGCACGCTCACCACGCCACCCTCACCACCAGCGCACGCCCCGAAGGAGGCCTGTCCATCACCGTGTGGTTCGCGGCCGGATCCCATGACCATTTCTGAGGATCGCCGCCCTGGTCTCGTCGGCGGGCAGGTGTTCCCGGCCGGTCACCGGCGCCGGAAGAGCACCAGCGCGACATCGTCCTCCCGGGCGCCGAAGCTCTCGATGAGCCGGTCGGCGAACTCGTCCACGTCGTCCCCGATCGTCTCGGCGACCTTCCTGGCGATCTCGAGGCTCTCGTCGAGGTACTTGTCGCGGTCCTCGATGAGTCCGTCGGTGAACATCAGCACCGCTCCCCCCGGCGGCACGGTCACCTGGTCCACCCGGTAGACCTCCCCGGCCACGCCCAGCAGCAGGTTGCCGAGCTCGTGGTAGCGGGCCGTGCCGTCGGCGCCGACCAGCAGCGGCGGGATGTGACCGGCGTTGGCGACCAGGGTCTCCCCCGTCGCCGGATCGACGAGGGTCAGGCACACGGTGGCGGTCATGCGGGGGTGGTAGCGCCGCAGGACGTCGTTGAGCAGCGCCAGCGACCGGCCGAGATCGACCGAGTCGAGGAGCGAGGCCCGCAGCGCGTGGCGCAGCTCGGCCATCACGGTCGCGGCCAGCAGCGAGTGTCCCTGGACGTCGCCGACGCCGATCAGGACCTGCTCACCGAGCTCCAGCACCTCGTAGAAGTCGCCGCCCACCTCGACGTTGTCGAACGCCGGCTGGTAGCGCCAGCTGATGTCGAGCCCGGCCACCTCGGGCACGCGGGAGGGCAGCAGGCTGCGCTGGAGGGTGAGTGCGATCGCGTGCTCCTCGGCGTAGGCGCGCAGCGCCTCCACCGCGAGCGCCACGGCCTGACCGAGCTGCCGCAAGATGCTCAGCTCGTCCTCGTCGAGCTCGGAGTCCTGCTCCACGCCGAGGACGACCGCGGGCCGATTGGGCTTCGTGCGTGACATGACGGCCACGATGTCCTGGCGGGCCGGGGTGTCGGGCGCCACCTTGGACCAGTAGTCGTACGGGATGGTGAAGATCTGCGTGCCGGCCCGGTCGCCCAGCGCCAGCTCGGTCAGCCCCTCCAAAGCGGCGGGCGGCGCGCTCCTGGCCGTCGTGGCGCCGCCGGGCGGGTTGGCGGTGAACCTGCGGGGCCGGCCGTCGGGCAGCAGCGCCAGCGCCCCGGCGCGCCTGCCCAGGATCTTGCTGGTGCCCTCGACGGCGGTGGACAGCAGGTCGTCGAACGTCTCGGCGGCGTTCATCGCCAGCGTGAGCTCGGCGAGCGCGCCGAGTTTGCCGGCCAGGCGTTCGGCCCGCTGCCGCGCCCGGTAGTAGCGCAGCGTCGCCTCGACCGTCGCGGCGAACTCGTCCGGCTCGATGGGCTCGGCCAGGTAGGCGTCGGCGCCGCGGTGCAGCCCAAGCGCCCGGTCGGCGGTGGTGATCGCCGCTCCCGAGATCTGGATGACCGGGATCGAGGAGGAGGCGGGATCGCTCTTGATCTGCTCGCAGACCTCGTACCCGGAGATGTCCGGCAGGCGGACGTCCAGCACGACCAGGTCGGGGCGGATCTCCCTGACCTTCCGCAGTGCCTCCAGCCCGCCGGTCGCCTCAGCGACCTGGTGGCCGGCGCGCCGCAACCAGCTGGACAGGATGTAGAGCTTGGTCGGCGTGTCGTCCACGACGAGGACCCTCGCCTGTTTTTTCCCGCTTTCAGGCATGATGGCTCCCCAACGCCTGCCGGATGGCACCCAGCAGCACGTCCCGGCGCAGGCCGGCTTTGAAGAGAACCGCGTCGGCGTGGTCCGGGTGGTGAGTGGAGGACGCCGCCGTGACGATGATCACGGGGATGTCGCGCAGCCGCGCGTCGTCGGCCATCCGCTGCCGGAGGGCCGCGCCGCCCAGGCCCGGCATCAGCAGGTCCAGGAGCGCGAGGTCGGGGGGCGCGGCGCCCATCGCCGCCAGCGCGGCCGCGCCGTCGGGCGCCTCGTCGATGTGGACGGCGAACCCGGTGAGCATCCGGCGCAGCCCGGCGCGGAAGTTCTCGTCGTCGTCGGCGATGAGGATCCGGTTCACGACGGGGATGTCGTCCGGGGTGTGCGGAAGCCGGAGCGTCGCCGTGGTGCCCTGCCCCTGCGAGCTGGTCAGCACGAGGGAGCCGCCCATCGCCTCGGCCAGTCTGCGGGCGTACGGCAGGCCGAGCCCGGTGCCCTTGGCCCGCAGCTGCGCCGGACCCGGCACCTGGTAGAACTCCTCGAAGACGTGCGCGACGTGCTCGGCGGGGATGCCGATCCCGGTGTCGGTCACGGTGAACACCATTTCGCTGGCCGCGGCGTCGTGGGCCACCCGCAGGGTGACCTCGCCGTCGTCGGTGAACTTCAGGCTGTTGGCCAGCAGATTGCGCAGGATCCTGATGAGCATCGCCTCGTCGGCGAGCATCGTCGGGGCCGGCTCCGGCACGTGCGCCGTCAGACTGACCCGCTCGGTGCCGGAGGTCGGCCACAGCGTCAGCCGCAGCCGCTCGATCAGCGCGACCAGGTCGACGGTGGTCGGCTGCGGGTCGAGCCGCCCGGCTTCGGCCTTGGCCAGGTCGAGCAGCTCGCTGACCAGTGCCAGGAGGGTCTCCGCCGACGAGCCGATGAGGTCGATCTGGTGTGTCTGCTCGGTGCCCAGCGGCTCTCCGCCGGGGCCGGTCAGCAGGCGGACCAGGCCGATGATCGAGTTGAGCGGGGTGCGCAGCTCGTGACTGACCGTGGCCCAGAACCGGTTCTTGGCCTCGCCCGCCTCGCGCAGCTGCAGCGACTTCTCGTCCAGCTCGGCGTAGAGCGCGACGACCCCGCGGTTGGTCTCCTCCAGCTCGGCCGACAGCTGGTTGTACAGCGCCATGACCCCCTGGTTGGTCTCCTCCAGCTCGGCGTTGAGCTGCTGGACCTCTTCCAGGGTCGTGGCCAGCTCACGGTTCTGCTGACGTAGCTCCTCCAGCGCGCTCGTGGGTGTCAGCGCGTCGATCCGGGCGCGGATCTGACCGACCGGAAGCGCCGGCGGCCCCGACGTGAGCCGCTTACGCATGATCACCTGGCCGGGGCGGTCCACCTCGACCGCGTCCATGAGTCGTCCCGCCATCACCATGCCGTCGGAGGACGAGTGGCCGTCCCCGGTCAGGAAGCTCAGCGAGACCACGAGGTCGTCCCCGTCGAGCAGGAAGGCGACGCCGACATCGGCGTGGCCCTCGATCACGATCTCGCGCCCCACCTCGCTCAGCGCCGTCGCCACCCGGATCTGGTCCTGCTCGGACATGCCGGAGGCCGCGGCGACCTCGCGTCCCATCCTGCGCATGGCGAAGACGTCCTGATCGTTCCTGACGCTGATCCTGGCCAGCTGCGTGGCGCTCACGCGGTGCCCTTCATGACGAGCACGCAGGCGTCGTCCCTGCGTGTCCCGGCGTCCCTGAGCAGCGTGGCGGCCACGACCGTCGGGGAGCGCGTGGTGAGCCCCGGGAAGGAGGAGACGTCCCACCGGTCGGTGAGCCCGTCGGAGTGCATCACGACCATGCTGTGCGGCGGCATGGTGTATTCGTACTCACGAAACGTCCTGCTCTGATGGCCGGCGATACCCGGGACGGAGATCATGCCCTGCCTGCCCTCCGCGTGCACGATCCAGCCCGAGATGTTGCCCAGCCCGGCGTAGCGGACCAGGCCGCTCCCGCGGTCGAGCCTGGCCACCGCCACGGCGCCGCCCCGGGTGCCGGCGAGCGCGCGGTGAACACGCTCCAGCAGGGCCACCGGCGGCAGATCGCTGTGCTCCTGGAAGACCCGCACCGCCTGCCGGGAGGCGCCCGCCGCCAGCTCCCCGTGGCCGAGCCCGTCGCACAGCATCGCGACCGCCGTGCCGGGGCTGTCCACGCAGGCGAACGCGTCGCCGGACACGCTCTCCTCGCCGATGGGCCGGGTCAGGCCGCTCACCCGGGAGGCGGGCGCCGGGTCCGCGCCGGCGGTGAAGCACATGCTGATCACCGTTCCGCGTCCGGGGACGGAGTAGACCTCGTGGAAGGAGGCCATCCGGGCGATGCCGCCGAGCCCGACCCCGAGGGTGCCCGTGGTGGAGTAGCCGTCGCGCAGGGCGCGGGTGAAGTCGCGGATGCCCGGTCCCCTGTCCAGGGCGATGACCTCGACGGCCGTCGTCGGCCCCGGGAGAGCCCGGATCAGCATCATCCCCTCTGTGGCGTGCTTGACCAGGTTGGAGGCCGCCTCGCTGACCGCGAGCGCCACCCTTCCCCGGTCGTGCTCGCCGAAGCCGGCCGCCTCGGCGAGCGCCGCGGCGGCGCGGCGGACGGCTCCGATGGCGCTCGCGTCCTCGATCCGGACCCAGGCCTCGTCTCTGGACCGGATCACCTGGCCCACTTGACCACCGTCACCCGGGTGCCCTTGCCGGGTTCGGAGTCCAGGTCGAACTCGTCCACGAGGCGACGGGAGCCGCTCAGGCCCAGCCCGAGGCCGCCCCCGGTCGTCCACCCGTCGGTGAGCGCCAGCTCCAGATCGGGGATGCCGGGGCCCTCGTCGGCGAAGGTGAGCCGGAGCCCGCCGCGCGCGCCGTTGCCGACGACCTCGATCCGCACCCGGCCACCCCCGGCGTACACCAGGGTGTTGCGGGCCAGTTCGCTGGCGGCGGTCACCACCTTCGTCTGGTCGACCAGGGACAGGCCGACCTGCTGGGCGCTGGTGCGCACGCGCTGGCGCACCAGGACCACGTCGCTGTTGGCGGCGATGGGCAGCTCGATGGCGTCCGTCACCTCGGCACCGCGACCGCCCTGGCGTTGTCGCGGTCTTCGAGCAGCGCGACGCCCTTCTCGAGATTGAGCGCCGTGCGGACGCCGCCGAGTGACAGACCGAGCTCCACGAGCGTGATCGCGACCGCGGGGCGCATGCCCACGACGATCGTCTCGGCGTCGAGCACGCGCGAGATGGAGGCGATGGTGGCCAGCATGCGGCCGATGAAGGAGTCGACGATCTCCACGGCGGAGATGTCGATGATCACGCCGCGAGCGCCGCTTTCGACGACCGCGTCGGCCAGGTCCTCCTGAAGCGCCAGAACGCCCTGGTCCTGCAGGTCGATCTGAATGGAGACGATGAGGACGTCGCCGAGTTTGAGGATGGGTACGCGCTCCATCAGGCCCGCTCCGTCGCCACGACGACGCGCTTGCTCGCTCCCTGCGTCAGCTGCACGCCGCTCTGCCGCAGCGCGTGCGCCAGGGCGTCGGACAGCGAGGACTTGGTGACGATGTCGCCGAACTCGATGCCCAGGGTGACGATGGTGTGGGCGATCTGCGGGCGGATGCCGGAGACGACGCACTCCGCGCCCATCAGCCGCGCGGCCGCCACGGTCTTGAGCAGGTGCTGGGCCACCTGGGTGTCGACCGCCGGCACCCCGGTGATGTCGATCACAGCGTGCTCGGAGCCTGTCTCGACCAGCGCCTGGAGCAGCTTCTCCATGACCACCTGCGTGCGGGCGGAGTCGAGCGTGCCCACCAGGGGCACCGCGAGGATGCCCTCCCAGAGCTTGACCACCGGCGTGGACAGCTCCAGCAACTGCTCGGACTGGTCCGTGATGATCTTCTCGCGTGCGGTGACGTAGGTCTCGAACGTGTAGAGCGCCAGGTCGTCGACGAACTTGGAGAACCAGATGTAGCCGCGCAGGGCAGCGGTCTCCTCGCTGGCCTCGATGGTCTCGTACACCGCCTCCTTGACGCTGAGCACCAGGACGGCGGTGTCGGACGGAGTGAACCCCTCTCGCGCCTGGATGCGGGACAGCTCGGCCAGCAGGCCGCGCAGGTCGGTGGAGTCGTCTCCCTCGGACAGCGACCTCAGCATGGCCTGGTAGATCTCGCGCATCCGCCCGCCCAGGACTCCGTGGTCAGCGCGGCCCCCGGCGGCCGCTCCGGCGATGTCCAGCCAGCGCTTGAGGATGCGTTCTTCCTGCTCCCTCAGGAGCGTTTCGATGCGGAGCCGATCGGCGTCTCCGTGGACGGTCAAAATGTGCTCCCATGGGGTGCTTGTCTCAGGTGAACGCCAGAAAGGCTACCCGGCTTTCCGCCCTGGCTCTATGTGATGAACGCAGCGGACGCGGCCGCATCCCTCCGATCGGCCGGTGCCGTAGGCCATCGCGCGCCGGACGTTTACCCCACGATGGCTGGGTAGCCGGAACCCTGTCACACCATCGACGACAGGGAGCAAACCCCATATGACTCAGCCGTGGAGCTACCGCGAAGGCGTCCTCTCCGACACCAGCGTGAGCCTGATCGGATTCGACGTCGAAGCCGTCGACGGGAAGATCGGATCGGTCGACGAGGAGAGCAACGCCGTCGGCGACAGCTACCTGGTCGTCGACACCGGTTTCTGGATCTTCGGCAAGAAGGTCATCCTGCCGGCCAGCACCGTGACCGAGGTCGACCCCCAGAACAAGAAGGTCTTCCTGGCCCGTACCAAGGAAGAGATCAAGGAAGCGCCCGAGTTCGACGAGGCCACCCACAAGGACCCGGGCTACCGCCAGCAGGTCGGCGACTACTACGGTCGCTACCCCGACCTGCCCTGACCCTCAGCGGTTGGATCGTGTGGGCTCCTCCCGGTTCTCCGGGAGGAGCCCACACGCGTTTCCCCTCGGCGCAGGTGACCGGACCGATCAGGAATCGAGAAGCGCCGGTCACCGTGCCGCGTCTAGCCTGGCTGTCTGACGCCACCTGCCGGCGCCCCGCGTGGCCGGCCGGGGCCCAGAGGCTCTACGAATCGACGGCATGAAAAGCAGTCATAATTGCTCGAAGTTCGTTAGATCGAGCCAGGCCATGCCGACGGAGGCCGCGAAGGCGGACCCGCGTAACAGATGGAGAAACGATGAGCACGGCCACGAGGACCGACCTGCCGTCGCCCGCGCCGCACGCTGCCGACAGCCACGATCTGATCCGCGTGCACGGCGCGCGCGTGAACAACCTCAAGGACGTCAGCGTCGAGATCCCGAAGCGACGGCTCACGGTGTTCACCGGCGTCTCCGGCTCGGGCAAGAGCTCGCTGGTGTTCGGCACGATCGCGGCGGAGTCGCAGCGGCTGATCAACGAGACCTACAGCGCGTTCGTGCAGGGCTTCATGCCGACGCTGGCGCGGCCCGAGGTCGACGTACTCGAAGGGCTGACCACCGCGATCATCGTCGACCAGCAGCGGATGGGCGCCGACCCCCGCTCCACCGTCGGCACCGCCACCGATGCCAACGCGATGCTGCGCATCCTCTTCAGCCGGCTCGGGCAGCCGCACATCGGCTCACCCCAGGCGTTCTCCTTCAACGTCGCCTCGATCAGCGGAGCGGGCGCCGTCAAGATCGAGCGTGCCGGAAAGACCGTGAAGGAAAGGCGCGACTTCAGCATCACCGGCGGCATGTGCCTGCGCTGCGAAGGCCGGGGCAAGGTCTCCGACATCGACCTCACCCAGCTCTATGACGACTCCAAGTCACTCGCCGAGGGCGCGTTCACCATCCCCGGCTGGAAGTCGGAGAGCTTCTGGACGGTGCGGGTCTACGCCGAGTCGGGCTTCGTCGACCCGAACAAGCCGATCCGCGACTACACCAAGAAGGAGCTGAACGACTTCCTCTACCGGGAGCCGGTCAAGGTGAAGGTCGACGGCGTCAACCTCACCTACGAGGGGCTCATCCCGAAGATCCAGAAGTCGTTCCTCTCCAAGGACCGGGAGGCGATGCAGCCGCACATCCGGGCGTTCGTCGACCGGGCGGTCACCTTCACCACCTGTCCCGAGTGCGACGGCACCCGGCTCAGCGAGGGGGCTCGCTCCTCGCGGATCGGCGGGATCAACATCGCCGACGCCTGCGCGATGCAGATCAGCGACCTGGCCGCATGGGTCCGCGGCCTCGACGAGCCGTCGGTCGCGCCCTTGCTCGCCAAGCTGCTGCACACCCTCGACTCGTTCGTGGAGATCGGGCTCGGCTATCTCTCGCTCGAACGGCCGGCGGGCACGCTGTCGGGCGGTGAGGCGCAGCGCGTCAAGATGATCCGCCACCTCGGCTCCTCGCTCACCGACACCACCTACGTCTTCGACGAGCCCACCATCGGCCTGCACCCCCATGACATCCAGCGGATGAACGACCTGCTGCTGCGGCTGCGGGACAAAGGCAACACGGTGCTCGTCGTCGAGCACAAGCCGGAGGCGATCGCGATCGCCGACCACGTCGTCGACCTCGGTCCCGGCGCCGGTACGGGGGGCGGCACCATCTGCTACGAGGGCACCGTCGAGGGGCTGCGGGCCAGCGGCACCATCACCGGCCGCCACCTCGACGACCGCGCCGCTCTCAAGGAGATGGTGCGGCCCCCCAAGGGCACGCTGGAGATCCGCGGCGCCACCCGCCACAACCTTCAGGACGTCGACGTCGACATCCCGCTCGGCGTCCTGTGCGTCGTCACCGGCGTCGCCGGCTCCGGCAAGAGCTCGCTGATCCACGGCTCCATCCCGGCCGCCGCGGGTGTCGTCTCGGTCGACCAGGCCCCCGTCCGCGGTTCGCGACGGAGCAATCCGGCGACCTACACCGGACTGCTCGACCCGATCCGCAAGGCATTCGCGAAGGCCAACGGCGTGAAGCCGGCGCTGTTCAGCGCCAACTCCGAGGGCGCCTGCCCCACCTGCAACGGCGCCGGCGTCATCTACACCGACCTGGCGATGATGGCGGGCGTGGCCACCACCTGCGAGGAGTGCGAGGGGAAGCGGTTCCAGGCGTCGGTGCTGGACCACCACCTCGGCGGCCGAGACATCAGCGAGGTGCTCGCGATGTCGGTGACCGAGGCCGAGGAGTTCTTCGGCGCCGGTGAGGCGCGCACGCCGGCCGCGCACGCCATCCTCGACCGGCTCGCCGACGTCGGGCTCGGCTACCTCAGCCTCGGCCAGCCGCTCACCACGCTGTCCGGCGGCGAGCGGCAGCGGCTCAAGCTGGCCACCCACATGGCCGACAAGGGCGGCGTCTACGTCCTGGACGAGCCGACCACCGGCCTGCACCTCGCCGACGTCGAGCAGTTGCTCGGCCTGCTCGACCGGCTCGTCGACTCCGGCAAGTCGGTCATCGTCATCGAGCACCACCAGGCGGTCATGGCGCACGCCGACTGGATCATCGACCTCGGTCCCGGCGCCGGCCACGACGGCGGCCGGATCGTCTTCGAGGGCACACCCGCCGACCTCGTCGCCGCCCGCTCCACCCTCACCGGCGAGCACCTCGCGGCCTACGTCGGCGCCTGACCCGCCCGATGCCCTACGAGAAAGCAGGCGCACCCGCTGTTCTCGTAGGGCGCTCGTTCCCGATGACGATCACGAAGTCCCCGAGGACATGCCGGACGTCAGCGCGGCGCCCAGTCGGCGGATCACCTCGGCCTCGCCCGGGTTGACCTCGTCGCCGGACGGCGCGTGTTCGGTGATGGCCGCGCCGATGATGCCGTCCACCTGGGAGACGAGATCGATCAGTCGTTGCGGCTGCACGCCGTCCGGCTCCGGGTAGCAGGTCGCGCCGAAGGCGGTGGGCTCCAGCACGTCGAGGTCGACGTGAACGTAGACGGGGCCGCGCAGATCGTCGAGCACGCGCTCCAGGTCATCGACGCCGTATCTGCGCAGGCCCGTCTCCGCGAGGTAGGCGTGCTCGGACACGTCGCCCGCCCGCTCTCCAGCGATGATGACCTGCCGTGGCGCCAGCGGCCGCTCCAGCCTCAGGCCGGCCGGCCCGTCTCCGAGCAGCGCGCGCACCACCATCCCGTGGAAGGCGCCCGAAGGCAGGGTCAGCGGGCTGTAGACGTCCGGGTGCGCGTCGAGCCACAGCACCGTCAACGCGGCACCGTAGCGGTTGTGGGCGGCGGCGATCGGCGGGATGTCGACCGCGCAGTCACCGCCGATGGTGATCACCTGGTCGTCGATGCCGGTCAGTGCCGTCCGCGTCAGCCGCTGGCTCTCCACGAGCACGTCGTAGGACCGGATCCCGGCGACCTTGTCACCGCCGGTTTCCGGCACCGGCACGGTCACCACCGTGTCGGCCGGAACGAGTTCGGCGGCGCGGCGGGCTCCGGACGTCAACCGCCGCGCCCTGCTCGACGCCGAGCCTTGCCATTGTGGTACGCACAGCACAGTCGTCATGCGACGACGATATGAGGCACGAGCATCGGCGTTCTAGATCACTCTTCTTCTGGTACGGCCCGCAGGCAGCGGGTGGCCTGGGCGCGGAGGGCGTCGGCGAGCGCCGGTGGGCCGCTGACGAGGGTGAAGTCGGTGTCGACCGATGTGATCATCCAGACCAGCGCCGACGGGGTTTCGGTGCCGACGTGCAGCAGGCAGGTGTGGTCGTCTGGGCGCGAATCGCGGGCCGGTCGGCGGGCGCGGCCGTAGCCGGTCCACCCGGAAGGTACGCCAGTCATCGCGGTCGGTGTCCCAGGCGACGAGATACCAGTGCCGGCCGAAGCTGACCAGGCTGTGGGGCTCGACGGACCGGCTCGTGTCGACGCGGTGAGGGCTGGTGTAGTCGAAGCGCAGCCGTTCACGGCGACGGCAGGCGTCGGCGATCGCCATCAGCGTGTCCGGGCTCACCGTGGGCCCGGAGCCGCCGACCCGGACGGTCGCCGCGTGCAGCGTGTTCACCCGGTGTCGCAACCGGGAGGGCAGGACCTGTTCGAGCTTGGTCAGGGCCCGCAGCGAGGTCTCCTCGATCCCGGCGACCGAGCCACCCGCCGACGTGCGCAGCCCGACCACCACGGCCACCGCCTCGTCGTCGTCGAGCAGCAACGGCGGCAGCGACGCGCCTGCTCCCAGCCGGTAACCAGCGGTCCCCCGTACGGCGTTCACCGGATAACCGAGCTGGCGCAGCCGCTCGACGTCGCGGCGGACCGTGCGCGCGGTGACGCCCAGCCGGTCGGCGAGCTCGGCCCCGGACCAGTCGCGATGGGTCTGCAGGAGCGACAACAGTCTCAGCAGCCGTGCGGAGGTCCCCACCATGCCGTCGAGGTTGCCAGACCCTTAGGACCGAAGCCGTCCTAAGGGCTTCCTAGCTTTTCCGGCATGACGAACATCCGTTCTTTCCGCATCGATATCCCGCAGGCTCAGCTCGACGACCTGGGCGCGCGGCTGGCCAACACCCGCTGGCCGGAGGAAGTGCCGGGTGTGGGCTGGAGCCGGGGAGTGCCGCTGGGCTATCTGAAGGAGCTCGCGGAGCACTGGCGTACCCGCTACGACTGGCGGGCGCAGGAGGCGGCGCTCAACGCGTACCCGCAGTACCTCACCACCATCGACGAGCAGAACCTGCACTTCCTGCACGTGCCCTCGCCTGAGCCCGACGCCACGCCCTTGCTGCTCCTGCACGGCTGGCCGGGCGGGTTCACCGACTTCCTCGACGTGATCGGCCCGCTGTCCGATCCCCGCGCGCACGGCGGTGACGCGGCCGACGCCTTCCAGCTGGTGATCCCGTCGTTGCCGGGGTTCGGGTTCTCCACGCCGCCGGCCGGGCCGGGCATGAACGCGGCCAGGATGTCCCGGGTGCTCGTACGGCTGATGTCCCAGCTCGGGTTCGAGCGCTACGGCGTGCGAGGAGATCTCCGCGAACGACTGGAGCGCCGGCTCCGGCGCGGACTGGGGCGAAGGCGCAGAGGAGTGGGCGGCGCCCCAGCGCGGGACGGTGCCGACCGGCGTGCCGGTCTCCAACCATGACGTGACCATCCGCCGCTGGGCCGAGCGTGACCACCACGTCGTGCATTGGACCGAACTCGGCGAGGGCGGGCACTTCCTCGCGATGGAGAGGCCGGATCTGCTCATCGGCGACCTTCGCGAATTCTTCCGTAAGGTGCGCTGAGCCGAGGCAGGCGCTCGATCTCGTCGTGTGGTTCGGCGGTTGCCGGTATCGGTTCCGGATGACCGCCGAGCGGGCGGCCTGCCCGGGAGGTGGTGGTGCGGATCGCGTTCAGGCGTGAGGGGGGTCAGCTGGAGCGTTCGGCAGGACAGGCGCCGTCGGGGTCGATGGCGCGGTTGACGCGCCGGGTGATCTCGGTGAGCTGGCGGAGCTGGGCCTTGGTCAGGGGGTCGATGACGAGGGCGCGGACCGCCTCGACATGGCCCGGGGCGCTGGCCACGACCTTGTCCCGGCCGTCGTCGGTGAGGACGGCCAGCGTGTAGCGGCCGTCGGCCGGGTCGGGTGTGCGGCGTATCCAGCCACGCTTTTCCAACCGGGAGACCACATGCGACAACCGCGACAGCGATCCGTCGGCCAGTTGCGCCAGCTCACTCATCCGCATGGTGCGCTCGGGACTCATCGACAGGCCGGCCAGCACCTGGTACTCGAAATGGCTGATGCCCGCATCGCGCTGCAGCTGGGCGTCCAGGGCCGCCGGCAGTCTGATCATCGCGCTGGCCAGTCCCAGCCAGGCCGACATTTCCTCCTCGGTCAGCCATCGGGGCTCCTGGGTGCACATGGCTCCACTTTATCTTGAAGCATCAAGTGCGAGCTTGCCTCGATCACTTGACGCTTCAACTCATTTCCCCCTACGTTGAGCATGAAATCTCAAGTGACTCGCGTGAGGACCCCCCATGGACGTCGCCCTGTGGATCGTCGCCGGCCTGCTCGCTCTCGTCTTCCTGGCCGCCGGTGCGATGAAGCTCACCCAGCCCAAGGACAAGCTCGCCACTTCCGGCCTGACCTGGACCGAGGACTTCTCCGGTGGCGCCGTGAAGGCGATCGGCGCCCTGGAGCTGCTGGCCGCGCTCGGGCTGGTCCTGCCGGCGGCGCTCGGCGTCGTGTCGATCCTCACCCCGCTGGCCGCCGCCGGCCTGGTCCTGGTCATGATCGGCGCTGCCGTCACCCACGCCCGCCGCAAGGAGACCTCGGCGATCGCCGTCAACGTGGTGCTGCTCGTCCTGGCGGCGTTCGTGGCCTGGGGCCGTTTCGGCCCCTACGCCTTCTGACCCACCCCGCGATTCCCCTGCACCGCCATATCCCTTGACAAGATCCACCAGCTATACATCAAATTACTTTGATGTATTGTCGCCGTATGGCGAGTTCGCTTCAAGCCGCCCCGGCCTTCGTCCAGCTGGCCGCGCATCCCGTGCGATGGCGGCTGCTGACCCTGCTGGCCGCCGGCGACCACCGGGTCCGGGAGCTCGTGGAACTGGTCGGTCAACCACAGAACCTGGTCTCCTACCATCTACGGCTCCTGCGCGGCGGTGGGCTGGTCACCGCCCGCCGCAGCACCTTCGACGCCCGTGACAGCTACTACCACCTGGACCTGGAACGCTGTGCCCAGGAGCTGGCCGACACCGGCGCTGTCCTGCATCCCGCACTCCGCCTCGATCCGGCCCCGCCGTCGCCACCGTCCTCAGCGGCACATGCGGGCCGACCCGTCGTGCTGTTCACCTGCACCGGCAACAGCGCCCGCTCACCGATCGCCGAGGCCCTGCTGCGCCACCACGCCGGCGGCCGTGTCGAGGTGACCAGCGCAGGCAGTCACCCACGGCCGCGACTGCACCCCTATGCCGTGCATCTCCTGCGCGAGCGCCACGGCATCGATCTGATCGACCAGCGTCCCCGGCATGTGGACACCATGGCCGGTCGCCGCTTCGACTACGTGATCAGTCTGTGCGACAAGGTCCGCGAGGTCTGCCCCGACATCGGCGGCCATCCCCGGCGCCTGCACTGGAGCATCCCCGACCCCGCCACGCCCAGCCGCACCGAGGGGGCCGGCTCCCCCGCGTTCGCCCGCACCATGGAAGAGATCGACACCCGCATCCGCTACCTGCTGCCAGTCCTCACGCCACAGGAGGTCTCGTCATGACCGCACCTGAACAGCTCGCCGGCGTCCGCTACCTCGTCGATGATGTGGCCGCCGCCGTTGACTTCTACACCACTCATCTGGGCTTCGCCCTGCATCTCAACGCCGCGCCCGCCTTCGCCGACGTGGTACGCGGACCGCTGAGGCTGCTGCTGTCCGGACCGGCCAGTTCCGGCGCCCGCGCCACTCCCACCGGCCTCACCGCCGGCCGCAACCGCATCCACCTCATCGTCGGCGACCTCGACGCCGAGATCGACCGGCTCCGCAGCGCCGGACTGTCGTCCTTCTCCAGCGACGTGGTCGCCGGCCCCGGCGGACGCCAGATTCTGCTTGCCGACCCTGCGGGCAACCTCATCGAACTGTTCCAGCCCGCCTCCGCGTCAGCCGGGCCCTGATCACCACGATCCCGCAACCAGCATCGACAGTCGTGACCTGCGGGCCCGCGTCCGCAGCGACGGTAGCGAGATCGGCATCAAGGGTGCTGCCCGGGGACGTGCTGGTCGCGCGGCCGAGCGAGAAGGTCCCGGTCGACGGTGTTCCTGACCGGGTGGCGGCGTGCCGGATGTCAGCCCCTCAGGTGCGTCCGGATCAGATGGCGTTGGTTCGCGCCGCGGTGGCCGCCAGCGTGGTGTAGGGCATGGTGAAGCCGCCCCCGATCTCATCGATGGCGGCCCCGACGCCTGCCAGCACCTCGGCCAGCCTGTCCGCCGGGAGCCGGGTGAGGCCGCCGGTCGTGGGCAGCAGATCCAGCCACTCGTCGCGGGTGTAGGAGTGCTCCCAGTCGAATCGCCACTGCTCCGGGTCACCGAACCCATCCACCTGTCGGATCCCGTCAGCGAACGTGGTGAACATCGCCTGGTAGATGGCCGAAGCCTGCCCCGGCGGCTGGTCATTGAGCGGCGAGTCGGGCACCACCCGCCGATAGACCGCAGTGAAGGCGTCCGCGACGGCGGGCGGAGGATCGAATACATGCGCGAACACCGCCAGCCGCCCGCCGGGCCGCAGCACCTGGGCCGCCTTGGCCGCGCCCGCGACCGGGTCCACCCAGTGCCAGGCCTGGCCCGCGATGACCGCGTCGAACGCTCGGCCGGCCGGATCCCAGGTCTCGAACGCCGCCACCTCGACCTCGACCCCGCCGCGCCGCGCGAACTCGGCCATCCGCGGGTCCGGGTCGACGCCCAGCACCGTGCAGCCGGCCGCCCGGAACTGCCGGGCCTCGATGCCGGTGCCGCACCCGACGTCGAGGACGTCGGGCCCGGGACTGGCGGCGACGATCCGCTCCACCAGGGCGTCGGGGTAGCGAGGGCGGGCCCGGTCGTAGCGTTCGGCGTCCACCCCGAACGACTCCGCGATCTGCCGGGCCCGGTGAGGCTCATTCTCGGAGGGGCGTGATCGCTCCTGTGGTATAGTGGGCATGCGCCCACCATAGTGGGCGACCGCCCACTCGACAACCGGCCAGCAATGAGCGGTGAGCGTAAGGAGGAGCACGCGGTGCCGACCGGGGTGCACATCCGCGACGCGCGACGCCAACTGTTCGACGCCGCCGAGCGCGTCCTGCTCCGGGACGGGCCGACCGCGCTGACCAGCCGCGCCGTCGCCACCGAGGCGGGCGTCGCCAAGGGCGTCCTGCACCGGCACTTCGCCGACTTCGACGCCTTCCTCGCCGAGCTCGTGCGGGACCGCATCGCCCGGATCGACGACCAGGCCGCCGCCCTGCGCCGATCCGCCGGCACCGGCACCGTCGCCGGCAACCTCACCGGCGCGCTGACGGATCTGTTCGACCCGGTCGCGACGGCGATCGTCAGTCTCGTCATCTTCCGCGACGAGCTGCGCGCCCGGCTGCGTCACGGCAGGCCAGGCCATGGCATCCCGGTCCTTGCGGAGGCCGCGGTCATGCTCGCCTCCTACCTCGGCGAGGAGTGCGCGATGGGCCGCATCGCAGCCGACGCCGACGTCGACACGCTCGCGCTCTCACTGATCGGCGCCGGGCACCTGCTGTTCGCCGGCCGCGAAGGCACTCCCCCGGAGACCGGAGCCGTCGACAAGGTCGTGACCACGGTCATCGCCGACGTCCTGCAAAGACGGCTGCTGTAGGAGCCACAACATCCACTACCACCCTCGCATCCTGCGCGCGGTCCCGAATGACGCCCGGCACGCCCTCGATGTCGGCTGCGGAGAGGGCATGCTCGCCCGCGAACTCCAGCAGACCGTGCCGCGCGTCCCTGGCGGCGTCCTGGTCGTCGTCGGTCTGGCCCGCAGCACCATGCCCGACGACCTGCCGCGCGACCTCGCCGCTGTCGTCGTCGGCACGCTCCACCGCATCGTGAAGGGCCACCGGGAGCACCCCTCCCCCGTGGTGTGGCCGCCGCCGGCGTCTGCCGGCTCAGACGGGCCGGTTCTGCTGCTTGATGTACTGACGCAGGACTGTGATCGGAGCACCGCCCACCGACCCGGCGAAGTAGGAACCGGACCAGAGCTTGGTCGCCCGGTAGTAGTGCGCGGCGAGTTCGGGGAATTCCTGGCGCATCCGGCGGGAGGACACGCCCTTGAGGGAGTTGACCAGTTTGGACAGAGCGACCTTGGGCGGGAAGTTCACCAGCAGGTGGACGTGATTGGTTTCGCCGTTGAACTCGGCCAGGTCGGTCTCGAAGTCGGTGCACACGTCCCGCATGATCTCCTCCATCCGTGACAGGTGGGCGTCGGTGAACACCCGATGCCGGAACTTCGTCACAAAAACCAAATGTGCGTGTAGCACGAAAAGGCAGTGTCTTCCGGTTCTGATGTCACCGTACTCGGCCATAAACCAACCGTATGCTGAGCGGGTGCGGTTGCGATACTCCTACCGGATCGACCCGACGCCGGGTCAGCGCCTCGCGCTGGCACGGGCATTCGGGTGCGCGCGGGTGGTGTTCAACGACGCATTGCGGATGCGCAACGACGCGCAGCACAACGGGCTGCCGTTCGTGACCGACGCCGATCTATCGGCCGCAGTGATCACCGAGGCGAAGAAGCGCCCGGAGCGGGCATGGCTTTGCGAGGTTTCGGCCGTCGTGTTGCAGCAGGCATTGGCCGACTGCACCACGGCGTTCCGCAACTTCTTCTCCTCAGTCTCCGGCAAACGGAAAGGCCCGAAGATCGCCCCGCCCCGATACCGGTCGAAGAAGGACAACCGGCAGGCGATCCGCTTCACCAAGAACGCCCGATTCAAGATCACCGAGGGCGGGAAACTGTCCCTGCCGAAGATCGGCGACATCGCGGTCCGCTGGTCGCGGGACCTTCCCTCCGAGCCGTCCAGTGTCACCGTGATCAAAGACGCCGCCGGGCGGTATTTCGCCTCATTCGTCGTCCAGGTCACCGAGACGGCGTTGCCGAAGGTAGCGGCCGCCACCGGCATCGATCT
>NZ_BMNH01000047.1 GCF_014646355.1 Nonomuraea cavernae
TGGCATGGCCACCCGCTATGACAAGCTCGCCGTCCGCTACGAGGCCACACTCACCATCGCCGCCATCAACCAGTGGCTCCGCGCCTTATGAAACACGGCCTAGGAGCCGGACGCGAGGATGGCGTCGAGATCGGTGGTGAGGGCTGCGAGCTCGCGGGAGGCCAGGGCGCGGGCGTCGGCGACGTCGCCGGTCACCGGCACCACCACCTCCAGGTAGCACTTGAGCTTGGGCTCGGTGCCCGAGGGCCGGATCACCACCCGGGCGTCGTCCGCCAGGTGATAGCGGAGCCCGTCGGTGGCAGGCAGGCCGCCGTCGCCCCTGCTCAGGTCGTCGACCGCGGTGACGGCCCGGCCGCCGAGCTCGGCCGGCGGCTCGGCGCGCAGGCGGGCCATGGCGTCGGCGATCAGTGACAGGTCGTCGACCCGGAGCGAGAGCTGTGACGTGGCGTGCAGGCCGTAGCGCCTGGCCTGGTCGTCGAGCAGGTCGGCCAGTGTGCGGCCGGCCTGCTTGGCCTCCGCCGCGATCGCGGCCACGGTGAGCGCGGCGCCGATGCCGTCCTTGTCGCGCACCGGCAGCCCGGCGTCGGAGCCGACGCTGTAGCCGATCGCCTCCTCGTACCCGAAGACGAGGCCGGGCCCCGCCTTCATGATCCACTTGAAGCCGGTCAGGGTCTCGCCGTAGCGCACGCCGTGCGCTCGCGCGATCTTGCCGAGCAGCGTCGAGGACACGATCGTGGTGGCCACCATGCGGTCGCCGGTGGTGTGCCTGATCACGTGCTCGGCCAGCAGGCCGCCCACCTCGTCGCCGGTCAGCATGCGGAACGTGCCGTCGCCCAGCGACACCCCCACGGCGCACCGGTCGGCGTCGGGGTCGTTGGCCAGCACCAGGTCGGCCTTGATCTTCGCGGCGAGCGCGATGGTCAGGTCCATCGCCCCCGGCTCCTCGGGATTGGGGAAGGCGACCGTGGGGAAGTCGGGGTCGGGATCGCGCTGCTCCTCGACCGACATCGGGCTCTCGAACCCGGCGTCCAGGAACGCGCCCGTCAGGGTGGCGCCGCCGACGCCGTGCAGCGGGGTGTAGGCGACCCGCAACTCCCGCGCCTCGCCGAGAGGCAGCGCGGTGAGGGCTTCGAGATAGTCGTCGACGATGGCGTCGCCCAGCTCGGTGAGAGTGCCGGGCCCGTCGAGCGGCAGCCGGTCGACCCGGCCCACGGCGTCGATGGCGGCGGAGATCTCGCTGTCGATCGGCGGCACGATCTGCGAGCCGTCGCCCCAGTAGACCTTGTAGCCGTTGTCCCTCGGCGGGTTGTGGCTGGCCGTGACCATCACGCCCGCGTCGGCGCCGAGCCGGTGGACGGCGAAGGCCAGCACGGGCGTCGGCAACGGGCCGGGCAGCAGCGAGACGTGCAGCCCGGCGCCGGTCAGCACGGCCGCCGTGTCACGGGCGAACACGTCGGACTTGTGCCGGGCGTCGTAGCCCACGACCACGTGCCGCCCGGGGCCCAGCACCCCGGCCAGCCCGGCGGCGGCCCGCATGACGGTGACCTGGTTCATCCGGTTGGGGCCCGCGCCCAACTCGCCCCGCAGGCCCGCGGTGCCGAACTCCAGCTTGGTGTGGAAACGCTCGCGCAGCGCGGCGAGGTCCTCGCGCTCGATCAGGCCGGACAACTCGGCCTGGGTGTCGGGGTCGGGGTCCTGGAGCAGCCAATGACGGGCCTGGCGGAGAAGATCGTCGCTCACAGCCGGTCCACGACCTTGGCCAGCAGGACGCCCATGCGGGCGGCGGTGGCGCGGCCGACCGCCAGGACCTCCTCGTGGTCGAGCACCTCACCGCCCAGACCGGCCGCCGGGTTGGTGACCAGCGAGAGGCCGAGGACGTCGAGGCCGGCCTCACGGGCGGCGATGGCCTCCAGCACCGTGGACATGCCGATCAGGTCGCCGCCGAACGTGCGCAGCATCTGGATCTCGGCGGGCGTCTCGTAGGTCGGGCCGCGGAAGGCGACGTAGACGCCCTCGGCGAGGCTCGGGTCGACCTCGTGCACGAGCGCGCGCAGCCGCCGGGAGTAGACCTCGGTGAGGTCGATGAACGTGGTGCCGGTGATCGGGTTGGCGCCGGTCAGGTTGATGTGGTCGCTGATCAGCACCGGGTCGCCGACCTGCTGGGTCTCGGGGCGCAGGCCGCCGGCCGCGTTGGTGAGCACGATCGTGCGGACTCCCGCGGCGGCGGCCGTGCGCACGCCGTGGACGACCGCCTCGGGGCCGTGCCCCTCGTAGAGGTGGCTGCGGCCGAGGAAGACGAGCGCGTGCCGCCCGCCGTCGGTGCGCACGACCCGGATCCGGCCACCGTGCCCGGCCACGGCGGGCGCCGAGAAGCCCGGCAGGTCGGTGAAGGGGATCTCGGCGACCGTCCGCCCGAGCGCGTCGGCGGCCGGGACCCACCCGGAGCCCATGACGAGGGCGACGTCGAAGGTGTCGTGACCGGCGGCGCTCCTCAGCGCGCCGGCGGCCTCCTGGGCCAGGGAGTAGGCGTCGTTGCTCACGTCGAGATCGCTCACGTCGGGGTCGCTCACGTCGAGATCGCTCACGTCGGGGGTATTCACGTCAGTAGTCTAGGAGCAGCCTGTCGAGCACCCGCACCCCGAACTGAAGCGCCTCGACCGGCACCCGCTCGTCCACGCCGTGGAACATCGAGGCGAAGTCCATGCCGGCCGGCAGCCGCAGCGGCACGAACCCGAACCCCCGCACACCCAGGTCGGCGAAGAACGTCTTGTTGTCGGTGCCGCCCGACATGCAGTAGGGGATGGCCCGCGCGGTGGGGTCCTCCGCCTTCAGCGCCGCGATCATCGACTCGACCAAAGCGCCGTCGAACGTGGTCTCCAGCGCGATGTCGTGGTGCACGAACTCCCGGCGGACCTTGGGCCCGATCAACGAGTCGACGGTCTTGAAGAAGTCGTCCTCGTGCCCGGGCAGGAAGCGCCCGTCGACCACGGCCGCGGCCTGGCCGGGGATCACGTTGGACTTGTAGCCGGCGTCGAGCTGGGTGGGGTTGGCCGTGTGGTGCAGCGTGGCGCCGACGAAGCGGACCAGCGGCCCGATCCGCTCCAGGATCGGCTCGGGAGCGTCCTCGTCGAACGGGATGCCGAAGGCGTCGGCGACCTCGGTCAGGAACCGGCGCACGGTCGGGGTGAGCGTGGTCGGCCAGTCGTGGGCGCCCACGCGGGCCACCGCCCTGGCGATCTCGGTGACCGCGTTGTCGGAGTTGAGCATCGAGCCGTGCCCGGCCGTGCCGTCGGCGACGAGCCTCATCCAGGCCAGGCCCTTCTGCGCGGTCTCGATCAGGTAGAGCCGCAGCGACGGGTCGACCTCCAGGGAGTAGCCGCCGACCTCGCTGATCGCCTCGGTGACGCCCTCGAACAGCTCGGGGTGGTGCGCGGTCAGGTGCTTGGCGCCGTACGTGCCGCCCGCCTCCTCGTCGGCCAGCCAGGCGAAGACCAGGTCGCGGCGCGGCCGGCGGCCCTCGCGGGTGAGCTGCCGCAGCACGGCCAGCATCATCGCGTCCATGTCCTTCATGTCCACCGCGCCCCGGCCCCAGATGTAGCCGTCGCGCACCTCGCCCGCGAACGGGTCGACCGACCAGTCGGCCGCGTTGGCCGGCACCACGTCGAGGTGGCCGTGCACGAGCAGCGCGGGGAGCGACGGGTCGGTGCCCTCGACGCGGGTGATCACGTTGCCCCGGCCGGGCGCGCTCTCGATGTAGGTGGACTCGATGCCCACCTCGGCCAGCCTGGCCATGACGACCTCGGCGGCGGCGCGCTCACCGGGGCCGCTGCCGTCGCCGTAGTTGCTGCTGTCGACGCGGATCAGCTCGACGCAGAGCTCCGCGACTTCCTTCTCGGCTGGGGTCATGGTGTCTTCTCCAGGGTGAGCATGCCGGACTTGTGTAGATGGCCGCGTTTGTAGGCACGGGTGATGAGGGTGACGTCGAGGTCGGTGACCTCGTCGAGCGGGCCGACGACATCGGACAGGAAACGGTACAGGTCGGCCTCGTGCGGCACGGCCACCTGGGCGATCATGGAGTGGGTGCCGGTCGTCGCGGCGCAGTAGCGGACGTTCGGGTGGGCCGCCAGCGTCTGGCCGACCCGGTCGAGCCCGTGGGGGCGGACCTTGAGCCAGAGCTTGGCCTCGACCGCCAGGCCGAGCAGGGCGGGCTCCGCCTCGGCCCGGAGGAGCAGCAGCCGCCGGTCGAGCAGCGAGGTCACCCGCCTGCGGGCCGTCGGCACCGAGATGTCCAGCCGCTCGGCGATCGCGGTGAAGGGGATCCTGCCGTCGGCCACCAGCAGCTCGGCGATCTCCCGCTCCATCGGCGACAGACCGTCCTGGTCGGGCAGCGGACCGGCGGGGGCCGGTCGCAGCTCGGCCGCCTCCTGCTCGGTCAGGTAGGGGGCGTGCCACTCGGCCACGGTCATGAACGTGCGCAGCACGACCTGGGTGCGGGTGCACAGGACGCCGTCGAGGTCGCCGATCTGGGTGGACAGGATGTCGTCCAGGGCCTCACGCGTGGGGGACACCAGCTCGCAGCCGACGTCGGCGGCGCCGGTCAGTGAGTAGACCGACCGGGTGTCGGGCCTCCCGGCCAGCGACTCGGCGACCTGCCCGGCCGTGCCGGGGCGGACCTGTACGTGCAGGTGGACGGGACGTCCGTGACCGGTGCGCAGGTCGTCGTAGATGGCCGTGACGCGCACCACGCCGTCGGCGATCAGCCGCTGCAGCCGGCGCGCGACGGTGCGCTCGTGCTCGCCGACCACCCTGCCGATCTCACCCCATGACGCGCGCGGGCTCACCTGGAGGGCCGCGACGAGTCGCCGGTCGAGAACGTCCACGGAACGCCGTTTCTGTGACTGATTCGAGAACCGAGCTGTGGGTATCTGACCGCTTCGGTCAGCGACTGAACAGTAAGTCACCACCGTACCTGTCAGCAAAGGAGCTCCCGTGGCGCCCCCTCCCGTCGCGCAGGCACCGATCGGCATCCCCCGCAGCCGCGTCCGTCAGCTCATGGCGGCGAGCGTCGGCAATGTCGTCGAGTGGTTCGACTGGTATGCCTACAGCTTCCTCACCGTCTACTTCGCCGAGCAGATCTTCCCGACCCAGGGCGGCAGCAGCCTGGTCCCGGTGCTGAGCGCGTTCGCCGTCTTCGCCGTGGGGTTCTTCATGCGCCCGCTGGGCGGGCTGCTGGTCGGCGCGTTCGCCGACCGCTTCGGCCGCAAGGCCGCGATGACCTTCACGATCATGCTGATGGGCGGCGGCTCGCTGCTGCTCGCCGTCACCCCCACCTGACGCGTACGGCTGGCGCGTCGCGTTCGTGTTCGGCGCGGTCATCAGCCTGGTCGGCCTGTGGATCCGCCGAGGCGCCGAGGAGACCAGCACGGTGGCCACGGACATCCGGGTGGGCAGGGCCGAACGCCCCGGCCTGTTCGACTTCCTGATCCACTACCCGACCAAGGCCGCGCTGATCGTCGGCATCACGGTGGCGGGCACCGTCGCCTACTACACGTGGACCACGTTCCTGCCGACCTACGCGCAGCAGAACGTGGGCTTCGACAAGGCCGACTCGCTCACCGTCGGCACGATTTCGCTGGTCTTCTTCATGGTGCTGCAGCCGCTGCTCGGCATGCTGTCGGACCGGGTCGGGCGCCGGCCCATGCTGATCACCTTCGGGCTGGGCTTCACGCTGCTGCCGGTGCCGCTGCTCGGCCTGCTGACCGACTCCTTCGGCAGCCTGCTGCTCGTCCAGTGCGTCGGCATGGTCTTCCTCGGCTGCTTCACGTCGATCTCGGCCGCGGTCAACTCGGAGCTCTTCCCGACCCGGGTGCGGGCCGCCGGCGCGGGCTTCCCGTACTCGCTGACCGTCGCGATCTTCGGTGGCACCGCGCCGCTCATCGGCACGGCGCTGAAGGACGCCGGCGAAGCCGGGCTCTTCCCGTGGTACATGTCGGCGCTGGCGCTGATCTCCACGCTCGTCTACGTCTTCGCCCTGAAGGAGACGAAGGACCTGCCGTTGCGCTAGTCGCCGAGCGACTTGCAGGGGCGTCCCCGCAGCTCCTTGACGTAGTCGTCGGGGGCGCCCGCCCGCTCGGCCGCGTCGGCCAGGATGCCCAGGTAGCGGGCGGAGGGCAGGCCGCCCTCGTAGCCGTCGAGCACGTAGAACCAGGCCACCTGGTCGCCCTCAAGGGTCTGCACCCGCAGCCGCACCTTGTGGTGGAGGCCGCGGGCCGCGCCCTCCCACTGGTCGAGCGAGTGCTCGTCCCACTCGGGCACGTCGTAGAGGACGACGAAGACGTGCTCGTCGGGATCTTCGACGATGGTGGCCATCGCGCCTTCCCAGCCGATGTCCTCCCCGCCGAACGTCAGGCGCCAGCCCTGCAGCCAGCCGACGTCACGCATCGGAGAGTGCGGAGCGCGCATGGCCATCTGCTCCGGGTCCATGTTGCTGCCGTAGGCGGCGTAGACAGGCACAGCAGACAAGAGTAGCGCGCGGTCGGCCGCCCCGTTTCTCCAGCGGGTCGAGGCATGCGGGAGAATGGGACGCGTGACGAGGATTGTGATCATCGGCGGCGGACCAGGCGGCTACGAGGCGGCGCTGGTGGCCGCGCAGTTGGGCGCGCAGGTCACGATGGTCGAGCAGGACGGCCCTGGCGGGGCGTGCGTGCTGACCGACTGCGTGCCGTCCAAGACGCTGATCGCCACCTCGGTCCGCAAGCAGGCGCTGCTCGACGCCTCCTCGCTGGGTGTCGCGTTCTCCGGTGGAGGCGACGGCGACATCGGCGTGGCGACCGTGGATCTGCCGCTGGTCAACAAGCGGGTCAAGGAGCTGGCCCAGGCCCAGTCGGCCGACATCGCGACCAGGGTCGCCGCCGAGGGCGTCGAGATCGTCAACGCGCGCGGCCGGCTGGTCGACCCGCAGGTGGTCAGGGCGGGCGACCGGACGATCCGGGCCGACGTGGTGCTCGTGGCCACCGGCGCCACGCCGCGCGTCCTGCCGGGCGCCGAGCCCGACGGCGAACGCATCCTCAACTGGCGCCAGCTCTACGACCTCGACGAGCTGCCCGAGCACCTGATCGTGGTCGGTTCCGGCGTCACCGGCGCGGAGTTCGCCGGCGCCTACCGTTCGCTCGGGGCCGAGGTGACGCTCGTCTCCAGCCGCGACCGGATGATGCCCAACGAGGACGCCGACGGCGCGGAGGTGCTCGAAGAGGTCTACCGCCGCCGCGGCATGAACGTCATGGGCCGCTCGCGCGCCTCCTCCGTCAAGCGCACCGCCGACGGCGTCGTGGTGACGCTCGAGGACGGCCGCACGGCCGAGGGCTCCCACGCGCTGATGACGGTCGGCATGGTGCCCAACACCGGCGGCATCGGGCTGGAGGAGGCCGGGGTGCAGCTCGACCGCCAGGGCTTCGTCAAGGTCGACAAGGTCTCGCGCACCTCCGCCCCCGGCGTCTACGCCGCGGGCGACTGCACCGGCGTGCTCATGCTCGCCTCGGTCGCCGCCATGCAGGGCCGCATCGCCGTCTGGCACGCGCTCGGCGAGGCCGTCCAGCCGCTCCGGCTGGCCACGGTCGCCTCCAACATCTTCACCGACCCCGAGATCGCGGCCGTCGGTGTGGCGCAGCGGGCCATCGAGGCGGGCGAGATCGAGGCCAACGTGGTCAAGTTGCCGCTGGCGACCAACGCCCGGGCCAAGATGCAGGGCTTCAACGACGGCTTCGTCAAGCTCTTCTGCCGGCCCAACACCGGCATCGTGCTCGGCGGCGTCGTGGTGGCGCCCCGGGCTTCGGAGCTGATCCTGGCGGTCTCGGTCGCGGTCCAGCAGCGCCTGACCGTCGACCAGCTCGCCCACACGTTCGCGGTCTACCCGTCGCTCTCCGGCTCCATCACCGAGGCCGCCCGCCGCCTCATGCAGCCCGAAGCGGCCCTCTGACCTCCCCTTTTCCGTACGGCACGTCCCGCGCGCAGGCTCTTCGCCACCGTCGCCACCGTCGCCACCGTCGCCAACGGCTCACAACGGCGAAGGGCGCGCTCCCCGAAGGGAACGCGCCCGGTCGTCAGGGCGGGGGACTACCAGTCGCCGCCGCCGAAGTCGCCACCACCGAAGTCTCCGCCGCCGAAGTCTCCGAAGCCGCCGCCACCGAAGTCGCCGCCGCCGCCGAAGTCTCCGCCACCGTCGGAGTAGCCGCCGCCCATGCCGAAGCCGCCGCCCATCATGCCGCCCATCATGCTGCCCATCATGGTGCCGATGAACATGCCGGTCATGACGTCGCCGAAGCCGCCGTAGTAGCCGTAGGCGTAGGGCTGGTAGGCCGGGCCCGCGTCGTAGTAGGGCCGGCGCTGGCCGTCGACCATGACCTCGCGCATCTGCGGGTCGAAGCCGCGCTCCACGGCCTCGGCGTCGGAGGCGCAGGCCGGGACGTCGCGCACCGCGCCACCGGGCGGAGCCCAGCGCACGTCACGCGCGGACGGGCCGTGCTGCGGGTTGAAGAAGCAGGGGGCGCGCCGCTCGGGCACCGGCTGGTTGTTGACCTTGGCCTTCACCACGGCCAGCGCGTAGCGGCCGTCCTCGAGCGTCTGGGTCACCTCGCGCACCTGGTCGGCCCGCTCCACCGCGGCGAGCTGCGTCTTGGCCTTCTCGTAGGAGTCGAGAGCCTGCTGCCACTCGCCGATGTGCTGCCCACCCTGACCGGAGAGCGTGACGTCGGTGTCGAGCGCGGTGATCTCCTCGCCGAGCTTGGTGACGTCCTCCTCGACGGTCCCCTTGACCGCCGCCAGGTCCTTGGCGTCCTGGATGGCCTGCTTCTTCTTGCGGTTCTTCGAGTAGAGGAAGTAGCCGCCGCCGCCGACCAGCGCGAGCACGCCGAGGCCGACCAGCACGCCGCCGCCTCCGCCGCCGCCGCTCGTCGAGCCGGACTTGAGCGCGGCACCGGTCTTGCCGTCGGCCATCAGGTTGACGCGCTCGACGAAGTCCTCCATGCCGCTCACGAGGTCGTCATTGTTGCGCACGGCCAGCTTCGACAGCTGGTTGGTCATGCCGGCGCGGCCGAAGTTGGAGCCCGCGAAGAGCGAGTTGCCGTCGAGCACGGCCACGGTGATCTGGCCACCGTTCTTGGCCTTCATGACCGCCTGGCCCAGCTGGCCCACATAGGTCGTGGGATCGGTCACCGATCCGTCGGGCAACGCGGCGACGTAGACGTCGCTCTTGGAATCCTTCAGGATGTCGCGAATCTTGTCCTGCTGATCCGAACTCAGGGCCGAGCCGGACGCCACATACAGGGGATCTTTCTGGTCCTTCCAATGGGCCAGCACAGTCGCGGCGTCAGGGGGCGCGGCCGCGTGAGCGGCGGGGGACAACGCAAGGACGACGAGTAGACCGGCGATCAGAGCCGCGAACGCGGCCCCGGTTCGGCGCAGCGAATGGGTCATTGGCAGCAAGCCTCCTTCGCCCATGAGGACGAACGGGCGATCGGCAAAGTTCCTCACCCCGCACGTTACCCGTACGGGGCGCGATGGAGGCGCGGGGCCATTGATCCCGGGACCGCCGGTCCTCAGGCGTCCTTGATCTCGCAGATCGTCGCGCCGGAGGTGACGGTCTGCCCGACGGCCGCGCTGAGCCCGGTGACCGTGCCCGACTTGTGGGCGGTCAGCGGCTGCTCCATCTTCATGGCCTCCAGCACCACGACGGTGTCACCCTCGGCCACGGTGTCGCCGTCGCCGGCGACGACCTTGACGATCGTGCCCTGCATCGGGCTCACCAGGGCGTCGCCGCCCGCGGCCGCCTGCTTGGCGCCGCCCCCGCCACGCTTGGGCTTCTTGTTCGCGGAGGGCGTAGCCCCCGAGACGCCGAGGCCGGCGGGCAGGACCACTTCCAGGCGCTTGCCGCCGACCTCGACGGTCACCGTCTCGCGCGTCGCGGGCTCGTCGGCCGCCAGGTCGCCCGTGTAGGGCTCGATCGTGTTGTCGAACTCGGTCTCGATCCACCGGGTGTGGACGGTGAACGGCTCGGCGGCGAAGGCCGGGTCGGACACGACCGCGCGGTGGAAGGGCAGCACGGTCGGCATGCCGTCGATCTCGAACTCGGCCAGTGCCCGGCGGCTGCGTTCGAGCGCCTCGCGCCGGGTGCGGCCCGTCACGATCAGCTTGGCCACCAGCGAGTCGAACGTCTGCGGCACGGTCATCCCGGCCTCGTAGCCCGAGTCGAGCCGGATGCCGGGCCCCGACGGCGGGCGCAGGGCGGTCAGCGTGCCCGGCGCCGGCAGGAAGCCCCGGCCGGCGTCCTCGGCGTTGATCCGGAACTCGATCGCGTGGCCGCGCAGCACCGGGTCGTCGTAGCCGAGGGTCTCGCCGTCGGCGATGCGGAACATCTCGCGCACCAGGTCGACGCCCGCGACCTCCTCGGTCACCGGGTGCTCGACCTGCAGCCGGGTGTTGACCTCCAGGAAGGAGATCGTGCCGTCCTGGCCCACGAGGAACTCGCAGGTGCCGGCGCCGACGTAGCCGGCCTCGCGCAGGATCGCCTTGGAGCTGGAGTAGAGGACGTCGAGCTGCTCCGCGCTCAGGAACGGCGCGGGCGCCTCCTCGACCAGCTTCTGGTGGCGGCGCTGGAGCGAGCAGTCGCGGGTGCTGACCACGACCACGTTGCCCTCGTGGTCGGCCAGGCACTGGGTCTCGACGTGGCGTGGCCGGTCGAGGTAGCGCTCCACGAAGCACTCGCCGCGGCCGAAGGCGGCCACGGCCTCGCGTACGGCCGACTCGTACAGCTCGGCGACCTCGCCGAGCGTGCGCGCGACCTTGATGCCGCGCCCGCCTCCGCCGTAGGCGGCCTTGATGGCGATCGGCAGCCCGTGCTCCTCGGCGAACGCCACCACCTCGTCGGCCCCGGAGACCGGGTCCTTGGTGCCGGCGACCAGCGGCGCGCCGACCTTCTGGGCGATGTGCCGGGCCTGCACCTTGTCGCCGAGCGCGGCGATGGCGGCGGGTGGCGGGCCGATCCAGATCAGGCCCGCGTCGAGGACGGCCTGGGCGAAGCCGGCGTTCTCGGCGAGGAAGCCGTAGCCGGGGTGCACCGCGTCGGCGCCGGAACGCTTGGCGATGTCGAGCAGCTTGCCGAAGTCGAGGTAGGTCTCGGCGGGCGACTGACCGCCCAGCGCGTAGGCCTCGTCGGCCACTCGCGCGTGCAGCGAGTCGAGGTCTTGGTCGGCGTAGACCGCGACGCTCCCGATCCCGGCGTCCTTACAGGCGCGGGCCACACGGACCGCGATCTCACCACGGTTGGCGATCAGAACCTTCTGCACCGACGTTCGTCCTTCCTCGGCGGGCGACTCAAGGGAGTGTAAGTGCTGGCTGTCGGCTCGCCGTCAGCGGCCCAGGTATGCGCCGCCGTTCACGTGCAGCACCTGTCCCGTGAGATGTCTCGCGCCCCGCGAGGCGACGAAGACCACAGTGTCGGCGACGTCGGCCGGAGTGCCCGGCCGGCCGTTGCGGGTGTTCGCCACACGGGCCCTGATGCCCTCCTCGGTCAGCCGGCCGCGGAAGAACTCCGTGTCGACCACCAGCCCGGGGGCGACCACGTTCGCCGTGGCCCCCTTGGCGCCGAGCTGGGCCGCGAGGTCGGCGGTCCATGATTCGAGCGCCGCCTTGGCCGCGCCGTACGAGCCGGAGCCGGTGCCACGGGCGGCGATAGAGCCGATCGAGACGACCCGGCCGCCCCTGCCGATGCGCGGCAGCAGCGCGGTCGTGACGAGCACGGCGGACATCAGGTTGGCGTTGAAGTTGGCCCACCAGGCCTCGGCCACGGCCATCAGGTCGTCGTCGCCGGGCTCCTGGCGGTCCAGGTTGGTGTTGCCGCCCGCGTTGTTGACGAGCACGTCGACGCGCTCGGGCAGGCTCGCCACGGCCTCCTGCACGGCGACGGGGCTGGCCGCGTTGAACGGCACGGCCGCGCAGCCGAGGCGGTCGGCCGCCTCCTTGAGCACGTGCTCGCGGCGGCCGGTGATCGTGACATGGTCGCCGAGTGAGACGAAGGCGGATGCGATGGCGTATCCGATGCCGGTGCCGCCGCCGGTCACCACAACCTCGCGCATGGCCGGATGCTCCTTAGATCCGAATAATCCTCTGGACGACCATAGCCGCTCGGTATAACGCGGGCGATGGATTGGCGCCGCGCCTATGGTGAGGGCGCTATCACGACGATCCAGGAGGTATGCATGAGCCAGAGTCTGCTCGGTGGCGACCCCGGAGAAATGCAGTTGATGGCCACCCAGTTCACCCAACAGTCCGAAGCCGTGCGCACCACGATGACCGCGCTCGACCGCGAGGCGGCGAAGGTCGGCACGGCCTGGACCGGTCCGGGTGCCGTGCGCTTCCAGGGCGCCTGGCAGAACTACCGGGTCGCCTTCCAGCGGATGACGGAGGAGCTGCAGGAGGCCGCCCGGGTCATCAACACCTACCGGGGCAACATCGAGTCCGCGACGCGCTGACCCCCGCGTGAGAGCCCCGGCGAACGTGCCGGGGCTTTCTGCCTTCCGGCCCGGATGCGAAACCGGGGCAATATATGCTTCTCGGTCATGATCGTACGGATCCTGCTGGCATGCGGGCTGGCCATGGGAGTCGCCACCGTGCCGG
The DNA here is from genome assembly GCF_014646355.1 of Nonomuraea cavernae. Classification (GTDB taxonomy): domain Bacteria; phylum Actinomycetota; class Actinomycetes; order Streptosporangiales; family Streptosporangiaceae; genus Nonomuraea; species Nonomuraea cavernae. The sequence goes on from NZ_BMNH01000047.1 coordinate 12,670, forward strand.
TCGCCGCACACGCCGCACCCGTTCGATGTGAGCCCGAGAAGGGCTCGATGCAGGTCGGGGAGTCCTGGGCGCAGCGCCGCCTGGACGCGCGCAACGTATGGAAGCTGACCCGAGGCGAGGGCGTCACGGTCGCGGTCATCGACAGCGGCGTGGACATCAGGCACCCCTCCCTGGCCGGGCAGGTCCTGAGGCAGGTCGATCTCACGCAGACGGGGCATCGCGACTGCATGGGGCACGGCACCGCGACCGCCGGCATCATCGCGGGCCGCTACCTGCAGGGCGTCCCGTTCTACGGGGTCGCGCCAGGGGTCCGGCTGATCTCGTACAAGCAGACCAACGAGCAGAGTGGCGACGTCGGGAAGCTCGCGGACGCGATCAGCAAGGCGGCGGCGGCCGGCGTGGACGTGATCAACATCTCGGTGCAGGCGAGCGACCAGCCCGACCTGAAGGCGGCGGTCAACGACGCGCTGTCGCGCGACATCGTGATCGTGGCGGCGGCCGGGAACATCGACAAGGACGGGATCACCACGCCCGCCTATCCCGCCGCCTACGAGGGGGTGCTGTCGGTGGGCGCCGCCGGTGAGGGGGGCGGGCTGTCCGACTTCTCCAACACCGGCTCCAGGGTCGGCGTCGTGGCCCCCGGCGAGAAGATCACCAGCACCTGGACCGGTCAGTCCTTCCGCAACGACCTCAAGGGCACGAGCTTCGCGGCGCCGTACGTCGCGGGAGTGGCCGCGCTGGTGCGATCGAGATATCCGCGCCTGAACAGCGAGCAGGTGCGGCGGCGCATCGAGAAGACGGCCGACGGCGCGCTGGGCGACGGCACCGGGGCGGGCATGGTCAACCCCCTGCTCGCGGTCACCGCGGTGCTGCCGTCCGAGCAGGTGGCGGTGGCCGCGCCGCTGCCGCCCCCGTTGCCTCAGGGGGTGGTGGCGAAGGCGCCGCCGATCGACCAGCGGGCGATCGACGTGGCGACGGCTCTGGGGGCGGGTGCGCTGACCCTGGCTGGGTTCGTGGTGGTCGCCCGCGTGGTGGTGCCGATGGGCAGGCGGCGCGGCTGGCGGGCCGGTTCCAGCGAATGATCGATCATGTAACGATCGTGGAACATGAACACCTGTGATGTTGATGTGTCAGATTTGGTGCATTGTGACGGCAGACGTAATTTTTCATCGGAAGGGCGCTCATGGGCTCCTTGCATCCGCGTGACCCTGAAGAGTTATGCGGCTACACCCTCGTAGAGCGGATCGGCGAAAGTCCGCGGGGCGTCGTCTATCGCGGCCGCCGGGGCGAGGGCGGCGACTCCGTCGCGATCAAGCTGCTGCCGGAGACGCCGGACGCGTCCGACATCGCCCGGCGCCTTGAGTCCGCCAAGCGGGTGTCGAGTTCCCATGTCGCGAGAGTGCTCGACGCGGGAGTGTGGGAGGGGCAGCCGTATTTCGTCCGGGAGTACGTCGAAGGTCGCAGCCTCGCCGAACTCGTCGAGACAGACGGAACGCTGACCGGTGACGCGCTCCAGCGCGTGGCCGTGGCGGTGCTGACCGCACTGACCTCCGTGCACGCGGCCGGTCTGGCCCACGCCGGGCTGACCCCGTACAACGTGATCGTCGGTACTGACGGTCTCCGGCTCACCGACGTCGCGATCGATGAGCCGTCCGTTGAGGCCGGATACCTCTCGCCACAGCTGGACTCTGAGCCGTACGGCGCTCGCACGGACGTCTACTCGTGGGCCGCGGTCGTGACGTTCGCCGCTACCGGGAGACCACCTTCCGGACAGGCCGTGCTCAACGCCGAACCTGAGCTGGGTGCCATGACCGAGCCGCTGCGCGGCATCGTGGTGTCCGCCTTGTCCGTGGTGGCGGGCGAGCGGCCGACGACGCACGCTGCGCTTGAGGGGCTGACGGGCGCCGGCGCCCCGGTCCCGGGCGACGGCGAGCCTCTCCGGGGTGTGCCGATGCCGCCTCAGGCCCTTGTGAGCCGGTCGCCGGACGATGACGAGCCTCTGCGGGGCGTGCCGCTGCCGCCTCCCTCGTCGTGGGTGCCACAGCAGCTGGACGACTCCACGCGATGGGAGCCGCCGCCGCCGTCGGCGACGGAGCCGCAGCAGGCGTGGTGGGAGCCCAAGACGGTGCAGGCCACCGTGAGTGGCGGTTCGGGGAGGAAGTTCCCCATCGGGCTGGTCGCCGCGATGGCCACCGTCGTCCTGGTCTCCGGGCTCGGGCTGTGGGGAGCGAGTCAGTACGTGCCCAAGCAGTCGCTGCAGCCCGCCTCGGCCTCTGGCGACCAGACGCCCGTGCCGGGTACGGCGTCGAACGAGAAGAACTCCGCGGACATCCCCGCGACGCCGAAGCAGCGGACGTCGGAGCAGCCGGAGAAGAAGGCCCCCCGCGTCAAGACGCCCGAACCGCAGGCCACCGACGTGCTCCCGTTCGACCTGCCGAGGGACGATCCGAGCAGCGTCGCGGTGCCGGAGCTGAGCACGGTTCCCTCGCCGCTGCCGACGCAGCCGATCGCGACTCAGGCGGTCGCGCAGCCGACGGTGACGGTCACGGCGACGCCCAGCCCGGAGCGGAACGACCGGCGGGAGAACGCGGGCTCGCCGGAGCCTCACCCGACGCAGCCGCCGACGCCGAATCCGTCACATTCCCCGCAGCCCCAGGTGACGGTGACGGTCACGGCGACGCCCACGCCCACGGCTGAGCCGCCCACGCCGACGGAGCAGCCGACGGTTTCGGCCACGCCGACCCCGACACGTACGTTCGCCACGAATCCGTACACCCCGGTCCAGGTCTGCGGTGACGGCTTCGTCGTCCAGCGGTCCACTGAGTTCACCAGCGGTGTCACGTACCAGCTCTACCACGACGGCACGGGGGAGCACTGCGTGGTGACGCTGAAGAACAGCGACGTCGGTAAGTCCGGTCCGGTCAGCGCCACCCTGGAGGTGCGGAACGGGCCACGCCAGTCCTACAACGGCGACCACGAGTTCTTCGCCGGGCCGGTGAAGCTGCGGGCCGAGGGCAAGTGCGTGCGTTACGCGGGCGCGGTCGGCTCGTTCAGTACGAATTCCACCTGGGACGACTGCGGCTAGACGCCGCAGGCAGGAGGCAAGGGTGTGCGCCACGCGGTGCACGCCCTTCGCTGTGCCTGGCGGGGGAGCGCCGCGCTTCTCCGGCGACGTGGCGACGCCTCGGAACCGCTGAGCCCGGCGGACCGGTCGGCCGGACTGATGGTTTCCTCACGGTAAACGATCAATCGAATAACGATCACTTAGGTACGTAAACCTGTGATGTTGGTGTGTCACATTTGGTTCAATGTGACTCGAAACATGATTCTTTGGAAGGGCGCTCATGGACCCGTTGCACCCGCGTGACCCTGCGGAGTTAGGGAACTACACGCTCATCGGGCGACTCGGCGAGGGGTCACGGGGGGTCGTCTACCTAGGCCGTAAAGGCAAGGGTGGCACCCAAGTCGCGATCAAGCTGTTGCCGGAGACTCCTGCCCACGCGGAGGAGGCCAAGCGCCTCAAGTCCGCCAAGCGGATTTCGAGCTCCTACGTCGCGCGCGTGCTCGACGCCGGCGTATGGGAGGGACGGCCGTACGTCGTCCGGGAGTACATCGAGGGCCGCAGTCTGGCGGAGCTCGTCGAGGCCGAGGGGCCGCTGACCGGTGACGCGCTCGAACGGGTGGCCGTCTCCGTCCTGACCGCGCTGACCCCCGTCCACCTGGCCGGCCTGGCTCACTGTGGGCTCACCCCGCGCAACGTGATCGTCGGCGCCGACGGTCCCCGGGTCACCGACGTCGCGATCGGGCCGCCGGTCGGCGAGATCGGATACCGCTCGCCAGAGCAGCTCAACTCGGAGCCGTACGGCCCCTACACGGATGTCTTCTCATGGGCGGCGGTCGTGACGTTCGCCGCTACCGGCAAGCCGCCCTTCGGGCACGACGCGAAGGCCATCGCGAGCGCCAAGCCCAAGCTGGGCGCCATGGCCGAGCCGCTGCGCGGCATCGTGCTGTCCGCCCTCTCCAAGGAAGTGGAGCGGCGGCCGACGACGTACTCGGCGCTGCTGGGTCTGATGGGCGACAAGAACGCCGCCGCGCCCGCCGCCGCACCGGCCGCACCGGCCGCGCCCGCCGCCGGTCCGGCTGTGCCGGTGCCACCTCTGGTGCCGCCGCAGGCGCCGTCTTCCGGTCAGGTGAGCCTCCCCCCGGAGCAGGACTCGACGATCCAGGGGCTGCCGGTGCCCCCTCCCGCGCCCGTGCCCCCTCCCGCGCTTCTTCCCGCGCCGTTGGTGCCCCAGCAGGCGGATGCATCCACGCAGTGGGGACCGCCGCCGTCCACGACAGAGCCACAGCAGCCCCCGACGCCGCCCGAGACGGTGAAGACCGTCGCCGGCACGTCTCCGGCCAGAAAGTTCCCCGTCGGGCTGGTCGCGGCGATGGCCGCCGTCGTGCTGGTCTCCGCACTGGGGCTGTGGGGAGCGAGTCAGTACGCGCCGAAGCAGACGGTGCAGCCCGCCTCGGCCTCCGGTGACCAGACGTCGGCGCCCGGTTCGGTGACGAACGAGCAGAACTCCGCGGACACCCCTGTGGCGCCGCCGCAGCAGCAGCAGCAGCAGTCGTCGGGTCAGCCGGAGGTGACGGTGCCCTGGGCGAAGACACCTGAGCCGCAGGCCACCGGTGTGTTGCCGTTCGAGATGCCGAGGGACGATCCGAGCAACATCGCGGTGCCGGAGCTGAGCACGGTTCCCTCGCCGCTGCCGACGCAGCCGATCGCGACCCAGGCGGTCACGCAGCCGACGGCCACGGTCACGGCGACACCCACGCCGCAGAACACCGACAGGCGAGGCAGGAAGTCGCCGACGCCCACGGTGACGGAGACGGTGCAGCCGTCGACGACTCCGTCCGCGACCCCGACGCCCCGGGCGACGGTGACCGTCACGGCGACGCCGACGCCCACGCCGACGCCGACTCCTCCGGCCCCCCAACCTACGGAGAACCCGACCACCGAGGCCCCCAAGCCAACGGCGAAGCCGACGACAGCCGCGCCGTCCCCCTCAGCCGCGGCGGCCCCCCCGGCCCCCCTTAACGAGGCCTGCGGCAACGGCTTCGTCGTCCAGCGGTCCACCGCGTTCGAGGGTGCCATCACGTACCTGCTCTACAACGCCGGCAGTGGCGAGCACTGCGCGGTGACGGTGAAGACCGCGAACGTGGGCAACCCGAGCTGGATCAGCGTCACCCTCGAGGTGCAGAACGGCCCCAATCAGGTCCACAGCGGCGACAAGCCGCACTTCGCCTCGGCGAAGCTCTACGCCGGGGGCAAGTGCGTGCGCTACATCGGCGCGGCCGGCGGGCACAGCACGACCTCCGACTGGGGTAACTGCGGTGGCTAGATCGTCCGGCCCGGTTCTTCGAGACGGATGACATGAACGAAGCAGGGCGTGCACCGCGCGGTGCACGCCCTGCTTCGTGCCAGGAGTGAGTTCTAGTAGGGCTTGTAGCCGCCGCCTCTCTCCAGGGAGGCGATGCCCGGGTGGCCGCTCAGGTCGCCGTAGCGGTCGTAGGTGTAGAGCACGCCCGCGATGATGTTGTCGACCGGTTCGAGGATCTTCCCGTAACCGGGCAGTTTGTGGGCGTCGAACGTGGGCGGGATCGTCTGCATGAGTCCCTGTGACGGGACACCGTTCTTGGCGTTGATGTCCCAGTCGTTTCTCGCGCTGGGGTTGCCGCCCGACTCGTGATGGATGACGGTCCAGATCCGTTCGATGTCCTTGGGATCGTCCGGGTCGAGGTCGCTCACGTCGATGCCGCGTTTGCGCAGGATTGAGGCCATCTCCGGCGACTTGATGACGGTGAGGGCCTCCTTGATCCAGTCGACGACCTCGGCCTTCGGGCGGGGCGTGTTGCCGGCTGACGAGGTGCCGGGGTTGCTGTTGTTCACGGGCGCCGCGGTGGGTCCGCCCGTGCCGTTGGCGTTGCCGCTGAGTTGCGTCTGACGCTGCTCGGTGGGCGTCACCGCGATCCACTCGATCTTGTTGCCGGGGCCGGGGACGAATGTCTGATCGCCTGCGGGCGGGATGTCGGAGAAGAGGGTCTTCTCCTCGCCGAAGCGCTTGCTGATGCCCTTCACCGACGTGGCGAGCGCGTCGGCGGCCGTGTCGACGTAGCTCTGCGCGGCGGTGGCGGCTGTGCCGACCCGCTTGGAGATGGCGGCGTTGAGATCGGCCTCGGTCGCGTCGGGGTCCTTCGCGTACACCCGGCGCAGGTTGTCGACGTCAGTGATCAGGCTCTCGCCGAGCTGGTCGACACCCTTGCGGGCCTTGGCCAGCGCGTCGGCCGCGTCGTTGAGGGAGCCGGCACAGGACACCAGGGCGTCGTTCATGCCCTGCCCTGCCTTGCTGTAGCGGGCCATGTACGTGACGAAGGCGTCCGCCGACTCGCCCTTCCACCAGTCGTCCATCCTGCCGACCGCGCCCGCCAGGACGTCGGTGTTGCCCACGATGCCCTTGCCGGCGGTCGTCCAGCGCGTGGCGATGCGCCTGATCTCGGCGGGGTCGCCGGCCACCTTGTCCATGAGGGCGGCGAATTTCTGGCCGTCGTACAGGGCGGCGATCTGGTCGCGCAGGCTCATGCCGAGTCCGGCGCGGTGGAGGCGTCGTCGGCCGTCTTGATGTTGCGGCGGACCAGGTCGAGGGCGTTCTCGACGCCTTTGAGGCGATTCTTGGCTGCGTCGAGTTCGCTGCCCACCGTGGCCTCGACCGTCTCCACGGCTGAGGCCAAACCGGCGGAGTCGTCGAGAGCGCCGAAGACGGTGGACGCGGGCGCCTTCGCCGGGAACCCCCCGCCTCCGGCCACCGCCTTGCCGTCCTTGACCTTGACCAGGTCGACGCTCCGATCGTGCACCGAGTCCTGCAACTGCTCGAGCGCCTTCCGGCTCAGCTCGACACCTGCCATCGAGTGCCCCTTTCTGCTAGGTCAGGACGGGTGGCGATCCTCAGCTCGTCTCAGAGGGGGGCATGAAGGCGGTCTGGGTCAGCCGCGGACCATAGCGTCTCTCGACGAAGAAGCCCCGGCCGGTCGGGAGCGGTTGCGGGCGCACGTTGCCGAACACGTAGCCCTCGTCCTTGTTGCCGGACAGGATGACCGCGGGGCTGGCCAGGTCCTTGATCTTGGTGATGATCGGATCGTACATGGCCCGCCCGATGCCGCCCATCTGGCGGGCGAGCACCAGGTGCAGGCCGATGTCGCGGGCCTGGGGCAGCAGATCGACCAACGGCAGCAGCGGGTTACTGTTACCGGCGACCAGGTCGTAGTCGTCTACCACGATGTACAGGTCGGATCCCTCCCACCAGCTGCGGCTGCGGAGCTGTTCGGGGGTCAGATCCGCCGGAGGCAGCCGCTTGAGCAGCGCCGCGCGGGCGTTGTTGATCAGGTCGGTGGCGGCCGAACTGGACGCGGCGTAGCCGATGCGGTGCTCGGTGACCGCCGTGTCGAGCAGCGACCGGCGGTAGTCGATGACGATCAACATGGCCTCGCGCGGCGTCTGCCTGGCCACCACGCCCTCTGAGATGAGCCGGAGCAGATTGGACTTGCCGCTCTCGGTGTCGCCCACCACGGCGAAGTGCGGGTCGGTGTCGAAGTCGAGCAGGACCGGCGAGAGCGAGGCCTCGTCGATGCCGAGCGGGATGCGCTTGGCGCCCGTCTGGTCGGGGCCGGGCAGCGACGCCACGGGCAGCACCGCGGGCAGCAGTCGCACCTCCCGCGCGGCGGGACCCTGCCAGGCGTCGCGCACCCCCTGCACCAGCGAGCGCACCCCCGCCGACACGTCCTCGGCATCCTGTACGCCGTCGATCCTCGGCAGGGCCGACAGGAAGTGCATGCCGTCCTTGGTCAGGCCGCGGCCGGGCACGCCCTCAGGAACGGCCATCGCGGCCTTCCGGTTGATCTCGGACTCGTACGCGTCGCCGAGTTTGAACTCGATACGGGTGCCGAACAGGTCCCGGATGGCGGGGCGGAACTCCGACCACTTGTTGGTGGACGCCACCACGTGGACGCCATAGCCCAGGCCGCGCGCCGCGAAGTCGGTGATCACACCCTCCAGGGCCTCGTGCTCCTGCCTGATGGTCAGCCAGCCGTCGATGACCAGGAAGATGTCGCCCCAGCCGTCGCCCTCGATGGTCCCGTCGGCAACTTGCCGCCGGTAGGAGGAGATCGAGTCGATCCCCTGCTCGCCGAAGATTCGCTCACGGTCGCGCAGAATGGCGGAGATCTCCGCCACGGTGCGGCGCACACGGTCGCCGTCCCGGCGGGTCGCGATGCCGCCGACGTGCGGCAGCCCGTCGAGTGCGGCGAGCGAGCCGCCGCCGAAGTCGAGGCAGTAGAACTGCACCTCCCGCGGCGTGTGGGTGAGCGCCATGCTGGTGATCAGCGTGCGCAGCGCGTTGCTCTTGCCGCTCTGGGTGCCGCCGGCCACGCCGACGTGCCCGGCCGCGCCCGACAGGTCCAGCCAGAACGGGTCGCGCCGCTGCTCGAACGGCCGGTCGATGATGCCCACGACCGCGTGCAGCCCGCCTCGCCCCGGCCAGCCCGGAGTGGAGAGCCCCAGCTCCGGCGTGATCGACAGTGGCGGCAACAGGTGGGTGAGAGTCGGGGGGTCGCTCAGTGGTGGCAGCCAGATCCGGTGCGCGGCCGGGCCGGCTCCCTGCAGCCGCTTCACGACGATGTCGAGCAGGCTGATCTGCGGGCCGTTGTTCTCCTCGCCCGCCGTGATCTCGGGCTTGGGGTTCTTCACCACCGGGATGGGGGCGAAGGTCGGGGTGTACTCGACCACCCTGCGGATCGCGGTGCTGCCGTCGGCGTCTCCACCTTGATGGAGATCGCCCTGGTAGGCGCCGGAGACGTAGGCGGCCTTGAACCGCGTCATGCCGCTGGTGTCGAACTTCAGGTAGCCGTTGCCGGGCGCGGACGGCAGCTCGTAGGCGTCGGCGACGCCCAGCACCACGCGCGACTCCATGGCCGAGAAGGTGCGCAGGCCGATCCGGTAGGACAGGTGGGTGTCCAGGCCGCGTAGCCGTCCCTCCTCGAGGCGCTGGGAGGCGAGCATCAGGTGCACGCCGAGCGAGCGGCCCAGCCGGCCGATCATCACGAACAGCTCGATGAACTCCGGCTTGGCCGTCAGCAGCTCGCTGAACTCGTCCAGGATCACGAACAGGGTGGGCATCGGCGCCAGGTTGACCCCCTGCTCGCGGGCGCGCTCGTAGTCGCGCAGCGAGGCGTAGTTGCCGGCGGAGCGCAGCAACTCCTGCCGGCGCACCATCTCGCCGTGCAGGGCGTCGTGCATGCGGTCGACCAGCGGCAGCTCGTCCTCGAGGTTGGTGATGACGGCGGAGACGTGCGACAGGGTGTCCAGGCCGAGGAACGTGGCACCGCCCTTGAAGTCGACCAGGACGAAGTTGAGGATCTCCGAGGAGTGGGTGATGGCCAGGCCGAGCACCAGCGTGCGGAGCAACTCGCTCTTGCCGGACCCGGTGGCGCCGATGACCAGGCCGTGCGGGCCCATGCCGCCCTGCGCCGACTCCTTGATGTCCAGCTCGACGATCCGGCCGTCGGCGCCGATCCCGATCGGCACCCGCAGCTTGTTGCGGGCGGGTCTGGGCCGCCAGGTCTGCGCAGGATCGAGCTGGGTCGGGTCGGTCACTCCCAGCAACTCGGTCAGCGTGGTGTTGGCGGACAGCACGTCCTGCACCTCGCCGCCGCTCACGCCGCTCGACAGGCGCAGCGGCGCGAGCTGCCTGGCAAGTCCCTCCGCCCGGAGGTAGTCGAGCTTGTCCGGGTCGCCCAGCCGGGTGGCGCTCTGCTTGCCCGCATGGTCGATCTTGACCATGAAGAAGCCGTCGGGCTGGATGTCGAGCCGCAGCGTGCTCTGCTCGTCGACGGCACCGGTGCTGTCGGACAGGTCGATCACGGTCACGCCCTGGATGGCGTCCGTGGCGAGCTGCGAGTCGTGCGGCACGTGCCCGCCGTCGATGATCACGATGTGGTACGGCAGGGCGTCCGCAGGGGAGCCGGGCCGGAACCGGGCCCGCTCCTTGAGCTCGTCGCCGACCAGTTGATCGAGCTCGCCCAGGGTCTCGGCCATGAGCCGTACCTGACCGGCGGCGTCCACCTGCTCGGGGTGCAGGGCGTGGGGCAGCCACTTGACCCAGTCCCACTGGGGCATCAGCTCGCTGGAGGCGCACACCATGATCCGCATGTCGTCGGGGGAGTGGAAGACCGTCATCTGCGCGACCATCGCCCGGACCAGGTCGCGCACGGCGCCGGGGTCGCCGCTCAGCTTGATCCGGGAGAAGGAGCCGAGGGCCACCGCCACGGGCAGCTCGGAGACCGTGGAATGGGCCCGCACGAACCTGCGCAGCGCTCCGGCCGACAGCGCGTCGAGGTCCTCGACCGGCTTGGAGTCCGGCGGCACGAGCTGGATGCCCAGCTTCTGCACGCCGGTGCCGAGGCGTACGGTGCTGAAGTCCTCGTCGCGCGGGCGACGCTCCCAGAGTCGCTGGCTCATCGCGACCCACCACAGCGAGTCGGGTGACGGGCCGCTCCACTCCAGGGCCTCGCGCTGCTGCTTGGCCGCCCGGCGGGAGCGTTTGCGCGCCTGGGAGAGATAGCGGAAGTAGTCGCGGCGCAGGCCGTTGAGGCGGTGCTTGCGCTCACCGGCCTGGCGGCCCATCTGGCCGATCGACATGCCGATCATGGAGAAGGCGAACAACCCGCTGGCCACGTACATGAGGGGGTTGCCGTTGCCACCCGAGGTGAACATCAGCGCCATCGCGGCGCCGCCCGCCACCATCGGCAGGTAGGTCAACACCGCCATCATCCCCTGGGGCTGAACTTCCGGGATCTCCGGGGGAGACTCGAGCAGGATCTCGCCGCGGGGCGGTTTGGGACTGGGTCGGCGCTCGGGGCGCCGCACGATGACGATGCTCACCCTGGGACTGCCTTCTGTGAGGGTCGGATGACTTTCTTACCAGAAGCACGCGATCACCCGTTGCCCTATATCTTCATCCTGTTGTGTGACATATGGGGAAAAGGAGTACGGGTGAGGCAGCTGGCTCAAGGCCATCACGGCGGCCCTATACCGCAGGGCGCACTGCCCCAGGTGGCCGCGCCGTTGCCCCCGCTGTGCCACGTGACGATCGTGGCGCCCCGCAAGCGGGCCGACCTGGCACTACCGGTCGACATCCCGCTGCCGCACGTTCTGCCGGGACTGCTGCGGGCCATGGGAGAGGTCGGCGGCGAGTCCGCCGCGGCTCCTGGCTGGGTGCTCCAGAGGCTCGGCGGCCCGCCGTTCGACATCGGAAAGAGCCTCGCCGCGCTGGGCGTGCTCGACGGCGAGGTGCTCTACCTCCGCCCGAGCGAGCTCGCCCTGCCGCCCGCCCTGTACGACGACGTCGCGGACCTGGTCGCCACGGGCGTCAAGGAGCGGGCCGGCGTCTGGGGTGACGGGCACACCCGCAAGATGGGCCTGGGCGCCGCGATGGCGCTGCTCTGCGCGGGTCCACTGGCCCTGGTGCTGGCGGGGCCGCCGTGGACGGTGGCCGCCATCGTGTCGGGCGCCCTCGCCGTGCTGCTGATCGTCACCGGGGCCGTCATGTCCAGGGCCGTGGGCGACTCCTCCTCAGGAGTCCCGGCCGGTTACGCGGCCCTGCCGTACGGCTTCCTGGCGGGGCTGCTCGCGCCCACCGACGCCGTGAACGTGCTCGCCCCGGGCGCGCCCAGCCTGCTGGCCGCGCTGGCCTGTACGGCGCTCGTGGCCACCTTCGCGGGCACGTTGATCGCGGACGGGGTGGTGGGCTTCCTCGGCGCGGCCATCGCCTCCGTCGCCGGCGCGGCGGGCACTGCCGTCGTGATGGTCTTCGGCCTGCCCGCGGCAGGGGTGGCCGCGGTCACCGTCACCATCCTGCTGGCCCTCAGCCAGCTCATCCCGACCCTCGCCTTCCGCTTCGCCCGCCTGCCCCTGCCCACGATGCCCACGACCGCCGAAGAACTGCGCAACGACAACCAGCTGCTGGACGCTCCCGCGATCAAGGAACGCACCGTCCAGGCCAGAAGGTACGGCACCGGCATGGTCGTCGGGATCTCGCTGGTCGTCATCGCGACACACCTTCTCCTCGTGCTCGACGGCCACTGGATGTCCCTGACCATGAGCGTCGTCCTGTCGCTGACCGTCCTCCTGCGGGCCCGCGTGTTCGCCGGGGTGGGACAGCGGCTGTGGCTCCTCGGATCCGGCGTGGCGGGGCTGGCCATGCTGGCGATCTCGCTGAGCGTGGGCAGCGGCGGCGTCATGGCCGCCGTACTGGTGATCGGGCTGCTGTGGGCCGCGCTGATCTCGATGGGCCTCGGCGTCTGGCTCCCGTCGGGCAAGCCGTCCCCGTTCTGGGGGCGAGCGGGGGACATCGTCGACCTGATGCTGATCGCCGCCCTGTTCCCGCTCGCGCTCGGCGTGCTGGAGGTCTACACCTGGGTACGCGGCCTGTCCGGCTGAGCGGCATTCGCCCCGGATGGCGCAGGGGAGGGCATCCGGTTACGTGCGTGTTAAGTCGTGTTGAAGATTCCCTGGTGATCGGGGGAAAACATGGGACGAATCGTAGGCGGCGCGGGGGAAGGATGGTAGGAAGATCAGGTGTCGCATACCGAGTCCATGGCCGGCCCGTCCTCCGGCGAGCCTTCGACCTCCCGCACTCCGATCGCCGTGCCGGCGGTGGCCGGCCCATGTCCGCACACACCCCCGTGCCCGCCTCCGGTGTGTCTCGCGCCGAGCCTGCTCCCTCAAGGCGCCACGGAGGCGATCGTCCAGCCCGTCAGGCGCCCGGTGGAGCCTGACCCCGCGGCGAGCACCGGCACGGACGGCTACAACGTCCAGGTGGGCATCGTGAGGAAGTTCGCCGGCGTCCTGGCCGGCTCCGCCGATGCCATCGACTCCATCGCACGGGCCACGCCTCGTTTCGAGGGCTGGAACCTCGTCCCCTTCGTCGGCATCCCTGCCATCGGCCTGCGGTTCGTCGGCCGCGTCAACACCGTCAGCGACACCTGGGAAGATTGCGCCGACCTCCTCGCCGAGTTGCTCACAACCGACAGTAAGAAGCTGGTTGCGGCGGCGAACAACTACCAGGCGGCCGAAGAGGCCGGCACCATCAAGACCGCTTGAGGAGCGCCGTGTCAATGCCCCCGCAGGAGCCGCCTGGGCGGGTTGTGCCCCCGCTCGCCAATCCTGGGCGCACCCGGATAACCGCCACGCCAACTCCGCCCACCAACCCCGGTTTCTACAAGAAGCTGATCACCGCGCTGAATCCGCTGCGCCAGACCACCAGGGAAGCGATGGTGCTGTCCGCGGTCGGCGTCGGCGCGCTGGCCCTGGACGTGGCGGCCACGGCCAACCTGGGCGACCCTGCCCTGTTCTACTTCCGCCGCGAACGGTGGAAGGAACTGTCCGGGCTGGTAGAGGCAACCAGGAAGGACGTGTGGGTCTCCTACTTCGGCCCGGTCGTGGACCACTGGGAGGGCGACGCGGTCGCGATGCTCCAGCAATACGTCCGGTTCAAGATCAACAACTTGTACACCCTGCTCAGCAAGATCTCCGATGATATGAGCGGCACCATGTATAACCAGTGCAAGGAGGTCCTCACGTACGACCTGTCGGTGTTCGGTCTGTACGCCACCACGGCGCCGATCCTCAGGACACTGATGGCCGCGAGCGCTCATCCGGTCGGCCAGCTGGCCATGAGGGCGCAGATCGGTGCCTTCCTGACCGTGGCCGGCATCTTCGCCAAGCAGTTCGCCGACATCTGGAGCGCTTACGAGGGGGACCTCAACAAGCTGGAGCTGAAGCTCAACCAGCTCAGAGGATCCTTCTACGAACACGGCAACCCGGACTATGGGACGCGCTTCAAAGACCTCAAGCTCAATGACGACATCACGTACCCGGACAACTGGATCGCGAAATGAGAGAGCTCGACATCTTCGGCGCGGGTGGGGAGGGCAACCTGTCCGGCCTGCTGCGTGAAGTGGGGTCCTTGCTCGATTCGCTGACCGGCGCGCTGGACGAGATGAGCGAGGCGAGGCTGGAAGGCACCGACTCGACGGGGGCCGTGCGGGCCGAGGTGTCCGGCGTCGGCCGCCTGCTCGGGCTCTCCATCGATCCTCGGGGTCTGCGCGACCTCGACCACGTCCAACTGGCCGAGGCGGTTGGCGAGGCGATCGCCGCCGCCCACGTCGCGATGGGCGAGCGGATGACGGAGGTGACAGAGGGGCTGGCGGCTCCCACGACTGGTGATGATCCGCTGGATTCCTATATCCAGCAGGTCTTACGAGGGGATTGAACCGTGGACGAGATCACCGATGCGCAGGCCAGGCTGGACGAGTTGATCGCCGCCGCCGAGCGAGCCGAGGCGCGGGTGGAGGAGTGGAGCGCCCGCACGTTCACCGGCCAGGCCGACGACGGCCGGATCACGGCCACCACCGACTTCCTCGGCGTTCTGGTGAGCCTGGAGATCAGCCCGTTGAGCAGGCGGCGGCTGGACGCCACGGCCCTCGCCGACGCGATCCTGGCAGCCATCAACGCCGCGGAGGAGGCAGCGGCGGCCGCCAAGGACGAGCTGATGGATGATCTTCGCCCGCCTCAGTTCGGGAGATTGCGCATGTGATCTCCAAGCGCTACTTTGCTGGGCGTTTCCCCTCATCAGGATGGAGCAGCCGGTGCAGGAGTTCGGGGATTTCGCCAACATCGACATCGAGAAGTTGATCAAGACCGCCGACGGGCAGTTCGCCCAGGTCGAGGAGCTCCAGAAGACCATGGCGACCCTGGTCGGCCGGGCGCAGGACGAGGACGGCCTGGTCACGGTCGAGTTCGCGACCGAGGGGTTGAAGGAGCTCGAGCTCCATCCCAAGGCCATGCGCCTCAGCTCGGGCGAGCTCGCCGAGAAGCTCAAGGAAACCATCCGCGAGGCTTCCGACGACCTGCAGCGTCAGGTCAGTGAGTCGATGGGAGAGGTCTTCGGGGAAGAGGACAACCCGATGAACTTCGTCAAGGATCCCGAGGCCGCGCTGCACCAGGTCAGGAGCGCCGAGGCGGCCTACAACCGGACCTTCGAGGACGTGATGGGCGAGCTCGACCGCATTCGCCGTCGCCTCGACCTCTGATCGCCTACTCCCATTTGAGGCTCACTTGTTTGAAGTCCGGCTTGTCGCCTTCGGGACGGTTGGCGCGGCTCACCATCACCTGCCGATTTCCCTCGTGCCAGGCGGTGCCCACGAGCAGTATTCCGCTTGCCGCTAGTGCGAGAGCGCGCTGCTTCTCCATTACGCGGTGCAGCGATTTGAGCACGCTCCCCGCGCGTTGCATCGCCGCCAGCCGGGCAGCCAACCCTGCCGCCGGCCCACCGATATTGCCGGCGTTGGCGGCTAGGGCGGCGGCTGCCATGGCGGCTGCCGCCGCCGTGCACACCCCGAAAGCGCCCCATGACACGTTGGACGAGTGCCGCATGATCTGACTGGTTCCGTGGACGATGTTCTTCGACTTCACGATCTGATCCGAGAGGGTGTCCACCCTCTCGGTGAACTTATTCCTGTCGTCAGCGTCCCATTCCTCCGGCATGCCCTTCTTCTTGGTGCCCTGGAGTTGCTGGTGCGCGTCTCCTAGTTCTTTGTAGACGGTCTCCCACCTGTCTGCCAGGGCTGACTGGCCCCCCGGGCTGCTGGCGAGTGCCATGATGGCGATGGGAACGGAAAAGGCCGCCTTGCCTCCCACCATGGCGGCGGCATACCCGCTCAGGGCGATTGCAGGCGTAAATACAAACCAGCCGGCGTCCATCGGTTCTCAGTCCTTGATCGTGTTCGCGTCTTCCGCTCGCTGCCAGTTGAGCTTGGTCTTTTCAAGCTTATCGTCCCATTCATTGAGCAAATCTTTGCCCTGGGCGAGATAATCAGTGTGTGAGCGTTTGATGCTTTCATGGCTGTTGTGGAGGAAAGCGCCCAGGAGGCCGAAGGTCGTGTGGTCCGCGTGGTTACCATTTGCGATCTTATATGCCTGCTCTAGTTTAGGCGTGACCTCGTTGATGATGGCGTAGGCGATGTTGTCGATGTCGTCGGCGTTCGCCGTCTTGTTCTGAGGGTCGGTGTTGCCGCCATCAGGGCCTGCGTTCCCTGGCTGGTTGCCGGTGCCCTTGTCCGAAGGGTTGGCGGGCGGTCCGCTGCCGGGATTGGTTCCTTCGTTTCCGTTTTTGGATGGCGTATCTGACTTGCCTGGATCGTCCTTCGGTGTGTCATCCTTTGGTTTTGTGTCGTCTTTTTTAGGATCAGGCACTTGTCCGGCAGGGTCGGATGCTGGGGCGAAGGGGCTTTCTGGCTTGTTGTCGTCGTCCTTTCCGGGGTCCGTTGGGGTTCCGGTATTGGGATCGGTAGGGGTCCCTGCCGCGGGGTCGGTGGGGGTTCCGGCGTTTGGGTCAGTGGGTGAGCCGCCGCCTGGACCGCTGGGTGAGCCGGATGCTGGATCGGTGGGTGCTTCGCTTCCGGGGCCGGTGGGTGAGCCGGTGTTGGAATCGGTAGGGGTGCCATCGCTGGGGTCGGCAGGGCTTTCGGTGCTGGGGTCGGTGGGTGAGCCTGTTTCGGGTGACCCCGCTTCGGGTGCCCCCGCTTCGGGGGTGCCTGTTTCGGGGGTGGTGGCGGGGTCGGTAGGTGTTTCGCTTCCGGGGTCGGCGGGTGAGCCGGTGTTGGGGTCGGCAGGGGTCTCAGCGCTGGGGTCGGCAGCTTTCTCAGGGTTGGAATCGGCGGGCTCCCCGGAGTTCGGCCTGTCCGCCTGATCTTCGGTGTCGCTCTTGTCGGCTTCCTTCGGATCCGCAGCGTCCTTCCGAGAGCCGTCGGCGGCTTGTTCTTGGCCGTCCTTGGCTGGTTTGTCCTCGCCTGTTCGAGACTCAGACGCAAGAGGCGGATCGTCCGCCTTCCTCGTGTCGTCATCGTTCGCCGGCTGATCGGACTTGTTTGCTTGGGAGGGTTCTGCGGTCTGTGAGTCGCGCAGGGCGGCCGGATCCACGATCACGACTTGATGGGACAGGATCTCGCTGGGCATGCCGGTGGTGGCCACCTCGGGCTGGCCTGACCCGATGGTCGTGCCCCAGTTGATCAGGCTGTCGACATCCTGTCCGCTCACCGCGATCTCCTTCGCCCCACACTGATCGCAAACGCTAGACCCCACCTTGGGTGATCAGCGCGGTCTGGGGCAAACCGCCAGGAACCGCCGCTCATGATCATGTATGGAATCACGGGAGCTTCAGGCGGCCTACCTGCACGTTTGCCCGAGTGTCACCATCGTGTTACCTAAACGTGACCTACGTACTTGTTAGTCATGTTGCGGGGGATGGTTACCGTGCTCTTTGATGGCATTCGTGCCGATCTTGCCCTCGGCGCCCAAGACTTACGGGGAGAAGCGTAGAACCCGGGAAGAGGAATCGCTATGGAACAAGCTTTTACCGCCAGCCCAACCCAACTCGATGTCGCTGCCAACCACGTGGAAACCGCCGCGCAGACGATCGAAGGCATCCGTAAGGGGGTTGACGCACGCGTCAACGAGCTCGTAGGCAGAGGCTGGGCCGGAGGGGCGGCCGGCAAGTACAAGAAGCACATGCTCGAGTGGGATGCAGCATGCAGGAACATCATCGCCGACCTCGAGCGAATCTACGACACGATGAGGTTGAACAGGGTGGGCTACTCGGCCGCTGAAGCCGAGGCGCAGAACATGAACCTCGGTGACGTCCCCGTCAACACGAACGCGGTCGACCAGGCCATCAACGTGCGAGCCTAGGCTCGTCCATCTTTCTGCATACACACAAAGGAGATTGCCGTGGGCGATGGTCTTGCGCCTGACGTTACTAGGGTCAACTTCGGTCAGATGGATGCCCAGGCGGACAGCCTCAAGGGTGTGGTGAACCAACTGGACCAGATCACCAACCAGCTCGTCGAGGACATCAAGAAGGCGTTCGCGGGCAACTGGGACGGAGGCGCGAAGTCCTTCTTCGACATCAGGCAGGCCCATTGGAATACGCAGGAGGAGGCGATGAGGACCGCGCTCGACGCCGCGTCCACCGCGGTCCGTACGGCCAACGGAAGATACCAGGAAACAGAGAGAAAAAATCTCCTTATGTGGGATGTCTAGACCGTATCCACCCGACTCGGTCATCGCTGGCAAGCGATGACCGAGCTTGCGCATATGACGGGGCGAGATGGCACCCAAGGAAGCGACGAAGGACGGCGGGAACCCGCTGGTCCTGGACCCGAAATGGCCCGGGCTTGACGGCGGTGAGCCGGTGGAGTATTCGGTCACACGGATGCGGGCGATCGCCCGGGACTTGGCGTCGGCGAAGAATCTCGACCAGCACCTCGGGCGGCTCGGCTCGGATACTCAGCTGTCCCCGGCCGAGGTGGGGCAGTGGGACGACGCGCAGGCGTTCAGCAAGTCCGTGGGTGAGACCAGTGCCGCAGCGAAGTTTCTCCAGGCCTACACCGACTTCGCCAATGCCTACGACCAATTGGTCGCGGCCATCGAGGCGAACGCCGACGCGTACGCGAACACGAACAGCATGAACGAGGGCGGCAGTGAAGTCTGAGGAAGGTCACCGTGGGTAGCGAGCGCGTTGTCCTCACCATTCGCTCCGGCGAGGGCCCTCAAGGGCAGACGGTCAAGGCTCCGAGAAAAGAGATCGAACGGCTCCTCAGCGATACCAAGCCGGGAGAGATCAGCGACGCCGGATCCACGTACAAGGCCGCGGCCGGGGCGGTCGATCGGGCTGTCCAGGCGCTGCAGGAGAGTGCTGGCGAGCTAGCCAAGAGCTGGAAGGGGCCGACGGCCGCCCAGGTGCAGAAGGCGATGCAGCTGATGCACGCCAGCGGCGTCGAGCTGTCGTCCAAGATGAGGCAGATGGACGAGGCTCTCGGCAGCTATGCCGAGGAGTTGCCTGCCACCCTCGCCAAGGTCGAGAGCATCCCCACCCCTGTGATGCCCCGCGGGACGACCACCGCCGCCGCCGTGTCGGCCTACGAGGAGCGGAAGGCGGCCGAGGACAGGGAAGCGCAGAAGGCGATGCGCGAGCTTAACCAGAAGATGGCCAACATTTTCAACGCCAGCGTCCCGGCGACCGTTTCATATGAACTGCCCACGGTGGCGATCCCCGGCGACGGAGGGGGGGCGAACCAGAAGCCCGTGGTCCTGTCCGAGCTTCCGGCGAACGCGGGCGAGCCCGGCTCCGGCGACCCGCTCGCACCTGGTACGGGCACCATCAGCCCGGGTGAGGCCGGCACGACTCCCACGGGTACGAGCCCCAGCGCTACAAGCCCGACGGGAAGCGGGACCAGCGACCCAGGTACCGGAACCTCCAACACAGCGGGTCGAAATGGCGTAGAAGGCACAGGATCGGACCCGCTCAGTACCCAGCGGCAGACCGGTCTCACCGACAACACCGTGCCTTCGGTGATCGGCGACCCCCGGGCCACCGAGTCGGCCAATTTCTCTCCGCAGACCACGTCCAGCCCGTATACGGCCACCCCGTACACGAGCACCCCGTACGCAGGCGCTCCGAACGCCACCACGCTGACCCCCGTCACGGCCGGCAACACGCCAGGTGCTCCGTCCGTTCTCGGCAACCCAGGAGCGCTCGGCGGTTCCTCCGTGAGCGGTGGTCCCGCCAGTGCGGTGAGGCCCGCAGGCATGGGCCCCGGAATGATGCCGTTCATGCCGATGGGCGGCATGGGCGCCGGCGGCTCGGACAACGGGATCGAAGTGGGGACGCATCTTACCGAAGAGCGCGACATCTGGACTACGGCGCATACTGTGACCGAACCACGCATCGGTTGATCGAGGCGTCCTGCTGGTTAGGGGTGAGCCATGGGTAACCAATATCCGTACTCCAACGGAAATCTGCCCACACAGTTGAACTACACGCCGTCGTCCGGTGTGAAGTTCGAGAAGGGAAAGCTCGCCTCCAACAGCAATAGGCTCGACGCGGACAGCTCCAAGGTGAGCAACCTTGCGGGCCGTACGGAGAAAATTTCCCTTTCCTGGCTGGGATACGGGCTGACAGGACGTGAGTGTGACAAGGCACACCGTGACGTGCGCGACCAGCATTCCGAAACGCTGAAGGTCGCCAAACGGGTGCTGGAGTCATGGCGGGAAGCGCTGAGAATCGCTGACTCCAAGTACAGGGCGGCGGACGAAGACTCGCCGATCAATCAGCTCCCGAACGTGCCGAATGTCTCAAGCCCTAGCATGCCTGACTCCCAGGTGCCCAATTACAACGTGCCCAAGGCCAATCTGCCCGATTCGTATCGGCCCGACTACAACGTGCCCAAGGCCAATCTGCCCGATTCGTATCAGCCCGACTACAACGTGCCCAAGGCCAACCTACCCGACCCCGCATCGCCTGATTCGGGTCTTCCTGGCTCTGGTATGCCTGGCTCTGGTATGCCTGATCCGAGCCTCGCGAGTCCTGATATGGCGAATCCGGATTTCAAGAGTCCTGATATGGCGAACCCGGATTTCAAGAGTCCTGATATGGCGAACCCGGACCTCAAGAGTCCTGATATGGCGAATCCGGATTTGGCCAAGCCCAACCTTTCGGATCCCACGAAGACGGGTCTCTCCGGCTACGATCCGTCCACCACACCGTCGCTCCAGCAGCCCCGCATTCCGGAGGCCACCGCATCGGTGGATCCGGCTCGCTTCACCACCGGTGCGCCCGGCACTGTCACGGGCCCAGGCACCGGCACTGGTCTCGGCGGACCGGGGTCCGGTAACCAGGTTCCCGCTCTCGCCAAGGGCGCGGCTAACGCCCTCGGCGGTATGGGCGGCATGCCGTTCATGCCGATGGGCGGCATGGGCGGCATGGGCGGCGAAAGAGAGAAGGATGGCTCCACCTCCGACCTCCTACGTGGAGACGAAGAAGACTGGGGCATCGACGAGGACGTGACACCGCAGGTCCTGCGACACCAGGGCGCCTGACATGGGACTGGCGACGGAACGATTCCTCGGAGCAATCGCAGTTGCTGCGGCAAGCGCGGCTTTCATACGGCACCCTCTGGCCTACTCTGTGACCGCCGCCCTCGGGGTGATCATGGCTGATCCGGATTCGATGCGCGAGGCCATGAAGGAGTGGATGACCAAGGAAGAGGGGGGCCAGACCGCAGAATTGCAGGAATTGCAAGCGTCCGTGGCGTCGCTGGCGGAACACCTCGAAAAGGATGCCCACTGGGAAGGCGAAGCCTTCAACGCCTTCAATGAGCTGCTGAAAGAGTTCACCAAGCAGACCGGAAACGCGGCTATGCAGCGTGACAGCGTGGGCAACGCTCTGAAGTCGAGCGCGAAACTCTATGATGTCCTGTCTTGGGTCGCAGTCGCGGTGGCAGCGGTGATGGCAATCATCGCGCGTTACCTGGTGGTGACGCGTGCGAATCCCCCCGCAGCGCCTGCGGGGGAAGCAGCGGCTGCCGCCGGGGTGCAGACGCTGTGGACGAAGCTGAAGCCGGTGATGAGAGGACTGTTGACAATGGCCTTCACAGTCGGCGGCACGTATCAGGTCGTCCAGATGATGAGCATGAATCAAATGATGAAATTTCAGAGTATGGAAGCCATGCCGATGTACAACTCACTGGCGCTTGGCAATGACGCCAATTCTGGAGCGCTCATCCCGGTGACGATTGAGGACAAGAAAACGTCCGGCCTGACTGTTCCCGGACAAACGGCGCCGGCCTGAGGGCCCCCGGAGTCGCTGCTCCGGGGCTACCCGTTGATCTTCACTGGCGTGTGCGCGGCCGCCGGATCGAGCCGCGGCCCCTCGGGGATCATGTGCAGGAGTTGGGCCGGCATCGGTGCGACGGATGAGGCGTCGTACCCGAAGGTCTCCAGTTGCGCCCCAGATTGCAGGGGGTAGAGGCGATTCTGGTCGCTGATCAGGTAGTAGGTGTTGATCGCCGACAATTGCCCATCTCCTGGCAGCAACCCGGCCATCGCCGCCCCGCCGGGAGGTAGCAGGATCTGGTCGAAGTGCTCCTGGCTGCCGGTCGTCGCGGGGACCGGGATGGCGATCCGGCCACCGCTGGTGATCTTGGCGCGTGTCGAACCTTTCTGCGTCTCCGCGTACACGGCACACAGCGGGGCCTCGGTCGACGGCGTGATCACCTTCGGCATCGTCGAAGGCAGGCCCCCGCCTAGGAGCTGCAGCTTGGACGGCATCGAGTTGGCGGTCGCGGCGTCGATCTCGATCGGCACGACCGGCCGCCGCCCGTACGCCTGCTTGCTGGCCGGGTCGTTGCGAATCAGTGTGGCCTGCGTGACGGTGATCGGTGCGAGGCCGTCCTGCGCGAGCACGTACCACCGGTCCGCGGCGCCGGCGATGCCGGGGGTGGTGAAGATCTGACCGACCCGCGCCGCCTTGCCGGTCGGCCCCCGCACCACCTTGCCCCGGTTGGGGATCGACGGTCCGCGGAAGTCGCGCCCGGTCGGGATGGCGTTGATCCAGGCGGCCGGCACCTTCCTGAGCACGGTGGCGCCGAGCGCGTTGATCCCCTCTGGGCCGACCTTCATCTTCTGGTCGGCCCAGATCACCCAGCCTTGCTGCTGCTCGTCAGTGACGACCATCGCGCCGTTGCCCACCGGTTGGCCGCCGACGTCGATGCCGCCCACCAGAGTCACGTACGTCTGGGTCGCTCCGGACGCATCGGCCTTCTGGCCCACGCAGACCGACCAGGGCCCCTTGACCAGCTTCTCCTTGACCGGCAGTGAGTCGGGCGCGCCGGGGATGCCGACGTACGGTCCTCGGGCGAAGCCCGCCAGCGAGGCGGCGGACACGTTGCGCACCTTGACGTCGGAGGCGTCGAGCAGCAACCGCGCGGAGACGTAGTTGGCGACCGGCAGCAGCTTGTTCTCCTGCGCGCTGTAGACGTACTTCGCTCCGCTCTCCTCCTCCACGAGCAGTTGCCCGGGATCGGTGAGCTTGGTCGCGTTCCCGGGTTTGAGCAGCCCCCAGATGCCGAACCCCGCTGTGATCAGGGCGGCGATGAGCAATCCGCAGAACAGCGCCACCGTGTGCCGCCGCATCGGCGACTCAGGCACATCGGGCTCGGCCTGCAACAACGCCATGCCCAGGCGCTGCATCATCAGCCGATGAGCCTGATAGAGGTCCTTCCGGGTCTGCATGCCACTCCGTTTCGGCGGGGGGAGGAGTGTGACTGACAACAGGACAGCATAGGAGTGTCCCAGAGCGTCTCGTCAGCTTCTCGGCCGTAAACGACCAAGCTTGCAGTTCCTCGCCGTCGGTGGCTTCGACGGTTTGGTCCGCGTCAGGCAGCGTGACTCACTGCCCAGCCCGTCTCACCGCGTGAGGCGATGTTGCGGGCTGCGTTGACGTCGGCGTGCTCAGCGAAGCCGCACGACGTACAGGCGAAGGTTTCCTGGTCGGGCCGGTTGTTCTTGGCCACGTGCCCGCAGGCCGAGCAGGCTTGCGAGGTGTAGGCCGGGTCCACCCAGACCAGGGCGACACCGGCGCGGGCCGCCTTGTAGGCGATGAAGTGGCCGAGCTGGTGGAAACTCCATGAATGCAGCGTGACCCGCTGGGGCTTGCGGAGCCGTACCCGGTCGCGGATCCCCTGGAGATCTTCCAGGGCGATGCCTCGCCCGGTGCGTGCAGCCTCGGTCACGATGCGTCTGGCGATGGTGTGATTGGTGTCGGCGGCGAAACGCGCTTCTTTACGGCGGCGTTTCCTCAGCAGCCGTCTGGCGCTCTTGGTCTGTTTGGCCTGCAGGCGGCGGCGCAACTCGCGGTGGCGGTGACGGACCGCGTTCAGGGTCTTGCCGCTGTGACGGACACCATCGCCGGTGCCGGTGCCGGTGGCGGTGGTGGCGATGTTGGCGATCCCCAGATCCACCCCGACAAACCCGTCCGGGGCGCGCACCGGAACGTCCGGCAGGTCGCAGGTGGCGATGAGAAACCACCTGCCATCGCGGCAGACCAGGTCTGATTCGCCCTTGCGGTGAGCGGCCAGCAGGGTGAGCTGATCGGCCGAGGCGGTGAACGCCACGCCCTTCATCCGCCCACCCACGGTCCAGATCGACACCGTCCGCGCGTCCATCCGCCAGGACAGGCAGCGGTCGTCGAACGGCTGGGCCGCGCCCGGGCGAAAGACGATCGGCCTGGCCTGCACCCGCTCACGCCGGACGGAGCCGGGCCTGCCCAGATTGCCGTTGCGCAGGTTGGCGTGCAGGGTGGTGTAGGCGTCGGCGACCTTCTTGATGACATGCTGCGCGGCCTGAGCCGCCAGCCCGTACCTGTCCTTGACCTGCCCGTAGACGTGCCTGC
>NZ_BMNH01000048.1 GCF_014646355.1 Nonomuraea cavernae
CTTCGCTGAGCACGCCGACGTCAACGCAGCCCGCAACATCGCCGCACGCGGTGAGACGGGCTGGGCAGTGAGTCACGCTGCCTGACGCGGACCAGACCGTCGAAACCACCGACGGCCAAGAGCTGCAAGCTCAGTCCCTTCAGGGCTGAGAAGCTGACCTGACGGGGTTCGATCCGATGGGAGGAAGGGTGTGGGAGTCTGGACCTGTGCCGATCGAATGGTCCCGTGAAGAGGTTCTCGGAGCGGTCAGGACCTGCTTGCTGCGTACGGGCGCTGTGACGGACGGCTACTGCGCCGTCGACGTCATCGCGGAGCCCGACCGCATGCTCGTGATCTTCCGCTGGCGGCGGGACCCCAACACCTACGCCATCGGGGTCGAGTTCCCGGCGGTGCCCGAGAGTCCGTGGACCGGCCTGCCGGTGGCCTCGGCGTATGAGTGGGCCGCGGACGTCGCGGGTCGCCTCGCCGAGGATCTCGCGACCGGGCTGGTGCGCCGAAGCCGCCGGACGATCCGCGACGGGTACGTCCTGCTGGACCGCCACGATGCCCCAGACCTCTGCCCCGCCGGGTTCTTCATCGGTTCGGTCCCACTCGACGACGGCATGCTCACCCTCTCAGGGGATGACCGGGAGGAGGGCCGTCCCCTTCCGAGATCGCCGTCGGCACCGGTCCCCCCGCTTGCCTCCGATGCCGGCTTCTGGCTGGCCGAGGCGGGGATGGACGTGACCATTCCCAGGGAGCTGATCGTCGAAGGCAGGCTTGCCTGCTGGCTGCAGGCCTACGTCGACAACTCCCGCGGGGAACCCTTCGTCGGTCAGGCGGCCACGTCCTGGGCGGACGAGCGGCACACCACCGTCCGTCTCGACCTGGCGCACGTCCAGCCCGGCGTCCCGTCGGAGGTACGCGAGGCGCTGGTGCGTCACGCGGTCCGCGAGGCGGCCGAGGCCGGCGCCCTGCGTGTGATCACCGCGATCGACGTTCCCGAACTCCCTGGAGTGGGGTTCCGGCCCGCGAACGGTGGCGGCCTCGCACTGCGCACCAGGGACACCGAACCGCCGACGATTGTCACTCAGTCGTTCTCTCAGAACTCGTCGCACCCGGAGACCTGACCGATCCACTCGCCGGAGACCACGACCACACCGGCGCCGGCTTGCTGCGGGCTTGACCCGGTCGGGACGCCTTCAGTGTGATGCGTTGTGCGACATTGGGCCACGCAGCCGCAGATGGGTGGACGGGGAGACGATGAGTACGGACGATCGAATCGAACGGGCCAGGCTGGCTTGCCAACGGGCCGTCTTCGTTGGCGATCTCGATGCGCTGGACACAGCGGAGCGGGAGTTGGACATGGTCGAGGCCGATCTCGCCGTGGCACGCGGCCGGATCATGCAGGCTCGTTCTCATGAGCAGCGAACCGAGAACCCCGACGAACTGGCCTTGTTCCAGCGCGCCACCGAGCTCTATCAGGGGCTCGGCGACGTACGAGGCGAAGGCGAGGCGCTGTTCTGGGTCGGCACCTACCACCAGATGTCCATGCGGGACGACGACACCGCGGTTCCCTTTCTCGAACGGTCATCTGAACTCGCAGCGCGGGTCGGCGACAAGCTCACGATGTCGTACGCGCTTCGACATCTGGGATACGCGGACCACGTCGCCGGCCGGCTGGACGCCGCGCGTGAGCGTCTGGAGGAGTCGACGCGGCTTCGACGAGAGATCGGGTTCTTGCCCGGTGTTGCCGCGAACTTGGTCGGGCTGGCCTACGTCGCAGCCGCACAAGGCCGCCGTGATCACGCCTGGGCGCTGATCGAGGAGGCGGGTTCGATCGCCGACGCCAGCGGCGCCCAGGCCATCCTGCGCCAGGTTGAGGAGGCGAGAACGCACCTGTAGACAGCTCGGACATGACCCGCTCAATGACACACCGAACGACCCAGGCCCGCACGCAAGCCTGCCTGCCTTGACCGCGCGGGCGTTCGTCCGGCGATGTCAGGGGCTCGTGAGGATGACGAGTTGCCGGGTCGCCCGGGTCATCGCGACATATCGGTCGACCGCTCCCTCGACGCCGTCGCCGAACGCCTCCGGGTCGATGAGGACGACCAGGTCGAACTCGAGCCCCTTCGCCAGCTCCGGAGTCAGCGACCGGACACGGGACGTCGCCCGGAACGTGGGATCGCCGATGACGCAGGCGATGCCGTCGGCGTGCGCGGCGAGCCAGGTGTCGAGGATCGAACTCAGCTCCGAAGCGGACCCCCGCACGACGGGGACGCCGCCCTTGCGGATGGAGGTCGGCACGTTGGCGTCCGGCAGCACGGCCCGGATGACCGGCTCGGCTTCCGACATGATCTCCTCCGGCGTCCGGTAGTTGACGCTCAGGGAGGCCAGGTCGACCCGGTCGAGCCCGATCCGCTTGAGCCGTTCCTGCCACGACTCCGTGAACCCGTGCCGGGCCTGGGCGCGATCCCCGACGATGGTGAAGCTCCGGGACGGGCACCTGAGCAGCAGCATCTGCCACTCCGCGTCGGTCAGTTCCTGAGCCTCGTCCACCACGATGTGCGCGAACGGGCCGGCGAGCAGGTCCGGGTCGAGGGTGGGCAGTTCGGACTCGTCGACCAGATTGCGCTGGAGGTCCGCTCGGCGCAGCTGCGTCACGAGCCCTTCGCCGTCGTCATCGGCCTCGATCAGGTTGTCGACGACCTGGGCCATCTGCTCGCGCTGGGCGGCGAGAGCGGCTTCCTGCCGGCGCTTGCGTCGTGACGCCTCCGGGTCGCCGAGCCGCTGCCGTGCCGCGTCCAGAAGCGGCAGGTCGGACACCGTCCAAGCCTGGGCGTCCGCGCGCTGCAGCTTCCGAACGTCGTCGGGGCCGAGCCAGGGAGCGCACATCCGCAGATAGGCGGGCACCGACCACAGGTCTCCGACGAGGTCGGCCGCTTCGAGCAGCGGCCACGCGCGGTTGAAGGTCGTGAGCAGTTCCCTGTCTCGCAGCAGCGATCTACGCAGCAGGTCGACCGAGATGTCCTCCTCGTACTTGTCGGCCAGGATCGTGAGCAGTTCCTCCCAGATCTGGTCGCGCGCCTCGTTGTGCGGGGTGCCGGGATCTGGTGCCTCGAACGCCTCGGCCCAGTCGTCGGCGCTCAGCCAGACGTCAGACCAGGGCGTCGTGACCGTCATCCCCTCGGTGGGCGGGTTCTCGTAGAACCTGACGGCCGGCTCGATCGCCTTCACCAGGCCCGCGGACGACTTCAACAGGGCCACGTCCGGGTCGGCCTCGATCGCCGCCGTTGCTCCTTCGGGGACGAGGTCCCGCAGGGTGCAGGTCTGTACGCCCTCCTCCCCGAGACTGGGCAGGACGTCCGCGACATAGGCCAGGTAGGGCTGGTGCGGACCGACGAACAGCACGCCGCCCCGGTGGTGACCGAGGCGAGGGTCCGCGTAGAGGAGGTAGGCGGAGCGGTGCAGGGCGACAACGGTCTTGCCCGTGCCCGGACCACCGTCGACGACGAGAGCGCCGCGGGATCCCGCGCGGATGATGGCGTCCTGGTCGGCCTGGATGGTGGCGAGCACGTCCCGCATCCGGGCCGACCGGTTGCCGCCCAGGCTGGCGATGAAGGCGGACTGGTCGTCGAGCGCGGCGTGCCCTTCGAACCCGTCGGAGGTGAACACCTCGTCCCAGTAGTCGCTGACCCGGCCCCGGGTCCAGCGATATCTGCGACGGCTCGCCAGGCCCATCGGGTTGGCGTGGGTGGCTCCGAAGAACGGCTCAGCCGCGGGTGAGCGCCAGTCGAGCAGCAGCCGGCGACCCGCGCTGTCCGTAAGACCGAGTCGTCCGACGTACACGGGCTCGGGGTCGTCCGCGCCGACCATGTGCCCGAGGCACAGGTCCAGGCCGAAGCGGCGCAGGGCGCGCAGCCGAGCCGTCAGCCGGTGGATCTCCAGGTCACGGTCCAGCACCGCCCGTCCGACGCCGCCGGGCGCCCTGCGCTCGGCGTCGAGGCGCTCGGACAGCTCGGCGATCGACCGCTCAAGGCTCTCCGCGATGGCCACGAAGTGCCGCTCGTCA
Source organism: Nonomuraea cavernae (assembly GCF_014646355.1). Classification (GTDB taxonomy): domain Bacteria; phylum Actinomycetota; class Actinomycetes; order Streptosporangiales; family Streptosporangiaceae; genus Nonomuraea; species Nonomuraea cavernae. The sequence continues at coordinate 4,052 of NZ_BMNH01000048.1, forward strand.
CCGGCGATCAGCTTCGGGTCGGCCTTGGGGAGAAGGTGGTCGGGCAGGTCAAACGCGCTGGTGGTCAGCGGGTTCACGTCATTGGCTCCAGTGTGAGGGCGCTTGCGATCATTGGCATCCTGGCTCGACGATCCCGCATGGTTCACGCGGACACGCGGCCTTTCCCGGCTGACCGCGCCGCGAGTCCCGCCGGCGGTTCGATGTCCCTCCGCGACTCATAGGTCGTCGACAACACCCGCACTTCGTGTCCCCCGTTTCCGCAGGTTCTGGCCTCGGCCCACGATTCTGCGGCACGACCCGGGTCTTGCCGCAAGCCCCCCGGTGCGCTATACGTTGAGAGTGGAAAGGGGTGAGTAGTCCCCCTTTTCCTTCATCGTCCGCTGGGGCCGGACACCTCGCCCAAGGCCTGACCGGCGTCGTCACCCGGTCGCAGGCCGGCGACTTGTCGGCCACCGCTTGGTGAGCACTCGTCGCGTCCGCCTGATCGGCGACGAGGGCTGCGTTGGCCGCGTCAGGGCATCACGGCCGAACGAAGGTATCCCTGGCGATGGTAGGCAGACCAGGGAGATGGCTGCCGTCGCACCCTCGTTCCAGTCTCGAAGTCCAGCATCGGGCCACAGCTACCTGTGTGGCCCGATGATCGACCCGAGAACGACGGCGAGGCCCCCATGACGTTCGACACCCCCGGTCCGACAGCGATCAGGACCGCGCGGGCCGCCGGTACGGGCGGCTCCCAGAAAGCCGGACCCGCGCTCTTGGCGCTCAGTCTCGGGGGGTTCGGCATCGGACTCACCGAATTCGTCATCGCAGGTTTACTCACCGAGGTGTCCAGCGACCTGGGGGTGACGATCAGCGAAGCGGGCCACCTCGTCGGCGCCTACGCGCTCGCCGTGGTTCCCGGCGCGCTCATCGTCACCCCGTTACTGATGAGACGGCCGCCCAAGTACGCGCTCGTACTGCTGCTGGCGTTCTTCATCATCGGCAACGTCCTGTCCGCGTGGTCTCCTGACTTCACGGTGATGTTCGCCGGGCGGATCATCGCCGCCCTCGCTCATGGTGGGTTCTTCGGAATCGGGGCCGTCCTCGCCGGGTCGCTGGTCTCGCCTTCGAAGCAGGCATCGGCCGTCGCGGCGTTGTTCGCCGGTCTCACCGTCGCCAATGTTCTCGGTGTGCCGGCGGGCGCGTTCGTGGGGCAGCAGGTGGGGTGGCGGACGGCGTTCTGGATCATCAGCGTGATCGGCGTCATCGCGCTGCTCGGCCTGGTGGCGCTCGTACCCCGGACAGAGCCGGAGCCGGATCAACTACCCCTCGGCCGGCAGTTCCGCGCTCTCGCGCGGCCGCAGGTGCTCGCGTCCCTGCTCACGACCGCGCTCGTCTTCGGCGGTATGTTCGGCGTCTTCACCTATATCGAGCCGCTCCTGCGCGAGGTCACCGGCTACCCGGCGTCCGCCATCCCGTGGCTGCTCGTCCTGTTCGGCATCGGCCTGTTCGCGGGGAACATCCTCGGCGGCCGCGCAGCCGACAAGAACGCCGACACCGCTGTTCTCGTTCTCGCGATCGCGCTGCCCATCGTGATCCTGGCGCTGCGGGCCGTCGCGTCGATGCCGCTTCCCAGCGCGATCCTGCTGATGCTGCTCGGCGCGGTCGGGTTCGCCACCGTCCCCGGACTCCAGGCGCGCGTCCTCCGGCACGCCCAAGGCGCGGCGACGCTCGCGTCGGCGGCGAACATCGCCGCGTTCAACCTCGGCAACACCCTGGGTGTCGGTCTCGCCGGAGCCGCCATCGACCTGGGCTACGGCCTGCGCAGCCCCGCCGTCACCGGCGCGGTCCTCACCGGGATCGGCCTGACCCTCATCGTGCTTACCCGTACCCGGCCGCACCGGCCAGGGGAAGTGCACGGCTGATCACAGGGAGGTCAGCAACCGCAGGGCCGCGTACGAGGTGCTGCCAGGCTTGGCGGCGTGGGTCAGGATGCGCTGACCGTTGCCTTCGGGCAGATGCAGCACCTCGTAGTCAAGCGTGAGGGCGCCGATCTCGGGATGGCGGAACCGTTTCGAACCACTCGTGCACAGCTTCACGGCGTGACCGGCCCACAACGAGGCGAACTCCGGGCTGTTCAGGCTGAGCTCTCCGACAAGTTCGGCCAGGCGCCGGTCGCCGGCGAACTGAGCCGCGACGTAGCGCAGTGAGGCCACCGCGAGCGCCGCCTCGGCCGCCCAGTCGAGGTAGAGGTCGCGGGTGTGTGGATCGAGGAACAGCATGCGGAGCTGGTTCGGCCGATCCGCCGGCCTCGCGGGGGCGGTGAAGTCGAGGTGTCCGGCCAGCAGAAGGTGCCCGGCCCGGTTCCAGGCGAGGACGTCGTTGAACCGGCCCAGCAGCACAGCGGGCACATCACCCATCGCGTGCAGAAGCTGCTCGGCGCCGGGCTTGGCACTCTCCGGCTTCGGCGGGCGAGGGCGTTTGACCGGAGCCGGATGAGCGAGCGCGAACAGGTGCGCCCGCTCATCCGCGTCCAAACGCAGGGCCCGGGCCAGAGCGTCGATGACCGCGTCGGAGGCGTTCTGCGACTGCCCCTGCTCCAGGCGGGTCAGATAGGTCACCGACACCCCGGCGAGCCGCGCGAGCTCTTCGCGCCGCAGACCGGGCACCCGGCGGCGGCCGTAGCTGCGCACACCGGCGTCTTCGGGGGTGAGCCGGTCGCGGCGTGAGCGGAGGAACTCGCCGAGCTCGGTCACCGGCCGGTCCTGGTGCGCGGGCTGTACTGCCATGCCGCCATTCTCGCCGACCGTGACGGCCGGAGCCTATCCTCCTCAGTGGTAGGCAACCGGGGGTTCTGGCTGCGCACGGCGGGGCCGCCGAGTGTGGGTCACATGCTGGACATCGAAACGTCTCCCTCACCATCGTCCGCTGTCCCCGAGCGGTTGTCCTCGCGCCAGCGGGTCGTGCTGGCCGTGCTGCTCACGGCGAACTTCACGCTCGCGGTGGACTTCTCCATCCTCAACGTCGCGCTGCCGCACATCGGCCGCGACCTCGGTTTCGCCACCGGTGATCTGCAATGGATCGTCACGTCGTTCGCGCTCTGCGCCGCCGGGTTCACCCTGCTCTTCGGTCGCGTCGCGGACCTGTTCGGCCGCAAGCGACTCTTCCTCCTCGGCATCGTGCTGCTCGGCGTTTCCTCCCTTGCCGGTGGCCTGGCCCAAGAGCCCGTCCTCCTGCTCGCGGCTCGCGTCGGCCAGGGCATCGCCACCGCGATGGTCACCCCCGCCGCCCTGTCGTTGCTGACCACGATGTTCGGTGAAGGTCCGGCACGCTCGCGTGCCCTCGGTCTCAACGGCGCTCTCATGGCCGCCGGTTTCACCATCGGCGCGGTGCTCGGCGGCGTCCTCACCGGTGGGGTGAGCTGGCGATGGGCGTTCTTCATCAACGTCGTCGTCGCCATCGCGGTGCTCCTCACCGCCCCGTTCGTCCTGGCCGAGAAGCCGGCCGAGAGGCGTCCCCGCCTCGACCTTCCCGGCGCGATCACCGTCACGTCCGGCCTCGTCGCCCTGGTCTACGGCATCGCCACCGCCGGCGAGGCGGGCTGGCGCAGCCCCGCCTCATGGGGACCGATCACCGTCGCCGTCGTGCTCTTCGCGATCTTCTGGGCCGTCGAGTCCCGAGTGTCCGAACCGCTCGTCGCCCCCGCGCTGCTGCGGCGCAGCAACGTCGCGTGGGGCAACATAGCAGGACTCCTCGCCTTCGCGACCGAGACCTCGCTCGTGTTCCTGCTGACCCTCTACCTCCAGGAGGTCCTCGGTCACAGCGCCGTGGGCGCGGGCCTCATCCTCGCCGTCCTCGGCGCGGGAACCGTTGCCGGTGGGCTCCTCGCCCCGAGGGTCATCGGCAGAACCGGGTCGAAGACCGCGATCATCGTCGGCTTCGTCGTTCAGGCAGCCGCGACGATCCCGCTCGCCTTCGTCGGAGACGACCGCGGATGGCTGATCGCACTGCTCGTCGTCACCTTTGTCGGCGGGGTCGCGAACCTCGTCGCGATCGTCGGTTACACCGTCACCGCCACCGCCGGCATCCCGAGCGAGCAGCAGGGGCTGGCGACCGGACTGGTCACCATGAGCCAGCAGGTCGGTATCACCCTCGGCACGCCGGTCATGTCCGCTCTCGCCATGAGCCAGGTCGCCTCGTCCCTTCTTCCCGGGCTGCGGTTCGCGATCGGCGTCAACGCCACCCTCGCGATCGTCACAGCTCTCCTGGTGGCGACCTTCCTGCGGTCTTCCACGTGCCGCCCAGTCGTCCGGTCCGATCCCCGCGCCCATCCCGACGTGGAGAACGATCATCTGAGGGCGTCACCGTGCCACGACAAGGGGCGTTCCGACCGGAACGCCCCCTAGCCAGTGATCAGTCATTCAGGTTGTAACTGTTGTGGTCGCACCCCCTCAGCGGGCATGGGCCTGCCTGCGGAGCTGCGCAGCCCGTGCATGGCGGCGGAACGCCTGCCGATCCGGTGTACTCGCCCTGCCCGCCACTGGGCAGGTGCGTGCACCCGTATTCCGGCCTGGACCCGGAGTCACACGTCCGCACGGGGCTCCGTCCGTCGCTGGTGAACATCTCCTGCAGGAAGTCGATGACGGGATCCACGAGTCCGAACTGGTCCAGCACGTCCAGGGTGAGGAAGACGACCCCCACCCCCGGAATCAACTGGCCGCCCTCCAGGACCGCCCCCTTGACGCACGCCTGGCTGGTCCAGCCTTGTGACTCGCAGTCGATGACGACACCGATGGCGCCGGTGGCGAACCCGATGTCGCCGGTCGCCTCGACGAACCCGGTGATCCGGGCGCAGCCGAGGGAATCGGTGCACAACTCCATGCCGAGATCGACGGCGTCGAGCGCGGTGTCGGCGCCGTCGGTCACCCGCTCGGCGAGGTCGTCAACGGTGAGGTCTTCACCGCCGGTGATGGTGGCGCCCTCCAGGCTGGACCCGCATGCGGAATCGGTGTTCCCAGGGGTGCCCGGGGCGCAGGAGTCCACGAAAGCCGGCGGCGGTTCGGGGGTCGGCTGGGCGTTGGTCCACCCCTTGCCGTTGTGCGTGCACGTGACCTCTCCGTTGGCGCACGCGTCGGGAATCAGGCCGCTGGGATCGGAGAAGGCCGTGGGGTTGTTGAGCCCGTAGGCGTAGGGGTTGATCGTCTGTGGCCGGGCGACGTCGAAGAGCGGATCAGGGGAGACGAACCGTCCCATCGATGGGTCGTAGTAGCGGGCGTTGAGGTAGTTGAGCCCGGTGGAGCCGTCCTCGATCTGGCCGATCCAGCCGCGGTCGGTGCTGGGCCTGTCGGTGCCGCGCGGCGTGCCGTACGGCTGGTAGGACCTGATGTGACTGGGCGTCTCGGAGCCGGCCGGGACGGTGAGCTGAACCGATCCCTGATTGTCGGTGGCCAGGAACTCCACGCCGGTGGTCGTGCGGATCGCGATGGGTGTGCCGTTGAAGCTGTAGGTGCGGACCGCCTTCGATCCGGTGATCTCGTGGCCGTCGATGTAGCGGGTGGTGCCCGCGGGGGTCTTGCGCTGCAGGCGCCTGCCGTCGGCGTCGTAGACGAAGCTGGAGGTTCCCGCGGCGAGGAGAAGCCGTTCTGGGCTCCAGGTGAGTGTCTCGGTCCGCCCCGAGACGGTACGGCTCGCCAGGTCGCCGTTGGCGTTCCACGTGTAGGTGTTGCCGCCGACCGCGGTGGGCGCGTGCGGACGCGTGCTGCCTGCCGTTGGGTAGGTGTAGGCGATCTGCGTGCCGCTCTCGACCCGCCGGGTGAGGTTGCCGTCGGCGCTGAGGGTGTAGGTGTGGTCGTAGGCGTTGGCACCCGTGCCGGGTGTGCCGGCCGTACAGGTGCCTGTCGTGGTGAAGGCGCGGGTGAGGCGCTGGCGGTCGTCGTGGTCGAAGCACTCGCGCCAGGACTGCCCGTTCAGGGTCGTGTGCCGATCGACGATGTTGCCGAAAGTGTCGTCGTAGGTGAACCGCAGGTCTTGCAGCGTGGTGTTGCCGCCGCCCGCCTTGATCGCCTTGACGCGCTGGTCGGCGTCGTATTCGGTCACCCGGCTGAAGGGCACCGTCCGGGATCCCGACAGGTTCCACACCGAGCGGGCCCGGTCGTCGTACAGGGCGGACCAGACGTACTCGGTGGCGCCGGCCATGGAGGTCGCGAGGCCCACGTCGTTGTAGGTGGTGTTCACGGTCTCGGCGGGCAGCCCGCCGACGGCCGGGTAGGTGATCCGGGTGGGGTGGTCGGCGGCGTCGTAGCCGTAGCCGACGGCGTAGCTCGCGTCGGGGAAGGTCCAGGTCTGGCCGGTGGGCCGGGCCCGGCCGTCGTAGCCGGTGACGTCGACCACGTACGAGTCGCCGCCCTCCACGCGGGTGGTCCTGTTCAGCAGGCCCGTCTCCCCCGTCGCGTCATACTCCCACTTGGCCAGCAGGGTGCCTGCCGGGGAATCCTTGCGGCGTTCCGTCGGGCGGCTCAGCGCGTCGTAGAGCGTGTGCACCTGCGCCCCGGCGGCGCTGGTCGCCCGGGTCTGGTTGCCGGCCGCGTCGAATCCGTAGGTCCAGGCGCCCATGTCGGGATCGTTCATGGCGATCTTGCGCCCGGCGAGGTCGTAGGTGTTGGTGATGGTGTTGCCTGCCGGATCGGTGATGGTGGTGAGCCGGTCGGCCTGGTCGTAGCCGTAGCGGGTCAGGCGCCAGGCGGTGCCGTCGCGTTCCTCCATCCTGATCACCCGCCCGTGGGCGTCGCTGACCGTACGGACGACTCCCCCTGCCTGAGGGTGCGGGGTCGTGGTCACCGAGTCGTAGGTGTAGTCGGTGACCACCGATCGCCGGACGGTGCCCGCGGTCGAGGAGACCTGCCAGATGGGGCGGCGGAGTTCGTCATGAGCGGTCGTCTCGTCGTTCGCCCAACCGCCTGCCGGGACGGGGAACAGGCCGGCTCCGGCCGCACCGGTCAGAGCCTGCGGCTGGGAGGTGGCGGCGACCAGGCCACGTCCTTCGTATCGGGTGTCGGTGACGATCGCCTTGCCGGATTCGGGGGACGTCAGGTGGGTCTGGCGCGGTCGCAGCCAGCTGTCGTGCAGCACCCAGGAGTCCACGTACCTGGTGGTGTCCTGGAGCCTGCGGCTCCGGACCACGCCTGGCTTGGCTCTGTCGGGATCGAGTTCGTAGACGAACTCGTGCGACGCGGGTCCGCCCTGCTCCATCGGCCGGTGCACGGTGCGCGTACGGCCCAGCGCGTCGTAGGCGAAGCTGGTCTTCTTGCCCCGCGCGTCGATGGTCGCCTCGGGCGCCTGCCGGGGGCGGAACCAGGTCGTGGTCGTCCTGTGCCCCAGGTGGTTGGTGACCGTCGTGGTCGCTGGATACCTGATCGCCGGGGTGTGGGCGGTCGTGGTGGTGCGTCCGTTGGGGTCGGTCACCGTCAGCGGCCGTCCCAGCCTGTCGTAGGTCGTGGTGGTCGTCGCCCAGGTCGGCGCCGCCGTGATCTTGACTCGGGAACCGGTCCGATCGCCGCGCGCCGGCGCCGCCCCGAACGCTCCACCGTCGTAGGCGAACTCCTCCCGGGCCAGCTCGGCCCCGTCGCACGTGGCGTTGCCGTACCGGGTGACCGAGGCGGGCAGGTCCAGCAGCCACCGGTCGGAGTTCACCGTGGGCACGGTCACCGTGCACCGCTCGTCACCGGTCGTGGCCAGCCAGCCGTGTTCGATCACCTTGTCCGCCGTGCCCAGCAGCCCGTTGTAGACGGTCTGGGACCGGCTGCGCACCAGGCTGCCATCGACGGGGTTGCGCCGCCGCTCCACCCGGTCGTTCGGCATGACGAACCAGGCGTCGTCCAGCGGATCGGGCCCGGTGGCGTCGACGGTGCGCTGCGTGTGGTAGCCGGTCACGGTGCCGTGCTCAACGCTGCCGTCGCCGCGCAGCTCCTGCTGGTCGAGCACTCCCCCGGCCAGCCAGTTCTCGTCGTTGACGTTGGTGACGGTGCCGTCCAGGCTGGAGGTCTTGGCCACGCGCGAGCCTGGCCCCGGGAACGGGTCCCCGGCCAGCCTGTCGCCGTTCATGCCGCGGAAGAGCCGATATTGGGTACGGCTGGCGGCCTGGGTGACCAGCATGTCGGCGTAGCCGCGCCATTCTGACCAGGTCTGGTTGGAGTTGGAGACGAACTCGTCCCGGTCATGATGCCAGGCCCCGTTGGGGAAGCCCGCGCGGACCTGGTCACCGTACTTGTAGGAGGTGATCATCGCGGGGCTGCCGCCGACGGTGTCACGCTGTTCCACCTGGGTCACCACGTACTTGTGGAACACCGCGAACCCAGGGGCCCCGCCATCGGGGGCATGCCAGTGCGGGAAGCAGTTGCGGGTGTTCAGGTGCCAGTTCGGCGGATCAGGGATCGGGCTGGGGCATGGGTGCGGCCGGCCGTAGGTGACGATCACCTGGCCACCGGTCTCGTTCGTCACCACGCCGACCCGGTAGTGCGGCATCGCCGACAAGCCGCCCGCCGTGTCGACCCGGTTGTTCAGCAGCACCGGAAAGAAGGTCACCGGCGGCATCGTGATCTGCGGCTCCGCCGACAGGCCCTTGCGCTGGATCGCTGCCAGATACAGCTTCTGGTCCCCGGTCCGGTTCGGATCCGGGTCCGGGAAGGCGTGCGAGAGCGTGATCCGATCCACGTCGACGAACGCGCCGCCGCCCACCTCGACCTGCGTGGTCAGCGACACGTACCGCAACGCGGTGAAGAACGTCGGGGCGTGCTCGGTGCACACGGCGGTGAAGCACATCAGGTCGACCGGGGTGTCGGGATAGTTCGCGGCCGTGGCCGGGGCCGGCTCCTGGCAGGCCGCGGCCAGGTCGACGCACCGGTAGTCGAGATCGAAGGTGACCCGGGCCGACGGCTCGGTCTCGTTCGCAGCGCGCCGCTTGCCGTACTTGAGGAGGTGCAGGGCGCCGCCGCGCACGTACTCCGTACGCTCGAAGCCGGGCCAGCCGTTCAGCGCGGCGTAGTAGTTGATCTCCTTGATGTACTCGTACTGCTGCACGTTGTCATGCGGGTCGATGACCAGGTCCAGGTTCCACCGCCACGCCTGCACGCACCATGGCAGCGGAGCCTCGGCGTTGCACGGCTCGCCCGTGTCGTCGCCGAACACCGGCACCGTCCACACCGAGTGGGTCTCCACCCCGACGACGTCGGGGTTGACGCCGCGGCCGAAGAAATACTGCACTCCTTCGGGGGTCGTCACCTTCCAGTGCTCGCCGTCGTTGTCGCCGTTCTTCGCACCGGTCAGCTGCTCGATCCGCCATCGCGGATCGTCCTTGAGCCGCCACTGCTTCGTCGGCGTCCCGGGCAGCGGCACCAGCTCTCCGGACCGGCCGTTGAGCGAGATGGTGGCGTTGTCGGACTTCCAGCACAGATCATCGGAGCCCTGGCCGTCGGCGCGGCAGGAGTGGTAGCGGCGCTCGATGAAGGAGTCGGCGAAGTCTCCCCAGCCCACCCCGACCGGGCCGCTCTGGGTGTTCCTGCCCGACACCATGCCGTCGACCGTGCCGGAGGAGTAGCTGAGGCGCAGCGACGGGGTCGGCCCCGCCGGCGCCTTCTGCAGCGGCACGTCGTAGTTGTAGGCGAAGTTCCCCGATCCCGTGACGACCTGCCAGTCGCCCGAGAGCGCCAGCGGCGTCGCCTTGAACGAGCCCTCCTCGCCTTCGGGGCCGGCCGTGACAGCGAACAATCCGGCGGGAACCTCCGCGCTCAGCTTGGTTCCGTTCTTCACCGACGGCACGACCGGGCGGTCGGTGCCGTCCTTGAGCGAGGGTGCGCGCTCGCGGTCGCAGTCGGCGGTCAGGGCGCACTCGGGGAGCCGGACGAGCTTGAGCCGGTCGGCGTATCCCGCGCCGTAGCGCTCGGCGAAGCCTCCGAAGTCGACGGAGACCTTGGTGGCCGCCGAGATCCGGAACACCAGTCCCGGCAGGCTCGCCCGCTCTTCCAGCACCTCCACCCGCGCGGTCGTACCGGCGGCCCCGCTCACCTCCAGCGGTCCGACCCGCTGCGGTTTCGCATCCAGTCTCACCTCGGCCGACGTGGCGGCGGGGAGCTGGGTGCGTTTCGGCTTGGGCGCCGAGGTGCTGTCCACCTCGGGTGCCGACCGGATCCTGTTGACCGGTGGCGAACTTGGAGGGGCATCCGATTTCTCGAGCGCCGTGCGCCAGTCCAGCTCCGGCTCCGCTGGGGTGGCCGCGGCCTCGACCGCGGTGAAGGTCAGGCCGCTCCATAACAGGGTGAGGACGATGACGATTCTGCTGAGCACGATGACTCCGGGGGGTGAGAAGTCAAAACAGGGCACAGTCTGAACTCTCGCCGTCATAAGTCCGTCATAGGTGGTCGATCTTCGGCTCAGCCCGGCGGAGAAGAAGTCCACGAGCAGGGAGTCGACCTCGTCCGACTGCTCCAGAAACCCGTAGTGCCCGCACTTGGCGACCTGCGCGTACCTCGCGCCCGGGATGGCGGTGGCGACCTCCTGTCCGAGGTGCGGCGGCGTGATGCGGTCGTCCTCGAAGCCCCCGACCAGCCAGTGGCCGCGGCTGGCACACCGTCACGAAATGATCATCTCTGATACCTGAACTATCGCCATCCGTGTGAATACCGTTAATCTGATCGGCAAGTCCAGAGACGCTTCAGAATAAGCCTCAGAGTTGATCTACTACCTCCAGATCTCCCTCCGTGGTGACGACCACGATCCACGATCGGTCTTCAGCTAAGAAATAATGGTGTTCTGGTATCTCCAGCAATGCTGCCACAACCGAGGGGGCGTTGTCGTCGGTGAAACATACGCCATAAGGCGAGAGCCCATCTCCGACGTGTTCAACCACGGAACCAGATTGAATGCGCCGACACACTTCAATGGATGCCGTCGCCGCCAGCCGCATGTCATCGGTGATTTTCCAGTGCATGTGCCTGCCCTGCACACGCCCCCAATCGATCTTGGTTCCACAGGACGGAAAGTGAAGGTTGAGCCAGTTGAAGATAGCCGACATGTCGCGACGCTCCAGTCCATCAAGCGGCGACACGGCGTATACCGTCTCTCTCCAGTAATTATTATTCATCATTCACCCCCAAAAGACTTTAAAATTTCTCAGCAGTCTTCGCCGACGCGTCGCCGAACGGAGTGACAACTCCGCCTCGCTCGTGAGAAATGAGCGTCGAAGAGCGAGAGGCAAGCAAGTGACGAAAAATGGACAGACAGAAAGTTCACGGAATGGCCAGAAAGCGGGAGTGGGGGCAAGGGGACCGGCGCATCAGGGAATAGTAATCAATTGGCCATCAACCGATGGGATGCCATGCGCGCCGGCTCGGCATATCGAGCCACTCTGCAGTACCACAAGTGATAGCAGCGAGCCGCTCACGTCGATCATTGGATTTCGGGAATACCCATGCATATGACACCAAAGACTGTGTTGCGCTTACTGAGCGCCCGTGAGCGGCGTCCCTCCCAAGCGCACCACGGCGGTCGCGGTGGACAGGCGGGTGCGGGTGGCGGGTTCGACGAAGTACAGCAGCACGGTCCGGACGCACAGCAGCCCGTGGGAGTCGGCGGGCTTCCCCTGGGAGTGATCGGCGCGGTGGACAGGCGGACGAGGTCGTCCGGAGACAGGTCGGCGATACGCAGCAGGTCCTTCACGAGGCGCTCCTTTCGATGGGGCAGCTCATGCAGCGCGGGCCACCGCGGCCGCGGCCGAGCTCAGCTCCGGAGATGGTGATGACCTCGATGCCGTGCTTGCGGAGCATGGTGTTGGTGGTGACGTTGCGCTCGTAGGCGACGACCACGCCTGGGGCGATGGCCAGCACGTTGGTGCCGTCGTCCCACTGCTCGCGCTCGGCCGCCCACACGTCCTGCTCGGCACGCAGGACGTGGGTCGCGCCAAGCGCCGTGAACAGGTCGTCGTTCTCGCGTACCGGCAGGCCGGGGGTGAGGGTGAACGAGCGCAGCGGCGGCAGCTCCGGATAGGCCACGAAAACGCCGTGATCGACCATCGTCATGACGGTGTCCAGGTGCATGAAGGCCCGCTTCCTCGGCAGAGCGGCGACGATGACGCGTTCGGCGGCCCCCGCCTCGAACAGGCGGCGGGCGAGCAGCTCGATCGCCTGGGGTGTGGTGCGCTCGCTCATCCCGACCAGGACCGCGCCGTCGCCGATGACGTGGATGTCGCCGCCTTCGATACTGGCGGGCTGCTCGGCCTCGGCTGGGAACCACACCGGCGCCCTGCCGTCGAACTTCGGGTGGAAGGCGTACACGGCGGCTACGTGTGTGCTCTCGCGGCGGCGGGCCGGCTTGGCCATCGGGTGCAAGGACACGCCACCGTAGATCCAGGCCGAGGCGTCGCGGGTGAACAGGTGGTTGGGCAGCGGCGGGAGGATGAAGTCGTCCTCACCGAGCTCCGCCAGGCGCAGGCTGTCGGCCTTCAGACCGAGCTCGCGCTTGGTCAGCCCGCCGATGAGATGGCGGGTGAGGACGTCCACCGGCATCGCGTTCAGCGCCTGGCGCAGCGGCGGCGCGAGCGTGGGGCCGAAGGCGGGATCGGTGACCACCCGGTCCAGCACCCACGCCCGGGCTTCGTCGAGCTTGAGCGTCTCGGCCAGCAGCTCGTCGAACAGATGGACGGTCACGCCGCGCTCGCGCAGGGTGTCGGCGAAGGCGTCGTGCTCCTGGCGGGCCCGCTTGACCCACAACACGTCATCGAAGAGCAACTCATCGCAGGTGGACGGCGTGAGCCGCATCAGCTCCAGCCCGGGACGGTGCAGGATGACCTGCCGCAGCGCGCCCACCTCGCTGTCGACGTGAAACACGCTCATGCCGCCTTCCGGCCAATGTGTACGGTTTCGTCGCTGTCGCGGTCGTGGTACTTCAGCCACACGTAGACCGGGATGCCGGCGAGCATCAGCAGCGTGCCCTTGTAGACGACCTCGTAGCCGGATCCGGCGATGGTCCACAGCGCGTAGGCGAACGCCATAACGGCGATCGTGCCATCCACCGTGAGCCGCCTGCCGGAGAAGTGCTCCCGGTCGGTCAGGGCGAGCAGGAACTGCGCCGCCGCCGCGTACGCGTACGGGATCAAGGTGGTGAGGGTGGCCAGTAGGATCACGAAGTTGAACTGCTCGACCAGACCCGCGTTGTAGTTCAGCAGCATCAACCCGGTGACCAGGACACTGGAGACGACCAGCCCCACGGCCGGAGTGCCCCAACGCGAGGTCTTGGCGAACACACGCGGGAACAGCCCATCGCGGGCAGCAGCCAGCGGCACCTGGCCCTGCAGCAGGATCCAGCCGTTGAGCGCGCCGAAGGCGCTGACGATCGCGCCGAGCGCGACCGCGGTGCCCGCCCAGCCGCCGAACATCGCCTCGGCCGCGTCCGCGAACGGTGCCGTGGACTCGATCAGCAGCGTGCGGGGCACGGCGGCGAACACCGCGACAGTGCCCAGAATGTAGACGGCGGCGGTGACGGCGGTGCCGATGACGGTCGCGCGCGGGATGGTCCGCTCCGGATCGTCGACATCCTCGGCGGGGACGGTGGCCGACTCGATGCCGATGAAGGCCCACAGCGTCAGCGCGGCGGCGGCCGTGACGGCCCCGAACGTGCCTTGGCCGCTCGGGTTGAACGGGGTGAAGTCGGCGGCGTCGATGAAGAACGGCGCGGCCACGGCCAGCCCGATCAGCGGCAGGAGTTTGGCGACGGTGGTGACGGCCTGGATCCAGCCGCCCAGGCGTACTCCTCGGACGTTGACGACGGTCAGCAGCCAGATCGCCGCCAGCGCCACGCCTGCGGCGAGCAGGGCGGTGTCGGCGAGCGCGGGCCAGAAGTAGCCGAGGTAGCTGACGAACGCCACCGCGATGGCGGCATTGCCCACCCACACCGCGATCCAGTAGCCCCACGCGGTCTGGAAGCCGATGAAGTCACCGAAGGCGCGGCGAGCGTAGGCGTACGGGCCGCCCGTCTTGGGGTAGGCGCGTCCCAGCCGGGCGAAGACCAGCGCCAGCAGCAGCGCGCCGGTCGCGGTGAGCGCCCACGCCAGCAGGCTCGCGCTGCCGAATGCGGCCAGCGACGCCGGCAGCAGAAACACGCCGGAACCGATCATGTTGCCGACGACCAGCGCGGTCGCCATCCACGGCCCCAGCTTGCGGCGTCGCGGTAACGGGGTGGCGAACATGGTGATCCCCTTTCCTGCGATCACCACCAGCACATCAATCCCGGCGGTTGGGAACCCGAGCCTTAAGCCACCGATACGCCGGGTCCTTGGTCCTCGAGTTGCCCGCGTAGGGCGACACGCTGAAGGCGACGGTCACGTTCCTCCGGACGAGCGAGATCGGGATGATCGTGCGCCCCCTGGTGCCGTTGAAGAACAGCGGTGCCGGCGTCCGAAGCGGCTCGGGTCTCGTTTCATGATCCCGTCCTGCCAAGGATGGCGGATCAGCTCGCCCAGGCACGCAGCCCTTGCCGGCTTCCGTGGCCGCGCATCCAAGCCAGCGACTCCTTCTCCAGCTGTCGCACCCACTGCGGGGTCAGCCCCAGTTTCACCGCGATCTCCCGAGGCGTGCACGGGTCGTGCCCGTCCAACCCGAACCGCAGCCGCATGATCAGTGCCTGCCGCGGCGCCAACCCGTCCACTAGGTGGTCGGGCGCGTCCGAGCCGGTGCGTGGCCTCCGCCCGCGCCCTGGAGACCTTGACGAGCTCATCCTGCACACCGATCGGTAACCGCACCGTGTGCGCGTGCTCCAGCCCTGGCCACCCCCAACAGAACGTCCTGGAGATCGTCGCGGGCCAAGCGCCCGAAGGCCCCACCCAGTGGGACCTTCGCCAATGCGACGTCAGGACCTTCGCCGGTGCTGCCCGGCGATGGCAAGCGCGGTCGTGTCATCGGGTCCAGGCCCGCAGCCCTCGGCGAGCTCCGTAGCGGCGCAACCGGGTCAGTGACTCCCGTTCCATCCGGCGTACCCAGTACGGGGTCAGCCCCATGCGTTCGGCGATCTGCTCGGGTTTGTGCTGGCCACATCCGTCCAGGCCGAATCGCAATCGCACCACCCGCGCCTGGCTCGGCGGCAACGCGTCGACCAGCGAGTCCAGCAGAACCTTCAGATCCTGCTGGTCCACGAGCCACTCCGCCGTGGGGCTCTGATCGTCTGTCACCAGCTCGCCCAGCGTGGTGCGGTGCCGCCCTTCCCCCACTGACGCGTCAAGGCTGGCGCCGGCTTGGGTGAGCTGCCGCAGCGGGACGTACTTCATCAGGTCGTGGCCTACCTCCTCGGCCAGTTCCCGTTCTGTGGGTGAACGGCCGAGCCGATGGGTGACCACGGACTCCGCCCGGGCGATCTTGCTCAGGCGGTCCCGCACACCGGCCGGCAGCCGCACCGGATAGGCGTATTCCAGCCCCTGTTGGATGGCCTTGCGGATCCACCAGGTCGCGCAGGTGGAGAACCGGTAGCCCTTTGCGTGGTCGAAACGCTCGACAGCCCGGATCAGTCCCAGGTTGCCGTCCTGGATAACATCCGCCAGCGGCATCCCGCGGTGGGCGTATCGCTTGGCGATCGATACCACCAGCCGCAGGTTCGCCAGGATCAGCTGTTCCCGGGCAGCCCTCCCGTCGGCGACCGCAGCATCCAGGCCCGCCTTGGCGCTTCCCTGTTCGATCAGGCGGGCGGCATAGACTCCGGCCTCGATGCGCTTGGCCAGTCGCACCTCCTGCTCGGCGGTGAGCAACGGCGTCGTCCTGATCCGCGCCAGATAGTCACCTACCTGGTCGTGGTGGTCCGGCTCGGCCTCTGCCGTGACGTGAGCAGACACCGGTACCTCCCTTCGCCTCGGAGTGACAGGCCTCGCGGGAGGATCGCCGCCCGAAGATCGAGTCTCCGAGCAGGTGGCGATCCGCACCTCAGTGCGTGATCCGGCTTGCCCTCACTCATCGGAGCCAGGCGTCGCGCTGGATGATCGGCAGGTTGCCGGGTCCGAGTGTGGTCCCCGCGCCGCCCGCGACCCAGGCCCGCTCGGCCGGAGTGGCGAACCTTCAGCCGAACGGCTTGTCCAGGAACGCCCGCAGAAACACCCAGCCGATCGAGATCCGGGCAACCGCCCAGACGTAATCGACAGGACGGCTCATGCGCGTGTTGGGGTTCGGCGTCCATGACGGGCCTCGCATGAACGGCGGCCATGATGACCTCCTTCACGATGTGTGAGCCTGTTCCGCCTCTGACTCCAGGACACCGCCTCCCTCATGGGACGTGCAGAGCCTTACGGCCCGCGATCTCGGGACCTTGGCCGTCATGAGTTCGCGACTCACCTGATCGCAGGCTCCGGGAGCACGGGCTACGGGCTGTAGTGCACGATCATGTCGGAAACGCCGCCCAGCACCGCTGCGGCGCCGCCCAGGCTGCGATCCGGCCGGCACCACGTAACTGGTCGGCCTCCCACTGGCCCTCGCGTTCGATGGCCTCCACGAACTCGTTGACATGCGACGGGCCGGTCCACAACCGGCGGCACAGGCCCTCACGGGCGAACGGCGGGGTCCACGGGTAAGCGATCTGGGCGTGCGCACCGGGAAACAACAGCGCTCCGACACCGATGGCTGCAGTGGCTGCGCAAGGGCGGACGTCTCTGGAGGACCGGCCCTCGGTCTGGGCGTCAGACGGCCCAGCACGCTGTGGTTCATGGCAGTTGCCTCCCATCAGTCGGCGGCGAGGCGGCCATGACGGGTCGCGGCCCGGTCGAATCCGGCTGGGGGTGCGTACCTTCCGCCTTACGCGCACGCTTCGCGCGCCACGTCTTGTGCGTGGTGTCGGCCAGGATCATGACGGGGATCGCGAGCGCGGCGAGCGCCCATCCGGCAGGAGACGGAAAGGCTCCCCCGAGTAGGTTGGAGACGGCGGGCAGGCCGAGGAAGAGCAGCAGCAGAGCCGCTTCGATGGCGATCGCGCCGAGCAGCAACGGGTTGCTGCGCCAGCGGATCCTGCCGATCCAGCGGGATTCGCTGCGGCAGGCGAAGGCGTTGGCGAACTGGCCGAGCACCACGGCGCCGAAGGCGGTTCCTGAGGCGGCGGCGAGCAGGCCGATGCTCGGCGCGGTGCCGATCCACCAGCCACCGAGCAGCAGCACCGCCATGAAGGCAGCCATCTCGGCCAGCGCCTGAGCGGGACCGAGGACACCGAACACGCGGATGAGCAGGCGGCGGTCGATGAGGTTGCCGGCGCGGGCCGGGCCGTGCATCGTCCGTGGGTTGGCCGGCTCCGCGCCCAGTGCGAGGGCGGGCAGCAGGTCGGTGCCGATGTCCAGAGCCAGCACCTGCAGCACGCTCAGCGCGAGCGGGATGGTGCCGCCCGACAGCGCCCAGACGGCGAACGGGGTGAGCTCGGCCACGTTGTCGGTCAGGTGGTAGGTAAGCGAGCGGCGCACGTTGGCGTAGGTGGCGCGGCCCAGTTCGACGGCCGCCACGATGGTGGTGAAGTGGTCGTCCAGCAGCACCAGGTCGGCGGCCTCACGGGCTACGTCGGTGCCGGAGGCACCCATGGCGATGCCGATGTCGGCCTCGCGCAGCGCGGGGCCGTCGTTGACGCCGTCACCGGTCATCGCCACGACGTGCCCGCGCCCGCGCAACGCGCGGGCGATGCGCAACTTGTCCTCGGGTGTCACCCGGGCAACGACCACACCGTCCCGATCCAGCAGTTCGCCGAGGGCGGCGTCGTCGTCCGGCAGGTCGGCGCCTGTCACGACGAATTCGTCCGTGCCGAGCAGGCCGACCTCGGCGGCGATGGCTCGAGCGGTGCGCGGGTGGTCACCAGTGATCATGGCGAGTTTGATTCCGGCGTTCCGGCACTTCCAGATGGCCTCGGCGACGTCGTCGCGCGGCGGGTCGTACAGGCCGACCAGTCCGAGCAGTTCCAGTTCTGACTCCGCGGCTGTGCGGCCGCGGGCGACCGCGAGGACCCGCAGGCCGCGATCGCTCATCCGAGCCAGTACGTCCTCGGCTCCGGCTACGGCGCCACACAGCGGCAGTACCGCGTCCGGTGCGCCCTTGAGGTGTAACCTCCCGTCCACCAGGACGGAGGCACGGCGTCGTGCCGGGTCGAAGGGGTATCGCGCGGTGACCTCTCCTTCCAGGTCCGCCCCCAGGCGCACGGCCTCGACGTGCAGGGCCACCTCCATGGGATCGCCGACGGGCTTGCCATCGCTCATGCGGCCGGTGGAGCTGAGCACCGCAGTGCGCATGACCTCGGCGGCTGAGCTCGATGGCGCCCAGGTCTGCGCCACGGTCATCTCGTTGCGGGTGAGGGTGCCGGTCTTGTCGGTGCAGATGAAGGTCGCCGAACCAAGCGTCTCGACGGCCTCCAGGTGGCGTACGAGGGCGTTGCGGGTTGCCATCCGCTGCGCGGCCCGGGCCAGGGAGAGCGTGACGGTGGGCAGCAGCCCTTCGGGCACGAGCGCGACCGTGACACCGATCGCGAACAGGAACCCCTGGCCCGGTTCCATGCCCAGGAGCAGGGCCAGGCCGAAGAAGACCACGCCGACGGCCACGGCGATCCCGCCGACGATCTTGACGACCTTGCGGAGTTGGACGGAGAGGGGACTGGGTGGCCGGCTGGCCTCACTGGTCAGCTTGGCGATCGCGGCCAGCCGGGTGTGCGCGCCGGTGGCCACCACGGTGGCCTCGGCCTGTCCCTCCGTGACGAACGTGCCGGCGTGGGCCCGGTCCCCCGTCCGCGGGCGGGTGGGGCGGCTCTCACCGGTCAGCATGGACTCGTTCAGAGCCAGCGCGTGCACCTCGGCCAGTTCCAGATCGGCGGATACCCGGTCACCCGCCTCCAGCAGCACCAGATCGCCGATCACGAGGTCGGCCGCGCCGATGAGCATGCGTCTGCCGTCCCGTCTGACCACCACGTTTGCCGGGATGAGCTCGCGCAACCGCTGCGTGGCCCGATCTGCGCGGTACTCCTGGGCGAAGGCGAAGCCGCCGTTGAGCAGCACCACGACGACGATCGCCACAGCCAGCTGCGGCATCCCCGCCAGCAGGGCCAGCACCGACGCACCCCACAGCAGCAAAGCGAAGAAATGCGCCATCTGGCGCAGCAGCAACACCACGGCGGGGGTGCGCCGGGCCGACGGCAGTGCGTTCGGCCCATCGGCGCTCAGCTGCGCCGCCGCCTCGGCTGCGGTGAGCCCTTGCCTGAACGGGGACACAGTGGTCATGCCAGCCACTGTCATCGCTCGTCCCATGTCCTGGACAGAGACCTTCGACTCCAAGGCAATGGCCATCCGACACCGCTGTGCGCGCGGCCAAGCTATGCAGACCATGCGTGCCGTGGGCGCCGTCAGCCGCGCCCTGAACCGTCCGGGGCCTCGAAGCGGCCGCCGGTGGGCGCCGGGGACCGCCCACGGGCATCACCCGTGGGCGGGGGTGCTTTTCGATGTCCGGCGTCATGAGCCGACGCTCATGAGCCAGGGCTACCGCTTCGGACATGCTGAGGGGAGACCATGGCCTTATGTCATCCGCTGGGCCATTTCGACCAGCCGATTGGCATAACCCCACTCGTTGTCGTACCAGCCGAAGACCTTGACCAGATCGCCGCCGGCCTGGGTGAGGGCAGAGTCGAACACGCACGAGGCGGCGTCACCGATGATGTCGCGGGAGACGAGCGGTTCGGTGCTGTAGCGCAGGATGCCGTGCAGTTCCTCCTGGGCGGCTGCGGCGAAGGCCGCGTTGACCTCCTCGGCGGTGACCGGGCGGCGCACTTGGGCGGACAGGTCGGTGATCGAGCCGTCCTCGACCGGCACGCGGATGGCGATGCCGTCCAGCCGGCCGTTCAGCTCAGGCAACACCTGACCGACCATGCGGGCGGCGCCGGTGCTGGTCGGCACGATGTTGACCGCGGCCGAACGCGCCCTGCGCGGGTCCTTGTGCGGGCCGTCCAGCAGCATCTGGTCGCCGGTGTAGGCGTGGATGGTGGTCATGAACCCACGCACCAGGCCGAAGCCGGCATGCAGCACCTTCACCATCGGGGCCACGCAGTTCGTGGTGCACGAGGCTAGCGAGACGATTTCATGCCGGACCGGGTCGTAGGCGGCATCGTTGACACCGGGCACGATGGTGACGTCCAGCCCCTTGCCCGGCGCTGACAGCAGCACCTTACGCGCACCGGCCTTCAGGTGACCGGCGAGCGCGTCCCTCGTACGGAAACGACCGGTGGCGTCGATGACCAGTTCCACGCCGTGCGCGCGCCAGTCGATCTCCGCCGGGTCGGCGCAGGCGCTGACCGCGATGGCCGTGCCGTTGACCTCCAGAATCCCGGCGGACGCGGAGACCCGCGCGTCGAGCGCACCATGCGTGGAGTCGTGCTTGAGCAGGTGAGCCAGTATGGTCGCATCGGTGATGTCGTTGATGGCGACGATGTCCAGATCCGTGCGGAGCGCGCGGCGCAGAACGGCCCGGCCGATCCTGCCAAACCCGTTGATTCCGATTCTCATGCCTTCATCGTCTGGCGGCTCGGCGTCGGCGGTCAGAGGCGACGGTCCCCAGCGGACAGGACCTTCGCCTCCCCCAGTCGCTTCGGTCAGCAGCCGGTGGCCGGCGAGTTCCATACCGCGGTCCCCGGTCAGAGTGCTGAGCAGGCGAGCATCCATCCGCGAGAACGCCTGCTGCAGAGCCTGCGACGACGCCGGGCACGGCGTCGTTAAGGACGCCACCGCTCACGCGCTCTGTTCGGGCGGCTGCCTGATCGTCACGGGCGGCGCCTCCGTCCTGCCCGCCGGCTGGACGCCCTGGGCGGCCTGCCGCAGGAGTCGGTGCGGGCCATGACGATCACCACCTACGCCGGGGACCGTCCGATGATGCGCATCCGGTTCGGCGACCCGGGGCTCGGCACCGCCGCACCCCCGATGGTGATCTCCCAGGCACGGGTGGAGGCGCGGCTCCGCGAGCGCCTGGCCGAGCTGGGCGTCCGCCCGGAATGGGGCTTGGCGCTGGTCGAGGCCCGCCAGGACACGACCGGCGTCACCGCGACGCTCGGCGACGGCCGCACCGTGCGGGCCCGGTGGATGGTCGGCTGTGACGGGACTGGCAGCACCGTGCGCACGCAGGCCGGCATCGGCTTCCCGGGAGTGAAGGTCAGTGAGCGGTTCCTGCTCCTCGACGGACGCCTTGAGGGTGAGCCCGCCCTGGACCGGTCGGGGACCAGCGGCTGGGCGCACGCCGAGGGAGTGCTGGGCGCGATGCCGATGCCGGGAGATCAGTGGCGGCTGCTCGCCTACGACGCCGCCTTCACCGTCGACAAGCCGAGCGAGGAGCAGATCGCCGAGCGCATGCGGCGCATCCTGCCTGAGCGCACCGGCCTGCCCGGCCTGCGGCTGGGCGAGGTGACCTGGGCGTCGCTGTTTCGCGTGCACCGCCGCCTGGCCGAGGCCTACCGGGCCGGGCGCATCCTGCTGGCCGGTGACGCCGCGCACGTGCACGCCCCGTTCGGCGGGCAGGGCATGCTGACCGGGCTCGGCGATGCCGAGAACCTGGCGTGGAAGCTCGCTCTGGTCATCCAGGGCCGTGCCGAAGCGGCGCTGCTGGACACCTACCAGGCCGAGCGCCGCCCGCTGGCCACCGCGGTGCTGCGGGGCAGCACCGCCGCCACCAAGGTCAACATCGCCGCCGGCCCGCTCGGCCGCTTCCTTCGTGATCAGGTGCTGATGCGCATCTTCAGCCAGGCTTGGATCCAGCGGTGGACCACCTACACGACCTCGCAGCTGTGGGTGAGCTACCGCCGAGGCCCGCTCGGCAAGACGCTCGCAGGACGGGTCATCGGCAGGCGGGGCGGCAAGCTCCGCCCCGGCGACCGTGTGCCCGACCTGGACTGCGAACGCGGCGACGGCAGCCGCACCCGGCTGCACACCGAGCTACGCGGTGCGTGGGCGGTCCTCGGTCACGGCACCGGCACGGACGCCGCCTTCCAGGTCGCCCGGCGGCGGCTCGGCGAGCGCGTCGTCCAGCTTCGCGCCTCCGGCTCAGGGAACGGCCCGGCCCTGCTCGTGCGCCCGGACGGCCACCTGGCCTGCCAAGGCGGCCCGGCCGAGGTCACCCGCTGGCTGGACGGAGCCCTGGGATGACCGCCGCCGAAGGGCGGGGGCGGGGACGTCCGCGTGATCCCGAGACCGACACCACGATCCTGGCTGCCGCGCTGGAGCTGTTCGTGGAGCGCGGCGTCGAGGGCACCAGCATCGAGCAGGTCGCCAAACGCGCCGGCGTGGGCAAGCTGACCCTGTATCGCCGCTGGAGCAGCAAGGAGGACCTGCTCGCCCAGGCCATCGAGCAGTGGGTCCGCGCCGAGGTCACGCCGTCGGCCGCCGACGTCTACGCCCTGACCCCGCGCGACATCGTCGAGCGCGTGCTGCCCGCGGCGGCCGAGATGGCCGCCAGCCCCGGCTTTCGCGCACTGGTCGCCCGCATCATGGGCTCGGCCGTCAGCCACCCGCAGCTGATGGCCGTCTACTGGCGGCACTACATCCTGCCCCGCCGCGAGCTGGCCGCCGCGATGCTGCGGCGCGCCCAGCAGGACGGCACCGTGGCCGCCGACGCCGACCTGGACGTGCTGATCGACATGATGGCCGGTGCGGTCACCTACCGCGTGCTGCAGCCGGACCCGCCGGACGCCACCGAGATGCTGCGCTACCTCGCCGCCGTCTACCGCCAGGCCGGGCTGTATCCGCCTGCTTCAGACGCTTGACCGCTCACCCAGAGTCGGCCGGTCTGGTGTCGATGAACCCGGTCATGTACGCCACCAGCGCGCCGGCCGCGATCCGGCCCGCATCAGGAGCGGTCAAGTCAGCCCTTGATGAAGCGGCGGGTCATATACCGGCGCACGGGTGGCAGGGTGGCCAGGCGCAGCGGTAGCTGGCTCAGCCACAACAGCAGGGAGTTGGCGGGGGCGTAGACGCCTTTGACGCGGCGGCCGAGCTTCTGTTTGCGTTCGGCTTCGGGCCGGATGGCGGCCTCCCAGGCGGCCAGTGCGGCGGGGATGTCGCCCGGGCGGTCGGCCAGTTCGGTGCCGAGCCGGTCGGCGCCGCCGACGGCCAGCGCGGAGCCGTACCCGGCGAACAGGGTGACGCACCAGGCCGCGTCTCCCAGCAGCACCACCCGGCCGCTGCTCCAATACGGGGCGACGACCTGGCTGATGGTGTCGAAGTAGACCGACTCGGTCCGCGGCAGAGCGGCGAGGGCTTCGGGGATGACCCAGCCCAGATCGCCGTAGACGCGTCCCAACTGGGCGGTCACGTCCTCGCCGGGGCGGGCGTGGGCGGCGCGGTAGCCGAAGAAGGCGACGTTGCGGCCGTCGCCGACGCTGATGAAGGCCGCGGTACGGCCGTTGGACGACAGGGTGCCGGTCGCGCCGGGCGCGATGGTGTCGGGCCGCCGATCCAGCATGAAGACGGCTACCTTGTGCCCCAGGTCGAGCAGGAAGTCCTCTTCCGGGCCGAACGCCAGGGCGCGGGTGGCCGAGTGCAGGCCGTCGGCGCCGATCAGCAGGTCGGCCTCCTCGACGGTGCCGTCGGTCAAGCTCACGCGGACGGCCTGATCGTCCTGGTCGACGTGCGTGAGGGTGGTACCGAAGCGGATCTCGGTGCGGCCCCCGACCTTGCTGTACAGGACGGCTTCCAGATCACCACGCAGAATGGTGACCGAGCGCGGCCCCGTGGTAGCGGCGATGGTGGCGCGGTCGAGGGCGAAGCGGCGTTCGCCGTTCGGCTTGTGGTAGACGAGCTCGGTGGTATCGAACGCCTTGGCGCGCAGGTCGGCCAGGATGCCCATCCGTTCGGCGGCGTCGTAGCCGATGCCGCCGAAGGTGACCGCGTAGCCGCCGCCGCGCCGCTGTGGGGCGCGTTCGACGATGAGGGTGTCCCAGCCGATCTGGTGCAGGCGCAGGGCGGTGGCCAGGCCGGCGATGCCGGCTCCGATGATGACGGCGCGCATGAAGGTCCTTAGTGGGAGAGCTGGTCGAGCAGCCGCTGTTCGGCGGCGGCGTCCAGCCAGGTGTCAGGGGAAGGGACGTCCGCGCGCGGCGTGGGCTCACCTTCGGCCTGGAGCCAGGTCCAGGTGTCGGCGAGGGTCTCGCGCAGCGGACGCGTGGTGAGGCCTTGGGCAAGGGCGGCGCTGACGTCGGCGTCGTGCATGCCGCTCGGGACGCTGCCGTCGGGCAGCCGGAGCCCGAGCTCCATGCCGAGCGGCAGGCACAATAGCCGCCGCGCGGCGCCGACCAAGCCGGCCATCTGGCGGGCGATGCCATGGCCGCCGGCGAACATCCGCTCCACCAACTGCACCCAGCCCAGCGCGTTCCCGGTCGCGACCCCGGGTACATGAAGCCCTCGGCGAAACACGATGGCGCGTCCTGAATCAGCGCGATCTTCCACTCTGGGATGTCCCGGGCGGCCAGCTCTCACTGCACGAAGCCGAGGTAGCGGCTCCCCACGTGGCCAGCTCGCCGCCGAACCACGGCTGGGCGCGCAGCCAGCTCAGCGTGCCGTCGCCGTTCCGCCGGACGCGCACCCGGTGAGCGAGGGCCGGGCGCACGCCGTACAACCGGCTGAGCAGGGGTCATGGCCGGTCACCTTCCTGTCGAGGCTGATGAGAGATCACATCGCCGACCAGGCTTCCCGGCACACCATCGAACCCCTCTCGAGAGAGGCCGATACGAAGACCATACCGACTTTTCAGAAATTTCTGAAGAGTCGGCATGCTCGGTATTCTGTCTCTGCTCAAGGAGGCGAACACGTGAACGACCGGTATGAGCACTGGCAGGCGGCGGAACGGCTGGCCCTGACCCTGATCCAGGGCGGACTACAGCGCATGGCCGCGCGCACCCTGGCGGTCTTCCTGTTCACCGACCAGGAGAGCGTCACCGCCGGCGAGATCGCCGGCCAACTGGAGGCCAGCGCGGGCTCGGTCTCAGGCGCGATCAAGTCCCTGCTGACGGTCGGGCTGATCGAACGCCTGCCCTCACCCGGCAGCCGGCGCGAGCACTACCGGCTCCGCGACGATGCCTGGGCCACCCTGTTCACCGGTCAGAACACCGTCATCCAGGCCATGCTCCAGGCCGCGGCCGCCGGGATCGCCACCACCGACGAGGGCGACCCCGCCCATCAGCGCCTGACCCAGATGCACGCCTTCTACGACTTCCTGCTCGGCGAGATCCCCGCCCTGCTGCACCGCTGGCACCAGCAGACCGGCTGACCACCGTCCTGCCTAGCCCGCCACCATCAACTGCCCGCGAGACGAGTCATCGTCGGCTGAGGTGATGAGACGGCGATCCGGTCGTGATGCTGATCGCTCACACCTAACCGAGGCGGTCACCCGGCGGCAGAGATGCTGAGAGACGCCATGGGGTCACACGTACGCCGCCACGGATACGGCGCGTGTCGCGGCAGGGGTGGCGTAGCCGGCATCTGGTCGAGACGAAGCGGCGCTGCTATGGTCGCTGGTGGAGCGCCGGGAAGTCTGGTCGGCAATGTCATAGCGGACCGGCTCGTGGAGGCGCCCCGTGGCGAACAGCCCTGCCATCCTCATCAGTGGCTTGACCAAGCGTTTCGGCACGGTCCGCGCCCTGGACGGGCTCGACCTGGTCGTAGAGGCCGGCGAGGCCCACGGATTCCTCGGACCCAACGGCTCGGGCAAGACCACCACCCTGCGCATCCTGCTCGGCCTGCTGCGGACCGACTCCGGGCACGCCGAACTGCTCGGCGGCCACCCCTGGCGCGACGCGGTCGAGCTGCACCGCCGGCTGGCGTACGTGCCCGGCGACGTCGTGCTGTGGCCCACCCTGTCCGGCGGCGAGGCCATCGACCTGCTCGGCCGACTGCGCGGCGGCCTGGACCGGCGGCGCAAGACGACGCTGCTGGAACGCTTCGCCCTCGATCCTGCCAGGAAGGGCCGCGCCTACTCCAAGGGCAACCGCCAGAAGGTGGCCCTGATCGCCGCCTTGGCCTCGAACGTCGAGCTGCTGCTGCTGGATGAGCCGACCTCCGGCCTGGACCCGCTGATGGAGGCCGCCTTCCGCGAGGTCATCGGCGAGGAACTCGCCCGCGGCCGGACGGTGCTGCTGTCCAGCCACAGCCTGTCGGAGGTCGAGGCGCTCTGCGACCAGGTCACCATCATCCGCGACGGACGCACGGTGGAGACCGGCACCCTGGCCGCTCTGCGTCACCTCACCCGCACCACCATCGACGTCGAGCTCGACGACATCCCCGGCGGCCTGGCCGATCTGGCGGGCGTGCACGGCCTGACCGTCGCCGGCTCCCGGGTCCGCTTCCAGGTCGACGGCGAACACCTGCAGACGGTGCTGCGCCTGCTCACCGGCTCCGGCGTCCGCGCGCTGACCTGCCGGCCGGCCACTCTGGAGGAGCTCTTCCTGCGCCACTACCGGATCACGTCATGACCGGCATGACCGGCATGACCGGCATGACCGGCACGCTGATGCTGGTGCGGCTGGCGCTGCGCCGTGACCGCGTCCTGCTGCCCGTCTGGATCATCGTGATCGCCGGTGTGATCACGGTCAGCGCCTCGGCCATCGCCGAGCTGTATCCGCAGGCCGGTCAGCGCATCGCGCTGGGCGTCACCATCGGTGCGACCCCTGCGCTGCAGGCGCTGACCGGCCCGGTCTTCGATGCGGGCTCGGTCGGCGGGCTGACCGCCTGGCGGGCCACCACCATGGCCGCGGTGCTGGCTGCGTTGATGAGCATTCTCGTGGTGACCCGGCACACCCGCGCCGAGGAGGAGAGCGGCCGCGCCGAGCTGGTCGGCGCCGGCGTGGTGGGCCGCCAGGCGATCCCGGCCGCGGCGGTGCTCGTGACCGCGGCCGCGAACCTGCTTACCGCCGTGCTCATCACGGCGGGCCTGACCGGCCAAGGGCTGCCTGCGGCTGGCGCGCTGGCCTTCGGCGCGGCGGTGGGCGGCGTCGGCTGGGTGTTCACCGGCGTGGCCATCGTCGCCGCCCAGCTCACCACGCAGGCGCGCACCGCCAATGCCCTGGCCTGCGCGGTGCTCGGCGTGGCCTTCCTGTTGCGGGCGCTCGGGGACGCCGCAAAGGTGGAAGCGCTCGCCTGGCTGTCGCCGCTGGGCTGGGCGCAGCGGGTGCGGGCGTTCGCCGGTGAGCGCTGGTGGGTTGTCGCGCTGCTCGCCGTCTCCGCCCTGGTGCTGGTGGCGGCGGCGGCGCTGCTGGCCAGGCGGCGCGACCTCGGCGCCGGGCTCCTGCCCGCCCGCCCCGGCCTGCCGGACGCGGCAGCGTATCTGGCCGGCCCGCTGGCGCTGGCGTGGCGGCTGCAGCGCGGCGGCCTGCTCGGCTGGGCGATCGGATTTGCGGTGGCGGGCGTGCTGTTCGGCGCGCTGGCCCACAGTCTGGGCGACATCGTCGGCGACAACCCGCAGCTGGCTGCCCTCCTGGCGCAGATCGGCGGCGGCGCGGACGAACTGACCGACGCGTTCCTGACCGCCGAGCTGAGCCTGCTGGGCCTGCTCGCCGGCGCCTATGCGCTCCAGGCGACGCTGCGGTTGCGCGGCGAGGAGGCGGAGCTGCGGGCCGAACCGGTCCTGGCCACCGCCGTGTCCCGCCGGCGCTGGAGCCTCAGCCACCTGAGCGTCGCCCTGGGCGGCAGCGTGGTGATCCTCTCCGTGGGCGGACTGACGGCCGGGCTCGCGCATGGCCTGCGGATCGGCGAGCCGGCCGGTCAGGCCGCGCGCATGCTGGGCGCGGCGCTGGTCCAGGTGCCCGCCACCTGGACGCTGGCCGGGATCGCGATGCTGCTGTTCGGGCTGCTGCCCCGGCTGACCGCACTGGCGTGGGCGGCCCTGCTGGCCTTCGCCCTGCTGGCTCAGCTAGGCGAGCTGCTCCAACTGGACGAGCGGATCACGAACCTGTCCCCCTTCGCGCACGTCCCGCAGGCGCTGACCCAGCCCGTGGATGCCGGCCCGCTGCTGGGGCTCGTCCTGGTCACCGCCGCGCTCCTGCTGGCCGGGATCGCCGCATTCCAGCGACGTGACCTGCAGGAGAGCTGACGGTTCCTCCATTGTTGGCGGCCATCACCTGCTCGGCGCAACCGGCAGGTGCGGCGGCTGCCAGCGCCAGGTGGCGTTACCGTCGGCGGCGATGCCTTTACGCCACAGCGAGGCGGGCGTCAGCCGGATCATGGTCACCAGGGCCCGGTGGAGGTGGTGCGGCGCCCATCGGCGCGGGCGCGCCCCGCGCGGTGGCCTGGGTGCGCGGGCGGCGCTCGGCGTCATAACGGCGCAGCGCGCCCTCGATCGCGCCCTCGCCGACGAGGGCGGCGGCGAGCACAAAAGCGTCCTCAATAGACTGCCCGGCCCCCTGACCGCGAGCCGGGCTCATCGCGTGCGCGGCGTCGGTGCCGGCCAGCAGGGCGCGCACATAAGAAGGCAGCGGGTCCAGGTCGCATATGTCGATGTGGATCACCGCTCGTCCGGGGTGGCGGCGATCAGCGGCTCGAAGCGCTCTTCGCTGACCTCGGACAAGGCCCTCATCCTGATGATGCCTCCGCGGCCTGTCGGCAACGATGATCGAGAAGGTGGATTTGTCGGGGTCGAATGCGAGACTCCGCGCATGAATCCCCTACTTTCAGGCGGCCAACGTGAACACGTCTGAGCGGTTCACCTTCGAGCCGACCGATGAAGGGTGGCGAAGCACGAGGATCGCTTACTGCACCTTCCGCCGCACCCGCTTCGCGGAGCTAACCTTCTTCGGCAACGTGCGGTTTGAGAGGTGCGTGTTCGACCGATCTCGGCTACGAGAGCAGACGGCCACCTTCGAGGCCGAGTTCGTCGACTGCGTCTTTCTCGGCCGCGTACGGAACATGAACTTCTGGGGCCGCCCGGCCGATCGCGACCAGGCCGTACTCGGCAGAGGCCACAATGACTTCACCGGCAACGACTTCACCGCCGCCGAGCTCGATGACGTTTCCTTCCGCCACATTGACCTGCGGGCCCAGCGCTTTCCAGGCCTGCCCGGCTACGCGCTCCTCGACCGGATCGCCGAGCGGGCGAGTTCGGTGCTGCCGCTGGTCGACAGCTGGCCGGACGAGAAGCATCGCCAGGAGGCCCGTTCCGCCCTGGAGTTCCTCGCCGACACGGCGCGCGCATGGACCGACGATCAGGCTCTGGTAAGCCCGGCGAGCCTGGGCCGCAAGCTCCCGCCCGCCCTCCGCGAAGAGCTGTTCGACGCGTTCAGACGCACATCCAGCGATACATCCGGTGGCTGAGCCGCACCGCCTCGCGGGCCAGGTCCCGCAAGGCGGTGATGCGTTCGATCTCGTAGTCGTTGAGCAGTTCGTCCTCGGCATACTCACCCAGCCGCGCATCTTCTATGGCGGCGAGCGCGGCGACCGTCTCCGGCATCACCCGGTCCACGCCCGATGCCTCACCGTCGTCCACGACGACCTCGCTGTCGCCGAACTCGCTGACGTCGCGCCCGCTGAGCTCGGCCACCAGATCGCCGAGCTCGTCGATCCAGCCCTTGCAGTCGACATACGGCAGCTTCACATATCCCGGCCCGCTGGACAGAGCCCGCTCGGCCGACTCATCGGAGTCGGCCGTGAAGTAGTCGACCAAGACGCCCATGGTCGAACACCTTATCGATCAAACCACCATGAGGACAGAGACCGCCTCAGGATCGCCTGTCACCCCGCAAGCGCATTGCTGCTTGACAGTGTCCACATGAACAACGATCTGGTGTTCGGGCTCGCGCATTTGCCTGACAAGGAGTACCGGCGGCGCTGGCCGATCTGCCGGACCAGAAGCTGTGGCGGAATCGCCGACAAGATGCCGTTCCTGGTCGCCGCGACGGCCGCCGAGCTGGAACGCGACCTCATCAGCGAGCGGACCCGGGAGGGCCTGGACGCCCCGCCGCCGGCCGCGTCGGCGGCCGCCCGGCCGCGGTGACCGACGACGTGCTCGCCGCGGCTTTGACGGGGTCGACTCCGCCGCTGAGTCCGACCACGCTGGGCAGCTGCACCACACGGTCCTCCATGTTTCTTCCAGGGGTCGTTCTTGAGACGGCTGGACTGAAGTTGACGGGATCCCGTCTGATCATTGTGATCGGATGGGATCTTGTCGTTTCAGGGGTTTATGAATCAGGTTCGTCCGGTTGGAGAGCTGCGGAGCAGGTGTCCGGGAAGGCCCAGGTGGTGTCAGAGCACTGGTGGAGGTCGGAGTTCGCTCGCCGGGCATGGCGATGCCGCTCTGGGCCGAGTGTTGCGACAAGGTGAACTGAAGTGCGGATTATCGGACGGGTGGTGTCCTGCTCCGATCCGGGGCGGTCTGCGGTCGACCTGCTCTGCCGGATTTCGAGGACGTCGGCCGAGGTGTCAGGCTCGTGCCAGTTCCGGGTTCACGCCCGAGCCGCCTTGCACCGGATCTCCACATTAACGACGCATCAGGCATATATCGACCTGCTTTGATGGTGCCGTGATCCATCGAAGAAGGCGCTCGGCGGAAGCCGGCGACATTCGCTGGGCCTTCGGCTGCGGATTCCCCGTGATCATCGCCCTGGGGTTCGCGACCGTCGGAACCTTCCTCGAGCTTCACCTGGTAGCTCGTGCGCACGTCTACTGCGCCGGTGACCTGAGCGCGGGAGAGAACTTCGCCGGCTCCATCTGGATGGTGAGCCGCCTCGTTCTCTTCCCGGTCGTCTCGGTGATGTCGGCGCTCATCTCGCTGGCCTTCCAGCTACTCGCCCGACTGCCACACCTGGCCGGCCGCATGTGGCTGGAACTCCTCCTGCTGGCGCTCACCATCGCCGTCTCGGCCGCCGGGCCGGTAGCCCTGACCCTGTACGACCTGGCCACCCAAGGCACGCCAGGCAACTGTGTCCTGCCCTGGTGGCCCTCCTGGCTGCCCTCCTAGTACCAACGCCGTGTAGTTAGGCGTGGGGCGAGCGTGTCAAATCGCCTGAAATGGCAACGGAGCTCCTGCTAGAACCGTGTCGACCAAGATCACTGTTCGGCGGGAGCTCCGTTGGATGCCCAGTCTGTCATTTCTCGTGAGGTTGTGGTTGCTGGAGGGGTGTTCGCGCCCGGCCATCTGGGGGAACTGACCCGGCTGGTGCCGTTTGAGATGGTCGATGAGGCGCTGGCCGTGACCGGCAGGGTGCAGGCCCGGATCCGGGATCTGCCGTCACGGGTGGTGGTATATCTGCTGCTGGCCGGGTGCCTGTTCCCCGAGTTGGGCTGGCGGCAGGTGTGGCAGCGGTTGACGGCCGGCCTGGCGGGTTTGACGGTCGCAGATCCCACGGCTGGTGCGTTGTCGCAGGCCCGCAGGCGGGTCGGGGTGGAGCCGTTGCGGTGGCTGTTCGACCTGCTGCGTGGCCCGGCAGCAGGGATCGGCACCGCAGGCGTGTGGTGGCGAGGACTGCTGGTCTGCGCGATCGACGGCACGACCATGGCGGTGCCGGACAGCCCGGCGAATCTGGCCGAGTTCACCAAGCATCGCTGCAACAACGGCGGCTCGGGGTATCCGGCGATCCGGCTGCTGGTGTTGGTGTCGTGTGGAACCCGTACGGTCCTGGACGCGGTGTTCGGGCCGACCACCGACGAGGAGACGACCTACGCGCCGCGCCTGCTGCGCAGCCTGCGCGAGGGCATGATCGTGCTGCTGGACCGGAACTTCGCCGTCGCCGCGCTGGTGGCCCAGATCGTCGCCGCCGGCGCGCAGGTCCTGGTCCGGGTGAAGAACGGCCGCGCTCTGCCCGTGCTGCGGCGCCACGGCGACGGCTCCTACACCTCGATGCTCGGCACCGTCGCGGTCCGCGTCATCGACTGCGAGATCACCATCGCCACCGCCGGCGGCCGTCGCACCGGCCTCTACCGGCTGGTCACCACCCTGACCGACCACCGCAGCCACCCGGCGGCCGAGCTGATCAAGCTCTATCACGAACGATGGGAGATCGAGACCGCCTACCTGGAGGTGAAGTCCTCCATCCTGGGCGGCCGGGTCCTGCGCGCTCGCATCCCATCCGGCATCGCCCAGGAGGTCTACGCGCTGCTGGTCACCTACCAAGTCCTGCGCCTGGCCATGGCCGACGCCACCGGCACCCGTCCGGAGATCGACCCTGACCGGGCCAGCTTCACCATCGCCTTGCACACCGCCCGCGACCTGATCATCCAAGCCATGGGCGTCATCGCCGACACCGTCATCGACCTCGTCGGCACCATCGGCCGCCACATCCTGACCAACCTCATGCCTGAACGCCGCATCCGAACCCGACCCCGCGTCGTCAAACGCGCCATCTCCAAGTACAACGCCAGAGGCACCATCGACCGGACCAGCTACAAGGCCACCATCAGAATCGACATCCTGACCACGCCAGACCCTTGACCGACGGACCTCAAGGCCTAACTACACGGCGTTGCTCCTAGTACTCCAGTGACACTTCGCGATCTTGAGGCGTAAGCGTCACATGGCGACGGCCACCGCGAGATCATTCGGAGTTTGTGAAGACAACCAAAGATCATGCGG
>NZ_BMNH01000049.1 GCF_014646355.1 Nonomuraea cavernae
GTGATCGTGGGAGCGCCCCACTTCTTCTCCAGCACGACGTTGCGGCCCTTGGGCCCCAGGGTCACCTTGACGGCGTCGGCGAGCTGGTTCATACCGCGCTCGAGACCGCGCCGGGCGTCCTCGTCAAACGCGATCATCTTGGCTGCCATAAGGCTAGACCTCCCAGATACAGGGTGGCTTGCGGTGGACCGAGCCGACGCCCGCGACGGCAACGTGCGCAGGCCCACATCAGCGGGCTGCGCACCAGGGCCCACATCTCCGTTCGGCAGACCCCGTCGTCCCGATCCAGGTGTTGGCACTCACGAACAGAGAGTGCCAACGATTTTTTAGCACTCTACCCCGTCGAGTGCAAGCTGAAGCCATTGCCGCCCAGGTCAGTCGGTACGGCGGGTCACCTGGACCCGCCGTACCGGTGTCGGCGAAATGCGGGTGGCGGGTTCGCGCGGACTGCGCTGCCGTGCGAACCGCCGTGCACCGGCCAGCCGGTCAGACCGCGCGGACAGCCTCCGCCTGCGGCCCCTTCTGACCCTGCGTGATCTCGAACTCGACCCGCTGGCCCTGTTCGAGAGAGCGATAGCCGTCCATCATGATGGCTGAGTAATGGACGAATACATCCTTACCACCGTCTACCGCGATGAAGCCGTAGCCCTTGTCCGCGTTGAACCATTTGACGGTGCCCTGCGCCACTTCCGACTCCTCTTACTGGGCTCACGGATCTCGCCCATTCGTCCGCGAGACCCGCAATCGCCATGACTATGGGGAAAACAGCCAGACGATCGCCCTCGACCATACCTGTGGGAGAGCGTTTAGCAACAGAGTCAAAGCACCAAACTACGCATTTCAGCACGAGTCAAAGTGGTTCAACATTGAATTGCCCAGAAAAGAAGAAGGCGCCCGCAACGGAGCGCCTTCCGAACGTCACGGGCGGTCAACCGCCTGCTACGGCCGGGATGATGGAGATCTGTACGCCTTCGGGCGCCACGGTGTCGAGCCCCTCGGCGAAACGGACATCCTCTTCCCCAACGTAAACGTTGACGAAACGACGGATCTTGCCCGATTCATCGAGAATGCGGGCACCGATCCCCGGATAGTCGGAGTCGAGCTTGGCGAGGACGTCACGAAGAGTCGCCCCTTCGCCACTCACTTCCGCGCTTCCCCCGGTGTAGGTGCGCAGAATGGTGGGAATTCGCACAGAAACACTCATGGTTTACCTGGCCTTTCCTGATTGTCAGACAGTCGCGCGGAACGCGTCGAGAGAGGGCCGGATGACGGCCGTGGGCGCGGCGCCGTCGGCGATCGCGTCGAGCGTCTTCAGCCCGTCGCCGGTGTTGAGCACCACGGTCTCGGCGTCCGGGTCGAGCTGCCCGGTCTCGACGAGCTTCTTCAGCACGCCCACGGTGACTCCCCCGGCCGTCTCGGCGAACACGCCCTCGGTCGAGGCCAGCAGCCTGATCGCCGCGACGATCTCGGCGTCGGTGACGTCCTCCACGGCGCCGCCCGTGCGGCGGGCGATGTCGAGCACGTAGGGGCCGTCGGCGGGGTTGCCGATGGCCAGCGACTTGGCGATGGTGTCGGGCCTGACCGGCTGCACCACGTCATGCCCGGCCTTGTACGCGCCGGACACGGGCGAGCAGCCGAGCGCCTGGGCGCCGTAGATCTTGTACGGCGTGTCCTCGACCAGCCCGAGCGCGACCAGCTCCTTGAAGCCCTTGTCGATCTTCGTGAGCTGGGAGCCGGAGGCCACCGGGATGACGATCTGCTCGGGCAGCCGCCAGCCGAGCTGCTCGGCGATCTCGTACGCGAGCGTCTTGGAGCCCTCGGCGTAGTAGGGCCGCAGGTTGACGTTGACGAAGCCCCACTTGTCGCCCATCGGGTCGCCGATCAGCTCCGAGCAGAACCGGTTGACCTCGTCGTAGCTGCCCTCGATGCCGATCAGCCTGCCACCGAACACCCGGGCCATGGCGATCTTGGCCGCCTCCAGGCCCGCGGGGATGAACACGCAGGCGTCGAGCCCGGCCCTGGCCGCGGCCGCCGTGACCGCGCCGGCCAGGTTGCCCGTGGAGGAGCAGGACAGCGTGTGGAAGCCGAAGTTGCGCGCCGCCTCGACGGCGATGGCGACCACCCGGTCCTTGAAGGAGTGGGTGGGGTTGGCCGAGTCGTCCTTGACGTACAGGGACTTGACGCCGAGCTTGCGCCCGAGGTTGCCTGCCTTGACCAGAGGGGTCCAGCCGGGGTTCATGTTGGGCTTGTCGGCGACGTCCTCGGGGACGGGGAGCAGCGAGCGGTAGCGCCAGATGTTGGCGGGCCCGGCCTCGATGTCGGCCCGGGAGACGGCGCCGAAGGAGTAGGCCGCTTCGAGCGGCCCGAAACACTCCAGACAGGCGAAGCTCGGGCCGAGGGGATAGCGGGCCCCGCACTCGCGGCAGGACAGACCGGTGGCGGGACCAAAGTCGAGCGACATGAAGCGAGGCCTTCCCTCATCTTCGCCCGCGGCCACCCTGACCGCGGACCGGAATTGGCACCCTGTCCCGGTCGGCCTCGCCAGGTCGCGAGTCGAAAGCCGGGAGGGTTGCCGGGGCTTCGCAGGGCCGGTCCCTCCACCCCTCTGGATGAGCAATATGCAGTTGTTGTAAGGGACTCTACCTGGCCAGGCGGCCGGGCTGACCCCATGTCTCAACAAGTGAGACGGGCGGTCTCACCTGTAGTCGTCACCCAGCGCCGCCTGGACGTACTTGCGGGCCTGGTGGATGCGGGACTTGGCGGTGCCGAGCGGGATGCCCAGGTGCTCGGCCACCTCGTTGTAGTCGAGCTGGACGATGTCGCGCAGCACCAGCGCCTGGGCCAGGTCGGGCTTGTCGGCCTCCAGCGCCTCCATCGCGTCGAGCAGGTCGAGCCGCGACCCGGCGATGACGCTGACCCGGCGCACGTCGGGCTTCTGCATGGGCAACTCGTCGGAGCTCTGCTCGGCCGCCCTGCGCTTGAGCGACCGGTAGGTCGTGCGCGCGCAGTTGGCGGTCACGATGTGCAGCCACGTGCTGAACCTCGCGCGCCCCTCGAAGCGCCCGATGTTGCGGGCCACGGCGAGCAGGGTGTCCTGCGACGCCTCCTCGGCGTCCTGGCGGTAGGGCAGGATCCGGGAGCAGTGGCGCATCACATCGGGCTCGATCCGGCGCAGCAGCTCGCCGAGTGCGCGATGATCTCCGCCAGCGGCGGAGCGGGCCAGGTCCTCGGTTAGCTCATCAAGCGCCATAGCTGGGATCCTATGGTCGGAGGAGGCGTACATGAACAGTGTCTTGGTTGCCTCGAACAGAGGTCCCGTCTCGTTCACCGTCTCCGAGGACGGCGTTCTGACCATGAAACGTGGCGGTGGCGGCCTGGTGTCCGGGCTGTCCGGGGTGACAAAGAACGTCGGGGTTCTGTGGGTGTGCGCCGCCTTGTCCGACGGCGACCGGAGCGCCGTCCGGCAGACCCCGGGCGGGCGGCTCGACCAGGCCGGCTACGACACGGGCGCGCTGAGGATGCTCGACATCCCGCCCGCCACGTTCCACCGCGCCTACAACGCCGTGGCCAACTCCACCCTCTGGTTCGTCAACCACCTGCTCTACGACATCCCCAACTCCCCCCGGTTCGGCACCAGGTTCCAGCGCGAGTGGGAGTCCTACCGCGACTACAACGGCGCGTTCGCGCTGGCCCTGGCCGAGGAGGCCGGGCACGAGGCCCGCGTGATGGTGCAGGACTACCACCTGACCCTGACCCCGGCGATGCTCCGCGCCGAGCGCCCCGACCTGCGCATCGCCCATTTCAGCCACACCCCCTGGGCGCCGCCCGAGTACTTCTCGCTGCTGCCCGACGAGGTGGCCCGCGAGGTCCTGGAGGGCATCCTGGGCGCCGACCACGCGGGGTTCCTGACCGAGCGCTGGGCAGGCGCGTTCATGGACTGCTGCCGGTTCCTGCTGGGCGCGGAGATCGACCGGGCCGGCCGGACGATCACCCACGAGGGCCGCACGACCCGCATCGGCGTCCACCCCCTGGGCGTCGACGGCGCCGCGCTGCGCGACCGGGCCGGCGAGCCCGACGTCGAGTCGCACATGACGGCGCTGCGCGAGCAGGTCGGCGACCGCCGGCTGATCGTCCGCATCGACCGCACCGAGCTGTCCAAGAACATCGTGCGCGGCCTGCTCGCCTACCGTGAGTTCCTGGCCGCGCATCCCGAGTGGCACGGCCGGGTGGTGCACCTGGCGTTCGCCTACCCGAGCAGGCACGATCTGCCCGAATATCGCGAATACACCGCGTCGGTGCAGCGTTGCGCCCAGGAGATCGAGGACGAGTACGCCACCGAGGACTGGGACCCGCTCATCCTCAACGTCGACGACGACTACCCGCGCTCGCTGGCCGCCTACCGGATGGCCGACGTGCTGCTGGTCAACCCGATCCGCGACGGCATGAACCTGGTGGCCAAGGAGGGCCCGATCCTGTCCCCGACGGCCGCGCTGGTGCTGTCCCGCGAGGCGGGCGCGGCGGCCGAGCTGGGCGACGACGCGCTGCTGGTCAACCCCTACGACGTCAGCGGCACGGCCGCGGCGCTGCACGAGGCGCTGGTCATGCCGGTGGAGGAACGCGAGCGGCGCCGCGACAGGCTGGCGGCCGCCGCCACCGCGCTGCCCCCGCAGCAGTGGCTGGCGGCCCAGCTCGACGCCCTGAACTACGATTTGCGGTAAATCACCCCCTTTCTCGACAGGAGCCGGCCGGATGCCGACCGCCGAAGTCCGGCTCACCCGCGACGCCCCCACCTGGCTGATCTACCTCCAGCTCGGCACGTTCGCGACCTTCCTGTACGGCCTGAGCGCCGCCCTGCCACTGCTGCGCCAGGACCAGCAGTTGTCCAACGCCGTCGCCGGCCTGCACGGCACCGCCCTGGCCGCGGGCACCATCCTGGCCGGGCTCGCGCTGCCCGCCCTCTGCCGCAGGTACGGCAGGCGAGCCGTCACCTGGGGCGGCCTGGCCGGCATGAACGCGGGCGTCGTCCTCGTCATGCTCGTCCCCGTCCTGCCCGCCACCCTGCTCGGCTACGGCCTGGCCGGGGCGTTCGGCTCGGCCGCGCTCTACGCCTCGATGGCGGCGCTGAGCGACCACCACGGCCCCGCCGGGCCGGCCGCGATCAGCGAGGCCAACGGGGTGGCCGTGGCGTTCGGCATCGCGATGTCGTTCCTGCTCAGCGTGGTGGCGGGGACGGTGCTCGGCTGGCGGGCCACGCTGCTGCTCACCCCGCTGCTGACCGTGGCGCTGGCGCTGTCCATGGGCCGGATCTGGATCCCCGCCGAACACCGGCCCGGAGCCGCCTCGGCCGCCGCCTCCGGCCGCCCACGCCCCGGGTGGCGCTTCCACCTGGCGGGCGGCGTGCTGTTCTGCTGCGTGGCGCTGGAGTTCTGCTTCAACCTGTGGGCCGCCGCCCTGTTCGCGGGCAACACCGGGCTGAGCGTGGCGGCGGCGGCCACCGGCCTGACGGCGTTCACCGCGGGCATGGCGGTGGGCCGCTTCACCGGCGGCCGGCTGGCCCTGCGGCTGCCGCCCGACCGGTTGTTCGTCGGCGCGCTGCTGCTGGCCGGAGCGGGCTGGCTGATCTTCTGGCTGAGCTCGTCGCCGCTGCTCGGCTATGCCGGGCTGGCCATCACCGGGCTCGGAGTCGCGCTGCACTTCCCGCTGGGCCTGGCCGCGCTGATCACCCACTCCGGCGGGCGTTCCGACCTGGCCTCGGCCGTCGCGCCCGTCTGCTCCGGGGCCGCGGTGGCCGTCGGCCCGCTGGCGCTCGGCGCGCTGGCCGACGGCTTCGGCACCCGTTACGCGTTCCTGCTGGTGCCGGTGTTCATCGGGCTGGCCATCGGCGGCGTGATCACCGCCAGACCGCGCGCTTGAGCACGCCCGGCAGGCCCGGGGTGTTCCACCGGTCGACGATGAGGATCCTGCTCTGCGGCAGGTACCACTCGCGCTGGACGTACCTCGACTTCACCGTGCCGTTGGAGTACGAGACGCATTTCGCCTTCCACTCGCGGTAGTGCGCCTTGTGGCCGGGGCCGACCTGGCGCAGGCCCTTCGCAGCCGCGCCGCCGAGCACCTGCCCCCACCTGTGGTTGTGCGGGCAGGCCTGGACGTCGGTCGCCGGGTAGAAGGGCCGCTTGGCGGTGTAGGGCTTGAACACCTCATTGCCGATCTTGATGGCATCGGGGCCGAGGATGGAGAAACTGTCGCATTCGGAATGCCCGTATCCGCCTCGGGGATTGGCGCAGGCCCCGGTGACGACCTGGATCCAGTCGCCCCTGCCGTACACCTTCCAGCCGGGCGGGAGGTTGAGCGTGAGGCCGTTGCGCAGTTGCAGCGGCCGGGCGGCGGAGGCGCCGGCGGTGGCGGGGGTGCCGGCGGAGGCGGCGGTGGGCGCCACGAGAACGGCCGCCGCGGCCAGAGCCGCGGCGGCGAGGGTGGTCTTCGTCATGCCGCGACCGTAGTGCGGGCCACTTGCAACCGGATCAAGAACGACTGACGACCGCGGCCAGCTCCCCGAGTAGAGCCACGACCCCGTCGGGACCGTCGACCACGACATCGGCCCGGTCGGCCAGCGCGGTCACCTCGGCGGAGCCGCTGCACACGGTCACGCCCGGCAGCCCCGACGCCTTGACCGCGTCGAAGGCGGCCAGGTCGCCGAGGTCGTCGCCGACGAACATGACGGATCGGGCGTCCCGTTCGGCCAGGAACAGGCTGAGCGCGTGCCCCTTGTCCATGCCCGAGGGCCTGAGCTCCAGCACGAACCGGCCGGGCTCGACGACCAGCCCGTGTTTCTCGGCCAGCTTGGTCAGCGGCTCGCGCAGCGCGGCCAGCAGCGTCTCGGGGTCGGGGGCGCGCCTGGTGTGCACGGCCACGGCCCGGCCCTTGTCCTCGATCAGCGCGCCGGACGCGCCGAGCGAGTCGAGCAGCAGCGGCAGCTCGGCCTTGACGTGGGGCACCCCGGGCGGGGGCGGCGGCGCGGAGATCCTGCCGGCCTCCCACCGCTCGAACCCGTAGTGGCCCAGCACGACCAGCCCCGGCACGTCGGTCAGCCCGGGCCCGAGCTCCAGCACGGTGGCCGCGGGCCGCCCGGTCAGGATGGCCACCGCTCCCACGTGCGCGCCCAGCGTGGTCAGGACGCGGGGCGCCTCGGGATGGATGCCGGCGGACGCGGGATCGGACACGATCGGCGACAGCGTGCCGTCGAAGTCGAGCCCGATCACGGCGCCGGCCGGGTCGGTCAGGATCGCTTGGATTCCAGGGATGTTCCTCACGCGGCTGGGGGTACCCAGCCGATCAGGGACGCATGCCGAGACGACGGGCGGCTCGGTCGCGCTGGCGGGTGGCGCGCAGCCTGCGTAGCCGCTTGACCAGCATCGGATCCCGTTCCAGGGCCTCCGGCTTGTCGATCAATTCGCCCAGCAACTGGTAGTAGCGGGTGGCGGAGAACCCGAAGGTCTCCTTGATGGCCTGCTCCTTCGCGCCCGCATGACGCCACCACTGGCGTTCGAAGGCGAGGAGCTCGAGATCGCGTTCGGTGAGGGGGTGATGCGACGGGTCGTGGGCAGCACTGTCACCGCCGGCCGGTGCAGTGTCCATGGTTCCTCCTCGGAAGGATGCGCGCGACGATCACATCGCACGCATGCGGCCCGTCGCCATCGTAATGTGCCGAGTCCGGCTGTTCATGGTGGATCGCGAGACGTACAGTCACCAAGTGTGACCTCTGTCATCACACTTCTCACCGACTACGGGATCGAAGACGGCTACGTCGCCGCATGTCATGGCGTGATCGCGGGCATCGCTCCCGACGTCCGGGTGATCGACGTGTGCCACGTCGTCCCCTCGGGTGACGTACGCCGAGGCGCCGCGATCCTGGCCCAGACGATCCCCTACCTTCCCAAGGGCGTGCACATCGGCGCGGTCGACCCGGGGGCGGGCGGGGCCAGGCGGGCGATCGCCGTCGAGGCGGGCGGCCGGGTGTTCATCGGCCCCGACAACGGGCTGCTGTCGTGGGCGGTCCACGCGAGCGGCGGGGCGCGGGCGGCGTACGAGATCAGCAACGAGGAGCATTTCCTGAGACCCGTCTCGCCGACCTTCCATGGGCGCGACGTCTACTCTCCGGTGGCGGGGCGGCTGTGCGCCGGGCTCACGCCGGCCGATCTCGGCCCCGAGCTGCCCGCGTCGAGGCTGGTCTCACTGCCCGAGCCGACCTCGGTGCTGCGCGAGGGGGCGGTCGAGGGCGAAGTGGTCTCGGTCGACCGCTACGGCAACACGCAGCTGTCGATCACCGCCGGCGACCTGGAGAGGCTGGGCGTGCGGGTCGGCGACCTGCTCGGCGTACGGCTGGGGCGCCGGCAGCTGTCGATGCCCTACCGCGAGACGTTCGCGGCGGTGCCGCCGGGCGAGCTGGTGGCGTTCGCC
The DNA here is from genome assembly GCF_014646355.1 of Nonomuraea cavernae. Classification (GTDB taxonomy): domain Bacteria; phylum Actinomycetota; class Actinomycetes; order Streptosporangiales; family Streptosporangiaceae; genus Nonomuraea; species Nonomuraea cavernae. Next base: position 8,458 of record NZ_BMNH01000049.1, read on the forward strand.
GACTCGGCGGGGCTGATCGCGTTCGCGGTCAACTCGGGTGACGCGGCGCAGCGCCTCGGCCTGCCGCCTGGCGCACATGTCCGTCTTGCACCCTCAGACTGACAGGAAAAGCATCAAAGGGTAATTACACCGCGTATCGGTCTGTTTACCGAAGCTTCGGATTGACGCGGCGGGCACGTGTCAGAATCTCCCGATCGGGCGTGCCCCTCCTGTCCCCGAGGTCCCACGTGTCCCAACTGTCCCGTGCCGTGCCGGCCGTGCTGGTCACGGCCTGTCTGGCCACCCTGCTGGTGATCGGCGCGGCACCGAGCGCGGGTGACGATCTCGTCACCACCGACCGCTGGCAGCTGTCCGTGCTGCGGCTGCGTCAGGCCTGGCCGCTGAGCAAGGGCCAGGGTGTGCTGGTCGCCGTGCTCGACACCGGCGTCGACGGCCGCCACCCCGACCTCGCCGGCGCCGTGGTCCACGGCCCCGACCTGACCGGCACGGGCCGCCGCCAGAGCCGGCGCGGACACCACGGCACCGCCATGGCCGCCCTCATCGCGGGCCGCGGCCACGGCGAGGGGCACGGGGTGATCGGCGTCGCGCCCGCGGCGCGGGTGCTGTCGATCCGGGTCACGCTGGAGGTCGGCGACCCGCTCCGCGCAAGGGGGCGTTCAGCCGGTCACGACGCGCTGGCCCGCGGCATCCGCTACGCGGCCGACCACGGCGCCGACGTGATCAGCATGTCCCTGGGCGGGGGCGGCGGTTCCTGGCGGGGGTCGGCGGCCGAGCAGCGAGCGGTGCGCTACGCGATCAGCCGGGGAGCCGTGCTCGTCGCCTCCGCGGGCAACGACGGCGCCACGGCCAACCGGAAGAACTTCCCCGCCGCCTACCCAGGAGTGATCGCGGTGGGCGCGGTCGACAGGCGGCTCAGGGTGACCCGGTTCTCCAACCGCCAGGGCTACCTCAGTGTCGTCGCCCCTGGCACCGGCATCGTCAGCGCCGACGGCCGCGACTCCTACCGGGCCGGCGACGGCACCAGCTCGGCCGCGGCCATGGTGGCCGGCATCGCCGCGCTGATCAGGGCGGCGCACCCCGACCTGCCGCCGCATCTCGTCCGCCGGGCGATCGAGCTGGGCACCACCCGGCGGCCCGCCACCGGCCACGACTCCTCCTACGGGCACGGCGTGGCCAACGCGCTGCTCGCGCTGCGCAGGGCGGACCTGCTGGCCGGCACGCCCACGGCGCCGGCCCGGCCCGCCACCCGCCCGGCCGGACGCACGGCCGGGTCGCCGCCGTCCAGGACTCCGGTGGTCCTCGGCCTGGTGCTGCTGTCGGCGGGAATGTCGGCACGGCTGATCGTCCGGCAGGGCCGGCGCGGAAGGCGTTCTGCCTAGCAAGCGCTTGTGTGATACTCGTGCGTATGACGCTGGCGATCGACGGCTGGTTCACCATCGACGACAACGGCGCCTGCCTGATCGGCACCAGGTGCGCCGCCTGCGGCACGGTCGCGTTCCCGCCCCGCCACGGGTTCTGCCCCAGTCCGCGCTGCGAGAGCGAGTCCATGGCGGAGACCAGGCTGTCGAGGAGGGGGCGGATCTGGTCCTACACCAACGCCTGCTATCCGCCTCCCGCGCCGTTCGTGGCGGCGGAGCCGTACCTGCCGGTCACACTGGCCGCGGTCGAGCTGGCCGAGGAGGGAATCGTGGTGCTCGGGCAGGTCAAGGACCTCACGGTCGACGACCTCCAGGTGGGCATGGAGGTCGAGCTGACCCACGGGGCGCTGGCCGACGGCCCGCTGGTGTGGATGTGGGGGCGGGTCTCGTGAGCGTGGTCGTGCTGGGCGCCGGCATGCACCCCTGGGGGAAGTGGGGCCGGCCGTTCGCCGAATACGGCGTCGCCGCGGCCCGTGAGGCGCTCGCCGACGCCGGGATCGCCTGGAGCGACGTCCAGTTCCTGGTCGGCGCCGACACGATCAGGAACGGCTACCCGGGCTTCGTGGCGGGAGCCACCTACGCGCGGGCGCTCGGCTGGTCGGGCGCCCGGATCGCGTCCTGCTACGCGGCCTGCGCGTCCGGAGCGCAGGCCATCGACATCGCGCGGACCCGGATACTGGCCGGGCTGTGCGACGTCGCGCTGGTGGTGGGCGCCGACTCCACACCCAAGGGCTTCTTCAAGCCGGTCGGTGGTGACCGGCCGGACGATCCGGACTGGCTCCGGTTCCGGCTGCTCGGCGCCACAAATCCTGGATATTTCGGCCTTTATGCGCGCAGGCGGATGGCCCTGTACGGTTCGACCGCCGACGACTTCGCCGCCGTGAAGGTCAAGAACTCGCTGGCCGGCTCGCTGAACCCGATGGCCCGCTACCGCAAACCCGTCTCCGCCGAGGAGGTGCTTGCCTCCCCGATGGTGGCCGACCCGCTGCGCCTCATGGACATCTGCGCGACCTCCGACGGCGGCGCCGCGCTGGTGCTGGCCTCGGGCGCCTACGCCGACCGGCTCGGCGTCACCCATCCGGTACGCCTGGCCGCCGTGTCGACCGTCACCCCCACGTTCCCCAACACGGTGCTGGAGCTGCCCGAGTTCGCGACCGACTCCCGCGCCGCCGTGCCCCCGCCCGACAGGCCGTTCCGGGCCGCCATCGCGCACGCCGCGTACGAGGAGGCGGGCCTCGGCCCCCAGGACCTGTCGCTCGCCGAGGTCTACGACCTGTCCACGGCGCTCGAACTGGACTGGGTCGAGGACATCGGGCTCTGCCCGCCGGGCGAGGCGGACAAGCTGCTGCGCGCGGGCGACACCGCGCTGGGCGGGCGCGTGCCGGTGAACCCGTCCGGCGGGCTGGCCTCGTTCGGTGAGGCCATTCCCGCCCAGGCCATCGCCCAGGTGTGCGAGCTGACCCGCCAGTTGCGCGGCCAGGCCGGCGCCCGGCAGGTCGCGGACGCGAGGGCCGGGCTGGCCGTCAACCAGGGCCTGTTCGGCCACGGCTCAGCCGTCATCGCCACCCGCTGAACGCGCGCAGGCCCCTCGCGATGATCGCAGGGGGCCTGCCGGGTCACTCGCTAGCCGACGTGGACCACGTCGTGCGTCTCGGCGAAGTGGCACGCGCTCTCGTGCTGCGTGCCGGTCCTGATCTGCAGCAACGGCTCCTCCGTGGCGCAGATCTCCTGTGCCTTCCAGCAGCGGGTGCGGAAACGGCAGCCCGACGGCGGATTGGCCGGCGAGGGCGGGTCGCCCTGCAGGATGATCCGCTCGCGCTGCTCGCGGCCCTCGGGGTCGGGGACCGGCACGGCCGACAGCAGCGCCTGGGTGTACGGGTGAGCGGGCTTGTCGTAGATCTCGATGTCCTTGCCGAGCTCCACCACCTTGCCCAGGTACATCACCGCGACCCGGTCGGAGATGTGGCGCACCACCGACAGGTCGTGGGCGATGAAGATGTACGCCAGGTTGAACTCGTTCTGCAGCCGCTCCAGCAGGTTGATGACCTGCGCCTGGATCGACACGTCGAGCGCGGAGACCGGCTCGTCGCAGACGATGATCTCCGGCTGCAGCGCCAGGCCCCGGGCGATGCCGATGCGCTGGCGCTGACCGCCGGAGAACTGGTGCGGGTAGCGGTTGATGTGGTCGGGGTTGAGGCCCACGACCTCCAGCAGCTCCTGCACCTTGCGCAGGCGGTCACCCTTGGGAGCGACCTCCGTGTGGATGTCGTACGGCTCGCCCACGATGTCGCCGACGGTCATCCGGGGGTTCAGCGAGGTGTAGGGGTCCTGCATCACCATCTGGATGTTGCGGCGCATCCGCTTGAGCTCGCCGCCCTTGGCCTTGGCGATGTCACGACCGTTGATCATGACCGAGCCGGACGTCGGACGTTCCAGTGCCATGAGCACCTTGGCCAGCGTGGACTTGCCACAGCCCGACTCGCCCACGATGCCCAGCGTCTCACCTCTGTCGAGGTCGAACGAGACGCCGTCCACCGCCTTGATCGCGCCGATCTGGCGCTTCATCACGATGCCCTGGGTCAGGGGGAAGTGCTTGACCAGATCGCGGACCTCGAGGATGCGCTCACCTGTTGTCGCCATCGAGGACCTCCCTCCAGTAGTGGCAGGCGCTGTTGCGAGTGCCGCTGATCTCGTAGAGCGGGGGGACGTCGGTCACGCAGTTGTCCTGGCGGTAGGGGCACCGCGGATGGAAGGCGCAGCCGGGCGGCATGTCGAGCAGGTTGGGCGGCAGGCCCTTGATCGCGTACAGCTCCTGGCCCTTCAGGTCGACCCGGGGGATCGACTCCAGCAGGCCCTTGGTGTAGGGGTGGGCGGGCGCCTTGTAGATGTCGTGCACGAGCGCGTTCTCCACGATGCGCCCGCCGTACATGACCGCGATCTTGTCGGCGACGTCGGCCACCACGCCGAGGTCGTGCGTGATCAGGATCATGCCCATGTTGCTCTCGCGTTGCAGCTCGGCGAGCAGCTCCATGATCTGGGCCTGCACCGTCACGTCGAGCGCGGTGGTCGGCTCGTCGGCGATCAGCACCTCGGGGTCCAGCGCGATCGCCATGGCGATCATGATGCGCTGGCGCATGCCCCCGGAGAACTGGTGCGGATAGTCGTTGAGGCGCTGTCTGGCGGCCGGGATGCGGACCTTGTCCATCAGCTCGACGGCCTTGGCCATGCCGTCACGCTTGGACATCCCGCGGTGCACCCGGAACATCTCGCTGATCTGCCAGCCCACGGTGAACACCGGGTTGAGCGCGGAGAGCGCGTCCTGGAAGATCATCGCGATCCGCTGGCCACGCACCTGGGTGCGCGCCTCCTCCGACAGCTTGAGCAGGTCGGTGCCGCGGAAGCGAATCTCCCCCTTGGGGATCCGCGCCGGCGGCATGTCGAGAATGCCCATGATCGCCTGAGCGGTCACGGACTTGCCGGACCCCGACTCGCCCAGCACCGCGAGGGTCTCACCGGAGTCGAGCGTGTAGCTCACCCCGTTGACGGCCCGCACGATGCCCGCCCGCGTGCCGAACTCCACATGCAGGTCTTCCAGGGCCAGCAGCGGCTCGTTGCCCAGCCCTCCCTCGGCGGGCAACACGTCCGGTGACGTCTTCCTCATCTGATCCCCCCTCCTACCTGAGTTTCGGGTCGAGCGCGTCACGGACGGCGTCGCCCATCATGATGAACGCGAGCACGGTGATGCTCAGGAACACAGCGGGGAACACCAGCGGCAGCGGCGCCTCGAGGAACCGGTTGCGAGCATCGGCGATCATCAGGCCCCAGGAGATGTCCGGTGACTGGACACCGACTCCCAGGAAGGACAGCGCCGCCTCGGCCGCGATGAAGCCACCGAGGTTGATCGTGGCGATGACGATCACCGGAGCGAGCGCGTTCGGCAGCAGGTGCCGGAACATGATGCGACTCTGACTGGCTCCCAGAGCACGCGCCGCGATCACGAAGTCCTGGCTTCTGGCCGTGATGACCGCGGCCCTCATGATGCGGAACGTCATCGGCCAGGCCAGGATCGACAGTGCGATCACCACGATCCAGATGCCGAGATCCTGATCCCGGAAGGTGGCCGTGATGAGCAGCGCGCCCAGAATGGAGGGGATGGCGAAGAAGATCTCGGTGATCCGCGAGGTGACCGTGTCGACCACGCCGCCACGGGTGCCCGCCATGAGACCGAGCAGGCCGCCCACGATGGCGGTGATGAGCGTCGTGGTGACACCGATCACGATCGAGTTGCGGGCACCGTAGATCGTCCTGGCGTAGACGTCACAGCCCTGGTTGTCCCGGCCGAACAGGTGACCCGGGCTGGGTCCCTGCCGGGCGGTGGCCAGCTCGCAGGTCCTCGCCGAGAACGGGTCGATCGAGGAGAACAACGACGGCCAGAACGACATGACCAGCAGGATCGCGATGAGCACCAGCGAGACGATGAACATCGGCCTACGGCGCAGATCGTGCCAGGCGTCGCCCCACAGGCTGGCCGGCCTGGCCTCCTTCGGGCGCTTCACCGGCGGCGGGGTCGCCACGACCTGATCCTTGGTCAGCGTCCTGGTCTCCTGGGGCACAGGTTCGACCTGTGGGGTGTCACTCATAGCGGATCCTCGGGTCGAGCACGGCGTACAGCATGTCGACGATCAGATTCGCCAGGATGTACACCAACACCAGGATTGTCACGATGCCTACGACGATCGGTTGCTCACGCAGGTAAACACCCTGATAGAGCTGGTTGCCGATGCCGGGCAGGTTGAAGATCGTCTCGGTGATCACCGCGCCTCCCATCAGGGCGCCCAGGTCGGCTCCCAGATAGGTGACCAGCGGGATCAACGCGTTGCGCAACCCGTGCCTGCCGATGACCCTTCGTCTGGACAGGCCCTTGGCCGTGGCCGTGCGGATGTAGTCGGATCTCAGCGTCTCGACCAGGCTCGTTCGAGTGAGCCGGGTGAGATAGGCGATCGACGTGCCCGCCAGCACGAAACCGGGCAGCAGATAGGACTTCAGGCCCTGGGTGGCTCCGGCGATCGGGAAGATCTCGGTGCCCGTGACCTGCTTCAGCCAGACCCCCAGCCACAGCTGCAGGACGAAGCCGGTGACCAGCGTCGGGACCGAGATGAGCAGCAGCGTCGAAGCCAGGATCCCGGTGTCGGTGGCCCGGCCGCGCCGCAGCGCCGCCCACAGACCCAGCAGGACGCCGATGACCGCCTCCATGACCAGCGCGACAAGGGCCAGGTTCAGTGTGACCTGGAGCTTGCCCGCCAGCAACTGGGAGACGGGGACACCGGCGAACGTCTTGCCGAGGTCGCCCTCGAAGAGGAGACCGCTGATGTAGTGCCAGTACTGCAGGAGCAGCGGATCGTTGAGGTGATACTGGTCGCGGATGATCGCGACGATCGCCGGATCCTGCCGCTTCTCGCCGGCCAGGGCCGCGACGGGGTCTCCGGGCAGCGCGAACACGATGGCGAAGATGAACAGGGTGGCGCCCAGCAGGACTGGTATCGCCTGGATCAGGCGCCGAATGATGTAACGGCCCATACAAGCCTCCCGTACATGCCAGAAGGCAGCCCCTGGGAACCTAGGGTTGCGGGGCCCAAGCGACTGCCTTCACGGCGGGCTCTCAAGGGATGGGCGGGCGTGCCGCCCATCCCCGGAAAATACGTCAGGCCTTCTCGACGTCAGCCCACTCAACCTGGTTGAGCAGGTTGATCTTGACGTTCTTGACCTTGGTGGAGTAGCCCGAGTTGTTCCGGTAGAAGTACACCGGGATGTACGGGAGGTCCTTGATCAGGATGTCGTCCGCCTGCTGGTAGAGCTTGAGCCCTTCCTCAGGGGTCGCCGCCTGGTCACCCTTGGCGACCGCCTCGTCGAACTCCTTGTTGGAGTAGCCGGCGTAGTTGGAGCCCGTGGTGATGGCACCCGTGGAGAAGATCGGCGTCAGGTAGTTCTCGGGCGAGGGGTAGTCGATGGCCCACCCCATGCGGAACATGCCCTTGTACTTCTTGGCGTCGAGGTCGTCCAGGATGTTGGCGAACTTCTCGAACGGCTTGACCGTCACCTCGACGCCGAGGTTGGCGCGGAGGTTGTTGGCGACGGCCTCGATCCACTCCTTGTGGCCGCCGTCGGCGTTGTAGCCGAGCTCCAGCTTGGCCGGGCCCTTGGCCGCGGCGTACTGCTCCTTGGCCTTGCCCGGGTCGTAGGTGCAGGCGGCGCAGGCGCCCTGGCGGTAGCCCGCGATGGCCGGGTTGATGAAGTCGTCGGCCGGCGCGCGGGTGCCGGCGAAGACCGTCTCGGCGATCGTCTTGCGGTCGATGGCCATCGAGATGGCCTCGCGGACCTTGATGTCCTTGTACTCGTCGTTGTACTGCAGCGGGAAGCCGATGTAGCCGATGCCGGCGTCAGGCTGGTCCGTGTAGCGGTCGCCCAGGGCCGTCTTGGCGCTGGCGATCGCCGAGGCGGGCAGCTGGTCCTGGATGTCGACGTTGTCGCCCTGGAGGTCGTTGTACGCCGTCTCCGAGCTGTTGTAGAGCTTGAACTGAAGCTTCGTCCAGTTGCTCGGCTTCTTGGCCGGGTACTTGTCGTAGATCGACAGGTCGATCGTCTGGTCGGTGCCCTTCTTGTACGGCTTGTCGAGCTTGAACAGGCCCTGCCCGATCGGCTTCTCGCCGTACTCGTTGGTCACCTTGCCGTCGGCGCCGAAGGCGGCCTTGGGCAGCGGGTAGAACGCGGTGTAGCCCAGCATGGTCCTGAACTGGGAGAACGGAGCGGTCAGGGTGACCTGGAGGGTCGTGTCGTCGACCGCCTTGAGGCCGCTCATCTCCTTGGTGGTGACCTGCTTGCCCTCGCCCGGGTTGAGGTCGGCGTGACCCTCGACTCGGCCGAAGAAGTAACCGGCGCCCTGCGCGTTGTCCTGGTTGGCCGCGTAGTTCCAGGCGTCGATATAGTTCTGCGCGATCAAGGGCTCACCGTTGTGCCAGGTGTAGCCCGGCTTGAGCTTGATCGTCCAGACCTTGTTGTCCTCGGTGGTGATGGACTCGGCGGCGGCCTCGACGACTTCCTTGTTCTCGTCGTAGTTGACCAGCGGTTCGAACACCGCGGCGAGGACCTCGGCGCCCTCGGACTCGGTGGTGTTCGAGGGGACCAGCAGGTTCTGCGGCTCGCCGAGCTCCATGCGGACCGGCGTGTCGGCGCTGGTCCCGGAGTCTCCGGTCGATGCACCGCCGCCACACGCGGCCACCGCGATGGCGAGCAGCGCGGTACCGGCGACGATCTGTGCGCCCTTAGTAACACGCATGGTAAAAAGATCCTCCCTCTACAGGTGGGCGTTAGCGCTGAGCTGCAGTGATCGTGAGCAGCCTGACGGGGGATTTCCTGGTAAGCCCCCCGAGTTTGGCTGACATGGTCAAACCAGCCGACGCCCTGCCAGTCGCTCGCGACTATCCCTCACTACGTGCTACCAGCGAGTCTCTGGCGCGTTGCAGTTCGGTCACACGTATGCCTAGCTAACGTCACAGTCATTAGTCACAAACAGTCCGTAGTTTCGCAAAACCGTCAGACAAGCACAGTCCCGGACTTGAACCACGAGCAAAAATACCTTCTAGCCGACACTGCTCACGCCTTGCCCCTCATCCGGGGGGTGGCTGGGCTACCGTTGTGCAAGTCTTGACGGCGCCTTGGAACCACACGCCCCGAGGCGCCCGTCCAACTGTCTGTCGCGACCCCCGCGGCAGGCACTCCACCGAGCCGGATCCAATAGAGTCCTTGCCATGAGTCAGCCGGAATCCGCTGTCGCGGACGCCCAGGCGGGCGGCCGGAGCGGGCAGGAGCCGCTGGCCAAGCTCGCCGCGAGATACGGGCTTCGCCGTGCCATCGCGCGGCCGAGGTTCCCGGTATACGTGCGCCAGCTCTGGGAGCGGCGGCATTTCATCCTCACCTACGCCACCTCTCGCAACGTCTCCAAATACTCCAGCTCGGCGCTCGGCCAGCTCTGGCAGATCCTGACCCCCCTGCTCAACGCCGCCATCTACTACGTGATGTTCGGCATCGTGCTCGGCGGCAAGGGCAACATCGAAAACTATCCCGCGTTCCTGCTGACCGGGATGTTCGTCTTCACCTACACCCAGCGGTCGGTGGCCGCGGGCGCCAAGTCGATCTCCGGCAACCTGTCGCTGATCCGGGCGCTGCACTTCCCCCGCGCCTCGCTCCCCCTCGCCTACACGATCCAGGAGCTGCAGCAGCTCGCCATCTCCATGGGCGTGCTGTTCCTGATCGTGATCCTCACCGGCGAGTTCCCGACGTGGTTCTGGCTGATGATCCCCGTCGTGCTCCTGTTGCAGACCATGTTCAACATCGGCGCCGGGCTGGTGATGGCGCGACTCGGCTCGTCGATGCGCGACCTCAACCAGCTCCTGCCGTTCATCACCCGCACCTGGCTCTACGCCTCGGGCGTGTTCTTCTCGATCCAGGAGAAGGTCGTGGGCAGCGCCGGCCTGCCGCAGTGGGTGGCCGACACCATGTACTACCTCAACCCCGCGGCCTCCTACATCGAGTTCATGCGCGACATCCTCATCCAGGGCCACAACCCGCCGGGGATGGTGTGGATAAGTTGCGTATTCTGGGCAGTGTTCGCACTCGGCTTCGGCTTCTGGTACTTCTGGCGTGCCGAGGAGAGGTACGGGCGTGGCTGAGCTGACCGAGGAGCTATCACAGGTGAAGGGCGAGGAGCCCGCCGTCCCGAAAAAGAAGGACGTGAGGGTGCACCCCAACCCGGCGCCGGCCGGCAAGGCTCCCCTTGACGTTCCCACGGGGACTCCCACGGTCATCGTCGACGACCTGCACATCGTCTACCGGGTCTACGGCGCGGCGACCGATGCCGAGAAGGGCAACGCCGTCAACGCCCTCACACGCATCCTCAAGCGCCAGGGCCGCCCGCAGATGAAGGAGGTCCACGCCGTCAAAGGCGTCTCCTTCGTGGCCTACCACGGCGACGCCATCGGCATCGTGGGCCGCAACGGCTCGGGCAAGTCCACCCTGCTGCGCGCCATCGCCGGCCTGCTGCCGCCACACGCCGGCGCCGTCTACACCGACGGCCAGCCCTCGCTGCTGGGCGTCAACGCCGCCCTCATGCGCGAGCTCACCGGTGAGCGCAACATCGTGCTCGGCTGCTACGCCATGGGCATGACCCCCGCCGAGGTCAGGGACAAATACCAGGAGATCGTCGACTTCTCCGGCATCGACGAGTTCGTTCAGCTGCCGATGTCCACCTACTCCTCCGGCATGGGGGCCAGGCTCCGGTTCGCCATCTCCTCGGCCAAGACCCACGACGTGCTGCTCATCGACGAGGCCCTGGCCACCGGCGACCGCGAGTTCCGCAAGAAGAGCGAGAAGCGCATCCGCCAGATCCGCGAGTCGGCCGGCACCGTCTTCCTCGTCGCCCACGACCTCCGGGTCATCGAGGAGACCTGCAACCGCGTCATCTGGCTGCACAAGGGCAAGATCAAGATGGACGGCGACCCCAAAGAGGTCCTCGCCGCCTACAACAAGGGCTGACGCTCGACGCTTTCACGCCGCGCTCCCCTTCCGGCCTGCGCGCCTACGGCGATCCCACCTGCCCGTGACCTGCCTTCGGCATGGTCACGGGAGCGACGCGAGTGACGAATTCCTGACACCGTGACCCCCGTTCCGCTATGATTCGAACGTTGGTTCGATACGAGGAGAGATGGAGTGGGGGCGCGATGGGAGAGCTTTCGGCCGCGATCGACCACCTGGCCATCGAGGACGTGGCAGAGATACCCCAGACCCAGCTGACCGAGCAGCTCATCGAGCTCCATTGGCAGATGGCCCGGCTGCAGGCCCAGATCGGCCGCCGCACCGGCCTCCGCCTCCTCTGACAGACGATTCGGCCACCCTCCGGCCAGCGCAGCACGCTGTCCCGACGGTCGCGCAGATGGTCCGGGCATGAGGATGCCGCCGACCCCGAAGATCGGAGTCGGCGGCGGGTGCGCCCCGCGACACGCCGCTGCCCTGCAGTGGCGACGCGGCACGCGCGCACCGGGCTCAGGCGCGTCCACCTGGGCCCGTCATGAGACCGCCCGCTCGGGCGGACGGTCCCGTAACCTACGTGGCCGGTCTCTCTGACGCCCGGCACCTGGGGCGGGAGCGACCCTTCACGTGAGTGTGACGAAGGCAGTGTCGAGAGCTCGGGAACACACTGCCCAGGCGATCTCGGCGCTCGCCCGCTCGCCTCGCGGCCGCGCGGCAGGCTGCCCGCACGTCGGCACCTGAGACGTCCGAGCACCTCCCGGCGGTCCCTCGGCGAGATCCGGCGAGCACCGTGACCACGTCAGTAGCGGCCTGCGTAGCCCGTGGCCGCGCTGGTCCGTGCCACGGCGGCCCCGACGGACGAGATGGCCGACTCGTCCTGAGCGCCGGTGAGCTTACGCGCCATGGCGGCGCTCCGGAAAAGAGGGGCCGAGCCGTCGAGCGTGGCGATCCGAGCCGTGCCGGGCAGGGTCTCGACCACCGGAGCCATCTCCGGCGGCAGAAGTCGCCCCACGACCGGGGCCAACTCGGCCGATGGTTCGTTCGACAGCGCGCCGAACGCGAGCCGCGCCCGCTCCGCTGACCGCCGGGCGGCGCCGTACAGCGTGCCTCCCAGCAGCCTGTCGGCCGACGGCACGCCCGCCTCGTCCAGGGCCGCCCGGCCGCCCTGGGAGGGGGCTCCGACGGCGGACATCGGGCTCCGGCCCTCGACCGTCCCGCCCGGCGCCATGCCGGTCAGGCCGCCGAGGCCGCCGACGCCGGGCAGCGCGCCCAGCAGCCGGGCGCCGATGGGCAGGCCGGCTTCCGACGAGCCGGTCTCCAGCGACGACAGCGGGCGGCCGGGCCGGCGCGCCGCGTACGTGCTGGACGTGCCGTACGTGCCCGACGTGTCGCCCGGAGCCGCGGTCCCGCTCGTCCCGGTGACCGCCGCATCCTTGCCCGCCCAGAGGCCGCCGAGCAGGTCGCGCAGCAGCCCGCCCGGACCGCCGGCCGACCCGTCGCCGACGGACTCCGTGGCGAGATGTCGCTCCTGGGCCTGGGCGGGCGTGGAGACCATGGCCCCCGCCAGCCCGAATGCTGCGACGGCCGCAGCCGCCTTGATCATTCGATTCATGATTGCCTTCCCGGCTCGTGATCGATCGCTCTCGAATGCAATGGATGGGCGAATCGATAACCCCCCGAATGCCGCGGCGTACACGCTGTGGGCACCACACGATGCGCGCCGTCCCGGCTGAGCTACCGACGCAGTTGTATCACCCTGTCCAGACCCGTGAAGGCGCCGGAAAACCCGTTCGACAAAGGCTTTACGGCCGGTCATAGATCATGGAAGACCTGACGAGCGGGGAGACAAATCATGAAATGCCGAGTGACTATTTCGGAATTTCCCGTGGCGTTTCCCGCGACTCGGATCCGCGCCCGGCGGCCCGTCGACGAGGTCCCGGTAAAGACCGGTGTCACGGGCCGGGGGCGCAGATTTTGAGGTAGCGGGAGCTGCGCTTGACCGCTCAGGCGGTCAGCAGCGCGGCTTCGCCGGTCGGCTCGAACGGGAAACGATCGGCGAAGGCCGGCCGCAGATCCGTCAGCCAGACCGCCGACGGGTCGTACCGCGCGAAGAACGGCCGGCCGACCAGTGCCGGGTCGCGAGCCTGGATGAAATGGAGCACGAACACCTTTTCGCCGGCGATCTCGGCGACCCCGTCGACGCACACCTTGCCCGGAGTGGCCGACATGGAGGGCCCGCGTACCGTACGGCAGAGCCCGGAGATCGTCGAATAGGCATCCCTGAAGATCTCGTACGCCCGAGCCAGCGGCACCGCGAAGTAGTCCTGTGGCCCGGTGTCGCGCTCGACGAACATGTAGTAGGGAATCATCCCCATCCTGAGCTGTCGCCGCCACATGCCCGACCACAGGGCCGCGTCGTCGTTGATCGACCTGATCATCGGCGCCTGGGTCCTGATCGTCGCGCCGCTGCCGAGGATCCGCTGAACCGCGGACTCGACCAGCGGCGACTCCAGCTCCCGCGGGTGCGTGAAGTGGGCCATGAAGGCGAGGTTCTTGCCCGACTCCGTGACCTGCTCGAAGAGTTCGAGCGTGGCGTCGGCGTCGGGGTCGGTGGTGAAGCGCTGCGGCCAGTAGGCCAGCGCCTTGGTGCCGATCCGGATCGACTCGAGTTGTTCGACCCCGAGCAGCGGCTCGATGTAGCGCCTGATCACCGGCTCGCCCATGATCATGGCGTCACCGCCGGTGATCAGGACGCTGGTGACCTCGGGATGCTCGTGCAGGTAGCGCACGAGCTGGCCGATGTCGTCGGAGGCGAACTTCAGGTCGGCGTCGCCGACGAACTGCGCCCACCGGAAGCAGTAGGTGCAGTAGGCGTGGCAGGTCTGCCCCTGCTTGGGGAAGAACAGCACGGTCTCCGGATATTTGTGCTGCATGCCGGGCACCGGCTCCACGCCGATGCGGGGCACGTTGAGCTCCATCTGCCCGGCCGGGTGCGGGTTGAGCTGCGCTCGCACCCTGTTGGCCTCGGCCTGTATCTCCGCGTTGGGCGCCTCGGCCTTGAGCAGGTCGGCCAGCCTCGCGACGTCGGCGGCGGGAAGCATGTCCTCCTGTGGGAAGACCAGGCGGTAGATCGGATCGTCGGGCGCTGCCGACCAGTCTATGAGTTCGTCCACAACGTAGGCGTTGGTCCGGAAGGGCAGCACGGTGGCGACGGCACGGACCTTCAGCCGCTCCTCGTCGCCGAGCCCTGCCCGCTGCAGGAGGTCATCGAGATGCTTGGACGTGTACGCCCTGAAGCGTCGCGTTCCTGCCTGGTTCAAGATCACTAGGCCTTTCCCATCTTTTTTGTTCGTTCCGCTGTAAACCTCACGGCCCTGTCGCGCGTCTACGGCTCTTATATCGGGACGCGAGGGGCGATGGCTACGGTTCCCCTGAGCTCGAAGCTTTCTCAAAGAATGACTACTCGCGACATATCGCGATTGGACGTACACTGGCTAACCGTGACGACCGACGCCCCTGTCCTGCGCGCCTCCGACGCCGACCGCGACCGCGTCGCCGCGGTGCTCAGCGAGGCACTCGCCACCGGAAGACTCACCAGCGTCGAGCACGCCGACCGTCTGGACGCGGCCTACACGGCCAAGACCGTAGGCGAGCTCGTCCCCCTCACCCAAGACCTACCCCACGTGACCTCGTCACACGTGCCGAGCGTGGTCGAGCGGCAGACGATCGACTCCAAGTTCAGCAAGGTGATCAGGAAGGGCCGCTGGGTCGCGTCCCGGCACACCAGGCTCTCGGCCACCTTCGGAGCGCTCATCGTCGACCTGTCCGACGCCGTGCTGCCCGGCCGTGAGATCACGCTCGAGGCCGACGCCCGGTTCAGCAAGATGATCGTCCGGGTTCCCGACAACGCCCGGGTGATCGACGAGGGTGCCTCCATGTTCGGCAAGCGCAACGTGTCGGGAGGATCCGAGGACGACGGGCCGCTCATCCGCATCGTGGGCAGATCGATGTTCTCCAAGGTGATCGTCTCGCGCGGCGTCTCCGACTGGAACCTCAGGTAGCGCGCGCATCGGCGCCGGGCCCCCACCCGCCCGTTAACCTGGGCATCCGCCATGCCTACGATGCGGACATACCCGAGCCCGCGTTTCCATCGGTGACGACGGGTTCGTATGCCCGTACGAGGTGACCAGTGTCCGACAGCAAGCCGATCGCGCTCGATGCCATGGGTGGCGATCACGCGCCGCACGAGATAGTCGCGGGAGCCGTGCACGCCGTGCGCGAGCGCGGGCTGGCGGTCGTGCTCGTCGGCTCGCCGCGCGTGCTCTACGAGGCCCTCGCCGACCACGACGCCACCAGGGAGATCCCGATCGTCCGGGCCGAGGAGGCCCTGGCGATGGACGAGGGCGCCCTGGCCAGCCTGCGCCGCCCCCGCTCCAGCATCGCCGTCGCCTGCCATCTCGTACGACGGGGCGACGCGTCCGCGGTGGTGTCCGCCGGCTCGACCGCCGGGGTCGTCGCCACCGGCAGACTCAGGCTCAAGGCCCAGCACGGCGTGCTCCGGCCGGCCATAGCCGTCGCGCTCCCCACGCTTCCTCACCCGACGCTGCTCCTGGACGCGGGCGCCAACGCCGACACCAAACCCGAGATGCTGGTGCAGTTCGCCCAGCTCGGCACCGTCTACGCCCAGCTGGCCTACGACATCGCCCAGCCGAAGGTCGGCCTGCTCACGATCGGCGGCGAGGCCGAGAAGGGCAACAAACTGGTCAAACGAGCACACGAGCTGCTCCAGGCCGCCCCCGGCATCCGCTTCACCGGCAACATCGAGGGATTCGACCTGCTCACCGGCCGCGTGGACGTGATCGTCACCGACGGCTTCACCGGCAACGTGGCGCTCAAGACCATGGAGGGCGCCGTCCGCTACGCGTTTCGCGAGCTCAGGGAGACGATCAGCGACAGCAGGGTGGCCCAGCTGGGTGCGCTCATGCAGCGTTCGCGCATCCGCGAGCTCCACCGCCGCCTCGACTCCGAGGCACACGGCGGCGCGGTGCTCCTCGGCCTCAACGGCACCGTCGTCATCGCGCACGGCTCGTCCAGAGCGGCGGGCATCAGCGCCGCCTGCCGGCTTGCCGTCGACCTGTCCGCCGCCGGCATCGTGTCCACGATCGGCGACCGGGTCGCCTCGGCGCAGAAGCACCATCGCCGCCGCTGAACCCGGCGTCGAGGCGCCGCACCCAGCCCCGAGTTCGCGCACTGCGCCGAGGTCAAGGTCGCCGGTACCCTTAGGTCATGACCGACCCGCAAATGGTGCTCACCGAGCGCGTCCAGCAGGCGCTGGCCAACGCGTTCGGCCCCGAGCACGCCGACGCAGACCCGCTGATCCGGCCCTCCCAGTTCGCCGACTTCCAGGCGAACGTCGCGATGAGCCTGGGCAAGCGACTGCGACGGTCCCCGCGGGAGGTCGCCGAGGCCCTCGCCGCCGAGCTGTCCGACTTTCCCGGCACCGTCGAGGTCAGCGGACCGGGCTTCCTCAACATCACGCTCGACGACTCGTGGATCGCCTCGGGTGCCGCGGGCATGCTCGCCGACCCGCGCACCGGCGTCGGCACGACCATGCCGCCGCAGACGGTGGTGATCGACTACTCCGCCCCCAACGCGGCCAAGGAGATGCACGTCGGCCACCTCCGCACCACCATCGTGGGCGACTCGCTGGCCCGCATCCACGAGCACCTCGGCAACACCGTCATACGGCAGAACCACCTGGGCGACTGGGGCACCCCGTTCGGCATGCTGATCGAGCACCTGCTCGACATCGGCGAGGAGACCGCGGTCGCGCAGCTCGAAGCCGGCATGGGCACCGAGTTCTACCAGGCCGCCCGGCGGAAGTTCGACGACGACGAGGCGTTCAAGCTGCGCTCCCGCGTCCGGGTGACCACGCTGCAGTCGGGCGACCCCGACACCATCCGGCTCTGGCACGTGTTCATGGACGCCACGGTCCGCTACTTCAACAAGGTCTACTCCATGCTCGGCGTCACGCTCACCGACGCCGACATCGCCGGCGAGAGCATGTACAACCCGATGCTCGAGAAGACCTGCGACGACCTGGAGAGCTCGGGAGTGGCCGTGATGAGCGAGGGCGCGCTCTGCGTCTTCCCGCCCGGCTTCACCGGCTCCGACGACAAGCCGCTCCCGCTCATCGTCAGGAAGAGCGACGGCGGCTACGGCTACGCCTCCACCGACATGGCGGCGATCCGCTACCGCGTCCACGACCTCAAGAGCGACCGCATCCTCTATGTGGTGGGCGCAGACCAGGCGCTCCACTTCCGCATGGTGTTCGCCGCCGCCCGGCTCGCGGGCTGGCTGCCCGACACCGTGTCGGCGGAGCACGTCCAGATCGGCATGATGCTCGGCAAGGACGGGCGCCGGTTCAAGACCCGCTCCGGCGAGTCCATCAAGCTGACGGAGCTGCTGCAGGAGGCCGTCGACCGCGCCTCCGCGGTGATCGCCGATCGCGGCTACGACGACGAGACCCGCGACGAGATCGCCCACGCCGTCGGCATGGGCGCGGTCAAGTACGCCGACCTGTCGATCAGCCACGACAGCGAGTACGTCTTCGACTTCGACCGCATGCTCAGCCTGACCGGCAACACGGCCCCCTACCTGCAGTACGCCCAGGCGAGGATCCGCTCGATCTTCCGCAGGGGCGGCGTCGACCCGGCCACCGCCACGGGGCCGATCGTCCTGGGGCATCCGGCCGAGCGCGCGCTGGCGCTCCAACTGCTGGATTTCGGCGCCGTGGTGGCGAAGACCGCCGAGCTGAACGAACCCCACCGGCTGTGCGCGTTCATCTACGCGACCGCCACGGCCTTCACCGCCTTCTTCGAGGGCTGCCCCGTGCTCAAGGAGGGCGTCGACGCCGAGACGCGCGCGTCGCGGCTGGCGTTGTGCGCGCTGACCCTCCGGGTGCTGGAGTCCGGGCTCGATCTGCTGGGCGTCCCGGTTCCCGAGCGCATGTGACACCCTCTGTGGGCGCGCCTCCACCTCGTTGGCGCGCCCACCGATAGGCTTTACGCGGTCATGAACCGGGCCGAAGATGGGGGAGTTCTCTGCCTTGAGCACGGACCTGACTGCCAACCCCCAAGCGACGACAGAGCTGCACCGCTACGCAGAGGCACTGCTGGCACACCTTGCCGCCAACGGCACCGTGCCTCCGACCGCACCGGCTTTCGACGACATCCCCGGCGACTGGCTGCCTCCGGCCGTCCAGGCCCTGGTGGCGATCCTCGCCGGAGATGATCCACTCGAGCCACTGAGCAGAGCCGCGGGGCGCGACCAGCAACGCACCGCCCTCTTCCTCTGCCTGGCCTTGGCCGTCGCGGGCCACGGCAGCCGCATCCACGCCTCCTGGCTGGGCACCGCCTTCGGTGAGCTGTCGGTCGACCAACCGGTGACCCACGGGCAGCGCTCCCTCTGGCTGGCCGCCGCCAGAGGCGCCTACGGTCCGGCCGGGAAGATCTTCGTGCTCCGCAAGCTCGACGCACTGGGCGTACCCGACCACGCCGACCAGCGGCAGTGGGTGCAGGCGGTCGTCCCCGGCGAGCCCACCGTGGTGGTGCCGGTCTCCCTGATCGACTTCCCCGAGATGGCCGAGATCCCTGAGCTGGCCAGACCCGCCCAGGCGGCCGCACGACTGGCCCGGCTGCGCGCCCGCTGCACGGAGATCACCTCGACCAGACAGGCGGAGCACGACTCCTCCACTCCACTCACCAACAGCACCGGCAGCCCGGTCACAGCGTGGGCCGAAGACGAGCCACTCGCCGTGCTCCGCTCGCTCATCGGCCTCGGCGGCCCCTCGGGCCCGATGGCCTCGCTGACCTCACACCTGCTCGACGACCTGCGCCCGGGTGCCGACCCGCACCTGGCGGCGATCGCCCTGCATGTGGCTGCGCCGCTCCTGCGCGGCCTGGCCGAGGAGCTCGAAAACGACTGCCGCCTCACCCCACCCGCCACGCTCACGGTGACCCTGCTCGGTCACCACATCCTGCTCCGCCCCGAAGGCCCCGATGACGAGTCACTCGCCGAGGCCGAGGCTGCCATCGTGGCCGAGGGAATGCACCCCCGGCGCCCGCCGTGGGCGGCCATCCTGCTGATCGTCGCCGGCGTCTGCTGCCTGGCCGGGGCGCCGCTCACCAGTTGGCTCCTCGCTGGGACGGGAGCGGCTCTGCTCGGGCTCGCGGGCTGGCGGCTCTGGCAGCGGCGCAAGACCGTCGAATCAGACGCCAAGTACGTGGCCGCGCGGATCGCCGAGCTCAGAGAGCTGGCCGACGGGGCCGTCTGGGCCTTGCACGCCTACGCCCGCGAGGCGGAGGCACGCGCAAAACAGGCCGCAGACGACTCAGCCGAGCTCACCCGGCTGATCCGTCGCGGCCCGCGCGCGGCCTAGGTCGTCTCGATCTCCACGTGGGCCGGCGCCAGCAGGAAGACCCGATCGGCGATGCGCTCGATCCGTCCCTCACAGCCGTAGGCCAGGCCCGCCGCGAAGTCGACCATCCTGGTCGCCTCGGGCATCGGCATGCCCGTCACGTCCATGATGACCGTCTGGCCGTCACGGAAATGCTGCCCGATCATCGGCGCGTCGTTGTACTTGAGTGGCTGGATCATCACGATCCGTGAAGAGTCAACGGACGCACGCCACCTCCTGGCGGCCCGCTCCGTCGCCGGCATGTACTCCTCTTCGTACTGCTCATCGTCGTACTGCTCGTCGTAGTGATCAATCCCGCCCAGGCCAAGGTAGCTCACCACCTTGCGCACTGCCCCCATCGGTTTGTCCTTTCCTCAGGAACTCACCGCAATCGGCACGTCCCTACACATTGGACGGTAACCGACGATTCCGTGTTCGCCATGCGACACGCCCACAGCCAATTTCATTCTGTCCCGCTAGCAGTCTGGTTTCATCTGGATATCTCTCCCCCGATAGCATCAACTCATGCGCCTCTTCACTGTAGACGCCTTCACTGACACTCCTTTCCGAGGCAATCCCGCCGCGGTCTGCCTGCTGGAGTCCGCGGCTCCCGACGCGTGGATGCAGGCCGTGGCGGCTGAGATGCGGCTGTCCGAGACCGCCTTCCTGCTCGGCGATTCGCTCCGCTGGTTCACCCCCGCCGTCGAGGTGTCCCTCTGCGGCCACGCGACGCTGGCCACGGCACACGTCCTCTATTCGACGGGCGCCGCCTCAGGCCAGGTCGAATTCAGTACGGCCAGCGGAAGCCTCACGGTGAATCGCACCCCCGACGGCCTGATCACGATGGATTTTCCAGCCAAAGAAGTGACACCGGCCACACTTCCGGCAGGTCTGGAAAAAGCCCTCGGAGTCACTCCGGTGCAGGTCGCAAGGAGCCAGCTCGACCTACTGGTAGAGCTCCCGAGCGAGGAGTCGGTACGCACACTCGCGCCCGACATCGAAGCTCTGGCCTCGATCGACGCCCGCGGGGTCATCGTCACGGCGGCCGGCTCGTCGACCGACTTCGTGTCGCGGTTCTTCGCCCCCAATGTCGGCGTGCCCGAGGATCCGGTCACGGGCTCAGCCCACTGCGCCCTCGCCCCCTACTGGTCGGCGCGGTTGGGCCGGGCCGAATTGGTGGGAGCACAGCTCTCCGCTCGTGGCGGGCTCGTACGCGTCAAGGCCGACGGCGACCGGGTCCATCTCGCCGGACGCGCGGTGACCGTGGTCTCCGGCGAGTTGCACATCTGACCACTCCCTGACACCGCCGAACTTTGCTCTCCGTCAACGCATCTCACCCGGTGTGACACCGCCCACTCAGCTCGCCACGACGCTGCTCTCCGCAGTGGCGCTCGTGCTGTCTTCCTGTGCCGTGGAGCTCGCCGTCCGCTCCCCTACGATCACACCGATGGCCGCGGAGGTGGCGGAGCACCGGGCCATCGCCAGGAAGGCACTCACCATGCGCCTCGACTGGACAGCCCGCGCCGGGCAGCTGACGAGGCAACTGGGCCGCAGCGGCCTCGACCGCTGCCGTCGTGGCAACGAGCTCAAGGCGGCCGAGGACTTCGCCGCCAAGTGCACGTTGACCCTGTACCGGGCCTACACGTGGAACGGCGACCTGGACGCCCTCCTCGATCGGTTCCAGCCCTGTCCGGCCACGGCCGAGATCCGCAACCACTGGCGTGCGTTCGGCGGCAAGGCACATCCCCGCGACGGCTCCCACATCTACGACATCGACGACCTGCCGCCGCTGATCTGCGCCGGCGTCACCATCGAGTTCGCCTCTTCCCACACCGAGAAGGATCCCGATCTCACCGTCATGCCCGGGGCCAACGTCTTCGACGACGCCGGCGGCCGCCACGCCCCCTACTACTGGGTGCCCGAAGGCACGCCATGGCTCGCCAGTTGGTTGCGTGTCCGCGGAGAAGGTCAGTATCTGGTCGCCATGCAGGTGTCAGAGGACTACTCGGCCCTCAACAAGCCGTCGCACGACAACCACGACAGCCTCCGCGTCACCGCCCCTGAAACGCGAGAAGGGCCCCACCCAACGGTGGAGCCCTTCTCAAACAATTGTCCGGCGGTGACCTACTCTCCCACACCCTCCCGAGTGCAGTACCATCGGCGCTGGGAAGCTTAACTTCCGGGTTCGGAATGTAACCGGGTGTTTCCTTCCCGCCATAACCGCCGTAACCCTATGAAACAAACAAACAAACAAACGCTGTTTGCAGTCTCAGAATTGCCTAGTGGACGCGAGCAACACACCTGCGAACTTCGCGCGCGG
Organism: Nonomuraea cavernae; assembly: GCF_014646355.1. Taxonomy (GTDB): domain Bacteria; phylum Actinomycetota; class Actinomycetes; order Streptosporangiales; family Streptosporangiaceae; genus Nonomuraea; species Nonomuraea cavernae. The sequence continues at coordinate 30,236 of NZ_BMNH01000049.1, forward strand.
CGCTGTTCCGGACCCGGCGAAGAGTAACGGAACGCAGC
>NZ_BMNH01000050.1:0-24699 GCF_014646355.1 Nonomuraea cavernae
GCGCCGCCGCCCGGCGACCGAGGGCCCACCGCGCCCGAGCGCGGTGCGCCGCCGCCCGGCGACCGGCGGCCCGCCGCGCCCGAGCGCGGGCGCAAGGCCAGGGGCGGGGCCGGCCTGTCGCACGCCGGCTTCGCGGCGCTGGCCACGGTGTCGATCGCCGCGGTGACGGTGGTCGCCGCGTCCGGCGGCGGTGACACGCGCATCGGCGGTGGCTCCCCGTTGCCCGACCTCCCGGTGGCCGTTCAGTCGCACGTGCCGAAGGCCACGGCCGACTCGACGCTACGGCCGCCGGCCACCCTCACCGGGGGCGTCCCGGCCAGCGCCGGCACCTGGTCGCCCGCCACGCCCGCCACGCCCACCGTGCAAGTCACCGGGACTCGCACCCGGGGCCCGTCCACGGTCCCCGACCCCACGCCCGAGCGGCAGACCGGCTCCCGGCCGCCGGTGACCAGGGACCCCGGCGGCCAGGACGACGGCGACCCGTGCGCCGGCCCGGCGGCCAGACGCCGCGCCGACGCGGCCAGGCGCGGCTGCCCGCGACCCACCACGTCGATCACCACGATCCCGCAGGAGGGGCCAGGCGAGTCACCGGACCCCTCCGCCACCCCTTCAGTGCCGCAGTCACCCTCGCCCACCCCCACCGGCTCTTCATGAGAACCGGCCGGCGTGCTGACGGTCCCGTCCCGGCACGTCCGATCTTCGCCCGGCTCGGGCGGGGAGGACGTCAAGGGATCCTGGTCAGGTCGATGACGCGGAGCTGGTCGCCGACCGTGTAGACGAGCAGTGGTCGCCGGTTGTCCGGGTAGCTCATCCGCAGGCCGTCGTCCTCCGGCCGGACGCCGAGGTCGGCGGACTTCCCGGTCGTCATGTCGTACAACACGGCGCCCAGGACCTGCCGGCCCACGCCCAAGCCCTGCCGGCGCGGACCCTCGCCGAGCACCGACGCGGTGTGGAAGCGGCCGGGCAGGGCGAGCGGGTGCATCCCGCCGGGCAGTTTCTGTTCCCCGGAGCCGTCACGCAGCCGGTGGAAGGACGGGCCGGTGGGCTTGGCGCCCACGCAGAAGGTCAGGCCGCAGACGATGTGCTTCTCGTCCACCTGGGTGACGGCCGTGTCGGTCTCGCCGGTCTCGACGTTGCGGATCGAGCCGAACCTGGGCTCGTCCGTGGGGCCGTACCCTCCTGACGGGCCGATCCACGGCCAGGCCAGCAGGTGCATGCCCGTGCCCCCCTCGACGGGCTCCGCCGGGCCTCCGCCGAGTGGCGCGGTGAAGACCCCGCCGGCCCGCACCGAGAAGACGATCCGGTCGCCGGCCACTTCCAGAGCGTCGAAGCCGCCGTCGTCGACCGGATGGGTGACCACGATCTCGGCCTGGCCGCCCGCGAGGGGCGCCGACCAGATCTGCCCCTTGCCGCCCTCCAGCGCGGTCCACCAGAGCACCCTGCCGCCGCCGACCTCGAAGCCGGAGGCGTACAGCACGGTGCCCCGGGGCGTCGGCACGTCGGCGATCTTGCGCAGTTTCCGCGTGTCCAGGTCGTAGGCGTAGACGGCATTCGTCCTCTCGAAGCGGGACCACGTCGTGACGAGGAGCGTGTGGTCGTCGATGCGTCTGATCTCGCGGATGGTCCGCCCGCCTGGAAGCTTGACCGGCAGTGTCCGCACCGCCTGCGGCCAGACCTGCTCGATCGGAGGGGGCGGCGTCGTCGAGACGGCCGATGGCGTCTCGGTCGGGACGGTGGCCGGCAGGGTCTGGAGCGTTTCGCCGCGCAGCGCGATGGCCGCGCCGCCCGCCAGCAGCACGACCGCCCCGGCGGCCAGCAGTGCCTGGCCGCGGTGCCGCCGCCTGCGGTAGCCGGCCTCCACGGCCTCGGCCAGCCGGTCCGGCGCCGGCGGCGCCTGCCCCGCGGCGTGACCGAGGGTCCTGCGCAGGGTCTCTTCCAGGTCGTTCATCGCGCGTCCCCCCGTACGGGCTGTGGGTTGATGGCCTCCGGTGCGGCGGCGCGGAGCTTGTCGAGCGCCCGCGAGGCCTGGCTGCGCACGGTGCCCCGGGAGATGCCCAGCACCTGTGCGATCTCCGCGTCGGTCAGCTGCTCGTAGTAGCGCAGCACCAGGACCGTCCGCTGCTTGCGGGGCAGCGTCGCCAGCGCCTGCCAGAGCGCCTGCTCGTCGCCACGGGGCAGCACGTCGTGGTGCTCGCCCTCGGGCAGGTCCCAGGCGAGCAGCTCGCGCCGCCGCAGCCGCCAGGCACGGATGTGCAGCCGGGCCATGGTGGTGCGCGCGTAACTCTCCGGGTTGTCCTTGGCCCGCACCCGTGGCCAGGCCCCGCGCAGCTTGATCAGGGTCTCCTGCACCAGGTCGGCCGCGTCGTGCGGGTTCCCGGCCAGTACGTGGCCGTAGCGCAGCAGCGCGTCGCCGCGTTCGGCCACGAACTCCGCGAAACGGGAGTCTGGTTCCACCAGCCTTCGCCCTTTCCTCGTCTCCGTCATCTCTCAGAGCGGATCGGGTGGGAAACCGTTGCACGAAGGCGTTTCGACAGGGCGTCCCGACAGGGCGTCCCGACAGGGCATCCGGACATGGAAGGGCCGCGCCAGGCCGGGGGGAGCCTGGCGCGGCCCTTCGTCGCCGGGGGAACCTACCCATGCCCTGGTGGTGGCCGGCGAGCCAGGAGTGTCAGTGAGCGGCGGTGAACTGCTCCTCTTCGGTCGAGCCCTTGTACGCGGTCGTCGAGGAGTCGGGCGCGACGGCCGTGCTGATCAGGTCGAAGTAGCCGGTGCCGACCTCGCGCTGGTGGCGGGTGGCGGTGTAGCCACGCGACTCGGCCGCGAACTCCGCCTCCTGCAGCTCGACGTAGGCGGTCATGCCGTCGGCGGCGTAGCCCTGGGCCAGGTCGAACATGGAGTAGTTGAGCGAGTGGAAGCCGGCCAGCGTGATGAACTGGAACTTGTACCCCATGTGCCCCAGCTCCCGCTGGAACTTGGCGATCGTGGAGTCGTCGAGGTGCTTCTTCCAGTTGAAGGACGGCGAGCAGTTGTAGGCGAGCATCTGGTCGGGATACTCGGCCTTGATCGCCTCGGCGAACTCACGGGCCACGTCGAGGTCGGGGGTGCCGGTCTCCATCCAGAGCAGCTCGGAGTGCGGGGCGTAGGCGAGGCCGCGCGCGATGCACGCCTCGACGCCGTTGCGCACCCGGTAGAAGCCCTCGGCGGTGCGGTCGCCGGTGGTGAAGCGCTGGTCGCGGGGGTCCACGTCGCTGGTCAGGAGCGTCGCGGCCTGGGCGTCGGTCCGCGCGATGATCAGTGACGGGACGCCGGCCACGTCGGCGGCGAGCCGGGCGGCGTTGAGCGTCTTGATGTGCTGGCCGGTCGGGATCAGCACCTTGCCGCCCAGGTGGCCGCACTTCTTCTCGGAGGCCAGCTGGTCCTCCCAGTGCACGCCCGCCGCGCCGGCGGCGATCATGCCCTTCATCAGCTCGAAGGCGTTCAGCACGCCACCGAAGCCGGCTTCGGCGTCGGCCACGATCGGCGCCAGCCACTCGCGTGACTCACCCTCGGACCAGCTGATCTGATCGGCGCGGAGCAACGCGTTGTTGATGCGGCGGACCACGGCGGGGACCGAGTTGGCCGGGTACAGGCTCTGGTCGGGATAGGTCTGGCCGCCCAGGTTGGCATCGGCGGCGACCTGCCAGCCGGACAGGTAGATGGCCTGGAGCCCGGCCTTCACCTGCTGCACCGCCTGGTTGCCGGTCAGCGCGCCGAGGGCGTGGACGTAGTCCTCGGTCTGCAGGAGCTTCCACAGGCGCTCGGCGCCGCGCCGGGCCAGCGTGTGCTCCTCCTGGATGCTGCCCCGCAACCGGACCACGTCTTCGGCGCTGTAGGTGCGCTCGATGCCCTCCCAGCGAGGGTCGTTGTCCCATTCGTTCCGCAGCTGCTCAGCAGCTCCCTTGAGGCGATCGTCCATGTTTCCACTCCTTTGTCGTCCCCTGGGGCTTGTGTCGAGTCTCTGCCCGGCAAGGGGGCGATCAACAGTGGTGTACGTGCAGAAGAATCGCCAAATTTTCTACACAGTCAAGACTCGCCAGTATTCAATGGAGAAGAAAACGAGAGTTTTCCCGATGGACTAGACCATTCATGTGACACGGCCCGCGCGGGCGGGCGGCGGCTGTCACATCCGCGCCAGGCACCCGGAGGCGGGTCGGGGCCTGGAAGATAGGCGGAATTTCCGACTAAGATGCCCACATGGCGTCCTTGCTGGGAGAAGAACCGCTGTCTTTGACGCAGGAGCTCGATCTCATCGCGTTTGGGCAGCGCCTCCGCCACCTGCGCAAACAACGCGGCCTGACCCTCTCCGACCTGGGCAGCCGCGTCAGCAGGGCGCCCAGCCAGCTGTCGCTCCTGGAGAACGGCAAGCGCGAGCCGAAGCTGTCGCTGCTCAAGTCGCTGGCAGGCGCGCTGGGAGTGCCCGTCGAGGAGCTGCTGCGCCGCCAGCCGCCCAACCGCCGCGCCCAGCTCGAGATCGCGCTGGAGGAGGCGCAGCGCGACCCCATCTACGCGGCGCTCGGCCTGCCCCGGCTCAAAGTCTCCGCCCGGGTCCCCAACGACGTGCTCGAACACCTCCTCGGCCTGTACGGCGAGCTCCGCGCCCGGCAGGCGAGAGGCACCGCCACCCCCGAAGAGGCCAGGGCCGCCAACGCCGAGCTACGGCGTACGCAACGCGAGCTGGGCAACTACTTCCCCGAGATCGAGAAGGCCGCCGCCGAGGCGCTCGACTCGGTCGGCTACCGCACCGGCGCCCTGTCGCAGAGCACGATCCAGAGCCTCGTCACCCACTTCGGCTACACCGTGCACACCGCGCAGGACCTGCCCCGATCGGTGCGCTCCATCACCGACCTGCGCAACCGCCGCATCTACGTCAAGCACGAACAACTCGGCATGCACACCCCCCGCACGATCCTGCTGCAGACCCTGGGCCACCTCGCCCTCGGCCACGACAAGCCGCGCGACTTCGCCGACTTCCTGCGCCAGCGGACCGAGGCCAACTACTTCGCCGCCGCCGTGCTCGTCCCCGAGAAGGCCGCCGCCCTGTATCTGAAGGAGGCCAAGGCCGACCGCGCGCTGTCGGTGGAGGACCTGCGCGACGTGTTCGCCGTGTCCTACGAGATGGCCGCCCACCGTTTCACCAACCTGGCGACCCACCACCTCGACCTGGTCTGCCACTTCGTCCGCAACGACGCGGGCGGCATCATCTACAAGGCGTACGAGAACGACGGCATCGTCTTCCCCGCCGACGAGCAGGGCGCGATCGAGGGCCAGCGGATGTGCCTGCAGTGGTCGGGGCGGCAGGTGTTCGCCTCGCCCGACCGCTTCTCCGTCTTCTACCAGTACTCCGACTCGCCCACCGGCACGTACTTCTGCGTCGCCCACGTCGATCCCTCCCGCGAGCGGGACTTCGCGATCACGCTGGGCGTGCCGTTCAAGGAGTCGCGCTGGTTCCGGGGGCGCGAGACCACCCACCGCACCAAGTCCAACTGCCCCAACGGCGACTGCTGCCGCCGCCCGCCCACCGAGCTGGCCGAACGCTGGGAGGGCTACGCCTGGCCGTCGGCCCGGGGCAACTCCCACGTGCTGGCCGCCCTGCCGCCCGGTTCGTTCCCCGGCGTGGACGAGGCCGACGTCTACACCTTCCTCGAACGGCACGCGGCGACGGCCTGACCCTCCTGCCGGCGGTGCCCCCGCGCGCCGTGTTGCCCGCCGGGAGCCTTTCCTCCACCGCATCGCCCGTGAGCCGTGGCGGTCTCCCGCGTGCGGGAAGCCCGTCGCGGCACTCGGCGACGAGCCGATCGAGGCCACGCCCTAAGCTTGGGGCGTGTCATCGACGGGGGAGGGGCGTGTGCTGCCCGAGGTGCGTGCCTGGCTGCGTCACCGCACCTACTCCGCCGCCGACTGGCCGCTCGGCGCGCTCGCCGAGGCCAAGGGCGACGTCTCGATCAGCGTCGTCCTGCCGGCCCGGGACGAGCGCGAGACCGTGGGAGAGATCGTCGGGGTGATTCGGCGGGAGTTGTCCGCCGTCGTCGACGAGATCGTGGTCATCGACTCGCGCTCCACCGACGACACAGCCGCGGTGGCCGCCCGGGCGGGAGCGCGGGTGCACGCGCAGGACGAGATCCTGCCGCACCTCAAGCCGCTCGACGGCAAGGGCGAGGCGCTCTGGAAGTCGCTGGCGGTCACCTCGGGCGACATCCTGGCGTTCGTCGACGCCGACATCCGTGACTTTCGCGCCTCCCTGGTGACCGGGCTACTCGGGCCGCTGCTGGCCGACCCGGGCATTTCGTACGTCAAGGGGTGTTATGACCGCCCGCTGGGCGGTCTCGCCAACGGCGGCGGGCGAGTCACGGAGCTGGTCGCCCGGCCGTTGATCAACCTGCACTGGCCCGAGCTGGCCGGGTTCGTCCAGCCGCTGGCGGGCGAGTACGCCGGCCGCCGCTCCGCGCTCGAACGCGTGCCGTTCGTCACCGGCTACGGGGTGGAGCTCGGGCTGCTGATCGACCTGGTGGAGCTGGTCGGGCTCGACGGGCTGGCCCAGGTCGACCTGGGCTCGCGGGCGCACGCGCCGCAGTCCACCGAGGCTCTCGGCGGGATGGCCGCGCAGATCATGCTCGCCGCCTGGTCACGGCTGGAGCGTCAGGGCAAGATCAAGGCGTCGCACGATCCCGCCGCACTGCTCACGCAGTTCCGCCGTACGGCCGGCGGCCATGAGCCGGTGACCAGGGACGTCTCCATCTCCGAACGCCCGCCGATGGTCACCGTGCGGCCCTGACGGACCCCCGGCTTCCGATGCGGGCTACTGATCGGTAAGTTGTTGCCACCACGTCGGCTGCGCCGGCAGGGGTGGCCTGGCGGCGCGCCCGGCGGTTCGTGCAGGAGTCACTCGCGCACGGGCGTTCGCGCACGGGCCAAAGTGAACATACGCGGATATATCAGGGAGCGCGGGCATGAGCGGCTTTTGTCCGGAACTGAGCGGTGACGTGGCCGAGGTGCGCGACTGGGTGCACGCGTTCGCCCGCGACGTGGTCCGCCCGGCCGGGGCCGAATGGGACGAGCGCGAGGAGACGCCCTGGCCCGTCATCCAGGAGGCCGCCAAGATCGGCCTCTACTCGCTCGACTTCTTCGCCACCCAGTGGTTCGAGGAGAGCGGCCTCGCGCTGCCCGTGGCGTTCGAGGAGATCTTCTGGGGCGACGCCGGCATCGGCCTGTCCATCGTCGGCACCGGCCTGGCCGCCGCCGCGCTCTCCGCCAACGGCACGCCGGAGCAGATGGGCGAATGGCTGCCGCAGATGTTCGGCACGGAGAACGACATCAAACTGGGCGCCTTCTGCGCCTCCGAGCCCGACGCCGGCTCCGACATCGGCTCCATCCGCACCCGCGCCGTCCCCGACGGAGGCGACTGGATCATCAACGGCGTCAAGACCTGGGCCACCAACGGCGGCATCGCCAACGTCCACGTCATCGTCGCCTCCGTCGACCCCGCCCTCGGCACCCGGGGTCAGGCGACCTTCGTCATCCCGCCCGGCACGCCCGGTCTGTCGATGGGGCAGAAGTTCCGCAAACACGGCATCCGCGCCTCCCACACCGCCGAGGTCGTCCTGGACAACGTCCGGGTGCCCGGCTCCTGCCTGCTCGGCGGCAGGGACAAACTCGACGCCCGCCTCGCCAGGGTCCGCAACGGCGAGCGGGCGGGCGAGCAGGGCGCGATGCGCACCTTCGAGACCACCCGCCCCGTGGTGGCCGCGATGGCCGTTGGCATCGCCCGCGCCGCCTACGAGTACGCCCGTGACTACGCCCGTGAGCGGGAGCAGTTCGGCCGCAAGATCGGCGAGAACCAGGCCATCGCCTTCCTTCTGGCCGAGATGGCCACCCGCGTGGACGTGGCCCGCCTGCTGACCTGGCGCGCCGCCTGGATGGCCCGCAACGGCCGGCAGTTCGAACAGGCCGAGGGGTCGATGTCCAAGCTGGTGGCGGGGGAGACGGCGGTCTGGGTGACCGAACAGGCCATCCAGATCCTGGGCGGCGCCGGCTACACGCGGGACCACCCGGTGGAACGCTTCCACCGCGACGCCAAGATCTACACCATCTTCGAGGGGACGTCCGAGATCCAGCGGCTGATCATCGGCCGCGCGGTCACCGGCCTGCCCGTCCGCTGAACGGACCCGCCTTCGGATATCGGTCGGTCATCGGCACAGACCCTGATGTCGGTGACCTGACTGACGTGCCGGGCGCCGCAGCGATCACCCTCGAACCGCGGCCCGGCCGAGCCGATCACGTCGATGAGCAGCGGTCCGCTGAGGTAATGCCGCCGCACCCCGGAAGTGCGGCATTCGAAACTCACCGGCATCTGCCGCTGCGGCATCGACCCCAGGGCGGCCATGCTCAGCCAGGCCGGCTCGCGCGGCAGTTGCGAAGGTAACTTCCCCGAATGTGCCGCACATGATGCTTCCGGGCTTCGATGCATTCTGAGGCGCCGAGCTCAAAGAAGGCTCATTCCTGAAGCTCGAACGTGACAGGACACGAGCCATCTGTCTGCTCTCGTGAGAAACGAGGCAGTCTCATGGATTACGAGGCATTCTCGTAGTTGTGATGGATCCTAGTGATGTCGCGCGCTTCGAGGAGCTCCTCCAGGTCGCGTGCGAAAAAGGCGAGCTGGACCTGTCCGCGTTGCGAGAGGCGCAGCAACTACTGAGTGAGATGGCTTCGGCCGCTGTCGTCCTGGCCGATCACGTGGAGAGCGAGATCTCGCCCCTGCCCAGGCGACACGCGCTGCGAGACGACACCGGCGACGAAGCCGCGGCTCGGCTCGCCGAGATCCACGAGCGATCAAGGAGGGTCGCAGGGCTTTTCGCTGAGGCCGCCTTGCATGCTCATCGCTCTGGCGCTGCGCTCGGTCATATCGGAGCGCAGGAAGGCAACCTGACCCCTGTTCGTGGATACGGCAGTTCTATGCGGCCTCATTCAACGTGATGCACCGCAGGTCAGCTCTACCACCACATCACCCAAGGCCGGACCGAGGAATGGCGGACATGCGGGCAAGGCGTGTTATGAGCGCAGTGGCGCGGACCACGGCAGGAGTCAGCCTCCTCATGTTCTGGATCAACATGATCGTGGCTGCTCTGCTCGCCCTGATCGGGCTGGTGCTTGTGGTCATCGAAACCAGAAGGAACACCTGCCGCACCACCGTTCACCTTCGTTGGGTGACAGGGATCTGTCTGCTAACCCTCGCAGCCGTGGCGATTCGCTGGCACCTGTCCACCCCAGTGGAGTACGTCGTCGATCCGACCCCACGGCCAGGCGATCCCATCCCCGGTTCTTCGGACTAAGTCGTGTTCACAAGGCCGCGGAGCCAGGCGGTGGTGCCGGCCTTATGAGACGGGCGTGGTCACGGCGCGGGTCAACGGGACGCTCAGGCAGGAGGCCGAGACCGGTGACCTCGCGTCCGAGCTCGGCTGATGGGAACACCGAACACGAAACTCCACCCCCGGGTGTACACCGCAGGTTGGCAGCCGGGCGGCGACTACCGCGGTTGTTGTAGTCAAGATTCAATCCAGCGCCGAATGGCCGCCCGATCACCCCGCGTCTAGTTTCTGATCATCAGGACGGGGTGTGGGGAGCGGATGGCGATGCTGGTGATGCTCGGCGGCAAAGGCGGACCAAGGCGCGTTCTGGCCCAGGGCGTAGCGGTTCTCGCCGTGCTGGCAGGCCTGAGCGTGGGCGGGTCTGAGGCGGGTGCGTCCGCGGTCACCGAACCGCCCGCGGATCCGCCCGCCGGCACAGCGGTGACCGACGACGACGCGGTCACGCTGGCGCGGAAGTCGGGACGGCCGGTGGAGGTGCTCTCACAGCGGGGCGAGCACCGCACGGTCACGGTCCTGCCCAACGGACGGTTCGAGGTGACCGAGCACCTGCGGCCGGTGCGCACGCGCCGCGACGGGCAGTGGGTCGGCATCGACACCACGCTGCGGCGGGACGGTTCCGGTGTCGCCCCGGCCGCGACCGCTGTCGGGCTGCGGCTGTCCGGCGGCGGGCAGCAGCCGCTGGTGCGGATGTCCAGGGCGGGGCGCGAGCTGTCGCTGTCGTGGCCCGGCCCGCTGCCCGAGCCGGTTTTGGACGGGGACAGCGCCGTCTACCGGGCTGTTCTGGGGAGCGACGTCGATCTGCGCGTACGGGCGCTGCCGGACGGCTTCTCGCACACCCTCGTGGTCAAGACGGCGGCGGCGGCCAGGGACCCTCGGCTGGGCCGGCTCCCCTTCACCCTGGACACCTCCCTGCTGTCGGTGGACCGGGACGCCGCCGGAATGCTGCGAGCCGAGGACGGCACCACCGGCGAGGCCGTGTTCGAGGCGCCCTCCCCGGTCATGTGGGACTCCTCGCCGCCCGCCGCGGGTACGGCGGCGCGCGGCCCGGCCGCTCGTGGCCAGGACCTGAGCAAGGGGCCGGGAGAGGGCTCCCGAACCGCCGACGTGCGGGTCGGCCTGGGTGAGAGGCGACTGGAGCTGACCCCGGACCAAGGGCTGCTGACCTCACCCGACACCGTGTTTCCCGTCTACATCGACCCGGTGTGGCAGACCAGCGCCGCCTACTACTGGGGAATGGTGTCCTCGGGCTACCCCGACGAGAACTATCCCAAGTTCAACGGCAACGCCACCGAGGGCATGGGCCGCTGCGAGGTCGCCAAGGACGGCCGGTGCGTGAAGAACCAGACCAAGCGGCTCTTCTACCGGATGAAGCTGCCCTCGATCAAAGGCAGGTACATCGAGTCGGCGGAGTTCGTGGCCTACGAGACCGCGGCCTACGACTGCGACAACGCCACCTCGGTGCAACTGTGGCGGGCCGGCTCACTCACCTCCGCCGCGACCTGGAACAACACCAAGAACGCCTGGCTTGAGCACCTGACCTCGCGCGACGTGGCCTACTGCTCGCGGGCGCCGGTCGAGTTCGGCGGGTCCAAGCTCCGCGCCCACGTGCAGAGCGCGGTGGACAAGGGGTATTCGACCATCACCTTCGGCCTGAAGGCCTACAGCGAGAGCTCGATGGACTGGTGGAAGCGGTTCGCCGACGACGCCTACCTGCGCATTCAGTACAACCGGCCGCCGCACCAGCCCAACACCGGCTCGATGTTCGCCAGCCCCGGCACCAAGTGCGTGAACAGCGGAGAGGCCCAGTGGGTCAACGACCTGTCCACGCTGTACGCCTACCTGTGGGACCCGGACACCGAGGACGCCAAGAAGGTGCGAGGCCAGTTCACCCTGCACTGGGCCGCCAACGCCGACGGCTCGGACTGGGGCGCCAAATGGACCTCAGCGCTGACACCCGCGCTGACCTCGGGCAGCAGGCACCAGATCAAGCTGCCCAGCTCCATCCCGCAGAAGAAGCTCATCGGCTGGGGCGTACGAGCGTGGGACGGCGTCCAGTGGGGACCGTGGAGCTACGACGGCGCGCAGACCGGCTGCTACTTCTACTACGACCCGTCCGTGCCGGCCGCGCCCTCGGTGTCATCGGCCGAATACCCCGGCGACCAGAGCTGGCACGGCGGCGTCGGGGACGCGGGCACGTTCACCATCAGCGACCCGGCCAGGGCCGCGGCCCGCTACGAGCTGAAGCTGAACGGCGCCCCCCTCACCACCGTCACCACGGCGGGCGGCGCCGCGCGCCAGGTCGCCGTGGCGCCCAGCCGCTCCGGCCCCAACCTGCTGACCGTGCAGGCGTTCACCCAAGCCAACCAGAACAGCGCACCGACCACGTACGAGTTCTGGGCGCGGGCGGGCGCGGACGCCGCGGCCCGGTTCACGCTGGATGAGACCGCGGGCGCGACGAGCGTGACGGGCCGCGGCCCGGGCACGGCGGCGTACATCCGCGGCGGCGCCACGCTGGGCGATGCCGGCCAGGCGGGCACGTCACTCACCGTCGACGGGACCAGCGGCCACGCCGAGACGAACCTGCCGGTGCTGCGCACCGACGACAGCTTCACCGTCTCCGCGTGGGTCAGGCCGGTGAGTCACGGCATGGTCAACGCCCTGGCCCAGGACGGGGTGCACCAGAGCGGTTTTCAGCTCGGCATCCTCCCGTCGGGGCAGCCGGAGTTCAAGAGGCCCGGCGCCGACACCGCCGGCGACGGCGGGGGAGCCTGGTACAGCGCCAGGGGCGACACCCCGATCCCGCTGAACGCCTGGACGCACCTGTGCGGCGTCTACGACCGGCCCTCCGGCCAGCTGCGCCTCTACGTCGACGGGCGACTCGCCGGCACGGTGAGCGGGGTGACCGCCTGGCAGGCGGGGGGCGCCTTCCAGTTCGGCCGCAGCAAGTACAACGGCGCCCAGGCCAACCAGTGGCCTGGTGGCATCGACGAGGTCAAGGTGTTCCAGCGGGCGCTGCCCGACCAGGAGGCCCAGCAGCTCGCGGCGGGCGCGATGCCGTCCGGCGCCGGTCCGGTCGCGTACTGGTCCATGGACGAGGAGGCCGGGGCCGGGCGCGTCTACGGCACCGCCACCACCGTCCAGGCCGCGCTGTCGGGCGGCGCGACTCTCGGGCAGGCCGGTCAGGACGGTACGGCGCTGCGGCTGGACGGCTCCACCGGCCACGCCGCCACGAACGGGCCGGTCGTGGACACCAGCAAGAATTTCGCGGTGTCGGCGTGGGTGCGCCTGGAGACAGGCCGGCTCGACGAGAACTACACGGTCGTCTCCCAGGACGGGCTGCGCAAGAGCGGCTTCTACCTGAAGTACGACGGCGGCATCAGGAAATGGGTGTTCGCCAAGTCCAAGACCGACACCGACGACAGCGGCTGGTACCAGGCGGTCTCCAAAGCCACTCCGTCCGCCGGTTCCTGGACCCACCTGGTCGGCGTGCACGACGCGGTCACCCGCAAGCTGCGCATCTACGTCAACGGCGAGCAGGGCACCGACAGCGGCCCGCTGGAGGCGGTGTGGCACGCGGCCGGCGGGCTGCAGATCGGCCGCGCCAAGTGGCTGGGCGCCTACGTGGACCAGTGGCCCGGCCTGGTCGATGACGTACGGGTCTACGACCGGTCCGTGGGCGCGGTCGAGGCCGAGGAACTCGTCACCCAGCACCCGGTGGTGAAGGGCCGCTGGAAGCTCAACGCCGATGGCGCGGGCGAGCCCGCCGGCGCCCAGAACCTCACCCTCGCGGGCGGCGCCGTCATCGACCCCGCCGCCGGCTTCCGCTACGTGTCCAGCGCGGGGCTGCTGCTCAACGGCACCACGGCCTACGCCGAGACGGCGGCCCCGCCGATGCGTACCGACGACAGCTTCACGGTGGCCGGCTGGGTGCGCAACATGGGCCGCCCGCAGGCGGCCAGGACCGTGTTCTCCCAGGCGGGAGCGAACGCCAACGCCTTCGCGCTGCGGTACGTGCCCGATCCGGCCGATCCCGACGCCGGAGGCTGGCAGATCCAGATGCGCAACGCCGACTCCACCGCCGCCTCCGAACTGCGTCAGGCCGAACATTCGGCCTTCACCGAGTGGGACTGGGACCACGTCGCGCTCGTCCACGACGCACTGCGCGACCGGATGAGCCTGTACGTCAACGGCCAGCTGGAGGAGACCGCGCTCGGCGTCTCCCAGGAGGACCAGGTGTTCGGGTTCACCGCCGCCAACGGCGGGCTGCAGGTCGGCCGCAGCAGGTTCGGCGGCGAATTCTGGCCCGACGCCATCGACGACGTGTGGGCCTACCAGGGCGCGCTCACCCAGGAGCAGGTCCAGATGCTGGCCACCGGCGGCGAACTGGACACCGCCTCCGGTCCCTGACGCACATCGGCCGCCCGCGCCTCCGCCAGGGGGCCGGGCCGTAAACCCCTGTCGGCTGCCCTGCCCCGTGGAGATCGTGATGAAGGTGAGCCTGAAGCGCGCGGCCCTGCGCTGGACCGTGCTCGGCACGGCGCTGGTGTGCCTGACCGGGGTCCTGCCCGGCGTCCCGGCACTGGCCGAGCCCGAACCGGTCAACACCGAACGGCCCAGACCGGCCCGCACCGAACGCCTCGTCAAGGGCAGGACCCTGACGGGTCTGCCGCGCCCGGCCGACCCGGCGGCCCGCCCGGGGCCGCCGCCCATGGCGGCCTGGCCGGTGGCGGGCACCGCGGAGGTGAGCGTGCCGGGCGCGGGAGGACCGGTGCGCGCGGGCCGCCTGCCGGTGTGGCTCCTCCCACCAGGCGAAACCTCGGCGCAGGCACAGCGGACGACGCCCCGTCCCGCGAGCAGGGTACGCGTGTCGGTGCTCGACAAGGCCGCCGCGGCCAGGGCGGGCCTGGACGGCCTCGTGCTCACACTGGGCTCCGGGGAGGCCGCCGGGCCCGGGCCGGTCGGGGTGCGCGTCGACTACTCCTCCTTCGCCCAGGCCTACGGCGGCGCCTACGGCACCAGGCTGCGCCTCCTGCGCCTGCCGGAGTGCGTGCTGACGACCCCGAACGATCCGGAGTGCCGTACGGCCGTGCCGCTGCCGACCACCAACGACGGGGCCGCGCGAACCCTGACCGCCGAGGTCGAAGCCGCCTCAGGGACCGTGCTGATGGCCGCCGCCGGGGAGTCGGGAGGACAAGGCGACTACAAGGCGAGCTCCCTGTCGGCGTCGGCCACCTGGGAGGCCGGCGGCAACGGCGGGGAATTCACCTGGACCTACCCGATGCGGGTGCCGCCCGTGCCGGGTGACCTGAAGCCAGAGGTGGCGCTGACCTACTCCTCGGGCAGCGTCGACGGGCGCACCGGCAACACCAACGGCCAGCCGTCCTGGGCAGGCCAGGGCTTCGAGCTGTCACCGGGGTTCATCGAGCGCCGCTTCACGTCATGCGAGGACGACGGCGCCCCGAAGGACTCCTGGGGCAACCACCCCGGCGACCAGTGCTGGGGGTACGACAACGCCACCGTCTCCTGGAACGGCAAGGCAGGCGAACTCGTCAAGGCCGCGGACGGGAAGTGGCGGCTGAAGAACGACGACGGCACCACCTTCGAGAAGCTGACCGGCGCCGCCAACGACGACGACAACGGCGAGTACTGGCGGGTCACCGGCACCGACGGCGTGCAGTACTTCTTCGGCCGCGACCGGCTGCCCGGCTGGACCGACGGCGACCCGGAGACCGCCTCGACCTGGGCGGTGCCGGTGTTCGGCGACGACGCGGGCGAGCCCTGCCACGACTCCTCCGGTTTCGCCGGCTCCTGGTGCCAGCAGGCCTACCGGTGGAACCTGGACCACGTCGTGGACCGGGACGGCAACGCGGTCACGTACACCTACGCCAAGGAACGCAACCACTACGGCCGCAACCTCAAGGCCGGCGACGAGACTCCGTACACCCGCGGCGGGTACCTCAAGTCCATCGCCTACGGGCTGCGCGCCGACGCTCTGTTCGCCACCGCGCCGGCCAGGGTGGTCTTCGGCACCGCCGAACGCTGTCTGCCGGACGCGTCCTTCGACTGCGCCCCCTCCAAGATCGACGACAACCCGCAGCGCTGGTGGGACGTGCCCTGGGACCTCAACTGCGACGCCGGCCAGGAGTGCAAGGACAGCCACGGGGCGGTGGCGCCCACCTTCTGGTCGCGCAAGCGGCTGACGAAGGTCACCACCCAGGTGATCAAGGCCGATGGGTCGGGCCACCGAGATGTGGAGTCCTGGTCGATGGACCACGCCTGGGGGCTGGCGGACGTGGAGCGGGACCTGCTGCTGGCCTCCATCCAGCACACCGGGCACGCCGTCCCGGACGGCGAGAAGCCGGTGACGCTGCCGAAGGTGACGTTCAGACACGTGCAGCTGCCCAACCGGCTCGACAAGTCCGGCGACGACATCCTCGCCTACATCCGCTACCGGCTCGGCGCGATCTACGACGAGTCCGGCGGGCAGATCGACGTGCGGTACAGCGAGCCGGACTGCGCGCTCGACGCGTTACCGACCCCGCAGACCAACACCAAGCGGTGCTTCCCGGTGATCTGGCAGCCGCCGGGGCGGGAAGACCCGATCACCGACTGGTTCCACAAGTACGTCGTCACGAGCGTCACCCAGGTGGACCGCACCGGACTGGCCCCCGACATGGTCACCACGTACGAGTACCCGGGCGGTGCGGCCTGGCACTTCGACGACGACGACGGGCTCACCAAGGAGAAGCACAAGACCTGGTCCCAATGGCGCGGCTACGGCCAGGTCCGCACGCTGACCGGCGATCACGCCGCCCCCGCCACCCAGACCGACGTCTTCTACCTGCGCGGCATGGACGGCGACCGGCTCGACAAGTCAGGCGGCGAGAAGTCCGTGACGGTGCCCGACGGCGAGGGCGGCACGCACACCGACCACGACGCCCTGGCCGGATTCGAGCTGCGCACCATCCAGTACACCGGTCCCGGCGGCCAGGTCCACTCCAAGACCGTCAAGACCCCGTGGCGGGTACAGACCGCCTCCCGCACCCGCTCCTGGGGCACGGTCACGGCCAACGTCGTCAACACCGACGTCACCCGCACCTGGACGGCCAAGGACGGCGGCGGCTGGATCGAGACCAGGACCGACGCCGACTACGCCCAGTCGGGCCCCGGTGTCGGCCGCGGCACCACCGTCAACGACCTGGGCGACGTCACCACCGCCGCCGACGACAAGTGCACCCGCACCAGCTACGGTGACAACACCGCCGCGCACATGGTGACGTTCCCCATCCGCGTGGAGACGGTCGCGGTCGCCTGCGCCGCCACCCCCGACCGGTCCCGCCAGGTCATCTCCGACGTGCGCACCTACTACGACAACGGCGCCTACGGCGCCGCCCCGAGCAGGGGCAACGTGACCAGGACCGACGCGCTGGCCGCCCACGACGGCGCCACCGCCACCTACGTCACCGACAAGCGGACCGCCTACGACCCCTACGGCCGCCCCACCGTCGTCACCGACGCCCTCGGACAGTCCACCACCACGGTCTACACCGACACCCGCGGGCTGACGACCAAGGTCGCCAAGACGCCGCCGACGGTACCCGGCCTGGAGTCCACCCCCCTGACCACCACCGAGGAACTCGACCCGGCGTGGGGCGAGCCGACCGCCAAGATCGACGAGGCCAACCGGCTCCGCACCGACCTGGCCTACGACGGGCTCGGGCGGCTCAGCAAGGTCTGGCAGCCCAACCGCTCCAAGGCCACGGGACAACAGCCCAACTTCGCCTTCACCTACCGGGTGGAGGACCAGAAGATCGTCGCGATCACCACGACCGAGCTGACCGCGACCGGTGGCCAGCGAGTCTCGGAGATCGAGCTGCTGGACGGCTGGCTGCGCTCGCGGCAGACCCAGGTGCCAGGCCCGGAGGGCCGGCTGATCACCGACACCTACTACGACGACCGCGGACAGGTGATCAAGAGCTACGCCCCCTACTCGGCCGCCGGGTCACCGCAGCCCGAGCTGTTCGGGGTGCTGACCCCCGGCAACGTCGAGGCGCAGACCCGCACCCAGTACGACGGGCTGGGCCGTAAGACCGCCGAGATCCTGATGGTGGGCAACGGCTCGCAGCCCGCGCAGGAGAAGTGGCGCACCACCACCGGCTACGGCGGCGGCAACCGCGTCTCCGTCACCCCGCCCGCGGGCGGCATCCCCACCACCGAGATCACCGACGCCCGCGGCCAGGTGATCGAACGCCGCCAGCACCACGGCTCCACGCCCACGGGCGACTACGACGCCACCCGCTACACCTACACACCCGCCGGAGAGCAGGCGACCGTGACCGGACCGGCCGGCGCCGTCTGGACCACCACCTACGACCAGCGTGGCCGGAAGATCAAGACGGTTGACCCGGACAAGGGCACGACCACCTTCACCTATGACGACCTGGACCGGGAGACCTCCGTCACCGATGCCCGCGGCAAGAAGGTCTTCACCGGCTACGACGCGCTGGGCCGCAGGACCGGCACCCGCGAAGACTCGGCGAACGGCCCCCGGCTGACCTCCTACACCTACGACACCGCGCCCGTCGGCAAGGGCAAACTCGCCACCTCCACCCGGCACACCTCCGCCGGCGACTACACCAGCCAGATCCGCCACTACGACCAGCTGGGCCGCGCCGACACCACCGCGGTCATCGTGCCCGCCGCCGAAGGCGCCCTGGCCGGGACCTACGTCTTCACCACCTCCTACGGCCTGGACGAGACCGTCACCGGCCGCAGCCTGCCCGCGGCCGGCGGCCTGCCCGCCGAGGCGCTGGTGACCACCTACGACGACCACCTGCGCCCCACCCGCCTGACCAGCAACCTGGGCACGTACGTGGCCGCCACCGACTACACCCCGACCGGCAAGCCGCTGCTGTACGAGCTGGGCACCACCGGTAAGCGCGTCTGGCAGACCTTCACCTACGAGTGGGGCAGCCAGCGGCTGACCACCGCCCGTACCCTGCGCGAGAACCAGCACGGCGCCGATCGCGACGCCACCTACCGCTACAACGACGCGGGCCTCGTCACCGCCCTGTCCGACGCGTCCAACAGCGGCACCGACAACCAGTGCTTCGCCTACGACCACCTGCAGCGCCTCACCGAGGCATGGGCCGAGGGCGACGCCTCCTGCGAGACCGCCCCCACCGCCGCCGTGCTCGGCGGCCCGGCGCCCTACTGGCAGTCCTTCACCTACGACAAGGCCAGTAACCGCACGTCGGAGACCCGGCACGGAGTCGGCGGCACAGCCGACACCGTCCGCGCCTACGCCTACGCCCCGGCCGGCCAGAGCCACCGGCTCAACCAGATCACCCAGACCGGCGGCGACGGCGCCCGCACCGACGCCTACACCTATGACGCCACCGGCAACACCACCACCCGCACCGTCGGCGGCGCCGTCCAGACCCTCGACTGGGACGCCGCCGGCCAGCTGGTCCAGGCCACCGAGAGCGGCAAGAGCACCGCCTTCGTCCACGACGCCGAAGGCAACCGGCTGCTGCGCAAGGACGCGACCGGCACCACCCTCTACCTGGCCAACACCGAGCTGCGCCTGAACACCGGCGCCACCACGCCCGTCGGCACCCGCTATTACAGCCATGGGGACGAGACCGTCGCCATGCGGACCACGACCGGCGTCACCTTCCTGACGGTCGACCACCAGGACACGGCCCAGATCGCCGTGGACGCCGCCACCCAGCGGACGACCACGCGCCGCTTCACCCCGTTCGGCGGCCGGCGCGGTCCCGACGCGTCCTGGCCCGGCGAGCGGGGCTTCGTCGGTGGCACCAAGGACCCGACCGGGCTCACCCACCTGGGCGCGCGCCTCTACGACCCGGACACCGGCCGGTTCGTCTCCGTCGACCCGGTCTTCAACTTCGACCATCCGCAGAGCTGGAACGGCTACGTCTACGCCAACAACACCCCTGTCACGCAGAGCGACCCCTCGGGGCTCGACGGCCCCCTGCGCGGCAACACCGGCTGCTACTACTCCGGCAAGAACTGCGGCGGCGGCGGAGGCTCCTCGCTGTGCAGGGCGCTCCCGTTGCTGTGCCAGATCCTCAACCCGCCCAGGCCGAAGATCCCCAAGAAGGTCCGCAACAGCCTCGGCTCGATCGGCTGCGGCATCCTCTACTCCTGCTCCTCCGGCGGCGGCGGCAGCCGAGGCGGCTACCGTCCTGCCCCTCGGGCCAGGATGGTGCCTTTGATCCGCCCGGTGCAGCCCTACGAGACCCCGGACGGTTACCTGGGGATTTTCATCAGCAACCTCAATCCGCAGGCATTCACCAACCAGGGCTGGGGGAGCCTCGGCAACACCTTCCTCAGCACGATGCTGGGCGGCGCGCGCACCGTCCCGCTGCTCAACAACGGCGACGAACTGGCGGAGCTGAGGAGAGCCAAGTTCGCCGCCGAGCTGCTGGCCATCAAGAACGGCGGAAACTACCGCTACTGGTCCGACTACTACCGAAGCGCCATGCTCAAGTCGATGACCGGGGCCCAGACCAAGAGTCTGCGTCTCGTACGGCTCGCCAAGGGCGCCAACTACATCGGGGCCGCGCTGGCGGGCTGGGACAACTACAACGCGCAAAGGGCGGAGGACAAGGGCCGTACGGACCTGTCCGGCGGCATGAAGACCACGCGAGCCGTCGTCCGCGGTGCCGTCACGGTCGGCGGCGCGCTGGCCGGTGGGGCCTTGGGCGGCGCGCTGTGCGGCCCGGCGTGCGCCGGGGTCGGCGGCTATCTCGGTGCCGCGGCGGGCAGCGCGGCGG
Source organism: Nonomuraea cavernae (assembly GCF_014646355.1). GTDB lineage: Bacteria > Actinomycetota > Actinomycetes > Streptosporangiales > Streptosporangiaceae > Nonomuraea > Nonomuraea cavernae. Next base: position 20,204 of record NZ_BMNH01000050.1, read on the forward strand.
GCGCGTGGGCCGCCCGGGCGCTGCCGAAGGTCAGGAGATGGTTCGACTGACAGCCGTTCCGATCTGTGGATCTGGGGGTCGGCCGGTGGATCTCCGGACCGGACGACCTCCTCCCCGCCGATCGGGCACGAAGGCTGGACACACCCCTAAGATTCGGCTTTATGATCATTCGCTTATCCGTCGGGACGGCCATGGGCCTGGCTCTTCTTTCCGCTCCGGCGCTCGCCGAGCCGGTGAAGGGCGCCCCCGAGCTGACCCACAACGCGCTCTACAAGGCGGCCAAACTGCCCAAGGTCGCCTGCAAGCTGAACAAGGGCACGAGCAGGGCGTCCACCAAGAAATACGTCACCAAACTCGTCGGCTGTCTCAACACGGCGTGGAAGCCGGCCATCAAGGACTTCGTCCCGGTGAAGGTGGTGTTCAAGGACGCCGACGACAAGGAATCCTGCTCCACCGGCCTGGACGTCCGCGGCTCCTTCTCCGAGATCTGCACCACGGAGATCCGCGTCCGGCTGGCCGATGACTGGATCAGGGCCAAGAGCGACCTCACCGTGTTCACGTCCATCGCCAGGACGTGGGGCGGGGTGGTGACCGGGCAGACCGGCATCGGTGAGGCCTGGTGGGGGCTGGAGAACGGCGCGTCCGAGCCCGTCATGAACGAGCAGAACCGCCGCTACTACCTGCAGATCGACTGCTTCCTGGCGGTGTCCGCCAAGGGTGTGGGGCGTCAGGTCAAGGACTGGAAGCCGGTCGTCAAGGTGCCCGACTTCTGGAAGAACAAATTCCACGGCAAGACCGGCAACCGCCTCTACTGGCTGGACAAGGGTTACAAGGCCGGCAGGCCGGGTGCCTGCAACACCTGGTCGGCGAGCTCGTCCAAGGTCGCCTGAGCCGGAACCCACGTGACGGGACAAGCTCTGGTGGAGCTCGTCCGGGCCCGCCGGCCAGGTGCCGGCGGGCCCGCCGTCGACACGGTCAGCCGAGCGGTATGACCGGCTCCGCCGAACGGCTGGCGTAGAAGCAGCCCGTGGTGGGCAGGCTGCTCGCCGCCGGCGGCGTGGTGCCGTCGTACACGGCCAGCAGGAAGTTCTGCGGGCACCGCCGGGTGCTGGCGGTGCGGATGCCGAAGTGCAGATGCGGACCGGTCGAGTTGCCGGTGTTACCGGTCAGCCCGATCTGCTGCCCGACGCCGACCGACGCGCCGTTGGAGACCGACCACGACGAGAAGTGGCAGTACGTGTAGATGGCCCCGTCGGTTCCGGTCAGGTTGATGCCGCGCCCGCACGAGCTGTCGTCGATGACCGTCACCGTGCCGGCGCGCACCGCGTACGCCGGGGTGCCGGTGCCGACCGGGAGGTCGATCGCGGGATAGTCGTGGTGCGGGTCGTCGTACTCGCTGCGCGGCAGCGCGCTCCGCGGGAGGGGCAGCGAGAACGAGACCGCTCCGGTCGAGGAGGTGATCCTGACCGCGTCGGCGACGACGTAGCCGGGCTGGCTGGTCCAGCGGCTGACGCCGACCACGTTGTAGTCGCCGGCGGCCAGGGTGAACGTGCCGAGACTGACCCAGCGGCCACCGTTGGCCCGCTGGTCGACGACCACACTGCGGGTGCCGCCGGTGGTCGCCACCATGAACGGGGTGGCGCTGTTGTAGCCGGCGTCCGCCGGATACCAGACCTCGACCAGGTGGGCCCCGGCCTCGGCGATCGCCGCCTTGAACCAGGCGGCGTCGCTCGTGACCAGGTTCGGTGTCGCGAACCGGTAGTCCGCGTCGTGCCGCTGCGCGGACCAGGCCGACGTGCCCCAGTCGCTGCCGGCGATGAACCGTTCGGCGGTGGCGTTGTCGACCGTGGTGCTCGCGGCCGCCGCGGGGTCCGCGGGGCCGACCAGAACCAGAGAGGCCGCCACGACGGCGGCTAACCAACTAACGATGATCTTCACGAGCTGTTCCCTCCGAGGGGGGGGTGAGGGTAAGCGAAGGTGAAGGTATTTAACCAATATGCGAACGCTTGTGAAAGATATCTACATAAATCAGTTTCTCAGCCGCTGGTCAGCGGCCGGCCCGGGGGTTTCCGAAGAGCAGCAGCTTCGTGTCGTTCATGGCCAGGCCGGCCCGGTGGGCGCCCCCGCTGTGGTCGACGACGGCGAACAGGCGCAGCTCCGCCTCGTCGATCGCCCGCTTGAGCCGCGCCACGGTCTCCTCGACCGGGAAGGCGCTCGCGATGGTCACCGTTCCGGGTGCCTCCGGCGAGCCGTTCGATTTCGCGGTGGAAGACACCGGCTCCGACCTTTCTCTCCATGCCGTTCGGGCGGGAGACGAGCGGCGGCCGGAACCGCGCCGGTCGCCGCTCGTCCCGCGCATGGCGGCTGCCCACCCCGCGTTCGGTATGGACCAGCTTCGCGGCAGGTGAAGATCGGGTCGTGATGACGCCGGGACGGCCGCCCCGAACGGTCAGAAGGCGGGGGTGACGTCGATCGTCTGGCCGGCGGTGCCGGTGTGGTCGGGTCCGGTGGACCACCGCGAGTCGTTGATCAGCGGCTTGAACGCGAACGTCCGGCCGGCGGGGATGCCCTGGATCGGGCACTCCCACAGGGCGGCGGCCTTGTTGACGCAGGCCAGGCCGCTGCTCCAGCTCAGCGGAGCGGTGTCGCCCCTGATCGTGATGCTGTTGCCGTAGCCGGTGTCGTAGTGCACCCGCACGGTCGTCACTCCCGGCGTCACCGTGGGCGTCGGGCCGGCGCCGAGGCGGGCGCCCGCGTGGATGGCCAGGGCGTCCATGCCGGCGACCGGCGCGGTGAACCTGCCGTCGGCGTTCACGCTGACGGTCCGGCCGGAGCAGGTGCCGGCGTTCGCGTCGAAGTCGCCGTCGATCACGTCGCAGTAGACGCCGGCCGGCAGGCTGGAGTCGAACTCCCGCGACAGCGTCCCGTCGGTGCGGTTGATGACGACGTACCCCTTGTCGCCGCGGCCCCAGGCGGTCTGGTTGCCGTTGATCCACTTGTCGCCGACCGGGGCCGAGCCGACCGCGTTGCGGAAGCCGACCATGTTGGCGGTCTCGCGGTAGCGGTGCTCGCAGACCCACTCGCCGCCGCAGGAGGTCACCGGCCTGGTGTCGCCGTTGGACTGGCGGGGCGGGCTGGTGTCGCGGTCGGTGAAGGCGAAGCTGGACATGACGACCGGCGTGCCGTACGGCCAGCCGAGCTGGAAGACGTTGGCCAGCTTGTACAGGGCGCCGTCCTTGTACGTCAGCACGTGGTGCTTGGTGAGCTCGTCGCGCTGGGTGTCGTGGTTGTCGACGAACGGCACGGCCCGGTCGCCGGGGATCAGCCCCCAGCCGCTGCCGTAGTCGTGGCCGACCAGGTCGGAGACGGTGCCGCCGGTGTTCTTGAACTTCTTGGCGAGCTCGGTGCCGGCGCGGAACTCGTTGGTGTCGCCGATGGCGAAGTACTCGGCGGGAGTGATCGGCTCGCCGGCGCCCTCGTACCAGACCTCCTGGTAGTAGTACGGCGCGGCCAGCCCGGCGGCGGCGGTCTTGGCGCTCACCTTGCTCTTGACGGCGGCCAGGTCGGCGGGCCGGACGTGCTTGGCCGCGTCGACGCGGAACCCGTCGACGCCGTTCCTGACCAGCTGGAACAGGTACTCCGCGATCCGGTCCCGGACGTAGTCGGTGTCGGTCCTCAGGTCGGCGAGGTTGAGCAGCTCGCAGTCGCGGATCTCGGCGGCGTCGCTCCAGTTGGCGATGTCACGCCGGCAGGAGCCGAAGTCGCCGTAGCCGTAGCCGTACTGACCGTCGCCGTGCAGGTCGGGACTGCGGTACTTGGTGCTGATCGTGGTGCCGGCGCTGCCGGTGCCGCCGCCGTCCTGGCCGGTCATATGGTTGACGATGACGTCGGCGTAGATCTTGACGCCGGCGTTCTCGCAGGTCTGCGTCATGGCCGTCAGCTTCTCAGCCCTGAAGGGACTGAGCTTGCAGCTCCTGGCCGTCGGTGGCTTCGACGGTCTGGTCCGCGTCAGGCAGCGTGACTCACTGCCCAGCCCGTCTCACCGCGTGCGGCGATGTTGCGGGCTGCGTTGACGTCGGCGTGCTCAGCGAAGCCGCACGACGTACAGGCGAAGGTTTCCTGGTCGGGCCGGTTGTTCTTGGCCACGTGCCCGCAGGCCGAGCAGGCTTGCGAGGTGTAGGCCGGGTCCACCCAGACCAGGGCGACACCGGCGCGGGCCGCCTTGTAGGCGATGAAGTGGCCGAGCTGGTGGAAACTCCATGAATGCAGCGTGACCCGCTGGGGCTTGCGGAGCCGTACCCGGTCGCGGATCCCCTGGAGATCTTCTAGGGCGATACCTCGCCCGGTGCGTGCAGCCTCGGTCACGATGCGCTTGGCGATGGTGTGGTTGATGTCGGCGGCGAAACGTGCTTCCTTGCGGCGGCGTTTCTTCAACAGCCGTCTGGCGCTCTTGGTCTGTTTGGCCTGCAGGCGGCGGCGCAGCTCCCGGTGGCGGT
>NZ_BMNH01000050.1:24709-24904 GCF_014646355.1 Nonomuraea cavernae
ACGGACACCATCGCCGGTGCCGGTGGCGGTGGTGGCGATGTTGGCGATCCCCAGATCCACCCCGACAAACCCGTCCGGAGCGCGCACCGGCACGTCCGGCAGGTCGCAGGTGGCGATGAGGAACCACCTGCCATCGCGGCAGACCAGGTCTGATTCGCCCTTGCGGTGAGCGGCCAGCAGGGTGAGCTGATCGGC
>NZ_BMNH01000051.1:0-479 GCF_014646355.1 Nonomuraea cavernae
AGATCGATGCCGGTGGCGGCCGCTACCTTCGGCAACGCCGTCTCGGTGACCTGGACGACGAATGAGGCGAAATACCGCCCGGCGGCGTCTTTGATCACGGTGACGCTGGACGGCTCGGAGGGAAGGTCCCGCGACCAGCGGACCGCGATGTCGCCGATCTTCGGCAGGGACAGTTTCCCGCCCTCGGTGATCTTGAATCGGGCGTTCTTGGTGAAGCGGATCGCCTGCCGGTTGTCCTTCTTCGACCGGTATCGGGGCGGGGCGATCTTCGGGCCTTTCCGTTTGCCGGAGACTGAGGAGAAGAAGTTGCGGAACGCCGTGGTGCAGTCGGCCAATGCCTGCTGCAACACGACGGCCGACACCTCGCAAAGCCAGGCCCGCTCCGGGCGCTTCTTCGCCTCGGTGATCACTGCGGCCGATAGATCGGCGTCGGTCACGAACGGCAGCCCGTTGTGCTGCGCGTCGTTGCGCATCCGCAA
>NZ_BMNH01000051.1:626-24618 GCF_014646355.1 Nonomuraea cavernae
AGTTGGTTTATGGCCGAGTACGGTGACATCAGGACCGGAAGACACTGCCTTTTCGTGCTACACGCACATTTGGTTTTTGTGACGAAGTTCCGGCATCGGGTGTTCACCGACGCCCACCTGTCACGGATGGAGGAGATCATGCGGGACGTGTGCACCGACTTCGAGACCGACCTGGCCGAGTTCAACGGCGAAACCAATCACGTCCACCTGCTGGTGAACTTCCCGCCCAAGGTCGCTCTGTCCAAACTGGTCAACTCCCTCAAGGGCGTGTCCTCCCGCCGGATGCGCCAGGAATTCCCCGAACTCGCCGCGCACTACTACCGGGCGACCAAGCTCTGGTCCGGTTCCTACTTCGCCGGGTCGGTGGGCGGTGCTCCGATCACAGTCCTGCGTCAGTACATCGAGCAGCAGAACCGGCCCGTCTGAGCCGGCAGACGCCGGTTCGCCTGACGCCGAAACGGCTGTCCCTGCCCCGCTCCGCGGGACGGCCCGCTTCACCCCCGGCCTGAAGGCCGGAACACCACGGGCAATTCCGGTAGCGGCGACTCGCAATCGCAGTCGGCCATCAATCCGAACCGGTCCTCACCGCCGTTCGTATGCGCTGGATCGGGAGATTCAGTCACGTTGACAGCATCATCACGCTCCTCCACCCTTGTCCAGGGCGCTGGTTGTCACGAACCGGACGGCACGGAGGGCGCCGATGGCCGAGCAGCTGCTTTCCGACGTCGAGCACCGGGTGACCGAAGAGGCGTTCCGCCGGGGCGCCACGGTGGACGAGATCGTCGCGCTGCTGGTGAGCCGGCGCGTGGTCCCCACCGGCGCGGCCGGCCAGCTCGGCGGTGGAGTCCCGGTCGGCGACGCGGACGCCCGCACGGTCGCCGTCCTGCCGGCCCGCGATCCCGGCGCCCCGCTGCCCGATCCGCGCCCCGGCGTCGAGGCGGCGTACGCCACGCTCCTCGCGGAGACCGACGCCGAGTTCGCGACGCTGCCCGACCTGGCGCGACGGGGATTCCGGCCGCTGAAGGACGAGCCGTTCGGCAGCGATCTGGAGAAGTACCGGTTCATGCGGGCGGTCTACCACCGGGAGGGCTGGCGCTGCCCCCACACGGCGATCTTCGCGCACATCGTGCCCGCGACCTTCTTCGGACGCCCGGTGGCGGGCGGCGTGCACAGCACGATGCTGCCGCTGCTGGCGCGGGTCGAGGCGTTCGTGCGCCGGCTCAATCCGGCCGCGGCGCGGCAGATGAGCGGTGAGACCTTCAGCGTCGGCGGTTTCGTGCCGCGTCACGTCGCGGGCTCGGACGAACTCTCCAACCACGCATTCGGCCTGGCGCTGGACATCGATCCCGACTGGAATCCCATGCTCAAGGGAAACGTCGTGCTCGTGGCGTTCCGGCGGGCCACCGGCGTGGATTTCGGCCAATGGCTGTACGCGGCGAGTTCGGTGGACGCGCTGGCCGAGGTCTACAAACGGGTCGCCGCCGCCTCCGAACGGCTCAAGGTCTGGCTGCGGCGCCTGCTTCCCGCGTACCACGACGAGGAGATCATGCGCGCCGACCTGGACCGGGCGCTCAAGAAGGCGAGCACCAGAGCGGCGGCCCGCGCGAAGCTCAAGGAGCTCGACGAGCAGGTGAGCGGAGATCCCGACCGGGCCGCGCTGAAGGTGCTCGTCGACGCCTACGGGATCACCCGGGTGCGCGGGTGGGCCGACCACGGCGTCATCACCATCCCGGCTGCCGTGGTGCACGCCTGGGAGGGCGCGCACCCGCTCTGCCGCTGGGGCGGCAACTACCAGCACAGCAAGGACATGATGCATCTGGAGGTGCTGGCCCGCTCGGCGCTGTCCCGGGCGAGAACGGCACGCGTCCGGGATCTGGCGGATCTGGCCCGGGGCGAGCCGCCCGCGCGGCCGGCCTGCGCGCCGATCACCTGGTCTGACCAGGCCGTTCTGGGGGCGAACCGCCGATAAATCATCGAATGGTGGATTGAGTGCCACGTCAAGTGATGCAATGGGCCGAGCCGTATTCACCCGAGGAGACCCGTTGACAGACAACCTCGACCTGGCCGCGAGCGCCCAGCAGTTGGCGGACGCGGCGCCCGCGGGATCCCTTGACCGCGTGGCGGCGACCTCCGTCGCCATCACGCTGGCCACCACCCGCGACGCCGAACAGGCCCGCAAGACCCTCGACGGGCTCTCCCCCGACGACGTACGGCAGGCGGCGGTGACGTTGTTCGACCGGCTCTCGACCGGCTGACCCGCCCGGCCCGCCGACTGCGGGCCGTGGTCAGACCTGGTCGGCGGCCAGGACTGCGCGCAGGTCGGCGATGGTGCGCAGGGTGCCGCGGACGGTCCCGGTCACCTTGGCGCGGTTCGTCCGCGGCAGGTAGTCGACGTCCCTCTCCATGATCCGCCAGCCGGCGGTGGAGGCGCGCAGCACCATCTCCAGCGGATAGCCGAACCTGCGGTCGGCCAGCCCCAGCATGAGCAGCGCCCGGCGGCGACAGGCGCGCATCGGTCCGAGATCGCGCACCGGGGTCCCGGACGTCCTGCGCAGTTGCCAGGCCACCAGGGCGTTCCCCAACCGGGCGTGCGCCGGCCAGACGTGCTTCGCGGAGCCCGCGGAGCCCGCGGAGCCCGCGGCGCTCGCGAAGCCTCCGGATTCGGCGGAGGTCGGGCGGGCCGGGGCGCGCAACCGGCGACGGCCGAGGACCAGGTCGTACTCCCTTGCCAGCACGGGGTCCGCCACGCGGGGCAACTGGCGCGGATCCAGCGAGGCGTCCGGGTCCATGAAGCAGACCACCTCGGCCGTGGCCGCCAGCAGTCCCGCATGGCAGGCGGAGCCGAACCCTCGCCGCCGCTCCCGCACCACCGTCGCTCCGTACGACTCGGCGATCCGGGCGGAACCGTCGGTCGAGCCGTTGTCCACGACGATCGGCCGGTATCCGACCGGCATCCGCTCCAGCACCCACGGCAGTGTTTGGGCCTCGTTGAGGCAGGGCAGCACAACATCGATCATGATCAGACGGTAGATCCGGGCTTTCCGGCTAACCCTTACGAAGTCATGACGCGTCCCCCTAAATCCCCCAGGTCTGCCGTAATGAGCGCTGGACGCGCCGGGGCTGATCGACCGGCTGCGGGAGGCCGCGCGGGTGGCGCGACTTTGTCCATCCTTTTTTCCCATATGACCTGTTCGTCCAGGTAACTCCGCGTGGGCGGGTATCCTCCATCTGTGACAAGGACCTCGCCGACATCGGCGGGGTCGTCGAACGTCTCACGCACGTCAGTCCCGTCGGCCTGAAGCCGACGATCCATACGTTCGTCCTGTCTCACGCCCTGTGAGGCACCGCTGCCGGATCGCCGCCAGGCGCCGCCGGCCGCCTTCCCGGGACGGGGGCGGCGAAGCGGCGACATCCTGGTGCGAGGCGTAGGCCATCCCTTGGAGCGCCTACGCGATAGCGATCTTCCGTCCGCGCTGAGAATGCGCCAGTGTTGGTGTCAGTTTCCCCCGCGACAAAAGGAGTGCAGTGGCCGATCCAGTGACGATCGACACCAGGGGTAGTGATTTCGCTCAACTGGTCCGCAAGATCACCGAAGCGGGTCTGCTCGACCGGCGCCCGGTCTACTACACGGTCCGCATCTGCCTGGCCGCGGCCGCCTACCTCGGCGGTTGGGCGCTGTTCGTGTGGGTCGGCGACTCCTGGTGGCAACTGCTCGTCGCCGTGCTCATGGGCGTGATCTTCACCCAGTTCGGCTTCCTCGGACACGACCTGGGCCACCGCCAGGTCTTCAGGACCCGCCGGCCGAGCGACAACCTGGGCCTGGTGGTGGGCAACCTGTGCATCGGGCTCGGCTGGGGCTGGTGGAACACCAAGCACAACCGGCACCACGCCAACCCCAACCACGAGGACCACGACCCCGACGTCTCTCCCGCGGTGATCGTCTGGTCGACCGACCAGGCGCGGAGAAGCAATGGTCTGCCCCGGTTCATCGCCAAGTGGCAGGCGTTCTGGTTCTTCCCGCTGCTCACGCTGGAGGGGTGGCACCTGCACGTGGCCAGCTTCAAGTCGCTGGCCAATCCCTCGATGAAGCGCCGCCGCCTGGAGGGGGCCATGCTGGTCGCGCACGTCGTGGCCTACCTCGCGCTGGTCTTCACCGTGCTGCCCGTGGGCCTGGGCGTGTTGTTCCTGCTGGTGCACCAGGGGGTCTTCGGCCTCTACCTGGGCTCCACCTTCGCGCCCAACCACAAGGGGATGCCGATCCTCACCAAGGACGACAAGCTCGACTTCCTCCGCAAGCAGGTGCTGACCTCGCGCAACGTCAAGGGCGGCCACGTCCTCGACGTGGCGCTGGGCCAGCTCAACTACCAGATCGAGCACCACCTGTTTCCCAACATGCCGGCGCCCAACCTGCGCAAGGCGCAACCGATCGTCCAGCGTTACTGCGAGGAGATCGGCGTCAGCTACCTGGAGACAGGGCTGTTCGACTCGTACGGCCAGGCGCTGCGACACCTGCACGAGGTCGGCGCGCCGCTCCGCTGAATCGTCGCGTCGAGGGTGTGCCACGGCAGCCCTCGGCGCGCTTCAACTCCGCTGGAGCCGCTGCCGGAGATCGGCGCGGCGGCGTTCCAGGTCGGCGATCAGTTCTTCGCGCTCGTCGGCCATGGCGATCATCGCGCCGATCTCGATCTGATCGGTGGCTCCCATGTCGCCGATCTGCTCGCGCAGTTCCCTGTTCTCGGCACGCAACCTGGCAAGGTCCTCTTCCACCTGCAGAAGTTCGTCCTCAGTGCTCATCTCTCCGCTTTACCCAGCTTCGGGCCCGCCGCACGCGCGTGGAGAATGGGCGCATGCCGAGGATGTCGTCCAGCACGGTCGTGTCGCTCGTGGTGGTCGCCATCGCGCTCGTGGGCACGTTCCTCACGCCCCTGATCTGGCCGGGTGACGCGCGACCCGGCCCGCTCGACGTCGTGCTGCCGCTGGCGGCGGCCGGCGGCACGTTGCTGCGCACGCGGCAGCCCGTCGCGGCGCTGGTCATCGTGACGGCGTCGGTGGTCGTCTACTACCCCTTGGCCGCCTTCGACGGGCCGCTCATCATCCTGCCGTTCGTCGTGCTGTTCACCGCCGCCGACCGGGGGCACCTCGTCGCCGCCATCTCCACGGGGGCGGCCGCGCTGCTGGCCATGGGGCTCGGCGAGACGGGCGACGTCAGGCACGTCGATGACAGCGTGTTCCTGCTGATCACGGGCTGGGTCGTGGCGGCCATCGCGTTCGGCGGCGTCACCCGCAACCGGCGTGCCTACCTCCATGAGGCCGAGCGGCGGGCGGCCGACGCCGAGCACGGCAGGGAGGAGGAGGCCCGGCGGCGGGCCGGCGAGGAGCGGCTGCGCATCGCCAGGGAGCTGCACGACGTGCTCGGCCACAACATCTCCCTGATCAACGTGCAGGCGTCCGCGGCGCTGCACGGGCTGAAGAGGCGTCCGGAGGACGCCGAGGCGGCGCTGCGCACGATCAAGGAGACGAGCAGGGAGACGCTGCGCGAGCTGCGCACCACGCTCGGGGTGCTGCGCCAGGTGGACGAGGACGCGCCGGTCGCGCCCGCCGACAGCCTGGCCCGGGTGGACGAGCTGGTCGCGGCGACGGGGCTGACCGTGCGCACCGAGCTGACCGGGCCGCTGGACGAGCTGCCCACCGAGGTCGACCTGGCCGCCGCCCGGATCATCCGCGAGGCGCTGACGAACGTCTCCCGGCATTCCGGAGTCTCCACCGCCACGCTCGCCATAACCAACGAGTCCGGACATATTGTGATCCGCGTGGAAGATGATGGGCCGGGCGCCGCGTACACCGAGGGCAGCGGATTCGGATTACAGGGGATGCGCGAGCGCGCCGCCGCGCTGGGCGGCACGCTGGAGGCCGGCCCCCGGCCGGAGGGTGGCTACCGCGTCGTCGCCGACCTCCCCCTGAACGGGGCCCCGCACCCGAAGGAAGCCCGATGATCCGCGTGGTGCTGGCCGATGACCAACGTCTCGTACGGGCCGGGTTCCGGTCCATCCTGAGCGACGAGGACGACATCGAGGTGGTGGCCGAGGCCGCCAACGGCCTGGAGGCGGTGGCCGGGGCCCGCGAGCTGCGACCCGACGTGGTGCTGATGGACATCCGGATGCCCGAGCTCGACGGCCTGGAGGCGACCCGGCGGATCGTCGCCGACCCCCGGCTCGACGGCGTCAGAGTGATCATCCTGACCACCTTCGACCTCGACGACTACGTCTACGGCGCCCTCCGGGCGGGCGCCAGCGGGTTCCTGGTCAAGGACACCGAGCCGGCCGAGCTGATCCACGCGGTCCGGGTGGTGGCCAGGGGCGACGCGCTGATCGCGCCCTCGGTCACCCGGCGGCTCATCGCGGAGTTCGCCGCCCGGGTCAAGCGTCCCGAGCCCGGGCCCGAGCTCCACTCACTGACCGAACGCGAGCGCGAGGTCATGACGCTGGTCGCGGGCGGACTGACCAACGACGAGATCGCGGCCCGGCTGGTGGTCAGCCCGGCCACGGCGAAGACGCACGTCAGCCGGATCATGACCAAGCTCGGCGCGCGTGACAGGGCCCAGGTCGTGGTGCTCGCCTACGAGGCCGGGATGATCACCCCTGGGTGGCTTACACCCTGAGTCGTACGGGCCGGGGGCGCAGTGATCCCCAGGATGTACGGCAGAGAGCATCCCCTGGTCCGACGCGGCGGCGGGAGCCGTACGGACATGATCTGCGCATGGAAACCGTGGACCTCGCCCGCCTGCAGTTCGCGCTCACCGCGGGCGCGCACTTCCTGTTCGTGGCGCTGACGCTCGGGCTGGCGACGCTGGTGGCGTTGATCCAGACCTGGGCGACCGTCACCGGCAGTCCGGTGCACCTGCGGATGACCAGGTTCTGGGGGCAGCTCTACGTCATCAACTACGCGATGGGCATCGTCACCGGCCTCGTGATGGAGTTCCAGCTGGCGCTGTCGTGGAGCGGGCTGACCGAGTACGCGGGCAGTGTGTTCGGCTCGGCGCTGGCGCTGGAGACGCTGGTGGCGTTCTTCATCGAGTCCACCTTCCTGGGCCTGTGGATCTTCGGCTGGGGCCGGCTCAACCGGTGGGTCCACCTGGCGGTGATCTGGGTGGTCACGCTGACGGCCTACGCCTCGGCGTTCTGGGTGCTGGTGGCCAACGGGTTCCTGCAGAACCCGGTGGGTCACGAGCTGGTCGACGGCACGCTGCGGCTCACCGACCTGGGCGCGATGGTGGCCAATCCGGCCGCGCGGGTCGCCTTCTACCACGTGCTCGGCGGCGCGATGACGACGGCCGCGTTCGTCATGGCCGGCGTGAGCGCCTACCACCTGCGCCGGCGCACCGCCGAGCACGAGCTGTTCCGCAAGTCGCTGCGCGTCGGCGTCGGCCTGGCGCTGCCGGCGACGCTGTTCACCGCGGCGATCGGCGGCATCGGCTTCGAGACGCTCCAACCGGCCAAGGCCGCCGCCTGGGCGGGCGACACCGAACGCCTGGCCAGGATGCAGGCGGAGATGGTGGCCGCGCACGGCCCCGGCGACTACCTGCCGCCCGTGGGCTGGGTGCAGGGTGGCGCGATCACCATGCTGGCGGCGTTCGCGATCATGTTCTTCATCGCGGGGCCGAGTCTGCTGCTCATGCTGATCCGTCCTGCCGTCCGGGGGTTCCGGCTCTGGCACTGGCTGCTGACCGCGATGATCCCGCTGCCGTTCGTCGCGATGCTGGGCGGCTGGATCTTCCGCGAGATGGGCCGCCAGCCGTGGACCGTCTACCGCCTGCTGACCACGGCCGACGCGATGTCGCCGGTGACGGGCGCGCAGATGGGGTTCTCGTTCGCGGCGTTCGTCACGGTGTTCGCCGTGCTGGTCTCGGTCAACTACTGGTTGCTGGCCAGGGCCGCCCGGCGCGGGCCCGAGGCCGTGACGCTGGGCGACCGGCCGGTCGAGGCCCCCTCCCCCGTCCTGACCTTCTGAGGAGCCGTCATGGAGATCTTCATCCTGGCCTTCTTCGCGCTCGGCTACCTCGTGCTGGCCGGAGCCGACATCGGCGTCGGCATGCTGCTGCCCTACCTCGGCCGCTCGGGGGCCGAGCGGCGGGTGGTGATCGCCGCGATCGCGCCGTTCTTCCTCGGCAACGAGGTGTGGCTGGTGGCGACCGGTGGCGTGCTCGCCGGGCTCTTCCCCGAGCTCGAAAGCGAGCTGATCACCGGCCACTACAGCCTGGTCGTGGTGCTGTTGATGTCCTGGGTGATCCGCGACACGGGGCTGTGGCTGCGCGGGCGGCTGCCGGACACGGGATGGCAGCGCTGGTGCGACGGCGCGGTGGTGGCCGGCAGCTGGGGGCTGGCGCTGAGCTGGGGCCTGCTGCTCGGCCAGGTGCTGACCGGCATCGACGGGCCGCTCGCGGTGCTGCCCGCGCTGGTGGTGGCCGCCCTGTTCGCGGCGCACGGGCTGGCCTTCGCCGCGCTGCGGCTGCGCGGCGAGCCGCACCGGAGGGCGTCCATGCTGTCCGGGGGCGCGGGCGAGGCCCGCACCTTCGCGCTGACCGCTACGGCGTTCGCGGTGGTCGGCGTGCTGGTGGGCCTGCGCCTGCCGTTGTCGGCCGGCACGGCGGGCGCGGTGCTGGTGCCGGTGATCCTCGCGCTGATCCCGCTGCTGGTGGCCGCCCAGGCGTGGGTCTGGTGGACGTTCCGCCACCGCGTCACGGGCCCGTCCTACTTATAAGGGAGTGAACGGGCCTGTCCGCTTACTAGGGAATGAACAGGCCTGTCCGGATGCTGTCCTGGCACATGACGGTACGTGAGCTGAGACTGGTCGTGACGGCCGAGGACTACGAGCAGGCGCTGGAGTTCTACCGCGACACGCTCGGGCTGCCCGAGCAGGGCGCCTTCGCCTCCCCCGACGGCGGCCGGGTGACGATCCTGCAGGCGGGGCGGGCGACGCTGGAGATCACCGATCCCCCCAACGCCGCCTACATCGACGAGGTCGAGGTGGGCCGCCGGGTGGCCGGGCACATCCGGGTGGCGTTCGAGGTGGACGACTCGGTCGAGGCGACGGCCCGGCTGGCGGAGGCGGGCGCCACGGTGATCGCCGAGCCGACCCGCACCCCGTGGAACTCACTCAACTCCCGCCTGGAAGGGCCGGCCGGGTTGCAGCTCACGCTCTTCGAGGAGCTGGGCTGACCGGGCTCACTGAGGAGCCGGGGTGGCCGGGGCTCACTGAGGAGCCGGGGTGACCGGGCGCGGCTGACGGCACCCGGCCACCTGCCGGTCAGAACAACGGCGCGCCGTCGCGGACGAGACGCCAGTTCGCGACGGCGAAGTCGGCGGGGTCGATCGTGCCCTTCGCCGTCGCGTGCTCGATGAGCGCCTGGCGGATCTCCACCTGCGCGTTGTAGAGCACCGGGGCGCCGGTGACGTGCGGGAACCCGCCGCCGCCCGACTGCCGGTAGTTGTTGATCGCGACCACGAACTCCTTGTCGGCCGGCACCGGGGCCCCCTCGTAGCCGAGGTTGACGATGCGCTGTCCCACGGGCTTGGCCACGTCGATGTCGTAGGAGACGCCCGAGAGCTGGTCGTAGTTGTAGTCGGGGGTGTTGCCGGCGTTGGTCAGCCTGGACACGTCGACGGGGTCGCCGGGGGCCAGCTGGTTGAAGTACTTGGCGGAGTACTCCAGGTAGTCCTTGAGCTGCGCCCCGGTCAGCTTGATCGCCAGCAGCGTGTTGTCGTACACGTAGAGGCCGGCCACGTCGCGCACCCGGATGTCGCCGGCCGGGAAGACGGCCGAGCGGCTGAACGGCGCGGCGATCGACAGCACCGGCAGTTGGTTGTCCGGCAGCGCCTGCTTGACGGTCTCGATCTGCACCTGCTGGATGTAGTCGAGGATCGGGGTGTCCTTGTACGGCGACTCGGTGGCCGAGAGCTGCTGGGCCGACTGGGCGACGACCGTGTTGACGTACTTGACGGTCGTGTCGTGCTGCGGCTTGAGCAGGTTGACGATCTTCGGGTCCTCGGCGACGGTGTTGGTGTTGAGCGTCGTGGCGGACTTGCCGGTGACGCTCCACTTGCCGCGCTTCTTGGCCAGCTCGAAGTCGATGACGCTGAGCCGCTGGCCCCACTTGCCCGGCTCGGTCAGCAGCACCTGCTGCCCGGTGACCTTGTTGGTGACGAAGCGCTGGCTGACCTCGTTGTGCGCGTGGCCGAAGAGCACCGCGTCGATGCCGGGCACCTGCTCGGCGACCAGCGCGGAGGCGTTCTCGATCGGCAGGTCGGCGCCGTAGGAGGACATGCCGTTGTCGCCGGCGTGCGCGGTCACCACGACCACATCGGCGCCCTGCCGCCTGATGACGGGCACCCACTGCCGGGCCGACTCCACCAGGTCGGTGAAGCGCAGCCTGCCCTCGACGTTGGCCTTGTCCCAGATGGCCACACCCGGGTTCGTCAGCCCGAGCACGCCCACCCTGACCGGCTTCTCGCCCTTGACCTTCATGGTCTTGATCACGAACGGCAGGTAGGCGGGCCGCCCCGAGGCGGCGTGGACGGCGTTGGCGCCGAGCACGGGCGCCTTCATCTGGCGCACCCAGGTGGCCAGCAGGGGCAGACCGTAGTTGAACTCGTGGTTGCCGAGGGTCACGGCGTCGTACCCGATGGCGTTCATGGCCTCGGCCATCGGGTGGAGCCGGCCGGTCCGGGTGATCGGCTCGACCTTGGCGTAGTAGTACGCCAGCGGCGTGCCCTGGATCGTGTCACCCGAGTCGAACAGCAGCGTGCGGTCCGCCCCTCGCTCCGCGCGCACCTTGTTGACCAGCGACGACACCTTGGCCAGGCCGACGGAGTTGCCCGCGCTGTCGGCGTAGGCGGCGTCCTTGTAGTAGTCCCAGTTGACGGCGTTGCTGTGGATGTCCGACGTGCCCATCACGGTGACGGTGACGGTCCTGTCGCCCCCGGCCCTGTCCGCTGCGACGGCATGGGCGGCCGGGCCGACCAGCGCCAGCACGGTCAGCGCCGCGACTCCGGGCAGAGCGAGCTTCTTGGTCTGCATGGGCCGCACGGTAACCGCGGCACATTACCCAGTGATTACGATTTGCCCGGTATGTCGGCGGCTATCCGGCTACGGGGTGCTGGACTTGACCGAGGAGTCCTCGGGGGCGATCTCCGGCTCCGAGGCGCGCAACCAGCGGCAGCCGTGCGGGGCGAGGGGCAGGTGAACGACGCCGCGGTTCGAGACCTCCGTCGTGCCGTCCACGAGGAGATCGGTGAGCAGGCAGTTCTCCAGGCCGTCGAGCTTCAGGTCCACGTCCTGGGCCGTGTCGCTCAGGTTGTGCAGCACCACCACCGTCGCGCCGTCCGCGTCGCAGCGGTGGGCCAGCACCGCCGCGTTGCCCGTGTCCAGCACGGTGTGCTCGCCCCACGCCAGCTCGGGGCACTCCCGGTAACGCTCGATGAGCAGCTGGAACCAGCGCAGCAGCGAGTCGGTGTCGCGCTTCTGGTCCGCCACGTTCACCCGGTCGGGCGCGTACGCTCCGCCGGTCATCTCGCGGTCCGGCTCGGTCATGCTGAAACCGCCGTCGCCGGACCACTGCATGGGCACGCGCACCGCCATGCGCCCCTCGGCGTCGAGGTTCTCGCCCATGCCGATCTCCTCACCGTAGAAGAGCACCGGGGTGCCGGGCATGGAGAAGAGCAGGCTGTAGGCCATCTTGATGCGCCGCAGGTCGCCGCCCATCATGGTCGGCAGCCGCCGGCGCAGGCCGCGGCCGAAGATCTGCATGTCCTTCTCGGGGCCGAACGCCTCGAAGACCTCCTGGCGCTCCTCCTCGCTCAGCTTGTCCAGCGTGAGCTCGTCGTGGTTGCGCAGGAACACCGCCCACTGGCAGTCCTTCGGCGCCTTCGGCCGCTCCCGCAGCGCGGAGGCGAGCGGCTCGGCCTCGCCCCTGGCCAGCGACAGCCAGGCGCGCTGCATGGCGATGAAGTCGAAGCACATGCTGAGCTGGTCGCCGAGCCCGTTGCCGAAGTACTCGACGAGCTGGTCGTACGGCAGGTTGACCTCGCCGAGCAGCACCGAGCCGCCCTGCCGCCTGGTCATGAAGGCCCGCAGGTCGGCCAGGAAGTCGTGCGGGTCGCCGAGCTTCGGCTGGACGTTCTCGATGAGGAACGGCACGGCGTCCACCCGGAACCCCGACAGCCCGAGCTCCATCCAGAACCCGAGGATCCGGGTGATCTCGTCGCGCACCGCCGGGTTGCCCACGTTGAGGTCGGGCTGGTGGCGGTAGAAGCTGTGCAGGTAGTACTGCCGGGTCTTCTTGTCCCACTCCCAGACGCTGTCCTCCTTGTCGGGGAAGACCATCTCCTCCGGGTCGGGCTCGGGCTTGTCCGACCAGACGTACCAGTCGCGGAACGGCGAGTCCTTGCCGGACCGCGCGTCCACGAACCACGGATGCTGGTCGGAGGTGTGGTTGACGACGAGGTCGGCGATGACCCGTAGCCCCCGGTCGTGCGCGGTCCGCATGAACTCCACGAAGTCGCCCAGCGTGCCCAGTCTCGGGTCGATGCTGTAGAAGTCGGTGATGTCATAGCCGTCGTCACGGTTGGGGGTCGGGAAGAACGGCATCAGCCAGAGACACGTCACCCCGAGCCCGGCCAGATAGTCGATCTGCTGCGTCAGCCCTCGGAAATCACCGATGCCGTCGCCGTTGCCGTCCTTGTAGGTCTCCACGTCGAGGCAGTAGATGACGGCGTTCTTCCACCACAGATCAGAGGTATAGGTCAATCGCATGGCCCGCCCGCTACCCCCTTGCGGCGCGGGCATGCGGCCCTTACCGATCACCTGCGGGTTCGTGTGACATGTTCTGAGTCCGTGACGGAACAGATACATCCGCCATCTCCCCAATAACGGGATTAATCAATACGTTCAGGAGACGCGCGCATCTTCGACCCGGGTCCCCCAACGTTTCCGAGGAGCAATTCATGCGTTCCCGCTTACGTAAGGGCATGATCGGCGCGGTCGTCACCGCCGTCGCGCTGTCCTCCGTCGCCTTCGCCGGCCCGGCCAGCGCCCACCCCGGCAAGGACGCCGTCGGCAAACTGGTCAAGGCCGTCTCCGGCAAGCACGTCAAGCAGCATCTGCGGGCCTTCCAGGCGATCGCCAACGCCAACAACGGGACGCGCGTGTCCGGCACCCCCGGTTTCGACGCCTCCCGCGACTACGTGGCCAAGAAGCTGCGCAAGGCCGGTTACAACGTGACCATCCAGCCGTTCGAGTTCCAGTTCGAGGGGTACGTCACGCCGCCGGTCCTGGAACGAACCAGCCCGGCTCCCAAGGCGTACACCTACGGGTTCTTCAGCGACTACGTGGCCATGGGCGACTCTCCCGCCGGCTCGGCGACCGGCACGATCCAGGCCGTCGACCTCGTGCTGCCGCCCGGCCCGGCCAACAGCTCGACCTCCGGCTGTGAGGCGACCGACTTCGCCGGGTTCGTCCCTGGCAACGTCGCCCTCATGCAGCGCGGCACCTGCAACTTCCGCGTCAAGGTGGACAACGCCATGGCCGCGGGCGCCGCCGGCGCCATCATCTTCAACGAGGGCCAGGAGGGCCGTACCGAGGTCGACCTCAACCCGGTCCTCGGCGGCCCCGGTGTGACGATCCCGTCCTTCTTCACCAGCTTCGCCGTCGGCCAGGAGCTGGCCGCCACCGCGGGCACCACGGTCAAGATGAACTGGGACCCGATCTCCGAGGTCAGGACCACCTACAACGTGATCGCCCAGACGAAGAAGGGCGACCCGGCCAACGTGGTCATGGTCGGCGCGCACCTCGACGGCGTCCAGGAGGGGCCGGGCATCAACGACAACGGCTCGGGCAGCGCCGGCATCTTGGAGGTCGCGCTCCAGTTCGCCAAGACCAAGCCGAAGAACCAGGTGCGCTTCGCCTTCTGGGGCGCCGAGGAGTTCGGCCTGCTCGGCTCCGAGCACTACGTGAGCACGCTGACGGAGGAGGAGCGGGCCAAGATCGCGCTCTACCTCAACTTCGACATGATCGCCTCGCCCAACTACACCTTCGGCATCTACGACGGCGACGGCGACGCCTTCGGCACCGCGGGGCCCGAGGGCTCGGCGAAGATCGAGGAGGACTTCGAGAAGTTCTTCGCCGGCCGCGGCCTGCCCTTCACCGCGACCGCGTTCACCGGCCGCTCCGACTACGGACCGTTCATCGCCGCCGGCATCCCGGCGGGCGGCCTGTTCACCGGGGCCGAGCAGCTCAAGACCGCCGAGGAGGCCGCCATCTTCGGTGGCACGGCGGGCATCCCGCTCGACCCCTGCTACCACAGCGCCTGCGACGACATCCGCAACATCAGCGACAAGGCGCTGGACGTGAACTCCGACGCGATCGCGACCCTGGTGGCCACCTACGCCGCCGACACCGGCGGCATCGGCGCCGCCACCGCGTCCGCCCCGTCCTCGGCCCGCGCCTCGACCGCACGGGGCCACGCCCCGGCCGAAGCGCTGAGCTGACCCGCCCCTCCGGCGCCCGCACCTCCCGGTGCGGGCGCCTCCGCGTGTACGTCCTCCCAGGTGATGCGGCCATCAGCCATCCGAGGACCGCGGAGTTCGATGAGTTCATTCGAGCCCCGAGAAGGCTTATCCAGCGGTTGAGATTGGCGTTGGGGTGATATGAGGCGACAACTCGGGGCATTCAACAACCCACTTCGTCACCCGGCCACTAAGGTCTGACCGACACGGATCTCCCAGGAGGACCCCATGAGCGACTACACGATCACCTTCGACCTGATCGACGCCGACAAGGACGGCCGCATCTCGGCCGACGAGCTGGTCCGGCTGATGGAGGTCCTCGGGCAGCCGATCACGCTGGAGGCGGCGCAGGCCGGGGTGGAGAGGCTCGACCAGGACGGCGACGGGCTGATCGACGTGAAAGAGTTCGGCGCCTTTCTCCAGAAGTGACAAAACAAGCACTTGCTATGCAAATCTTCTGTCGCCTAAGTCACAATGGCGGCAGGAGGGACGATGGCCAACAAGAGTGACACCAGCGACACCCGGACAACCGCGGAATTCGTGAAGACGCTCAGGGCCGGCATCGGCCGGGTCTCCGAAGAGGTGATCGAGGAGATCCAGGCCCGCATCCCCGAGTACGCCCGGCCATCCGACGAGATCTACATCAAGGTGGTCAGGCACGCCGTCGAGCAGGCCGTCGTCGGCTTCCTCGACCACATCGAGAACCCCGAGGCGCCCTGGGACCCCGAGCCGTTCCGCGCGATCGGCCGGGGCGAGGCCGCCGAAGGGCGCAACATGGAGCCCCTGCAGACCGCGATGCGGCTCGGCGCCCGAGTGGGCTGGCGGCGGCTGACCGAGCTCGCCGAGCCGCTCGGGCTGTCGCCGCAGTCCCTGTACGACCTGGGCGAGGCCATCTTCGTCTACCTCGACCAGCTCGCGGACGCGGCGGCGGAGGGCTTCGACGAGGCCAGGGCGCACGCGGCGGGCGAGGTCGAGCGTCGCCGGGGCCGGCTGCTCGACCTGCTGCTCAGCCGCCCGCCCGCGAGCCCGGAGGCCATCGCCGACCTGGCCAAGGCCGCAGGCTGGCGGCTGCCGAAGACCGTCGCCTGCGTGGCCCTCGGCGACCAGCACGGCGCCTACCGCGCTCCGGTCCTGCCGCCCGACGTGCTGACCGGCCTCGACCGGCCCACCCCGTGCCTGCTGGTGCCCGACCCGAACGGCCCCGGCCAGGGTCAGCTGCTGGACACCGCGCTGCGCGGGCACCGGGCCGCCATCGGCCCCGCCGTGTCCCTGACCGCCGCCGCCGCCTCGCTGCGGTGGGCCGGCGAGGCGCTGGAGCTGTCACGGCGCGGCGTGCTGCCGCGCGGCCTGCTCCGCTGCGCCGACCACATGGCCACGCTGGTCGTGTTCAAGGACGAGGAGCTGGTCAACACCCTGGCCGAGGCCCGGCTGGCGCCGCTCGCGCACCTGCGGCCGGGCCAGCAGGACCGCCTGGCCGAGACGCTGCTGGCCTGGCTGCGTCACGGCAGGGGCGCGGGCGAGGTCGCGGCGCGCCTGCACGTGCACCCGCAGACCGTCCGCTACCGCCTGCGCCAGCTGGAGGAGCTCTACGGCGACCAGCTCGCCGACCCCGACATCCGCTTCGAGCTGGAGATCGCGCTGCGCGCCCGGCAGGCGCTGCTCACGAGCGAAAGAGCCTGAGCCGGTCCTCGCCGACCCGCTCGCGCAGCGCGTGGTCCTCGACGCCGAGGTCGGGCTCCGGCGCGAGCGCGAGCACGCCGACCTTGCCCACGTGCCGGTTGACCTGTACGGCCCGCGTCGCCTCGGCGGCCCCGGTCAACGGGTAGACGGCCGAGAGCGTGGGATGGACCATGCCGAGCGAGATGAGCCGGTTGACCTCGTGGCATTCCTGGTAGTTCGCCCCGTGGGAGCCGATGACGCGCTTGAGCTTCATCCACAGGTGCCGGTTGTCGTACGTGTGCGCGTACCCGCTGGAGGAGCCGCAGGTCACCACGGACCCGCCGCGCCGGGCCACGTAGACCGACGCGCCGAACGTCTCCCTGCCGGTGTGCTCGAACACGATCGCCGGGTCCTCGCCCACGAGCCGCCTGACCTCGGCGCCGAGCCTGCGCCAGCCCTTCTCGTCGCTCAGGTCGTCGAACTGCGAGCGGTCGATGACGTGCGGGCACCCCATCCGGCCGAGCAGCTCGGCCTTCTCCGGCGAGCCGACGATGCCGACCGGGATGCCGCCGCCGTTCCTGACGAGCTGCACGCCGTAGCCGCCGAGCCCGCCCGCCGCGCCCCACAGCAGCACCACGTCGCCCTGCTTCATCCGCGCGCCGCGCTCGCCCACCAGCATCCGGTAGGCGGTCGACGCGCACAGCAGGTTGCACGCCGCCTCCTCCCAGCTCAGATGCCTCGGCTTGGGCAGCAGCTGGGTCGCCTTGACCACCGCGAACTCGGCCAGCCCGCCGAAATTGGTCTCGAAGCCCCACGCGCGCAGGTCGGCCGCCAGCATCCCGTCGTGCTGGGCGATCGGGTCCTCCCCGTCGATGTACGCCGGGCTGGTCACCACCCGATCGCCGATCCGCCAGTGGCGTACGGCCGCGCCGACCCTGACCACGACCCCGGAGGCGTCGGAGCCGAGGACGTGCGTGGACAGGTCGTGCCGGGGGTCGGTGCGCCCGAACCGCTCCAGGAACGCGAACGTCGGGACCGGCTCGAACATCGCCGACCAGACCGTGTTGTAGTTGATCGCGCTGGCCATCACGGCCACCAGCACCTCGTCGGGTGCCAGCTCGGGCATCGGCACCTGGCCGACGTGCATCGACCTGCGGACGTCCTTGTCCTCGTCGCCGTCGAACATGCCGACCTCGTCCTTGCGGAGGTAGGCCGCGTTGTAGGTGGACGGCACCTCCAGGCGGGCCAGCTCGTCGGGCTCCGCACCCGCCACCACGGCCTGTGCCAGCGTCATAGCAATCCCTTCAAATGCTCGGCGATGACCTCTACGTACGGGGGATCGAGCAGGTTGAGGTGGTGCGATCCGGGGATCTCGACGATCTCCAGCCCACTGCTGCAGGCCGCGAAGCCCCTGGCCGGGTCGTCCTGGTGGGCGTATCGGGTGTCCTCCACCGCCCAGGGTGTGGGTTCGGTCGAGCGGTAGAGGACGACCCTGCCCTGGTACGGCCCCGGCCGGTAACGCTCGATGGCCCGGGTGTCCTCGTGGGAGGTGATCTGGTGGCGCAGGATGGCGGGGCTCAGCTGGTCGAGCACGCCCGACGCGGCGATGCGCGCCTCGACCAGGGCGAGCCGGCCAGGGTCGTCCAGGGCGCGCAGCTCGGCCGGCTCCAGCCGCACGTCCACGCCGTAGGTCTCACCCAGATAGCCCGAAAAATCGATATATCGCTGGGCATCCAGCTCGCGCCGCGTCTGCTCGTCGACCCGGTCCGGCAGCCCCGAGTCGATCATCGCCACCAGCTCCACGCCGCCGAGCCGCCGAGCGATCTCGAACGCCAGGATCCCCCCGAACGACCACCCCCCGATCCGGTACGGCCCCGCGCAGGTCTCCCGGATGGCCTCGGCGTAGCGGTCCGCCCGCCCGGCCACGTCCAGCCGGCCCGCCCCGTCGAACCGTTCGAGCCCCAGCACCGGAACCTGCAGCCGGTCGGCCAGCAGGCTGTAGACGCCGGTCGTGCCACCGGCCGGATGCGCCAGGAACAGCGGCCTGCCCGGCTTCCCGGTCAGCCGCCGGATCAGGCCACGCCCGGCCTCACCCTCCTCGACCTCCCGAACCGCGTCCGCGATCTCAGCGGCGCTGACCCCGTCCGGGCCGCCCACCCCGCCCCGCCGCGCTCCCACCGGACCGGCGTCCGCCTCGCGACCGATCGACGGTCCCGCGCTGCCGGCCACACCCGCCGGACCGGAGCCCGCGTCACCGCCCGGCGTGATCGGCCTGCCGAGCTCGTTGGCGAGCCGGTCAAGGGCCATGGCCAGCACCTGCGGTTCCACCGGCTCGGTGACCGACGGCTCGCGGCCGAGCAGGCCCGCCAGCACCCGGACGACCTGCCGCTCCGCCGCGTCCCTCGGCTCGACTCGGGGCGGCCGGGCGGCTGAGGACGCGGTGGGTGACACGTCCGATGACGTGGCCCGCGACGCGGCCGGTGACACGTCCGAGCTCTGAGCACGGCCGGCCGAGATGTTCGCGGGCGGCTCCGGGCCGGGGGCCGTGGTCAGGTCGAGTGCCGTGGTCAGGTCGAGTGCCGTGGTCAGGTCGAGCTCGGCGGCCACCGCCGAGGCCAGGGCGCCCAGGGTGGCGCCGTTCAACAGGGGCGCGGCGGGGATCACGACGCCGAAGTCGTACTCGACGGTGCCGCGCAGCCGGGTCGCGGCGAGCGAGTCCAGCCCCAGTTCGGTCAGGACGGTGCCCGCACCGAGCAGGGCAGGCTCCACGCCGAGCACGGCGGCGGCCCGTTCGCGTACCTTGCCGGTGATGACGCGCACCGCCTCGTCCGGGGCGAGCTCCGCGAGCTCCGCGAGCTCCGCGAGGTCGCCCGCGACCCGTGGGCCCACGTCGGCCAGGTCGGCGACCTCCGAGAAGTACGGCATGCGGGCGATGCCCGGGAACACCCTGGCCGCCATCGCGGCGTCCAGTCTGACCACGCCCGCCGACAGGTCCCGCTGGATCAGCGCCTCCAGCGCCTCGACGCCCTCGGCAGGAGTCAGCGGCCCGACGGCGGGCATCGCGGCGGCCCCCGCCCACGTCCCCCAGTTGATGGAGATGGCGGGCAACCCTCTGGACCTGCGCAGGGCGCAGAGCGCGTCCAGCCAGGCGTTGGCGGTGGCGTAGGCGGCCTGGCCGGGCGAGCCGAGCAGCGCGGCGGCCGAGGAGAAGGCGACCCACCAGTCCAGGTCCAGCTCCTCGGTGGCCTGGTGCAGCCGGAGCCCGCCGCGCGCCTTCGCCGCCCACACCCGGTCGAGACTGTCGCGATCGAGGTCGGCAGCCAGCCGGTCGTCGAGAACCCCCGCGGCGTGGATGACGCCGCGCAGCCGCAGCCCGCCCTCGGTGGCGGCGGCGACCAGCCGCTCGGCCGTGCCGGGCTCGGCGAGGTCGCCGACGACCACCCGCACCCCCTCCGGCACCTCGGCCCGCGCCGAACGTCCGTTGACCACGACCCGCGTCGCGCCGCGCTCGACCAGCCAGCGGGCGGCGATCAGCCCGAGCCGGCCGTACCCGCCGGTGATCAGGTACGCGCCCTCGCCGACGACCGGCACCGCCTGGGCGGGCGGCAGCGCCGTCCTCCGCAGCCGGGCCGCGTGGCGCGCCCCCGCGCGCCAGGCCACCTCGTCGTCGGCCGAGTCGTGCGCCAACTCCCGGGGCAGCGCGCCGAGATCGTCCACGTCCAGCAGCGTCACCCGGCTTTCCGGATGCTCGAACGCCAGCACCCTCACCAGCCCGCGCAGCGCCGCCCCACCCGGATCCCCTGGCTCCCCGGCGGCCACCGCCTGGGCCCGCTCGGTCACGATCGTGAGCCTGCCCCCTTGAACGGCGAGTCTCGCCACATCCAGGACGTACCGCTGCGCGGCCTCAGGATCGAGGCCCCTGGGCACCAGCACGATCCCGTGCCCGCCCTCCCGCGCCTCGAAGGACGCCTGAGGGCTCCGCGTCGCGGAGAAGTCCCGCCTGACGGAGAGGCCCGGCGTCTCTGGGAGGTCCAGCATCCTGCGGAGGCGGGGCGCTCGCGGATCGCCCTGCTCGGCGATCAGCCACGTGGCCGATGGCGCGGCCGTGCCGCCCTCCTGCGGCGCGGGGACCCACACGCGCTGGACCAGCTTGCTCTCCAGACAGACGGGAACGGCCGCGGCCTCTCGCACCTCTATGCCCTCGAACTCCCCGGACGTCGTGACCCGCCCCACCCTCTCCAGCACCCCGGTGCGGCCGACGATCCCGTACGGTCCGGTGCCCACGGGGATGAGACAGGCGGTGCCGACGACGGTCCAGACGCCGGCCGCGTTCTTCGCCGTGAGCTCGATCCTGGTGCCCGTCAGCGTGACGGTGACGCGAGCGGGCAGCGGCAGCAGCGCGTGCAGGGTCACGTCGTGGAGTTCGGTCTCGCCGTGCACCTCTCGGGCGGCGGCGTGCGCGAGCCGGGCCACGGCGGCGAGGGGCAGCACGGGGTGGCCGTCGCGGTGCCAGTCCTGCGCGGGCAGCCGCCAGGGCGCGTCGGCGAGGTCGTCGAGCGTGGTCGTCCAGGCGTGCCCGGCGGCGGTCTCGACGTGCGCGCCGAGCAGCCGGTGACCGGAAGGACGCCGGTGCGGGGCGACCCAGTGCCGGGTGTGCCGCCACCCCGGACGCGGCACGTCCACGACGCGGCCCCGCGTCCTGGGGGTGACGACGGCGGCCACGGCGGCGAGTTGCGCGTGGAAGGCGTCGTCGTGGCCGCGTTCCAGCGAGTGCGTGACCAGGACGGCCCCTCCGGACGTCGTGAGGGTGTCGTGCAGGGGCTGGGCCAGGACCGGGTGCGGGCTGATCTCGGTGAAGACGGTGAAACCGTCCTCCTGGGCGGCCCGGACAGCCTGCGTGAGACGGACCGGGCGGCGAACGCCGGCGGCCCAGTAGGCGGCCTCGAAGGCGGGCTGCTCGCGGGGGTCGTCGAAGACGGTGGAGTAGTACGGCAGACGCGCCTTACCGGGCGTGATGGCGGCGAGCTCGTCCCTGATCAGCGGGAGGAGGGGTTTGACCTGGGGCGAATGTCCGGCCCCGGCGGTGGTGAGGGTCCGGGCGAACACCCCACGGTCGGTCAGCTCGGCCGTGTACGCCGCCACCCGCTCGGGATCGCCCGTGACCACGGTCTGCCTCGGTGAGGTGTGCACGGCCACGTGCAGGTCGCCGGGCACCTCGCAGGCGGGCACACCCACCACGGCCATCGCGCCGCCACCGCCCAGGGTGCCCAGGAGACGGGCGCGGCGGCAGCTGACCCGTACCCCGTCGTGCGGATCCAGCGCGCCCGCGACCACGGCGGCGGCCACCTCGCCCATGGAGTGGCCGATCACGGCGGCGGGCTCGACGCCGTAGGCGCGCCAGAGCCTGGCCAGGGCCACCTGGACGGCGAAGATCACCGGCTGGACGGTCGCCACGTCGACCGGGTCGGGGGCGTGGACGTCGATCCCGGCCTCGGCCATGAGCAGGGGTGCCAGCTCGTCGATCGCCTGCCGGTAGGGCGGCTCCCGGTCGTAGAGGCGACGGCCCATGGCCGGCCACTGCGAGCCGTACCCGCTGAACACCCACACCGGCCCCTTCGCCCCCGGCGGGACGGTGGTGGGGGTGACGTCCCGGAGCGCGGCGGCGAGTTCTTCCGGTGTCCCGGCCACCACGGCGGCGGCCGACCGGCCCCGGCCCGCCCGCCGGGCGAGCGTGTGGGCCACGTCGCCCAGGTCGCCCAGGGCGGGCAGGCCGGGCAGGTCCGGGCAGCGGCTCGCGAGCGTCCGGGCGTACTCTCGGACGCGGTCCGCGGTGGTGTCAGTGAGGACGAACACCCGTTTCGCCGGCCCGTCGCCCGGCGCGACGTCCTCCGGCCCCTCCGGAGCGGTGTCGAGGACGACGTGGGCGTTGGTGCCGCCGAACCCGAAGGAGGAGACCCCGGCGCGGGCCGGGTGACGCGGCCAGCGGGTCGGGGTGGTGACGACCTGGAGAGCGTCCCAGGGAATGTGCGGGTTGGGCTGCCGGAAGTGGAGGCTCGGCGGGATCACGCCGTGGTGCAGCGCGAGCACGGTCTTGATCAGCCCGGCGATCCCCGCGGCCGCCTCCAGATGGCCGAGATTGGTCTTGGCGGAGCCCAGGAGCACCGGGCCGGGTAAGGCGGCGGCGATGGCGCGGGCCTCGATGGGGTCGCCTAGGTAGGTGCCGGTGCCGTGCGCCTCGATGTAGTCGGGGCCGCGGTCCAGCTCGGCGTAGACCTCGCGCAGCAGCGACTCCTGTGCCCGCGGGCTGGGGGCGACCAGGCCGTTGGAGCGGCCGTCCTGGTTGACGCCCGTCGCCTGGATCACGGCCAGCACCCGGTCGCCGTCGCGCCGGGCGTCCGTGAGGCGCTTCAGCACGACCACGCCGCACCCCTCGGCGCGCGCCATCCCGTCGGCCGAGGCGTCGAACGCCTTGCACCGCCCGTCCGGCGCCGTCCCTCCGCCCCGGTCGAAGGCCACCGTGACCAGCGGCGACAGCAGCAGGTTGACCCCGGCGGCGAGCGCCAGGTCGCACTCCCCCGACCGCAGGGCCCTGACCGCGAGGTGGGTGGCGACGAGCGAGGACGAGCAGGCGGTGTCCACCGCCATGGACGGTCCGCGCAGGTCGAGCAGGTAGGACAGCCGGTTCGCGGCGATGCTGAGGGCGGCGCCCGTCGCGGTCCAGGCGTCCACGCCGGACAGGTCGGCGCTGGTCAGGTAGGCGTACTCGGCGGCCGAGATGCCGACGAACGCGCCGGTGCGGCTGCCGGCCAGCGACCTGGGCGCGATGCCGCCGTGCTCCAGCGCCTCCCACGCCGTCTCCAGGAGCAGGCGCTGCTGCGGGTCCATCACCGCCGCCTCGCCTGGCGCGATGCCGAAGAACGCGGCGTCGAACCCGGCCACGTCGCCGAGGAACCCGCCGTGCCTGGTCGTCGCGGCCAGCACCTCCTCGGTACGCGCCGAGCCGTCGTCGAACGCCTCCCAGCGGCCCGCCGGCACCTCGCCGACCGCGTCGCGTCCGTCGAGCAGCAGCTCCCAGTACGCCTCGGGCCCGTGCGCTCCCGGCAACCGGCAGCCCACGCCCACCACGGCGACGGGCTCATCGCGTGGCGCCCGCTCGCCCCGGCCTCCGGCCTTGGCGGGAGAAGTCCGGCCGTCGGCTCCCTGGCCCTCGGCTTCGACCGCCACGGGCTCAGGGGCTGCGAGCGCGCGGGCCAGACCGGTGACCGTGGGGTGCTCCCACACCAGCGTCGGGGCCAGCTCACGTCCCAGCAGCTCGGCCAGCTCGCCCGCGATCGCCACCGCGTCCCGCGAGGACAGGCCGTACTCCTCCAGCGGCCGGTCCGGATCAACCTGCTCGGCGCAGCGGAGCCCGATCCGTTCCAGGAGGAAGTGGCGGATCTCGCCTTCGCCGAGTGCGTTCACGAGCGCTCCCTGAGGCTGGATGGTCGGCCAACATACCCAGACATTCCAGGCCGGGGGCAGGTCCGTACCGAACATTCCTCGGGAGCGATTTGTCACGTGGGTGATAACCCCGGCTCACGTTTCACTCCCCAGGCGGCTCAGCGCCCGCATGGCATCTCCGAGCCCTGCGAGGGGAGCTGGTCTCGTCAGCTTCTCGGCCGTGAACGACCAAGCTTGCAGCTCCTCGCCGTCGGTGGCTTCGACGGTCTGGTCCGCGTCAGGCAGCGTGACTCACTGCCCAGCCCGTCTCACCGCGTGCGGCGATGTTGCGGGCT
>NZ_BMNH01000052.1 GCF_014646355.1 Nonomuraea cavernae
TGCTGCGTTCCGTTACTCTTCGCCGGGTCCGGAACAGCGCCGCGCGCGAAGTTCGCAGGTGTGTTGCTCGCGTCCACTAGGCAATTCTGAGACTGCAAACAGCGGTGTTGTTTGTTTGTTTCATAGGGTTACGGCGGTTATGGCGGGAAGGAAACACCCGGTTACATTCCGAACCCGGAAGTTAAGCTTCCCAGCGCCGATGGTACTGCACTCGGGAGGGTGTGGGAGAGTAGGTCACCGCCGGACAATTGTTTGAGAAGGGCTCCACCGTTGGGTGGGGCCCTTCTCGCGTTTCCGGAGCTTTTCAGAGATGGGCTCCTGTGAGGGCCTCATGGGTTATGGGAGGGCACTCTCAAGAGTCTGTCCGGGCCCGGGAAGCTGATGCTGCTGAGCCGTTTCCGAGTCTCACGATCCAGGGCCGTACGGTCATATGTCGCGCCGACTGGCGTGGGGTGGGGAGCGGTCTGTGCTGTCAGTAGGGTTGAGGGGTGGACTATCGTGCGGTTGAACGCGCGATCATGGAACGAGGCGTCGAGTGGCAATTCGAGCCGACGCTCGACAGGATCGCGGCTCTCATGGATCTGCTCGGCTCGCCCCAGCGTGCGTATCCGGTCATTCACATAGCGGGCACCAACGGCAAGACGAGCACGGCGCGACTCACGGAGGCGCTGCTCAAGGAGCGCAATCTGCGCGTGGGGCGCTTCACCAGCCCTCACCTGGTCTCGATGCGCGAGCGCATCACGGTCGACGGCACGCCGTTGAGCGAGGAGCAGTTCGCCCAGGCCTATGAGGAGCTCGCCCCGTACGTCGACCTGAGCGACACGCAGGGGCGGCGCATCCAGTTCTTCGAACTGCTCACGGCCATGGCGTTCGCCGTGTTCGCCGACACTCCGATCGATGTCGCGGTGGTCGAGGCGGGTATGGGGGGATCCTGGGACGCCACGAACGTCGCCGACGGCACGGTCGCCGTCATCACCCCCATCTCGCTCGACCACACCGACCGGCTCGGACCCGATGTGGCGAGCATCGCGGGGGAGAAGGCCGGCATCATCAAGCCTGGTGCCACCGCGGTGCTCGCCCAGCAGGAGCTTGAGGCGGCGGAGGTGCTGATGCGGCGGGCCGCCGACGTGGGCGCGGTCGTCGCTCGGGAGGGCCTGGAGTTCGGCGTGCTCAACCGCGAGATCGCGTTGGGCGGTCAGCTGATGACGCTGCGCGGCCTCAAGGGCGTCTACGACGAGGTGTACCTGCCGCTCCATGGCGCGCACCAGGCGAGCAACGCGGTCACCGCACTGGCCGCCGTGGAGGCGCTGAGCGGCGGTGACGACCCACTCGACATCGAGCTGGTACGGCAGGCGTTCGCGGAGGCGTCGTCGCCGGGGCGGCTGGAGGTCGTGCGGCGCAATCCCACCGTCGTGGTCGACGCCGCGCACAATCCCGGTGGGATGCAGGCCTCGCTCGAGGCGATGCACGAGGCGTTCGACTTCGCCAAGCTGATCTGCGTCGTCGCGGTCATGCGCGACAAGGACGTCCACGGGCTGCTCGAGCTGCTCGAACCCATGGTTGACGAGATCGTCGTCACCAGAAACTCCTCACCGCGGTCGATGACTCCCGAGGAGCTCGCCGCGCTGGCCAGGCCTCTCTTCGGAGAAGATCGTGTACACCTCGTCGAACGCCTCGACGACGCCATCGACAGAGGCATCGCGATCGCCGACGCGCAGGGCGAGTTCAGTGGCACCGGGGTGTTCATCGCCGGCTCCGTGGTGACCGCGGGCGACGCCCGTCATCTGCTGAAGGCGGAAGGCTCATGATGAACTTCCAGGTCACACCCGGTATGCGGCGGCTCGGCGCGAGTGTCCTCGGTATGGAGGCCATCGTCGCCGGCCTCATCACACCGGTGGCGATCAGTGTCGGTGGCGTCGAGCCCGCTCTGGCGGCGACGGTCGGCCTGGGGCTCGCCGTGCTCTGCGTCGTCGCGGCCGGGATGCTCAAACGGCCGATCGGCTACATCCTGGGCAGCGTCGTACAAGTCCTCGCGATCTGTACGGGCTTCCTCGTACCGGCCATGTTCTTCCTCGGGGCGATCTTCACGGCGCTCTGGATCACCGCGATATTCGTCGCTCGCCGTGTCGAGGGCGTGACTTCCCGCTAAAGTCGGCCTACATGGCCGTCCCCCCGATTCAGCGGTCCCCCAGAGCGACAGCCCCGGGACCCACCGCGGGCGTCACGTTCCCGTGGTTGCTCGACACCGTGCTCGCGTTGCTCATCGTGGCGGCGCTCCCGTTGGCGATCGTCGCGATTCCCAACACCGTCTCCGTGGTCGGTGCCCTGCTGCCGGAGGGCTTCGACCGGCTTGAGCTCATGCGGGCTCACGGGCTGGCGCTGCCGGCGATGATCCTGACGGTGCCGCTCGCGTCCGTGGCGCTGGGGCGGATGAGAGTCGCATACGTCCTGGTCGGCGGGCTCGCGCTGTTGGCGGTGGCCGATGCCGCCGGCGGCTACGCCGGGTCGACCTTCCTGGTCGGCGTCCTGCGCGTGCTCCACGGCATCGGCGCGGGGTTGCTCATTCCAGCCACGCTGGTCGCCGTCTGGCAGCGTCCGCCGGTGCTGCGGGCCATCTGGACCGGCATGCTCGCGTTGAGCCTGCTCGCGGCCCAGGCGCTCGCCCTGTGGCCGCTCGACGGCATCCATGACTGGAAGGTCACCCTCCAGCCCTACCCCATGCTGACCGGCATCGCGCTGGGGCTCGCGGCCGCCTACCTCGTCGTCTGGCAGTTGCACGGCCGCCAACCCGCGGCAGCACCGCGAGCCAGCGAACGCAGCCGGCTGCTGCTCGCGACCGTGCCCGCGGCGGGCATCTCGGTCCTGGCCATCAGCACCGCGACCGACGACTGGCGGGCCAACCTGGTGATCCTGGTGGCGGTGCTGGCGGTGGGCGCGCTGCTCGCGCTGGCGTCCACCGGCACCCGGGAGGGCCGCACCTTCGCCTACACGATGGTCGCGGTCGGCACCGTGCTGCTGCCCAGCGTCGCCCAGGTGACCTATGTCGAGATGAAGGGGCTGGGCGGGCCGGGGCTGAAGGGGCTGTGGATCCCGTTCGTGGTCGCGGGTCTGCTCGCGGTGGCCGCCGCCGTCGTGGTCCGGCTGTTCGCGGGGGCGGCGACGCGGTGGCTCACGCCCTTGGGGTTGCTGACCATGGTCGTCGGTCTCTGTGCGGTTCGCGTGGTGGTGCCCGCCCAGCAGGGGCTGGTGATGGTCGTGCCGCTCACCCTGCTCGCGGTCGGCGCCGCCGTGGCCGTCACCGCCGCGCTCGGCAGGGCCGGGCTCGGGTCCGCCCTGTTCGGTCTGGCGCTGTGCTTTCCCGGGGTGCTCGCGGGCTACCTGCTCGGCACGGGAGTGCAGATGGCGATGCTGAGAGGGGTGACGTCGACGCAGGAGCTGGTCGACCGGTTCGTGGGCGCTCTGCACCTGTGGGCGTTGATCGGTGGCTTCGTCGTGGTGGTGGTGATCCTCCTGGCCTCGCTTCTGGCACGCCGCGCGTCCGTCTCGGCCGACGGTTCCTCTGCCGCCGGCGGTCGGGCGGACGAGATCGATCCCGTACCGGTGCCGGACGAGGCGGTGGCCGTGCCGAGCGGTGAGGACGCCGCGGGGCGGGACGCATCGGCGTCCGGCGGTCAGCCGGGTATCGGGGTCTCCCGGCGCGGGAAGTCGCCGTCCACGGCGGCTGATGCCGCCGTGGAGCCCGCGCACGCGCCAGAGGGTGACGAGTCGACGGGAGTGTTTCCTCGTGTTTCCCCTTCCGTGATCAGCGAGGCCCTCACCTCCAAGGCCGCCGGGGCCGGGATGCCCGCTGGAGGTGGGCGATCGGGGGCCGAGACGCGGCAGGTGGGCGGGACGGAGTCGTCGTCTCAGGGCGAAGGCGGCGTGGCTCATGGAGGCCTGGAAGCGGGCGGCTCCGATATGGCTGATGGTGGTAAGAGGGCCGGCGGAGACGCGGTGGCTCGCGGACGCGAGGGAGTGGATTCTCCTGGGGACGTGAAGGCTGGTGCGTTCGCTGACGGGCGTGAGGAGATGCCTCCGGCGAAGTCAGGGGACGAGGAGCCCGGGTCGACCTCTGACGGCGAGCGGGTTGGGCGGTCCGGAGCCGGGCGTGGAAACGCCGAGGGCGGACGGGGAGCACGCCCGGGCTCTGAAGCGTCGGTGCCGCGCCAGGGGGGACCCGAGCAGGGGGACGCGCCTGAGTCCACGGGCCCGCTGCCGCCGGTGCCGCCTCCGACGCCATCGCCGGAGGACAACGGATCTCCGTAGGTCGCGCCCCGGTCAACGATGATCGTCGCTTCTCAGCGGGGGAATCCTCGTGCGGGACGTGGTGCCTTGGGCGCGGTTGCGATGCTGGTTCCGGGAGACCGGGGTGCCGTTGTGGACGGTAAGCTGAGCCGCAGCTACAGCCGATGCGAGGTCCTCCGTGCCGCGGAGCGTTCTCACTGGAGTGATCCCGGCGCCCGGTAGCAGCATTCGCGACCCCAGACCCTGTTCGAAGGAGAACCTCAAGTGTCCGAGCGCACTCTTGTCCTGATCAAGCCCGACGGGGTGAAGCGCGGCCTCATCGGTGACGTGATCGCCCGCGTCGAGCGCAAGGGCCTCAAGGTCGTGGCGATGGACCTGCGCACCCTCGACGTCGACACCGCCAAGGCGCACTACGCCGAGCACTCCGAGCGCCCGTTCTTCGGTGAGCTCGTAGAGTTCATCACCTCGGCCCCGCTCGTCGCCATGGTGCTGGAGGGCCCGCGTGCCGTCGAGGCGTTCCGCGCGCTGGCCGGGCTCACGGACCCGGTCAAGTCGCCCCCCGGAACGATCCGCGGCGACCACGCCCTCGAGATCGGCGAGAACGTCGTCCACGGTTCCGACTCGGCCGAGTCCGCCGCCCGCGAGATCAAGATCTTCTTCCCGGACCGTTTCTAGCCGTTCCGGAGGTTCGTCCCTCCCGACCAGGCTTCACAGGTGCCCGCCGGCCACAGTGCCGAGCGGGCACTTCTGCGTTCAAATGGCACTTCTGGGGCGCAGGGGGCATTCGATCGCAAAAGCGGACTTTGCGGAGGGGCGGAAGTTTTTTGCAGGGCGCGTGGGCTCATTCCAAGTACCCCGGGGTACGTACCGTTACGATTCGAATTCGATCCGTAGTCATTATGCGTACGACATTACGGAAGGCTCCGTTCCCCATGGGCAGCAAGCTCGCTTTTCTCGGCCGGGACATGGCCGTCGACCTCGGCACGGCCAACACCTTGGTGTACGTGCGCGGTCGGGGCATCGTGCTGAACGAGCCGTCGGTCGTCGCCATCAACACCGCGACCGGCAAGATCGTGGCGGTGGGGATCGAGGCCAAACGCATGATCGGCCGGACCCCTGGAAACATCGTGGCCGTTCGACCGCTCAAGGACGGCGTGATCGCGGACTTCGACGTCACCGAGCGGATGTTGCGATATTTCATCCAAAGGGTGCATAAGAGGCGTCACTTTGCCAAGCCCCGCATCATCGTCGCGGTGCCCAGCGGCATCACCAGCGTCGAGCAGCGGGCCGTGAAAGAGGCCGGTTACCAGGCCGGTGCCCGCAAGGTCTACATCATCGAGGAGCCGATGGCCGCGGCGATCGGCGCCGGCCTGCCGGTGCACGAGCCGACCGGCAACATGGTCGTCGACATCGGAGGCGGCACCACCGAAGTGGCGATCATCTCGATGGGCGGCGTGGTGACCAGCCAGTCGATCAGGGTCGGCGGCGACGAGCTCGACCAGGCGGTGATCACCTTCGCCAAGAAGGAGTTCTCCCTCATGCTCGGCGAGCGCACCGCCGAGGAGATCAAGATGGCGGTCGGCTCGGCCTGCTCCCTCGGTGAGGAGCCGCACGCCGAGGTGCGCGGCCGTGACCTGGTCAGCGGCCTGCCCAAGACGATCGTGGTGTCCGGCGGGGAGATCCGCAGGGCCATCGAGGAGCCGCTCAACACCATCGTCGACGCCGTCAAGACCACGCTCGACAAGTGCCCGCCCGAGCTGTCCGGCGACCTGATGGACCGCGGCATCGCCCTGACCGGCGGCGGAGCCCTGCTCAAGGGCATGGACGAGCGGATCAAGGCCGAGACCGGCATGCCCGTCCACCTGGTCGAGAACGCCCTCGACTCGGTCGCGCTCGGTTCCGGCCGGTGCGTCGAGGAGTTCGAGGCGTTGCAGCAGGTGCTCGTGCCGGAGTCGCGCCGCTGATGGGAGAGTCGCGCCGCGCCCGGCTGATCCTAGGCACGCTGCTCACGGTGGCGCTGATCATTCTGACCGTCGATCACCGCACCGGTGAGGGGTCGCCGTTCCAGCCGGTGCGGACGGCGGGCGCGTGGTTGTTCGGCGGGGCCGAGCAGGTCGTCGGCACCGTGGGGCGCCCGGTGAGCGACTTCCTGCACGCGGTGGCGAGCGCCCCCAGCGCCCAGAACGACATCAAGCGACTCCGGGCCGAGAACTCCAGGTTGCGCGCCGGGCTCGACGCGAACCGGCTCGACGCGGCCCGATCCGCGCAGCTGAAGCGGATGCTCGGCCTGGCCGGACGCGGCGGTTACAAGGTCGTGTCGGCCAACGTGATCGCCCGGCGCGGCGCCCCCGGTTTCGAGGACGCGGTCCAGCTCGACGCCGGCACCGACGACGGCGTACGTCCCGAGATGACCGTGCTCAACGGTGACGGCCTGGTCGGCCGCGTCATCCAGGCGTCCCGCAGCACCTCGACGGCGGTGCTCATCAGCGACCGGGCGTCGGCCGCGGGAGCCCGGCTGGAGGGCGGCGAGGAGATCGGGGTCGTCCACGGGGTGGGGGAGAACGGACGCCTGGTGCAGTTCAGGCTGCTCGACTCGACCGCGCCGATGACCCGTGGAGGGCGGATCGTCAGCTTCGGCTCACAGCGGGGCGCCCCGTACGTGCCGGGGGTGCCGATCGGGGTGATCGAACGGGTCGAGGCGACGCCGGGCGAGCTGACCCGGGTCGCCTTCGCCCGGCCGTACGCCGATCTGACCGCGCTCGACGTCGTCGGCGTGGTCGTGGGCGCGCCCGCGCGCGACCCGAGGGACGCCGTGCTGCCGCAGCGCGGGCGTAAGGAGGGAGCGCGATGATGGCCGTGCTGATCGTGCTGGTCACGGTGCTGGTTCAGGTCATCGTGGTCAACCGGCTGGGTTTGCCCGGCGGTGCCGCGCCCGACCTGGTGCTGCTGGCCGTGGTGGGCGTCGCGATGGCACGGGGGCCGGTCGCCGGCACCGTGATCGGGTTCTGCGCCGGCCTGCTGGTCGACGTGGTGCCCCCGACGGCGCATCTGCTCGGGCAGTACGCGTTCGTGCTGGCCCTGGTCGGTTATCTGGCCGGGCGCGGGGTCGGCAGTCCCGTCACCACCGTCATCGTGTGCGTGCTGATCGCGCCGCTGCTGGCCGCCGGGCTGGGCGGGCTGATCTCCGATCCGCGGGTGACGGTCGCCACGCTGACCGAGCAGATCCCGCTCACGATCGTCTACACGCTGATCGCCTCGCCTGTGGTGATGTGGCTGAACGGGCGCGGCGGGCAGCTGAGGTACGCGGCATGACGCGGATGCGGACCCGGCTGTTCATCCTGCACGTGCTCGTGCTGGCGCTGCTCGTGGTCCTCGCCGTACGCCTCTGGCAGGTGCAGGTGGTGCGCGGGGAGGAGTTCGTGACCAAGGCCACCGAGACCAGGACCCGCGCGGTGATCGTGCCCGCCGTCCGCGGCCAGATCCTCGACTCGTCCGGGCGTCCGCTGGTGCGCAACCAGACCTCGCTGGTGGTCTCGGTCGACCGCAACGCCCTGCTGCGGATGAAGGACGGCGGCGTCGAGGTGCTGCGGAAGCTCAGCACGGTGCTGAACCAGCCGGTCAAGCAGTTGCAGGACCGCATCAGACCGTGCGGGCCGGGCATCTCCAAACCGTGCTGGACCGGGTCGCCGTACCAACCGGTGCCGATCGAGCGCAAGGCCGGCACCCGCCAGGCGCTGCAGATCCTGGAGCGGCAGGAGGAGTTCCCGGGCATCACCGCGGAGATCCAGTCGGTCAGGCAGTATCCGGGCGGCAAGGCCGGCGCGCAGATGCTCGGCTACCTGGGTCCGGTCACCGAGGCCGAGTTGGAGAAGCGCGAAGGGCTGAAGGCCGCGTTCTCCGGGGTCGACCTGGCCGGGCGCGACGGCCTGGAAGAGGTCTACGACGAGGTGCTGCGGGGCAAGTCGGGGCTGCGCAGGGTGCAGGTCGACCGGATGGGCAAGGCCATCGGGGTCGAGCAGCAGGTGCCGTCGCTCGCCGGCGATCACCTGATCACCAGCATCGACGCGCGCCTGCAGGAAGTGGTGGAGGGGGCGCTGCACAAGGCGATGAAGGGCGCGCCGCAGGCCGACGGCGGCGCGGCCGTGGTGCTCGACGCGCGCACGGGGCGGGTGCTGGCGCTGGCCAGCGCGCCGAGCTACGACCCCGCCGTCTGGGCCCACGGCATCACCACGACCGGCTACAAGCGCCTGCTGTCGGAGGAGTCGGGCAAGCCGCTGGTGTCGCGGGCCATCAACGGGCAGTTCGCGCCCGGCTCGACGTTCAAGGTGTCGTCGGTGGCGGCGATGCTGCGGGCCGGCTATCCGCTCAACGGCACCTACGACTGCCCCGGCTCCTACATGGTGGGCGACCGGGCGTTCAACAACTTCCGCGGCATCGGTCTGGGCACGCTCTCGCTGCACACGGCACTGGTCAAGTCATGCGACACGATCTTCTACCGGTCGGCGTACGAGCAGTATCTGCGCGACGGCGGACGCAACCCGAAGAAGAACGCGAAGGAGGTGTTCGCCAACACCGCGAGGGCGTTCGGGTTCGGCAAGCCGACCGGCGTCGACCTGCCGGGAGAGTCGTCAGGGCGCATCCCCGACCGGGCCTGGAAGAAGAACATGTGGGCCCTGACCAGTGCCACCAACTGCAAGCGGGCGCAGACGGGCTATCCGGAGGTGACCGACGCCGCACGGGCGGCGTTCCTCAAGCTGCTGGCCCAGGAGAACTGCGCCGAGGGGTTCGTGCTGCGGCCCGGCGACTCGGCCAACTTCTCCATCGGGCAGGGTGACGTGCTGGTGACGCCGCTCCAGTTGGCCAGGGCGTACGCGGCGCTGGTGAGTGACGGCAAGGTGCGCAGCCCGCGCATCGGATGGGCGCGGGTGCGGCCCGACGGCACGCTGGTCGAGAGGTACGACGTGCCGGTGGTGGGCAGGCTGCCGATCAGCGAGAAGGAGCGCCTCTACATCAAGAACGCGCTCAGCCAGGTGCCCTCCGACGGCACCGCGGCCGGCGCGTTCAGCGGGTTTCCGATGGACAAGATCAGCATCGGCGGCAAGACCGGCACCGCGGAGGTCTGGGGCAAGCAGGACACCTCCTGGTTCGCCTCGTTCGCGCCCACCGGCAATCCCCGGTTCGTCGTGGTCGCCATGGTCTCCCAGGGCGGGATGGGCGCGCAGACCGCGGCGCCGGCCGTACGGGAGATCTATGAGGGGATCTACGGCATCAAGCGGCAGGCCGTGCTGCCCGACGGCAAGCCCGCCGCCAAGCTGCCGAAGTTCTCGCCGGACGGGACGGTGGCGGGCGGATGACCACGCGGGCGGTGGCGGGCGGGCGGCGGTCGTTCGCCAGGCGGGCGGTGGGAGCGCAGTCGGCGGTCTGGCGGCTCGACGGCGTGATGCTGGTCGCGGTGGCCGCGCTCTGCGTGATCGGCACGCTGCTGGTGTGGTCGTCGACCAGGACCTGGGCGCCCGGATCGACCGGACTGGTCAAGAAGCACATTCTCAACCTGCTCATCGGCACGCTGCTGTGCGGCGCGGCGGCGATGATCGACCACCGGGCGATGCGTGCCTATTCGCCGCTGGTGTTCCTGGTCAGCCTGGCCGGTCTGGTCATGGTGGTCACCCCGCTGGGCGCCACGATCAACGGGTCGCACTCGTGGATCCTGCTCGGCGGCGGGTTCGCGGTGCAGCCGTCGGAGTTCGCGAAGCTGGGCCTGTTGCTGATCATCGCGATGCTGCTCGCGCAGCCCGCCGAGGGCAGTGACCGGCCGCGCGACCTCGACGTGGTGCTGGCGCTGGTGGCCGCGCTGCTGACGATGGGGCTGGTGATGTTGCAGCCCGACCTCGGCACCGCGCTGGTGCTCGCGGTCATCACCGCCGCCGCGCTGATCATCGGCGGGGTGCGCAAGCGGTGGATCGCCCTGCTGGTGCTGGTCGCGAGTGCCGGGGTGTTCTCGGTGTTCCACTTCCAGATGCTGGAGCCGTACCAGGTGGCGAGGTTCACGGCCTTCATCGACCCGGGAGTCGATCCGCGCGGAGTCGGCTACAACAGCACGCAGTCGCTGATCGCGATCGGCTCGGGGCAGTTGTTCGGCAAGGGGTTGCTGGGCGGCGGGCAGACCACCGGCAGGTTCGTGCCCGAACAGCACACCGACTTCATCTTCACCGTCGCGGGGGAGGAGTTCGGATTTCTCGGCTCGGTCACCATCGTGCTGCTGCTGGGCGTGGTGCTCCTGCGCGGCCTCAAGATCGCGAGGCAGTGTGACGACCGGTTCGGCATGCTGGCCGCAGGGACGATCGTGTGCTGGTTCGCGTTCCAGACGTTCGTCAACGTGGGGATGACGATCGGGATCATGCCGATCACCGGCCTGCCGCTGCCGTTCGTGTCGTACGGCGGCACCGCGACCTTCGCCAACCTGATCGCGGTCGGGATCCTCCAGTCGATCCGGATCAGGGAGCAGTCGTTTGACTAGAAATGTCCGAGTCCTCGGACCTGCCATGCTCTGACCGCCGCTACGCTGGGTTTCATGCCTGTCGAGTCGATATTCCACCGCCTGGAAGCGCTCCTGCCCAAGGTGCAGAAGCCCATCCAGTACGTCGGGGGTGAGCTCAACTCGACCGTGAAGGACTGGGACTCCGCCGACGTTCGCTGGGCGCTGATGTATCCCGACGCCTACGAAGTCGGGCTGCCCAACCAGGGTGTCGCGATCCTTTACGAGATCCTCAACGAGCTGCCCGCGACCCTGGCCGAGCGCACCTACGCCGTCTGGCCCGACCTTGAGGCGCTGATGCGTGCCGAGGGCGTGCCACAGTTCACCGTCGACGGCCACCGCCCGGTGCGGGCCTTCGACGTGCTCGGCGTGTCGTTCTCCACGGAGCTCGGCTACACCAACATGCTGACCGCGCTCGACCTCGCGGACATCCCGCTGATGGCCGTCGATCGCGGTGAGGACGACCCGATCGTGCTGGCGGGCGGCCATGCGGCCTTCAACCCCGAGCCGATCGCCGACTTCCTCGACGCGGCCGTGCTGGGTGACGGCGAGCAGATCGCCATCGCCATCAGCGAGGTCATCCGCGAGTGGAAGGCCGAGGGCAGGCCGGGCGGACGCGACGAGCTGCTCATGCGGCTCGCCGAGTCGGGCGGCGTCTACGTGCCCAAGTTCTACGACGTCGACTACCACCCCGACGGCCGGATCAAGCGGGTCGCGCCCAACCGGCCCGAGGTGCCGTGGCGGGTTCACAAGCACACCGTCATGGACCTCGACGAGTGGCCCTACCCGAAGAAACCGCTGGTGCCGCTGGCCGAGACCGTGCACGAGCGGTTCAGCGTGGAGATCTTCCGCGGCTGCACCCGGGGCTGCCGGTTCTGCCAGG
Organism: Nonomuraea cavernae; assembly: GCF_014646355.1. GTDB lineage: Bacteria > Actinomycetota > Actinomycetes > Streptosporangiales > Streptosporangiaceae > Nonomuraea > Nonomuraea cavernae. The sequence continues at coordinate 11,703 of NZ_BMNH01000052.1, forward strand.
CGGGCATGATCACCCGGCCGGTGCGCGAGCGGTCGATCACCACGATCGCCGCCATGGTCGACAACGGCGTCAAGGAGTCCGGCTTCAACGAGGTCGGCCTGCTGTCCCTGTCGTCCGCCGACCACTCCGAGATCGGCGAGGTGGCCAAGGGCCTGGCCGATCGTTACGAGGGCACCAACACCTCGCTGTCCCTGCCCTCGACCCGGGTCGACGCCTTCAACATCGACCTGGCCAACGAGTTCTCCCGCAACGGCCGGCGCTCAGGGCTGACGTTCGCGCCCGAGGGCGGGTCCGAGCGGATGCGCAAGGTGATCAACAAGATGGTCACCGAGGAAGACCTGATCCGCACCGTCACCACCGCCTACTCTCAGGGCTGGCGGCAGGTGAAGCTCTACTTCATGTGCGGGCTGCCCACCGAGACCGACGAGGACGTGCTCGGCATCGCCGACCTGGCCAAGAAGGTCATCAAGGCGGGCCGCGAGGCCACCGGCTCGCGCGACATCCGCTGCACCGTGTCCATCGGCGGTTTCGTGCCCAAGCCGCACACGCCGTTCCAGTGGGCGAGCCAGGCCGACCACGAGACCGTCGACCGGCGGCTCAAGGCACTGCGCGACTCGTTCAGGGGCGACCGCGAGTACGGCAGGGCCGTCGGGTTCCGCTACCACGACGGCAAGCCGTCCATCGTCGAGGGCCTGCTCTCGCGGGGCGACCGCAGGGTCGGCGCGGTGATCAGGGCGGTCTGGGAGGACGGCGGTCGTTTCGACGGGTGGAGCGAGCACTTCTCCTACCAGCGCTGGATGACCTGCGCCGAGAAGGCCGGCGTCGACATCGACTGGTACACCGTGCGCGAGCGGGCGGAGAACGAGATCCTGCCCTGGGACCACCTCGACGCCGGGCTCGACCGCGAGTGGCTCTGGCAGGACTGGCAGGACGCCGTCTCCGGGGGCGAGGTCGAGGACTGCCGGTGGACACCGTGCTACGACTGCGGGGTCTGCCCGACCATGGGCACGGAGATCCAGATCGGGCCCACAGGGCGCAAACTGCTGCCTCTCACGGTGGTCTGACCGCGTTCGGTGGCCGGTCCGTGCCCCGCCGTACATGATCCTGGTCCTGCGGGCCCGGGAGCGGCATATCCTGAGACGAAGGAACTCTGAACACGGGAAGGACGACATCGCTCTGAAACCTGTTCCCGATGGGCCTCCGCCCGCGCCTACGGTGCAGCGCCTGCGTGTGCGCTACGCCAAGCGCGGCCGCCTGCGCTTCACCAGCCACCGCGACATCTCGCGAGCCGTCGAACGGGCGGTTCGTCGTGCCGGCATTCCGGTGGCCTACAGCGCGGGATTCTCACCTCATCCGAAGATCTCCTACGCGGGGGCCGCGCCGACCGGCGTGGCCAGCGAAGCCGAATACCTCGAGATCGGCGTCACCACGCCGTGCGACCCCGAGCGTGTCCGGGCCGACCTGGACGGCTCGCTGCCGCCCGGTCTCGACGTGCTCGTCGTGCTCGACGCCGCCGAGGCGGGCCCCGGAGGGCTGGCCGACCGCCTGGAGGCTTCCAAGTGGGAAGTCCGGCTGCCCGGCGCGGATCGCGAGCTCGCGGAGGTGGCGGTCGAGAAGTTCCTCGCCGCCGACGCCGTGGAGGTCGAGCGCCTCACCAAGAAGGGCCCGCGCCGTTTCGACGCGCGCGAGGCCGTGCTGAGGCTCGTGATGCCCGAGGGGACAGAGAGAACCGCAGCTCAAGTGCCCGGACAGTCGTGTGTCATACTGCGCATGGTTGTTCGGCACATGACTCCTGCCGTTCGACCCGACGATGTGCTCACAGGGCTGCGCCTTGTGGCCGACTTCGCGCCGCCGGTCCCCCCCGAGGTGACCAGGCTGGCGCAGGGGCCGCTCGACGCCAGCACTGGTGCGCTTGCCGACCCGTTCGACCTTGACCGCGAGACCACGCGCGGCGGCGAAGCGGGACCGGCGGGTGAGCACGTCGTCGGCTAAGGGAGTGCCTTGCGTGAGCCGGGCACGACCGCTGACAGGACTTGGCGCCCATGCCCCCTGGCGGGGGCGCGGGCGAACAACGAGACACGATGGCTCCTGCGCGGCGCGGCGACGCGCCCGGGGGCTGACGGGAGAGCGCCCGCATGCTCGAGAACGAGCCCAACACCGGGGCCACTGGCCCCGACGGCGAAACATCTGAACAGAACAAGGTGACCAGGCGTCGCCGGGCCGCGAGCCGGCCGGCGGGGCCGCCACCGGAGATCCCCGACGAGCCCGTTCCCGCGCCCGTGACCGTCACGGCGGCGCAGGCGGTGTCCGCCCCGGCGGAGCAGCCGGTCCAGGCGTCACCTCAGGCTCAGGCCGAACCGGCCGCGGCCGTCGAGAGCCCGGTCGAGGCCGCGGTCGCGGCGGCCGTCGAGGAGGCGCCCAAGCGCACGCGGACGCGGTCGACGGCCACCACGCCGCGCCGCCGCGCCAGCAAGAAGGCAGCCGAGCCCGAGGTGGGCGAGTCCGAGGTCGCCAAGCCTGAGGTCGCCAAGCCTGAGGTCGCAGAGTCCGAGCCGGTGGCCGAGCCCGAGGCGGCCGCCACGGTGACGGAGGTGGCCGAGCCGGCTCCGCGCCGCCGTACCCGCAGGAAGGCCGAGCCCGTCGTGGCCGCCACGGTCGAGGAGAGCCCGCCGGAGGAGGACATCCTGGAGGTGCTGCCGGAGGACGAGCCGCTCGACGACGAGCCCGCCGGCGAGGACCTCGACGAGGACCTCGACCGGCCCAGCCTGCTGTCCGACCCGTTCGGCCTGTCGGTGCGCCGCCAGGACCAGCCCGGCACCGCCTTCCAGCGCCCGGCGGCCATCTTCGCGCCGCTGTTCCAGGCGCCCGACCCGACCCAGGCCAAGCCCGTACGCCCCGAGCCGGAGCCGGTCGCCGAGCAGGAAGAGGAGCCTGCCGACGAGACCGTCACCGACGACGAGGGCGCGGAGGACGAGGACGAGGGCGAGGGCGGCAGCCGCCGCCGTCGCCGCCGCCGTGGCGGCAGGGGACGCGGCAAGGCGCGTGAGCGTGACGAGTCCGATGAGTCCGACGAGTCCGAGGACGAGGGCGAGGGCGACGAGGAGCAGGCCGAGGAGTCGCGGGAAGAGGAGACGACCGGGTCGCGTCGCCGTCGCCGCCGTCGCCGTCGCGGTTCCGAGGAGGTGGCCGAGCCCGCGGTCGACGACCCGCCCAACACGGTCGTGCGCATTCGTGCGCCCCGCGCCGGCCGGGCCGCCTCGCACGACGTCTCCGCCGACGGCGTGCAGAGCGTGCGCGGCTCCACCAGGCTGGAGGCCAAGAAGCAGCGCCGCCGCGAGGGCCGGGAGCTGGGCCGCAGGCGTCCGCCGATCATCACCGAGTCCGAGTTCCTCGCCCGGCGCGAGTCGGTCGACCGGATGATGGTGGTGCGCCGCCAGGGCGACCGCACGCAGATCGCGGTGCTGGAGGACGGCGTCCTCGTCGAGCACTACGTCAACCGCGAGGCCAGCCAGTCCTACGTCGGCAACGTCTATCTCGGCAAGGTGCAGAACGTCCTGCCATCGATGGAGGCGGCGTTCGTCGACATCGGCAAGGGCCGCAACGCCGTCCTGTACGCCGGCGAGGTCAACTTCGACACCGCGGGCCTGGAGGGCCAGCCGAAGCGCATCGAGGTGGCGCTGAAGTCCGGCCAGTCGGTGCTCGTCCAGGTCACCAAGGACCCGATCGGTCACAAGGGCGCCCGCCTGACCTCGCAGATCAGCCTGCCCGGCCGCTACCTCGTGTACGTGCCGGACGGCTCGATGACCGGCATCAGCCGCAAGCTGCCCGACAAGGAGCGCACCCGGCTCAAGAGCATCCTGAAGAAGGTCATGCCGGAGAACGCGGGCGTGATCGTGCGCACCGCCGCCGAGGGCGCCTCGGAGGACGAGCTCGCCCGTGACGTGGCCCGGCTGTCGGCCCAGTGGGAGAACATCCAGAAGAAGGCCAAGTCGGCCAGCCCGCCCGAGCTGCTCTCGGCCGAGCCCGACCTGACCGTCCGCGTGGTGCGTGACGTCTTCAACGAGGACTTCACCTCGCTGGTCGTGCAGGGTGAGGGGGCCTGGGAGACGGTCGACGAGTACGTCAACTACGTCGCGCCGCACCTGGCCGAGCGGTTGACGCGCTGGGACTCCGAGCAGGGCGACGTGTTCGAGGGCCACCGGATCGACGAGCAGCTGGCCAAGGCGATGGAGCGGAAGGTCTGGCTGCCGAGCGGCGGCTCGCTGGTGATCGACCGCACCGAGGCGATGACCGTCGTCGACGTCAACACCGGCAAGTTCACCGGGCAGGGCGGCAACCTCGAGGAGACCGTCACCCGCAACAACCTGGAGGCGGCCGAGGAGATCGTCCGCCAGCTCCGGCTCCGCGACATCGGCGGCATCATCGTCATCGACTTCATCGACATGGTGCTGGAGTCCAACCGCGACCTCGTGCTGCGGCGGCTGCTGGAGTGCCTGGCCCGCGACAGGACCAAGCACCAGGTGGCCGAGGTGACGTCGCTGGGTCTCGTCCAGATGACCCGTAAGCGGGTCGGACAGGGCCTCCTGGAGGCGTTCTCGACGCCGTGCGAGTGCTGCAACGGCCGGGGGCTCATCGTCTCCACGGAGCCGGTGGAGGCCAAGCCGGAGCCGCGTGGCACGCAGGGCAAGATGGCGGTCGAGAAGGCGGTGTCCGAAAAGGTCTCCGCGGCGAAGGACTCGGCCGGTCGTGATACTGTGACCGGTGCGCTTGAAGACGTCCCGGTCGAGGACGACCAGGCCAGTCAGACTTCCGGCAGAGGGCGGCGACGCTCCCGCCGAGCCAAGTCCGCCGACTAGCCAAGCGCTGCTTGGCGGACTGTCCGACGATCCGCCGGTTCGCCTAGGGCACCGTTAATCCGGTATTCTAGGGGATCGGTGCGTCAGGTGACGTGCCCTGTTGGCGCGCCCACTAGGTTCGTTGGGTTTTCAGACAGGACTCGGGTGTGGGCGCAGCACTCGGCGGTCAATGGCCGTTCCTCCGGGATGGCCGAGGTTGCAACAGCAGACAGCAGAAGGGTTCCGCGGTGTACGCGATCGTTCGTTGCGGCGGCAGGCAGCAGAAGGTCTCCGTCGGTGACGTCCTCGAGGTGGACAAGGTCGCCGGCGAGGTCGGCTCTTCGGTTTCGCTGCCGACGGTGCTCGTCGTCAACGACGGCGATGTGACCACGGAGGCGGGCAAGTTCACGGTCAGCGCCGAGATTCTCGGCGAGACCAAGGGCCCCAAGATCCGCATTCTCAAGTACAAGAACAAGACCGGTTACAAGAAGCGCCAGGGGCACCGCCAGCGGTACACCCAGGTGAAGATCACCGGTATCGACCAGGCCTGATTCGGAGTTTGAGAGATGGCACACAAGAAGGGCGCGTCGTCCACCCGGAACGGCCGTGACTCCAATGCTCAGCGCCTGGGCGTCAAGCGCTTCGGCGGCCAGCTGGTAAACGCGGGCGAGATCATCGTCCGTCAGCGTGGCACCCACTTCCACCCCGGCGACAACGTCGGCCGTGGTGGCGACGACACGCTGTTCGCGCTGGCCGCGGGTCACGTGCAGTTCGGCGTCAAGCGCGGCCGCAGGGCCGTGAGCATCGTCCCGGTCGCGGAGTAATCCGCCACCGGAGAGCGTTGACAAGGGGTGGATCGGTGCGATCCACCCCTTTTCGCGTTCGTAGTCCCCTTGCGTGGTTCGGAGACCGGCGGGTTCGCGGTTCGAGACGGGCGGACGTGGGGCTGAGGCATCAGAGGAGAAGCCCCGTCAGGGGCGTAAGGGAGAGGCGGAAATGCCGGACTTCGTGGACCAGGTGGTTCTGCATGTCAGGGCCGGTGACGGAGGAAACGGCTGCGCCTCCATCCACCGCGAGAAGTTCAAGCCCCTCGGCGGTCCCGACGGAGGCAACGGCGGGCGGGGCGGTGACGTGATCCTCGAGGTGGATCCCAACACCGCGACCCTGCTCGACTACCACCGCCGCCCGCACCGCACCGCCCACAACGGCAAGCAGGGGCAGGGGTCCAACCGCGACGGCGCCAATGGCCCCGACGTCGTCCTGGCGGTGCCCAACGGGACCGTGGTCAAGGACGCCGCCACCGGGGAGGTGCTGGTCGACCTCATCGGCGTCGGCACCCGCTACGTGATCGCGCAGGGCGGGCACGGCGGGCTGGGCAACGCCGCGCTGGCCTCCACCAAGCGCAAGGCGCCCGGGTTCGCGCTGCTCGGGGAGCCCGGTGACGCGCTCGACGTCCTGCTGGAACTCAAGAGCGTGGCCGACGTGGCCCTGGTCGGCTTCCCCAGCGCGGGCAAGTCGTCGCTGATCGCCGCGTTGAGCGCCGCCCGGCCCAAGATCGCCGACTATCCGTTCACCACCCTCATCCCCAACCTCGGCGTGGTGACGGCGGGCGAGACCGTGTTCACCGTCGCCGACGTGCCGGGTCTGATCCCGGGCGCCTCCCAGGGCAAGGGGCTGGGGCACGAGTTCCTGCGACACGTCGAGCGGTGCGACATGCTCGTGCACGTCATCGACTGCGCGACCATGGAGCCCGGCCGCGACCCCGTCACCGACTTCGAGGTGATCGAGGCCGAGCTGCACGCCTACGGCAAGCTCGAGGGCCGGCCGCGGATGGTCGTGCTGAACAAGGCCGACGTGCCCGACGCGCGTGAGCTGGCCGACCTGGTCAAGTCCGACTTCGAGCAGCGGGGGCTGCGGGTGTTCACGATCTCCGCCGCCACTCACGCCGGGCTGCGCGAGCTGACCTACGCGATGGGCGAGTGGGTCGCCGCGGCCCGGGCCGCCAAGCCGGTCGAGGAGCCCACGCGGCTCGTGATCAGGCCCAAGCAGCTGGGCGAGGCCGGCTTCTCGGTGCGCCGGGTCAACGACAACCTGTTCCAGGTCACCGGCGAGAAGCCCGAACGCTGGATCCGGCAGACCGACTTCAGCAACGACGAGGCCGTCGGTTACCTGGCCGACCGGCTGGAGCGGATCGGCGTGGAGGAGGAGCTGGTCAAGGCCGGCGCCACCGCGGGGGCCGAGGTGGTCATCGGGCCCATGGAGGGCGGCTACGTCTTCGACTGGCAACCCACTCTCAACGCCGAGTCCGTACGCCAGGGGCCACGGGGTTCCGACAGCAGGCTGGCGTAGGAGTTTCGAGGGTTAGGCAGGGGTTTCGTCGTGCGAGATCGGATCAGCGCAGCGTCGAGGGTGGTCGTCAAGGTCGGCTCCTCGTCGCTCACCACCCCCCAGGGCGTGATCGACGTCGACCGGGTCGACGCGCTCGTCGACGTCCTGGCCGCGCGTCGGCGGGCCGGGACGCAGATCGTGCTGGTCTCCTCGGGAGCGATCGCGGCCGGTCTCGGCCCGCTGGGGCTGTCCGCACGGCCACGCGACCTGGCCACGCAGCAGGCCGCCGCCTCGGTCGGCCAGGGCGTGCTCGTCGCGCGCTACACCTCCTCCCTGGCCCGCTACGGCCTGCGTGTCGGCCAGGTGCTGCTGACCGCCGACGACATGATGCGGCGCGCCCATCACGCCAACGCCCAGCGCACCCTCAACCGGCTGCTCGAGCTCGGCATCATGCCGATCGTCAACGAGAACGACACCGTCGCCACCGACGAGATCCGGTTCGGCGACAACGACCGGCTGGCGGCACTGGTCACCCACCTGATCCACGCCGACGCCCTGGTGCTGCTGTCCGACGTCGACGCGCTCTACGACGGGCCGCCGAGCCGGCCCGGGGCCCGGCGGCTGGCCGAGGTCCGCGGGCCCGAGGATCTCGCCGGGGTCGAGCTGGGCAGGAATGGCGCCGCCGTGGGCACCGGCGGGATGGTCACCAAGGTGCAGGCGGCGCGCATCGCCACCGGCGCCGGGGTGCCCGTGGTGCTGACCGCCGCCGCCCACGCGGCGCAGGCGCTGGCCGGAGCCGACGTCGGCACCTACTTCCATCCCGGCGGGCGCCATCCCGGCACCCGGCTGCTGTGGCTGGCGCACGCCACGACCGGGCGCGGGCGGCTGCTCCTCGACCACGGCGCGGTCGAGGCCATCGTGGGCCGGCGCATGTCGCTGCTGCCGGCCGGGGTGACCTCGGTGGAGGGGGAGTTCGCCGCCGGCGACCCGGTGGACCTGTGCGGGCCCCACGGCGGCGTGGTCGCCCGAGGCCTGGTCAACTTCGACGCGGGTGAGATCCCCGGGCTGCTGGGACGGTCCACCCGCGAGCTGGCCAGCGAGCTCGGTCCGGAATATGAACGCGAGCTGATCCATCGTGACGACATCGTCATACTGGAGTCCCACAGCTAGCCGCTCGCCCAGGCGAGACCAGGAGAAGCCTGTGCGGTCGTTCTGGTCGAGGAGCGGGGCGGCCCGAGAGACAGAGGCCAGAGCGGGGCTCGGAGAGCCCTGAGCAGCGGAGCGGAGCGAAGCGATGAGTACAGAGTTCCTGAAGGTGGCCCGTGCGGCGCGAGAGGCCGCCGCCGAGCTGGCCCCGCTGCCGCGGGCGCCCAAGGACCGGGCGTTGCGTGCCGTCGCCGACTCCCTGGTCGCGCGGGCCGCCGAGATCGTCGAGGCCAACGCCGCCGACGTCGAACAGGCCAGGGAGCGGGGCACGTCCGAGGCGATGATCGACCGGTTGCGCCTCGACGAGGCCAGGGTGGGGGTCATCGCGGAGGCCGTGCGCCAGGTGGCCGACCTGCCCGACCCGGTGGGCGAGGTGATCCGCGGGAGCACCCTGCCCAACGGGCTGGAGCTGCGCCAGGTCAGCGTGCCGCTGGGCGTGATCGGCATCATCTACGAGGGCCGTCCCAACGTCACCGTCGACGCGGCCGCGCTCTGCCTCAAGAGCGGCAACGCCGTGCTGCTGCGTGGCTCGTCCAGCGCCTACTCCTCCAACACCGCGCTGGTGCGGATCATGCAGGAGGCGCTCCAGGAGACCGAGGTGCCCGCGGGCGCCGTGCAACTCGTCCCGGGCCTCACGCGTGACTCCGTCAAGGAGCTGATGCGGGCTCGCGGGCTGGTCGACGTGCTGATCCCGCGTGGCGGCGCCTCGCTGATCAACTCGGTGGTCGAGGAGTCCACGGTGCCGGTGATCGAGACCGGCGTGGGCAACTGCCATGTGTACGTCGACGCCGACGCCGATCCGGACCTGGCCGTGCAGATCCTGGTCAACGCCAAGGCGCAGCGGCCGTCGGTGTGCAACGCGGCCGAGACGTTCCTGGTGCACGCCGACATCGCGGAGACGTTCGTGCCCAGGGCGCTCGCGGCGCTCGGGGAGGCCGGGGTGACCGTGCACGGCGACGAGCGGATCGGCCGGTTCGGGGAGGTCGTGCCCGTCACCGAGGACGACTTCTACGCCGAATACCTCTCGCTCGACATCGCGGCCGCCGTCGTCGGCTCGCTGGAGGAGGCCGTGGCGCACATCCGGCGTTACGGCTCGGGGCACACCGACGCCATCGTCACCCGGTCTCAGCGGGCCGCCCGCAGGTTCGTGTCGATGGTCGACTCGGCGGCCGTGGCCGTCAACGCCTCCACCCGGTTCACCGACGGAGGTGAGTTCGGGTTCGGCGCCGAGATCGGCATCTCCACCCAGAAACTGCACGCGAGGGGCCCGATGGGGCTGCCCGAACTGACCTCCACCAAGTGGATCTATACCGGTGAGGGACATCTGCGCACGTCCGAGGGCACGGTCATCGCTCGGTCAGCCGACTGACCGGATTGGGAAAGGCGGCGGTGTGTCGGTCACGTCCGATGGCCGCCGCCCGGTTTCACTGGCCCGCATGCAGATCGTCATCGCTCTGGCCTTCGCGGCCGTCGTCCTGTTCGGTGCTGATCGCCTGATGCTCTGGCTGGAGAGCCATGGCCACGTCCGCTGGCGCAGGAAGGGTCGCAGAGACCTGTCACAGGAGCCGAGGGCCACGCTCGACAGTCTGCTCGCGGAGCCGTCTCGCCGGTAAAGTCTCGGCGCGCCTCAGACGTAAGCCGCCGTCCCACCGCTAGAGTTGTGTCCTTATGGGTGCGCCGAGCAGGGAGGGACGGTGACCAAGCTCGGCAAGGTCGGACCTTATACCTTGCTCGAGCGGCTTGGCCGCGGCGGCATGGGCGAGGTCTATCTCGCCAGTGCCCGACGGGGCGAGCGGGTCGCGCTCAAGGTGCTGCATGACCTCGTAGAGGATGACTCGTCCCGCATCCGGCTGGAGCGCGAGGTTCGTGCGCTTCGCCGCGTCGAGAGTCCCTACGTCGCGAGAGTGCTCGACGCCGACCTCGACAGCGCCCGTCCCTACCTCGTCATGGAGCACATCGAGGGCGCCACGCTGCTCGACCGGGTACGGCACAGCGGCCCGCTCAACCTCGCGCAGCTGGTCGAGCTGGCGCAGGGCATCGCCACCGCGTTGGCGATCATCCACGCGGCCGGGGTCGTCCACCGTGATCTGAAGCCGGCCAACATCCTCATGGGGGCCGAGGGCCCCGTGCTGATCGACTTCGGCATCGCCCAGGTGCTCGACGCCACCCGGCTGACCATGACCGGCACCTTCCTCGGCACCCCCGGCTACACCGCGCCCGAGATCTTCGCCGACGAGCAGGTCGAGTCACCCGCCGACGTGCACGCCTGGGCCGCGACCGTGGCGTTCGCCGCGACCGGGCGGCCGACGTTCGGGCGGGGCACCGCCGAGGCGCAGATGTACGCCGTGCTCAACGGGCAGGCCGACCTCAAGGGCGTGCCCGTGGCTCTGCTGCCGCTGGTGCGGGCCGCCCTCAACCGCGAGCCCGGCAAGCGCCCCACGGCCGCGCTGCTGGCCGATCGGCTGGCGCGGCTGGCCAAGGCGACCGGGGCGCCCGACCCCGACCAGCCGGGTCAGCGCGCCGCGCCGGCCGACGGCCGCACGAGCGAGGAGGCCGCGTCCCGTTCGACGGGCGGTGACGGCACGCCGCGTCCCGGGCGGGGGCGCGTGGCCGATGGCAAGGTGCCGGCGCCGCGCGGCCGGGCCAACCCGGATGGGGCGGCGCGGAGCCGCACCAACGCCGATGGGCGGGGCGCGGGGGAGGCGCGTGGCCGAGGCGTGGCCGAGGCGCGCGGCCGTGCGTCCGCGGACGAGCCGGGGCGCGGGAGTGGCACCGACGCCCGGGGCCGGGCGGCCGCCTCCGC
>NZ_BMNH01000053.1 GCF_014646355.1 Nonomuraea cavernae
GCCGAGCTGGTGGAGAACGCGCTGTCGTTCTCTCCCCGCGAGACCCGCGTGACCATCTCCGGCAGCCGCATCGACGGCGGCGGCGTGATGCTGTCGATCACCGACTCCGGCATCGGCATGACCCAGGAGGAGCTGGTCCTGGCCAACGAGCGCCTGCTCGACGCGCCGACCATGGACGTGTCGGTGTCGCGCCGGATGGGCCTGTTCGTGGTCGCCCGTCTGGCGCACCGGCACGGCATCCGGGTGCAGCTGCGCCCGCACGGCGGCGGCGGGCTCACCGCGATGGTGCTCGTACCCGAGAGCCTGCTCGGCGCTCAGCCGCCCGCCTACGCGGGCACCCAGGGCTCCGGCAGCCGCGACGAGTCCTACGCGTCCGCCGCCCAGTCCGTCGGCTCGGCGTCCCAGTGGCCGGCGAACTCCTTCCAGATGGGCCCCGACCACCCCTCCTACCCGTCCAGCCCGCAGAGCCCGCCCGCGCCGACGCCGGAGCCGGTCGGCGCCTGGCAGTCCATGCCCCAGTGGCCCTCCGCAGGGGGCAACTGGCCCTCCGACCCCCGGTCCGGCAGCGGCGGCTACGACACCTCCGACGTCTGGGTGCCATCACGCGGCACCGGCGGCACCGGCGGCACGGGAGGTACGGGCGGCAGCGGCTGGACGGGCGAGGGCGGCGGGCTGCCCAAGCGGCCCGCCTCCGCCGGTGAGCCGCCCAGCTGGGGTGACGCCGGCTCCGCACGCTCCACCTCCAGGTACGACTTCCCGGAGACCGAGGCCGCGGCCACCGGCCCGATCCCGGTGGTGAACACGCCGCCGTCGGCCGGTGACGAGTACCTCCCGATCTTCGCCTCCGTCGAGTCCGCCTGGTTCGAGCAGAGCGAGACCGGCGCCACCTGGGGATCGGCCAAGGCCGACGCCGGATGGAGCGCGGCCAAGGCCGTGGTGGAGCCGGTGCGTGACGGGGCGACGGCTTCGGGGCTGCCGAAGCGGGTGCCGAAGGCGAACCTGGTGCCGGGTTCGGCGGACACAGCGTCGGCGCCGAAGGGCGTGACCCCGATGCCGTCGGTGTCGCCCGACCGGGTCCGCAGCAGGCTGTCCAGTTTCCAGCAGGGATTCCGGGCGGCGCGCGACGACATCAGCGAAGGCAAGGCCTACCCGTCCGGTCCGAGGAATGTTGAGAGCAGGGAGGAGGGCGTATGAACGACCTGAGTCACTCCGCGCGCGGTGTCGACTGGTTGATCACTGATTTCGTCAGCACCGTTCCGGGCGTCGCCCACGCCGTCGTCGTCTCATCCGATGGTCTGCCGCTCGCGGCCTCGTCGGGATTCCCGGCCGACCGCGCCGACCAACTGGCCGCGATCGCCTCGGGGCTGGTGAGCCTGACACAGGGCGCGTCCCGGGTGTTCGAGGGTGGCATGGTCAATCAGACGATCGTGGAGATGCAGCGCGGGCTGATGCTGATCATGTCGATCAGTGACGGCTCGTGCCTGGCGGTTCTCGCCGCTCCCGACTGTGACATGGGGTTGGTGGCCTATCAGATGACGCTCATGGTGGATCGCGCCGGACAGGTGCTCACTCCCGCGGTACGCGCCGAACTGCGCGCTACCCAGTCCAGGTGATGTAGGTGACGGACCCTAGATGGAACACCGGCGGCTGGGAGCCTCAGCCTCCGCCCATGGCGCCACCGGTCTCCGACCCGGCCTCGCCCGTACGCCCCTACGCCGTGACGGGCGGTCGCACCGCCCCGCGCCTGAAGCTGGCCATGGAGGCCCTTGTTTCGTCGGCGACGGCTGAGCATCGGGAGTTCTCGCATATCACGCCGGAGTATCAGGCGATCAGTCAGTTGTGTCGGCAGGTTCGGTCGGTGGCCGAGGTGTCGGCGCTGTTGCGGATTCCGCTGGGTGTGGTGCGGGTGTTGATCGCTGATATGGCGGCCGAGGGTCTGGTTCGGGTGCATCAGCCGCAGTTGGATGCCGGTAGGCCAGATGTCAACCTGCTGGAAAGGGTGCTCAGTGGACTTCGCAGGCTCTAGTCCGGGCCTTACCTCGACGAAGATCGTGGTGGCCGGTGGTTTCGGCGTGGGCAAGACGACGTTCGTCGGTGCGGTGTCGGAGATCATGCCGTTGACGACCGAGGCGGTGATGACGGACGCGTCGGCGGGGATCGATGATCTGGGGATGACGCCGTTGAAGTCGACCACGACGGTGGCGATGGACTTCGGGCGGGTGTCGCTGGATCGCGACCTGATCCTGTATCTGTTCGGTACGCCGGGTCAGCATCGGTTCTGGTTCATGTGGGACGACCTGGTGCGTGGGGCGATCGGCGCGGTGGTGCTGGTGGACACGCGCAGGCTGGCCGACAGTTTCCCGGCGATCGACTACTTCGAGGAGGCGCAGTTGCCCTTCGTGGTGGGCGTCAACGGCTGGGACGGTCAATATGCGCACAGTGACGGGGAGGTGCGCGACGCCCTGACGCTGGCGCCGCACATTCCGCTGATCCGGCTGGACGCCCGCTCGAAGGACTCGGTCAAGAGCGCGTTGATCAATCTCGTGGAACACGCGCTCACCGTCCGGATGGCCGTGCCCGGCTGGAGCGGCTAGCGAAGCGGATAGGCTGAGCACAGACCTATTTTCGCTTCGAGGACTGGCCAACCACGTGTTCGAGACGCTATCCGACCGGCTGACATCGGTCTTCTCCTCCCTCCGATCCAAGGGTCGGCTGTCCGACGCCGACATCGACGCCACCACCCGCGAGATCCGCATCGCGCTGCTCGAGGCCGATGTCGCGCTGCCGGTGGTCAAGGCATTCGTCGCCCAGGTCAAGGAACGCGCCCGCGGCGCCGAGGTCTCCCAGGCGCTCAACCCGGCGCAGCAGGTCGTGAAGATCGTCAATGACGAGCTGATCGAGATCCTCGGCGGCGAGACACGCCGGCTCCGCCACGCCAAGACCCCGCCGACCGTGGTCATGCTCGCGGGTCTGCAGGGCGCCGGCAAGACCACGCTGGCGGGCAAGCTCGCCAGGTGGCTGCGCGAGCAGGGCCACACGCCGATGCTCGTCGCCGCCGACCTCCAGCGGCCCAACGCCGTGCAGCAGCTCCAGGTCGTGGGCGAGCGCGCGCAGGTCGCCGTCTACGCTCCCGAGCCGGGCAACGGCGTCGGCGACCCGGTCGAGGTCGCCCGCCGCTCGATCGACGAGGCCAAGCGTCAGCAGTACGACATCGTCATCATCGACACCGCCGGCCGTCTCGGCATCGACCAGGAGATGATGCGGCAGGCCGCCGACATCCGCGACGCGGTCACGCCCGACGAGGTCCTGTTCGTGGTCGACGCCATGATCGGCCAGGACGCCGTGACCACGGCCCAGGCCTTCATGGAGGGCGTCGGCTTCGACGGCGTCGTGCTCACCAAGCTCGACGGCGACGCCCGGGGTGGCGCCGCCCTGTCGGTCCGGCACATCACCGGCCGGCCGATCATGTTCGCCTCCACGGGCGAGAAGCTCGAGGACTTCGACGCCTTCCACCCCGACCGGATGGCCTCCCGGATCCTCGACATGGGTGACATCCTCACCCTGATCGAGCAGGCCCAGAAGACGTTCGACGAGGACCAGGCCGCCAAGATGGCGGGCAAGCTCACCTCGGGCGAGAGCTTCACGCTGGACGACTTCCTCGAGCAGATGATGATGGTCCAGAAGATGGGCCCGATCAAAAACCTGCTCGGCATGATGCCCGGCATGGGGCAGATGCGCGACCAGCTCAACTCCATCGACGACCGCGACCTCGACCGCATCGCGGCCATCATCCGGTCGATGACGCCCGCCGAGCGTCAGGACCCCAAGATCATCAACGGTTCGCGGCGGGCCCGCATCGCGGCCGGCTCCGGCGTGACGGTCAGCGCGGTCAACAACCTGGTCACCCGCTTCTTCGAAGCCCAGAAGATGATGAAGCGCATGGCCGGCGGGATGGGCATCCCCGGCATGCCGGGCGGGCGAGGCAAGGCGACCAAGGCCCAGAAGAAGGGCAAGAAGGGGCGCCGCGTGAGCGGAGACCCGCGCAAGGCCGCCCTCGGCAAGGCGTCCTCCGCCTCCGACGAGACCGAGCCCGCGCCGTCCAAGCAGGGCGGAGTGCTCGGCAACCTCGGCGGCAAGCTGCCGCCGGGCATGCAGCTCCCGCCCGGGTTCGACCCCTCCAAGCTCAACCTCCCCGGCCCGAAGTAGCCGCCCCAGGGGCGGGCCGGCGTGCGGGTCGCGTCGCTGACAGTGGCCCGCGTCTGGCACAATGGCATGTTGGAACATCGTGGCCAGGTGGGTGCCCTCTCACCTCCCGCCGGTCGCGCCTGTCCCTGGAGCGAGCATCCCGTCGTGCCCCACTCGATGAGGTGCCGCTCACCCGCGCTCGAATGCAGGAGAGACCACACCCGTGGCAGTCAAGATCAAGCTCAAGCGGCTCGGCATGATCCGCAACGCTCAATACCGCATCGTCGTCGCCGACAGCCGCACCAAGCGTGACGGCCGGGCGATCGAAGAGATCGGCCTGTACCACCCGAAGGAAAACCCTTCGCGCATCGAGGTCAACGCCGAGCGCGCGGCCTACTGGCTGGGTGTCGGCGCGCAGCCGACCGAGCCGGTGCTCAAGCTGCTCAAGCTCACCGGCGACTGGCAGAAGTACAAGGGCGAGCCCGCCCCTGCACCGATGAAGGTCGCCGAGCCGGCGCCCGACCGTCACGCCGTCTACGAGGCCGCGGCCAAGGAGGCGCTGTCCGGTGGAGACACCGGCTCGGTCGCCACCACGCCCAAGAAGGCCAAGAAGAAGGAAGAGGCAGAGGCCCCCGCCGAGACCCAGGCCGAGGGCGAGGCCTGACGTGCTCGAGGAGGCTCTCGAGCACCTCGTCAAGGGCATCGTCGAACATCCAGACGATGTCCGGGTCCGCGCTCGCCGCATTCGCAGCGGGCGCGTCCTGGAGGTCCGGGTGCACCCCGAGGACCTGGGTAAGGTCATCGGTCGCGGCGGGCGCACCGCCAAGGCGCTGCGCACGGTCGTGAACGCCCTGGCCGACGGGAAGTACGTACGGGTCGATCTGCTCGATCTGCACGAAGCAGTCCGTTAGCGTCAGGTCATCGCGCCCTCATCGGTTTCGTCCGGTGGGGGCGCTTGCGGTTGGAAAAGGGTTCACGGTTGGAAGGGTAGGTGCACGTGCAGTTGGTCGTCGGCCGGATCGGCCGTCCCCACGGGGTTCGCGGAGAAGTGACCGTGGAGGTGCGCACCGACGATCCTGAGCTGCGTCTCGCCGTGGGCGCGTCCGTCGAGACCGACCCCGCCGACAGGGGTCCGCTCGTCATCGAGAGCCGCCGCTGGCACAAGAGCATGCTGCTGCTCGCCTTCGCCGGGGTCACCGACCGCGGCGCCGCCGACGAGTTGCGCGGCACCATGCTGGTCATCGACTCGGCCCAGGTGGCGCCGTCCGACGACCCCGACGAGTTCCACGACCACCAGCTGATCGGGCTCACCGTCGAGACCGGCTCGGGCGAGGTCGTCGGCGAGGTCACCGACGTGCTCCACCACGGCCAGGACCTGCTCGTCGTACGTCGTGGCGGTCAGGACGACGCGCTCATCCCGTTCGTCAAGCCTCTCGTGCCCGAAGTCGACCTGGAGGGCGGCAGGCTCGTGGTCACACCGCCCGAGGGGCTGCTGTGACGCGCGCACCCGAGGGCGGCACGCGGCTCGACATCATCTCGATCTTCCCCGAGTACTTCGCGCCGCTGGACGTCTCGCTGATCGGCAAGGCCCGGGAGCGCGGCATCCTCGACGTACGGCTGCACCAGTTGCGTGACTGGGCGCACGACGTGCACAAGACCGTCGACGACACCCCCTACGGCGGGGGGCCCGGCATGGTCATGAAGCCCGAGATCTGGGGCGCGGCCATCGACACGGTGATCGGTGACGGCGCCCCCCGGATGATCGTGCCCACGCCGAGCGGCAGGCCCTTCACGCAGGAACTGGCCCAGGAGCTGGCGGCCGAGCCCTGGTTGCTGTTCGCGTGCGGCCGCTACGAGGGCATCGACTCGCGCGTCATGCTCGAGTACGGCGCCCGCCTGCGGGTCGACGAGGTGAGCATCGGCGACTACGTGCTGGCCGGGGGAGAGGTGGCGGTGCTGGTGATGGTGGAGGCCATCGGCAGGCTGTTGCCCGGCGTGCTGGGCAACGTCCACTCGGCCGTCGACGACTCGTTCGCTCCGGGCGCCATGCGCAATCTGCTCGAAGGCCCCGTCTACACCAAGCCGCCGGTCTGGCGAGGGCACGAGGTGCCGGCCGTGCTCCTGTCCGGCCACCACGGCAAGGTGGCCAGGTGGCGCAGGGACGAGGCGCTGCGCCGGACGATCGCCAACCGGCCCGACCTGGTGGCGGCGATCGACCCCGAGACGCTCGACAAGCGCGACCGCGAGCTCCTCGACGAGCTCTCGTTTCGCTTCGGGCCGGAAGATATGGCAAACTGAAGCGCTGCCAACCGTCTTACGGTTGGTCTGTCATGCCTGGGAAACGTCCCGGGTTCATCACATCAGCAGGCGTGTCCGCCGCGAGCCATGGCCGGGTGGACCTCCGCGTGCTCGCGAGACTTTGAGGACATCTCTCATGCACACGAAGATCCAGGAGCTCGAGAAGGCGACCCTGCGCAGCGATGTGCCGGACTTCCGTCCCGGCGACACGCTCGAGGTTCACGTCCGCGTCATCGAGGGCAACCGCTCCCGCGTCCAGGTGTTCAAGGGCTTCGTGCTCCGCCGTCAGGGCAGTGGCGCGCGCGAGACCTTCACGGTCCGCAAGGTCAGCTACAGCGTCGGCGTCGAGCGCACCTTCCCGGTGCACAGCCCGATCATCGAGAAGATCGTGCTCGTGACCCGCGGTGACGTCCGCCGGGCCAAGCTCTACTACATGCGTGACCTGCGCGGCAAGGCCGCTCGCATCCGCGAGAAGCGTGAGGCGGCGCCCGCCAAGTAGCGATCCGTCCCCGGCCGGATGGTGGCCGGGTCACCGGATCGTCTTTTACGTACAGGCTCCGCCGAATGGCCCGCGTGATGCGCGGGCCATTCGGCTTTGCTACGGCGTTTCCTTTATGTGGAGCGACCCGGGCGCGGGTGTAGCCTCGGTCGAGGCTCGTCGGGCCGGTGCATCCTCTAGGCTCGTCAGCGATGACTAGCGAGAGTCAGGAGCACGGCGCGGCGCGCCGCCCTGCCAAGGACGAGGTGGACGTGGTCGCCGAAGAGACTCAGAAACCAGCCAAGGGCGCCAAGAAGGACAAGAAGGGGTCGTTCTGGAAAGAACTTCCCGTCTTGGTAGTCGTGGCGCTGGTGCTGGCGCTGATCATCAAGACCTTCGTGATCCAGGCCTTCTACATCCCCTCCGAGTCGATGGAGAACACTCTCCTCAAGAACGACCGGGTCCTGGTCAACAAGCTCGTCTACCACACGCGCGACATCGAGCGCGGTGACGTGGTGGTGTTCTCCGGCGTCGACTCCTGGGACGGAGAGTTCCAGCTGGAGGAGCCGTCCAACCCGGTCGCGGCCTTCTTCCGCTGGGTCGGCACCGCGTTCGGCGTGGTGCCCGGCGAGAAGGACTACATCAAGCGGGTCATCGGCGTCGGCGGCGACAACGTCAAGTGCTGCGACTCCAAGGGGCGCATCACCATCAATGGGGTCCCCATCGACGAGGGCGGCTACCTCTACCCCGGCAACGAGCCTTCTGACAGGTTCTTCGACGTCAAGGTGCCCGAGGGGCGGCTCTGGGTGATGGGCGACCATCGTCTGGTCTCCCTCGACTCACGGGCTCACCAGGGTGATCCCGGCGGCGGTTCGATCCCCGAGAGCCAGGTCATCGGACGGGCGTTCGTGATCGTGTGGCCGTTCAACAGGGCCGGCACGCTGCCCATCCCCGACACGTTCGCGCAGCCGGCTCTCCAGGCGCTCGGCGGGGCGGTCCCGTTGGTCGCGGGGTTCGCGCTGGCCGTACCCTTGGTTCTGGTTCGTCGGCGGCTGCTCGTCAAGAAGCGCTGATGGCCGACACCAAGAAGGCGGAGGCAGTGCAGGAGAAGAAGAAAAAGAGCACCTTCCGTGAGACGGTTCTCCTGCTGGTGCTGGGCGTGGGCATCGCCTTGGTGCTGCAGCAGTTCGTGGTCGGGTCGTTCTACATCCCCTCCGAGTCGATGGAGAACACCCTGCAGATCAACGACCGGGTGTTCGTCAACAAGCTCGCGGGCAAGCCCGAACGCGGTGACATCGTCGTCTTCAAGGGCTGGAACGGCGAAGACACCATCAAGCGGGTCATCGGCGTCGGTGGTGACAAGGTGGCGTGCTGTGACTCCAAACGACGGATCACGGTCAACGGCACACCGCTGGAGGAGTCGCCCTACCTCTATCCCGACGACTATCCGTCCGGCGACGAGTTCAAGGTGACCGTGCCCGCAGGCAAGCTCTGGTTGATGGGTGACCATCGCAGTGCCTCGGCCGACTCGCGCAGCCACATGCAGGAGCCCGGTGGGGGGTTCATCTCCGAGGACGCGGTGGTGGGCAAGGCGGTGCTGCGCTACTGGCCGCTGTCGCGAGGGCTGATCTTCACCAAGCCCGAGACCTTCGACAAGGTCAAGTAGGCGTGCTTTCGGTCGCGGTTTGCGGTGATTGAGGCGTACGCTGCCTCTTGTCATGACAGTTGTGTTCCGCCCTCGACCGAGCGTCGTCCGGCGCGATTCCGGACTCTACGCCTATGAGCGAGCGCTGGCCCGCCGCGGCCTGACCCCGATCGCGGGCGTCGATGAGGCGGGCCGGGGGGCCTGCGCCGGCCCGCTGGTCGTCGCCGCGGTCATCCTGCGCCGGCGGATCGACGGGCTCGGCGACTCGAAGCTGCTCACGCCCGCCGTACGAGAGCGGCTCTACGAGCAGATCATGCGATCGGCGGACATCGGCATGGTGGTCATTCCGCCGGGGGAGATCGACGCCAGAGGCCTGCACAAGAGCAACGTGTCCGGAATGCGGCGCGCGGTCGCGCAATTGCCCCGTGACCCTGGGTACATCCTCACGGATGGCTTCCCGGTGCCGGGATTGCCGGCTCCGTCGCTGGCGGTGTGGAAGGGGGATCAGGTGGCGGCGTGCATGGCCGCAGCGTCGATCGTGGCCAAGGTGACCAGGGACCGGTTGATGGTCGCGCTGGACACCGAATTTCCTTTTTACGGCTTTGCCGACCATAAGGGGTATGTCACGGCAAACCACCGCTTGGCGCTGGCGACGTACGGCCCGTGCTCGCACCACCGATACTCGTTCGTCACGGTGGCAAGGGAGATGGGCGAGAATGAAATGGGGGCCGGGGTTGCCTGACCAGGCAAACCGGGGGACCGGTACGACAGGAGGACCGCGATGAGCGCAGAGGATCTCGAAAAGTACGAAACCGAGATGGAGCTGCAGCTTTACCGCGAATACCGCGATGTCGTCGGGCTGTTTACGTATGTCGTGGAGACGGAGCGGCGCTTCTACCTGACCAACTCCGTGGACCTCGATGTCCGCACCGCCGAGAACGGTGATGTGTTCTTCGACGTGAAGATGCAGGACGCCTGGGTTTGGGACATGTACCGACCGGCGCGGTTCGTGAAGAACGTCCGCGTGGTCACGTTCAAGGACGTCAATGTCGAAGAGCTGGCCAAGGCCGATCTGGAGATGCCCAAGGAGGGGTTCTCAGGGTCCTGAGCCCGCCGGTTCCGGGGGGTGACGCGGTCGTGGACCGCGTCCTGCGACCTGGTCCCGTCATTCGATCGGTCCTGTGCGGGGGCGGCGGATGACGGCCGGGTGACGACCGGTCGTTCGCCGGGCGATGTCCACAGGCACGCGGCCGGCCGCCGGGTTATCCACAGAATGGAGTTCGGCTCGTAAGGGCTCACCGCGGGTGCGCGAAGGTCGTGCCCGGAGGTGCTACATGGCCGCGAGAAACGCACTCGGCAGGCACGGCGAGCAACTGGCCGTCGACTATCTCACGTCCGAGGGCATGACGATCATCGAGCGCAACTGGCGCTGCTCTCACGGTGAGATCGACATCATCGCCGAAGACGGTCCCGCCCTGGTCGTGGTGGAGGTGAAGACCCGGTCGGGGCGCTCACACGGCACGGCTCTCGAATCCGTGCGACCGGCCAAGCTGGCCAGGCTGCGCCTGCTGGCCGCCAGGTGGCTGGCCGGTCAGCCCCGCACGTTCCCCGTCGTCAGGGTCGACGTGGTCGCCCTGGAGCGGTTCGCGGGCGACTACTCCCTGCGTCATGTCCGGGGGGCGTTCTAGATGACAGTGGCACGCACCCGCAGCGTGGCCCTGGTCGGCGTGACGGGCCGCACGGTCGAGGTCGAGGCCGACGTGGGCAACGGCCTGGCGGGCATCCACCTCATCGGGCTGCCCGACACCGCGCTGAGCGAGTCGCGCGAGAGGGTCAGATCGGCGACGGTCAACAGCCGGTTCCCCTGGCCCGACGCCCGCATCACCGTGAGCCTCTTCCCGGCCAGCCAGCCCAAGCGCGGCAGCCAGTTCGACCTAGCGATTGTCAAGCTGTGGCATACTTAACGCTGTGCAACGTGACGCGATCATCTATGTCCGCATCAGTCGAGACCGCATCGGCGCAGGTCTAGGCGTTGAGAGGCAGCGAATCGACTGCGAAAACCTCGCCGAACGTCTCGGCTGGAACGTCGTCGCGATCTACGACGACAACGACCTGTCCGCCTACAGCGGCAAGCCTCGCCCCGGGTACCGCCGCATGCTCGAAGATCTCAAGGCGAGCGTGGCCACTGGCGTGCTCGCCTGGCACACCGACAGACTTCACAGGTCACCCACGGAGTTAGAGGAGTACATCCAAGTCGTGGAGCGCCACGGCGTCGACACACAGACCGTGAAGGCCGGGCAGCTCGACCTGTCCACGCCGGCGGGCCGGATGAACGCCCGCAACCTGGGCAACTTCGCACGATACGAGGTGGAGCACATGGCAGAGAGGCAGCAGGCCAAGAAGGTCCAGAAGGCCGCGGCCGGCCAGTGGCTCGGCGGTCGCCGTCCGTTCGGTTTCGAGCCGGACGGGGTGACCGTACGCCCAACGGAAGCGGCAGAGCTGAACGCCAGGGGAGACGACATCCTCGCCGGGATGAGCATGCATGCCATTGCGCGCGACTGGAACGCCCGTGGAGTGACGACCGCCACCGGCGGCCAGTGGACGCCCAACGCCGTCCGCCGGGTGTTCCTGCGGCCACGTAACGCCGGGCTGATGGAACATCGCGGCGAGATCGTCGGCCCCGCCGAGTGGCCGGCGGTCATCGAGGAGACGAAGTGGAGAGCGATCGTCGCCCTCATCAACGACCCGTCACGGCGCACGACTCCCGGGCCGCGGCGCCGCTGGCTCGGGTCAGGGCTGTACGAGTGCGGCATCTGTGTCGAGGCCGGAGCGGAGAAGACCACGGTCGTCGCTGCTACAGCCGGACTCAGCACGGGCGGCGAGCGCAAGACCGTGCCGTCCTACCGGTGCGCCGACAGCCGTACTCACGTCGCCCGCAACCCTGAACACCTCGACCGATACGTGACCATGCTCGCCGTCGAATGGCTGTCTCGCCCCGGCGCCGTCGAGGCGTTCGAGCGTAGGGGAGACGACGGTCAGGGGCAGGCTCGCGTCCTCGAACGCGAGGCCCTGCGGATCCGCGACAACGAAGCCGCCGAGATGTTCGCGGAAGGCAAGATGACCAAGGCGCAGTTGATCGCCGCCAATGAGAAGACCGCGGCGAGGCGGGCGGAGCTCGACCGGGCCGACGCCGCCGCGGCGAGGGTGACCGCGCTCGCCCCGTTCCGGAAGGGCGACCCTCAAGCGGTCTGGGATGGGCTCGACCTGGAGCGGCGGCGCGCGGTCATATCGGAGATCATGCGCGTGATCATCCTGCCCAGCCATAAGGGGCGCCCTCGCGGGTGGACTCCCGATTACGGCAAGGAATGGGGCTACTTTGACCCGGATGGGGTCAGGATCGAGTGGAGGAGCCCGGCTTAGGTCCTTCGGCGACCGTCCGTGACCTCTGGCAGCATTCCGAGGTCACGGGCCCTCCGGATGTAGTTGCCGGCCATGCGTGGGCTGACGTTGAACGAGCGCTGGACTGCCACGGTTGGGCTCTTGCCGGCGTTGTCCTTGTAGACCCTGGCTACCTCGGCAAGAAACTCGGGGGTGATCTTCCGCGCCCCCTTGCCCTTACGCGCGTCGGCGATCATCCGCAGGGTCTCAACGTGCGCTTTCTCTCCGATCTCCTTGACGGCCGTAATGTGCCCTTCCCCCTCAAAAATCACGCGCGTAGCGAAGAGCGCGAAGACCTCTTCGACCATCTCGGCGATACCGATTCCGCGCAGGTCGAGTTGCTTCACCTCTCTGCCGCCCTCGACGCTCGCGATAGCGATCTCGCGGCATTGCGGGATGCCGCCGACAACCTCCAGACGAGCGGTGAACCGAGGCTGACTGCCGTCCCCTGGCAAGACCACGTCAATCCGCTGGGGTAGTAGGCGATCGCCCACACGTACGAGCGGGGTATCGGGCTGCCTCTCGGCATAGCCGAACTCGAACTTCACGCGTTCCCTCAACACCCCACCACGCTAGCAGTTTTACGGATCGGCACTGTGCAGACTTTGATTGGCACCTAAGTCGGCACTGTGCGCTACGCTCGTGATGCACGCAATCCACGTGATGTGTCAGGAGGGGCGTATGTCTCAGGACTTACTGTCCAAGGAAGTTGCGGAGCGGTTCCGCGTTGACCCGTCCACCATTCGTCGTTGGCTGTACGCAGGCAGGCTCAAGGGCCACCGCTACGGCCGCGACTGGAGGTTCCCGCTCGCCGAGGTCGAGCGGCTGGAGGCCGAGGCCAGGGGCGAGGTCGCCTGATGTTCGACATGGCCGCGCATGTGAAGGCGCTCGTCGACCAGGCACCGCCGCCGACCCCCGAGCAGATCGCCCGCCTGCGGCTGATCCTCATGGGTTCCGAGATCAAGGGGGAGGGCGTCGATGTCGCCGCCTAACGAAAAGAGCGGTTCCCGAGCCACCGGGAACCGCCCGAACACCCAGCAGGGCGTTAACGACACTCTCAAGGTACAGCCCACCCCCGACGCGCGCCACGCTAACCGGCAGACTTCCCTGCCGATCGTTCCCGCGCTGGCCTTTCCGCCCGCTCCGGGCCTTAAGCAGGGTCTCCTGCTGGTCGAGAGCTGCCCCCGGTGCGGCTGGTGGCACCGACACACCAGCGGGTGGCCCACGAACAAGCTCCTGTCCAAGCGCGGCAAGTGCGGCCAGGCGTACGAGCTGGTGCCGTACGTGCGGCGCAAGCGCGGAAGGCGGGCCGCGTGATGAGCGACGTCGACAAGATGCGCGAACTCCTCGCGGACTACGAGAGCCAGCGCCAGCGCGAGAGCAGCGCGTTTGAGGAGGGGTTCCGCCTCGGATGGGAGCACGGTCTCGACGTTGGTCGCGGTCAGGCCGAAGTCGAGATCGAGGCCGCATGGGTCGCCCTCGCCGAGAAGGTTCGCAAGCTTGGGAAGGGTGGGGCGTGACCGACTCCTGTCGTTGCGGCGCCCTCCTGGTCGAACTGGTCGACCAGGACGGTTCGTATGAAGCCTGCCCCATCTGCAGGCAGGAGCCCGACGCTTGCGCATGCGAGGTGGTGAAGAAGACCACGACGGCCGAGGAGCCGTTCACTCGGCGTATCAAGCTCACCTCCGCATCCGAGATCGAACCCGAGCCGGTCATGTGGGCGTGGGAGGAGAGCGGCGCGGGCCGCATCCCCGCAGGCTCTCTGTCGGTGGCGGCCGGCAGGGAAGGCACCGGCAAGTCCAGCTTTGGTATCTGGATGGCCGCGGGCATCACCACGGGCACGCTGTCCGGCCCCATGTTCGGCAGGCCCACTGACGTGATCTACGTGGCGGTTGAGGACTCGTGGAAGTTCACCCTTGTTCCCCGGCTCATCGCGGCGGGGGCGGACCTCGCTCGGGTTTGGCGTGCCGAGGTCGAGACGGCCGAACTTGAGATCGGCGTTCTCAGCCTGCCGACCGATCTCAGCATGCTTGAGGCCACCGTCACCGAGTACGGCGTCAAGCTGATCGTCCTCGACCCGCTGTTGAGCCTCATCGGCGAAGGGATCGACACCCACAAGTCACGGCCCGTGCGGACCGCCCTCGACCCGCTCGCGGCTCTCGCTGACCGGACGGGCGCGGTGGTGCTGGGCATCGCCCACTTCAACAAGGGCGCCGGGTCCGACCCGTCGAGCTTGATCACGGGAAGCGGCGCCTTCAAGGACGTACCCCGCTCCATCTTCGGCTTCGCCGTCGACCAGGAAGACGGGTCGCGGGTCATGACCCAGACCAAGAACTCGCTCGGGAAGCTCGACCTGCCCAGCCTCGCCTACCGGATCGACTCAGCGAAGATCGAGACCAGGAAGGGCGTTGCCGACGTCGGCAAGTTCGTGTTCGACGGCGAGGCCGCCCGGTCGGTGCAGGACATCCTGTCCGCTGGCGGTGGCGACGGGGATCAGCGTCAGGACAAGGCCGACACCGAGGCGTTCCTTCTGGACGAACTCCGGGGCAAGTGGCGGAAGACGACCGAGATTCAGGAGGCCGCCAAGCACAGGCTCCTCATCTCGGAGAGCACCCTCAACCGGGCTCGACGCAAACTGAAGATCGTGTCGCAGCAGTTCTCTACCGGCAGGGACGGCAAGAAAGAGTGGTGGCTGGCGCTGCCCGCCGAGGTCGCGACGCTTCCCGAACCTCAGGGTGTCACCGAAGCCGAGACTGACGCGCAGGGTGTCACCCCTGACGCCTCTACCAGGGCAGATAGTCAGGGTGCCACGCAGCTTGACGTCACACAGGGATGGCACCCTGACACCCTGACCCCCGACTCTGAGCCTGTAGCCGTCAGCTCCGAGCAGCCCGTCAAGCCTCGCAACGTACGGCCGAAGTGCCAGAACCCCAAGTGCCGCAAAGCCGTGCCGAAGGGCTCCCGCTCCGACCGCAAGTTCTGCTCGGGAGCGTGCAAGACCGCAGTCAACGCCAAGCGCAGCAAGGAGAACCCCTCATGACCAACATCAACCAGTTCGCCACGATCACGCCCGCCACCGCCCGCGAGATGTGCGGCGACATCCTCTGCTACGTCCAGGCCGGCCAGTCGGACCCCGTCCTCTACCGGATGGTCTCGGACCTCTACAACGTCCTCGACCAGAGCGAGCTCAACGCCCTCGCCGACGCCGAGGACCTGACGGCCTGCCCGGAGAACTGCCCGCGCTGCTCGGGTGAGGAGTCGCCGACCGTCGCCACCGAGGAGACCCCGTGACCCTGCCCAACCCGGCGGACTACGGGCTGACTCCCGAGCAGGCCGACGCCTGCATAGACCAGGTCCTCGACCAACGCGCCGAAGCGATCGTTGACGGCATCATGGAGAGCTTCGCCCGCATGCCCGTCATGACACCCCGCGTCGCCCTCGCCCTGGCCCGCCGACTCCAGCGCAGGTACGGCAGCGAGTGAACCACCAGCACAACCCGGAGCAGGCCGGGAAGGTTGCCTTCCCGGCCCCTCAGGCGAGCCCGAATGGTGTAGATGCCGCCCGTCTGCCTGAGCAGCAGACCTCAATCAGCCTGCGCACCCTGGCCATGGTTGTGGACCGGGCCAGGGTGCGCCGAGCGCTGGTCAACCACCGGGCAGACCCCGGCAGATACGCCGAGCTGACCACGCTGGCCGAACTCCTCGCAGGGCTCACCATCGCCAACCAGGCCGGTTTAACGGATTCAACCGAAATGGCCGTAACGGACACCCCTGGAGGATCGTCGCTCCTGACGGTCGCAGAAGCCGCGGCCGTCGCCGGAGTGACGAGAGCAGCCCTCTACCGGGCCGTATCAGAAGGCCGCCTGATCGCGGCCACGAACAGGCCCTACCTCATCGCCCCGGCCGCCCTCGCGGCCTACCTACGGAAGGCCGCCTGACCGCAGGAGGCCCCGTGACCGACCCCGGCCAGCAGTTCGCCCAGTGGTTCGCCGGCCAGCGACACACCCGCACCCGCATGGGCAACGCAGCCAGCCCCGGCGCCATCCCCGAAGGCACCGACCTACAGGCCACCACACAGGCCGCCGTCGACGCCCAACTCGCCGGCACCCACGCCGAGCACACCCGCCGCATCGACAACATCCGAGCCCGCACCGCCCCCACGGACCAGGCCCGCCGAGTCGGCCTAGCCCGCGCGCACAGAGACGCCAAGCGGGAACGGGCACGGCTCCGCGAACAGGCACTCGAAGACCTCGAAGAGGCCCGGTTCGTCCTCGAATCCAAGCTGTACGGCTCCGGCGGACACGCCCCCACCAACCTCGAAGCAGACCGGCGCCGACAGGCCCAGCTCGACGCCGCCGAGCTCAACGACCCGCGCGAAGCCGCCCACGCCCTCAAGATCGCCCACCGCAACGGCGACCGGATCGCCGCACAGGCCATCTTCGAACGGGCCGCCGCCCTCGAAACATCCATCGTCGGCGGGGCTGTTTGGTCACCCATCGTCCGCCAGTACGTCGAGCGCAACCCGCGAGCAGCCGAAGACCTCAACCATCTGCGCAGCCTGCCCAACCTCGGCGACGCCCGGACCCGCATGGCTTTCGAAGCCCGCTACCTCGTGCAAGCCCCCGACGAACTCGCCGGCCTGTCCGATGGCCAGATCGACCAGCTCGCCGCCACCGAGATGGCCGACTGATGCACATCTCCTACACCACCGCCCGGCGCGCCCTGGCCGCCGCGCGGGAACACGGGCTCGACATCCCCGCGGCCGTCGACGACGCCGAGCGCGCCGCCGCCGTCATCCGCAACATTGGCCACACCCCGGACAGCCCCAGCGTGCCCGCCGACCCCCAAGCGATGCGCCAGGCCCTCGCCGAGCACGCCGACGCCATCCAGCACGCCCGAGCGACCGGCCGCGCCGCCGCCGACCTCTCCCGCCACGTACAGCCCATGGTCGTACGGACCATCGCCGACGCCGCCCCCGCATGGGTGGACGAACTCGCCGGCCGGTTCGCCGACAGCCGCGACGCCCTCGCCGACGCCCTCGACGACATCCCGCCCGGAGTCGACGACACCATGCTTCACCGCATCCCCGCCGCGGTGTTCGCATCCTGGCAGCGCGCCGCCGGCCACGCCCGCCAGCTCGACGACCTCACGGCCGCGCGCAACACGATCGCCTCGGCAGCAGGCGAGCAGGGGACAAGAGACCGAGACCTGTGGGCCGCCGTCGAGCTGCCGCCCGTGGGAGACGGTCGCGCCTTCACCTTCCAGCACGCCCCCGCGCTCAGGCAGTGGCGAGAGAACAGACGGCAGCCCGTCACCAAGTGGCGAGCCGTCCTCGACCACGAGCCCTTCACTATCAGCCTCGCCCTGGTGGGCCAGGTCGAGCAGCGCGTGACCCTCTGGCAGCAGTGGAGCGACGCAGCCCAGCGACGCCATCAGCGCATCTTCAGCAGGGCCTAGCCATGCGCTGGACCTCGGCAACCCGCAACACAGCAGCCCCATGGGCCAGCACCGTGCAAGCCGCCAGACGCAGCGACCAGCGACGCCCCAGAGCGAAGGAGAGCAGCATGCCGCGCCGACCCCCAGACGACCCCGCACGACTCCGAATCGAGAACGGCTCATGGCGCACCACGCCCAGGCCAACAGATTGGGGATCACGTGTCGCATACGTCCTACAGCGCGACAAGGTGTGCCAGTGGCCTCAGGGCTGCGACGAGACAGAGGACCTTGAGGTAGACCACGCCGAAGACGCCGACGATCACAACGTCGACCACCTCAGGGCACTGTGCCACCGCCACCACGCCTACAGGACAGCACAGCAGGCCAAGGCACGCCGGCCAAGGATGCGACGCGACCCCGAACGACACCCAGGTTTGCGCTACGACGACGACCCCGAGGACGCCGCCTAATGACCCGAATGTCCGAAATGGGCGGTATAGGTGGGGATGTGCCCCTATACCCGGAATGTCCGAGCCCGAATGGTGTACGGTCCGTGGCTCCGTACGGGTCTGGGGCTTGTGCCTGACCTGCGCTAACGCACGCGCAGTGCGTCTCAACCCCCCGCTTAGTTCGCTGTTTTCCCAGGTCAGAACGCTAAAGCGTTACAGCTGGTCGGCCTGGAGTCGAGGGGGCTGGTAGCCCCAGGGGGTTGAGTGATGGCTGAGTTTCAGGCCGGCGAGGTTGTCGTCCCGGTCGTCCCGTCTGCGGACGGGTTCTTGAAGACGCTGAAGAAGCAGATCTTCGGCCAGGTCTACAGCGCGGGTGCGGAGATCGGCAAGGAGCTGCAGCGAGGCATCTCCGACCAGCTCAAGGGCGTCTATGAGCCGCTGAAGGAGCAGACGAAGAAGCAGAAGGCGCCGGCGCAGAAGGACGGCGCCGAGGTGGGTGGCGCGTTCGCTTCGGGCTTCAAGAAGCGGCTGGAAGCCGCACTGAAGTCGCTGCCGAAGGTCGAGCTGGACGCGGACGCGAGCGAGGCGCAGAGGCGCGTCCAGGAGTTGCGGGCGCAGATGGCGACGCTGGCCGACAAGAAGATCGGTGTCGACATCGACGCCGCCGCGGCCACGGCGGAGCTGCGCACGCTACAGACGCAGCTCAAGACGCTGGAAGACACGACCGACGTTCAGGTTCGGGCCGATGTGACTGCGGCGCTGACGCAGCTTGCCGCCCTGGATGTCGAGGTGACGAAGCTTGAGACCGCGTCGGCAACGGTCGAGGTGGACGCGGACGCTGCTGGGGCTCAGACGGAGCTGGCGGCCGTCGAGGTCGCGGTTGCTCGCGTGGATGGCCGTACGGCGAACGTGCGGGTCGACGTGGACGCCGTTGCCGCCCTGGCGCAACTCGGCATGGTGTCGGCGGCTCTGGCCGCAATGCCTGCGGTGGCCGCGCTCGGGTTAGGTGCTGGCGGTCTGGCGGGTGCGGCGGTGGCGGCCGGTGTGGGCGTTGGCGCGCTCGCGGCGGTGGCGGTGCCGTCACTTCAGCGCATCTCGGAGGCGACGAAGGCGAACGAGGCCGCGAGCAAGGCCGCCCAGTCCGCTACGGCGAGCGCGGCCGGTACGGCGCAGCAGGCCGCCATCTCGGCGCTGAACATGGCCGCCGCCGAGGAGCGGGTCGTGGACGCCAAGCGGGCGGCCAAGTCCGCCGAGGAAGACTTGACCAGGGCCCGGCAGGAAGCCAAGCGCGCCGCCGAGGACCTGAACCGGGCGGTCACGAACTCGGCACTGTCTCAGGAAGACGCCGCCCTGGCCGTCCGGGAGGCTGAAGCCGAACTGGAGCGGGTTCGCGCCGACCCGAAGTCGACGGACTTGCAGCGGGAACGCGCGGAGCTGGCGCATCGGCAGGCCGTGGCCAGGCTGGAAGACGAGCAGGTACGCGGTAAGCGGCTGGCCGCGGAGAAGAAAGCCGCCGACAAGGCGGGCATCGAGGGCTCGAAGCAGGTCGTGGCCGCCCGCGACAAGATCGCCCAGGCGAACAAGCGGGTCGAGGACGCCGAACGCGCACTGAAGGTGATGCAACTCCAGTCCGTAGCCGCCGCGAAGCAGCAGGCCGCGGCTCAGCGAGGCACGGTCGCCGAGATGGTGAAGCTGTCGCCGGCCGCGGCTAAGGCCGCGCGGCAGATCGGCGCGTTCAAGGATGCGTACCTCGCGTGGCAGACGAAGCTTGAACCGGCGGTGCTGCCCGCCGTAACGGGTGGGCTGAAGGTGCTGCAAGGGTTGTTCGCGCCGCTCACTCCGGTGATCAAGGGCGTTTCGGGTTCGCTGGTCGGGCTGGAGAAGGACGCGAGCAAGGCGCTCGGCGGATCGTTCTGGCAGTCGTTCTTCAAGGACCTGTCGACGGCGGCGCCGACCGCTGTGACCGGGCTGGGTAAGTCGCTCGGGAACGTGACGACCGGCGTCGCTGGGATGATCAAGGCTTTCCTTCCCTTCGTGCCGACGATCGTCGGCGGGATCGAAAAGGCGACCGCCGCGTTCTCGAAATGGGGTCAAGGGCTCGGTAAGTCGAGCGGCTTTCAGACGTTCATCAACTACGCCAAGACGTACGGCCCGATGGTCTGGCAGACGATCAAGAATCTCGCGGCGGCCGGCCTCAACCTGGTCAAGTCGCTGGCGCCGCTCGGCGGTACGGCGCTGGCCGGCATCTCCGGTCTGGCGTCCGCTGTCGCCCAGCTCGACCCGCAGGTTCTCCAGGCGATCGTGCTGGGAGTCGGCGGTCTGGCCGCGGGCATCAAGGTCGCCAGTACCGCCATGACGATCTTCAACGCGGTGATGCGGGCCAACCCCATCGGGTTGATCATCACGGCTATCGGGCTGCTGGTGGCGGCGCTCGTGTACGCCTACCAGAACTCCGAGACGTTCCGGAACATCGTTCAGGCAGCGTTCCAGGCCATCTCGGCGGCGATCTCGTGGGCGTGGGAGAACGTGATCCAGCCTGCCATGACGCTGCTCGTGGCCTACTGGAAGAACGTGCTCGGGCCGGTGATCGCGTGGCTGTGGGAGAACGTCGTCAAGCCCGCCTGGGATGCGATCTCCAAGGCGATCCAGTGGGCGTGGCAGAACGTCATCTTGCCTGCCGTGACGCTGCTGGTCGCCTACTGGAAGAACATCCTCGGGCCGGTGATCCTCTGGCTCTGGGAGAAGATCATCCAACCGGCGTTCAAGAAGATCGGCGAGTTCATCGCGTGGGCATGGAACAACGTGATCAAGCCCGCTGTGACCGCGCTACGGGACTTCGTGGTAAACACGCTGGCCCCGAAGGTGCTCTGGTTCCACGACACCATCGTGAAGCCGGTGTTCAAGGCGGTCGGCGAGGCTATCGCGTTCGCCTGGGAGAAGGTCATCAAGCCCGCGTTCAGCGCCTTGTGGACGTTCATCTCCGAGACGGTCCCGAACGGCTTTAAGAAGGGTGTCGAGCTGATCGGCAAGTTCTGGGATGGGCTGAAGGAGATCGCGAAGAAGCCGGTCAACTTCGTGATCGAGACCGTCTACAACAACGGGATCGTCAAGCTGTGGAACACGGTGGCGGACGCGCTCGGGCTGAAGGACATGAAGCTGACGCCGCTGCCCGCTCTGGCCACGGGCGGAGTACTGCCCGGCTATACGCCGGGCCGGGACACGATGGTCGCGGCGGTGTCGGGCGGCGAGGCCGTCATGCGTCCGGAGTGGACGCGGGCGGTCGGCTCCGACTTCGTGCACCAGGCCAATGCAGCTGCCCGGCACGGCGGCGTGTCGGGTGCGTCGGGCTTCATGCGCGAGCGGTTCGCCGGCGGATTCGCGACCGGCGGCATCATCGGTGACGTGCTGGCGAAGGGCGTCAAGGTTGGCGCTGAGGCGTTCCTCAACCCGATCCTCGACCAGGCGGCGAAGGCGATGGGTGGTTCCCAGTGGGGGCAGATGCTCACCGCCTGGCCGAAGAAGATGGTCGCCGACGTGGTCAAGTTCCTGGAAGGCAAGGAAGCCGCTCAGGGTGGCGCCGGCGCCGGGAAGGCTCTCGCGTTCGCTCGCGCGCAGATCGGCAAGCCGTACCAGTGGGGCGGCACCGGACCGGGCTCGTTCGACTGCTCAGGCCTCACTATGAGGGCGTGGCAGGCCGCAGGCCGCGGCGACATCCCGCGCACGTCGCAGCAGCAAATGGGATGGGTGAAGCAGATTGCCAAGCCGGTGCCGGGAGCTCTCGGGTTCCCGCATCCGGGGCATGTCTGGCTGTACGCCTCACCGAACACCATCGTCGAGGCTCCGCAGACCGGGCTGAAGGTGCGCGAGGTGGCCGCACGCGCGGCGCAGCTCGTGGGCGTACCTCCGGCGACCTACGACTCGGGCGGGTTCCTGCCGACCGGTCACAGCCTGGTCTACAACGGCACCGGCGCTCCGGAACGCGTGCTCACCGACCAGCAGTGGGACTCCCTCGCCGGGGGCGCCCAGGGCGGCGATGGGCCGATGCTCAACGTGGAGAACTTCCACGCGACCCCGGAGCAGTCGCCGAGCGTCATCGCGCGAGAGCTGTACTGGCTATCCAAGAGCAGGCCCCGCTGAGAGTTTCGCGAGCCTCTTACGCGCGGGTGCGCGTGGTGGACGCCGGCCCTGTCCCGTCCTGTCCGCAGTGCACGGGACAGGGCCGGCAACCCCAGCGAGCGACAGGCGTGCACGCTCCCGGGGGGCTTGGTC
>NZ_BMNH01000054.1 GCF_014646355.1 Nonomuraea cavernae
GCGGCGCCGCGCGATCGCGCGGCGCCGCCCCTGCCGTGTTCCCCGCCCGCCGGCCGTGTCCCTACCGGCCCGCCGTACTCCCTACCAGGTGACCGGCAGCCGCTCGGGGCGGCCGAACGCCGTCCCGGTGCGCCACTCCAGCTCCTCCTCCGGCACCGCCAGCTCCAGACCGGGGAACCGCTCCAGCACCGTCTCCAGCACGATCCGCAGCTCGATCCTGCTGAGCTGCGCGCCCAGGCAGTAGTGGACGCCGTGGCCGAAGGTGATGTGGTGGTTCTGCTCGCGCGCCGGGTCGTACCCGTCGGGGTCGGGGAAGACCCCGGGGTCCCGGTTGGCGGCCGTGGTGGACGGCAGCACCGCGTCGCCCGCCCTGACGAGGGTGCCGCCCAGCTCGACGTCCTCGGTGGCGATGCGCAGCGCGCCCACCCCGCCGCCCGCCTGCGACAGCCGCAGCAGCTCCTCGGCCGCGGGCGCCAGCAACTCGGGCTTGTCGCGCAGCGTCCGCATCCGCTCGGGACTGCGCAGCAGCCGCAGCATCACGTGCGTCATCCCGGCGGTGGTGGCGTGGTAGCCGGCGCCGAGCAGCGTGAACGCGAACGCCACCAGCTCCTCCTCCGACAGCCGGTCGCCCTCGTCCCTGGCGTTGATCAGCACCATGAGCAGGTCGTCGGTAGGCCGGGTGCGCTTGGCGGCGATGAGCTCGGCCAGATAGCCGTTGAGCCGGTCGCGGGCCTCGATGACCTCCTCGCGGCGGCCCGAGTCGAAGCTGAGCATGAGGTCGGTCCACGTCCTGAACTGGTCGACCTCCTCGTACGGCACGCCGAGCATCTCGCAGATGACCATGATGGGCAGCGGCTGGGTGAGGCCGGCCACGAGGTCGGCGGGCGGGCCCGTGCGCTCCATCGCCGTCACCAGCCCCCGGGCGATCTCCTCCACGCGCGGGCGCAGCTCCTCCATGCGCCGCACGGAGAACGCGTACGACACCAGGCGGCGCAGCCTGGTGTGCTCCGGCGGGTCCATCACGATGATGGACTTGGCGCCCCGGGCGATCGGGAACACCTTGGGCGCACCGGGCGCGGTGATCGCCTCCCGGCTGAAGCGCGGGTCGGCGAGCACGGTGCGGACGTCCTCGTACCTCGTCACCAGCCAGGCCGGGTCACCGGACGGGAGGGTGACGCGGGCGGCGGAGCCGTTCTCGCGCATCCGCACGTACTCCTCGGCCGGCTCCAGGGGGTCGGCGGCGGCGAACGGGAAGCTCGGGGGTGGTGCTTCTGCGGTCAAGTTTGCCTCCTTGTACACGGCGCGCCGCCAGGGCACGCGCTGCCAGGGCACGGGGCGAGCCTCACCGGTTCGCCGTCTCGGGCCACTCGTCGTCCGGTTCGGGGCCGTCGTCCCAGGGGCTCGGCTGGTAGAAGATCAGGGACGGGTACTCCGCCCAGACGCGGACGTAGGCCCGCAGCCATTCGCCTAACGGCAACCTCATGGTGCCGACCGTGACCGCGCGATCTGTGGTCTCGCTGGAGCCCCGCTGGAGCACGGGCCGCACGGCGGGTCGAGCCGCCGTCCAACGTCCGTCAAGCGCGTCGTACGACATTTCCCGCCATAGACAGCTCTCAGGTAAGACAAGGGGTGAAGATGCGGGAAATCACCATCGACACACTGGTGCGACTGCTCCGCGAAAGCGCCGGCGAGGACGAGTCGGTCCAGCTGGACGGCGACATCCTCGACACGACCTTCGAAGCGCTCGGCTACGACTCGCTGGCCCTGTTCAACACGGTCAGCGCCATCGAGCGGGAGTACTCACTCGAGATCTCGGAGGAGGAGGTCGGCGGCGCCAAGACGCCCGCGGACCTGCTCAACACGGTCAACCGGGCCCTGGCGGGCACGTCCTGAGGAGCGCGCATGTGCGGAATCGCCGGCTGGGTGGACTTCTCGCGTGACCTGACCCGCCACACGGCGACGGCCAGGGCGATGACGGCCACGATGAGTCGCAGAGGCCCCGACGACGAGGGCCTGTGGCAGGACAGGCACGTGCTGCTCGGGCACCGCCGCCTGTCGGTCATCGACCTGGCCGGCGGCCACCAGCCCATGTCGGCCGAGGAGGACGGCACGACCCTGGCCGCGGTGACGTTCTGCGGGGAGATCTACAACTTCAGGGAGCTGCGCGCCGAGCTGGTCTCGCACGGCCACCGGTTCCGCACGAGCAGCGACACCGAGGTGGTGCTGCACGCCTACCTGCGGTGGGGCGCCGACTTCGCCCAGCGGCTGAACGGCATGTTCGCGCTGGCCGTCTGGGACGTCCGCACACAGGAACTGGTGCTGCTGCGCGACCGGCTGGGCGTCAAACCCCTCTACTACCATCCGACCCGCTCCGGGGTGCTGTTCGGCTCGGAGCCCAAGGCCCTGCTCGCGCACCCCGAGGTGCGGCGCCGCGTCGGGCTGGACGGCCTGCGCGAGGTCCTCGACATGGTCAAGACCCCCGAGCGGGCGGTCCTGTCCGGCATGCACGAGGTCCGCCCCGGCCACCTGGTACGGCTGCGCAGAAGCGGCCTGACCAAGCACCGCTACTGGTCGATCGAGGCCCGCGAGCACACCGACGACCTGGACACCACGGTCGCCACGGTGCGCGGGCTGCTGGAGGACATCGTCGGCCGGCAGCTCATCGCCGACGTGCCGGTGTGCACCCTGCTGTCGGGCGGCCTCGACTCGTCCGCGCTGACGGCGCTGACCGCCGACCGGCTGGCGGCCTCCGGCAACGGCCCCGTACGGTCGTTCTCGGTCGCCTTCTCCGGCGCGGAGGACATCTTCCAGGCCGACGCGGTGCGCGGCGCGCCCGACGCCCCGTTCGCCCGCGCGCTGGCGGCGCACGTCGGAGCCGAGCACCGCGAAGTGCGGCTGAACAGCGACGAGCTGGTGGCCGAGTCGGTGCGCTCGGCGGTGCTGCGGGCCAACGACCAGCCGCCCGCGTTCTGGGGCGACATGTGGCCGTCGCTCTACCTGCTCTGCCGCGCGGTGCGCGAGCGCTCCACGGTGGCGCTGTCCGGTGAGGGCGCCGACGAGCTGTTCGGCGGCTACCGCTGGTTCTTCAACCCGGCGGCCGTGGACGCCGGCACCTTCCCGTGGCTGACGCCCGGCTCGGCCCGCTACTTCGGCGGGCTGTCGCTGCTGGACGAGGAGCTGAAGGAGAAGCTCGACATCCAGCAGCACCGGCTGGCCCGCTACCACGAGGCGCTGGCCGAGGTGCCCGTGCTGCCGGGAGAGGACCGGCTCGAACGGCGCATGCGCGAGGTGACCTACCTCAACCTCACCCGGTTCCTGCAGACGCTGCTCGACCGCAAGGACCGCATGAGCATGGCCAACGGCCTGGAGGTCCGGGTGCCCTTCCTGGACCACCGCCTGGTCGAGTACGTCTTCAACGTCCCGTGGGCGATGAAGACGTTCGACGGCAGGGAGAAGAGCCTGCTGCGGGCCGCCGTCGGCGACCTGCTGCCCGAAGCCGTACGGGACCGGGTGAAGACGCCGTACCCGGCCACGCAGGACCCGGCGTACGAGCAGGCCCTGCGCGACGAGCTCGGCGAGCTGACCGGCGGCGGCGAGCGCGCGGTGCCGGGGCTGCTCGACCCGGAGCGCGTCAGGAAGGCGGTCCAGCGCCCGGCGGGCCACGTCAGCCGGCCGTACGACCGCGGCAGCCTGGAGATGGCGCTCTGGCTGACCAGGTGGTTCACCGAGTACGACGTCACCCTCGACTACTGATTGCTGACTACTGAGAGGTCGCGCATGCCCGAGCCGAGTCGCCCGGTGGTGCTGCTGTTCCCCGGACAGGGGGCACAGCATCCCGGCATGGCGGTGGAGCTGTACGGCGCCGAGCCGGAGTTCACCGCGACCATGGACGAGTTCTTCGCCCTGATGGGCGAGGAGGGGGGCCGGTTGCGCGCTGACTGGCTCGGCGACCACCCCCGGGTCCCCCTCGACGACGCCTCGCGCGCCCAGCCGCTGCTGTTCGCCATCGGGTACGCGCTGGGCAGGACGCTGACGGCCCGCGGGCTCAGACCCGCGGCGCTGCTCGGCCACAGCGTCGGCGAGCTGGCGGCGGCCTGCCTGGCCGGGGTGTTCACCCTGGCCGACGCGGCGCGGCTGATGGCGGCCCGCAGCCAGGCGATGGCGACGGTCGGCCCCGGCGGCATGATCGCCGCCGGGGTGGCCGCCGACGATCTGGAGCCACGCATCGGCGCCCGGCACCGGGCGGCGGGCGTGGCCGTGGCCGCGATCAACGCCCCCCGCCACACCGTCGTGGCCGGGCCCGAACCGTGGCTGACGGAGCTGACCCGGGAGCTGGCGGCCGACGGCGTGACGACCCGGCGGGTGCCGTCGCGCCAGCCGTTCCACTGCCCGGCGGTGCGCGGCGCGGCGGAGTTGTTCGCCGTGGGGTTCGCCGGGGTGCCGCTGGCGCCGCCTCGGGTGCCGATCAGGTCCACCGCGACGGGCCTGCCCGTCAGCGGGGCCCAGGCGCTCTCCCCCGGCTTCTGGGCCGGGCAGCTCGCCCGGCCCGTGCTGTTCTGGGCGGCGCTGGACGGCCTGCTCACCGACGGCGACCACACGCTGGTGGAGGCCGGTCCCGGGAGGAGCCTGTCGATGCTGGCGCGGCGGCACGCGGCCGTGCGGTCGGGCCGCGGCACGGTGGTCGCGCCGCTGCCGGCGTCGGCCGAGGGAACGCTCGCCGCGTGGAAGGCGGCGATGGAGGAGCTGGACGCCCAGGTCGGCGAGGGAGCCCTCGGCGAGGGAGCCCTCGGCGAGGGAGCTCTCGGCGAGGGAGCTCTCGGCGAGGGAGTTCGGCGAGGAAGTGTAGAGGGAGTGTGACGAGCGATGCAGATTTCACCGCTGGCCGTGCTGGTGGTGGTGAGCAGCGGAATGGTGGCGGGCGTGCTGTTCGCCGTGGCGCTGAGCGTGGTGCCGGCGCTGATGGCGATGCCCGCCGACCGCTACCTCTACACCACGACCCTCCTCGGCCGTAACTGGGACCCGGTCATGCCGATCCTCGTGCTGGGCACGGCGGCCGGCGACCTGGTCCTGGCGCTGCTGCCGGGGCCGCAGAGCGCCCGGGTGCTGTTCGGGGCGGCGGTCGTGCTGATGCTGGGGGTGGCGGGCGTCTCGCACCTGTGCAACGTGCCGATCAACCGGATGCTGAAGCGGATCGACCCGGACGCCGTCCCGGCCGACTGGGCCGATCCTCGGCCGCGCTGGCGGGCCTGGCACCTGCTGCGGACCACGCTGGCGGTGGCCGCGCTGACGGCCAACAGCCTGGGCGTGGCGCTCACCTGAGCGCGGACCTCCAGCGGCTCCAGCGGCTCACCGGCCGCTCACGGGCGGCTCGTCAACATCAGGCGGCGCGGCCCCCATGTGAGGGGCCGCGCCGCCTTTCGGTTCGCCGTGACTACCGTCAGGCGGGATCGAAGGTCTCGGCCAGGGCCGTGGTGTGCTTGCCGTCCCGGAAGAGCGGGTGGGCGAGCAGCCCGGCGAGGAACGCGGTCGTGGTGCTGACGCCGGGACCGGTGACGACGCACTCCGACAGCGCCCGCTCCATGCGGGCGATGGCCTGCTCCCGGTCGGGCGCCCACACGCTCACCTTGGCCAGCAGCGGGTCGTAGAAGGGCGAGACGCGCATGCCCTGCCGGACGTGGTCGTCCACCCGGGTGAACGGCCCGGCCGGCAACGTCAGCGACTCGATCGTGCCGGGCGTCGGCAGGAAGCCCCGAGCCGGATCCTCGGCGTTGACGCGGCACTCGATGGCCGCGCCGTTCAGCCGCACGTCGTCCTGCGTGATGCCGGGCGTGCCGGTCGCGGCCACGTGGAGCTGCTCGCGGACCAGGTCCACGCCGGTGACCAGCTCGGTGACCGGGTGTTCGACCTGGATGCGGCAGTTGACCTCGATGCAGTGGAACTCGCCCGCGTCGTCGAGCAGGAACTCGAACGTCCCCGCCCCCACGTATCCGACGGCGCGGGCCGCCTCGACGGTCCGCTCGCACAGCTCGGCCGCCACGTCCTCGGGCAGGCCGGGCACCGGGGTCTCCTCGATGAGCTTCTGCCGCCGCCGCTGCACCGAGCAGTCGCGCGCGCCCAGGTGCAGGACCTGCCCGTGGAGCCCGGCCAGCACCTGCACCTCGACGTGCCGGGCCGACTCGACGTACCGCTCCAGGTAGACGCGCTCGTCCCCGAAGACGGCCCGGGCGGCGCTGCGTGCCCGCGCGTACGCCTCGGGCAGCTCGGACGGGTGCATGGCGATGGCCATGCCCCGGCCGCCGCCGCCCGACAGGGCCTTGACGATGATCGGGAAGCCGATGCCGGCCGCCGCCTCGACGGCCTCCCCCGCGCTCGCGATCGGCCGGTGCGTGCCCGGCAGAACAGGCAGTCCGGCGGCCGACAGCACGCGCAGCGCCTCGGCCTTGTCGCCCAGCATGGCCAGCACCTCCGGCGGCGGCCCGATGAACGTCAGCCCCTCCGCCTGGCACATCTCGGCGAAGTCGGCGTCCTCCGACACGAAGCCGTAGCCCGGATGGATGGCCTCCGCGCCGGTCAGGCGGGCGGCCTGAAGGATGGCCGGAGCGTACAGGTAGCTGCGTCTGGCCGGGGGCGGGCCGATCCGCACGGCCTCGTCGGCCATGCGGACGACCGGGGAGTCCTCGTCCGCCGAGGAGTAGACGGCGACGGTGCGGATGCCCATCTCCTTGCAGGTCCGGACCACTCTGAGGGCGATCTCGCCGCGGTTGGCGACCAGGACCGTCCCGAACATCAGCTCTCCTCCAGGGCGAAGAGCGCCTGACCGTACTCGACGGCGGCGGCGTCCTCGACGAGGATCCGGGTGATCCGGCCGGCGGTGAGCGCGTGGATGGGGTTCATCAGCTTCATCGCCTCCAGGATCGCCACCTGCTGGCCGGGCGTGACCAGGTCGCCCTCCTTGACGAAGGGCTCGGCTCCGGGCTCCGGGCAGCGGTAGAAGGTGCCGACCGTGGGCGACGGGATGACCGACGCCGTCGTGGCGGCGGTTCCGTTCGCGGTGACCGAGGCCCCCTGCGACGCCGCCGTCACGGCGGCCCGGGTCCCGTGCGCGTCGACCGTGGCGGCGACCAGCGCCGCCCCCGAGACCACGCCGTCCGGCCCCTGCCCGTTGGAGGTCGCGCCGTGGGGCGCGGGGGCTCGCCGGTCGGCGGGGCCGGCGTGGTCGGCAGGGTCGGCGGAGTCGGCGGGGCCGGCCCACTCCGCTTCGAGGGTGACCTCGCCCGCCGTCACCTTCAGCCGGCGGATCGGCCCGCCGACCGACTCGACGAACCCCACGGCATGCCGGTGCACCGCCTCGATCAGGTCTCCGTGTTCGGCCATCTCGACTCCTCGGACGAAGGGACACCAAAACTGCGGAAGCGCCGCCGCCGCGCCTCGACCAACTCGGCGACCGGCGACGGGGTCAGCTCCTCGAACGCCTGCCGTACGGCCCTGCCGACCCGCTCGGCGGTACGTGAGGCGGCCTCGTGCGCCCCCTCGTCAGGCTCCGGGATGACCGCGTCGACGATGCGGTGCCGGAGCAGTTCGCGGGCGTCCAGGCCGAGCGCGTCGGCGGCCTGCGGGGCCGCCGCGGCGGTCTTCCACAGGATCGCGGCGCACCCCTCGGGGCTGATGACGGAGTAGACGGCGTTGGACAGGGCGAGCACCCGATCGGCCACGGCCAGCGCCAGCGCGCCGCCGCTGCCGCCCTCGCCGGTGATGACGGCGACGACGGGGACGGGCAGGCCCGACATCAGGCGCTGGTTCTCGGCGATGGCCCACGCCTGTCCCTGCTCCTCGGCCTCGATGCCGGGGTAGGCGCCGGGGGTGTCCACGAGGGTGAGCACCGGCAGGCCGAGCTTGCCGGCCAGCCGCATGAGCCGGGCCGCCTTGCGGTATCCGGCGGGGGTCGGCATGCCGAAGTTCCGCTTCACGCGTTCCTGGGTGTCGTGCCCCTTCTGGTGGCCGATGAGCATCACGCCCCTGCCGTACAGGCGTCCGATACCGCCCACGATCGCCGGGCAGTCCGCGCCCGCGCGGTCGCCGCGCAGCTCGGTGAAGTCCTCCAGGAGCAGGCCGGCGTAGTCGAGGGTGGTCGGGCGGGCCGGTTCCCTGGCCAGCCGCACCACCTCCCAGGCGGGGCGCCGCGGCAGCGCCGCCGAGTCCCGCACGAGCCCGGCCCGCTCGGCCCGCTCGGCCCCGGCCAGCTCGACCCGCTCGGCCCCGGTCGGCTCGACCTGCTCGGCCCCGGTCGGCTCGACCTGCTCGGCCCCGGCCCGGTCGGCCCGCTCGGCCCGGTCGGCCGGGTGGGCCGCGTGGGCTGCGTCGCCCGTCGGGGCGCCCGTGCCGTCCGGGCGGGCGGCCGCCAGCAGACGGGCCAGGGCGCGGCGCAGCGCCGGCCTGGGCACCACCGCGTCGATCAGCCCCCGCGCCAGCAGGAACTCCGCCGTCTGGAACCCCTCCGGCAACCGCTGCCGGATGGTCTGCTCGATGACGCGCGGCCCGGCGAACCCCAGATGCGCGCCGGGCTCGGCGATCAGCACGTCGGGCAGCGTGGCGATCGAGGCCGCCACGCCGCCGTACGTCGGGTCGGTGACCAGGGCGACGGTGAGAATCCCGGCCTCGTCCAGGCGGGCCAGCGCCTGGCTGCACTTGGCCATCTGCATGAGCGACAGCGCGCCCTCCTGCATCCGCGCGCCGCCGGAGGCCGTCACCACGAGCAACGGCACGCGTTCGGCCAGCGCCTTCTCGGCCGCGACCGTGACCAGCTCGCCGACCCCGGAGCCGAGCGAGCCGCCGACGAAGGCGAAGTCGAGGCAGGCCACCACGACGGGGTGGGACTCGATGGTGCCGGTGGCGCAGAGGGCGGCCTCACGCAGGCCGGTGCCGGCCCGCGCGGTGGCCAGCCTCTCGGTGTAGGGCCGGGTGTCGGTGAAACCGAGGGGATCGTCGACCGGCAGGGCCGTCTCGACCGGCTTCTCCGAGCCGGGGTCCAGCAGGCTGTCCAGCCGCTCGCGGGCGGTGAGCCTGGCATGGTGGCCGCAGCCCTGGCAGACCCGCAGTCCACGCTCGTACTTGGGCCGGAAAACCAGGTCGGAGCAGCCCGGGCAGATCAGCCAGGTGGCGTCGAGGGTGACGGTCATGAGGCGCCCTCGTGCAACCTGGCCTCGCTGTGGTCGCCCAGCACCAGGCGGGCGGGCCGTCCGAAGTCGCCGTTCACCCTGGCCTGTCGGCCGATCAGGGAGTCGCGCAGGCTGCCGCGGACGGTGCTGCCGTCGCACACCACCGAGTTCTCGATGGTGGCGCCGACGATGTCGCAGTCGGCGCCGATGCTGGTGTACGGCCCGATGCGGCTGTCGCGCACCACCGCCGAGCCGCCGATCGCCGCCGGCCCGATGATGCGGGAGCCGCTGACCTGCGCCCCCTCCTCGATGACGACCGGGCCGCGGATCTCGCAGGAGTCGTCCACCTGGCCTTTGATCGACCGCTCGGCGGTGTCGAGCACCGCCCGGTTGCACTCCAGCAGGTCCTCGACGCGGCCGGTGTCCTTCCAGTAGCCGCCGTGCAGGTGCGCCTCCACCCGCCAGCCGTTGCGCATCAGCCATTCGATGGCGTGGGTGATCTCGCGTTCGTTGCGCCAGCTCGGCTGGATGCTGCGCACGGCCTGGTGGATGACCGGGGAGAAGACGTACGCGCCGATGAGGGCCAGGTCGCTGCGCGGGTCGGCGGGCTTCTCCGCCAGGCCGGTGACGACGCCGCCGGGGCCGACCTCCGCCACCCCGTATTCGGAGGGGTTGCCGACCTTGCCGGTCATCACCAGGGCGTCCGGTCTGGAGTGCCAGAACGCGTCGAGCAACGGGCCGAGCCCGTCGAGTATGACGTTGTCTCCGAGGTAGAGCAGGAAGTCGGCGCCGCCGAGGAAGTCCTGGGACAGCATGACGCAGTGCGCGAGCCCCAGAGGGGCGTGCTGGTGCAGGTAGGTGATGTCGAGTCCGAGCGCGCCGCCGTTGCCGAGCACGTCGCGGATCGTTGGTCCGTGGTCGCCCACGACCACGCCGACGTCGGTGATGCCGACGTCCCTGATGGCTTCCAGACCGTACAGGAGCACCGGCTTGTTGGCCACCGGCACCAGTTGCTTGGGGACAGTGTGGGTGAGGGGCCGCAGCCTGGTTCCCCGCCCACCCGCGAGGACGAGAGCCTTCATGGATATTCCTGCCTGACGAGGCCATGGACAAGCGCAGGCTGTCCGGCAGCGCTGGAGAAGCAATGGAGCCGCACTCGTCCAGCGGGTCGAGCGCGGCTGGAGGGGGTCAGGGCAGCTCGAAGGGTCCGTTCAGGCGTTCCTGCTCGCGGTAGCCGAGCTCCTGCTCGACCTGCTCCTGGGCGAAGAACCGGACCAGCTCATGGATGGTGTATACGATTTCATCGACGTTCTGCAGAAGCACCCGCAGGAAGTGGTTCTCCACGAGTTGCAGCAGCAGCTTGTCCACGGAGTCGGAGTCCGACTCCAGCAGGTTGGCCACGCCGTGCGCGGTGAACACCGGCCCCGGCAGGAGGCTGAGCAGGCGCAGGAACCGCCGCTCCTCCTCGCCGAGCTGCTCGTAGCTCTCCTGCAGCCGGTCCCGTACGTCGA
Source organism: Nonomuraea cavernae (assembly GCF_014646355.1). GTDB lineage: Bacteria > Actinomycetota > Actinomycetes > Streptosporangiales > Streptosporangiaceae > Nonomuraea > Nonomuraea cavernae. Next base: position 10,667 of record NZ_BMNH01000054.1, read on the forward strand.
GATCGGCGAAGACCAGCTCGTCCAGCCGCCTGCCGCTGACGATCAGGCGTTCGGCCAGCTTCTTGAGCGACCAGCCGGTGGAGGACACGCGCGCGCCGACCGCCCTGATCGCCAGCGGCAGACGCCCGCAGAGCTGGGCGATCACCTCGGCCGCCTGGCGTTCGCCGTCGGCGAGCGGCCGGCCGATGATGTTCTGCAGGAGCTCGACGCAGTCGTCCTCGGTCGGCAGGTCCAGCCGTACGTGCGCCGCGCCGACCAGCCCGTTGAGCCCGGCACGGCCCGTGATGATGGTGCCGCTGGGCGGGCAGCCCGGCAGCAGCGGCTGGATCTGCGCGGCGGTGGCCGCGTCGTCGAGCACGATGAGCACCTTTCGGGTGGCCACCCAGGTGCGGAACGCGGCGACGCGTCCCTCCATGCCGGTCGGGATGCGGTCCTCGGCCAGCCCGGCGGCGTGCAGGAAGTCGGCCAGGATGTCGGCCGGGTCGGCCGGGTCACCGGTGCTGCCTCGCAACCGCGCGAAGAGCTGTCCGTCGGGGAAGTCCTGGCGCAGCAGGTGGGCGGCGTGCACGGCCAGCACCGTCTTGCCTACACCGGTCATGCCGCTGATCGAGACGGCCGGGGCGGTCCCGTTGCGTGGCTTGAGCAGCCCGTTCACGACCTGCTCCAGGTCCGCCCGGGGGGTGAAATCGAGAACGTCGGGCGGGAGCTGCGCGGGCGGCGGCGCGGACTCCTCCTCCAGGCGGTCGGGAACGCTGATCGTGATCGTGCCCTCGGGGGCCCGCACCTCCAGCGAACTGGCCGAGGAGAGCACCGCCTGATGCATGGACTGCGCCCGGCTCGACGGCTCCACGCCGAGCTCCTCCACCAGGAGGTTACGCAGCCTCTGATAGACGTCGAGCGCCTCGGGACGGCGGCCGGACCGGTGCAGCGCCAGCATGAGCTGGGTGTGGAAGACCTCCTGCAACGGATGGTCGTTGACCAGCCTCTTCAGCTCGCTGACGGCTTTGCGGTGCCGCCCCAGCCGCAGGTCCACGTCGATCCGCAGCTCCAGGGCGCGCAGCCGGCCCTCCTCCAGAGCCGTCCCGTACGCCGACAGCAGGTTGCCGCCGGTGACGTCGGCCAGAGCCGGCCCTCGCCACAGCGAGAGGGCCTGACTCAGCAGGTCGGCCGCCGCACCCAGATCACCGTCCGCGAGCGCGGCGTTTCCGGCTGTCGTCAGCCTCTCGAAATGGAACGAGTCAATACTTTCTTGGGGCACCGCCAGCATGTAGCCGTGCGGCCTGGTCCGTAATACAGTTGACCTCTCTCCGTAACCTTCCGACAGCATGTTGCGGAGCTTGTAGATATAAGTTTGAAGAGTTGACAACGCGCTCACCGGCGGGCTGTCAGGCCAAATTTCATCGACCAGCTCGGATGTTAATACGAGTGTTTGATTGCGTAAGAGAAGCAACGCGAGCACTTCTCTGACCTTCGGCGGCGTCGGGGTCAGCTCCACACCCTGACGGTCATGCACGGCCAACGGGCCCAGCACAAGGAAATCCATCGCCTTCCCAGGTTCTCAATAGGGAGACGCGACTGCCGCTCGGCAGAGCGGAGTGTCACAAAGAGTGATACCCCGAGCGCGGCAGTGTTTCGTCTGCCTTCTTGCGCTTACCACTCGTTCGTTTCCTCAGCTCCTGCCCTCCTTAGAGCTCCCCCAGTCGAACACCCGCCATGGTTGGAGTCAGCCATGGAGTGGTGCTGGTGTTCTGATATAAGCACGATCTCCATGCAGAGAAAACCATCAAGCCCTCCCGTCACGACGGAAACTATTTCCAGCCGGACTCCAGCGATCCTCTACCGATCGTGGCCACAATCGCGCGATAGCAACGGTCGAATGGAGCGTCCTATGACGGCGAAGACCCGCATCGCCCTGGTCACGGGTGCCAACCGGGGCATCGGCCGCGCGGTGAGTGACAGGTTGCACGCGCTGGGGCACCGGGTGGTGGTGACGGCCAGGGATCCGGAGGAGGCCGAGCGCGCCGCGGCGGCGCTGGGCCGTGACGCGCGCGCCGCCGTGCTCGACGTGACCGACGAGCAGGCGCCGGCGCGGGTGCGCGATCTGGTGGGCCCCGTGGACATCATGGTCAACAACGCCGGGATCCAGCTCGACTGGGGACACCCGCCGTCGGTCGTGCCCGTGGAGCTGGTCAGGCGGCAGTTCGAGGTGAACGTTCTGGGCGCCTGGCGGATGTGCCAGGCTTTCCTGCCCGGCATGGTGGAGCGAGGCTGGGGCCGGGTGGTGATGGTCTCCAGCGGCACGGGGGCGTTCAGCAACGGGCTCTCGGCGCGCACGCCGGGCTACTCGGTGTCGAAGACCGCGCTCAACGCGCTGACCGTGCTCATGGCCGCCGAGACGGCGGGCACGGGCGTGCTGGTCAACGCGGTCAACCCCGGCCAGGTGCGCACGCGGATGCGGCCGCAGGCCGACCGGCTGCCGGAGCAGGCCGCCGAGGACATCGTGTGGGCGGCCACCCTCCCGGACGACGGCCCCTCCGGCGTCTTCCTGCGCGGCCGGAAGGAAACGCCTTGGTAGCCCGGCCCACCCGGGCAGCGAGCAGGGCCGCCGGGCGGCAGTCGCCCGGCGGCCCCGTACGTGCTGTTACGCGTGCTCCCGGTAGGTGCTGTCACGCGTGGACGAGCGCGCTGACCAGGACGTGCCGCTACGCGGGACGAGCGCGCTGAACGGCACCTGCCACTACGCGCGGATCAGCGTGCTGCCCGCGTAGGCCGGCAGCAACCCGGCGGCCTCGGCCTCGCGCAGCGTCGGCGCCTTGGCGTCCTTGTCCGACAGGATGCGCGGCGAGGCCGCCCATGGCAGCGCCAGCTCCGGGTCCAGCGGGTTGACGCAGATCTCCCCGCCCGGGTTGTAGGCGGTGGAGCAGAGATAGACCACGGTGGCCTGCTCGCTGAGCGGCGCGAACGCGTGCCCCAGCCCCTCGGCGAGGTACACCGCGTGCCGGGAGTACTCGTCCAGCGGCACCGCCACGTGCTCCCCGTACGTGGGCGATCCGGGCCGGATGTCCACGATGACGTCCAGGATGGCCCCGCTCACACAGGTGACGTACCTGGCCTGGCCGGGCGGCGTCACGCAGGAGTGCACACCTCTGATCGTCCCCCGCCGGGAGACCGAGCAGTTGACCTGCGCCACCGGCATCGGGCCGCCGGCCGGTCCCTCGACGGCGCGCTGCTGGAACATCTCCAGGAAGTGCCCGCGCTCGTCGGGGAAGATCTCCGGCTTGACGAGGAAGGACCCTTCGATCCGCAACGGTTCGACTGATGTGCTCACGGCGTCACCATCCAGACTTGATCGTGTTCACGATGTGCTCCCTGTCCTGTTCCGACAGCCACCAGCCGACGGGCAGGCACACGATCTGGTCGTGGACCGCGTCCAGCTTCGGCAGCGGCTCGGCGTACGCGGCCACGCAGGCGTGCCGGTCGTTGCGCGGATCGAGCTGACCGGCGGCGATGCCGGCCGCCGCCAGCCGGGCGACGAAGTCGTCCCTGCGCTTCACCTTGACCGGATAGACCCAGTAGGACGGCTCGCTGCCGGGCACCGGCCGGGTCAGCTCCAGGCCGGCCACGTCCTTCAGCTCCCTGTCGTAGTAGGCGGCGTTGGCGCGGTGCCGCCGGACGCGCTCGTCGACCCCGTCCAGGTTCGCCAGGCCGATGGCCGCGCTGATGTCGTTCATGTGGAACTTCAGGCCCCATTCGGCGACGTTCTGCTCGGGCCTGGGCAGGGCGCCCGGGTCGCGGTCGAGGCCGAACCAGCGCATCAGGCGGCCCCGCCGGCTGCTGTCGTCGTCGGGGAAGACGACGAGGCCGCCGTCTCCGCAGGTGATGTGCTTGATGGCCTGGAAGCTGTAGACGGCCAGGTTGCCGTGGTTGCCCAGCGGTCGTCCCGCGTACGTGGCCCCCCACGCCTGCGCGCAGTCCTCGATGATGGCCGGCCGCCTGCCGTGGCGGCGCTCGCACTCGTCGGCGATGGCCGCCACCCTGGCCAGATCGACCGGGTAACCGGCCCAGTGGACCACCATGATCGCCGTCGTCTCGGGCGACACCTTGGCCGCCAGGTCGTCCAGGTCGGCGTTGAGCGTGGACGGGTCGAGGTCGACCCAGCGGATGCGCAGCCCGGCGGCCATGATGGCCCAGTTGGTCGCCACGAACGTCAGCGGGGTGCTCAGCACCTCGCCGCCTTCCGCACCGGCCAGCCGAAGGGCCATCTGCAGGCCGGCGGTGCCGCTGTTGACCGTGGCCAGGCGGGGGTTGCCCACCCGCGAGCGCAGCGCGTCCTCGAACTCGTCGACCTTCGCGCCCTGCCCGATGTGCCCGCTGGCCAGCACGTCCGCGACCGCCGCCGGGGCCTGCTCGGACATGGCAACCTTGAACATGGGAATCATGGCGGTCACGGTCGCAGCGGTGGTTCGAGGCCTTCTGGACGTTCGGTCGAGCCCCGCGAGTCCGCGTGGAGCGGCGCGCACCACCCGGGCTCGAGCGGTCCGGGCCAGGCTGCCACGCATGAACGCTCTCAGATGCCCGGCCCCCGCGCGGAGCGCGCCATGAACGGCGGCATCCAGGCGGAAGGGCTGGTGAAGCGGTACGGCTCGGTCCTCGCCCTCGACGGTCTCGATCTGCACGCCCCCGAAGGACAGGTGCTCGGCCTGCTCGGGCCCAACGGGGCGGGCAAGTCCACGCTGGTGCGCATCCTGGCGACGCTGCTGCGTCCGGACGGCGGCCACGCCCGCGTGTGCGGTTTCGACGTGGCCCGCGAGGCCCAGGCGGTCCGCCGGGTCGTCGGCCTCGCGGGACAGTACGCGGCCGTCGACGAGTACCTGACGGCCCGGGAGAACCTGAACATCTTCGGTCTGCTGGCCCGCATGACCCCGGCGGCGGTCCGGGCCCGCAGCGAGGAGCTGATCGAACGCTTCGACCTCACCCGCGCCGCCGACCGTCCGGTGCGCACCTATTCGGGCGGCATGCGACGCCGCCTGGACCTGGGGGTGGCGCTGCTGGCCGCTCCCCGTGTGCTGTTCCTCGACGAGCCCACGACCGGCCTCGACCCTCGCGGCAGGGCGGAGGTGTGGCGAGTGCTGGGGGACCTGGTCAAGGAGGGCACGACCGCGCTGGTCACCACCCAGTACCTGGAGGAGGCCGACCAGTTCGCCGACCTCATCGTGGTCATCGACCAAGGGCGCGAGGTCGCGACGGGCAAGCCGGCCGAACTGAAGGACCGCGTCGGCGGTGACCACCTTGAGGTGGCGGTGCGTTACGCCTCCGACCTGCCGCCCGCGATGGCCGCGCTGGCCGCGGCCGGCCTCGCCGAGCCGAAGGCCGACGAGGACACGCTGCGGGTGACGGCGGTGCTGCCGGGCGGCGCGAGCCGGTTGGCGGACGTGATCAGGGAGCTGGACACCGGCGGCGTCGAGGTCGCCGACCTCACCGTACGCCGGCCGACGCTGGACGACGTCTTCTTCGCCCTGACCAGGAAGGCGGACGAGCATGACCGTGACTGACCCGGGCACCGCGCCCACGAGCCTGACCGCGACCGACCTGGGCACCGCGCCCACGGGCCTGGGCCTGGCGCTGCGCGACTGCGCCGTGATGACCAGGCGCGGGCTGCTGCGCATGGGCCGCGTTCCGGACGAACTGGCCTACAACCTGGCCCAGCCGATCATCTTCGTGCTGCTGTTCAGCTACGTCTTCGGCGGCGCGATCCCGCTGCCCGGCGGGGGGCCGTTCAAGGAGTACGTCGTGGTGGGGGTCTTCGCCCAGACCCTGGCCTTCATGGGCGTCGGCACCGGCACCGGCCTGGCCATGGACATGAGCAGAGGAGTCATCGACCGTTTCCGCGCGCTGCCGATGGCCAACGTGGCGGTGCTCATCGGGCGGGCCAACGCGGAGCTGGTGCGCGCCGTCCTGGTGACCGGCGTGCTGGCGTTGGTGGGTCTGCTGGTGGGGTGGCGGACGCACACCGGCGTGCTGTCCACCGCGGCGGGGTTGGGCGTGCTGCTGCTGTTCGCCTACGCGATGACGTGGGTGGGCATCGCCATCGGCCTGTCGGTGCGCAGCCCCGAGGTGGCCAGCACGGCCGGGCTGCTGTGGGTGCTGCCGCTGGGGTTCGTCTCGAACGGGTTCGTCCCGATCGCCTCGATGCCGGAATGGCTCCAGGTCGTGGCGGCGTGGAACCCGGTCACCGCGGTGGTCGCCGCGGCCAGGAGCCTGTTCGGCAACCCGCTCGGCATGGCCGCCCCGGACCGGCTGCCGCTGGAGCATCCGGTCGTCGCCGCCCTGATCTGGTCACTGGCGCTGATCGCGATCTTCATCCCGCTGTCCCTGCTCGCCTTCCGCCGCTCGGCCCGTCGCGGATGAGGACCCCGCGGATGAGGACTCGCGGGCGTGCAGAGCTTCCCCGGTCCACTGGTGTCGTGGCTGCGTGTGCAGATGCCAGTAGTGCTCGGCGATGTCGTCAGGGTCGAAGTCCGTACCCGGGGCGACCGGACCGGCCACGGTGACGCTCGCCACGTGCACCCCGGCAGGGCCGTACTCCTGGTCGAGCAGCCTGACCAGGGTACGCACACCTGCCTTGCCCAGGGAGAGGCTCACATACCGCGGCTTGGGCTCGGGCATGCCGCCCGTGATGAGGATCGTTCCGTTCCCGCGGGCCGCCATGGCGGGCGCGAGGTGAGCTGCGGCGTTGAGCGCGCCGACCACGTTCACGGCCCAGGCCTCCATGTGACCGCGTACCGACAGCTCGCCCGGCGCGTCCGCCTGGATGATCGCGGCGTTGTACACAACGACGTCCGGCACGCCGTGCTCGCGGACGACTCCGTCGAGCGCGACGTTCAGCCCGGCCTGGTCGGTGCTATCGGCCTTCAACGTGACAACTGGGACGCCACTGGGAGCGACCGCCTCGGCCGCGGCGCGCAACGTCCGGTCGCTCCGGGCGATCAGCGCTATCGGCAGCCCCTCCCTGGCGAACCGACGAGCCACCGCCTGTCCGATCCCCGGACCTGCACCAATGATCACGGCACCCGACACCGACATACTCCTTGCTTCTGGATCAGCGATACTCGTGACGGTAAGCCGTCACACCCATGTGAAGGTCAAGGAGGAGGGACTCGATGCGGATCGGCGACCTGGCTCACGAGACCGGGGTGAACAGGCGGCTGTTGCGCTACTACGAGGAGCAGGGTCTCCTCAGGCCGGTCCGGCTGACCAACGGCTACCGCGAATACACCGAGGCGGACATCGCGACGGTGCGCAACATCCGCGCCCTGCTCGCCGCGGGGCTCCCCACCGCTGTCATCGCCCGGGGCCTGCACTGCGTGCAAGGCGGTGACGAACTGCTCGTGCCGTCCGACTGCCCGACCTTCATCGAGGACCTGCGGCGCGAACGCGCTCACCTCGCCAAGATGATCACGCGGCTCCAGAGTTCGCAGGAGATGCTGGACGCGATCCTCGACGCGGCTCCACGACAGGCGGCAGATGTGAGGCCGAAACCCGCAGGTCACGTCGCACGCTAGAACTGCCCGAGGCGGCGGCTCGGGCGCTCCGGCAGCACCACGCCCGACAAGCCGCCCAGAAGCTTTACGGCCGCGCCGGCGAACGTCAGGTGGGCCGGGTCGCATAGTAGCGGCGGGACTTGTCGCGGCTGCCGCAGGTGGTCATGCTGCACCAGCGGCGGCGGTTGTTCCGGCTCGTGTCGAGGAAGAGCCAGCAGCACGACGGGCACTCGCCCAGCCGCCCGAGCGGCCCATGGCCGAGGAGTTCCACCGCGGACGCGGCGACCTCCCAGAGCAGCACCCGCGCCGTCCGCGGCCCGTCCCACGCGAACCGGTAGTGCCCGCCCCCGCTCGCCCCGACGGCGCTCGGCCCAGCGGCGCTCAGCTCCACGGCGCTCAGCTCAACGGCGCTCGGCCCAGCGGCGCTCGGCCCAGCGGCGCTCGGCCCAGCGGCGCTCGGCCCAGCGGCGCTCGGCCCAGCGGCGCTCGGCCCAGCGGCGCTCGGCCCAGCGGCGCTCGGCCCGGCGGCGCTCGGCCCGGCGGCG
>NZ_BMNH01000055.1 GCF_014646355.1 Nonomuraea cavernae
TACTTGGCTCTTCTTGGTCGTTGAACCAACTACCGGAGACCTCGTCGGTTATCGATCACCGCCACGCCGCAAGTTTCAAAGATCCTTTTGAAACGCGGCCTAGACCCACTCGTGCCGGTCGAGGAACGCCCGGTCGCCGATGGCGTACTCGTGGAAGGCCCGCTGCACGTCGGCCAGGTCGCCGACCACGGCCCGCGACAGGGTGCCCTCCTTGTACTCCAGCTCGTAGCCGGGTGACACCTGGATGAAGTGCCGCCCGAAGGTGACCAGGGCGACGAACGGATTCTGCGCCGACAACGTGGCCAGCACGTCGTGTACCAACCCCAGGTCGGGATCGTGCACGATCATGCCGTCGCCGGTGTGCAGCTGCATGCCCTGGTAGACGCCGAGCGGTGCCACGTTGTGCAGCAGATCGCGCTGAGGGTCGTAGCAGACGAGCCCGTGCGCCCGGGCCACCGTGAACACCTGACCGGACATCTCATCCATGGTGTCCAGGTCCATCGTGACCAGCACGTGCCCGGGATAGACGGTGACGACTCCCGGCAACTCCTTGGCCACCGCCGGTGCCTCGCCTGCGGCCGGCTCGCTCTTCTTGACCGCCAGATACGTGGCCCGCGCCTGGTCCCTGGAGATCGGGGTGGGTTCGTCCCAGACCATCAACTCAACGCTCACCCCGCCCATCTTGCCCAACCGAAGGCAGCCTTGAAGCCCACAACCAGCCAAATCCCCCACCGCATTCGCCCTCGCCGATGAGGGCTACCTGGGCTTCTCCGAGGCGGGCACCAACTCCACCGTGCAGTGGGCACACCGTCGTGCCTCGACCGGGACCTCGCTGAGGCACTCGGGGCATTCCTTGGTCGTGGCCGCCTTGTTCCGGTCGAACCTGCTGATCAGCCGGGTCATCGGCATCACGATCAGCCAGTAGACCACCGCCGCGATGATCAGGAACGTGATCAGGTGGTTGAGGAAGTCGCCGTACTTGAACTCACTGCCGTTGACCGTGAACGAGTAGTCGGCGAAGTCCGGCTGCCGGCCCCCGGTGACCGCCCCGATCAGCGGCGTGACCAGATCCTCGACCAGCGCCTGCACCAGCCCGCTGAACGTCGCTCCGACGATCACGGCGACGGCCAGCTCGACGATGTTCCCGCGTAACAGAAATCCCTTGAATCCGCCCATGCCGGGGGCACGTAGCCGGGGCGGACTGTTTGAAACCTGAAGCAGGTGTCCAGGCTGGACGGGGCTCGTCAGCCGTGGGGGGCGAGCCGTTCGAGATCGAAGAGACCTTGTTTGACGCCTTCGGTGAAGGTCTGCCATTCCTCGAAGGTGAACGTCAGGGCGGTCCTGCTCGTGTCCTCGCTACTCCGCACCCAAACCTGGCCGTCCAGCGCGGCGACTTCGACGCAACTGCCGTTGTTGCACGAGTGCCAGATCGCTGGGGTGTGGGAACTCATGCGGCATCACCCTGAAAGATCGCCATGGAGTTGTCGTCAAGCAATCCTAAACCGGCTTTTCCGGCGTGCTTGACTATTGGGATGAATGGGCCAAAAGGGGCGATACTTAGTTTGTGATCAGTAGCCCTGGTCGTCCGCGCCTTTTATGGGACCGATGAATTTCGTCCACCCTTCGGGCGAGAAGGTCAAGGTGCCGCCGTCGATGTTCTTGGAGTCGCGCAGCCCGATGGATCCGTCGGGCAATAGCGCAACTTCAACGCAGTTGTTGAGGTCACAGCGCGAAGACTTCTTCCAGATGATCTCAGGCAGGGGACGCGAGGTCATGGTTGCTCCATGCGGAATGATGGCCCGACGTGTCTCGAACAATGTTCGGGCGCCAGTGATCCTTTGACGTCGGTGACGTCCCAGGCACGCACATGGTACTTGACGGTGGCAATTGCCAGCGGTGCTTTTGGGGGATTCAACCCACTTGAGAAGCGAACTGCCCTTGTTGATGGGAAATGAGCGCTGATGACGCCTGCGGGTTGAGCGCTACCGCACGAAGATGATCGACTATCTCGCGGAAGCGAGCCAGGTGCTTGGCCTTCTCCTCGAAGATGTGACCGGCGATCGTCTCCATGAACACGGTGTCGGAAAGGTGGGTGTCCTCGTCGAACTCCAGGAGCATGAACGCGCTGTCAAAGCCCATATGGGCGCCCACGGTGTAGGGGATCACCTGGATCGTGACATGGGGCAGCTCGGCCATCTGGAGCAGTCGTTCCAGTTGGTCCTTCATGACGCCGGCGCCACCGATGTGGCGATGCAACGCCGACTCGTCGAGCAGCACCCAGTAGTGGGGTGGCCCGGCGCGATGGAGCAGCTCCTGGCGTTTCATCCGGACCTCGATCTTCCGGGACAGCAGCGTCTCGTCGATGCGGGGAACGAATCCGCGGGTCACGGCTCGGGCGTACTCCTCGGTCTGGAGGAGCCCCGGGATCGTCGTGGTCTCGTACTCGGTGATGGTCGAAGCCTCGTTCTCCAGCCCGATGAGCGGGCCGATGTCAACGCCTTCGCCCTGCTGCCACCAGCTCTGCTCACGTGCGTCCTTGGCGAGCGCCATGAGCTGGGTCGCGTCGTCGATGCCATAGAGCTTGCACAGGTCACGCACGTCTCGCAGACTGACCCGGCGCTGCGCTGTCTCGATGCGGCTGATCTTGGCCGGGGAACAGAGAATGTGCTCGCTCACCTCGGCGATGCTCAGGCCGGCTTCCAGGCGTAGCTCGCGTAGGCGCTTTGCCAGCTGTCGCTGCCGGAGAGTGGGATTCGCCATGATCCTCCGTTCAGCTGCCCAGCTCGGAGCTGATGTCGGCGACGCGGGCTGACCAAGATCCTACCGCGCGGCGGGCTTGCTGAAGGCATATGAGTTATGCAAACGTCACCGGCAAGCTTCATAGGCAATTGCCATTGGCATGCGGCAAAGTTGGGAATATAGGCAAATAGAGGTGTGCGAAGCGGCCTCGGCTGACCGGTGAAAGAGCCGTCCAGGGCCCGTGAGCAGGCCCTCCGCAAAGGAGGTCGGAAAGACACGAAGCTGGGCCATGTGGCCGCATCGACCCAGCCGACGATCATCCACAGCTGTCAGAGCAAAAAGGACGATCCACGATGGATGCTAGCAACTTAGTAATCAGGCGGGAGCCTGGTGTACCTGTCCGTCGCCTGTTGGTCACGGTCCTGCGGATCCTCGACGAATGGGCCTTCCGCGACCTCGACGCGAGAGCCCGGGCGCGGGGCTGGGAGGTGCACCGACCGGCGCCGTTGACGCGGGTCTATCGCAGCCCTCGGCTGGGAATCTGCCCCACCTGCGCCGGGGAGGGGTTCACCTGGCAGGGGATCTGTCACACCTGTCTGGGCTCGGGAAGAGCGCGGCCGTGACGAGGTGGGCGCTGTTCGAAGAACTGCACCGGGCCGCCCTGCCCATCACGCGGCCGAACCCGGTGGTCGTGGGGTGGCGGTGGCGGTACGAGATCGGTGCCGCCTTCGCCCTCCCACTGGTCGGGTACGTGTTCGTGGACGGGCTGGGGCCGATGTCGCCGATCGCGGGGGTCGTCATCGGTCTGATCCTGCTCTGGCCGCCGGTCCGGTCGGAGGTGTGGGGCCGGATCCGGTGCGTGGTCACCGCACACCGGATTCGGCACGGCTTCGTCGAGGCGTACATTGTCAGCAGGCGAGGAAAGATCCCGGTCATCCTCTGGTGCGCGCCGGCGCCGTTCGGCGAGCGCGTCTGGGTGTGGTGCCGGGCGGGCACCACAGCCACGCACATCGAGCAGGGCCGCGAGATCATCGCGGCCGCCTGCTGGGCCGCCGACGTGACGGTCCGGCCGCGCGACGGCAGCCCGCACTGGGTGTTGCTGGAAGTGACACGGCGGGGCCGCGCCGGAGCGGCCCAGCCGCCTGAGCCCAGGCCCGCACGCGGCCTGCGGTGAACGTGAGCCGCCTTCGACACCGCGCCGTCGGGGGCGGCTCACCATGTGCCGATCCATGTGCCGATCCATGTGCCGATCCATGGGGCGATCCGTGAGGCGACCCGACGGGGCGATCCAACGGGCCGATCCAACGGGCCGATTCAACGGGGCTGTCCAATGGCGTGTGCCGGGTGTGGCTAAGGAGCCGATCGCGGGGAAGGACCCTGAGCGGTCTGCTGGGGGAGGGGGAGCGAGTGCGGTGACGAGTCACGTCACGACGTGCGGAAACCTTTCTCCGCGTACACGGCCGAACACGCCGGGCTTGTCGGGTGCGGCGGGGGAACGGAACATGGGGAAGAAGCGCAAGGAGCCTCGATGATCGAAATCTGGCCCGGAGACCCTTATCCCCTCGGGGCGACCTATGACGGCGCGGGCACCAACTTCTCCCTCTACACGGAGGTCGCGGACCAGGTCGAGCTCTGCCTGTTCGACGAGGCCAACAGGGAGTCGCGGGTGCCGCTGACCGAGGTCGACGGCTTCATCTGGCACGGCTATCTGCCCGGCGTCGGGCCGGGGCAGAGGTACGGTTACCGGGTCCACGGGCCCTACGACCCGGCGCACGGGCTGCGGTGCAACCCGGCCAAGCTGCTGCTCGACCCGTACGCCAGGGCGATCGAGGGCGGCGTCGCCTGGAACGAGGCGGTCTACGGCTACCGGTTCGGCCAGCCCGACTCGCGCAACGACCTCGACTCGGCGCCCTTCATGCCGCGCTCCATCGTGGTCAACCCGTTCTTCGGGTGGGGGCACGACAGGCCGCCGTCCACGCCGTACCACGACACGGTGATCTACGAGGCGCACGTGCGGGGGCTGACCATCAGCCATCCCAAGATCCCGGAGCGGATCAGGGGCACCTACGCGGCGCTCGGGCATCCGGAGATCGTCGACCACCTGACCAAGCTGGGGGTGACGGCGCTCGAACTGATGCCGGTGCACCAGTTCGTCACCGACGACATCCTGGAGCAGCGCGGGCTGTCCAACTACTGGGGCTACAACTCGATCGGGTTCTTCGCCCCGCACAACCGTTATTCCAGCCAGGGGCAGCGTGGCGGTCAGGTGCTGGAGTTCAAGGCGATGGTGCGCGCCCTGCACGAGGCCAACATCGAGGTCATCCTCGACGTCGTCTACAACCACACCGCCGAGGGCAACCATCTCGGCCCCACACTGAGCTTCCGGGGCATCGACAACCCCGACTACTATCGCCTGGTCGACGACGACCCGCGCTACTACATGGACACCACGGGCACGGGCAACAGCCTGCTGATGCGTTCGCCGCACGTGCTCCAAATGATCATGGACTCGTTGCGCTACTGGGTCACCGAGATGCACGTCGACGGGTTCCGCTTCGACCTGGCCTCCACCCTGGCCCGCGAGCTGCACGAGGTCGACCGGCTGAGCGCATTCTTCGACCTGGTGCAGCAGGACCCGGTGTTGTCCCAGGTCAAGCTGATCGCCGAGCCGTGGGACGTGGGGCCCGGCGGCTACCAGGTGGGCAACTTCCCGTCGCGGTGGACCGAGTGGAACGGGCGCTACCGCGACACGATCCGCGACCTGTGGCGGGGACAGCCGGCCACGCTGCCCGAGTTCGGCTCCCGGATCACCGGGTCGAGCGACCTCTACCAGGACGACAGCCGCCGTCCCGCCGCCTCGATCAACTTCGTCACCTGCCACGACGGTTTCACCCTGCAGGACCTGGTCTCCTACAACGACAAGCACAACGAGGCCAACAAGGAGGGCAACCGCGACGGCACCGACGACAACCGCTCCTGGAACTGCGGCGTGGAGGGGCCGGCGGACCTGCCCATCGAGTCACTGCGCGAGCAGCAGAAGCGCAACTTCCTGACCACGCTCTTCCTGTCGCAGGGCGTTCCGATGCTCTCCCACGGCGACGAGCTCGGGCGCACGCAGCGCGGCAACAACAACGGCTACTGCCAGGACAACGAGCTGACCTGGGTCGACTGGTCCGACGTCAGGGAGAACTGGCTGCTGCTGGAGTTCACCCAGAGCCTGGCCGCGTTGCGCAAGAAGCACCCGGTGTTCCGGCGCAGGAGGTTCTTCTACGGCAAACCGGTGCGCGGTCTGAGCGACATCGCCTGGCTCACCCCCTCAGGTGAGGAGATGACCGACGGCGACTGGAACGTCGGATACGCCAAGTCGCTGGCCGTGTTCCTCAACGGGGACGCCATCACCGAACCCGACAGGCGCGGCCGGCCGATCCGGGACGACTCGTTCCTGCTGCTGTTCAACGCCCACCACGACACGATCAGGTTCACCATCCCCAAGGACTACGGCGAGATGTGGCTGACAGAGATCGACACGGCGATGCCGATCAGCGTGGACATCCGGATGTGCCGGGCCGGCGAGGGAGTGGCGGTCCCGGGCCGCAGTGTGCGGGTGCTGCGTCGTGTCTAGGCCGACCTCGACCTATCGGGTCCAGCTGACGCCCGACTTCGGGTTCGCGCAGGTGGCGGAGATCGCCGGCTACCTGCGCGAACTCGGGGTCAGCCACGTCTACCTGTCGCCGATTCTGCAGGCCACGCCCGGCTCGCGGCACGGGTACGACGTGACGGACCACTCCCGGATCCGCGAGGAGTTCGGCGGCGCCGGGGGCTTCCGGGAGATGGCCGAGACGTTGGCCGCTCACGACCTGGGCATCATCGTCGACATCGTGCCCAACCACATGAACACCACCAACGCCGCGTTCTGGTCGGTGCTGAAGGACGGCCCGGCCTCGCCGTACGCCGACTGGTTCGACATCGAGTGGATCGACGGGAAGGTGGCGCTGCCGGTGCTGGGCGACAGCACCGAGCCGGTCGTCGACGGCGACGTGCTGCGCTACCACGAGCACACCTTTCCGCATCCCGGGCACTACCGGCTGGTCGACTGGCGCGAGGGGCCGGGCTACCGGCGGTTCTTCGACGTGTCGACGCTGATCGGGCTGCGGGTGGAGGACCCGGCCGTGTTCTTCGCCACCCATGAGGTGATCTTCTGGCTGCTCGACGAGGGGCTGGTCGACGGGCTGCGGATCGACCACCCCGACGGGCTGGCCGAGCCGCGCGGCTATCTGGAACGGCTGCGCGACAGGTCCGGCGGCGTCTGGACGGTCGTGGAGAAGATCCTGATCGGTGACGAGCGGCTGCCCGATGACTGGGCCTGCGACGGCACCACCGGCTACGAGGTGCTCAACCGGGTCAACGGCCTGTTCGTCGACCCGGCGGGCGAGCGGCCGCTGATCGACCTGTTCACCCGGCTGACCGGCGGGCCCGACCGCTACGCGCCGGTGATGGCCCAGGCCAAGCGCGAGGTGCTCGACCTGTTCTTCGGCGCCGAGGTGGGCCGGCTGGCCCGGGCGACCTCCGGTGACCCCGCCGCCGTCGCCGAACTGCTCGCCGCGATGCCGGTCTACCGCGCGTACGTCGTGCCCGGCGAGCCGCCGCCGCCCGAGTCGGTCGAGATCGTCGAGCGCGCCGCCGCCACCTGCTCACCCGCCGTCCGGCCGCTGGTCCAGCAGGTCCTGTACGGTTCGCCGGAGGCCATCACCCGGTTCCAGCAGACCTGCGGGCCGGTCATGGCCAAGGGGGTCGAGGACACCGCGCTGTACCGGTGGTTCCCGCTGTCCTGCCTGAACGAGGTGGGCGGCGAGCCGGACGTGTTCGGCACCTCGGTGGCCGACTTCCACGCCTACTGCGCCGACCTGCGGCCGTACACCATGACCACGCTGTCCACGCACGACACCAAGCGGTCGGAGGATGTCCGGGCCCGGCTGTCGGTGTTGTCCGAGCTGCCGGAGGAGTGGGCGGCGGCGGTCACGGAATGGTCCGAGTCCGTACGCCTCGACCCCGACCTCGACTACCTGGCCTGGCAGAACCTGATGGCGGCGTGGCCGATCTCCGCGGAACGGTTCACCGACTACCTGCTGAAGGCGGCCCGCGAGGCCAAGACCGCCATTTCCTGGATAAATCCGGATGCGTCGTACGAACAGCGGCTCCGCGACTTCGCCGAGGCGGCCGTGAAGCTCCCGATCGGTGAGTTCACCGCGCGGATCGACCGCTACGCGATGTCCAACTCGCTCGGTGCCAAGCTCGTGCAGCTGATGATGCCCGGGGTGCCCGACGTCTACCAGGGCAACGAGACGACCGACTTCTCCCTGGTCGATCCGGACAACCGGCGTCCGGTGACGTTCCCGGCGACGCCGGCGACTCGGTGGGACGAGGCCAAGCTGCTGGTCACGACCCAGGCGCTGCGGCTGCGACGCCGCCTGGACGCCGCCGCCCCGTACCTTCCGATGGAGGCGGACGGGGAGGCGGCGGAGCACGTGATCGCCTTCGCCCGCGGCGAGGACGCCGTCGCGGTCGCCACCCGGCTCCCCGTCGGTCTCGCCCGCCGCTCGGGCTGGGGCGACACCACGCTGACGCTGCCCGCCGGCTCCTGGCGCGACCTGCTCACCGGTGAGCTCCACGCCGGACGGGTCGCGCTGTCCCACCTGCTCGACCGCCACCCCGTCGCACTCCTGGAGAGACATGATCTTTGAGGTCTGGGCACCCAAGGCCACGGCTGTCGAAGTCGACGTCCTCGATGGGCGCCGGCCGATGTTCCCCCGGGAAGGCGGGTGGTGGGCGGTCGAGGTGCCCGAGGCGACCCACGGCACCCGCTACGGGTACGTGCTCGACGGGGACGGGCCGTACCCCGACCCGCGGACGAGGCGGCAGCCCGAAGGCATCTTCGGCCCCAGCGCCGTCTACGAGGACGCCCGCTTCACCTGGGCCGACGACGAGTGGACCGGCCGCGACCTGCGCGGCTCGGTGATCTACGAGATGCACGTCGGCACGTTCACCCCGGAGGGCACCTTCGAGGCGGCGATCGACCGGATCGAGCACCTCGTGGAGCTCTGCGTCGACTTCGTGGAGGTCATGCCCGTCGCGCCGGTGCCCGGCGGGCGCAACTGGGGTTACGACGGGGTCGACCTGTACGCGGTCAACGAGACGTACGGCGGGCCCGACGGGCTCAAGTCGTTCGTCGACGCCTGCCACCGCAACGGCATCGGGGTCATCCTCGACGTCGTCTACAACCACCTCGGGCCGTCGGGCAACTTCCTGCACCCGTTCGGGCCGTACTTCACCGGGTTCAGCGGGAGCTACTGGGGCGAGGCGGTCAACCTCGACGGGCCCGGCTCCGACGAGGTGCGCCGCTACTTCATCGACAACGCGCTGCAGTGGCTGCGCGACTACCACATCGACGGCCTGCGGCTCGACGCCGTCCACGCGCTGCACGACAAGCGGGCCACCCACCTGCTGGCCGAGCTGTCCGCGGAGGTCGACGCGCTGGCCTGCGCGCTCGGCCGGCCGCTGTCGCTGATCGCCGAGTCCGACCTGAACGATCCGCGCATGGTCCGCTCGCTGGACGCGGGCGGCCTCGGCATGACCGCCCAGTGGAACGACGACGTGCACCACGCGCTGCACACCGCCGTGAGCGGCGAGAGCCACGGCTACTACGAGGACTTCACCGGCCTGCGGGCGCTGGCCAAGGTGCTCACCCGAGGCGTGCTGCACGACGGCGGCCACTCGACCTTCCGCGGCCGTCGCCACGGCGCGTCCTTCGAGGGGGTCGCCGGGCACCGGCTGGTCGCCTGCCTGCAGAACCACGACCAGATCGGCAACCGCCCCATGGGTGACCGGCTGCCGATGACCGCGCTCAAGCTGGGCGCCGGGCTGCTGCTGACCTCGCCGTTCACGCCGATGCTGTTCATGGGCGAGGAGTGGGGGGCCGCCACGCCGTTCCTGTTCTTCTCCGATCACGTCGAGCCGCAACTGCGCGAGAGCGAGGACGAACGCCGGCGGATCGAGTTCGAGGGGTTCGGCTACACCTGGGACGCGCCGCACCCATCGGACGAGAAGACCTTCCAGAAGTCGAAGCTCGACTGGGGCGAGCTCAAGGACGAGGACCACTGGTCGCTGCTCTGCTGGTATCGCGATCTGATCGCGCTGCGCAAGGCCCTGCCGGAGCTGTCGGACCCGCGGCTGGACCGGGTCAGCGCGGAGGTCGACCCCGACGGGAAGTGGCTGGTGATGTGGCGGGGGTCGCTGGCCGTGGCGGTCAACTTCGGGACCGAGTCGGTGACCTTACCGCTTGAGGTGGGCAGCGTACTGCTGGCGTCGGACGAGCCGGTCTCGGTGAGCGCCGAGGGGCTGTGGCTGCCCGGCCAGGCGCTGGCGATCTGCCGCCCGTAGTTCTGACGCCACATCCGGAGTCGTTCTGACGGTGCGCGCCCGCAGTCGTCCTGACGCGCTCACGGTCGGTCTGGCACCGTGCCCGGCGTCGTGCCGAATGCCCGCGTCCGCCGTCGTCACGCCGTGGGCCACGGCCCTGGCGGGTGCGGTCCTTGAACGGTCGCGGCCTGGCCATCCACAGGAGTGGCCGGGCAGCATGGCGTTGTCCACAGAACGTGGTTCGCCTTGATGAACATGCCGGGGACTTGCCGATCCTGGATGCCTCACCGAGCCCCGGAGGCGTCCATGAAGATCACACTTACCCTGCCCGGCACGCTGACCTCTGCCTTCGTCGTAGCGATGGAGGGCATGCCCGTCGCGGTCGAGTCACTGGTGCCATGGCATGTCGCCGGACACCACCGGAAGGCTGCGGTGAGCGCCTTCGGCGGGCCGGGACTGATCGTCACGCACGTCAGATCCCCGTGGAAGCCGGAGGGAGTCGACCTGACCGGCGACGAGCGTCATCTGCTGCGCCGTGCCGGGCAACACCTCCTTGTCTCGACCACCGCGCCGCCGCACACGTTCCCGACGAGTGTCCAGGTGGCCAGGGCCACGGCTCGCACCCTCGCCCGTGCGTACGATGGCCTGATCATCGACCCGCTGACCGGCATGACGGTGGCGAACTGCCCGACGTGTCCCGACGAGCCCGCCGAATTCCGGCTCGCCGACGACTGGGTGGGCTGGGACGTGCACCCGCGCGCGGCCGTCGCCGCCACACCTCACCTGCCCGGCGACCTGGCCGACCCCGAAGGCCATGCGCACGGTGATCGGGCTGCTTGTAAGGCCTATGCGCATGGTGACCAGGCCGGTCGCGAGGCCCATGGGCATGGTGATCGGGCCGACCGCGAGGCCCATGAGCACGGTGATCGGGCCGACCGCGAGGCCTATGTGTACGGCGATCCGGCCGGTCGCGAGGCATGCTCTTCCTGTGGTCCGGATTCCTGTGGTCCGGATGACCTCGCGGCCGGTACGTCCTGCGATCCGGGCCGGCCTTGGGGGTGCCCTTCCGGTGAAGCGGTCCGTGGAGGCGCGTGCGGTGGTCTGCGGGTCACCTCCCGAGGCCTGAGGCGCTTCGGGCTGCCCGAGATCACACTCGACGGGGTGGCCTGCGCGCACCGGCTGTGCGCCGGCAACGTGCTCCGCATGGTCGCTCATCGCCTCGTCACCGACCACTTGGCATTCATCGCGGCGCACCCGGGCGCAGCGAGGCGGGTGATCGACGACCATCTTCAGGTCGAGAGGGCTGAGGAGGTCTCCGGCGACGGCGGTTCGTCCTTCGGAGTCCGGCTCACACCCTGCGACGCCGACGCTCCCGGCCCCGGATCTGCGGGGAGTGTCAGAAGGCTCAAGGTGGGCCCCATCCACGGCACAGGCCAGATCGCCTGCCTCAGGGTGGGGCCGCCGTCGGGATCCACCGGGTCGTCTGACGACCGGCTGTGCGTCACGCGGGAGGGGGTGCATGATGCTCGGGCCTCAGTGAGACGGCCGGGCCTGACACCGTCCCGAGCCTTGGCCGCCTGATGCTCCAGGGACACCGGGAAGCCGACCGAGACCTCGCCGTCGCGGAAGCAGGTCTCCATTCGTCGCGGGCCTCGCCTACCTGTCGACCCACGATGATCGTCACTTCGGACCTGGCGAAAGCCACGATGACGGCGCTTCCGTTTCTGCGGCGCTATGGCCGAACCGACAGAACACCCGTAACCGTGGCTGGCCGGCCACGCGGCGATGTGGCCGGGCGCAGCCAGGCACGGGGGGCCGGGCTATGGCGCGGGAAGTCCGGGCCGGGGTCCGGGCTATGGCGCGGGAAGTCCGGGCCGAGGTCCGGGTTATGGCGCGGAGATCCGGGCTGGCGTCCGGGCTATGGCGCGGGGGTCCGGGCTATGGTGCGGGCGACTTCGAGGGATTCGGCGACGGCCTCGGGGATGTCGAGCACCGGGAAGATGACATGGCGCACGGTGCGGGCGCGGTCGGCGATCAGGATCACCCGCTTGAGGCGGAGAGCCTGTCCGGCCCTGAACGTGGGCAGCCGCAGTGCCGCCGCCAGCCGCAGGTCCACGTCGGAGAGCAGGGCGAACGGAAGGTCCTCGGCGGCGGCGAAGGCGGCCTGCTCGTCGGGGCGCTGGGTGCTGACGCCGTGGATGGCGATGTCGTGGGCGGCGAACTCCGGCTCCCGGTCACGGAAGAGGCGGTTCTCCAGCGTGCAGCCCGCCGCACCCGGCACCTGGCCCCAGTAGGGCGGCAGGGGAGCGGGCACGCCCGGCGCCGGGAAGCCGAACAGCACGGTCGCGGCCGCGTCCGCCACCACGTCGGCATCTCGAGGCGAGGGGCCGCCAGGCAGTGGATCCGATCCGGTGGAGGACGGCGCCGGTCCGGGGGCGCGGCGGGATTCCGGTCCGCGGACGCCGGCGGGTGACGGGGGGCGGTTCTCGGCTGACGAGGACGTGGCGGGGAGTGTGCCGGGGAGTGTGCCGGGGAGTGTGCCGGGGAGTGTGGCGGGGAGCAGGAAGGGGGCGGGGATGCGGGTGCCGAGCAGGGCGTGCAGGCGGGCGGCGGTCGAGCTCCGGGGTGCGGCGACCCCGGTGAGGGTGCCGTCGCCGAGGAGCCAGCGGTCCGCCCAGTCCTGCATGGTGATCAGCATGGGGGCGAGCGCCCAGCCCGCGTCCGTCAGCACGTACTCGTGTCGCACCGGCCCCGTCTGGTAGGGCTCCCGTGCCAGCACCCCGTGCTCCACCAGGTGCTTGAGGCGTTCGGTGAGCACCTTGCGCGAAATGCCCAGCTCGCCGAGCAGGTCGTCGAACCGGTGGTGACCTCGCGTCACCTCCCGGAGGATGAGCAGGCTCCACCAGTCGCCGATCACGGCCGCTGCCTGGGCGATCGAGCACTGGGCGTCCTGCGCGCGTAGCTCCCTGGCCATGAACGGACTTTACCTGATCGTCAGTCTCTGATAAAAACTAAGTCAGTTCCTAAAGGAGACTTATGGCAGTGGCATGGGCGACCCTCAGACGGTCGTGGCTGGTGACCAGGCGGGCCTACCCCTGGTCCTACTTCATCAGCACCCTCTTGCTGGGTGTCTTCACCATCGGTCTGGGCTACCTCGGCTTACGGGCCATCGCGGGCGACCAGGTGTCGGCAGAGTTCACCGGCAAGGCGGGCACCGGCGACTACCTCGGTTACATCGCGGTGGGGGCCGCGGCCTACATGTTCGTCGTGCACGGCATTCTGTGGGCCGGCAAGGCCATGCTCCAGGAGCAGCGCGAGGGCACGATGGGCGCGCTGATCGTCGCGCCGGCGCGCCGCCTGCCGTACCTGCTGGGGTTCTGCGCGTTCGCGGGCACCGCCGTCGCGATCGAGGTGGCGGTCCTGCTCGGCTTCGCGGCGCTGTTCGGGGTGCGGCCGGCGACCACGGGAGCGGTGGACGCCGTGCTCGCCGTCGTGGGGCTGGCCCTGGCCGTGTTCGGGATGTCGGTGGTGCTGAGCAACGTGATGATCGTCGCGGGCGAGGCGCACATCACGCAGAACACCGTCTTCTACTCGATCGCCCTGCTGTCCGGGTTCACCTTTCCGAGGGACTACCTGCCGGAGGTGTTCCAGTGGCTGGGTGAGCTGGTGCCGGTGACGGCGGCCATGGACGTGATCCGCGGTGTCTTCACCGGTGGCACCGGCCTGCCGCTCGACCGCCTGGGCGTCGCCGTACTGATCAGTCTGCTCTACGTCGCCGCCGGGCTGCTCTCGATGCCCTGGGCGGAGCGCAGGGCCATGGAAAGGAGTTACTGATGATCGAGACCATCGGCCTGCGCAAGGAGTTCGGCGCGAGGGTCGCCGTGGACGGTCTGAACCTGACCGTCCCCGGCGGCCGGGTCACCGGACTGCTCGGCCTCAACGGCGCGGGCAAGACCACCACGATCAAGATCCTGGCCACGCTGCTCCGGCAGACGTCCGGCACGGTGACCGTGGGCGGACTCGATCCCGTCAAAGATCCACATGCCGTACGGAAGAGGATCAATCTGATCGCGGGCGGCGAGCGCATGGTCTACGCACGGATGACCGGCCGCGAGAACCTGTGGTACTTCGGCCAGCTCTACGACGTCCCCTCCAAGGTGCTCAAGACACGCATCGAGCAGCTCCTCGAGCTCGTCGGGCTGACGAGCGCCGCCGACATCCGGGTCGAGCGATACTCGCGGGGCATGACCCAGCGTCTGTCCATCGCTCGCGGTCTGATCAACGACCCCGACTACCTGCTGCTCGACGAACCGACGCTGGGCCTTGACGCGCCCATCGCCCGCGACCTGCGCAAGGTCGTGGCCGGACTGGCCGAGTGCGGCAAGGGAGTGCTGCTCACCAGCCACTACCTGGCTGAGGTAGAGCAGCTCTGCGCGCACGTGTACGTGATCGGCGACGGCCGCCACCTGGCTCAGGGCGCGCCCGCCGAGCTGATGGCCCAGACCGGATGCCACCGCACGGTGCGCGTCACGGTCACCGACCTCACGCCACGGATCCGGGCGGCCGCGCTGGCCTTCGACGACGCCGTACGGTTCGCGCCCGGAGGGGTCGTCGAGCTCAACCGGCCCGGTGAGGTCGCGGGAGCGCTGACCACGACGATCATCGAGGCGGGCGGCACCCTCGGCGGGCTGGAGATCGTCGAGCCGTCGCTGGAGGACGCCATCCTGGCGCTCAACGACCGGTCACCGGCGGTGGCCGCGTGATCCGGCCATCGAGGAGCGTGATGTGCGCGGCCTGCGAGCTCGATCCGGCCAGCCTGTGCCCGTGCCTGATCATGCCCTGGCAGCTGACTCGATGAGGCACGCGGTGAAGATCCTGCGGGCCGAGGCGCTCAAGCAGCACCGCCGGATCTTCGGCAGCAAGCTGGTCGTCTGCTCGATGCTGCTCTGGCCGTTGCTGACGCTCGCGGGCGCTTACTACACGCTCCAGCCGCTGGCGGCCACGCCCGGCATCGCCGGCCGCTGGCCACTGGCCGCCGACCCGGAGCGGTTGCTCGCCTTCCTCGCCACCGGGGCGCTCGGGTTCACGTTCTTCTTCTCGATGGTCCAGTCGGCCTGGCACTTCTCCTTCGAGCGCCAGACCGGCACGCTGGAGCTGCTCTTCCTGTCGCCGGCCAACCGGCTGGTGCTGGTGATCGGCAACGGATTCGGCGCGCTGGTGCAGAACGCCTGGCTGTTCGCCTGCTTCGTCGCGGCCATGCTCACCTTGCTCGACGTGATCGACGTGGCTCATCCGGGGATGTACGCGGTCGTCTTCCTGGCCGTGCTGGTGCCCGCCGTCGCATGGGGGGCGTTCCTCAACAGCTTGTTGATCTTCTCCAGGGACTCGGCGTTCCTCTATACGCTGCTGGACGATCCGATGTGGTTCGCCAGCGGGGTCCGGTTACCGACGTTCGCGCTGCCGGGCTGGCTCCAGGCCGTCGGTTCGGTGCTGCCGCTCACCGGGAGTCTGATGGTCGTGCGCGGTGCGCTGCTCGACGGGCAAGGTGTGGGCGATCTCGCCGGTGAGCTGGCGGGGCTGGCCGTACTGTCTGCGGTCTTGCTGCTCGGAGCAGTCGTCGCGCTCAAAGCGGGCGAGGCGCGGGCACGACGGACCGGGCAGCTCCGACTCTTCTGACCGGTCGCCGGCCGACGCGCCCGCTCCTTTGACCGGAAGGTCGGCCGACGCACCCGCTTCTCTGACCGGAAGGCCGGCCGACGCACCCGCTCCTTTGACCGGAAGCCCGGCCGAAGCCTGCGCTCTTCGGAGCGATCGCCTGCGGTCAGCGGCTGAGCACCTGACGGAGCACCCGTTCCAGGGTGGCGGCCGGATCGGGGTCTTCGCCCCGCGAGCGCCAGGCGACATATCCGTCGGGACGGACCAGCACGGCGCCGCCCTCGCCCACGCCGTACCTCTGCTGCCAGCGCCCTTCCACGTCCACGAACTCCTCGTCGATCAGGACGCGGGTGAGCTGGATGCCCAGCCGTTCCCGGGCCAGGCGCCCGGCCTCCATCCATGCCCTGCCCTGCCGCTCTGCCATCAGCACGAACCCCGACGCGAACAGGTCGACGGTCGAGATCCGCTGCCCCTCCCAGTCGAGCACCACGTGCGGGGCCCGGTTGCCGGGCCGCCCGACGGGCACGCGGGCGTCGTCCAGGATCGACCCGTCGTCATCGGGGTCGTCCAGGATGGCCGTCGAGTGATAGCGGCAGCCGAAGATGGCCCGTAGGGGATCGTCGAGTGGCTCGGGATAGTCGGCGCGCTGGGCGGGCGGCATCCGTACGCCCAGGTTGGCCAGTTGCGCGTTGGCGGTCAGCGTGCCGACCGGGCGCCGCTCGGCGTCGTAGGCGTCGAGGAAGCAGGGACCCGCCTGGCCGGAGAGCACCAGCCAGAGCCGCCAGGCGAGGTCGCACCCGTCCTGGATCGCGGTGGTGCCACCCTGCCCGCCGGTGGGCGGCATGGTGTGCGCCGCGTCGCCGGCCAGGAAGACCCGCCCCTCGCGGTAGCGGTCGGCCAGCAGGTGGGCCAGGGCGAAGGTCGTCCGATCGAGGATCCGGACCTTCAGATCGGGCACGCCGGTGGCCGTCCGGACCAGCTCGACGCAGCGTTCCATGGTGAAGTCGTCTTCGCTCTCGCCCAGGGAGGTGTCGTAGTTGACGCCCAGCACATGCGCGCCGACGCCCGTCCCGGTAAGGATCACGCCGGTGAGGACGTCGTTCCGCAGGTACCAGACCGTGACCTCGCGCTCCCGCACCAGGCCCGTCAGGTCGGCGTCGAACATGATCGAGCACATGTTGCCCAGTTCGCCCCGCCCTGTCGTGGGAATGCCCAGCTTCTGACGGATCGGGCTCCGGTAGCCGTCGGCGGCCACCACGTAGTCGGCTCGTACGGTGGTCTCGACGCCATCCGCGCGGATCACCGCGGTCACGCCGTCGGCATCCTGGTCGAGCGAGAGCAACTCGGTGCTGAACCGCACGTCGGCGCCCAGCTCCTCGGCCTTGGCCCGGAGCACCCGCTCGACCTCGGCCTGTGGCGCTCCCGACTGCTGGGCGGGCGTCGCCTCGGTGAGGAAGGCGAAGTCCGCGTCTGATTCGTCGATGATCACCTGCGGGTCGGGGTCGCTCAGGCTGGAGGCGATGGCGATGCGCGTGTTGTCGCCGATGCCCGCCCAGATCCCCCTGAGCGTCTGTTCGAGGCCGGGCACCGGCCGCAGCAGCTCGACGGCCCGGGGGCCGACGCCGAACGCCTTGGGCTGGATCGACGTGCTGGGATGCCGCTCGACCAGCATGACGGGGACCTGCCGCCAGGCCAGCAGCGTGGCCGCGCTCAGCCCCGCGTAGCCGCCGCCGACCACGAGTACGGGAACTCGCTCCTGCTTCACGTCCACCTCCAGATACGCGTAATATCGCGTTGTCGATGGACACGATATGTCGCGTTGTGAAGATGGTCAAGACATATCGCGAACGACCAGAGATCGGTGCACAGCAGGTGGTGCACACCAGGCTCGCCAGAAGCCGTTGGGGTGGATTTATAGAAAAGCTGAAGACAGTCAGATGATCTTGATGAAGTGGCGTCCGAAGAAGAGGCCGGTCCAAAGCGTTGGCGCTGCTCTGTATTTCTCTGCGGAGGTGCGAGACCTGGGAGCGAGCAGAACCCCTCCGGCGGTGTGGTCTCTGACAAGACCACACCGCCGGAGGAGTTCGTACAGCTCGACGCCGAGGTGCCTTGGCGAATCAGGCGTCAGAAGATGGTGTCGAAGGCGGACCAGTTGTTGCTGAAGGCTTCGCCGGTGCCGGATTGGAAGCTGCCGGTGCCGTTGCCTCGGTAGAGGTGCAG
>NZ_BMNH01000056.1 GCF_014646355.1 Nonomuraea cavernae
CCCGGCCGGTGTTCTTGACCATCGCGTCAATCTCACCACACCAAGACAGCCATGCCAACATTGACAACTGAGCCAACTAGGTTAACTATGTTGGCTACGACGAATAAGGAGGTCACCACCCATGCGTTCCGTCCCGATCCCCGTGGATGTCAGCAAGCTCGCCATCACCTGCGTCAAGGCCCCGCGCCCGCGCGTGCTCAACCGCGACACCGGCGAGATCAAGACCGACAAGAACGGCAACACCGTCTACGAGGTCACCGTCTCGGTCGAAGACGAGTTCGGCCGGATCGAACTCGTCAAGATCGGCACCACCGGCGAACCGCCCATCACCACCGGCGACACCGTCACCGCCGTCGGCCTGCTCGGCTACGTCTGGGAGATCGCCGGCCGGTGGGGCATCGCCTACCGCGCCTCGGCCCTGCTCCCCGCCAGGGAGGCCGCCGATGTCTGACGCGCTCATCGTGCTCGCAGCCCTGGCCGCCATCGCGGCCGGGCTGCGGGCCTGGCGCCACCTGCACTACCCCTCCTTCTGGCTCGCCATCGGCTTCCCACTCACCGCCGCCTCCGTCCGCGCCTCGTGGAGGCGCGTCGCGCTCGGCTGCAACCTGACCAAGAAGCGGCAACGCTGGTGGTTCACCACCGTCCCCGGCGCGATCGCCTCCACCGGCCTGGTCAAAGTCCGCCGCCGCTTCCAACGCGTCGCCGTCGACACCAAACCCTTCATGTGGCTACCGCTGCCCACCCGGCACGGCTGGCGCGTCACCCTGCACACCCTCGAAGGCCAAACCCCCGGCGACTACGCCGACGCCGCCGAACGCCTCGCCCACTCCTGGGGCGTCCACGCCATCCGCGTCTCCTCACCCCGGCCCGGCCGCGTCGTCCTCATGGCGACCATGCGTGACCCGCTGGTCAAGGTGAACGAGCTACCGCCCTCACCCGACCTGCTCAAGGTCACCGTGGGCAGGTTGGAGACCGGCCAGCCGTGGACCATCGACTTCCGCACGGTGCCGCACTGGCTGAACGCCGGGGCGACGCAGTCTGGCAAGTCCAACCTGGCCAACGCCTTGATTGTTGGCCTGGCCGCGCAGCCCGTGGCGCTGGTCGGTTTCGACCTCAAGGGCGGGGTGGAGTTCA
Source organism: Nonomuraea cavernae (assembly GCF_014646355.1). GTDB lineage: Bacteria > Actinomycetota > Actinomycetes > Streptosporangiales > Streptosporangiaceae > Nonomuraea > Nonomuraea cavernae. The sequence continues at coordinate 1,135 of NZ_BMNH01000056.1, forward strand.
CGCCGTACGCGCCGCGGCTGTCGGCGCTGGCCACCTCCCGGATCGAGTCCGTCAGCCTGCTGGCTGATCTGGTCGCCCTGATGATCGACCGGATGGGGTTGTGCCGTCAGGCGTCCGCACGCAACATCTGGCAACTCCCGCCCGCCCTGCGGCCGGTGCCGGTCGTGGTCCTGGTCGATGAGCTGGCCGAGCTCTACCTGATGGCCGACAAGTCCGAGAAGGACGAGATCGCCAAAACCTCCACCGCGCTGCTGCGGGTCGCGCAGCTCGGGCGGGCGTTCGGCATCTACCTGTTCTGCTGCGGCCAGCGGATCGGCTCCGACCTCGGCCCCGGCGTCACCGCCCTGCGCGCCCAATGCTCAGGACGGATCTGCCACCGGGTCAACGACCCCGAGACCGCCACGATGACGCTCGGCGACCTCGACCCTGCCGCCCTGGCCTCGGCTCGCGCAATCGCCGCCGAGACACCCGGCGTCGCGATCGTCGCCGGCCAGGACGGCCAGTGGTATCGCGCCCGCTCCTTCTACGTCAGCGAGCAGACCGCCGAACAGGCAGCTCAGACATACGCCCACCTCGCCCCGTCCTGGTCAGAGATCACCACCCACCTGCCCGAACCCATCACCGCCTGAACCGAAGGGAGGGGTGCGACGATGCGACGCTTGGTCTGCCGACTGCTCGACACCGGCCCGGTCCTCGTCCTGGCCGCCATCGCGGGTGCCGGATCGTTCACCCACATCCGCCAGACCGCCACCGAGCACGGCCAGACCGGCTGGATGTCCTGGGCCATCGCCGTCTGCATCGACCTGACCTGCGTCATGGCCGCCCGCGAACGCCAACGCGACAAGAACACCGGCAAAGACCGGCGGAACAAAGTGTCGTGGCCCGTGCTCGTCCTGACCGGCGGCATCGTCCTATCCCTGGCAGCCAACCTCGCCCAAGCAGCCCCAACCGTCTGGGGCTGGATCACCGCCGCCACCCCAGCCGCCGCCTTCCTCATCGCCATCTCGATGCTCGAACGCCGCGCCGCGCGCCCTCATCCCGAACCGGCTCCGGCGGCGTCGTCCGCGCCCGTCCTAGCCTCGTCCCCCGTCCCTGAACTCGTCCCGCACAACCCCCAGGACCAGGACGACCGGGACGGCGACCTCGCGCCCGCGCTCGTCGCCTTCGCCCGCCGCGTCGCCGACGAACACCACGCCCGGCACGGCAGACCCATCACCCGCGACGCACTACGCGCCCACCTGGGCGTGTCCAACCAACTCGCCTCCGACCTGCTGCGCACCCTGCGCGCTGCCTGATCAGAAGGGAGACCGACCGATGCCCTACGACCACCGCGCCGCACTCATCAACGGCCTGCTGGAACTGGCCGCGTTCCTGAAGGACCACCCGGACCTGCCCGTCTCCAAGAGCCTCACCCTGCACCACTTCTCACGCCACGACAGCGACGCCGAACAGTGCGCCGAGATCGACCAGATCGCCGCGCGCATCGGCTCTGTCATCGACCAGAAAGAGATCCCGTACGGCCGCTACGCCACTTCACGGCGCTTCGGCCCCGTCGAATACCGCGCTGTAGCCATCCTCGCCGCCGCCCGCGCCCGCCACCGCGCCGAGGAAAGCTATCGCGGTTGTATCCAACCCGACCCGGCACCCGCCACCTGACCAGAAGGGACCGATCATGCGCATCCGCATCGACGGCACCCGAGCCGAAATCGTCGACGCCCTGTTCCGCCTGCGCCTGCACTTCACCGTCTACGGCGTCTCACGCGTCTACCCCGACCGCGCCCACCCCCACCACTGGCGCATCTATCTCACCACCCGACCACGCGAAAAGCGGTGAAGGCCATGCCCGAACACCCGCTGGTGATCCGCTACCGCTGCTGCACCTGCAACGGCACAGGAATCGACACCGACAACGCCCGCTGCCACGACTGCGACGGCACCGGCATCGACAACCACGGCGCCTAACCAGCGCGGCGCCCCCGGCCTGGCCGCACATCCGCCAAGACACACGCCAGGTCGAGGGCCATCCCCTCACCCGAACGAGTGAAAGGAGGTCTCCATCTTGCCCACAATCCACGCCAACGCGCACGCCAAAGCGGGCATGATCGCCCGACTCAACCACCCCGGCTACGACCGCTGGGCATCCCAAATCCGCGCCACCGGCGGCTGCCGCCAACCCATCCACCTACGCGGGAAGATTGACCACTACGACCGCGCCACCGGGACACTCCTGCACCGCTACACCACCAAACACGAACCCGACGGCATCTTGCGCGTCCCCTGCAAGACCCGCCGCGCCACCCGCTGCCCCTCCTGCGCCGAAACCTACCGAGCAGACACCTACCACCTCATCCGCGCCGGACTCATCGGCGGCAAAGGCGTCCCCGAGACCGTCACCGCTCATCCGACGCTGTTCGTCACCCTGACCGCCCCGACCTTCGGCACCGTGCACACCCGCCGCGAGCACAACGGCAAGGTCCAGCCCTGCCACGCCCGCCGCAACGCCACCACCTGCCCACACGGCCGCGTCCTCTCCTGCACTGAACGGCACAGCAAGGACGACCCGCGCCTCGGTGAACCGCTCTGCCCCGACTGCTACGACTACACCGCAAGCGTCCTGTTCAACGCCCTGGCCCCGCTGCTGTGGAAGCGCTTCGCCGACTCCGTACGCCGCCACCTCGCCAAGCTCGGCGGCCTGGCCCTCAAAGACCTGCGCCACCACCTGACGCTGTCCTTCGCCAAGGTCGCCGAATACCAGCGGCGCGGCGTCGTCCACCTCCACGCCGTCATCCGCCTCGACACACCCGGCGGACCGGCATCACCGCCCCCGGCCTGGGCCACCACCGACACCCTCACCCAAGCCATCCAGCACGCGGCCCACGCGGTCACCGCCACCGCACCCGCCCACGAGGACCAGCCCGAACGCGTCCTGCGCTGGGGCACCCAGCTCGACATCCGCCCCATCACCCTGAACGGCGACCTTACCGAACAAGCCGTCGCCGGCTACATCTCCAAGTACGCGACCAAGGCCGCTGAGTGCGTCGGCACCCTGGATCGCCGCATCAACCCCCTGGATCGCCGCATCAACCCCCTGGACAATCTCGACGCCTTCAACCTTCGCGATCACCCCAAGCGGCTCATCGCCGAATGCATGCGACTCGGCGCCCTGCCGGAGCTGGCCGAACTCCGCCTCACGAACTGGGCCCACATGCTTGGATTCCGCGGCCACTTCTCCACCCGCTCCCGCCGCTACTCCACCACGCTTGGCGCCCTCCGAGCAGCCCGCCAACACCACACCCGCGACAACGACATCACCACCGGCCGCCTCCCCCTCTTCGACGAAGACACCATCCTCGTCATCAGCGAATGGCAGTACGCAGGCAAGGGCTACTCCGCCGGAGACCAGATCATCGCCGCCGCCCTCACCGGAACCCGCCTGCCAGAGCTCGCGGGGGTGGCCGATGAGTCGCTGTGACGAGTTGCTTACGGTCCCGCAGGTCCTCGACGAACTGGGCGGCGTTTCCCGCCGCACCTTCTACCGCTGGCGCGAACTCGGCCGTGCGCCGGTCTGCGTCCAACTGCCCAACCTCGAACTCCGCGTCTGGCGGAGTGATCTCCTGGCCTGGCTCAACTCCCGTCGGGAGGCAAGGTGAACACCACCTATGACGTGAAGCTCGGCGGAGTTCAGCATCGCTCGGACCGCGACACACCCGCCTACATCGCCCGCTGGAAGGTCGCGGGCAAGGCGAGGTCCAAGAGCTTCCGAACCAAGGGCCTGGCGAACGCCTTCCTGTCCGACCTACGCCAGGCGGCCAAAGTGGGGGAGGAGTTCGACATCGCGACCGGCCTGCCGGTGTCGATGCTCGCTGCTGGCTCCTCTGGCCCGTCGTTCCTGGAATTCGCCCAGTCCTACGTCCTTCGCCGCTGGCGGACCTCGGCAGCCCGCACCCGAGAGACGGACGCATACGCGCTCCTGTCGCTGGTTCCCGCCTTGCTGTCCGACGGACCTGGCCGTCCCAAGACTGACGACCTACGGGAAGTCCTCAGGATTCACGCACTCCTTCCCGAGGATCGGCGGGCCGACCTCACTCCGGCCCAGGGTGTGACCTTGAGGTGGCTGGAGAAGGCATCGCTTCCGCTGTCGGCGTTGGGCGACGCGGCTGTCCTCCGTACGGCGCTTGACGCCATCTCGGTGACCTTCGCCGGTGCCCCGGCTGGGGCGAACACGGTACGGCGCAAGCGGGCCATCCTCCACCACCTCCTGGAGCACGCGGTCGAGCAGAAGGTGTTCGGCGCCAACCCCCTGAACGAGATCAAATGGACAGCGCCCAAGGCCGTCACGGTCATCGACCCTCGTACGGTGGTCAACCCGATGCAAGCGAGGCAGCTCCTCGACTCCGTGTCGATGGTGGGCCGCAAGCGGGGGCCCCGGCTCAAGGCGCTGTTCGGCTGCATCTACTACGCAGCGCTCCGGCCGGAGGAGGCAGCGGATCTCCGGGCGAACAACTGCACCCTTCCCGAATCGGGATGGGGCCTGATCGTCCTGGAGCGGGCGCGGCCTCAGGGCACGAAGCGATGGACGAACTCCGGCGAGACTCACGAGTCCCGGAGCCTGAAGCACCGGGCGGACAAGGAGACGCGAGAGATCCCGATCCCGCCAGTGTTGGTTGCGATGCTTCGCGAGCACATCGCGGAGTACGGCACGGCCAAGGACGGCAGGATCTTCCGCACGGGGACAGGAGGTGTCTACTCCAGCTCGGCATACTCCTACGTCTGGCAGGAAGCACGGAAGCTTGCTCTGACCCCCGCGCAGGTGGCGTCGTCACTCGCTGCTCGGCCGTACGACCTCCGCCATGCGGCGGTGTCGCTCTGGCTGAACGCTGGCGTCCCGGCCCCTGAGGTTGCCAAGCGCGCCGGGCACGGCGTTGATGTTCTGCTCCGGGTCTACGCCAAGTGCATGGATGGCCAGCAAGAACAAATCAACGGAAAGATCAACGACGCTCTCGACCCGTAGACCTGCTCGCCCCGGGCCCCGGCACCATGGCCGGGGCCTTCCTTTTGTGCAGGCTCGTGACGGGTCTGTTCCCGTTCGGTCACGTGAGGACCTGCTTCAAGCTCTCCCGAGTCTGCTTGACCAGGTCGATCGCGGCGCCCAGCCGGTTATCGACGGCGATGTCTGCCGTGGCTGGAATGTTGTGGATGTCCAGCCCGCTGGTGTAGGTGCCCCAGTTGGCCAGCTTCCAGGCGTCGCGGGCCGCGCTGCGGAACTCGATGTGCCGGCGCATGGACTCGATGTCGCAGCTCATCCAAATCACCGCAACGTCAACGCCCATGGCCGCGCATCGGTCGGTCAGTCGGCATATCCAGTCGGCGTCGGCCAATTCGGCGATGAACGGCGCGGCCAGGATGGCCGAGGTTCCCACGTGCAGGTTGTCGAAGGCGGTCTCCATCAGGCACCGGTACTCCAGTGGGCGAACTTCGCGCAGGTAGAGCTCGGTGTGCCGGTCGTGAAGATCCCCACCGAGTGATGTAAGCAGGCGCTCCGCCATAGCGCAGGTCATGGAGTCCTTATCGAGGAGGGCCCAGCCGGTGATTTCGGACAAGAAGCGAGAGAACTCGGTCTTGCCTGATCCGGCGTAGCCGCCGACGAGCGTGAGAGTCGGCCTGGCGATTTCCTGGCCGCGAACGCGCCAGGCGTCTACCGCACGGTTGAGGAATGCCGTCCGTTTGATGCTCGGTGGGTTGTCGAAGACCGCATCAAGGCTTTGTTCGATGACCTTGGCGGCGGTGTTGCTGGTGGTGGGATCGGTGGGTCGGGGCAATGCCGCGATGGGATTCTGCACTCTTGTATTTTCACTGCGCGTGGGTGCGTGGACCTCTGACCTGCATGGAATTGCCGCCCCTCGGTCACCTTCGACAATCAAGCCGGGTACTGCGGCCGAGTTCAACCAAATCCATACTTATCACGACTATCCGTACACAGATGCTTTCGATTGCTTCTGAGAATGTATATCGCGTTTACCCGAGACGTCTGATGTGCTTGACTCCCGGCGTGTAGCCACACCCTCGGGGAGGGGCCATGGGGGAGTTCGTCGGGATCGATCCCCTCGGTGCAGACAAGCTGATCCGCCAGATGGAAGCCGGAAAGGATGTCCTCGCCAGGGCGCGGCCGGGGCTCGAAGCAGCGATCGCGGAGGCCGGCGAGCAGTGGGCCGGCCGCGAGGGGGTCGCGGCGATGCACCGCACCTGGGCGTTCTTCCACGAGTCGCAGCAGGACCTCAAATGGCGCATCTACACCATCAAGCGGCTGGTGCCGACGAATCAGAAGGGCATGCTGACCAGCACCTTTCCCTTCAGCAACGAGACAGCGGCGGCGCAGGCGGCCAAGAAGGACGCGGCAGCCATCGCCGAGGCGCTCAAGTACCACGATCAGTTCCTTTCCGGGCAGAGCTGGAGCACGGTGGAGAAGGCTCTGGCGGCGCTCAAGGGCAGAGTGGACGATCCCAGCTATGCGGCGGCGCTGCTGACAGCGCTCGGACCCGCGACCTTCCAGAAGTTATTCCGCGACTGGATGAACACCCAGGCCGCCGGGGCACGCAGAGGGCTCACCCCGGACGCGCTCACGCGGGCCGACGACTCCTCGCCGGGCCTGCTGGCGAGAGCCTTCGCCAGCGCGGAGGGCTTCGGACGGCTCGGGAACGACTGGCAGAAGATGGTGGAGACAGCCCCATCGGACATCCTGACGGCCCTGGTTGCCCAGGCGCCGCAGTCCGGCACGTTCCTCAATCGGGTGGCGACCAACCTGCTGAACCGCCCGCCGAACTCTGACACGTTCCCCACGGACCCCAACTGGAACCTGTACAACCTGGCCAAGGCGTATGAGGCGAATCCAGAGGCGTTCCGGCGATTACTGGTCGAGCATCAGAAGGAAGCGGGGGTCATGCTGGACGCCTACACAATCAGGTCGTCCGGCGTCCCCGAGTACGAGGAGGCGCTGGCCAAGGCTCTGCATGGGGCGTTGAAGCCCGGCGCCGGTGCGGATGATCTGCGTGAGCGGGCCTGGATCACCGTCATCAACAGCATCGGGTCCGAGCACACGCTCTGGGTTGGCGGCGGCATCGGGACCTTCGCCAACTCGCCCATCAGTCGAGTGCTGGCACAAGACATCACGCCCATCCTCGACAAGCTGGCCCGAGGGCAGGCCGAGCGGAACTCGCCAGAGGTGCCCTACCTGGAGTCCAGAGCGCCATGGGACAAGCTCGACCCAACGGTGAGCGCTCGGTTCCTGGGCGCGCTGATGCAGGACTCCGCCGCGGCCGACACGTTGATGAAGGCGGGACAGAATTACACCAAGGAACTGGATATGGGCCGCTTCCATCCTCTGGACCCGGATCTTTACGCGCGAGAGGCACACCTGAACCTCGCCGCGCGGACGGGGGCGCTGTCGAACCTGCTGCTGGCTGGCTCGACATACGCCGAGTGGAGCGACGACGAGTATGCCGAACGAATAGCCGGTTATGTCCTCATGCCGGTCGACTTCGTCAACAACAAGTACCTGCCCATCGACAGCGCGGTTGTGTCCACCGGCAAGGACAAGGGGCTCGACGATGTCAAGGGCGTCATGAAAGAAATGATCACGAACTACCTCGACAAGAAGACGCCCGAGGACGCCGAAGCTGTTGCCGACAAGCTGGTAGAACAGCAGGCGAACTTTCTGGTCGACTCGCTCAAGGCTCATGGACAGATGCCGCTCGCCGCGGGTGACAGAGCCTTGATGAGAGACGCGATCAAGGGACGACTCTTCAGTGCCCTCGTCCAGGCGCTGCAAAGACGGGGTGGTTGAGCATGCCCGTCAAACACCAACTGCTCCGTGAGGCCGCCGAAAAGGAGGCGCTCGCCTCCACCTTCACCAGATACGCCCAAACCGTGGCCGACGCGTTTGCAGGCATCCCGTCGAAGCCCAGCGACAGCGAGCCCTTCTGGAAGGGACCCGCCTCAGAGCGATATCTCACACATGCCGTCCGGCTCAGACGCGAGATGAGCGACCTGGAGGACTCGTGCCTGACCACCGCCGAGAACCTCCGTCGCCGCGCCAGGCAGCTCCGCGAGGAAGCCGCGAAGGTGCCCGATCCCATCTGAGCCCGTTCAGCCGGCGCGAGGGTAGCACTCCGTCTTGCCGACGATCACCAGGTTGGGAGCCTCAGAGACGCGCCCGACCAGCACGAAGGTTAGATTGGCCTCTGCGTGATGCGTCACCACAACGCCCAGCTTGTCCTCCCAGACGTCGAGCTCGTCCACGACCTCCCGATAGCCCAAGGCCTGAAGCTTGCCTTTCAGCAGCCCTATGCGACTGACCGGATCCTGACTGGCCAGATCCGTGAAGTTACCCTTGGCCATGAAATACCGCTGGATCTCGCCCGGCGTGCATGAAGTCGTCCGGTCCTGGTTGGCTCGCTCTTCCGTCAGCCCGGTCAGGTCCGCCTTGACCATCGACAGCAGCGCGTCCCCGTCGTTCACTAGCTGCCGGGTCGCTTCCTCCAGCGTCGGCCGCTCCGGTTCTCCCGAGCAGCCCGTCAGGACCGCGAAACAGATAAGTATCGCGGCAACTGACCTCGAACTGGCATCAAGGCGCACGACCCGGACCTTATCCCGACCGGCCGTGCTCGTACATCCGATTCACTTCAGCTATAGCGAGCCGCGATAAAGGCGGGTGCGCACCGCCCGGGACGTTGGCGGCCGAATGCTTGGCATAGGTATCCCGGGCGGAGTGGAACCGCCGCTGACCTCGGGGATTGCGTCCAAGATCATCCCCCGCATGTCCCCTGATCAAGGTCCTACGGCTGCATACGGGTGCTTCCGGCGACCTATCAAGGGCCTGGGAAGCAAAAGACCTGCGGCTCAGAAACCGCAGGTCAGTGCACGAAATACCTGGTGGAGATGAGTGCCCCCGGCAGGATTCGAACCTGCGGCACCCGCTTTAGGAGTCAGATGATCGAGACAAGCCTCACAGGGCTCTGACCTGCTGAAACAGTGCGAGGCCGAGGCTGGCCAGGAGCCCTTGGGAAGGGATTGGGAAATGATCACGGCTGCCAGCTCACTTCACCCAAACAGGGACCCTAAAAATGTTGCCTCCGTGGTCTTGTCCTTGGATGGAACGGAAGGCGGCATCCCGATCAACCCATATTCGGCTCTTCGACTTTGAGGGGGAAGCTCACCCTCATGCCGCTGGGTTGATCGTTTGATGTGTGCAGGCCAACCGTACGCGGCGGCGTTGGTTGGTCAGGTTGCGG
>NZ_BMNH01000057.1 GCF_014646355.1 Nonomuraea cavernae
TCGCAGAGACACGACAGAACCTCCTTCGTCCTCTCCGCGGCCCAAGTCCCCTCAGCGTCTCCCGCGACCCGGCAATCATCAACCGAATCGACCAACAAAGTCGTAAACGCCCGGGGTTCCACGCCAGATCACGCTGAAGACATCGGAGAACGCGAATCCCGTCCGATCCAGACGATCGGACGGGATTCGCGTCAACCTCATTCCAGGCGTCTCACGACGGGGGCGGAAGTTCTTCGATGTGCAGGTCGGAGAAGACCAGGGTTAGGTCGTGCACGTTGGTCTGGATCCGGACTTCATGGAAATCGATGCCGATGGCCGCGGCCCAGCTGCGGGCGGTGGGTGAGTCGCTGATGAGCGTGGCGCCGGGATAGAGCGACTGCCAGTTGACGCCCCAGACGTACCCGTCGAGCTCGACGCCGGTTTCGAAGGTGGTGAGCCGGTCATCGAGCGACACCCGCCAGGTGTCGGCCGGCAACGCGGTGGCGCAGGTGGCCTGCACGCAGTACCGGAACAGATAACGACGCCGCGGCGGCGTGGTCCCGGTCCGGGGGTCGGGCATCGGGAGGATCACGAGCTGGTAGTCGCGCAGGTGGTCCACGAACCCGTGCCGCAGCAGGGACTGGTCGAAGAGGTCGTCTAACGCCTGCTGCAGCTTGATCACGTCCATGGACGCAGTTCTACCCGCCCGAGGTGACCTTCCGTTCCGGTGCCGGTATCGGCCCGCAGCGTCAGGGTGAGGCCGGCGCGGTGGGTGCCCGGCCAGAACTGCTGCCCGCAGACGGCCAGGTTGCCCGAGGCGGGAACGACCCGGGTGAACTCCACCGCCGCGAACACGCGCAACAGCCACTCCCAGACGAACGCGGCCGAGAGCCGGCCCGGCTCCGGATGGAAGGTCGCCACGCCCCGAGGCGTCTCGCCGCTCGCCGATCCGGTGACGGTGCGGAGGCTGCGACGGTACGAACCCAACCGGCGAACGTCCAGCGGCTGTCAGAGTGCGGTGGACAGCGTGTCGAGGAAGCGCCGTATGGCGAGCTCGTCGCGTCTGTAGAAGTGCCAGTTACCGATCTTCTTGCGCGTCACGAGCCCAGCCTGGTGAAGGATCTTCAGGTGCGCCGAGACGGCCGGCTGCGACATGCCCGCCCGATCCTGGATCACCGACACGCACACGCCCTCGACATCGAAGTCACCGATCTCCTGGCGACCGAAGTTGCCGGCGGGGTCCTTGAGCCAGCGCAGGATGTCGAGCCGTGCGGTGCTGGCGAGAGCGCGCAGAATCTCCTCGTCGACCGCCTGCTCCACATCGCCCATGCGCCCAGGCTACCAGCCAGATACTTAGGAATATTGCTATATAACTATGTTTCGATGCTATGCTCTCGACCGTTCGATGGTCCTGCCGGGTGCGCGGCGATCAGCCCTCGCACCCCGGACTCCTCACGACAAGGAGCGGCACTATGAAGATCGGCATTCTGGGCACCGGGCGCATGGGAGTTCGATTGGCGGTGATGTACAGCGCGGCCGGCCACGAGGTCGTACTCGGGTCTCGTGACACCGCCCGGGCTCAGAGGATCGCCGCGAAGCTGGCTCACCCCCGCCTTGCCGCCGGCGGATATCAGGAGGCTCTCGACGCGCCGGTGATCCTGCCGGCCATCTTCATTCGCGACGGGCTCCTCGATCAACTGGAGGCCATGAGCGAGCGGTTGGCCGCCAAGATCCTGATCGATATCACCAACCCGTTCAATCAGGACTACACCGACTTCATCACTCCCTGGAACACGAGCGGCGCCGAGCAGATCGCTGAGCGGCTGCCGCGCACCAGGGTGGTGGGCGCGTTCAAGAACGTGTGGTGGGAGGTCTTCGACGCCCCTGATTTCGCGGGCGCGATCAGCGACGTCTACGTCGTCTCCGACGATGAGGAGGCGAAGCGGCAGGTCATCCAGCTGGGTGAAGGAACGCCGTTCCGCTATCTCGACGCAGGACGACTCGCCAACGCCCGCACCGTGGAACGGATGACCCTGCTCAGCGGGGAGGTCGGTTCTCGCCACGGCTTCTTCCCTCGCATGAACTACAAGCTGCTCGGCGAGCGCTGGACGCCCGGCCAAGCCGATCAGACGATCGGCCCACTGATCGCGTGACCGAACCCGAGCGCTTCTCCCGGCAAGAGCGCACGGCCGCCCCGGCCCGCCCCGTCGCGGTCGCGAACGTATCCCCTGACACGAGGATGGTGCCCCAGTGAGCGGATCTCTCCAGCGCCTGCGGGACGCGGGCTTGCACCTGCCCGAAGCACCGCAGCCGCTGGGCGCGTACGTGCCCGGCGTCCGCGTGGGCGATCTGATGTTCCTCAGCGGGATGCTCCCCCTGCACCGTGGGTCACCGCTGATGACCGGACGCCTGGGTGCGGAGCTGGAGCTCACCCAAGGCCGCGCCGCGGCTTCGGCCGCGGCCCTGAACGCCCTTGCCGTGGTGCACGGGGAGGTCGGTTTGCATGCCGTGGACAGGGTGGTGAGGCTGGCCGTGCACCTAGCCTGCCCGGCTGGCTTCCGCGACCATGCGACCGTTGCGGATGGCGCGTCCGAAGTGTTCGACATCGCCTTCGCGCCCACCCGGCACAGCAGGCTCGTGTTCGGCTCGACCGCGCTGCCCGCGGAGATGCCGGTCGAGCTCGAGGTCATCCTGGCCCTGCGGGCTTAGTCCTGGGACGAACCTGCGGATCGACCGGAACAGCCGGTCAGGAGCGCAGCAGGCGGCCGACCGCGCGGCGGGCCCGGACAGCCGCCGCGCGGTCCTGGCGTAGCTGGATCGCCAACCGGTCGTCAGGACCTCGTGACCGAGGGGCGCGGTGGACGCCCAACGGCCCGGCCTGCCCGTCGCGGCCAGAGGAACGACAGGACCCCGGTGATCGCCGTGACGACCGCGACGGCGGCGATCAGACTCGTGTCGGCCGTGTAGCCGGGAAGCAGCGACTGGGTGAGATTCAGCATCGTGTGCAGGAGCACGGCCGACAGCACACTGCCGCCGGTGGCGACGTACAGCCGGACCATGACCAGTCTCGCGCCGACCGTCCCCAGCGCCCACCAGGCGATCCACCCCGGTGTGCGCCCCGCCTGAACCAGCGGCACCAGATGCCACGAACCCCAGACCACACCAAGCACGAGGGCGGCGCCCAGGTCGCCCCAGCGGGCGCGCAGCGGGTCGAGGGCGAAGCCCGTCCAGCCCGCCTCCTCAGCCACGGCCGCGGCGAAGAACAGCGCGAACAGCGGCGGCACGGCCAGGATCGAGACGTCAAGGCCCTGGGATGATGCCCCGCCCATGGCTCTGTCCAGCGCGTAGCCGAGCAGGGCGATGCCGGGCACGAGCAGGAACGTGGCCGTCAGCCAGGCCGGGTGGGCAAGTCGCCGCGGAGCGAAGGCGCGGCGCAGCAGCAGCCGGGTCGCGCCTGACTCGCGGCGGCGCAGCAAGAACACGGCCACGAGGAGCGGCCCCGGGAACATCAGGGCGCTCACCGGAAGCCGCATCGGCACGCCGGGCAGATGGCCGGTGAACGCGCCGACCACCCAGAAGGGCACCGCGACGACGAAGAGCAAGACGAAGAAGGCGGGGAGAGACGTGGCGGTCTCGACGGCCGAGGGCCTCCGGATCATGAAGTACTCCTCACTGGTGCTTGGGGTCGTGCTGGAGCGGCAGGAGTGGCTGCGTACACCGCGATCGCGCGCGCCGAGCGCGACTTCACCGCCCGGATCGCGGCACCGGCCGAGTGGAGCCTTCCAGGTTTCGGCATCGCCGCCACCGTGCTCGCCTTCCTGGAGCACGATCCCGACGTGGTCCGGGACGACGAACGCATTCGCGCGGTCATCCGTGACGTTGGCGGGCCGGTCGGCCGAAGCCGGACGCGAACGGCCCTGCAGCACGCTGTGTCGACTCCCCCAAGGAGGTCGGCGGCGCCAAGCGGGAAAGACAGGCGAGGCACCGCCGACCAGTACACCGGGTTACGCCCGGGACAGATCATTACGGGCGCCGATACCCGTCGATACCCGAGCGACCTGCCACAAGCGCGTCAACTGATCAGGTCCAGTCATAGTTACGCATGAAACTCACCCCCTTTCCTTGCGTAGTTACCTCGACCCGGTGGTGGGCGAGTTCGTGACGGCACGGGATGTGCCCCGTGCCACGATTTGCCGTGATCTATGTGGACACGCGAGCCCCAGTACCGCGCCGACCGCCCGAAAGGCGAGACGGACGCCGGGGAAGCCGGTCACGGCCGGTCGGCGCACCGCGTGGTTTGCGCACCCGCGGACCGTCAGCGACGGAGGGGGCGTTTCAGCGGGATCGGCTCCCTGCCACGCCGTGGCCGGCGCGCCGGTGCGGCGAAGGCGTCGCGCGCCACGGCGAGCAGGGCTCCGCCGAGCATCAGCGCGCCACCCGCGTATTGGACGGGAGTCAGTGACTCGTGAAGCACGATGAGGCTTCCTGAGGCACCGAAGACCGGGACGAGCAACATCATGATCGAAGTACGGGCCGGGCCGATCGATCGGATGCCGTGAAAGTAGGCGACATAGGCGATGGCCGTCGGGAAGACGCCGAGGTAGGCGATGGTGAGCCAGATCCCGGCGGACAGGCCCGACCAGGCCACGGACGCCAGTGCCGGCCCGGCTGCCAGGAGGAGCATGAGAGAGCCGGCAGACGTGGTGAGGGCTGTCGCCTTCAGCGGGTCGATGCCTGCGAGAATTCGCCGGCCGAGCAACGTGTACGCGGCCCAGACCCCCGCACCGGCCACGTAGGCCAGGTCGCCGATCAGTCGCCGGCCGTTCGCCGGGCCGCCCACGCCGATGAGGAACAGCAGCGCCCCGCCGACACCCACGGTCAGGCCGGTGATCCGCGCGGGCGAGACGGTGTCGCGGAGGAACAACGCCGAGACCGCCGTGGTCAACACCGGGCTGAGCACCGGCACGAGGATGCTTCCGTCGACGGACGGCGACTGGTGCAACCCCCAGAAGAACAGCCAGTTGAAGGCGAACACGCCCAGAGCTCCCGCCACCAGGATCCGCGGCCAGTCGCGGGCCGGCAGGCCGAACCCACGACCCGTGGCACCGAGCCAGACCAGCAGGACGAGCGCGCCACACCCGAAACGCAGGGCCGCCGCGACTTCGGGGGGCAGCGTGTCCGCCAGGACCTTGGACGCGGCGAAGGCACTGCCGAACAATGCCATCGCGGCGGTCAGCACGAGGTACACCGCCATCTCGGACGTTCGCCGGTCGGTCACACGCACGAGGACTGCCCTTCTGATTGCGCGAGTCTGATCGCGCGAGGCGTAGCGGGCTACAGAAACGCGATGGGGTTGATCGGTGCACCGGCGGCGTTGGTGACGTGTAGCGGGGCCGCGACCAGGAAGAACTCCCATCGGTTCGCCGCCTCGCAGGCCTCGGTGAGTTCTTCGAGCCACCACAACTCGCCGATGGTCAGGCCGAGATCGCGGATGAGCCGCGCGTGCATCGGATAGCCGCCCTCGTACGGTCGCGCCGGCACCACCTCGATCGCGATGTTGTCCACAGCGAGCGCGGCGATCTCACGGTGATGGATCCAGTCCACTGTCTCCATGGCCAGTCCGGGCGATCCGGCGAGCCAGAACTCGGCTTTGTCCGGCAACCCGTAGAAGAACGGCATCTCCCCGGTACGGAGCAGGAGGATGTCGCCAGTGCCGATCTCGACGTCCTGAGCCGCCGCACAGGCGTCCAGTTCGTCGACGGTGATCGCGTGGCCGGGCGCCAGGTGGTCGACTCCCAGATGCCGGGCGATGTCCAGAAGGACGCCCCTGCCCGCCAGCCGATCTTTGAGGAGATGGGTGCCGCAGCGCCGGGCCCCGCTGTAGGCGGCGACGTTCCCGGCCCAGAAGCCGTTGTACATCGCGTCGTCGTGGGCGACATGAGCCAGCCCGTCCCAGTGGGTCGAACTCTGCAGCGGCATGGAGATGTGATCGTCGCTGCCCTGGAACCCGTTGAACTCCTTGTGCGCATCGGGCCCGGCGAAGTCCACACCGGTGTACATGAACGTGTGCACGACCGCCGGCCGGGCCGGGTTGACCGGCATCACCTCCTGGATCGGGATGGCGCAGCTCACCGCCCGGCCGTCGCGGACCGACCCCGCGGCCTCGGTCACCATGGCCGGGGTGATGAAATTCACGGTTCCGAGCTCGTCGTCCGGCCCCCAACGGCCCCAGTTGTTCGGCTGCCGGTCGTTCACGTATCCGACGAGGTGACCCCTGTCGTCGAGGTCCGGCCACATGTCAGCTCCTATCGCCGCGCGTTGGGTTACCGGGACGTGGACCGCCACGAGGCGGCCTCGGCCCAGAGAGGTGCACCGGGTTCGCTCCGCTCGTGCGCAAGCACGGCGAACTGCTCGTCTTCACGGTCAGTCGGTGAGCCGTGATCAATCTGCACCACTTTGCCCATCGAGTCCAACGAATGTTTTTGGATGCCTCCATCGAAGATTTCGATAGGCTGAGCTACATGGACACGCGGCTGCTGCGGACATTCGTCTCGCTGCACGACACAGGCAGCTTCACCGCGACCGCCCAGGACCTGGCGTTCGCCCAATCCACCGTCAGCGCGCACATTCAGTCCCTGGAGCAGAGGCTCGGAGTGCGACTGTTCGACCGGCTACCCACCCGAGTCGTCCTGACCGCGCACGGACGGCGCTTGCTGCCGCTCGCCCGGCAAATGCTCGACCTGGCCGCGGAGGCCGAGCGGATCGCCGACCCGGCCGACGGTCACTGCGCCGTCCGCCTGGTCGCCCCCGGCACCCTTTGCGGTCATCGCCTGCCACAGGTAGCCATGTTCCTGCGGCAACACCATCCCCAGGTGCAGCTGTCGGTGGCTGCCGCCGGCACCACGGCTGCCCTTGACGCACTGGGAAACGGGTCCGCCGACCTGGCGCTGGTATTCGAATGCGAGCTGACCAACGCCGGCATCGGTGGCGAACGGATCGGCACGGAACGGCTGGCCGTCATCTGCGCACCGGATCACCCGCTGGTGGGACGGCGTGTCAGCTGGCAGCGTCTCGCCGAGCACGAGTTCCTGCTGCTGGAGGAGGGATGCAGCTACGGCGACGTGGTGGCCCGGCGACTTGGCATGGCAGCCAGTGGCCGTGCGAAGGTGAGTCGCTTCGGCAGTGTGGATGCGATCCGCGCCTGTGTCGCAGCCGATCTCGGGCTCAGTGTCCTGCCACGTGTCGCCGTCGAGGAGTCCATTCGCGCCGGAAAGCTGGCCACGATCGACACGCCGGGGCTACCCGCTCCGCGTGTCCTGCTCGTCACCCGGGCCGGCCGGTGCGACGGCCCGGCGACGGCCACGGTGAGCGAGGCACTACGCGCCGCCTTCCTCCCGAACCCTCCGTCGCCGGTGGGATGACGCCTCACGGGGGCACCCGCCGGACGCGAAGGTGTGCGATCCACTGATCATCGGATGCTGTAGACGCGTAGTCGACGTGGTTGAGGGACAGTTCTTGACGGCGGCGGCGGAGTTCAGCCACGCGTAGCCGTCCGCGCCGGTCTCGAACAGCGGCGCGGACCGGGCGTGCATCTCCTCCCAGCCGATGGTTTCGCCGGCGAACAGCCGATTGATCACCTCGTCCGACATCGTGGCGCGGCCGGTCACGGTGAGGAACACCAGCTCGTCGTCGTGGGTGCGAATCGTGGCCCTGACGTCCAGACGGGCGACGCGGTCGGAGCCGACAGTGATCCAGTCGCCACCGCTGGATAGTTTCGTCGGCGACAACGCGCGGACCGGCGCTCCGCAGCCACTGCCAAGGATGGAGGACCTCTGCTGGCCGGGAAACATCAACAGAGTGTCCCCGTATTATCTCGGCACTGACAATTGGGCTCTTCGACTTTGAGGGGGAAGCTCACCCTCATGCCGCTGGGTTGATCGTTTGATGTGTGCAGGCCAACCGTACGCGGCGGCGTTGGTTGGTCAGGTTGCG
>NZ_BMNH01000058.1 GCF_014646355.1 Nonomuraea cavernae
GCGCTGGTCAAACTGGCGCCGTCGCCACCAAGCAGCCGCCCGGCGCTGCCACTACCAGTGCAGATCCGAACCATGATCGCGAAGTGTCACTGGAGTACTAGGCGAGATCAGTACCAACGGTGGTCCTTATACGTACGCGCCGATCACCAGCGCGGCTGCGGTCACCGACAATCAGTGGCATCACGTCGTTCTCAACGTGGCTGATGGACGGCAGGAGCTCTTCCTCGACGGTCAGGCCGTGGGCGAGATATCCGGAGAGATCTACCCGGAATATCGAGAAGCGGCGTACGTGGGCAGCGGTGACCGGGCCTCCTCGTGGTCCGACATCCCCGGCGGCCCCAACACCAGCGGCGCCTTCTCCTTCGTAGGGACGATCGATGAGTTCGCGCTCTACGACAAGCCGCTCAGCGATGCCGAGATCCAGACGCACTACGCTGCCCGGGCACAGATCCCCAACAAGCTCGCGACGATCACTCTGCCATCTGGGCGCACCTGGGCCGCCAACACCTACGACACGGCAACCGACCGCCTCAAGACACACACGGACCGCCATGGCGGTACATGGCAGATCAGCGAACCCGGCACTGACTGGATCGAAAAGGTGTCCACTGTCACTGTCACCGATCCGCGCAACGGCACGTTGACCTATGGCTATGACAATTGGCGCACATCCCGCTTGGTCTATGAGAAGGACCAGTCGCAGCTCCCCGCTAGCTATGAATACGATACTGGCGGATTCCTGGCGAAGATGACTGACCGGAACGGCAACGTTCTCCGATGGTGGAACGACAAACGCGGCAACCCGATCCGCGGTAAGTCGTGCCGCACCTCATCGAGCTGTCAAAACGCCTACGCCGAGTACTACGTGAACGAGGACGATGAGTTCGATCCACGTAATGACCAGATGGTCACATACCGCGACGCGCGTTCGTCAACTCTGGAAGACAACACCTACGCCACCACATGGGAATACAACGAGCACGGCGAGGCAACGAAGGAGACAACGCCGGCCACGCCCGATTTCTCCAACGGCCGCTCGGTCACATTGACCTATACCGACGGCAGCGAAGCAGCGGTGGGCGGTGGCACCACACTGGCGGGCCTTATCGCGTCGCAGACCGACGCAAGGGGCAACACATGGACCTACCGCTACACTTCGGCCGGAGACTTGGCTGAGCAAATCGACCCAGAGGGATTGGTCGTCCGGCTGGCGTACGACGCACTCGGCCGCGTGACGAGTAAGAGCCAAGTCTCCCAGGCGCATCCGACCGGTGTGACGACCACGCTCACCTACGACGCGCTCGGCCGCTTGCTGACCGAGACCCAGCCGGGCGTGAAGAACGAAATCTCCAATGTGACGCACACCAAGCGGACGACCTTCGCCTACGACGTGGACGGCAACAAGCTCAGCGAGAAGATCTCCGATCTGACGGGCGGGCAGGCCGAGCGGGTCACCGCCTATACCTACGACGGCCTGGGCCGAGTAGCGACGATTACTGGCCCCGAGGGCGGCGTCGTCCAGCAACAGTGGAACAGCCTCGGCCAGTTGGCCAGAGTGACCGACGCCCGGGGCGCGGTGGTGGAGCACGGCTACAGCAACCGTGGCGAGCTGAACACGCGGACGCTGAAGGGCTGGACCGGCAGCCCGGTGAACCCGCATGCAGCTACGGATGTGCTGCTGGAATCGTTCGCCTACGACCTGGGCGGCCGGCTTGCTGCCCAGGAGGACGCCATGGGCCGCAAAACTTCATATACGTACTTCAACGACAACCTGCCGGCCAAGAAGATCGCCGACGACGTCACACTGAACGGCTCCGGCACGGCCCGTGACGTGACGCTGGAGGACCACACATATGATGCAGCGGGCAACCCGACCAAGCTGGTGACCGGTGGCGGCACGGCGACGACCACGTTCGTTTACGACGCGGCCGGTCGGCTCACTTCTCAGACGTTCGACCCTGGCGTGCTAGACCGCAAGACGGCGTACGTCTATGACGCCAACGGCAACGTCACCAAGAGCACGCGCACCAGCGCCGGAACCGCTCGTACGGAAGTCGCCGAGTACGCCTACAACAAGGTCAACCAGGTCACCCGCACCACGGTGGAGAACGGCGCCGTGGATCTCGTCTCCACCTCCGTCTACGACGACCGTGGCTTGCTCACCGCCTCCACTGACCCACGCGGTAACACCAACGGGGTGGACCCGGAGGATTTCACCTCCACTATGCGCTACGACCTGCTCGGCCGCCTGGTAGAAGTGATCGCACCCGAGGTACAGGTCGACAAGGCCAACACGGCGAACACGGCACGCCCGTCGGCCCGCTACGGCTATGACGCCTTCGGTGCCCAGACCCATGTGACCGACGCCGAGGGCCGCACGGTCACCTCGGTCTTCGACAAGGCCGGTCGGCTGACCAGCACGAGCGCCCCCAGCTACACCCCGCCCGGCGGCACCGCCGTCACCCCCACCACCACGAACGCCTACGACCCGGCCGGGCAGCTGATCACGACCACCGACCCGCGGGGCAACGTCAGCACCTTCGAGTACGACCTGCTCGGCCGCCAGGTGCGTGTCACCGACCCGGCCCCGACCGGTCAGACGGCCGGTCGATGGGTGGCCGAGTACGACCTGGTGGGTGAGCAGTTGGCCGGCGTGGATCCGACCGGCGCGCGCGCGGAGGCCACCTACGACAGCCTCGGCCGCAAGATCACCGAAACGATGATCGAGCGTAAGCCGAGCACAGCGGCGTACACCACGACGCTGACCTACAACGACGCCGGGTATCTGACCAAGACGGTGGCACCGGGCAATAAGACCACCAACTACATGGTCAACGCCGCCGGTGAGGTCACCGAACAGACCGACCCGGCCGCTAACACCACCACGCTGGCCTACGACCTGGCCGGCCGCCTGATCAAGACCACCGACCCGCTCGGCAACGCCACCACTACCGACTACGACCTGGCCGGCCGCAAGACCGCCGTCAAGGACCTGAACACGTCCGGCACCGTATTGCGCACCACCAGCACGAGCTACGACCCGGCCGGCAACCCGATCAGCGCCACCTCGCCCGAAGGCCACGTCACCACCCAGACCTACGACGCGCTCAACCGCGTCACCTCGCTGGTCGAACAAATCTCCACGGGTGAGTCGATCATCACCGAATTCGGCTACGACGCTACCGGTGCCCGTACCCGCTTAACCGACGGCCGGGGTAACGCCACCTGGACCGGCTACAACAGTCTCGGGCTGGCCGAGGTGGTGACTGAGCCAGCCACCACCTCTCACCCGAACGTCGCCGACCGCACCTGGACCGCCGTCTACGACCCGGCAGGAAACCCGGTCGCCGAACTGCAGCCAGGCGGGGTGCGCATCGACCGCGCCTTCGACCACCTCGGTCGGCTCACCGCCGAGACCGGTGCCGGAGGCGGAGCCACCAGCGCGGAGCGCAGCTTCGGCTACGACCTTGCCGGACGCCAGACGGCCATCGGGGACCTGACGGTCGATTACAACGACCGCAGCCTGCCGCTCAGCATCACCCGCGGCGCTGCGGTGCAGACCAGCTACGCCTACGACGCACTCGGCAACCCCACCCAGCGCGTCGACGCCGCCGGAACGGCAGCGTTCACCTGGGACAACGCCAACCGCCTTGCCACTGCCACCGACCCGGTCACCGGCCGCAAACTCACCTACGGCTACGACGCCGCCAGCCGTCTCACCTCCATGAACGCCGCCGTCGGCGCCACCGCCACCGACAGCCAGGCCTTCACCTACGACGCGATGGACCGGCTGGAAACCCACACCCTCAAACGCAACACCGGCGCCCAACTCGCGAAGATCACCTACGGGTGGGACAAGGACGACAACCTCACCACCAAGACCACCGCCGGCACCGCCGGAGCAGGCACCAACACCTACGCCTACGACCACGCCGGCCGCCTCACCTCCTGGACCGCCCCCGGCGGAGCGGTCACCGCCTACGAATGGGACGCCTCCGGCAACCGCACCAAAGCCGGCACCAAGACCTACACCTACGACGAACGCAACCGCCTCACCAGCGGCGACGGCACCACCTACGCCTACACCGCACGCGGCACCCTGGCCAGCGAAACCAAGAACGGCACCACTACCCAGCTCACCTTCGACGCCTTCGACCGGCTCATCGCCGACGGCGACAGCCTCTACAGCTACGACGCCCTCGACCGCCTCACCTCCCGCATCCGCGGCACCAGCCACCAGACCTTCGCCTACACAGGGCTCGGCAACGACCTCGCCACCATCAGCGACACCAGCGCCGGCGTCCAAGCCCGCTACGGTCGCGACCCGGCCGGCGGGCTGCTCGGCCAGCAGGAAGGCACCAACCCCGCCCTCGCCGCCATGACCGACCTGCACGGCGACCTGGTCGCCACCTTCTCCAGCACCGCGCTGGCCACCACCACCGCCTATGACCCCTTCGGCACCATCACCGCGCAGACCGGAACCCCGACCAATCTCGGCTACCAGGGCGAATACACCGACCCGGACACCGGCAAGGTCAACATGCACGCCCGCTGGTACCAGCCCGGCACCGGAACCTTCACCAGCCGCGATACCGCCACCCTCAACCCCAACCCATCCGTCCAAGCCAACCGCTACACCTACGCTAACGCCTCACCCCTTACCGGCATCGACCCCACCGGCCACTACACCACCCAACTCGACAACTGGGGCAGCTCATACAGCGGCGGCTACGACAGACAGAGCCTCGCAGACAGCTACGCCCAACACGGCATCGTCCTCGGAGACAGTGGCGGCGAAGGCGGCTATTGCGTCGGAAGCTGCGGCCGAAGCTATGGCAGCGGTCCCGCCGCCTGCGATGTTCGGGGATGCGCCGGAGCCGTGATTGGCGGCTTCGTGTCGGTCATGACCAAAGAAGAAATGAAAAGATGGAATGTTCTACCGAATGGATGGAATCCCAAAAAAGGCTTCTGGGAGGCAAGTGAAGATCTAATAGATGACTTCATAAAGGAAGCCTACAAAGGACATGATCCAGCTACGTTTGATATAGCATGGGCACTACATATATCATCTTCCACGAAATCCAGCGGAAGGTCCGGGGCGGCGCAGGACCCTGGCCACTCTAGGTCGTATACAGTCTGGTGGGATAAGAGACGGGTAACCTTCCCTTCCGTTGGCAAGGCTATGGCCCATATTCAAAAAATGATCGATTCCGATCAA
Organism: Nonomuraea cavernae; assembly: GCF_014646355.1. Taxonomy (GTDB): domain Bacteria; phylum Actinomycetota; class Actinomycetes; order Streptosporangiales; family Streptosporangiaceae; genus Nonomuraea; species Nonomuraea cavernae. The sequence goes on from NZ_BMNH01000058.1 coordinate 5,219, forward strand.
ATCTGCGTGCACTGGAGCTGTATCGACAGTGGCGGGTTCTGGCTGAGAGAGACCGAGAAGATACTTGCCGATGCGTACTGTGGGGGTAAGAATCAGAACAATTGCAAGCCCGACGAGGCCAGATGGAAGCAGGAGTATGGCGTACGGCAACTGATGTTGAAATGGGGATTCAATGCCTTTTCGGTCCTTATCTGGAATGGAGATGACGGCTTCGGAGATAGGTCGGCGGCGGGCGGTGTATACATACTCGTTGATTCGAGGGGAAATCCGCTTAAGGTTGGCCAGGCTGATGATTTCAAGACGCGAGCACCCAAATATAAGAATCACACTTTCGGTTGCGGTTCGAACGGCTGTAAGATGCAGATAATTTTCAGGACAACCGACCTGAACTTAATGATGGGTTTGGAAGATGTCATTCTCGACGCTGGCATAGCTGTCGGCGCTTGGGCTATCGGTGACCGCTGGAACAAGCAAAGACCTATGAGCCTCACAAATAAAAATCGAATGACACGAAGGGAGTTCGGCTTAAGGGAGCTTCAGAGGTTGGGCGTTGGCCTGCGTCAACCGATCGGGGCAGGGGGGCGAAATGTGATACTTGAAATGCGAACCGGAGGGTCAGGTAAAGGCGAATGGGGGCGGCTTGGCTCTGGTTCTGGTAACTCATGGAGGACCCTCACTCCTAGGTCGTTGGGATTTCCTGGCGGAACCGATCGGGGTATCAAGTAACCGCGCCGCCTTGAGAACAGGTGAATAAAAGCGTGGCACCCTGGCTTGATTCATGATATACATTTCCCTGACTTGCTCAGAGCCGTCAGCGTGCGAACAGAAACGATGATGCCACGAAATCATCTAAGCTGCATTGACCGCAGCTTCTACTGGTCACCTCTAGCATAAGGATAAACATGCAACGCTTTAGAAGCATGAGTATCGCAGAATTTTGGACTCTTATCGAACAGTCCCGTGGCGAGACCCAAACAAAGGTCGACCGCGTGAACTGGTTGAAGCGGCAGTTGCAAAACCGTGGGATGGAGGCAGTGCTTGATTTCTGGATGTGGTTGTGCATTACCCGAGAAAGAGTGAATACATGGGATATGTTCGGAGCCTTTTATAACGTATTTAACATCGGCTCGTCTGACCGATTTATGGATTTTCAATATTGGCTTATCGGGCTTGGAAAAAAAGATTTCGATACGATTGCCATCGAGCCGGATAGCCTGATCTCCTTTTCTCGTATCAGACATCTAATTGATCTAGACGCAGCATGGAGTCCTAGTGATAGAGAGTCAGGCTGGTCTGCGGAGACATCGCCCTATTTTGGGGCGCTCGCCTCAGTAGCATTCGATACCTATGAAGCGCTTACCGGTAGTGACAGCTCCCATCTTTCTGAGGAGGTTAGAGCCTCACGAGGAGTCGAATTTGGTTCAGCCTACGACTTCAATGGCGAAGAATGGAATGTAGATGATCCAAGCGAGGTTAGAGATAGATTGCCTCGCATTTTCGAGTATATTCAAGAATGCTCATAGAAGCCTCGACGGTTGGTGCGCGGGGTGAACACGCTTGCCTGCGCCGGAAGGACAAACCCTGCTCTCACGCGATCTGGACGGTGCAGCTCCCCCGTAGGCATTCAGAAGTTCGTGATCATGCTGGCGTGAGCATCGCCAGCAGGGTGGGATGATCTTGGGGTGTCGAAGACCCCGGAGCGCCGCCCGTCGTATGACGA
>NZ_BMNH01000059.1 GCF_014646355.1 Nonomuraea cavernae
TTGCTTGCGAACCGAGAATGCGACGGAGAGTCAGGACGAGATCACTACACGACGGGACATGTTCAAGACGTCCGGCCTACGATGGCCGAGTCCCCGGACGTCCTTCAGGCAGGTGACATGGCGAACGAGAGATTGCGGGCGGCCCTGCTGCAGCGCGGCGTGAGCATCGCCCAGCTCGCGCAGGCCATCGAAGTGGACCCCAAAACGGTCGAGCGGTGGGTGACCAAGGGACGCGCGCCGTACCGAAAGCACCGCTTTGCGGTGGCTTCCTACCTGGAGGCCGAGGAGACCTACCTGTGGCCGGAGGCGCTCACCCGCGACCAGGTCGCCTCAGCGTCCGAGAGCGAGATCGTCACCGTCTACCCGCACCGCTGGGCCGTCCCCAGGGACGTGTGGGGACGACTGTTCTCAGCGGCCTCGGCGGAGATCGGCGTGCTGGTCTACAGCGGGTTGTTCCTCGCCGACGACACCGGCATCGTGCGCATGTTCGGCGACAAGGCCGACACCGGAGTGAAGGTGCGGATCCTGCTCGGCGACCCCGACTGCGCCGAAGTGGCCCAGCGCGGCGCGGACGAGGGCATCGACGACGGTATGGCCGCCAAGATCCGCAACGTCCTCGTGTTGTACCGGCCGCTGATCGGGCGGCCCAACGTGGAGTTCCGGCTGCACGCCACCGTGCTGTACAACTCCATCTACCGCGCCGACGACCAACTCCTCGTCAACACCCACGTGTACGGCGTGCCCGCCGGAAACGCGCCCGTCTTCCACCTGCGCAAGGTCATCGGCGGCGACATGGTCACCACCTACACCGAGAGCTTCGAACGCGTCTGGGACCGAGCCCGGCCGATAGGGTCCTGAGCCATGGCCAAGCGGATCGACTACTACGACGACCCGAACGCCCCCACACCCAACAGCCTGGTCCCGTCCGTGAACGTCATCGTCACCAACCCCGCCGGCGACCTACTGATGATCCGCCGCACCGACAACGACAACTGGGCCGTCCCCGGCGGCGCCATCGACCTGGGCGAATCCATCCCACAAGCCGCCATCCGCGAAACCCTCGAAGAGACCGGCATCACCTGCCAGATCACCGGCCTGGTCGGCACCTACAGCGACCCCCGCCACGTCATCCTCTACACCAGCAACGGCGAAGCCCGCCAAGAGTTCTCCATCGTCCTCACCGCACGAGCCATCAGCGGCGAGCCGACGCCGAGCGACGAGTCGCGCGAGGTCCGCTGGGTGCCGCGTGAGCAGGTCGCGTCTCTGCGCATGGACAGGTCGATGCGGATGCGCATCGAGCACTTTCTCACTGGGCCTGCCATGCCCTACATTGGCTGATCTTCGTCAGCTTTTGGGGAGACCGTCTCGATGACCATGCTCGTTCACATCACCGCGGCCAAGAACACGCGGTCGGTGCGGCGTGGGGGCATCCGCGCCGTGAGCAGCGCGCATGGTGGGCCATCCGGTGTCTATTGCCTGCCGGTGCTGCCGTCGTACCAGATCACCCATCAGTGGGTTCGCGAGCTGCGGCGGGGTGGTCAGCGTACGCTGGTCGCCGTCTATTTCCGAGTGCCCGATGACGAACCGGTGGAGGTCGGCCACTACGGTCGCGTCCCTCGCCAGATGACCAGTACCGAAGCCGCCGCGCTGATCGCGGCACAGCAGGACGCGCGCGGCTACCAATTCTTCATTCCGCGCCCCGTTGCCGCCGGAGAGATTCACCGCATCCGCAGCGTGAACCAGGTCACCGGCTGGCGCTACATGCCAGATGCCCACGGGCGACCGCCCTGCGCGTGCCCAGTCTGTAACCCCGCCGGTCAGTACGGCGCAGCCAAGATCAGGAGATCGTTCGGCGACCCCGACGACTAACCTTCTCCGGCCAGCTTCCCTTCGATCGCTCGCACCGCGGCCAGAATGCACGGTGTTGACGCGGTGATCGATCGGGAGACCAGGTGTTCCGGGCCGTAGCGCGAGTGAATCTCCCCGAGCCGTTGAGTGACGTCGAGGTGCGTGCCGTCGGGGCCGGTGGTCATGTCGCAGTAAGTCAGCGCCTCCACCAGTTCCGGGCGTTCCTCGTCGAACTCTGCGGTGAGCGCGTCGAACAAGGAGCGTTCGCGGGCCTCGTTGACCGCGCAGGAGTGATGGGCGACCAGGCGGCACAGCGTGCCGTCGGCCTGGTGGACGTCGCGCAGATAACGAGCGCCGTCGAGCGGGTGAAAGCCGGTGTCGACCAGGTTGGGGGCGTAGCCGATGTCGTGCAGGTAGGCGGCGGCGGTCAGGGTGTCGGCCTTTTCGCCGAGGATGGGTGCCAGCGACTTGGCGCGGGCGGCTACTCCTTGGGTGTGTGCCCAGCGCCGGGGCAGGGCCGTCTCCAGCAGCTCTTTGGCGAGGTCATGAGCCCATTCAGTTTGTCCCACATCGCCCACGATAGGCACGAGGTGCCGGGATCGATCCAGTACGAGCGCCAGGACGTCCCAGGACGTCTCATCTGCGGACGAACCGGCCGCGGCCGTGCTCGGCCACGATCAGGCCCTCCCGTTCCAGTACGGCGAGTGCTTGGCGGACCGTGCTGCGCGAGACCCCGTGCGATCGGCGCAACTGCGCCTCGCTGGGCACCGTGCTGCCCGGTGCGAGGTCACCGCGCTGGATCTGCTCGCGCAGTTCCCGCGCGACCGTCTGATACAGGTACGGCTCGTCGCCTGTCTTGTCGCCGCCGAGGACCAGCCGGCCCTTGGCGGGGATGGCCAGGATCAGCCCTTCGGCCTCCAGCAGCGCCAGCGCGCGCCGCACCGTGTTGCGCGCGACGCCGAACTCGGCGCACAGCTCCGCCTCTGAGGGCATCATCGTTCCCACCGGATACGTGGTCATCTCGATCCTTTCTCGAAGCCGGTCGACGATCTGGGGAAAGATCCGCCAACCGGTCAGCCACCTGGTCACCATTTATGTGGGTTTCAGAGCCGGTACGCGTCGGCGATCTTGTTGAGGTTGAAGCTGAGTTCGCCCTGCGGCTCGTACCGCCACCCCTGCCTGGCGGCCTGCTCGACGCGCTCCACTGCGGCGATGAGCTGAACGCAGGAGGTTCGCTCGTCCGGCCGGTCGCCCCAGTAGAACCAGCGGAACGGCAGATGCACGTACACCCGACGGCGGCGGCCCGTGGCGTCCAGCACCTCCACGCCCGGACGGCCGTCGTCCTCGTTGAGGAAACCCGCGGGCACGTTTCGCTCCACCAGCTCGTTGCGCAGCGCCGCCAGCAACGCCTCCTGGCAGGCGCGCTGGCGTTCCTTGAGGCCGTTCATCACCGGGTTGTCCCTTCGTCGTCACGGTCGGTGTACATCGAGGTTCGCCCGCCGACTGGAACCTTTACACCGCAACTCAGGGACGTCTAGGGACGTCTCGTGTTAGCTTCCCAGGCACAAGCCCAGGCCTCACCGGAGGTGCCCCATGAACGACAGCCTGCGCGACGCCCTCAGCAACGCCCGCCTCCAACCCACCGACATCGCCGCCCGCCTCGCCGTCGACCCCAAAACCGTGCACCGATGGCTCAACGGACGCACCCCCCACCCACGTCACCGCTGGGCCGTCGCCGACCTGCTCCAGATCGACGAGGCAGACCTATGGCCCGAGGTGACACCGCAACGCCGGGCGATATCCGAAGAGGTACAGGCCGTCTACCCGCACCGCTGGGCCGTGCCACAGACCATCTGGCGCGAACTCTTCCAGGCCGCCACGCGCGAGATCGACATCCTCACCTACAGCGGCCTGTTCCTCGCCGAAGACACCGGCACCATCCGCCTACTGGCGGCCAAAGCCCGCGCCGGCATTAGAGTGCGCATCCTGCTCGGCGACGAGAACGCCGCCGAGGTGGCCGCGCGAGGCGTGGACGAAGCCATCGGAGCCGCCGTCATGGCCGCCCGGGTCAGGAACGCACTCAACCTCTACCGCCCCCTCATGGCCATCGACCAGGCCGAGATCAGGCTCCACAGAACCGTGCTGTACAACTCGATCTACCGCGCAGACGACGACCTCCTGATCAACACCCACGCCTACGGCACACCCGCCGCCCAAGCACCAGTCATCCACCTACGAGCCAGCGGACCACAGGCAGCAGCAGCCACCTACCTGACCAGCTTCGAACGCGTCTGGGCAACAGCTACACCGGTCTCAGATGGAGCCTGAACAGGCAGACCGGCACACAGCAAAGATCGCTGACCAAGATCAGAAAGCAACTTATCTGTACGTCATCAAGGCGGGCCGCTTCAAGCGGCCCGCAGTGTGCAGGCGCTCGCTGGCCGCGCTGCGGCTCTTCGGCCGGTCGCGGCCAGCGGCCCCTGCATCGCTTGGCACTAGCGCGCATCAAGTATGTGAGTCGTTGACCTCAGCTACTTTCACCGTTGACCAGATATTCAACATCGACAAGTGGCGCCTGACGCAGGGCGTCACGAAATTGAGTGCCTCGTAGCTTACGGATCGACTGCGCCCTTCCTGTTAGACGAAGGGACCATTCTCCATTCTCGAGATCAAGAATATAGAGGCCTCTTTTCAGGCGAACATCACTAAACTCGCTGAGGGCTAGCATGTACACCTCGTACTTAACGCCGCCTTTGTGTTGATCGGAGAGGCTTGCGTGAATTAGATGGGCGAACCGAAGGTCCACTAATTGAGCCAGAATTTCGTAGCCGGGTCGCGACTTTTGATTGAAGTCTACGCGGAAGAATGTGTGTCGTTCACCTTGAACTTGTGCGCTAAGGCGCTCAAGCGTAGACAATAGCAGCCCAGAGTTCTCCGAGGCGTCTTGTTCTAGATCGCGCTTCTTGCTATCAGCAGACTTCCTGGCTGCTCCAGAGACGTCTTCTTTCCCGACTTCTTGCGGATCCAGGCGCTTCTCGCGCGCAACCACGATGGAGGAAGCGAACAGCGTGATGTAATCGCGCAGGACGCCCCCCGACGCAAGAGCCAACCTGCCCAACGCCGCTTTCCCAGCTACATGGGACAGCTTGGTAATCCCGGCGGCGATGGTGTAATCGACAAGGATAGACTCAAGAAATGTTTGAGTGGATGATGGTTCTTCGAGCGTAAGGTCCAAGTCGATTTTGGAGGCATCATGTGGAATTTCGATGCCTAGTTTGGAGGAAGGCTCGAAAGGACGAGTCAAACGTTCGATACTTGCTATCTTGAGCCATCCATTGCAGTCCCGCAGCATTGCCGAAATGTAGTCGAGAAGAAGTGGCTGTTCGGCAATGGGGAAGAAATAGAAGTCGTCTATATATACATAGAGACGCACAAGGTCTTCGCGAAGAATGGGTCGCAGAGCCTTATTGAGGCTGGCGAGAATGTTGTCGACCTCGATGTCAGTATGAAGTCCCGTCTCGCGAGCCTGAGCGATGGCTTGGTTGACCTGCCGCAGATGAGCGAAGGCATCCGACTGTGACGACCCTCCATGCCGAAGCAGAGCATCGATGACAGTCTCAGCTACGACAAGGAATGCGACGGATGGGCTCGTTCGCCTGAATATTTGGGCATTAAGCCATGCTGTTACATAACCTTGTCCTTCAGCATGACGCTTAGCCTCAAGCATCAGGGCGGTCTTTCCGACTCCTCGGCGTCCATAGATGATGTGGTGCCGAGATGTTTTTACAGCGGCAAGGCCAGCGCGCGGATCCTCTATGTATCTCAGGCTTGGGAGTGCATCAGAAGTACGGGATCGCGCTTCTAGCAGTTGTATTAGCTGATCTACTTGTGAGCTCGCTAGTTTTCCGCGTCGAGTGGTACTGCTGCTACCCGTAGAGGACTCTGGAGAGGTTCGGAAGGTGACGGTGATGGAAAAGTCGCCGTCAAGGGATAGCGAACTGAGGCCTTGCTCTATCGAGCCTGCCATGCTTTGAGCAAGCAATAGCGACTCTCGGGCAACGAACGCAATAAGCCATAGTTCGCCGGGGAAGAGGCGTTCTTCTACTCTCTCCGTAGCAATGCCAGCTTCCGCCAAAGATCGCTCGACGAAAGCGATGTAGCTGTTATCTGGCATCAGACTATTCCATTCAGTAAGGCAAAGTCCTCGCAGGCCTTCACGAAATCCGCAGCTACCGTAGCCAGTCGACGACCATCGGTCTCCCAATCGGACTGACCTATTGGATATAAGTCATAATCTGCCTCGTTGCGCAGGAGTCGCGCATCGGTGAGCTGCACTTCTCGGACTGTCGCGTCCGTCATATTGTTTGGCAGATGGCGAGGCAGCACGCTGTGTTGTTGAAAGTCGTCACCACCATGCACTGCGAAGACGATCGCTCTGGCCGAGTGGTACATGGCATAATAGTGACGACTTATTGCAGCGCGAAAATGCAGCTCGAATAGTAGTTTGTCGCCTATTCTGAGGTGCTCGCCGGCAAAAGTTAGCCTATCCGAGACGATTTGGCGAAGCCCGTCAGTCAAAGGGAAAGGATGTAACCCTCCTCCCACGGGTATGGCCTGTATCTCGGCCTTCTTGCGGGTCGACAGATGTAGAAGCATCCGATCGGCCAGGCTGACCGCCGGCATGGGGCCTCCCTGATCTTGGCGGCCAGACTAGGTCATAGCAGGCTGGATGGATGTAGCCGACTATCGTAACAACTGGGAAGTGGCGGAGACGTACTCCGACACGCCATGCCGGGTGGCCATCAACACGGGCTGTTGTGACTGGTTGCGCAGCAGCGAGGTGCAGCACCCCTGCCTCATGCGGTCTGATCGTCCCGTATGGGTAAGCAATCAGAAGGTTTTGTGACGCTGGGTGATACGCGCTGATCAGACTTCGAGTGCGACGGGCGGCATCCAGAGGTTGCCGGTGAAAGCGCGGTGGATCGC
>NZ_BMNH01000060.1 GCF_014646355.1 Nonomuraea cavernae
GCGCTGGTCAAACTGGCGCCGTCGCCACCAAGCAGCCGCCCGGCGCTGCCACTACCAGTGCAGATCCGAACCATGATCGCGAAGTGTCACTGGAGTACTAGGCGTTTCAGACCTCGGCCAAATACTTCTTCGCGGCCGGGGTGCGCCGACTTCGGTAGCGCGCTCAGAACCTTCGCGATCTTGTGAAACCAGCACCTCTGCTCTGCAACCTGGGGAAACACCTCCCGTGGCGCCAACCAGAAGCCGAGCGCGCCGTCCCCGATCGCCTGCACCGGCGCCCCCATCCGGCGCCGCTTGCGGTCACGCAGCAGATCGGCCCACACCAGGGTGTGGATCATGTGTAGCGAGCCCCTTGCCACCGTCGTTTGCCTACGGATTCGCTTCCGTAGGCAACCGACACCTGAGAGAAACCGGCCAGGTGACTGGGATGCGGACCAGGGTCCCCGTCCTCGTTGGACGATCCCCGCGCGTGCGGGGCCGACCCCCTTGCCGACGCTGGGGAACCAATAGACGGGGACAATCCCCGCGCGTGCGGGGGTGTGCCGTGTACATGGCGGGCTCGGACATGCCTAGGGTGCCGGCCCCGCGCCTCCGGGGGTTGTCCGCGGCAACAGGTAGTCCGAACCTACTTGCCGTTGATAGTGATGGACGTGGCTCCGATGTCCGACAGCATCGATGAAGGCGAGCCAGGCGAGATCATCTTGTGCCTGCGTGGGGGACCGTGGGGGGACCGGCAGTCTCGGACACTCCCGCTCTGGAGCGGTATTTCCGGCACTGTCCGGCTCCCCCACTATGCCCCTACCTGCAGGAATGTCAAGAAGCGGGGCAGTTCGACATCACCCGATACGCTGATCCACAGACTCATAATCCGTGGGTCGTGGGTTCAAGTCCTACCTGCCCGACCAACATCACCACCGGTCAAGGCCCTATTTTGGGCAACGGTGGTTCATCAATCGATGATGGTTCGTCAGGCGAAGATGGCATTCACGGCCTTGCTCACCTCCGCCAGGGGGACTTTCTCGCGTTGGCGTTCGAAGACAATCCACTCCTTGCCCTCCGCGGCGACCCCCTCCAGGACGTGCAGGGCGTTGTCGAGCCCCGCCGTACCGAGGGTCACCTGTGACGCCCCTTGCGGATCCTTGTCCTCATTCTCGGTGACGTCTGTGGGCGGATCGGTCACCTTGACTCTGATCGGATCGCCGTTGGTCAGCGTCAACTCGAAGACGTTCTCTCCGTTGTCGGTCTCCGCCACCTGGACGGAGGTGAACGCGTCGTAGCGGTAGTTGGTGCGTGCCCGGCTGGGGAAGGTGGCCTTCCGGAAGTCGAGGTGCACGGTCAACTGCCGCACGCCGTCCTTGGTGAGCAGGAAAAGCAGGATCTTGTATTTCGAATAGCGCCATGGCCCCTTCTCGACGCGTGCCCTGTCGTACGAGGGCGTGGCGGGCGCCTCGATGAAGGCGTGGGCGAGGACGTCATGCCGCTTCAGCCGGTAGAGGCCCATCGCCTCCTCCATCAGCGCCTTGCGGTCGCACTCCAGCCAGCGGGCCATCTCGAGATCGTCTGGCCTGTCCGCGAGTCTGCGCTTCCACCGGTCGAAGGCCGCCTGGCGGCCGGCCAGCAGGCTCTTCTTCTCCGCCTCGTCGACGGAGTGCCGCCTGTACTCCGCGGCAATGCGCAGCCAGACGCGAGCCGCTGACCAGACCAGGGCCACGGCGGCGAGCGCGGCCGGCGACACCTGGAACGGCCTGACGTGCGCGCCGCTCCACACCAGGAAGGCGCCTGCCACAGCCGCCGCCATCGCGGCGAGCACGCACATCCCTTTCACGAGCATGGGGACGCGCGTCTCCTTGCGGTAGTCCCACAGCGTGCCCGCCTGCCAGCGCCGCGCGACGTCGGCGACCAGATATCTGGTGAGCCACGCAACCCGCTTGGCGTTGACCGTGCTCTCCCGGTAGATGGTGACGACCTCGTCGCGTAAGGCCCGGCGGACGCCCGCCGTCTCCGAGAGCCACTGGGCCCTGTCTGCGCCACGCGGGGTGTACAACGCGAAATAATGGTCGAACTGCCGGTCGATCTTGCTGGCGAAACCGTCACCGCTCGTGGTGGCCGCCGGTCGGCGCAGATACTCTCGGTCCTTCGCCTGGCGGCGCTCCTTCCTGCACCGCCACTCCACGCCGCTGCGCACACTCGCGTAGCAGCCGGCCGCGAGAGCCAGCAGGGCGGACACCGCCGCCGTCCCGGCGTGCTGCCATGCCGTGGCGCCGATGAAGCCGACGGTCACCAGGGCCAACGCGGTGGTCACCGTGGCTCCGGTCCAGGTGCCGGGTCTGATGCGGACAGGATCCGCCGGCCGTACCCGCGCGCCGGCAGGCTCCGGCTGGAAGAACTTCCAGGCCCGGCGCAGCCGATCCTTCGCCCAGCGGTCGCTCCTGGCCTCATCGAAGGCGCGGGCCCAGAGTGCGTCCTCGGCGGAACTGTCCAAGAACATCTCCATGTGCTGGAGGACATCGTTGCGCTGCTCGTCGGTCAGCTCCTGGAGCTCCTTCTCGACGTCGGCGGCCCCGCCCTCCGTAGGGCGGGACGTCAGGAGGTGGTCGACCAGCTTGATCGCGTCGGTCCATTCGTCGTCGTCCTTGAGTGCGCTGCGCACGCAGCGCAGCATGGCGATCTCGTTCGGGGGCACCTGTTGCAGGGTGCGTCCGCTGAGCAGGGCCAGCAGCAGATAGAAGCAGGAACGGCCGTTGACGTAGTCGCGCAGGATCACAGCGTCGCGGATGTGTTCGCGCGCCTCCTGAGCCATCCCGCCGCGCAGGGAGTTGAGGCCCACCTTGAAGGTCTCCTGGGGCGAAGGAGCGGCCTTCATCTGGTAGACGGTGACAGATCCGTGGATGGCCTCCGCTTGGACAGCGACGTTCGCCGAGTCCGTGGCGAGGTTGGTCGGGGTGGAGTGGGAATCGTTCACAAGGCGCCTCGGATGGCCGCGATGATGGCCGATACATGCGCTGCCAGCTCCGCCACGTCCGCCAGGAGTCCGCGGAGCTTCCTGAGCGCGATCACCGCCTTACTTCTACCCTCCTCGGTGCTCTCGGACAGCGACTCGGCGGCGACGGCGATCTCCTCCTGCGCCGCGGTGAACGTGTCCTCGTCCACCTCCTGGGCCTTGCGCGCCCTGGCCAGCCGGTCGCGCAGTTCCGCGAGCCGGGCCGCGGGGCCCACCGCCTGGCTCTGGGGCGGGTGGCCGATGGTGACGTCGCCGTGGATCTGCCCGGCCTGCACTCCCACCCGGGCGTTGTCGCGGGCGACGTTCTTCATGCTGTCGGTCATGCCTTTCGCCTCTCTCGCCTTGCTCGCCGGATGGTTGTCGTGCTCCACGGCCAGTTCCTGGGCGAGGGCCACGGCGAAGGCTGCGGCGTTGGCCGCCGCCCTCGGCTGCCAGTTCAGGCCGTCGGTCGCCGTCTTGGTGCCGTCGGCGCGGTCGCTGATGCCGCGCACCACGGCCATGGGCAGGGATCTGTTGTGATGGGCGGCCTGCGCCACGCCGGCCGATTCCATCTCTATCGCGAGCGCGTCGTTGTAGGTCTCGCGCACCCACCGGGCGTGCGCGGAGATCGCGGAGTCCTGTACGACCTCGCCGGCCGCGATCGGGCCGAAGCGCACCGCGGGCACGCCCGCGCCCACGGGCAGGAGGCGGGTCCAGGTCTCGGTGCGGTAGAGGTGGCGGGCGATCTGGTCGGTCTCGTGGGCGATCTCCCAGACGCGCGGGCGGGCTTTGAGGCCGTCGTCCTCGCTGGTGCTGCCGTGGTAGGCGTACACGTGCGTGGCCACCACCACGTCGCCCAGGCCGATGCCAGGCCACAGGGCCCCGGCGACCCCCACGAACAACAGCGCCGACGGCGAGAACTCGGCGATCGCCCGTTCAGTGATCACCGCCGAAGGATGGTTGCCCTTGCCGACCAGGCCCAAGGCCACCCGGAGCCCGTCGCCGGCGAGGCGGCCGAGCTCGAAGTGGGTGCCTGCGGTGTGGCGGTGCACGCGCGGGTCGGTTAGGTGCGCGCGGACGGCCTGATACTCCAGATCCAGCGCGGTGAGAATCACGATCATGACCATCGACCTCCTAAGGCCGAGTCATCGGGGGATTGAGGACGTGAACCGGACCCGCCTTGAAGAGCCGGGCGGGCCGCCCGTTCGGGGTCTTGCGCATCGGGCCGTCGGCGACGATGAAGCCTCGGGCGCCCTGAACCTTGCGGTAGAAGTTGCGAGGATCGAGGCGGACGCCCCAGACCGCCTCGTACACCTGCTGGAGCTCCGAGATGGTGAAGGTCTCGGCGCAGAACGCTGTGGCCAGGGCGGTGTGCTCCAGCTTGGTACGCGCACGCTCGACCCCGTCGACGAGGATGCGGCGGTGGTCGAACGCCAGCTTCGTCCCCGGGGCCAGGGCGTCGTCCACCGAGGTCCAGGAGGCGTCGGCGGCATCGCTGCCGGCGACCGGCTCCGGCAGGCGGGGGGCGATGGCCAGGTGGGCGGCCGACACGACGCGGCCGCGCGGGTCGCGGCCCGGCTCGCCGTACACGGCCAAGGGCTCCAGGTGCACGTCGAACAGGCCCGCCTCCTCCGACAGCTCACGCCGCGCCGCCGCCTCAATGTCCTCGTGCTCGTCGCACAGGAAGCCGCCCGGCAGGGCGAGGGCCCCGAGGAACGGATCGATGCCGCGTTCCACGAGCAGGACATGCAGGCGCGCGTCGCGCAGAGTAAGGATCACCAGGTCGACCGCGAGCATGATGCGCGGCGGCTGCCATACGTCAGGCATGAGCACACCATAACTTTTTGTCAGATCGACAGGAAGACCCGGTTGAGTTACGGGGTACTCGTTGGATTGAGTGCCGATTCCCAGCCGTCGCCGGGGCCGGCCGTCATGGTGTGCAGGAGCAAGGCGATGCCGGCGCGTCCTTCGATCAGGCCGTCGGGTCCGGCTTGGCCGGCGTGCTTGAGGAGGGTGGCCAGCAGGCCCGGCAGGGTGGCGAGTTCGGCGGTTGAGTTGTCGGCGGCTGCATGTCACACGGTGGCCAACAGCCCGGCCCAGCCGTGGCACAGCGCGGGGTCGATGATGCGGCCGAGCTGCACGTGCTCGGATAGGCATGTGACGAGCGCGAGCTCGGCATCTTCGGGCGGCGCGACCAGACCTCACCGCCAGGCCAGTTGGGCTGATCTGCTCAGCCTGCCTATCGCTCAGGACTTCAGCGCCTGGGACGCATGGTCCTCTAGCCAGAACGCAAGACCTCGCGCCTTTACGATGTAGATCAAATGATATGAAGCTCGCACCGCCGCCTTCCTTCGAGATGTGGGCTTAGGCCGTGTTTCATAAGGCGCGGAGCCACTGGTTGATGGCGGCGATGGTGAGTGTGGCCTCGTAGCGGACGGCGAGCTTGTCATAGCGGGTGGCCATGCCA
>NZ_BMNH01000061.1 GCF_014646355.1 Nonomuraea cavernae
ACTTGGCTCTTCTTGGTCGTTGAACCAACTACCGGAGACCTCGTCGGTTATCGATCACCGCCACGCCGCAAGTTTCAAAGATCCTTTTGAAACGCGGCCTAGGGCGCTCCAGGCGGGCCACCTGCTGCTCGTTCAACCGGTACGGCTTTTGCAGATCTTGGGATTCGGTGGGCAAACGGAACGTAGTCGGCCGATAGCCGAGAAGTGACCTTCCCGCTGACCTACGGTCTGGTCATGTCCTGGCGTCGAGGTCGCCGGCTACGCCTACTGCGTGAGGTGGGCTGAGGCCCGGCTGCGTCGGGAGCGCGGCCGTGGGTCCCGGTGGACGAGCACGGCCGCGACATCACAGCCGTCGACCAGCTCAAGCGGCGGCTCGGCGAGGCCGAGGCGACGATCGAGCTGCTGGAAGCTCGGCGCGGCGACCAAGGCGGCGGCCCGCTGCACTTCACGTGCGTGCCCATCACCCGCCTACGCCGAGAAGGTCAGCGCGAAGCGGACGGCGCTCGCCCAGCGGGAGGAGGCCGTCCACGCGTGCCGGGAGGCGCTCGCCCGGCTGGCCGCCGCCGAGCGGGAGGTCGGCCGGCGAGGTTGAAGGCGCCCACGTTGACCGAGACGGCCAGGTTCGGGGCGGCACCCGCGTGGTGCAGGATCAGTCCCTGCAGCGGGGCGATGGTCGCGGTGGCGAGCAGGCCGAGCACCAGGACCGCGGCCACGGCGGTGGGCTGTCGCACCACGGCGAACGGGATGAGCGAGAGCGTCCCCGCCAACCCGCCGAAGACCCCTCGTACGGTGGCGCTCATCGACTTGTCGGTCAGCTTTCCGGCGATGAGGTTGCCGAGGAAACTGCCCGCGCCGTAGGCGAGCAGCAGACCGGAGACCGCCGCGGCGGAGAAGCCGGAGACGCGGGTCAGCAGCGGGGCGATGTAGGTGAACACCGTGGCGACCCCGGAGAAGCCCACCGCGGTGGTGGCGATGGCGAGCATGACCGGCCGACGCGTCACCACGTTCAGCTCGTCACGCAGTCGCGTGGACGGTGCCTCCTGCCGGGGCAGGACGGTGGCCAGGACTATGGTGCCCACCAGAGACAGAACGGTCAGCACCGCGAATGGAGCCCGCCATCCGGCGCCCTGCCCGAGGAGTGCCCCCAGGGGCACTCCGAGGAGCGTGGCCACGGTGAAGCCGGAGGCCACGGTGGCGATGGCCGAGCCCGTCCTCTCGGGAGGGACCACCCGGGTCGCCGTCACCAGCGCCAGAGCCAGGAAGGCGGCGTGACTGAGCGAGGACACCACGCGGCCCGCCAACAGCAGGCCGAACGACGGCGCCACCGCGCTGATGGCGCTGCCCGCCGCGAACACCAGCATGAGGCCGATGGCGAGCCCCTTGCGCGGCAGACGAGAGGTCAGCAGGGCCATGAGCGGCCCTCCGACCACGACTCCGAGCGCGTATGCGGTCACCGCTTGTCCTGCGGTTCCCACGGAGACGTCCAGATCGGCTCCGACCTGGGGCAGCAGCCCGGCGATCAGGTACTCCGAGGTGCCCACGACAAAGACGCTTACGCACAATGCGGCGAGCGTCGCGAAACCCTTGTTCGCCTTCATGCCGCAGACGTTGAAGTCTCACATCGGTATGAGAGTCAAGTTGAGCGGGCACTGCCCGCCTGGCATCAGGAGGTCGTTGTGCGCATCGGTGAGCTGTCCCGGCGGACCGGCGTGGCGGTGCACCTGCTGCGCTACTACGGAGAACAGGGTCTGCTCCACCCGCAGCGGCGCCCCAGCGGCTACCGGGAGTACGTCGAAGAGGACGTCGCCATCGTCCGCCGCATCCGCAGCCTGCTGGCCGCCGGCCTGAACACCGCGACGATCACCACGGTCCTGCCGTGCCTGCGGGACACCGGCGACCGTCTCGTTCCCACGTGCTCGGACCTGCTCGCCGACCTCCACCAGGAGCGCGACCGCATCGCCCAGGCCATCAGCGACCTTCAGGCTTCCATGGACGCGCTCAATGACGTCATCGCCGCGGCCCCGGCCGACGTCACTCGCCGGGCGGTGGCCTCACTCGGCGGGTGAACGAATCGCCTCTCATCAAGGAATGCCGAGCGCGGCGGCGATCCGCCGCATGGTGGCGGCCTCCAGCCACTCGGCATCGGCGATCCGGACGGCCGCCTCAGTGATCTGCTCGCGGCTGTAGGGCAGCCGCAGGCCGCGCGTCCTCCCGCATGCCGCGTCAATGCCCGGTTGCTCGCACTACCGGTCACTGCCGCAGGCCGCCGAGCTGGACAAGGAAGGTGCTCGGCGCAGGGCCCATCGTCGCGCTCGCGAGGCCGAGCACGACGCGGCGTCCCTGGCCAAGCAGGAAGGGCGGCTGGCCCGCCAGCGCGCCGAGGCCGAGCAGAGTGCGGCCGCACAACGGGCGCTGGCCGAGCAATAGCAACGCGAGCCCGATCTCTCGTCGGGCTCGCCCGACGACCTTGATCACACGGTCCCCACCCTGCCAGTCCCGGGCGGGGACCGTCCCCCTACGGGTGCACGAGTAGGTCCGACCTGGGACGGAGCGGGCGCTTAAAGATCGCTTCCCGGAACGGGATAGATCGTTTTCCCGAGATCAACCTGCGCAGGTCGTCGGCGAAAAGCAGGAGCTTCGAAGAAGCCTCGCCACGCGCCCTGAGCGTCATGGGCACCGAGGGGGCCGCTCAGATGGCGGGATCGGCTGGTCACTGTCCCCATTTCTCCGGCTCTCGTCGTCCGTACTCGACGAGGAGTTCCATGGCCCGCCGCTGGCCAGGGCTCACACCTGCGATCTGCGGATCCCACCCACCGATGATCAGGCCGAGCGGGACCTGCGACCAGCGAAAGCCCAGCAGAAGATCTCGGGCAGGCCCCGCTCGGAGAGGCGACCGAGCACCGGTATGCCGTACGCGGCTACCTGTCCACCGCGCGCAAACACGGCCTCGACGTCATGACCGTCCTGCGCGACGCTCTCCTCGGCAACCTCTGGATGCCACCCGGCCCGGTCACCGCCTGACGTTCCGGAGCCGGCCGCACCCTCCCATACCTCTGTACGATCACACAGCGCGATCAACAGAACCGAAACGCGCTGGACGTGAATGCTTATCTCCTGCTCTGCTGGGCGCACGCAAAAGGCTCACTGATCATGTCGACCGCGCAGGACTTCGGACGGAACTGGGAGGGCTTGCCGCAAGGCATCCACGTGACACGCTTCTCGTGGATCTACCTTGGGTCGGGAGCCTCGGCCGTGATAACTCAACGATCATGTCGAATGGCGGTGCATAAGGGGCGGGCCAGCAGCATGGCGGCACCTGTGCGCCGCCCATGTGCGGCCATTCCCTAGTGTTGGATGAACCGAGCGGCCTCGTTACGCTGGGTCTTGTGCCAACTGTACTTGATCTTGCCGTGGCCCTTCGCCGGGCCACTATGGATACTGAAGCCAGCCTGGCCGCTGCTGTGCTTCCAGCCACTCTTCCACCCGGTGGTGGTCTGCACATAAATCCATGAATGGCCTGTGCATCCCCCCTGCACCTTGCGGGTATGGGCGCCTGTATGGCTGCTGTAAGCCAACCACGTGCAGCCACTGCGGCGGATCGTGATGATTTTTGTGTGGGCGGCCTTCGCCGTGTTGTCGCCCACGCGTGTGTGCAGTGCTTGAGCGGTGGTCGCATGAGCAGACGGGCCGAGTGCTGACACTAATGCGGCTGACGCTACCACCGCAACTAGTCTCTTCATCGCAGAACTCCTCCTTGGTGGCGCTTGCGGGATTTTCAGAACTGTCGAGGTGCCCAACGGCCGGGGACGACAAGGAGCTCGAACACTGCCGTCACGACCGAGGAATGGGCACGTCACACCATCGCAAATGAAAATATGCAGGACCGCGCCACAGCGCAATCGTACGAGCGGTTGAATCGCGTTACCGCGATTGGCCAATAAATATTCCGAATGTGCAACCAGTGCGGTACGGCACGTACTCCAATGGGTTGAGGGTCGAGCGACCGCCCAGCTCTCCGCGGCGTATGGTCAATTGTCGGCTCTTCGATCTTGAGGGGGAAGGACGTCGGCGTGGCCTGACGTGCGAGAGCTCGTGACCCCATGACACTGGCTGTTGATCTAAGACAGTCTGTGACG
>NZ_BMNH01000062.1 GCF_014646355.1 Nonomuraea cavernae
GTCAAGTCCTCGGCCTATTAGTACCGGTCAGCTCCACACGTTACCATGCTTCCACCTCCGGCCTATCAACCCGGTCGTCTACCGGGAGCCTTACCCACTCTCGTGGTGGGAGACCTCATCTCAAGGCGAGCTTCCCGCTTAGATGCTTTCAGCGGTTATCCCTTCCGAACGTAGCCAACCAGCCGTGCACCTGGCGGTACAACTGGCACACCAGAGGTTCGTCCGTCCCGGTCCTCTCGTACTAGGGACAGCCCCTTTCAAGTCTCCTGCGCGCGCAGCGGATAGGGACCGAACTGTCTCGCGACGTTCTAAACCCAGCTCGCGTACCGCTTTAATGGGCGAACAGCCCAACCCTTGGGACCTACTCCAGCCCCAGGATGCGACGAGCCGACATCGAGGTGCCAAACCATCCCGTCGATATGGACTCTTGGGGAAGATCAGCCTGTTATCCCCGGGGTACCTTTTAGCCGTTGAGCGACACCGCTTCCACACGCCGATGCCGGATCACTAGTCCCAGCTTTCGCTCCTGCTCGACCCGTCAGTCTCACAGTCAAGCTCCCTTGTGCACTTACACTCAACACCTGATTGCCAACCAGGCTGAGGGAACCTTTGGGCGCCTCCGTTACCCTTTAGGAGGCAACCGCCCCAGTTAAACTACCCACCAGACACTGTCCCCGATCCGGATCACGGACCAGAGTTAGACGTTCAAAACGACCAGAGTGGTATTTCACCAATGACTCCACCCGAACTAGCGTCCGAGCTTCCCAGTCTCCCACCTATCCTACACAAGACGCTCCAAACGCCAATGTCAAGCTGTAGTGAAGGTCCCGGGGTCTTTCCGTCCTGCTGCGCGAAACGAGCATCTTTACTCGTAGTGCAATTTCGCCGGGTCTGTGGTTGAGACAGCGGGGAAGTCGTTACGCCATTCGTGCAGGTCGGAACTTACCCGACAAGGAATTTCGCTACCTTAGGATGGTTATAGTTACCACCGCCGTTTACCGGCGCTTAAGTTCTCACCTTCGCACGATCACTCGCGCTAAGCGGTCCCCTTAACGTTCCGGCACCGGGCAGGCGTCAGTCCGTATACATCGTCTTACGACTTCGCACGGACCTGTGTTTTTAGTAAACAGTCGCTTCCCCCTGGCCACTGCGACCCCCACCAGCTCCAAGCGCAAGGCCTATCACCAGCAGAGGTCCCCCTTCTCCCGAAGTTACGGGGGCAATTTGCCGAGTTCCTTAACCACAGTTCACCCGATCGCCTTGGTATTCTCTACCTGACCACCTGAGTCGGTTTAGGGTACGGGCCGCCACAACACTCACTAGAGGCTTTTCTCGGCAGCATAGGATCATCCACTTCACCACAATCGGCTCGGCATCACATCTCAGGATCAACGTGAGGCGGATTTACCTACCCCACTCCCTACATGCTTACCCCAGGACTACCATCGCCTGGGCTGGACTACCTTCCTGCGTCACCCCATCGCTTACCTACTACCCGATCGGATCGAGCGTTCAGCCTCACCCCCACTCCGAAGAGCGAAGGGACTTAAGGACTCTTAGCATCACGAGGTTCGATATGGGCGCATTGAAGCGGGTACGGGAATATCAACCCGTTGTCCATCGACTACGCCTGTCGGCCTCGCCTTAGGTCCCGACTTACCCTGGGCGGATTAGCCTGGCCCAGGAACCCTTGGTCATCCGGCGCGAGGGTTTCCCACCCTCGATTCGCTACTCATGCCTGCATTCTCACTCGCACAGCCTCCACGACTAGATCACTCTGCCGCTTCACCGGCTGCACGACGCTCCCCTACCCACCAACACAGACGAATCTGCATCAGTGCCACGACTTCGGCGGTGTACTTGAGCCCCGCTACATTGTCGGCGCGGAATCACTTGACCAGTGAGCTATTACGCACTCTTTCAAGGGTGGCTGCTTCTAAGCCAACCTCCTGGTTGTCTCTGCGACTCCACATCCTTTCCCACTTAGCACACGCTTAGGGGCCTTAGTCGGTGATCTGGGCTGTTTCCCTCTCGACTACGAACCTTATCGCCCGCAGTCTCACTGCCACGCTCTCACTTACCGGCATTCGGAGTTTGGCTGACGTCAGTAACCTTGTCGGGCCCATCGGCCATCCAGTGCTCTACCTCCGGCAAGAAACACGCAACGCTGCACCTAAATGCATTTCGGGGAGAACCAGCTATCACGGAGTTTGATTGGCCTTTCACCCCTACACACAGGTCATCCCCCAGGTTTTCAACCCTGGTGGGTTCGGTCCTCCACCCAGTCTTACCTGAGCTTCAACCTGCCCATGCGTAGATCACTCCGCTTCGGGTCTACAGCATGCGACTCAAACGCCCTCTTCAGACTCGCTTTCGCTACGGCTCCCCCACACGGGTTAACCTCGCCACACACCATAACTCGCAGGCTCATTCTTCAAAAGGCACGCAGTCACATCACACAAGGACCGAAATCCTCGTAAGCTCCTACGGCTTGTAGGCACACGGTTTCAGGTACTCTTTCACGACCCCTCACCGGGGCACTTTTCACCTTTCCCTCACGGTACTCGTGCACTATCGGTCATCAGGGAGTATTTAGGCTTACCAGGTGGTCCTGGCAGATTCACACAGGATTTCTCGGGCCCCGTGCTACTTGGGATCCCCTCAAACAGTCCATCCGATTTCGCCTACCCGGCTCTCACGGTCTACGGCGCCCCTTCCCAGAGGCTTCAACTATCAGACGGATTTCTCACTGTTCGAAGAAGCGGCAGCCCCTTCAAGAAGGTCCCACGACCCCGAACGTGCAACGCCTGCCGGCTATCACACACGCCCGGTTTAGCCTCATCCGCTTTCGCTCACCACTACTCACGGAATCACTCTTGTTTTCTCTTCCTACGGGTACTGAGATGTTTCACTTCCCCGCGTTACCACCAACCGCCCTATACATTCAGGCGGAGGCAACACCACATGACTGGTGCTAGGTTTCCCCATTCGGACATCCCCGGATCAACGTCTGGTTGGCGACTCCCCGAGGCTTAACGCAGCCTCCCACGTCCTTCATCGGCTCCTGATGCCAAGGCATCCACCGTGTGCCCTAAAAAACTTGGCCACAAAGATGCTCGCGTCCACTATGCAAATCTCAAACAACAAACAGCGACCGACCCACCCCACCACCA
>NZ_BMNH01000064.1 GCF_014646355.1 Nonomuraea cavernae
GCAGGCAGAGCCGCAACTCGGGGAACTCCTCGTTACCGCCGTCCAGTGACACTTTCGTCCGTCCGGAGAAGCAGCCACCGGCCAAGGGCGGGCGCAAGCGGGGTCGCCAGCCCGGCGCTCCGGGCAACGGCCTGGCCATGGCCGAGGTCCCCGACAAGCTCGAGGACCACTTCCCGGCCGCCTGCGGCGGATGCGGGAAGGCGCTGTCGGCCACCGACAGTGTCGGCTACTCGCGTCGGCAGGTCCGCGACATTCCCCTGGTCACCGTGACGGTGACCGAGCATCGGGCGCATCGCTGCCGGTGCGGCGGGTGCGGTCGCCTCACCAGTGCGGACATGCCCGGGCAGGTGGCGGGCGCACCGTCGTCGTACGGGCCGAACCTGCGCGCCCTGGCCGCCTATCTGCTGGTGTTCCAGCACGTACCGGTGGAACGCTGCGCCCAGCTGATCGCCGACGTCACCGGCGCGCAGGTCTCGCCCGGCTGGGTGTCGTCGATCCTCGGCGAGGCCGCTGCCCTGGTCGCCGACAGCATCACCGTGATCCGCGCGCTGCTGACGCTGGCGCATGTGCTGCACGTCGATGAGACCACCACCCGGATCGGGACCGGGCGCCGCTGGCTGCACGTGGCCTGCACGACCACCTTGACCCTGCTCGGCCTGGGCGAACGTTCCCGCCAGGGCGCCAACTCTCTCGGCGTCCTGCCCGAGTTCCGCGGGGTGCTGGTGCACGACTCGCTGTCGCTGTATGACGGCTACCCGCACGCCCGGCACCAACTGTGCGGTGCGCACCTGGTCAGAGAGCTGACCGCTGCGGCCGAAGACCACCCCCGCCAGCGGTGGCCGGCCCAGATCCGCTGGGCGCTGGCCGAGCTGAACAAACAGGCCATCAAGGCCCGCGAGGCCGGACTGTCACAGATCCCGCCAGAACGGGCGCGCATCTACCTCGAATCCTTCCACCACGGGATCGCAGTCGGGCTGTCGCTGCATCCCCGCGCCCCAGGACGGAAACAGTCCCCGGCCCGCAACCTGCTGGAACGCCTGCGGGACCGGGCCGCTGACGTGCTGCGCTTCGCCGACTTCCCCGGCTGGGTGCCGTTCACGAACAACACCGGCGAGCGCGCGCTGCGCCCGGTCAAGACCCAGGTGAAGATCTCCGGCTGCCATCAATCCGAGACCGGCGCCGCGCACTGGCTGACCATCCGCTCCTACCTCGACAGCGCCCGCAAGCACGGACTGAGCGCCTTCGAGGCGATCCACCGCGCTTTCACCGGCAACCTCTGGATGCCGCCCGTCGCACTCGAAGTCTGATCAGCGCGTATCACCCAGCGTCACAAAACCTTCTGATTGCTTAC
>NZ_BMNH01000065.1 GCF_014646355.1 Nonomuraea cavernae
TGGGGTGCCCCGATCTTTCCGGACACGGACCCAAGTAGGGTTTACGTGACACCCGGAAGGCAAGGTAGTGGCGAAGAAGCCGAGGCAGTACTCTCCCGAATTGCGGGCCGAAGTCGTTAAGTACGTCCTGGATGACGGACACACATGCGCACAGGCCGCCCGCGCTTTCAACCTGGTCGCCGAAACAATCCGCAACTGGGTGAACGCCGAAAAAGAGAAGCGTAAGGGAAACACCCCGGAAGCACGTGAGGCCGTCGATCGAGCACAGCTCACAGAGCTGGAGCGCAGGGTCAAGGAACTTGAGGCCGAGAACTCGTTCCTAAAAAAAGCGGCAGCCTACTTCGCGAAGGAACAAGGGTGAGTGAGCGGTTTGCACTCATCGACGCGGAGCGGGCCAACTTTGAGATCAAGATGATGTGCCGGCTGCTCGGCGTTTCCAGCTCCGGCTTCTACGAATGGCGAGATCGTCCGTTGTCGGACCGGGCGCTCCGACGCGAGGCGCTCAAAATCCGCATCGAGGAGGAGTTCGCCAAGTCCGATCGCACCTACGGCTACCGGCGCGTCCACGCTGAACTCGGGCGCGCCGGAATCAAGATCGACGACGAGACGGTGCGCGACCTGATGCGCGAGATGGGCCTCGTTCCGGTGCAGGTCAAGAAGCGCAGGAGCCTCACGGTCGCCGACAAGGACGCCGGGCCGATCCCCGACCTGGTCAAGCGCGACTTCACCGCCGAGGCGCCGGGAGCCAAGATGATCGGTGACATCACACAGATCGACACCGGCGAAGGACCGCTGTTCCTGGCCACCGTGATCGACTGTTTCTCAAAATCCGTAATCGGCTGGTCGGTCGACATGCGCTACCCGGCACGCTTGGTCAGCGCGGCAATCGACATGGCCGCTGGGCGCATCGCTCTCCCTGAAGATGCTATTTTCCATTCGGATAGGGGCAGCCAGTACACATCGATGGAATTCGGCGAGACGCTCGACAAGTACAAGATCCGCAGATCGGTGGGGAGAACGGGGATTTGCTTCGATAACGCGATGGCGGAATCTTTCTTCGGGAAGCTGAAGACGGAGATGGTCCACCATCAAGAGTTCGCGACACGAGCTGAAGCGCGGCGCGCGCTCATCCAGTACATCGAAGGCTTCTATAATCCGCGGCGACTTCATTCAGGGCTCAGTTATCGACCGCCGCTCGAAGTCCTCGATGAATGGTTCGATAATCGCGCGGTTGCGTGATAGAGTCGACTCTATAGTTCATTTGGGACGTGTCCGGAAAACGCCGGGCTCCTCA
>NZ_BMNH01000066.1 GCF_014646355.1 Nonomuraea cavernae
CTGCACCTCTACCGAGGCAACGGCACCGGCAGCTTCCAATCCGGCACCGGCGAAGCCTTCAGCAACAACTGGTCCGCCTTCGACACCATCTTCTGACGCCTGATGCAGCGCCTCACTTTCTCCGCATTCCGGGGCTCACTCTCTCTCGAAAAGGACACGTGAGAATGAACAGGTCGACCATTCATCGTCTTTTATCCCGCACCGTCGCGGTGTGTACGGCGGCCGCGCTGGCCATGTTCGCCCTAACCGCGCTCGACGAGGCCGGCGGCAGGGGCCAGGCAAACGCGGCGAGCATCGCCAACGGCCCCATCACCCGTTCCGAAGTGCTCGCACGTGCCCAGAACTGGGTGAACCGCGGGGTCCAGTACAACCTGACGCGCCGGTCCAACACATTGGTCACCGATGTGGACGGGACGCACAAGTACGGGCCGGACTGTTCCGGCCTGGTGTCGATGGCCTGGCACATCACGGCGAACTCCGGGAAGGGCGGCAACAGCACCAACGACTTCGCGTCGTGGTCAGGCAAGAGGTACCTGTCCAGTCTTCACGATCTCAGGCCGGGGGACGCGATCCTCAAGGACGGCCACATGGAGCTGTTCGCCCGATGGAAGAACGCCGGCGACCACTCGCAGGGCGCCTGGACCTACTCCCTCAACGGCGGTGCCGACCCGGACGGTGACGGATGGGAGAACGACTGGGCGAAGGGCCCGTCCGCCAACTCCCGTGGTCAGGTGGGGAGCGAGTCGTGGTCGAGCATGCAGGGATATCGCCCCATCCGCTACAACAACATCGTCGAGGACGGAGCGGGTGGCGACACCGGTGACTTCAGCGGTGACGGCAAGGCCGATGTGATCGCCCGTAATGCCACGACCAAGGATCTGCACCTCTACCGTGGCAACGGCAGCGGCGGCTTCCAATCCGGCACCGGCGAGGCGTTCGGCCACAACTGGTCCGCCTTCGACACCATCTTCAGCCCCGGCGACTTCACCGGCGACGGCAAAGCCGACATCATCGCCCGCAACACCACCACCAAGGACCTACACCTCTACCGAGGCAACGGCACCGGCA
>NZ_BMNH01000067.1 GCF_014646355.1 Nonomuraea cavernae
GGCGCGGAGCAGGCGGTGGCGGTTGGCCCATTCGGGGTCGCTGGCGCGGCCTCGGCGGCCGCGCCGATCGCGGGTGACGCGCTGGCGGATGCTGGTGAGGGCCTTGTTGGCCAGGGCGATGAGGTGGAAGTGGTCCACCACGATGGTGGCGTGCGGCAGTGAGCGCCGGATGGCGGTGCGGTAGCAGGCGGCCGGGTCGATCGCGACCACGCGCACGGCTTGTTTCCACTGGGGACCCCGCGCGGTGAGCCAGTCGACGACCGCGCTGCCGGTACGGCCGGCGGCCTGGCCCAGCAGCCCTTGACCGCCGGACAGGTCGACGAAGTTGGTCTCGAACCGCTCCAGCTTGTCCCAGGTGCCGTCGGGCCTCTTGCGCCAGCGGGCCCGGCCGCGGCGGGTCTCGTCGATGCCCAGGACCTCGACCGGCTCCGGCTCGGCCAGCAGCTCATCGGCCAGCGCGGTCAGGTGCCGATGCACCAGTGGCCAGGCCAGCCGGTACTCGCGACAGGCGGCTGCCACCGAAGCGCCGCAGGCCACGCGGCGGGCGGCCGCTCGGCACAACCGGCCGGTCACCCGCGCCCGGGGCGGGATCTCGGCCACTGACTCGGTGAACGCCTTGCGCGGGCACAGCGGTTCGGCGCAGGCGAACTGGCGCTTGTGCCAGCGCACTGTCAGTTGCTCTTCGCCGTAGGGCAGATCCCGCGGCCGGGTCGTGCGGCGCTGCCGGACGGTGGTGGAGACGACTCCGCACTCGGGGCAGGCGGCCCAGTCCTCGGGCCGTTCGATATGCACCACTCGCACTGATTCGTTCTGGTCAACGGCGACGCGTTCGACCTTCGTCACCGCGATTTCCGGCATGCCGAACAGGATGGAAGTACTGTCGTTCACAGCTCGTGGCCCCCGTCACAGACTGTCTTAGATCAACAGCCAGTGTCATGGGGTCACGAGCTCTCGCACGTCAGGCCACGCCGACGTCCTTCCCCCTCAAGATCGAAGAGCC
>NZ_BMNH01000068.1 GCF_014646355.1 Nonomuraea cavernae
CTAGATCGCTGATGTGAAATTCGGTAATCGGCTGCGGGCGTGACGAAGGGCGTCCATGGTCGGTGTGTGAAGACAGACTTGGACGCCCTTCTGATCGCACTCTATGTCTATCTGGACGATCACGTGATGCCTTCGCGGGCACGGCCTCGGGGACGGGGCCGGCCCCCGGTGCTGACCTCGGCCGAGGCGGTAGTCGTGGCGGTGGCCCAGGTACTGCTGCGGTGCGATCAGGAGCGCTACTGGCTGCGGACCGCGGCGGCCCGGATCGGTCATCTGTTCCCGCGCTTGCCCTCCCAGGCCGTCTACAACCGGCAGCTGCGAGATCTGGGCCCGCAGATGTCAGCGGCGGCCTTGTGGCTGGCCCGCCAGGTCCCGACCTGGCACGAACCGCTCCGGCTGATGGACGGCACCCCGATCCGGTGCGGCGCCTCCCGGGTGACGGTCAACCGATCAAGCCTGGGCGAGATCGCCGGATACGGCATGGACAAGTCCCACCATGCCTTCTACTGGGGCTCCAAGCTGATGTTGATCACCACCGCCGACGGCGCGGTGACCGCCTTCAGCCTGGCCTGCCCCAAGGAACTCGACGAACGCAAGCAAGCACTGCACCTGCTGCACGTCCAGCAGATCGCACCCGGGCCGTGCCCGATCGTGTGCGACAAGGGCTTCGCCGGCGCCGGCATCGAGAAAGCCGCCGCTGATCTAGGTCACCACTTGATCCGGCCTGCCCGCGAAGACGAGCCCGCACCCGCCATGCCCTTCCCCGGCTGGCTACGCCAGCGCATCGAAGCGATCATCTGGACGTTGAAGAACCAACTCGGCCTCGAACGCCACAACGCCCGCCACACAGACGGCCTCTGGGCACGCATCAGCCAGCGCATCCTCGCCCTCAATGCCGTTATCTGGCACAACTGGAACATCGGCGCACCCGTGAAACGATCCCTGATCGCCTACGATCACTAAGCCGAATTTCACATCAGCGATCTAGC
>NZ_BMNH01000069.1 GCF_014646355.1 Nonomuraea cavernae
AGGACGTCCGGGGACTCGGCCATCGTAGGCCGGACGTCTTGAACATGTCCCGTCGTGTAGTGATCTCGTCCTGACTCTCCGTCGCATTCTCGGTTCGCAAGCAACAACCGAGACCCGGAAGGGAGAGGTGATCACATGACTGACGAGATCTACCCCGAACCTGCCTGCGAGTGCGGCGCGCACCTGGAGGAGGGGCAGACCCGCTGCCGCAAGTGCTCGGCCCGCCAGCGCTGGATCAAGAAGCAGGCGGCCAAGCGCCGTGACGGCCGGCGGCGCGGCGAGACCCGCCGTCCCCCGCGCGCTGCGCGCGGCCTGGCCGCGGCGGGGGTGATCTGGTCATGACCACCATCCCGCTGATCATCGCCGGACTGCTCGGCGTCGCGCTGCTGGCCGGGTACGTGGCGGTGCTGGTCGGTATCCGCCGTGAGGACAAGGCGCTCAGCCTGCGGCGTCGCCCGGATGGGGCGTCGGCGTCGCTGGCCAGGCGGGTTACCGGCTGCTACGTCCGGAACGGGGTGTCGTGGACGTAGCCAACTGCTCCTCCACCCGTGCGAGGCGTACCGACAAGTCCTGTACGACCGCGCGCAGTTCGGCCACCTCGCCCCCCGTGTCGCCGGCGGCGGGGGTCTGGTCGGGGTCGGTGACGAACACGCCCTTGCCCTGCTGGCCGATGACCAGGCCCTCGTTGCGCAGGATGCCGACGGCCATCTTCACCACCGACAGCGACGCGTCGTACTGCTCGGCCAGTTGCGCGGTGGACGGCAGCGGGGTGCCGGGCGCGAGGGAGCCGCCGCGGATCTGCGCGCGGAGATCGTCGGCGATCTGGAGATAGCCGGCCCGGCCGGTGTTCTTGACCATCGCGTCAATCTCACCACACCAAGACAGCCATGCCAACATTGACAACTGAGCCAACTAGGTTAACTATGTTGGCTACGACGAA
>NZ_BMNH01000070.1 GCF_014646355.1 Nonomuraea cavernae
GGCGCTGGAGGCGACGTTGCGCGCGGTCAACGACGCGGCCACCTGGGTCTCGCAGCTCGCCCACGACCGGCGGGTGTTTCGCAATTACGATCTGCGCAGGCACGCCTATGGGCAGGTCAAGGACGGGTACGGGCTGGCGGCTCAGGCCGCGCAGCACGTCATCAAGAAGGTCGCCGACGCCTACACCACCCTGCACGCCAACCTGCGCAACGGCCATCTGGGCAGGCCCGGCTCCGTCCGGCGTGAGCGGGTGCTGGCCCGGCCGATCGTCTTTCGCCCCGGCGCGGCCCAGCCGTTCGACGACCGCTGCCTGTCCTGGCGGATGGACGCGCGGACGGTGTCGATCTGGACCGTGGGTGGGCGGATGAAGGGCGTGGCGTTCACCGCCTCGGCCGATCAGCTCACCCTGCTGGCCGCTCACCGTAAGGGCGAATCAGACCTGGTCTGCCGCGATGGCAGGTGGTTTCTCATCGCCACCTGCGACCTGCCGGACGTTCCGGTGCGCGCTCCGGACGGGTTTGTCGGGGTGGATCTGGGGATCGCCAACATCGCCACCACCGCCACCGCCACCGGCACCGGCACCGGCACCGGCGATGGTGTCCGTCACAGCGGAAAGGCCCTGAACGCGGTCCGTCACCGCCACCGGGAGTTGCGCCGCCGCCTGCAGGCCAAACAGACCAAGAGCGCCAGACGGCTGTTGAAGAAACGCCGCCGCAAGGAAGCGCGTTTCGCCGCCGACACCAATCACACCATCGCCAGACGCATCGTGACCGAGGCTGCACGCACCGGGCGAGGCATCGCCCTGGAGGATCTCCAGGGGATCCGCGACCGGGTACGGCTCCGCAAGCCCCAGCGGGTCACGCTGCATGCGTGGTCGTTTCACCAGCTCGGCCACTTCAT
>NZ_BMNH01000071.1 GCF_014646355.1 Nonomuraea cavernae
GGCCGAGGATTCAGCCTGTGCCGCTTAGGCGGCACTTCTGTGGCTACCTGCTTCGCCGACCGTGCCGCCCTGGCCGCGCTGACGCGCGGCCGGTCTGGTCTTACCGGTCTCCACAGGCGTTTCAGGTCTCCGCTTCCCGCCCGTTTCAGGTGCGGGTTTCCGTCCAGCGGCGACCTGCCGCCTTCCGGCGGCGAGGATGTTGATCGCTGCGTTGACGTCTCGGTCGTGGACCGCCCCGCAGGGGCAGGTCCACTCCCGGACGTTCAGCGGCATACTCTCGGCGAGCCTCCCGCAGGCCGAGCACAGTTTCGAGCTCGGGAACCAGCGGTCGATCTTGGCGAATGTCCGCCCGGACAAGGCCGCCTTGTACTCCAGCATGCCGACGAAGGCCGACCAGCCCGCGTCGTGGACGCTCTTGGCCAGCTTCGAGCGGGCCAGTCCCGTGACGGCCAAGTCCTCCACATACACCGCTTGGTTGTCGCGGATGATGCGGGTGGAGGTCTGGTGGTGGAACTCGCGGCGCGCGTCGGCGACCTTGGCGTGTGCTCGGGCGACCTCGGTCCGGGCTTTGGCCCGGTTGGCTGATCCTTTCTGCTTGCGGGACAGGGCCCGCTGCGCTTTCTTGAGTTTCTTCTCCGCCCGCCGCAAGAACCGGGGGGAGGCCACTTTGGTCCCGTCTGACAGGACGGCGAAATGGCCGAGCCCCAGATCGATGCCGGTGGCGGCCGCTACCTTCGGCAACGCCGTCTCGGTGACCTGGACGACGAATGAGGCGAAATACCGCCCGGCGGCGTCTTTGATCACGGTGAC
>NZ_BMNH01000072.1 GCF_014646355.1 Nonomuraea cavernae
AGAAGTCCATGTCGCCGCCGCCGGGCATGGCGGGAGCGGCAGGGTTCTTCTCGGGCTTCTCGGCGATGACGGCCTCGGTGGTGAGGAAGAGCGCCGCGATGGAGGCGGCGTTCTGCAGCGCGGAGCGCGTCACCTTGGCCGGGTCGATGATGCCCGCCTCGAACATGTTGACGTAGTCGCCGCTGGCCGCGTTGAGGCCCTCGCCCGGCGTGAGGTGGCGAACCTTCTCCACCACGACGCCACCCTCGAGGCCGGCGTTGACGGCGATCTGCTTCAGCGGCTCCTCAAGGGCCTTGCGCACGATCGCGGCGCCGGTGGCCTCGTCGCCCGACAGCTCCAGCTTGTCGAACGCCTTGGCGCCGGCCTGCAGCAGCGCCACGCCGCCGCCGGGGACGATGCCCTCCTCGACGGCCGCCTTCGCGTTGCGCACGGCGTCCTCGATGCGGTGCTTGCGCTCCTTGAGCTCGACCTCGGTCGCGGCGCCGGCCTTGATGACGGCCACGCCGCCGGCCAGCTTGGCCAGCCGCTCCTGGAGCTTCTCGCGGTCGTAGTCGGAGTCGGTGCGCTCGATCTCGGCGCGGATCTCGTTGACCCGGCCCGCGATGGCGTCGGGGTCACCGGCGCCGTCGACGATCGTGGTCTCGTCCTTGGTGACGACCACCTTGCGGGCGCGGCCGAGCTGGTCGAGCGTGGCGCTCTCCAGCTTGAGACCGATCTCCTCGGCGATGACCTGACCACCGGTCAGGATCGCGATGTCGCCCAGCATGGCCTTACGACGGTCACCGAAGCCCGGAGCCTTGAC
>NZ_BMNH01000073.1 GCF_014646355.1 Nonomuraea cavernae
GACGCCTACACCACCCTGCACGCCCATGTCCGCAACGGCAATCTGGGCAGGCCCGGCTCCGCCCGGCGTGAACGGGTGCTGGCCCGGCCGATCGTCTTTCGCCCGGGCGCGGCCCAGCCGTTCGACGACCGCTGCCTGTCCTGGCAGCTGAACGCCCGCACGGTGTCGATCTGGACCGTGGGTGGGCGGATGAAGGGCGTGGCGTTCACTGCCTCGGCCGATCAGCTCACCCTGCTGGCCGCTCACCGCAAGGGCGAATCAGACCTGGTCTGCCGCGATGGCAGGTGGTTCCTCATCGCCACCTGCGACCTGCCGGACGTTCCGGTGCGCG
This sequence comes from Nonomuraea cavernae, assembly GCF_014646355.1. Taxonomy (GTDB): domain Bacteria; phylum Actinomycetota; class Actinomycetes; order Streptosporangiales; family Streptosporangiaceae; genus Nonomuraea; species Nonomuraea cavernae. The sequence continues at coordinate 332 of NZ_BMNH01000073.1, forward strand.
CTCCGGACGGGTTTGTCGGGGTGGATCTGGGGATCGCCAACATCGCCACCACCACCGCCACCGCCACCGCCACCGCCACCGCCACCGGCACCGGCACCGCCACCGGCACCGGCACCGGCACCGGCACCGGAGATGGTGTCCGTCACAGCGGAAAGGCCCTGAACGCGGTCCGTCACCGCCACCGGGAGTTGCGCCGCCGCCTGCAGGCCAAGGCCACCAAGTCCGCGAAACGGCTGCTGAGGAAACGCCGCCGCAAGGAAGCACGTTTCGCCGCCGACCTTAATCACACCATCGCCAGACGCATCGTGACCGAGGCTGCACGCACCGGGCGAGGCATCGCCCTGGAAGATCTCCAGGGCATCCGCGA
>NZ_BMNH01000074.1 GCF_014646355.1 Nonomuraea cavernae
CGTCACAGACTGTCTTAGATCAACAGCCAGTGTCATGGGGTCACGAGCTCTCGCACGTCAGGCCACGCCGACGTCCTTCCCCCTCAAGATCGAAGAGCCGACAACCGCGGTGCCGGCGACCGGCTGACCAGCGCCAAGAAGAAGGAACTCGCCGAACTACGCCGCCGTAACAAACAGCTGGAAATGAAAACGACATTCTCAAGCGCGCGGCCGCCTATTTCGCCAGAGAGAGCGTCCTCCCAAAGTAATCTACTCGCTGGTCCGTGAACTCGCCGACGACGCCATCCCGGTCGCGGCTGCCTGCCGAGTACTCAAGCTATCGACCTCGGGATATTACGACTGGCTCGGCCGACCTGAGCCGCCACGACAACTCCGCCACAAAGAGCTCACCAAAATGATCCAGGACGTCCACGCCGACTCGCGCGGCAGTTACGGCTCCTGCCAGCCCTAGGCCGCGTTTCAAAAGGATCTTTGAAACTTGCGGCGTGGCGGTGATCGATAACCGACGAGGTCTCCGGTAGTTGGTTCAACGACCAAGAAGAGCCAAGTACCGGAGACCTCGTGGCCAGCGTAGCGGCGACGAGGCGGCACGACCTGACCGACGAGCAGTGGGCGGCGCTGGAACCGCTGTTACCCGCTGCGTCGAAGCGAGGTCGTCCGCCGAAATGGAGCAGGCGGCAGT
>NZ_BMNH01000075.1 GCF_014646355.1 Nonomuraea cavernae
GCCTGCCTGGAAACACGCCGGATGGGCTACGTACTGGCCATCGCCGGCAACCGGCGCGTCGACCTGGAGGGCGTCGTGCTGAGCGCGGCCGAGGTCGCCGCTCGCGTGGCCGACCGGCACTGGCACCGCTACCGCGCCGGTCAGGGCGCCAAGGGGCCGCGCTGGTATGCCTGGGCCTGGACCCGCATCGACGAAGGCCAGGCCGACGGCTATCGGTGGCTGCTGATCCGGCGCAACCTGACCACCGGCGAGCTGGCGTTCTACCGCTGCTACGCGCCCGGACGGCAGCCGCTGATGGCCCTGGTCAAGATCGCCGGTATCCGGTGGGCGGTGGAGGAATCCTTTCAAGCCGCCAAGGGCCAGGTCGGCCTGGATCACTACCAAGTCCGCGGCTGGACCGCCTGGCACCGGCACATCACTCTGGCCATGCTCGCCCTGGCTCTGCTGGCTGCCATCGCCGCCGCCCAGCCACCCAGCACTACCGACGACCGCATCCCGCTGACCCTGCCCGAGATCCGCCGGCTCCTGGCCGCACTCGTCCTGACCCGGCACCCCTCCATCACGAACGTTCTGCGCTGGTCAAACTGGCGCCGTCGCCACCAAGCAGCCGCCCGGCGCTGCCACTACCAGTGCAGATCCGAACCATGATCGCGAAGTGTCACTGGAGTACTAGGCG
>NZ_BMNH01000076.1 GCF_014646355.1 Nonomuraea cavernae
TTTCGGGGTCGGTTGATCGAGCACGGGATCGAGGACAGGGTCTTCGACCTGCTACTGGATCGCTGCTCGGAGCTGGGGCTGCTGTGTGCCGGTGGACGGCAGCGGACCGATTCCACGCACGTTCTGGCGGCGGTACGGACGTTGAACCGGATGGAGTTCGTCGGGGAGACATTGCGGGCTGCGCTGGAGGCGCTGGCCGCCGCTGCACCCGGCTGGTTGGCGGAGATGGTTGCTCCCGAGTGGATCGAACGCTATGGGCGTCGAGTGGACTCCTACCGCTTCCCCAAAGGAGAGAATGCGCGCACCCAGTGGGCCACCACGGCGGGACAGGATGGCTTTGCCCTGCTGGAGGCCATCCACGCGGGTGATGCCCCGCGCTGGCTGCGGGCCATCCCCGCGGTCGAGACCTTGCGCGTGGCCTGGATCCAGCAGTATCACCGCGACGGCAAGGGGGTGCGCTGGCGGGAGGGCAACGATCTCCCGCCGGCCAGAGCACGGCTGTCTTCGCCCTATGACCGCGATGCTCATTACGGTCTCAAGCGTGGTGCGGGCTGGTGCGGTTACAAGGTGCACCTGAGCGAGACCTGTGAGCCCGATC
>NZ_BMNH01000077.1 GCF_014646355.1 Nonomuraea cavernae
CGTTTCTTCAACAGCCGTCTGGCGCTCTTGGTCTGTTTGGCCTGCAGGCGGCGGCGCAACTCCCGGTGGCGGTGACGGACCGCGTTCAGGGTCTTGCCGCTGTGGCGGACACCATCGCCGGTGCCAGTGCCGGCGGTGGTGGCGATGTTGGCGATCCCCAGATCCACCCCGACAAACCCGTCCGGAGCGCGCACCGGAACGTCCGGCAGGTCGCAGGTGGCGATGAGAAACCACCTGCCATCGCGGCAGACCAGGTCTGATTCGCCCTTGCGGTGAGCGGCCAGCAGGGTGAGCTGATCGGCCGAGGCGGTGAACGCCACGCCCTTCATCCGCCCACCCACGGTCCAGATCGACACCGTCCGCGCGTCCGGCTGCCAGGACAGGCAGCGGTCGTCGAACGGCTGGGCCGCGCCCGGGCGAAAGACGATCGGCCGGGCCAGCACCCGCTCACGCCGGGCGGAGCCGGGCCTGCCCAGATGGCCGTTGCGGACATGGGCGTGCAGGGTGGCGTAGGCGTCGGCGACCTTCTTGATGACATGCTGCGCGGCCTGAGCCGCCAGCCCGTACCTGTCCTTGACCTGCC
>NZ_BMNH01000078.1 GCF_014646355.1 Nonomuraea cavernae
ACCGCGGCGTGCGCCGTTCCGGTCCCGGCCAGCGCCGTGGCGAGGCCGAGGACCAGGACGCAGACCGCGACGAGAAGGCGGTGTCTCATAGGGGGTCCTCTCGACTGTGTGGGAGCGCTCCCATCCATAGCCCGGATTCACAGCCGTGTACAGAAAGAGGTGAGGCTCGCGCCAGAAGGCGCACGAGACCGATGAAACTTTCATCTCCGGCCCGTCGGGTCGCCCGGCGGCGTCAGCCGGGGAACGCCGGCCGGAGCAGCCCCGCCCGGCTCGCCGCCCCCGTCGCTGCCGCGGCGTGGCCGGGAGAGCTGGCGCGGCAGGCCGGCGAACGTCCGCCGGTGAAAGTTTCACGGCGTCCACGGGGCGCGACCTGGCAGACCGTGGACGGGGACGGATCCGACCTTTGGGCGGGGAATCGGGTGGCGTTTAGCATCCGCGTAACAGTCATGTGGGAGCGCTCCCATCCTCCTTTCGAGAGGACCCCCTATGAGACACCGCCTTCTCGTCGCGGTCTGCGTCCTGGTCCTCGGCCTCGCCACGGCGCTGGCCGGGACCGGAACGGCGCACGCCGCGGT
>NZ_BMNH01000079.1 GCF_014646355.1 Nonomuraea cavernae
GCCCTTGTCGAAGCGCATGCCCTCGGTGAGCTCGAGCTCCAGGCCGAAGGTGTTGCTCTCCTCGACGGTGATGACGCCTTCCTTGCCGACCTTGTCCATCGCCTCGGCGATGAGCGCCCCGATCTCGGGGTCGGCGGCGGAGATGGAGGCGGTGGAGGCGATCTGCTCCTTGGTCTCCACGTCCTTGGCCAGCTTGGACAGCTCCTCGCTGACCCGCTCGACGGCGGACTCGATGCCCTTCTTCAGCGACATCGGGTTGGCGCCGGCGGCGACGTTGCGCAGGCCCTCACGGACCAGCGCCTGGGCCAGCACGGTGGCGGTCGTGGTGCCGTCGCCCGCCACGTCGTCGGTCTTCTTGGCGACTTCCTTGACCAGCTCGGCGCCGATCTTCTCCCACGGGTCCTCGAGCTCGATCTCCTTGGCGATGGAGACACCATCGTTGGTGATCGTGGGAGCGCCCCACTTCTTCTCCAGCACGACGTTGCGGCCCTTGGGCCCCAGGGTCACCTTGACGGCGTCGGCGAGCTGGTTCATACCGCGCTCGAG
>NZ_BMNH01000080.1 GCF_014646355.1 Nonomuraea cavernae
GGCTGCGCCCGTAGCGGTGACCATCGGCCTTCGTGCAGGAGGCGCGCAGTGGGCAGGGTCCGCAGTCCGTGATGGCGAAATGTACCCGGGTGATCGGCGTCCCGTTGGGTTTGCGCTGATCGGACCAGGAGACACTGGTCGCGCCAGCGGGGCAGGTCGCCGTGCGTGTCTGCCAGTCGATGGTGAACGCCTCCTGGCCCAGCCCCTGCTTAGCTGTGGCATGGGTATCCAGCCCGACCGGCCCCAGCAGGTCGATCGCCTTCTCCTGGCGGGCGGTCAAGATCAGCGTGGCGGTGACGTAGCCCGCGTCCACCACGTGGGTGCCGGGCTCCAGCCCCCGCCCGGCCAGATCGAGGTGGATCTGCTCGGTGACCTCGCTGTCGACCACAGTGGCATCGGTCGTATGCACATTGGTGATCAGGTGCGGCTGATCGGGCTCACAGGTCTCGCTCAGGTGCACCTTGTAACCGCACCAGCCCGCACCACGCTTGAGACCGTAATGAGCATCGCGGTCATAGGGCGAAGACAGCCGT
>NZ_BMNH01000081.1 GCF_014646355.1 Nonomuraea cavernae
CGCTGCCGTCCACCGGCACACAGCAGCCCCAGCTCCGAGCAGCGATCCAGTAGCAGGTCGAAGACCCTGTCCTCGATCCCGTGCTCGATCAACCGACCCCGAAACTCGCTGAGCACCGAGAAGTCGAATCCCGGGTCGGTCAACTCCAGAGCCAGGGCGTATTTCCAGTCGATCCGCCCGCGGACCGCATCGGCGGCCTGCCGGTCGGTCAGCCCCTCGGCGAACTGCAGCACCGTGACCAGCGCCAGCTCACCAGGTGCCCGCCCTGGCCCGCCCCGACGCGGGAAGGCATCGGCGAACTGCTCGTCGCTGAACAGCACACCCAGTTCATCTCGTAACCGGATGGCCAGACATCCCTTGGGGAACGCCGCTCGTGCCACCGCGACCGTCGCCTCGGGGATCTGAACAGCGGATCTAGGTCGCAGAGACACGACAGAACCTCCTTCGTCCTCTCCGCGGCCCAAGTCCCCTCAGCGTCTCCCGCGACCCGGCAATCATCAACCGAATCGACCAACAAAG
>NZ_BMNH01000082.1 GCF_014646355.1 Nonomuraea cavernae
CGGGACGCCGATCACCCGGGTACATTTCGCCATCACGGACTGCGGACCCTGCCCACTGCGCGCCTCCTGCACGAAGGCCGATGGTCACCGCTACGGGCGCAGCCTGACCTTGCTACCCGCCGCCCAGCAGAAGATCCTCGACCAGCGCCGCCGCGAGCAGGAGAGCCAGGCGTGGAAGGAGCGCTACGCCGTCCGGGCCGGGGTCGAAGGCACGATCTCCCAGGCCGTCCGGGCAGGCGGAATCCGCCGCACCCGCTATCGAGGACTGCTCAAAACCCGACTCGCGCATCTGCTGACCGCCACCGCGATCAACCTCATCCGCCTGGACGCCTGGTGGACCGACACCCCGATCCGCGGCACTCGCGCCTCTCACCTGGAACGACTCGGCGCTGAACTCGGCCTAGGCCGCGTTTCAAAAGGATCTTTGAAACTTGCGGCGTGGCGGTGATCGATAACCGACGAGGTCTCCGGTAGTTGGTTCAACGACCAAGAAGAGCCAAGT